>NZ_LGHJ01000030.1 GCF_001306055.1 Bellilinea caldifistulae | reverse complement strand
AGAATCTTGGTAATCACACCCGCGCCGACGGTCAAACCGCCTTCGCGAATGGCGAATTTCGAACCCTGTTCCAGCGCCACCGGCACGATCAATTCCACTTCCATGTTGACATTGTCGCCCGGCATCACCATTTCCACGCCTTCCGGCAGCTTGATCGAGCCGGTCACATCCATCGTCCGAATGTAGAACTGCGGCCGATACCCGCTGAAGAACGGCTTGTGCCGTCCGCCTTCCTCGCGCTTCAACACGTACACTTCCGCATTGAATTTGCGGTGCGGTGTGATGCTCCCCGGTTTGGCGATCACCATCCCACGCTCCACATCCGTGCGCTCAATCCCGCGCAGCAGCAGACCCAGATTGTCTCCGGCGATCCCTTCATCCAGCATCTTGTGGAACATCTCCACGCCCGTCACCACCGAGCTCATGCTCTTGTCGCGCAGACC
This sequence comes from Bellilinea caldifistulae, assembly GCF_001306055.1. Taxonomy (GTDB): domain Bacteria; phylum Chloroflexota; class Anaerolineae; order Anaerolineales; family Anaerolineaceae; genus Bellilinea; species Bellilinea caldifistulae. The sequence goes on along the minus strand of NZ_LGHJ01000030.1, from coordinate 760 downwards.
CACAATTTCCACCGGGTCACCCACTTTGATCCGACCGCGTTCCACACGCCCGGTCACCACCGTCCCGCGTCCCTTGATCGAGAACACGTCTTCCACCGGCATCATGAACGGCTTGTCCACGTCCCGCACCGGCTCCGGAATGTAGTTGTCCACCACATCCATCAACTCTTTGATGCACGCATATTCCGGCGCATTCGGGTCGGTCGAGGTGCTCTCCAATGCCTTCAACGCACTCCCCCGCACAATCGGCGTTTCATCCCCGGGGAAGCCGTACTCGTTGAGCATCTCGCGCAACTCCAACTCCACCAACTCCAGCAATTCCGGATCGTCCATCTGATCCACTTTGTTCAAGAACACCACAATGCTCGGCACTTCCACCTGCCGCGCCAACAGCACATGCTCGCGCGTCTGCGGCATCGGGCCGTCCGGCGCTGCTACCACCAGAATCGCTCCGTCTACCTGCGCCGCCCCCGTGATCATGTTCTTGATGTAGTCGCGGTGCCCCGGCATGTCCACATGCGCATAGTGCCGCTTGTCGGTCTCATATTCCACATGCGCAATGTTGATCGTGATCCCGCGGGTTTTCTCTTCCGGCGCGTTGTCAATCTGGTCATATGCCTTGAATTCGGCTTTCCCTAACAGACTGCACCACTTGGTGATTGCCGCGGTCAACGTCGTTTTCCCATGGTCAATGTGCCCCATGGTGCCTACGTTCAAATGCGGTTTCGTTCGCTCAAATTTTTGCTTCGCCATGTTTTTT
>NZ_LGHJ01000031.1 GCF_001306055.1 Bellilinea caldifistulae | reverse complement strand
GCCGAATTAACTTGCGGGTGTAGTGTTTCCACTCGATCAATTCATTCAATTTCCGCAAAAAATGATCGGCTGCTACAACTTGGTCGTACAGATAGTCCCCAAAAAATGATCCTTTGCCGGTTTCTTCAAAACGCTGCTTTTCCATCCCGCTGATCTCCAAAGTGGTTTGGTTCGATTGTATTAAGGTTTTCCCCTTTTCGTCAATCCCAGTTATTTGTTTTTCAACAATCTCAAATTTCAAAATCACTCATCGGAGAACCGCCTCCCTACCAAACCTGCACTAATGGGAGTATAATCTTCCCCATCGCCAGCGGAGCGCTGGCATTTGCATGAATCGGAGGCCTGGCATTAATGAATCGTCGTCTTGTCAACTTGATCGTCATTCTCATAATTTTTGCTCTGGCAGTTTGGATAGATTTACCAAACAATCCGGGAATCAAGATTGGTTCCTTTGAGAAAAAACTGGAAACGGTGCTTGGTCTGGATTTACGCGGGGGAATGCAAGTCATTCTGAGCGTCCCCCCGGAAATTGCCGTAACCCAACAAAATTTACAGGACGCCGCCACCATTTTGGAGAACCGTTCGAACGCTTTAGGCGTCAGCGAAGTGGTCTTCCAAACCGCTGGTGAACGGATCATCGTTGGTGAATTTCCCGGGGCTACGGATGCCGAAGAGGTCATCAATCCAATTCGGCAGGTCGGTCAGCTGGAATTTGTTGACACCGGAAACACGCCCTTACCCCCCGGTACCGAAATTTTGACCGACTTTGGCTTGCCCGAACCAGTCACTCAGCCCACGGAAGAGGATGGCAAGATCCGCTACCATACCATTCTCACTGGTAAAGATTTGAAATCCGTGGGAGTTGTACGCGGTCAACTGAATGAGTACGAAGTCGCCATTGAATTTAACCCGGAAGCCGGCAAGATTTTCGAAGAGTGGACTACTCAAAATGTCGGCAAGTATTTGACCATTGTTCTGGATAAAAAAGTGATTTCCTCGCCGGTCATCGAGCAACCCATCAAAGACGGACAGGGCGTGATTCGGGGTGGTTTCACTGCTGAAAGCGCCAATTCCCTCGCCGTACAATTGCGATATGGCTCGCTGCCAATCCCGCTCAACATCGAACAAATTCGTGTCATCGGCCCCACCCTTGGTCAAGATTCCCTTGAGAAATCCCTCATCGCCGGTCTGATCGGCTTTGCCATTGTCATGTTATTCATGGCCATTTACTACCGCGTACCCGGTTTTGTGGCTGATCTTTCGCTCATTTTCTACGCCCTTTTGACTTTCGCCATTTTCAAAGCCATCCCGGTCACCCTGACTTTACCGGGTATTGCCGGCTTCTTGCTCAGTACGGGTTCAGCATTGGATGCCAACATTCTGATTTTCGAACGATTGAAGGAAGAGTTGCGGAATGGACGAACCATTCGACAGGCGATTGACCTCGGTTGGAGGCGGGCCTGGCCGTCCATCCGTGATTCGAACATTGCCGCGCTGATCACCAGTGGCATTTTGTTCTGGTTTGGTTCTGCTTTCGGCGCCAGTTTTGTCAAAGGGTTTGCCCTCACCCTGGCCCTTGGCGTAGTAGTCAGCCTTTTCACGGCTTTATTTGTCACGCGCACCTTGCTGGGTCTATTCCTTGAATCCATCAAGGAACCCGAAAAACGTCCCGAATTATTCGGAATATAGAGGCAAACACCATGTTAGATATTCTTGGAAAACGCTATTACTTTTTTGCCCTCTCATTGCTGGTCATTTTGCCCGGTTTGATCATCCTGGCCATCAATGGTTTGCCACTGGCAATTGACTTTAGCGGCGGTACCATCCTTGAGCTTCAATTCCCGACCACTAATTTACCTCCCACCGAGGAAGTGGTGCAAATCTACAACGAAATGGGTTTTCGGGAAGTACAGGTTCAAACCGCAGCCGGTCCTTCCGGTCAACGGGATATTCTGGTCATTCGCTCTCCTTTCATGGACGAGGAGGCCAAGAACAAAGTCGTCAGCACCATGGAAGAGAGGTTTGGGGTTGAGCAAATTACGGTCAATCGCTTCGACAGTGTTGGCCCGGTGATTGCGGCCCAGGTGACCAATCGTGCTGCTCTCGCAGTTGCTGTTGCAGCGCTGGCGGTAGTCCTCTACATCACTTACGCTTTCCGCGGTATCCCCCATGCCTTCCGTTACGGGGTGTGCGCCATCATCGCCATGATTCACGATATTCTGGTAGTTTTCAGCATCACCGGCATTGGATCTGTCCTGTGGGGATGGCAGATGGACTCCTTGTTCCTGACCGCCTTGCTGACCGTCATCGGTTTTTCCACACAGGATAAGATTGTGGTGTTTGACCGTATTCGAGAAAACAGTGCATTTTTACGGAAACTGCCCTTTGAAAAACTGGCCAATCACTCCATCGTTCAAACCCTGCAGCGTTCAATCAATACCCAATTGATGACGGTTGAGTTTATGCTGCTTGCCCTGGCCCTGTTTGGCGGAGTCACCCTGCGGGAATTTGCAGTCATCCTGCTGGTTGGTTTGTTCAGCGGAACGTACTCCTCAATTTTCGTAGCCGCCCCAATCCTGGTCGTTTGGGAAAACAAAGAGTGGCGCACCTGGTTCCGCAAGCAAAATGCCAGCGCCTGATGGACTCAACCTCTGTAAGGAGGCCTGAACATCCTCAACGGATTACACACAGGGGCTGTCTGGAAAGAACATCTAGGCAGCCCTTTTGGTAAGGAAAAACAGGTCAAATAAACCCGTTTTGACCAGCAAAAAAAATTGGCTGTTGATCAGGCAGCCAATTTTCGTAGATTGTGGGCTA
>NZ_LGHJ01000017.1 GCF_001306055.1 Bellilinea caldifistulae | reverse complement strand
AGCCCTCTTGATGGAGATCTCAGAAGAGTGGCAGATCGGCAAACATTATTGCTCTGGCAAGTCATTTGATTGTTAAAGAACGATGGATATTTCTGACTCGAATTTACAGAAAAAAGGTTGCGTAATCCGCGTGGGTTGGAGATTCTAAGAATCATTGGGCACAAATGAGGAACGAGTCATGATCCGTATTGGTAATATTGTTGAAATTTCTTTATCCAATCAAAGAAAAGCATACGCTCAACACATCATTAGAGATAGAATGGGGCCTATCATTAAAGTATTCAAACACATTGGAATTGAGAAGCCAGATCTGGACTTAATTGTAAATTCCGGTGAATTATTTCCTCCAGTAATTACGGGACTATTTGCCGCAGTAAGGACAGGACTTTGGACCATCATTGGATCAAGAAGGGTTGAGAATCTTCAATATCCGGGGTTTGTATCTACCTTATATAATCAAAAAACTGGTGAAGCCACCATCTGGTATTACTGGGACGGAGAGAAATCCATACGCCTTGGTCCTATCTTACCCGATGAATACAAAACCAAAGAATACCTGATGGTTTGGAGTCCTTATGATGTGATGCATCGCATTGAAACCGGCGAATATCCTTTCCCTTATAAAGACCTGATCCTTTACAACAGGTTTACTCCCCGAAATTTCAAGTCATAACTTTCTCAATTACTTTCTCACTTAAAATAATCCAAGCACCTTTATAAATTTATACAAAACCTCCCCATAGTCCTATTTCATGATGGTTTTTGGTACGACTCCAGCGGGGAGTTCATCGAGACGCTCTTCGATGTAGCCATGTTGGGCTTTGACCTTTACATGATTGCCGATAAGGCCAGGCGCGGCTGTGCCGTTGGCTGGGGAGACTGGGCTGCACTGGGGTTAGATGCCCTCAGCCTGGCAGACCTGGCGCAACTACATATTCATCGGCAGCCAGCGGATTGCTGTGAGGGAATACACTGCCACAACCAGCAGTGTCTATTTCCTGTTCGGTGATCATCTGGGTTCGACCAGCGTAGTCACCGACATCGGCGGCACAATCCGCTCTCGCTATCTCTACAAACCTTGGGGCGAATTGCGCTATACTACAGGTGAGTATTCCGTGCGCTACAAATTCACCGCCCAACGCGAGGAAGCCGCCTTGAGCCTGTATGACTACCGCACCCGTTTCTACGACCCCCTGCTGGGACGCTTCATCCAGCCGGATAGTATCGTGCCGGGGGCAGGCAACCCGCTGGCGTGGGATCGGTATGCCTACAGTTATGGCAACCCTGTCAAGTATATTGACCCAGATGGCCATATACCAATTCCTGCGATTATTGCCATTGCGATTGTAGCGCTGAAAGTTATCGATTATGGCTGGACGGCGTATGACGCCTGGCAATCAGGGCGGGTATTGGCGGATCCGAATGCTTCCCAGGAAGCCAAAGATGCTGCTGCTGTAAACCTGGCGCTGACTGCAGGATTTGAAGCCGCCGAACCGGATGATTTGCTGCCCGTCTCGCTTCCGTTGGACGATCTTGCCCGGAGGGGGCTGGTCACGCTGGGCAAAGAGGCAGGCGAGGAAGCGGGTGAACAGGCTTTCAAGTCCTTCGCCAGCTGGAACTTCCGCGAGAACTTGTAGCGGTTGACAGGAAAAGGGCTGGATGATATTGTGGGGATGGAAGCCCACCACGTCTTGCCACAGGAGTTTGCCCAGGATTTTGTAAAAGCAGGCATCAATATCTATGATCCTGTGTTTGGCAGTTGGGTGGATGCGACGGCCCATCGAGGATGGAGTTATGCTTACAATGCGAAGTGGAAAGAATTCTTTAAGTCGGAACGCACAAAAGAAGAAATCCTGAACTTTGCCAGACGGTTGTCTAAGGAGTATGGATTCGATGTCCACTTTGGCAATCCTTGATTACAACAAATTATATCGTCTGGACGATCCACTGGCGTCAAGGCCTTTCCGGTTGAGTGACGAAGGCTATAGTGACTGGCTTACCAAAGGGCAGGCGATAGAACTGTTTCGCGGGAGGTTGAAACTGGATACTCCCTTGAGATTGGGCGCTTATCGGGGTGGGCAGGTCACCGATTTTCTCTGGTCGGGTCTAATACCGCTGGTCTGCATATCAGAGCGAGTAGTAGAACTCTTGCGAATGAATAACATCACCGGCTGGGCGACATATCCGGTAGAGGTACACGGACGGAAAGGCGAGCCGCTGCCCGGCTATCATGGTTTTGCCGTGACGGGCAGCGAATGTCAGAGAGATCGCAGCCGCAGCCAGATTCTTACCCGTCAGGCTGTGCCAGGGGGCGAACCCTTTCAGGTATATAGAGGTTTATATTTCGACGAAGCCGATTGGGACGGCAGTGATATTTTCCTGATTCGCAATCATGGAATTGTCGTCACCCAGAAAGTGCGCAATCTCCTAAAAAAATCCAAAGTCACCAATGTACAACTAATTCCTTTAGTTGAAGTGGAGATAGACGTCTACCTGGACAAATTCGAACATGACAAATAGGCCATTCCCTAAATGAAAACGAAACAAGCCATCGGAATGGGCCTGTTCCGCTCTCTGGGGGTTGTCTGGATTATACCAGCTCCCAGCCAACAAGAATAGCTAATATTTTGCGTTTTCTTCTTGCCCTGGCAATGGATCAGAAAGCGATAAACTCAATCTCGATCGGAACTTTAACAATTTCATAAAAAGGCGCGCGTGAACCTAACGCTTCGCGAGAGGGCGAAACGCGCAAGCGAGTTTCGTTTGTCACCCAGGCGCGCTACTTCAACTTACTCGGCGGCAGCTTGAAGCGCTTCGAGCCCCACGGGATGTGGGTCACCTCTTGCCCAATGACCAGGCGATCGAGCTGGTTGCGGGTGAACTGCAAGGCAGTTTGCCCATCCGGCAAGTTCTGCACCCGCACCCGGTGCGCCAGGGTAAAGAGCGAAGTCGCCACCTGCTGCGGTGCGGCGTGCCGGTCGGCTTCTGCCTTAGTGAGGATGTGCCACAGGGCAACCAGCAGCATCCTGGCCACCGCCACCACCGACTTGGAGCGCCCCTTGCGTTTCTCCAACCGCTCGAACTCGGCCTTCCAATGCGGACTGCACTCGACCGCGTGATGGGCGGCTTCCACCATCGACCGGCGCAGGTCACGCCTTCCAGCTTTGGTGATGCGCCCGGTGACGTGCAGATTTCCGCTCAGGTGAACCCGTGCGCCCAGCCCGGCATAACCCACCAGGCTTTTGGCATCCGGAAAGCGAGTGATGTCACCGATGGCGGCCAGGATGGTCACGCCGTTGATCAGGCCGATGCCCGGCAACTGCACCAACAGCGGCATGCGCGGGTCTCTGGCGGCGAACTCGGCCAGGCAGCGCTCCAGGCGTTTTACCTGCTCTTTGGCGAAGTCCAGCGCGTCCAGGTCGGATTGCAGGCGGTACAGCTCCAGCGCTGAGAGTGGCAAGTTCTCCCACCAGGAGCGCGTCTCGGGATCGAACAGTTTTGTACCTTCTGGGGGTTGGATGTGCCTGGCATGCAGCAGGGCGTGCAGGCGGTTCTTGGTGGTCGCTCCCAGGCGCACCATCTTGTGGCGTTGGGCAACCAGCGCCCGCAGCTCACGCACCTCCTGAGGCGGCACCCAGACACCCGGCAAGAGTCCGGCAGCGTGGAGCTGCGCCAGGGTGAGGGCAGCCTTCTTGTCCGTCTTGACCTGGGCGCGCACAATCAGCGCCACGTGCGGCGGATGCACCACTGTCACCGAAAACACGTGCGGAGCCAAGAGGTCGTGCATCTTCCAGGTGTTGGTAGTCATCTCCAGTACCACCGCGTCCTGACGGGTGAGGTGCTTGGCGATCCACTCTTCCAGCCTGGGGATGGGCACGTGGTGAGGTCCAAAGACCTGGGTCCCCTGGCGGTCGATGCCGATGGCCACCAGGTAGTGCTTGTGGACGTCCAGTCCCACGAAACGGTGCGCAGCTTCGCTGCGCTTTGGTGTAGAATCAGATGGCAGCATATGTCCAGCCTCCTTTGGATGTGTGCTGGCAAGCACCGGCCAGCCGGTCCGGGCGCGTTCCAGATTGGGCATGGCATCACACACAGTTTCGAGCTTGGATCAGGGTGGTAGCCTGACCGATCTCAGGTGAGCGGAATCGAACGGGCGGCCAAACGCGAGAGCGGGCATGTCCAAGGACTTCCCATACGCGAAGACGGCCTGCCCAAACGCCACGCACCCGGGGGCAGCGTCCCCGTTCACTCAACCACCAGGGGTACTACCCCTAAAACCTGGAATGCGAAAGGCGCCCCGCACTCAGCAGGGTGCCCCGGCTGGCCGGTTGCCATATGCTAACACGTTAGCCGATAAACCTACGCCGGCCGGAGCAATGCTCCCACTCACACCGCCATTCACGCCATAGGAAGAGCTATCCGTATGGGAGTTCGCTACACCGGACGAATCTGAGTGGGACGTTCCATCGGTTACTGCTGTTCCTTCGGTATGAGCTGTCCCTTGACTGACTGCAGTTCCAACCGTGGAAGATAAACCAATCGTATCGGTTTCGGAGATTCCAACCGTGTGCGCCCAACCGCGAGTGCTGGCATGACCCGTGGTGTGCGCCTGGCCTTCTGAATTTGCGACGCCATCTGTGGCAGCTTCACCCTGGGTGACGCCGCTCGAATGGTTTGTGCCATAAGACCTGGATGCGTTTTCAGCAAGTCCCCCAGTCAAAATGGCCGGCGGGCTGATTCCAAACGAAACAGCCCGGGTTCCCAACTGACGGGAAGCGTAAACGGAGGTGTCTTCCAACATACCGGCCAACATTCGAGTAATATCTTCAAGACGAACATGATTTGTGAGCAGCATCAACAAGAATTCTTCTTTCAGGCTGCTCATACCGCGAAAGAGCAGTTCACTCTGTTGAATGGAATATTGTTGTGCACCCTGACTTCCAGACACTAATGGGTCACGCATCGAAGAATCACCCCCGTGGGCGTTTTCACGTGGATCTGGATGCCCGACAGCCACAATGGCATAAGGCATCTGCTCCAGAGCACGCGCTAACCATTGAGCCACTTCAGTTGAAAGTGGTTCAAGGCGGATTTGACGGTAAGCACCCACCAATCCGGCTCGTAAGGCAGACAGATCACGTAAAGAACGCTGGATAGCTTCATCTTTCTTTGGCGAAAACGCAGCGACTCCATAGCATTGAACAATTCCAACATTGGGGTTCTTAAAAACGCCGGCAGCCAGATAAACCAGATCCACTTGAGCGCCATACAAACCACGCGAGACCGTAAGCATCTTTTGTAGCAGCCCGGCATCCCGGCGAGCTTCCAGAGAGATGTAGCGTAATTGCAGCAGCCGGACCGCCCGGTATCCCTGATATTCCCGCGGGCCTTCCCGCTCTTTGACACGAAAGACCAGATAGTCCAGCTCATTTCGGTCGTTGAAATGTAGCTCTGTGCCTTCCACTTCCAGGTCATTTGGAATGGATAGAGAGTCCTTCGTTCTCAGCCAGGGTATTTTTTCGGTCAGTTTTCCAATAATCATCGTTCTCTTTTCTCCGTACTTGGCGTTCTGCCTCATCAATTCGCCAACTTGACCAGCTGGTAAATTCATGAGGCTGCTCTTACTTGCGCAAGAGAAGCCCTGGATTGCTATTGCTTCACTGTTTCCCACCAGATTGCATCAACCACCTCATTCGTATTTGGTTCGACAACCACCACCTGTCCCCTGCGGGGATGTTCCGATGGTGAACTCTGGCGATGGGGAGATGATGCTCGCTGGCCTTCACGAGTTGCGGAACGTTGCTCAAATGTTTCTTGTGGGTAACCTTCATTCCCTTTTTCACTTCTCTTTTCGGAAGTATTCCAAGGTCGAAGCCGGAACAAGAGACTCATCTGGGCAATCAGCGCCGCAAATGCAGTGATGATGAGAACGCCTGCCATCAGGATGATCATGACAATCACGCCTAAAGCAGGTCCGCGCAGCAAATCCATCAGTTGTGACATATTGACCTCCAATCGTTGAAATAGAATCTGGCGTTAATCAAGAATTTCCGACGTTCATAAGACTCTCACCTAAAAAGGTTGAGTACGCGAAGCGTCCCTTTGGGATAAATCAAGCAAGCCCACGATTTTGTGTGCTGGTTTCATCTATCACCCTATCTTCTGGTTCGATAGCGATTGATCAACTCGCTGGCGCCTGCCAATGGATTGACCAACGACATCGGATTGATCAGAACTTGCTGCAGCAACATGGCAAAATAACCTAACGGGATCACCAACCATAAAGCCCAAAGAATAATCGTAGTTACATTTCCGCGTGTATTCGCAATCACTGCTGATGCGCTTTCAGATGTCCCTATCAGTGCAGCCCATTGATCTGCTGATAATTGAGCGGTGTATGCCAGGTAGAGCCGGCTTCCGATGACGGCCAGGGAATAAATCGCAATTCCCGATTTCATATTCCACAAAAGGGTATGTTCCTGCATGTGCACCAGTAAAAGGATGACTGTGCCAGCGATCCACATTGCTGCACCCAGCCAGGGAACCGGTGCTCCCATCCCCCATTGGCTGATTACCCAAAGCACCAGAATAATCGCCGTTGTGATTTGAGCTGTGTATAAATCCGGAGTAGCAGCCTCCCGCCCACTTCGTCCTGGTCGGAAAGCTGCTCTGGATTGCACACGTTGATCCACGAAACGGATGATCAACCCTGCGCAAAGAATACTTACTAGAGCAGCTCCAGATTCGCCAAGCCAGTAAACGGTTGCGAGGACGCCGTTCAACAGGTAAGTAGGCAGAGCAGTGAGAAAATCTCCAAAGACGACAAAATAATCTGTCATGAACCAATGCCTCCTTACTTGTCATAATCGTTTCGTGGACACCACAACCCAATCACCAGTAGTAAATAGATGACGGCCATGAAACCCAGGACGACTGTCAGCAACACACCGACCGCAATCGATAAAATCTGCACTTTGACCTTTTAAGGCACCAGCGCCGGAAGAGCCACATATACTTGCATCGTTCCATCAATCCCTACTCGCCTCGGTTGGGTGATTGGAACTCCGCGGAAGCGAGTCCCCGTGGTCACTACGTCCATTCGCAAGTTGAAGGTTCCTGGATCTGCAAATGGAACACGGAGTGCCTGGCCAGTAGCAGTGCAGGTGCCGCCGCCATCACATCCGCCTGTCCATGAACCAATTCCGGGAATCAGGGTGAAATTTGCCTGGTGGACGAAGGCTTCATAATGGGTTTGCCCTAATCTACCTGTGATCCAATCCTGGCTGGCACCATCCAATGCTGCAGTAGCTTGCAGTGATGCTACCGCATCCGGTAGATGTTCTACATGTGTCCGGCATTCCTTGAATACCATTTCTGTATCTGAAACACCATCATTCATAGCTGATCCAGCTCCGGTATTACAATTGGCGGTTTCTCCGGAACTGGCTGAGCGGCAAACATCTCTTTCTTCATAAATCGGCTCATACCAGGTGAAGATCACTGGAGGAACTGTCACCCTGACCTGGATATCTGCACCGCGGCGATTTTCGGTATCTTGTCCCACAACCAGGGGATTGTTCGGCGCAGTTTTTTGAATAACGAGGACAGGTTGTTGTATAGAAACCGTTGGATCAGGACACTCCCTTGGGGGAGGAGGTGGGGTGACAATTCCCGAGCACCCCCCTGGAATGGCCGCACAGTTTTGTGAACCATTCAGATACAACAAATACAATGAGCGAAGAGCGCCATCATTCCAAGTCATTTGAAGCAGGGTTGTGATGAATCCCCACCCGGAGAAATAGGTCCATACATCTTGCTGCCCATTGAGAACCGCTCCCCAGAATTGATCCGGGCTGGTGTACTCTGGATGTTCCGCCTGTACCTTGCTCCAATCCAGATTATCGCCGGCAACAAGCCCAAGAAAAGAGATCAGGCTGCCGTAACCATTTCCCAGTGATCCATAAGAGCCGGTCAAACCGCTTTCTTGGGAGTTCATGGCCATAAAAAATAACGTCGAGGCAGAGGGTAAGACGACGATATTCCCGCTAGGCGTTTGATAGCGGTGATAATTAGCATCAAGATCAATGGACTGGCCAAAAGGCAGTTCAATTGACATCCAATCGGGGTGATCTGTGGTAACTCCCAGATCAATCAAATCAGGATTCAGATTTCCATCCGGCTGAAAAACTTCTGACCAGGGATCAGTGCCCTGAGCATAAACAGCAGATGGTATGAGCAAGGTCATAACGACAATGATCAGGAAGATTCTTTTCACTACTTCTTTCCTTCTTCTACAGTTGTGGTGGGAGTTTTTCCCCGAGCGAGAATGGCATTGATTTCTTCTTCCATCAGGAAACGATCAAACTTCCAACCACTTTCTGTTTTCGCGAGAACAACATATGCTGTATCCTGGGTTTTATTGCTGCCTGGTAGGGGAGAAGATAGCGTGATGGTCATCTTCCAGACTTGCTCAAAACCATTGTCTGCTACTTTTTCTGCTGCCTGAGAGGCAGCTGTGACCACAGATTTGGCATCCACGTATTTTTCCCACATACGGTCTGCGCCGGCCGAAAACAGCTCACATCCAGCGGGAGTGCTTACCTCGCAGATACGCTCAAGCCAGGCTTCTTTTCCTTCCTGATAGTTCACCTGGAAGACCTGCTCGATAGCATTGACCGCTGCAGTAGAAACCAGACGATCTTCGTTGGTTGCTGCTGCTGAACCTTGCTCCGTATGAAGTGGCCAGTTTTCGATCACCAGGATACCTAAAGCAACGACAACTGCCAAGATGACGGCAATGATCAGATTACGTTTTGAGACTGGAATTTCTTTCAATTTTTTCTCCTTTTCCGGTTAACGGGTTCGAAAGTAAGTTAAAACAAAAGCGACCATCTAGATCTCAACGCATATTTACACGCACGTAAGTTGTGTAGATAGGGAAGAAGCTGATGGTCGCTCCAAGGATTCTTTGGAACAGCTGATGATTATCAGCGACCGAACAGATATTTGGTTGTGACTCTAATCATAGCAAGAAGAAAGCACCTATCCTAGGGGGACATATTTGACGAAATTAGGAAAAAAGTGGAAATTAACTTGACAAAGAAATACTAGAGTATTACATTATAGATAAACTAACCGATAAGGAAAACGAGCATGCCGAAAACAAATTCCGCGAAAAAACCAGTACGATCTTTTCGAATTAGCCCAGAAGGCGTGAGTCAATTAAGAGCGATGGCAAGCGTTATGGGACGGAGTGAAAGCGATGTGATTGAGGTTGCTCTTGATCGAATGTATCGCGAGGAGATTCGTTATAACCGGGTCCTACGAGAAGGTGCCCGACCTGAGGATCAGTATCAGATGAATCAAGAGAATTAAGGAGAAAATGAAATTCATCGTAGTTATTCTTAAGTTGATTGGATGGGTTGTCAAAACTACTGTCATCCTGGCGATTTGCTCCAGTATTTTATTCGTTGCCTACAAGGGAAACCAGCCTATGCAGGTTCCTGAAGCTCCGAAGGGGATGACTTACTTTGAATTCGTTGCTGATCGGATTGATGCCGCAAAAACGGCAGAACCTTCCCGGTGCGGGTGGGGTATGATGTTATCTTTAGCCACCCTGGGTCCAATTTATTCATTTGTTTATACGGAGGTTGGTATCCATCCGGATGGAGCTCTTGCGCGAGGCACCGCCCCAGATCCAGATATCCCTAAGGAAGTCGCAAATGCTAAGTGGTATGAAATGCCTGGCATTTGGTGGAATACGATTGAAAGATTATCCTGGACTATGGTGGGGAAGCAGTCGGTCTATGGATGTAATTTTAGATCAGTACAATACACAAATAATTAATCCCCAAATTGATTTTGTTGCCTTGAGAATTCTGGGGATAATCTTATCAATTGTACCCACCGCGCCTCTACTTTGCATGCTCACCGAGGTTGATCTTTTTCTCAAACCAGTTCTATCCATCTGGGATCAAATTCAGCGCTATCGCATGAGAGGGATGGTCATTGACGACGATCGACCTGATGAGTCACTGGTACGAATTTTCCTTGGGAAAAACTCTCCTTGGTTTTCATCCGTCAACCACCCCGATATCCTTCATAGACTGTCAGATAGCCAGCATTCCTTTGACCTCATGATATCGTTCGTCTATGGTTTGCCGGCCGTCAACCCACAGCGTCCGATACTGCCTCTCCACAGCCTGGCGGAGTATTTCCCTTCCAAAGGCCTGGTCACGCAGCATCCAATTCTCAAATGCCTGTTCCGGATCTTCGCATTCTTTCAATATATCCCTGATCCATAAGCGTTTGCCGTACTGGCGGCGTTGAAATTCCGGTGTGGGTGCAAAAAAAATCACACGTCCGGGGTCGACCCGGTGGGCTGCCAGCCATTCTGGCAGAAATGCCGTCCCCTCGAGGACTAGCGGCTTTGCCGGATCAAATGGTTCCAGATCTTGAAGAATCATCTCAAACCGTTCGCGGCTAATGGCAAACACCTCTTGCACCTGAACGTTTACGGGGCGGCTCCATCTTTCATTCCAGGACATGGATGCGTAGCAGCACAAAGTTGGGTGTCTCTCAGGCGTACATTGTTTGAGATGCAAATCCTGGTGGTCGTCCACGGTATACCATTGGAAATGAAATTCATCCTTTAGTCGTTCTGCCAGCGTGCTTTTTCCGCAGCAGGGTGAACCAGCCAGGATATAAGAGTTTGAAAGGAGTTGATTAAGGTTGTCGTCAGTTGTGTTCATCTCAAAATACATGCCGCCTCAAGATATTTGATTTGTGCCGTTCTTGGTACGAAGCGAATTGTCAAACCTAATAACCGGCCAGAAAACGGGCCGCATCTTGAATCCAATGGAATCCAATGGCGGATTCAAGTCCGCGCCGGCGGGCAAGGAGGAGGGGCGGTAACCCCCACACCAGCGCCAGCACGGCGCCTAACCCCAGCGCCGTCAGCGGCGATTGGATAAACAGGTCGTCGAAGTGCGAATAATTGTGGATCAGCATCGCCAGCAGCCCGGATATCCCGTGTGCCTTTTCCGGAAGGCTTTTTCGCAGCATCAGCCACAGCAAACCCCACAAAGCAAAGCGGTAGATGACTTCCTCTCCAATCCCGGGCTGCAGGGCGTCCAGCAGCGCCGCACCGGGACTTTGCCATTGAATGGGATGCCCCTGCGTGAACTTTAAGGCAAAAACATTGAGAACGGCCAACGGTAAACCAATCACCAGTCCCAACAATATGCCTTTGCTTATCGCCCGCCAGTTGCCCGCAGCCGCGTGAAATTGCACCGGTCCGCCCCGGCGCATCACCACCAGCCCGCCCAATGCCGCCAGGGTTGTGAATGTTCCGCGAATGACAGCCTGTTCGGCGTTGCTTTTAATGAACCCCAAGAAAGGATAGGGGGAGAATAGCGTGGCAAACAGCATTCCTGCGGTAACCACTGCGCCCAGGACCAGAGCGGCCGCCCAATCTCCCCACCGCAAGCTGCGGCCGCCTTTCAATAAAAGAATAACCGCACTGACCACCGTCAGGATATCAAAAATTTCAAAAGTGCGCGGCGCAGCCGTGTGAACAGCCAGCCAGGCGCGCGTGATGAAGATCATCCCAACCGCCGTGATTAAAAGGATGAGGACAGTGTATTTATGTTTCACGTTCACATCTCCAAACAGGCATCGGCGGCCAGCCAGAACAGACTCTCCCGCACTTCACGGCGCGATTGCCAGCCGCGATTGTCCCAGTATTCACCGCTCAGGTCATCGCCCGCATACAGGATTTGCCCCAGCAAAACCTTTCTGAATTGCGCCACCGCCAGCAGCGCGGCGGCTTCCATCTCGACCGTCAGGCAACCCTCGGCGCGGCGGGCAGCGATCACCGCCTGGGTTTCCCGGTAGGGGGCATCGGTTGTCCAGGTCTTGCCGCTCACAAACGGAACGCGGCGCGTTTCGAGCGCGGCGCGAATCGCTGCCAGTGCCGGTTGCGGCGCCTGAATTTCGCGGTCCGGCGCGAGATAGTGATATGAAACGCCTTCATCCCGCACGGCGCTCTCGACCAGAATGAGTTTGCCGACCGTCAGTCCCTTCTCCAACACCCCCGCGCCACCAATCACGACAAATCTCTTGCAGCCGAATGCAATGACCTCTTCCAGCAATCCGGCGGCAAGCGGCGCGCCCACGCCGGGGTGAAAAAATGCCAGCCGCCGGCCGCGGTGCTCGATTTCGTAAAGGGGATGTTCACCATCCTCCCAGCGGTTGGCGACAGCGACTTTGGCTTGCTTTTCAGTTGTCACTTTTTCATTCACTTCGCGAAAAAACGAAATCACGCAGTGCTCAGGTACATCGCGCGGCGCAATGATGCGCGATGGTTCGAGTTTGGACGCGGAAACGGTATCGTTTTCGAGAATCGGATAACTTGGATTCATCGTTTTTCCTCCAGCAAAACCAGAGATCGCCCCAGGAAGGCAAAAGCAATCAGAAGGGCGGCAGTGACCCAGCCGCCCAGGCTGAACATATCCGGTCCGTACAGCGCCAGCCCTGCACCGAGGCTAACCAGCAAACCAGCTAGAATGCCGAACATTTTCATGCCGTACAAGGTGATGAAGGGAAGGTAATGCGTGCCGACCACAATCATCGCCGCCGGAAAAAAACAGTTTTCACGGTTAAGCGTTATCGCACCGACCAACAGGAAATTGAGCGGTACTGTAAATGCCGCTTGGGAACCCAACTGCCATAACCCATTATCCGGACTGACTTTGCCGGGACGCCCCATCAGGCGCACCAACAACCGGGTGAGCGGAAAGATACCCATGCTGCCGAAAAAGAGCACAGCCATGCCCGCGCCAGGCGAGAGCCAGGTTCCGAGCGCCGCCGCGGCCAACCAGATGATTCCGGAAACCAGCTGCCCGGCAAACCCGCCCAGAAAGTTGAAACGCATTTCACGTTGACACTCGTTTAGAGTCATCGCTTTATCTCCACCTATTGATTTTTCAAATAGCGGTCGAAAAATTCCAGACAGGTCTGATTGACCTCGCGCAGATATTCTACGCTATCGCGCGCTGGTCTCCCGCTATCGAGTATTCTTGTCAGCAGCGGGCTGGCAAGCGAGAGGTCAGTCAGCGAGAAATGTCCCCTGCCAGGCAGGTAAAGGCTGATAGCGGTCGCCGGAGCATTGGTCAGCAGCGATGCATTACGGGCATATTGCGGCCATTCGGCGAGATGACTCCAGGAGCTGTCCGAGTAGATATTGAGGACGGGGACGGGATATTCTTCGTCCAGCCAGATGAACTCACCATTTTCCACGCCAACGATGTCGTAGAGAAAAGGAGATTCCAGCGCAATGACTGCGTCAATATCCTCTCGCTGCCTTGGGATAGCCAGCGCTGCCGAGCCGCCCAGGGAATGCCCCATCACGCCGATTTTTGTGCCGTCTATGAGGGTGTACACGCCGCTTGTGCCTTCCGCGGCTTTTGTCAGGAGGGTATCCACCACAAAGTTGATGTCTGCCGTGCGGATATTCATCCACTTCTGGTAGTAGCGGTAACTTTGCTCTTTGTCGGCATGGGCATCCTCTCGTTGGAGCTCGCCAAAGTATTCCAGGCTTACGAAAGTCAAGTGTCCATCTTTGCTTTTTGTCCACAAGGCGTGGTGGGGATGACCAATCGAACAGACCACATAGCCATGACTCGCTAACTCGCGGTACAGAGACTCATTGCTGTTTTCCGAGCCAAGCCCGCCATGTGAAAAGATAACCAGCGGGAAGATTTCGCCATCGCTCTCATTTTGGGGATACCAAAAGGTCACATTGATCTGTCGAAATTCGCTGCTGTTGGTATATGGTTCCGTGCGCTGGTCGTCCATGTAGGTGTAACGCTCTGTTCGAACAGCATAAGCTCCACTCACAGCCAAAGGCTGATGGTGGGGAAAAAGCGCAGCGAACGAAATCGCTGCTATAGCGAGCAGAATAGCGAAACCCAGCCAACGAGATTTCTTCATTATGATCTCTTGGCTCGAACAGCGGCTCCCAAACCCCCGATCAGGATGCCAATCACCAGACCCAGCGCAACGTTTCCCAGTGCGGCACCAAGTGCTATGCCCAGGGCAACGCCAAGCCCCAAGCTGGCTGCAATTTGCTTGCGGCGATTTCTCTGAGATTGGGAAGTTGAATTGTTGTTCATTTTTTATTTTCTCCTTGTATTAGTTTTCAATTAAAATTTCTAAGGCGAATATTTTGCCATCTGCAACGGGGTCAACAGATGGCTCGTCTCCAGATTTCCAGGCAGGGGACCATGCGCCTGATCTCAATCCCGGCGTGAGTAACAAGACCGCTGAAACCTTTTTGGACTTTGTACAAGCCAAAACAGTCGTATCCACCGATGGAACACATATCATCCTGCCAGTTTGTTTGAGTGAAACAGTCCAGCGCGCAGGCGCGAGTCTTAAATATCACAGCCAGATCTGGCTCAATCTCAGATTGCCAGGCGTTGAACGTGGTTTGGAAAACAACATGCAAAAGCGGCTCAAGTTGCGTTGCTTCCAAGTTGACAGGCAAATCCACAATCAGACTCAGGTCAATATCTGAATCTGGACGAGCGCCGCCTCCCAGGCCGCGCGAACCATGCAGAACTACCCGTACGACGGTGGGGTGAACGACCAGGTTGGCAGACTGAAGCAAGGTACAGGTTTCAGGCAGGTATTGGACAAGGGCAGGAGAAAAATTCAACGATTGACTCATGACAGCATAGCTTCTTTCTTCGCGCATTATCCTAAAGACGGTTGGGGCTTGAGTCCCTGTAAAACTTTTTCAAGACAGTCAAAAAGACGGTTAATACATTGTTTTTCAATGACCAGAGCAGGGTCAAAACGTAACATATTTCCACCTGGATAACATCCAACAAGTAAACCTTGTTCCAGCAAAGCATGAAAGGCTGTTTCAGCAGAGAATCTTTCATTCGGGTAAAATGCCAATCCCAACAACATTCCGCGACCACGCGCTTGTTTTACAATGGCAAACTCATCGACCAAAGTTTGCAATCTATCCAAAAAATATTTTCCGAGCGCTGCACCATGTTCAATCAGGCTTTCGTCGCGCAGAACAGCGATGACTTCCTTTGCCACGGCGCAACCCAATGGGTCATTTTGATGGGATTGAGCATATCGTAACCCACTGTCCTCAAGTTTTTTGGCCACATCCATGCTCATAGCAATTGCGCTGACTGGATAGCCATTACCAAGACCTTTTCCAAGAGCAACAATATCAGGCTGAAAATCATAATGCTGAAAACCAAACCACTTTCCTGTTCGCCCCATCCCAGTTGTGACTTCATTTGACATGACGAGGCCGCCTGCCTCACGGATTTTTTGAATAATTTTGGTGACCACAGGTTGCGGTGGAAACCGGACATATCCCGAACCGCTGCCTCCAGGCTCAAAAATAAAACCGCCAATGTGCTCAAATGGAATTTGAATCAGGGATTGATTTGATTCTGAGTCTGAATCCCAATCGAAAAGATACCATTCATCAATATTTTTTCTTCCGGCTGATCCATAAGCTGCCAGATAGGAATTAGAAAAAGTCAATAAAAGGTTTTTACCGGTCACTTTTCGGATTGTTTGAGCACCAAACTCAACAGCCTCACTGCCCGAACTCAGAAACATGCACTTACCATTATCCAGCCCAACAATACCCAACACAGCCAAAGCTGCGTCTTCGGTAATAGAATTTGGATAACGAGTTCCCAAATGCATTAATGTTGCAGCCTGCTTTGCAACAACCTGGCTGATCCGTGGGTGGCTGTGACCGAGAACTGTACACCAAATTCCCGATTCAAAATCGATGTAACGCCTTCCCTGATCATCGTATAGATAACAATTCTCTCCGCGCACAAGATTTTTGGCTATATTGTCGTGGCATTTCAAAATGTGAGTCATTCTTTCTCCTCATTGTTCATTCAATCATCGCATAGTTTTGATTTTCATTGTGGACCTGCTGATGAAAGCCAGGCAAAGCAAGAGCAGCGATAGCAAAACGTAAGCGCTCAGCGGGCTTTGGGGCGTTAGACCGATGAAATCGAAGGCAGGGACTTTTTGGCTGAGCAGGTACATCCATAGCACGTAAAGCGCTTCAAAGGCTTTGCTGCTGCCCGTCAGCGCGCCGAGGGCAAGCGCCAGCGAGGGGATGAAAAGCGCGCCCGTCAGCCAGCCGAGCAGACTGAACGTCTCACCCGCGAGGAGAAAGCGCATCAATGCGCCTGAACCCAGCAGGGCGGTGACCGCAAAAGCGGAGAGCCAGGCGGCTGGCAGTTGATTCGCCAACGGGCGCGGCGCGGAAAAAATCATCTGGCGGGTGTTGTAAACGGTCTCGCGGCAACCAAGTTTGCTGAGGCGCAGGAGATGCCAAAGCCAGGAAGCAATCAGCAGCGAATGGACGGACTTCAATGGCGCGCATAACTGCGCCAGCAGCAGTCCCGCGGCGACGAGATACCACCACCAGCGCTGTCCCTTCAGGAGCAGTTTCAATTCGGCGGCGAACAAGGCGCCGAAACGGAAGCGGGCGCGGGCGGCGGGCAGCGGGGTCAGGACCAGGTTCGAGCGGGGAGCCGCTTCGAGCGCGGGAGCAGGCGCGGGGGAGTCCGAAGCGTTCTCCATCCGCCTGGAGGGTTGACTCCGCGCGGGGGCGAAGCGGTCAAAGAAAAGGGCAGACAGCGCGGCAATCCCGATGGAGACAAAAATCAGCGCCAGGCGCGAGAGGATGATTTCGGGCGTCCAGTCTATGCCATCCCAGCGGAAAATCTGGAACTGTGGAACAAGCCAGGTGATGCGAAAACTGCCATCGTAATTTGGGTAAACGGCTTGCGCCGCCTGCCCCATGCTGCGGCTCAAGATACCCATCCCCATCAGGTCGAGGGCTGGGCTGGCTCCCAGCCAGACGGCGGCGCTGAGCGCTGTGACGACAATGATGAAGGAGAAAAAATAAAACACATTGCCAACACCGCCGCGCAGTCCTGCGATGGTTTCAAACAGTACAGCCAGTGCGGCTGTGAACGCCATGAATGGCAGAACCAGCCACAAAAACGGCGTCAGCAATGCCCACCACTGGATCACTGGGGCTTCGCGGAAAAGGGTTTGCATAACCACAGCAACAGCCATCAATACGACCACCATGGCACCCAGCACGGCAAAGTTACTCATCCATTTCGCTACCGTGTAAATCGGACGTTTGAGCTGAGTCGCCGCCATGATTTGCCCCACACCTGTTTTGTAATCCCGGCTGACCGAGCCTTTGACCAGATAAAAGCCGAACAGCCCCAGGAAAAAGTTGACCATCGCCGACATCAATCCACCCACCCAGGCAGAGTTAAGCATCCCGCGATAGTGTTGTCCGACTACCAGCGTCAGTTGTCCACTGGCGATGCTGTAACCCAGAAACAACGCCAACCCCAGGGTGATGAGAAAACTGTAGCGGCGGACGCGCTCCAAAAAATCGGCGCGCGTCAAATGATAGAGGACACGCAGGGCGTTCATGATTTGTCCCCGTTTTGCATAAGATGGAGATAGGCATCTTCAAGGCTTGGCGATAAGGCTTGAGCTTCCGGCGATGGAGACGCATCGCTAACCACGCGAACCTGAATCAAATTCTCGCGGCGAATAATGCCGCTGACAAGATACTTCTGCTTGAGGGTGGGCAACTCATAGGATGGAATCGTCCATTGCCAAACTTTGCCGTCCAACTGCGCCAGTAGGTTTTCAGGCGCGGCGTGTTGAATTTTGCGTCCTTGGTTGATGAGGACGATTTCAGTGGCGGCAGCTTCCACATCCGATACAATGTGTGTCGAGAGAATGATGATGCGCTCACCTGATAAATCGGAAAGCAAACTGCGAAAATAAACTCTCTCTTCGGGGTCCAGACCAACGGTGGGCTCATCCACAATGAGCAGTTGTGGATCATTGAGCAAAGCCTGGGCAATACCAACGCGCTGTTTCATTCCGCCAGAATATCCACCCAGCGGGCGCTTCGCTGCAAGGGTGAGATTGAGCACAACGAGCAATTCTTCGATGCGGCTGCGGGCGGATTTGGCATCCATGCCTTTGATAGCAGCCATGTATTCGAGAAATTCAACGGCAGTCAGATTGGGGTAGACGCCAAAATCCTGCGGCAAATATCCGAGCACGGCGCGCAGGGTGTCTGGCGATTTGAGGATGTCGGCATCGTTCCATTTGACCGTCCCTGCGCTGGGCAGGACTACCGTCGCCAGGATTTGCATGAGCGTGGATTTACCTGCGCCGTTCGGTCCCAGTAAGCCAATCACGCCAGGGACGAGTTCCAAGTCGAAGTCGCGCAATCCCCAGACGCTGCGCGGATATTGTTTGGAGAGTTGGGAAATGGTGAGTTTCATAATTATTTGTTGTTTCTTACCTGCCAAATGCTTTTTCTTTATGCGCTGTCTGTTATCGCCAGGTTCTCTTAGGTTTGTGCTATGATTGACTTTCGTCATAAGCGGCTATGGCCGCCGGCAGAACTTGGGTCACGCAGTGACCCGCGGCAGGCAAACCGATAAGAACAGCACTAATCACTTCTTCACGTGAAGCACCTGCATTTTTGGCTGACTGCACATGAAAGGGAACACCGCTTTCCATTCGTAAGGCTGCCAAAACGGCTAAATATGCCAATTCTTCAGTTTTCTTCTCCAGGGCACTCGCGTTATCCAATCCTTGAACTAATGTCATCCAAGCCTCAGCATGTTGAGGTGCTTCGCTCAGGAATAGTTGAAAAGCGTTACTTATTGCGGGTTTAAAATCAGTCATTGGATAGTCTCCTAATAAATTCCGTTCAAAATCTTAATCTGGTCGTGATGCACTCAAGCCGATTAGATACAGATGGTGATGCATATTTTACTGTTCGTCCCTTTTCTCGCTTTGAGGCCACTGGCGGGCAGACTTCTGGCGAAGAGCGGTGGCGATGAACCAGGCGATGAAAATCCCTGCGAGCGCTCCGCCCAAGACGGCAAACATGTCGCTCTCGATGACTGGCGTAAAAGACACACCGAAAACCGCGCCTATCAGCGCTCCCAAGATGATTATGAAACCAAATTTTTTATCCATTTGTTCCTCCTTTGTTCTAATTCTTGATATTCCGAAGCAGCAACGACACCATGACCAGGTTGGCAATGGCCATGGCGGGAAAAACCACCAATTCCACCGCGCTGACGGACACACCCAGGCGCGCCATGTTGAGCGCCATCAGGCTGACGGCCGTTCCCATCGTCAGGAACTTTATCAACACCACCGAAGCCAGTAGGTAGCCCCAAGGCTTTCGGTACAAAAGCAGGACGCCCGATAACACACATAGCGGGACGATAAGTCCCAAATCCATCGCCTGAATGAACATACTGGTCGTGTTTTCAAGGGCGGGGATTGACCCCGGAGTAAAAGTCGGGGCGATGCGCCACAGCCAGGCGAGCGAAATGAAGACGGCGGTGAAGAAGAGCAAGCCCGCAATCCAGCCGCGCGGCAGTTTGTCGGAAAAATGCGCGGGCAGGGTCGTCAGGTCGAAGGACATCATCACCAACACAAAGGCAAACAGGCTCAGGCTAAACAGGGCGACATAGATCATAAACAGGGCGTTGTAAGCTGCCCCAAAGCACATGGTGACGTAGGTGTAGAGGATGAAGCCGAGCGTGCCAGCCAGAAGCAGCCGTCCGCGTAAGGAATTGCGCAACGTTAGCCAGAACGAAACCGCCAACAGGGGCAGTCCAAGTATGAGCGTCACCATGTCGTTGGCTTGCATCTGGGTGGCGGAACTGACCGTGTCCCAGTAGTACAGCCCGTGCGCATTGATGGTTACTTGCTCGCCGTGTAGAGTGGTCACAGGAAAAGGTTCTCCAGGTGTCTGACTAATGAGCCCCATACCTGCAGCAATGAACGCAAGGATAAATATTAACGGGATGAGAATTACCAATGCAACTTGATTTTTCATCTTTTTTCTTTCGTTTTTCAGACAATAATACTTATTCCCAAAAAATGACTGGTGACCAGGCTCGAATCTGCTTCCAATCTCGGAAATCGCCAATAGGCGATTTAACCATCTTCACCATCAGGCGATCCACAAAGGATAGGGATTCCAGGTCGATTTTCCCCGGGAAAAACGCTTCATCGATTGGGTTCAAGCATGGATGAAGAGAATTCAAATACGCATGCCGCGCCTCACGGCTGGCCTCATTATCGCCAAGGTTGAGTATGTGAACGGTGAACAGCGCCACGGGTTTTCTTCCAAGCTCTGCCTGGTTTTTCTTGATGAAATCCACCATCTCTGGCAGCCAGTTTGCCATGCGAACAGCGCTGCCCAGGATCACCGCGTCGTACTCCTGGAGGGATGGATTGTCTTTGGCGGGTTTGACGTCCACGCCAAAACCACGCCCGGCGAGGGTTTCGCCAATTACCGCGGCAATCTCCGTGGTGGAACCGGCGCGGGTGGCCTAAGCGATTAATACTCTTTTATTCACGGCAGGGTCCTTTTCAAATTTGATTTTCGGGTCGGCAGTTCTGGGGGAACGGGTGGCGGCGTAGCCCAGCCCGGAGCAGGCGACGGCCGCTGCGTCCAACGTCAATCCGGTGAATTTCAAAAACTCGCGGCGCGACATATTTCGCGGACTCATGATATTTCTCCGGTATCGATGGATAAAGAAACAAGGACGCAGCCCAGGTTGTGCAGGCTGCGGATGATGCCCAGCAGGCCGGACTGGTCCACGCGCAGGTTAGTCAACCTGAGGGTTTTCCCGTCATGCTCAAGCATGGTATCAGGTGGACAAAAGGCGGCAGCAAAATCTACATCAAGTTCCCCGTCTATAATCAGGGTATACGTGCGAATTGCGCTCAGAGTTGTGTCGGGATTGGATTGCATCATGTTTCCTCGTATGTTTGCAGTTTATCTTGCATCAAACAAAAACGGACTACACAAAGATGTAGCCCGTTAGGTGTAATTGATGTGGTTTTGGGGTTACTCGATCAGTTTTAGTTCCCTTGCCCGCTCAACCGCTTTAACCCGTTTATCGACATTTAGCTTTCCGTAAATGCTCTTGACGTGAAAACGTACTGTATTCATACTCACGAACAAATACTCTGCAATCTCGGCATATTTCATCCCTTGCGCCAACAATCGCAATACTTCCACTTCACGCTCACTGAGTGGTTCGATGATTCCATCTACCGGCCGAGGTCTAACGACAGATCTCTCTACCGCAGGGAACGCCGCCAGCAGGGTCCGAATATAATCCGTCGGTGTTAATCGCTTTAGCAATGCAACAATTTCCATTCCCTCGTCCACAAAAAGGCGTACATATCCTTCAGGTTCAGCTAATACCAGTGCATGTTCGAGCCACATAGAGGCAGATCTTGTATCTCCTAATCGTTCGTGAAACAAAGCTCCCAACATGGAAGCCAATATGGTTGTTTTGTTCCGTTGGCCACTTTCTGCTAGTGTGAGAATCCTCCCCGCAAGTTCTGCTCCTTCACGGAGGTCTGCTTCTTTTCCACGCGTCAACTTGATGCGTAGAAAAGCAAGATAAATCTCATCTGTGGCATGAGTGATTCGCCCGTCTGGTGTGACGCCACTCTGCCGTAATATTGCTTCTGCTTCCGGCAAATTGCCGGTTGCAAGAAAATATTGAACCTGATGCGCAATCAGACCGGGTCTCAACCAGTCTGGGGCACCTGCCTGGACCAATACCTCGGCATCTTGCAGATTCTTTTTCGCGTCAATGAAATTATCTTCAGCCATTAACAAGCGAGCAAAATTGAGTTTTGTATAGACCAGGGAGGCATGATGTCCGAGAAAGGTTCCTTAATGAATTCCCCGTAAATAATGGTCACGCGCCTGCTCGATCTGATTTCGCTCGTAATAGACTAACCCTAACGCCCCATAGATTGCGCCGATGATGGGTGGCACCGCCTCCCCGATGCACTCCATTAGTTCGATCATCTGCGAAGACACTGCTTCTGCAAGATTCAATCGCCCATGCTGGAGACTCATCAGGATGAGATGCGTGGCTGCTAATGCACCCGTGACAGAGTCGCCTGATTCACGGCTGAAACGAATTGCTTGCTGCAGGGCATTTACTGCCAGATCAAACTGCACCGCTTGTCGATACCCTGCTCCCAATCCCAGATTCGCCAACCCTAACAGGCGAACATTTCCCGGAGAGACGATCTTTATAGCCTCTTTGGCGTTTTCAATTGCGGCAGGAATCTCACCCTGGGATTGTAAGAGGTTAGCTCTCAATGCATGGCACTCTGCTCTCAAGTCATCTGCCTCCGGTGCGTTCTCCAGCGCAGTTTCAGCCTCCTGGAGATGGGGTACTACTTTGATGAAATTTCCCCGCAGGAGATACATCCAGGCAAAGCTGAGGTTTGTCCGTGGGCTTTGGGTACGCCACTCGACAGGCAGGGATTGCATCCAGGCTTCGATACGGCGAACATATCCTTGATTCAACAATGTCCAGGTATTTATTTCAAGCAGGGTCGCAGCGCGGGCGAAATCTCTTGCAGCCAGAGCGTGGTCGATAGCTTCCGCTGGCATGGATTGGCTCTCAAACCACTCTGCGGCGCGATGATGTAATTCTTTCAGCAGGCCTGGCTGGGAACGGAGCAGATAACTGAAAAGCAATTCCGCAAAAAGATGGTGGTAACGATACCAGAATCCTTCGTCATCCAATGGGATCAAGAAGAGGTTGGAAGCCAGCATTGCTTCCAGCAGGACAGCCGAATCACTTCGTTGGGTAACGGCATTACATAGATCCGCATTAAATTTTGAGAGGATCGAGGTATATAGAAGAAATTCCTGTACGGAAGTTTCTTGTTGCTTGAGAACTTCCTCGGTGAGATAACTGAGAATATGGCGGTTATTCCCGCTCAGGGAGGCAATTACCTCAGATGGGTCTTTTCCTCCCTGCATGGAAAGACCAGCCAGCTGAAGCCCCGCCACCCAACCTTCGGTGCGTTCCAGCAAAAGCGAAAGGTCACGCTCGGTAAGTGGAATGTTCATCACCTCTCGAAAGAATGCTGCCGTTTCTTCCTTCGTAAAGCGTAAATCCAAAGCGCGGATCTCGGTTAACCGGTCGTTTGCGCGCAAGCGACCCAAAGGCAGGGCGGGATCTTCCCGGGTGACAATGGCGAATTGTAACGGAAGGGGATGAACGATGAGGTCTTGCAGAATGTCGAGGACATTGGGGTCCTGGATCACCTGGAAGTCATCTAATACGCACACCAACGAATTCCTAGAAGCCAACAAGTCTTCAGTTAACAATGCTATGATCGTTTCGCGAGGCGGGAGTTGATTGGCTTCCAGCATGGTCATCAATTCCATCCCGATCGATTTGTCCGCATTTTGAAGTGCTGCAATCAAGTAAACAAGAAAACGCGAAGGTTCATTATCGGAATCATCCAGAGAAAGCCAGGTGATTGTTCGTTGGGTGCTCTCCCGCCACTCCGCAACGAGAGTACTTTTCCCATAGCCGGCGGGAGCCGAAATCAAAATCAGTGGGTGGCGCGCCGCCAAACCCTCTTCCATGCGAGAGATAAGACCCTGCCGCTTCAATTGTTTCCCGGGCGATGGCAGCGGGAAAAATTTGGTTGCAATCAATGGTAAAGGTTTCACAATTAGAATTATAGCGTTAAGATTGAACCTGGCGCTTCATTTCAGATTTTTTAAAAAATATTGATGATACGAAAATGTTTTGGGTTGTACTCAAACGAATTTTACTTCAACAAGCAGGTTAATATGTATTGACAACAAAGCGCTTTTGCCCATAGCTAAATTTCCAGGCACCGATATATACACTTGATCTGAATACTTGCATTGGTTACAAGGCCAGCTATACCCTTTTAGACTTAATACTACCTAAATCAGCCAAAATGCAAATCGTGCGGATATTTTCCGTAATTCTGTTTGAGTGAAACAATTAGGGACATTAGACAGTGTTTCAAAAATAATCGCCAGATCAAGTTCGACATAAAGTTTTCAGGTGTTACAAGTGGTTTCAAAGACGGAATGCATTGACGGCTCGAAATTTGTTATGGTAACGTGAGTTCGGGTTAGACGGGCAAGGGCAGATAACTGTCCAAGCCCTGCGACGGCTTGATGGGTCGACGGCAATAAGCAATCAAACCACACAGCACATTGACAAAGAAATTAGTGACACTGCGATGCCGGGAATGCTCAATCTGCGAGATGTTTTTCAACTGATCGATGATCGTCTCGATGATCGCGCGACGACGCAGGAGCAGCCGGTCGCTGTGAGCAGCATGAGTTGGTTCTTCATGTTGGCGCGCAGCTTAGTAATGAGCTGCACATTGAACATCTCACGCAATTGTTGCGCCAGCTGTTGGGAGACGTAACCCTTGTCTCCAAACAGCTTACCAAATAGGCGCTGAGCCAACTTAGGAACAGGTTTATGGTCATCCACATTGCCCGGAGTGAGCATCAAATTGAGTAATTCGCCGCGGTCGTTGAAAACCAGATGAAGTTTGAAGCCAAAAAACCAGCCGGTGGAGGTTTTGCCACGCGCTGCCAGTCCAGCAAAGACCTTATGAGAGTGGATTCTGGGATTTTTGCAGACCGCCAAAGCGGTTGAATTGATAAACGAAATGCCTGTACAAGTTCCCAGACAGCGTGTGCGCAGGTACACACACAACGGAACCAGGACGGAAGGAATAAACTCGACAAAACGGTTATAACTGACCAGACCAGGAAATTCAGCGCGCAGGCGTTCCAGCACATATTCGGTGTAGTACGCTTTGAAATTACGATAGTGTGATTGATGAAAATGGATCAAAATAGTCATGACCTTACTCATGCTCAGGCTTCTTTCACGCTGCCGCTGAATTTCACCTGCGCTCAACAATTGTTTTCGCCAGACAGGCAGAAAAGATTGGCAAAAATCATCGAGCTCAGAGAACGATTCAATTTGACTATCCATCGGGGGCTCCTTGGAAGGCTTGTTTTGGTAAATCCAAGTCTACGCCAGGGAGCCCCTTATCCTGAACTCATGTAAAGTTATTTTTCCGTTCGCAAGTGGTATTTTCCAGTTCCTTACAAAATTGCAAGGTCAGGGAGTTGCCGCCGGTCTTTGCGGTGGAGGCAGTTTACAGATAGCCTGATGGTCAACCCACTACCACCATGACTCGTTCTCGATCTGCCACCTCCAGGCATCGAGAAATGGCAAATCCTCCGGCGCAATGATGCCTTTTATCCCCCGAATCCACGATTCGGCTTCGGCTGTTCAGGGCTGGGTGCGCACGAAATACACCCGCAGGGAGGGAGCCAGGATTTGATAGGCGGGAAATAAGACAAACCCTACAAAGCGACAATTATCATCGCTTTTTGATACCCCCATATCATAGCGGAGTTCGTCAATCTTCTCCCACCCGGCAAAGCGGTCTTGCCAGAACTCCCGAAGGTCATCCCTTCCGGCGGCAGTGTCCGGGCAAAGCGCGGGTCAATCTGCATCGGCTGATTGGCTTTGACGGCGTAGAAGTACCAGCCCACCCCGCCAACAGCCAGCACAAAGACCAGTACGGCGATGATCGTCAGGCGCAACACCCACTCAAACGCAAACAGCAAAACCCTGAACGGCAAGGCTGCCAGGTTGCGGGCTGCCAGTTTCAAACCTTTGCGTGTAACGACTGCCACCTCACACCTCCCCAATCCAATGCGCCCAACCTGCTCCCTGTGCTTGCAGGGTGTTGACCAGCCGCTGGTCTGCGCTCCACAACTCCGTCCCGTACTGCTCCGCCAGGGCTGCATACTGGGCATCGTAGGCTTTGCTCTGTCCCATTCGTTCCGCCCAGCGCAGGGCGGCATGATGACTTTCAACAGTCGGCGTTACTCGCTCAATCTCCAACGCCAGCAGGTCAGCCATAAACTCCCGCGCATCTTCGGGGCGGATTGCTCCTAACTGCGCCGCTCGATGAAAACCGCTCAAACATTCGTACTCCCACAACACCGGCGACAGAACGGCGCTCCGCCGTTCCCGCAGACGATCCATCAGGCGGTAAGCCTGTTCGGTGTACGGCAGGTGCAGGAACAAAGCCAGGGCAATGTTTGCGTCAATCACAACCGCCATGTTTGCTCAATCTCCTCCTCCCGTTCCTGCCGGGCATCGTTGACCAAATCCAGTTCAATCAGCGGCAGGTTCTTCATGCGTTTGCGGTTCTTGGACAGAATTTCCATCCGCCGCTCCCACACCTCATCGTTGCCTTCCAGTGCATCCAGCCCAATGTCCAAAGCCTGACGCAGCACGCTGGCAGCAGACCGCCGTTGCAGCGCAGCCAGACGCTGAATGCGCTCTTTCTGTTCCGGTTCCAGCAAGACCTGATAGCGTTCCATGAGATAACCTCGCTAATACACAATCTTGCTTA
This sequence comes from Bellilinea caldifistulae, assembly GCF_001306055.1. Classification (GTDB taxonomy): domain Bacteria; phylum Chloroflexota; class Anaerolineae; order Anaerolineales; family Anaerolineaceae; genus Bellilinea; species Bellilinea caldifistulae. Next base: position 249,106 of record NZ_LGHJ01000017.1, on the reverse strand, counting down.
CAAGATACACAATATTACACAATTTGTCAACCCCCTACCGATACCCTCGCATCGAAAACTCGTTTGGCCAGTTCCAGCGTTCCAGCCACAGGTCACTATCCGGCTGCTTTGCCAGCGTGGTCAGTTCGGTGGCCACTCCCGGATAGCGCAGTTTGAGATAGCGGAGTATTCCCTGCATCCGTTTGGGCGTCAGGGTGCATACCGCCACCCGCCCTTGAAAATTCCGCTGATTGCGCCACTTGCGTACCCAGGTGTTATCTGCACCGTCTCGGAGTTTGCGGGGATTGCGTAAAACTTCCACTTCGACATAAATCCGATCGCTGCCCTTCTCGACCAGCACATCCGGCTCGACCAGCGGATTGTCCACCGGCGGACACACTTCCACCCGCCAGCCCCGTCTGCGAGCATGGTAGGCAAACAACAGGATGGCAAAGGCGTGATTGGCGTGTTCTTCGGCGTTGTGTTTTTGGACAAGAACATCCCACTCGGAAGGGTTTATTGCGATGCCGTACTCCCGCATGGTGAAGTCGGCTCCTAACTCTGTAAGGCGAACGACACCGTAAGTAAAGCGGTTCATTGGCAAAAGCCACTGCTCGACAAATCCCTCCGCAATCAGGGTATCGAACAGGCGTTTAGAAGCCCCGCCGTGTATTCCCATGCGGTACTCCACCTCAACCCGCAGGGAAACTCCCTCCGCCAGAATTTGCAAGGCATTTTCGACACGTCTCCACAAGTCACTACGAATTGGTCTCACTTTTTGCATAAGCGGGATATGTCAGTATATTACAAGCGTACCCTTCCGCTACCTTACCACAAGCGTACCCTTGTGCCTGCAACCCCCCTATTTTTTCCTGGCACAATGGTACGGATAAGATTTTTCCCGCAACCCTGCCCTCACCCTGCCGAAAAGCGGTATCCCCGCCGGATTTTACGGCAAGCAATCCGTTCCGCCAGTTTCCGGGTACGGTCATTTTACCTCACGGCTCACACTTGCGGATTTCCTCATCGAACAGCAGGTAGAGCAGTATCTGCATGTCCAGATACAGCAGAAAACCCGGATCCTCGTCCACCACCGTCCCGTCCGGCAGCAGTTCTACCCCCACCAACTCTTGATTCTCCCCCCGCATGTAGAGAATGTCCGTCACCCGCCAGCCCACGATGCTCTCGTTCACCTCGCCGTCCGGTCTCCTCGATGCCACATCCACCGCCTTGCGCACCGGCAGCAGAAAGCCGTTGTCCAGTACCACCCCCGGCAGTCCCGCCTCCACCGGATTGACCGGCTCACGCGGAATCACGTCCCGCACCCTGCGCTCGGCAGCGTTCTTGACCAGCCACTCAATCAAACACACCGGCGGCAAGTCCTGTACCTGCATCATCACACAGCCGTGTTCCGGGCAACGGTCAAAGTCGTCCAGGTTGTAGTCGTGTTTGCGAAAGGCGTAACTCATTTTCGCTCCCAAACAATTCCGATTTGTTTCGCCATGCAATTACCCCCCACCACCCTCATCGCCCGCTCCAATGAGTACCCGCAATACTGACTCTGCCAGAGGCACCGGCACAGCGTTGCCCAGTAAACGCCAGGCAACTTGTGGATGCCTTCGGTACAGGTCATGAAGAGGATGCTCATCCGGGAAACCCTGCGCCCGTGCCGCTTCCAGAAACGTTGGGAAGCGCAGTTTACCCCGCTCGGTCATCACGAACGCCGTCCACCGCTGGCTGTACGGTCGGGTCGTCACCGTTGGCAGTACGTCATCCAGTGTCACAATCGGCACATCGAATCGCTTGCGCAGGGCGTAGCGCAGGTGATTGGCTTTCACCGGTTCGGCGTCATGTCCATCCAGAATATCACCAAAGCGTTTTCCACCCGCTCCCGCCGGTTCAACCACCGGAGCGGGACCGCCAATCACAAACACATGCCCTCGTTTCTGCGGAAGCCAGTCCCGTGCGTTCAAGCGCAGGATGCTGACAAAGGCAAACTGCCTGGCCAGCCCATCCGTGAGCGGCACGATTTGCTCATCCGGCAATCCATCCACGTTCTCCACCACCACCCACTCCGGCTTAAGTGCCTCTGCCCAACGCAAGGGCTCCAACAGGAGTTTACCGCCGGTCGTCTCAAAGCCCCACAGCAAGCCCCGATTGCGCCTCCCTTCGCTCCACGGCTGACAGGGTGGAGACGCCCAGATCAACCAGGGCGGTAGATTCTCCTCCCACACAGCAAGCGGGTCGAGATGCGCCCCATCTCCCCGCACTGTTGTACCCACATGCCGGTAAACCTCCAGTGCGCTCTCATCCCGATCCACCCCCAGCGGCTCAAGCCCCAAGCGTGCCATCGCCAGACCAGCCCCACCACCACCGCAGAACAAATCCAGGGCATTCATGCCTCACTCCTCCCCGCACGTCCCAAAAACGAAGCGGCAAAATTTGCCGGTTCGTTTTGTGATGTCGAAACGCCATACCACCTCGTTCAGCCCTTTACCTCCGCCGTTTCGGTAAAACAGCCAATATCAGCAAAATCAACACATACGGCAATATGCCCAGTGCATCATAGACCTCGAACATCGAGCCAAACACGTTCAAAGCCTCACCCTGACCGGTGAGCAGCAAGACCAGCAGCATCCCGCCCACGACCAAAAACAAAACCAGCACATTTCTGAAAAACCGCATCAGGTAGTCCATGCTGCGCCTCCGCAAAGATTCAGCGGGCGGTAGCCCGCACAAGGCACACCTGCGCCGGTGCGCCCCCGAACGCAGGCGGCTACGCCAAGAGCGCAGACGCCGCTAGGCGTCCAGCGGTGACGGGGCGCAAGGCGCTTTGTGCCGCACGCCCAGCCGCCAGGCTGCCCTTGCCGGTCGCTAGACCGGCGCGCCGTCCATCTCCACATCCGCCAGGATCTCCCGCACATTCACCTGCCAGCCGTTCACCGCTACTCGCTCCGGCAAGCCGGGCTGCGATTTCCGCAACTGCTTGATGACATTGACCGCCTGCTCCCGCAGAAGCGGCGGGACATGAAAGACCACTTCACGGGCAACCACATGCGCCCGCTCATCCGCAGACCACAGCCAGCCGTGGACGGTGGCGTGCAGGGCTTCCCGATGCGCCCGGCTGGTCAGGACGAACGCCAGCGTTTCCAGCGCCAGGTCGTTCTCACACACCACCCGATGACTGCCGCCCAGCACCGCCAAATCGGTGGACAGGACGGCTTCTACCGCCAGCACGCCCCGGATGGCGTACACCCGCCTCAGGCTCATCTGCCCGTCCAGAATCACCTGATTGTACCGTTTCATCAAACCTCCCGGTTTTTCAAGATTTTACCCGCTCTTCCCGCCACACCCGCCGGAACTCCAACCGCTCGCCGCTAAAGCCCAGCAGCAGCCCCACCGCATCGCCCTGATACGCCCGCAGGTAGCGGCGCAACTGGTCGAAGTCCGCCTGCTCGAACCGCCCCGTTGCCTTGCACTCGATCAACACCGAAGCGTTGCCCTTGCGCACCAGCAAGTCCGGCACCACCTCACCCACTGCCTGCCCGTCATAGCGCACTTTCAGGCGCGGCTGGTAAAACACTTCTTCACCGGCGGAGCGCAATTCCAGCAGCAACGCCCGATGATACACCAGTTCGGCATGTCCCGGTCCCAACTCCCGCTGCACCCGCCGGGCATGGCGGATGATCTTGCCCACAATCGGCAGAAATTTATCGTTCATCCAACCGCTCCTGTAAAACCTTCTCCAACGCCGTGACCACGATCTGCCGCGCATGATTGCGCCCGGCATCCACCGCTGCTATGACCGCCGTCCGCAAATCTTTGGCCAGCGGGTGATTCTCGTCCAGAAAGGCGGCTTGCAGTTCGGCGGTGGGTAAGTCCCGCACTAACTCGATGACCAACTCGCCGCCCAATTGCTCCTGCAACTGCCTAATGCTCGATGAAGTCCGCATACTCACCCTCGACATACCGGCGGCGGTCATCGGTTTGTTTTTTGGGCGGCAGCAGCCCGGAACGCAGCCCGGTCAGAAAGCGGGCGGCAGCATATTCCCTCGGCTGCGTCAAAGCCCATTCCAACCACGCCTTGAACGCTTTGCGGTCGGCGCGGTAATACTCCGCCAACTCCGCTGGGTTCCCGTTCCAGCCGATTTCTTGCAGCCCCTCCGCCATGCTCTTGGGCAACTGTGGTTTGGTCGGTTTTCGGCGTCCGTTCGATTTGCCTTGTTCTGCCGTTTGCGCTTCAACCCGCTCCTGCAGGTCGGCTTGCTCGATGTCCAAATCCCAGGTCGCATCGCTCACCGCTTTGACCAGCCAGCCGGGACCATCCGCTCTTCCCGCTTTGACCGCCAATGGGTACAACCCCAAACACTTTTCGATCCGCTCCAGGGGGAAGTGATCCAGCAAAAATCTTGCTGTTTTGGCGTAAATTCCGATTTTGCGCAACCGCGCAAAAAGCCCGTTTTTTGCCTCGTTTTCGGGCGTTTTTTTTGAAAAAATTTTTTCGCGCTCGCTTAAGTTAAGCAAAGCAAAGTTTGTTGTTGTTAAATCTAGATCATTAACAACATCTTTACTTTGCTTTGCTTTAATAGGCGTAATCGGTAAAAATTTTTTACCGATAAAATCTTTACCGATTGAGCCGCCAATCGGTGGAAAATTCCCACCGATAGCCCTCGGTTTCAACTCGTACACGTGCATGGTGTGACCACGATAACCGGTCATCTCGAAGCGCATCAGCAGCCCCCGTTTCATCGCCCGTTCAATGCCGTCCAGCACCGCCGGGCGCGATAAGCCGGTCAACTCCTGAAACTCCGACAGGGTGATCGGCTCGGCGCCCCCCACCTGCATCAGCCGGGCAACCGCCGCAATCACCACCTTCAACTCCGCCAGGCTCAGCCACGGCAAGAGCATCACCACCTCCGGCGGCAGCACCACCGTGTCCGGTATGCTGATCCCGTCCAGTATCGGGCCGAAATCGTCGTTTTCACTCATCACCTCTTCCCTCCCGCTAAATTGTCTAAATCCGTATATTCGCCGCTATCGCCCGAATCAGGTTGATCACGCCTTGCAAATCATTACTCATTCCCCACCTCCCAACGGCGCAGGACGGTTTCACCCTCGTCCCGATCCCGCCCTGCCAGAATGACCGCCAGGTTTCCCCTGCGCACCAGTTCGTTCGCTCGCTCCAACTCCTCCAACGCCCGCTCGATCCCTTTCACGCTTCGACGACACTTGTCCGCCAGCAGCGGCTTGTTCACAATGACCAGACCATCGCCGTCCGCCCCATCTGCCAACGCCAGCAGCAACAACAGTTTGTCGCCCCCCGCCTGGCTGTTTTGCCATACTCTTGCCATGATTTCACTGCTCATTTTTCACCTCCAAAACTGGATTTTGGTTGTTTCTGAAACAATCGAAATTAGCCATTTTCAGCCACCTTTTCAAACAACCCATATTGACATAGCCACCCATGAAAAATAGAGGGCTTGTAGGGCTTCTAAACGCGACAAGAAACGTTCTTGATTTTTTGAAGGAACGTTCCATAATAGCGTTCCTTTACTTTTCAAGGAACGTTGTAATGGAACGTTCCTTGAAAACCATTGGAACGTTCTATAGTTTTGTTTTTCACCACGATTTTTTACTTTTCCGCGACTCAATTTTTTCTGTCCTTTCTACATCCTGCGGATGAACCAGAATCCAGTTGTAACGCGGTGATTCTGAGGGATGCTTGAAGCCCCAAAAACCAATCTCACCTTTGTCATACCGTTCCACCGCTTCAAACAGGAAGAAGGTGATCACCTGCGACATGCTTACGTTTTCTTTTTCTGCAATTCGTTCAATCCTTTCCCGTAAATTCGTTGGCAGGTAAGTTGTGACACGGTTTTTCTCCCGAGCCATTGCACGGGCTTTTTCTTTGCGTTTCTTTTCCTCTTCCCGCTTGCGCATTTGGGCTAATTTCTTCCGCTCTTCCGGCGATAACCGACTCTCTTCTGCTCGCCGCTCGGTCTCTTCCATCAACAACCGTAGCCCTTCATCGTATCCCTCAAATGCAGAAAGAACTTGATCGTCTTTCTTCCGTTTGCTCATCCTTCCTCCAACAACCTTCTCATTCGCCGCAAGGCTTCCTCGTACCCGCCAATCCGTTTTCCGCCTGCTTCGATACCCTTTACCGCCTTCGTTTCCGCTGCATATTCCCACAGCGTCATCCCACGCCCAGCCGACTCCACCACCCGCGGATCATTCGGTATCGGCGGCCAAACCAATGACCCAAAAGTGTCCACCAACTCCTTCAGCCGCGTCCCACTTTCCCGCCATACCCGTACATACATGGTCGGTAAGATTATGAACCGCTCCCAACTCTTCCCTTTGCTGTAATTCAACTCTGCCATCGTGCTGGTTACTTCGGCCACCCCATCCATGTCCAGAAAGCGCGGCGATACCGGTATCACCACATAATCCGATGCCATCATCGCCGCCGTTTGTAAGTGATCCAGCCCCGGCCCCAAGTCAATCAAACATACTTGCATCCCTAAACTTTCCGCTTCCTGTCGAATCCGCCGCACGAACAACGGCGTTGCTAGCGGTTCATCCCTCAACTTTCCAATCACCAGATTGGTACTCTTGTCACCCGGTAATACCCACAGATTCGGACGCGCCTCAACGATGTGTTTCTCCATCGGTTCTTCTTCATAAAACCAGCGCCGAAAACCCCCCGCTTTGGGTATTTTCAAATGCCTTTCGACATGACCCTGTTTGTCCCCATCAATCAACAACACCCTGTATCCCCCAATTGCCAATCCATGCCCCAGCGTGATCGCCGAGGTCGTCTTGCCTACCCCGCCTTTCTGGTTGATGAACGAAAAGACCTTCATCCCGCCTCCCCGAACAGACTCATCTGCGGCTCCGCCTTCTTCTCATGCGTCAGCCAGACATCCAGCGGCAGCAGATTGCTTGCCCGTTCAATCTCCAACCCGTCAGCTTCTTCCAGAAGCGACAGCAGCCACGCCGGTGCTTTCTCACTCACCCGTGCATAGCGAGGCTTCACCCCCTTGCGTTTGGCGTACAACGCTATCGCCGCTTCCCAATCCTCTTTGTCCTCGATTCGATATACTCTCCATTCGCTCTTGTCCATGTCCATCTCCGTCTATCCACCGGATATAACTCATCCCGCCGTGTCCATGTACGGCGAGTAAATCTTCAACCCGTAGGTACACATTCAACCCATACGGCTCTCGCCGCCAGTGCAGTACCGCCATCCCATCCGAAAACTCCACCCCTTCCGCCACGATACCCGTCCCGCTCACGCCGCTGGGATCGCTCTCCCGTATCAACACAAACCGCCGCATCGCTCATTTGCCCATCAAAAGTACCCGTATCTTGCTCCGCCCGGCTTCGGTCAGCCGCCACTCGCCGCCGATGTTCTCGATCAGCCCACGCCGTTCTAACTTCTCGTACACGACCGGAAAACTCTGCTTCAGCCGTGCCGTGAGCGGTGTGTGAATGCGGACGAAGTTCAAACAGCGTGCCTCGACTTCCGTCAAGCCTAACGCCTTGCAGCGGTACGGATTGAATTTGACCAGTTCGTTATCCAGTTCCATCGTTCTGCCCTGTTCTGCTCTGTTCCATCCTGTTCTGTTCTGTTCGCCGTTCTGTTCGCCGAACAATCAATCAACCTCCTGCGGGGCAGGGGAGAGGATTGCCCGCTTCTCTCCTACCGCATAGTACAACTCCTGCAAGGTCGGGTACTCCCCCGTCAGGTATGTACCCTTGCCCGGCTGGGTTTCGACATACCGCCACAGCAGTCGCACCGCCTGCGTCCACACTTCCGCACTCCATCCCAACTCCCGCCAGCCGGGAAGCGGCTGCTTCTCGCTCCAACCGCCTGGATGCTCTCCCGCAGCAGTCTCAACACCAGCCTCCGCTGCGGGTCTCCCCTGCGCTGGATGAAGCCCACCAGTTCCCCGTCCACCGAGTACGGGATCGGCTCGGTCTCGGTCTCCTCGTCCTCGACCACCGGCAGCCTCGCCGGTAACGCCGGTTGAATGACCTGCACCCGCACCGGCGGGCCGTTCTCCGCCACCAGCAGCAGCGTCCCCGCCCGGCTCTCCACCAACTGCCTGCGCCGCGACTGCCAGCCAATCCACTCGTTGCCCGCTTTCCACACCAGCAGCACCAACACCCCGCCGAGGGATAAGAGGGTCAGCAGCAGGACGACCAGCGCCAGCAGGTGCAGCACACCCTCCTGACGGCGGGCTTGCTCTTCCCGCTCCGCCTCCCGCTCCACCGCATGGGCGGTTGCCGTCATCCGGTAGGTCTGCTCGGCGACCAGTAACGCCTGTTTGGTGGCTTCCACGCTGACCGCCTGCCGGGTGGCTTCGATGCTCACCGCTTCGGCGGTCTGCCGCAGGTAGGTCTCCTGGGCAGATTGGGTTGCCCGTGCCTGTTCTTCCACCTGCCCGGCTAACGCCTCGGCAGCCTGGGCGGTTGCCCGCAACGCCGCCGGGTCGGGCGGGACAATCTGCGCCGGTGCGCTCACGCACCCGCACAGCAACAGGAACACGACAACCGTCATCCGCTTCACCACAGAACAACTCCCACCACGACCACCAACACCGCCACAACCAGCAGCGGCAGACAGCCCGCCTCTTTGTGCCCCATTCGGGGTACTCTGTGCCGCCATTCGGCACGCCGGATACTGCCGTCTGCGCTGCGCTCCACCCTGTCCCAGCGTACTCGCCGGTCAACGGCGGGTTCACCCTCATAGTGCAGTACCACATCCACATCCCCGGCGTCCCGTTCCAGCCAGCGAAAATTGATCCGCACGTCCGTGTCGTGCTTCGCCATCTCCGCACGGTTGGGCAGGTGCAGGTGAATCACCTCATCAGGGTGTTTGCCCTCGTACCAGCGGCTGTGTACCTCATCCGCCACGCCCATCACCCTGCGGTAGGTCTCCGCCGGGTCATTGCTGCGGGCGTCCACATGCCGCTCCGCCGGTGGGGTCAACTCCGCCGTCACCCGCAGTCCAAGCGTGAAATACAGTACCACCGCCAGAAACAAAATCAGTCCGAGGATACAGCCGTCCATCTCACCATCTCCATCGTGCGGTTCTGTTCCAGCCGGATGACCCTGCCCTTGCGTACGACCACCCGCTCGCCGGTCTTGACGTTCTCGAACACCGTCCCGCTTGGCCACGGGCAGGGGATGCGCTTGCTCTCCTCGTCCCAGCCCGGCAGAACGATGTCCGTCCAGCGGAAATGTCCGCCGTAGAACATGCCCGGTTCGTCTCCCGTGCGGGTCGGGTCAACGATAACTTTCCAGTAGTAGCCCGGCGGGGCTTGCCAGATACGGCGGGTCATGCCTCACCTCACCCCCAGGCGTTCCGCCAGTTCCGCCCACAGCGGATCATCCGCCCTCAGCCCTTCCAAGCGGAAGAGGATTTCAAACTTGCGCTCTTCTCGCTCCCGTACTTCGGCTTCGAGGGCAATCAGGTTGTCCAGTTCTTCATCGGTCAGCCCGCCAAAGTCCGGGTTGGCGCAGTCCCGACAGACGCACAGCGGCGTCCCGTCCGCCTCTTTCAGCCATACCGCTTTGCCTTCGATGACTTCACCGCAGTTTTCACATTTCATCGCCCACGCTCCGCCCTTTCGACATCGGTCGAACCGGTTGATCGAGATTGAATTGTCTGCAACCACTAGAACGGCATCTCTTCGCCGCCGTTCTCATCCGTCTTGCCACCGCCCAGAAACTGCACCACCTGGGCGGTCACTTTCAGGCTGGCTCCCGGCTCGCCGTTTCTGCGGGTGAAGGCTTCCACCGCCGGAACGCCCCGCACGAACACCTGCCGCCCTTTCGTCAGGTACTGGTGGCAGCGTTCGCCCAACTCCCGCCATGCGCTCACTTCCACCCACACCGTTTCATCCTTGCGGGTTTTGACCGCTACCGGAAAACTGCACACCAGCACGCCGTCCGGGGTGTAGCGCGCTTCCGGGTCTTTGCCCAGATTGCCGATCAGTTGTACTTCGAGCATGTTCAATTCCTTTCTTCGGGTTTGATCCAGTCCAGTTCACAGAGATTGAAAAAATCAATTTCTTCGGGGGTAAGGATCATCTCCCCGGTATCAACACGATGAACCGCGCCGTCTCTCACCACGTAAGCAGACGGCAGGTAACCACCGTATCGTTTCGCCGTGACAAGTTTGCGGGAAAACTCCGCCCCACCCGTGCGGATGGCGAAAATCACGCCCCACTGGGCAGGTGGCAGGACAATGAACAAATCAAGCATTACACCTTCCGGCAGAAGATATTGTTTGTACCTCTGCCCGTTTTTACTTGTTGGCAAGGGCAGCGTTAGGTCTTGATGACCGGTGGAAAAGCCGAACAAGTCTGTGGACATCAGCGGCTTTGCCACAATCTCAATGTCGCCTACCATTGGCTTACGCCGCCGAATACTCCCGGCGATCTCAATACGCTCGCATTTCGGCGCAAGCATTTCGGCGTATTTCAGCGCAATTCGTTCGGCTTCTTCTAACGGCATTCTGATTTTCATGGTTGCTCACCCCCATGAAACATCTGCCGGGTTTCCTCGTTCAGCCATTCTTGGCAGTACAGGCACTCATAGCCGCCTTCGCTTTTCATCCAGACGTGACGGCAGGTATCGGTCTGTCCCCAATAGCCGTAGCCTTCCAACACCTCGCCGCAGTCCAGGCAGGTCAGTCCGTAATTGTCGCCAACTTTCCTTCGATGCTCACACATGAGAAACCTCGTTTTCACAGAACGGGAAGAAGGATTTGAACCTTCACCCTGCGGCTCATGACGCCGCCGCTCTTCCGTTGAGCTACTCCCGCTTGATCAAGTGAGAGGGATTGCCCTCGCGCCCGTCTCTCCGGGCCGTCACCCTGCCTGTTTCCCGACACTGGTTAGGGTGTGCCGGGCTGCACCTGTCCGTTGATGGTGCAACGACACCGACAGGTTTGGCAGTCCAACCGGGCGGGACTTGCACCCACCGCAGGATCGGGGATCATCCTGCCCGTCTATGGCGGTTGGAAACAGAGGATTACCATGTCGCTTGTCAAGGTGCTTGCCGGTCTCTCCCGGCTGTCACGTCCCCCGGCAGGCTTCCGATGGTCTCACCTGCCGCACCGTCAGGCAAGGGCTCCCCGTCCCTTACCCCGCCGGGTGCTGATGACTCAGCCCCGCTCCCACCTCCCTGCTCAGCCGACGTTAGCATGGCAAAACCGGAATTCAGGCGGGCGGGACTTGAACCCGCCACAACGCACCTGCCGCCTGAAAGGCCTTGAGCCAACACCGCACGGGAAACACAAAGCCCTCTGCAAATCACATTCCTTGTGAGAGGCTTGCAGAGGGCTGTCATCTCATGCTACAATCGCGGATGGGGTGAGCAGTCACGGTCTGCTTGCCTCAACCGTGAGCGTGTTACCGCACGGCTCACGGAACGCCCCGGTCGGGCGCACAACGCCCTTTCGCCGGGGCGTTGTGTTTGAGGCATTCAGCGGGACGCTGGTTTGTAAAAGTGCTATGAGGAGTATAGCATTAATTGTCAGAAGCGTCAATAACTTCTGACAATTAAGAAAATAAATATTGCAGATCAAAACTGCGCTCTTAATTAAGTTACATCACAAGTGAAGTTGTTTTAGGTTTATAAGGAGTTCCATCTGGATTGAACAGAATGCGTCCTTGCTTGCCTGATTTTCTGTATACATCTGAACAATAAGCAACATCCGCTTCATCCAGCAAAACTTTGTTTCCTTTTTTACCAACTATTCTAATATATCCCTTTTTAGCCCATGTGGATAAAGTTTCTGCTGGTACTCCGTAACTTCTTTCTGCTTCTCTAATCCAAATTGCCTGCCCTTTCAAATGCGCATGTTTCTGATACTCCGGCAAATCCTCTTTGTGGAGACCTTTCTCCTCAATGGCTTGTCCTCGTACTTCTTCTTCGCTCACGACCATTTCTCCCGCAACCACTCCAGCCCTGATTTTACCTTTCTCAATCAGAGCGCGCAAGCGGGCCTCATCCAGCCCGTACTTGCGGGCGGCTTCGGCAACGGGTAGAAATGTGGGGAGTGTAACCATATCTGACCTTCCTGCTGAAAACACAAAACGCACCCAGGGATCCATCAGGTGCGTTGCGGAGTACAGGGATGGAATCCCTGTGAAGGTGGGCGCGGAGGGGCTCGAACCCCCGAACCTCACGGATTGGAATATCTAGCCTGTTAATCACCACTTTTAAGTGGCTTTTTTTGCCGTGCGTGCTATAATTTTATCATGAATCGCCGCTGCGCGCACAGGGCGATCTAAAATACATCCTACGGAGGTGTGGTGTGCCAGCGCCACGACTGAACCGATCGAAGGCGGCCGCTTTGGAACGGCTGCTCAATATGCTCTATAAACCTGCCGAACTGGCAGAGGAACTGGGGGTCTCTCACGATACGGTCTATCGCTCGTATATACCGGCCGGTGCCCCGGTGGTACTGGACGCCGGCGGGAAGGTGTGGATCAACGGACGGCAGTTTGCGCAATGGGCGCGCGACTACCTGACCACCACCCGGCGCGGCAAAAGCAAGCCCCCCATGCCGGCCGGGCACGCGTATTGCATGCGCTGCAACCGCGTGGTGATGGTGCAGTCGCCGAAGATGCGCCCACACAGCCGGCGCCAGAATGTGGTCCAACTCAGCGGCACATGCCCGGAGTGCGGCGGTAAAATCCACCGCTTCATTAAGTCTTCATGATCCACAGACAGAATTACCTCGATGTGAAAGCCTACCTGGACTTCCAGGCCAGCGTGCGCCAGCTCTCACCGGGGACGATCAACACGCTCTGGTCGCGTCTGCGCCACCTGCTGGAATGGGCAGATGAAAAGCCGTTCAGCAAGTGCGGCCGAATCAGGCCGGCCTTTCCGGTTTATTGCGAGGCGCTGATCGGCAAAAATAAAAAGCCGCTCTCGGCGGCGCATCTCAACGCGATGATGAAAACCTGCCGGGCGTTCCTGAACTGGGCCAAAAGCGAGTACCCGCGGCGCTACAAAAACATGGACGCGCGCTGGGTGGAGAGTCTGCGCCCGTCGCGGGGGCGCAGTGAGCAGGCTCAGCTGGAATCGCGCGAGCTTTATACCCTGGAAGAGGTGCGCAAGCTGGTTAGCTGCCCGGCAGATACGACCGCCCAGCGCCGGATGCGGGCGGCGGTTGCGTTTCTGTTTCTTTCCGGGATGCGGGTTGGGGCATTCGTGACCCTGCCGCTGGAGTGCGTGGACCTGGCTAACCTCCGCGTGTTGCAGCTGCCGGCAAAGGGCGTGCACACCAAAAACAGCAAGGCGGCGGTCACGTTTCTGCTGAACATTCCCGACTTGCTTGAAGTGGTGCAGGAATGGGATGCGTTTCTACGGAAACGCTTGCCGCCGGAGGCGTACTGGTATGCCCATCTGGACCGCTTCGGCGAGATCACCACCGAGAAGCCGACCGGCAAGCGGCTTGAGGTGCGCCACAGTCTGCGGGATGATCTAAAAGTCTTATGTGAGCGCGCGGGTGTGGCTTATAAATCGCCGCACAAATTCCGGCACGGGCACGCGGTTTACGCGCTCAAGCAGGCCAGGACGCCGGCGCAGATGAAGGCGATCAGCCAGAATCTGATGCACTCCAATATGGGTATCACTGACGGGATTTACGGGAAGCTCGTCAGTGATGACGTTAGAGATATGATCATGGGGCTGGGGGGATAGGTTATCCCTTCAATTGGGGATGTGCCTGTCCAAGCAGTTGATTCATGATGAAGCTGTAGGCATTGTGGGCTTTATCGGCGCCGCGGAACTGGAAAGTGTAATTGCCGGCGGCGGTGAGCAGGGTAATTTCGCTGGTCTGAAAGATGACTCCTTCATCCACCGAGGCAATGCCGATGATCTGATTGTAGGGGATCGAAACCATTGATTTCTTTTTGGTCAGGAAGGCCTGATCGTAAAAGATGATGCGCCGATCCGTAATGCCGACAAACCCCGTGCCGCCGCCTTTGCAGTCATAAACGGCAAAGATGGTTTCGCCGGGAATGATGTAACCGCGGATGCGGTCATATTGTGCTTTGTTGTCGTAATAGGGTTCTGTCATAGGTCACCTTTTGGGGGTTTTTATTATTGGCAGTCATATAAAACAAGACCTGCATCATTGAACAAAGGATTTAGATAAATTCAATCTCAATCTTCTTCCAGGAGCTTGATTTGTTCTGAAAGCGCCTCCCGCTCTTGCCAGTAAGCCAGGTTTAGATCCAATACCGGCTTGATTAGGTTATGGGAGCGGATTGTTGAATAAAGGTAATTGATCAACATGTGGTTCAATAATTTTGATGGATATGATATCGGGATAGAGCGACTTGAGGACTTGATCATAAGTGTTGAATTCGTCCAACCGAGCAATGTAACGATCAATCCAGGATGCAGTAGTAAGGTGAATACCGTCTATTGGCTTGATCTTTTTAGAATGAGTCATCGCAGTGCGAATGAAATCTCTGGTTTCATAACCAATGGTTATTGAATAATCTACCAGTTTGATAGGAGGACCGAACAGATTTTGTAATACATCTTCAATGACTGAATTCAGGGCAGATTGATTTCTTTCCTGGGCTGCGTGGGTTACCTCGGCTATAGTAATTGTGGATGTAAAAATGTTGACTTGTTTCGATTCGGCTCGTCTCATCAATTCTTCAATAATGGTACTATCTAATTCGTTATTGATGTATCTAAGAAACACACAAGAATCCCAGTATAGATTTTGTCTACTAATTGTCATCTCTCAATCGCCGTATGGTTTGATCTGCAGTTTCGTCACCGGGTTTCCAGGAAAGAGCGCCTCGAGCTTTTTTATAAGCACCAGGTTCTCTCATAGGAACAATTTCAACAGTTTCAATGTCGTGAATTTCAAGAGGGCGACCTGTAATAATGTCACGGTATATATAGCCGGTAACCGATACGGTTTTACCCCAGATATTTCTTAATAACTCGCGTTTTTCCTCTTCTACATAACAGGTAACACCACGATTGAAAAGATTATCGTAAAGAGTAAATTTTAGTGTTTTATGTCCAATCAGGTTTTCTACCTTTCCCGTAATAACGCCGTAAGAATAGGCTTTGGTCATTGGTTTTTCTTGAAAACCAGATTGGGTTATGTGATAGATTTCGCCATCAATGCCGAATTCGATGGAAGAAACTTTTCCGTCAAGAATGCTGGCAATCTTTCTTGCAGATTGAATAACTTTTGGAGAATAAGGAATCGTATTGCCAATTTGCAACTGCCGACCAATGAAAGCATATGCGGTAGTAATTTTTTCCACGTCTTCGGCGGTATCAGCAATTCCTTGAATGACAGCCGTGGCGCTGCCGGCGCTGAGCTCTATAATCTGCCACTCAATAGTTTTGCCAGCGGCGATCTCTTCAGTAAGAGCATGAAGCAAACCGGATAAGCCGGATATAGCTTCTGCAAAAAGATTGACAGGAATTTCACCATTAAGGGTGAGGGAAACTTTGTCTTTCATGGTTTACTTCCAGTGGAGAATATTTACATTCATTATAATGCTTTTCCCTCAAATTTATAGAATTTGTGTTCTATTCTTCTTTTAACGCACTTCGAGCCGGTTTTTCTGCCCGGCTCGTTGGCGATGTTTTCTTTGGCGGTTTTGTTGGAGGTTTTTTTGCTTGTCTTTCCACCTCAAACCTTAACAATGCAAGAAAACGCTCTTGTTCTTCCACCGGTAACTTTTGCAGCAGATACATTACCTCTTCGGAGAGTGCAATTGCCGGCGAAACCGGCGGCAAGAGACCGGCGGCACGGAAGACGGTTTCGGGCGGCAGATTCAGCGCACGAGAAATGGCAAGACAAAGTTCAAATCCAGCAGAGTGTTTGTCAGAGATTACATCACTTATTGCTGTTCGGCTAACGCCTGCTCTGCGAGCCAGTTCTGCTTGTGTCCACCCACGTGAATTTAACTGATTCAACAACCATTCGGAAAAATTGTAATCCACACCTAACATTATGTCATCAACGATGCAAGAATTTCCTGATTTATTGTAAGATACGCTTGACATTTTCATATAAGGTGCTATAATGTTAGATGTATCTGACGTTTATTTAGAAAATTCTAACTTTTGGAGAAAACATGAACACCGATATTTTTATCAACCCAATAGAAAAAATCATGCAGTTGAAGATCGGAGCGCTGGTATTGGTTATTTGGAAGACCTACCGCTGGCGCGTTGTTTTTTATGCCGGACATCACCGCTTTGTGATTTTGTAGAAAGGAGTCAACATGCCCGAATTCGTGCAGGTCAATGTGAATGTAACTGAGGAAGACGCCCGCATGATCGACCGGATGATGGTGGAGGATGCTTACGACAATCGTTCGGCATGGGTGCGGCGGCTGATCCGGCTTGAATGGCTGCGCCGGCACGGGAATACCAGCCCGGTTGAGGGCGAGGCGGTCACTCATGAAGTCGAATAAATATTCATTCCGCGAGGACTGGGAAAACTGGTTTCTCGCGGTTTTTGGCTTAATCGCAATGATCATCACGCTTATTGTGATTGGTTAGCCATTGCGAATCAAGTACAGGATTGAATCGGGAGGCAAAATGGGTGAATTTGCACAGCGGGCGGCAGTCGGGCAGAACCTCGACCGGCTGTGCGACGGGGCGGCTAGACGCCGTTTGTTTGATCAAGCGCGCACTTGGCAGACAAGCGGAGGTGTTTATGACCGAAAAGAAAATCGGCGGTTATGTATTCCGACAAGAATTGAGCCGTGCGCGGCTGGCAAACCGGGTGATCCGCGAATCGCTCAAACGGCTGGTGGAGGAATTTCCGCACCAGCGGGCGGCCAACCTGGTGGCAAAAGCCGGAACGGCACTGGCGGAGAATATGGAAGCCCTCGACGAGATCGAGGCGATCTTGTCGCGCAACCGGGACTAACGGCGCGGGGTGGTGTGCCAGACACTCCGTTCATCTTCTCCTCCTTTCGATCCAGCCGCCAGAGTGGCCTGGGCGGGTGCAAGTCCCGCCCGGCTGGACTACAACTCCGCCTGCAATGGCGGGGGACAAAGCGGAAAGAACGCTTGACCAGGCGGACAGGGCAAGGGACGCCTCCCGCGCGACACCTGCGGTGTTTGAAGTGGTGTGACGGCCCGGAGAGACGGGCGGAGGTTGAATCATGAACGAGTGGGTAGCTTTTACCGCGGCGCTGTGCAGCCTGCCGGCGGCATCCCTGGCAATTGTTGTTTTTGTAAGTTATCTTGAGATGAGGAGGAAAGATGGAAATCAATCGTGAGTTGAACGAAATATTAATCGAAAATACACACTCAAACAGTGGCAGCATTGCTATCGAATGGGCTCTGGAGGCGATTGCGGTTGCGCTTTATCGGATTGCTAACGCCCTTGAAAAACAGAACGAGGAAGAAATCGATCCAGAGAGTGAGCAGGAGTTGTTGAAATGAGCAAACTGGTGGGGCCGCAGACCAGACCAGCAAATCAGGTTCGAATCCTGCCCCGCCAATTAGCCGGTGTCCCCCCCACCGGTGAACCCCACCTCCCGGGGGCGGAGGCGCGTTGCGGCAATTAGCGGTATAAGCGACTTCCGCCCCCAAAACGGAGCAATCATGACCGATAAACCTAAAATTCAATTTCTTTCCATAGTGCGCACCCCAAACGGCCCGGGGCTGGTGCAGGGCAGGCTGGTGGAAAAAGACGGCCTGCCGGGGCGGATACTGGTCAGCCACGATCCGCACGACCCGCAGCTGCCGGAGGAAATGCGCGCCTTGTCCCACGGGGGCATCTGGGTGTTGTGGGCATATGAGCCCGAACAAATCGAGGTTGTTACTGCCGGCCGCCCTCCTCGGCCGGCGGGGCAGCAGGGGGCTGGTAGAAAGCCAGCCCCCAACCACAAAAACAGAAAGGAGCAAAACAAATGAAACGGTTATCTATTTTTGTATTGCTGCTTGCGTTGATCTCGCTTGCCTGTGCCAGCGTTTATCCACTCGATTTTTACTCCACCGTAGCGGGTATGCGGGCAGCAGCAGCGGGGCGCAGCGGGACGGCAGTTTATGAGGGGCATAACCTCTACGTGATGATCTGGCCGCACCGCGGGCAGTATGCTTTTGCGGTGATCAACCGCTCCGGCGACGTTGTGGACGATCTGCTGCGGATGGTCAACGCGAACGGCGTGAATGTTTTCCGGATGAGTGACCTGATCAAGTGGATGGAAGCCAACGGCTTCCGGCAAGTGGACCCGAAGACACTGCCGGTCAATATCACCACGGTATTGTTGAGTGAGATGATGGCGGCGGTTGCACACGGAAGCCGGTCATTGATTACCCCCATTCTTATTCCTGCGGATATTCTCGATTTCGATAAACCCCTGCCGGGGTTTGAGGAGGTGCAGCAATGAAATCGCTTTTTGCCGTGTTCTACCTGCCGCTCTGGATGCTGGTGGCGGTTTGGATCGTGTTGCGGCGCAAGCAGGCGTTTGACGAAGCAGACATGGCCATGCGCGCCATTATGCTCAATGATATCTATTACGCGCTGCCGGTCCCTAAAGGCCGGCTGGAGCGGATGATCGTAACGGCCATTATTCGCTACATCGACCGCGAAAAAGTAGCCATGCTGAAAATGAGCCGGATGGGCGTAAGTGGAATCGGAGTACTGCCGAAATGAAGTACGATGAAATTATCGAAAAAATGCCGCCCGGTCTTGAGCGCGCTATCTTACGCGTGCTCGAATCGCGGCGCGGGCGGCGAAACGCCATCGGGCGCAATGAGTTGACGGCGATGGTGCGCCGGCTGGGGCAGCCGGCCAGCGAGCGGCAGGTGCGTGAAATGATCAAGCAATTGCGCCGGAAGGGATACCTGATCTGCTCTGCACCCGGCGAGGACGGCGGTTATTACTGGGCGGACACGCTGGAGGAATATCAAGAATTCCGCAAGATGGAATTTGCCGCCAAGATCGCCGATATGAGCGAGACCTTACGGGCGATGGATCAATCAGCCGAGCGCATCTTTGGGGACAGTTTTCAGATGAGGTTGCTATGAGCAAACCGCGCTGCAAACGCTGCGGAAAACCGCTCACCGATCCCGTCTCGATAGCCGCCGGTTTGGGGCCGCAGTGCCGTGGTGCGGCACAGAAAAGCCGCAGCCGCCGGGTCAGGCAGACCGAACGGCACGGCCGCGGCGGCGGAAGTGCGATAAATTCCGGTAACAATGGATTATCTGTCGGGATGATCACGCCGATCTGGCGGGTCTATGACATACCTGACGGGAACATCGAAGCGGTGCTGGTAATGCACCGCGAGCGGTACGGGAAGCCGCAGATGGTTCTGCTCGCGCAGGATGTATCTAAAGAAATTTACACGCGCGCAAAGCAGCTGGCGGTAATCGTGATCAAGAACCGCAAGGTTCTGCCCGGTCAGGTTTGGGTGGTGTAGGCGGGTGATATGAGGCGATGGATAAAGTTATACATTGAGATACTTGACGATCCCAAAATGGGACGTATGCCAGACTGGTTATTCCGGCGTGCCATAGAGCTGTTCTTGCTTGCGGGCAGGAACGGGAACGATGGTGTACTACCGCCCGTAGAAGATATGGCGTGGATCCTCCGTCTCGATGAGACGAAGCTGAGCGAGGCTCTCCACGGCCTGGCAGAAGTCGGGGTGGTGCATGAAGCGGAGCCTGGTGTCTGGGTTGTGACTCATTTTGCGGAGCGTCAAGATGCTGATACGCCGGCCGAACGCGTTGCCAATCACCGCAAAGATGTAACGAAACGTTACAAAAACAGAAACGAACGTGTAACGAAACGTTACGTAGAAGAAGAAATAGAAGAAGATAAAGAAAAAGAAGAAGAAAAAGAAGTAGAAGTAGATGCAGAAGCAAAAAGCGGCGGCGACCAAAAACCTGACGACGATTATTTTTCACCGACGATGAAACCGTTGATTCAGGCTTTCAGCGCCGCAACGGGAATCCATGCGCCTATCGGCGGCGGAGGCCAGACCCGCCGCTGGCATGATGCGATGCTGGAGCTGATGCGGATGCGCGCTTCACCGGAGGAAATTGACGCAACCTGCCGGGAGATGCTGGCGCAGGGGCTCAAAATTGCCGGTCCCTGGTCGATTCTGAACGGCGTGAATGTTTTCCGGTCCCGTCAGCGCGCCCCGAAAAACGGCAAAAAGCAGGATGTGGACGAGATCATCCGCGAGTATATCTCTGAAAATCCAAAGGTGTGACCATGAGCGATCTGACCAACGAACAGATACACGAACATGCACGCAGTGAATGGCTGGCAGTGTTGTCCCGGCTGTGGGTTGCGATTGGGCGGGAAGTAGATAAGCGGCAGCTGCTGGTTTACGAGCAGGCGCTGGGGATGCTGCCCCTCGGCCTGTTGGAACTGGCGGTAAACGAAGTATTGTATCAGCACCGCTATACCAGCGTTCCGACCATAGCCGATGTGGCCGAGATGGCCAAGCGGATTGCCGGCGTGTCCAGCCTGCATCAGGCCGGAGATGCCTGGTTGTATCAGCGCCGTCCGTTTGCATGGAGATTTTAAGATGGCAGGACGGTGTGCGGAAGCATGGCGGTTATTCTGCGAGGTGGAGCGGCAGATCACCCTGGCGCGGCTGGAACAGGTGGACGAGGAAGAATATCCGCCGTATGTCGAATCCATAACGCGTTACCGCTCCCACCTGCGCAGCTGTCCGCAGTGCCAGACGATGCTGGCGGAACTGCGCGAGATTTCCGATCGGAAAGAGTCAAAAGCATGAACGGTGTAATCATCGAGAAAAGTTTGTGCCCGGTTGGCGAAGAAATAGACCGCGATCTGGATAATCTGCTGGCAAAACAGCAGGACGATCCGACACCGCAACGAAAAAACGAGATTCACAATCTACTCAAGCACTATTTCGGTCACCGCCGGAATTGTTTCGACTGCAAAGTGGCGTTCAGATTTGTTGAAGAATGAAATTATGGCTGAAAATCAGCTCTTCTTCTGCGGCTATGTGATGTTTCCGGGGGTGGATGTGAACGAGTACTGGGATTTCGTTCGCAAATCCATGCCGATCCGCGATGTCAAAAATGGTCTGGAAATGGGCGTGTTTCCGCCGGGGCTGATCATGAAGGACAATTACAACAATCTTGCAATTGTGGACCGCGACCGGCGGACGTTGAAAAAATTGATGTGGTGAGGGTATGAAAATGAGCAATCCGTACAAACCAAAAAAAATCAGCGGCTGGTTCGATTTGCTGCTGGTGTGCATTCTGGCCTGGGTGCTGGTGATAGTTTCTATCGTGCTGCTGCCGGAGATTGTGATCAGGTTGGTGAGGTGAGGTGATTTCATGCTTCGAATGCTATTCCCGATTTATTCCATTTTTCCAAACCCCTGGCAGCCGCGCACAGAAGAGGACGCGGAGCACATAGAGGCACTGGCGGCGTCCATTCTCGCAGACGGATTGCTGCAAGAGCCGGTTGGGCGGCTTTGTGATGCAAGCGGCAAGCCGGTATCGGTTCGCGAGGTAATGACAAGAATCAACGATCCGCGTGAAATCTTCGAAAAACTTGGCTGCGATGTCCAACTGGCATTTGGTCACAGCCGGCTGGCGGCATACCGGTTGCTAGACAAACGCTGCGACAATGGACAGTGGGGGGAAATGCCGGTGAGAATCAAGGACATCAGCGATGAAGAGATGTTCCGATTGGCAGTGAGTGAGAATATACAGCGCCGCGACCTGACGCCCATCGAAGAGGCGCGGGCAATGCGGCGCTATCGGGAGGAGTTCGGCAAAACCAGCAGGGAGATCGGGGAATTATTCGGCATTAGTGAAAGTGCGGTACGCAACAAGATGCGTCTGCTGGAGTTGCCGGAAAAAGTGCAATTGTATCTGGCCGGTGGTGTAATCACCGAACATTTTGCGCGCCGGCTGTTGAGCGTGCAGAAGATACTGCCGGCCGAGCGCATCGAGTATTTGGCCGATGAAATTGCCGCGAATCACTATGACAAACCGGAGCAGGTGGACAACATCATTCGCGCGGTAATCAGCGGAGAGAAGCACATCCAGCGACTACATACTTACTGGCAGAATAACGGGAAAGCCAATGATCTGTTTCCGCTGGACTGGGAATCTGGAAAAATCAATTATCAGGTTACCATCAGTGATTTCAAGAAGTGCTACCGCGGGCCGGCAGAAATCACCCTGCCTTATCAGAGCGTTTTATCCTCCGAAGAGACCATAACTCTGGACATTGAACAAATTTCCTTATTGGCTTCGGCTAAGGCAGAGGGTATCAACGCTGCTTTGGCCAACCAGCTAGCCGAGGAATTGCCGGAGGCCGTAGAAGTTTACAATCATTTGAAGAATCCGCCGACGTGTAGTAAATGTCCGTTTTATCTGACTATCGCCGGTGAGGGGTTTTGCGGGCGTAAGGTCTGTTATGAGCGCAAGAAAGCCCGATGGATCGAACTGGAACTGGAGCGCGTTTCCACGGAAACGGGTATCTCGATTTACGATCCGATCGAGGATGGAAATCAATTTGTCCAGTACGTTTCGTGGGGTGAATTGGGTGATTATTTCAAAAGTGCCATTCAGGAGAAATCACCGCATTTGCGATTGAAGGGATACGCCGGTGGTAATGCGTATACAACTCATACCGGATCGCCGGTGGTACAGATCGTCAGTGTTGAGCCGGCGGTAATTCAACGCGCAGCCGAACTGGAATCCATCCGGGAAGATGACGAAAGATGGGTAGAGGAACAGGAGCGGCAAATCCGTAATTTAGAGGAGGCGGATGAGTATATCAATCAGATCGCCCCAATTTTTGCCGGTTATTTGTTTGGGAAATGGAATACAGGATCAATCGAATTTCTAATTCGTGCTATCCGTCTGGGTGTAGCAGTAAAGCCGGGTGACGAAAATTATCGGAGTGAAGTGATGACGCGGCTTGGTTGGTATTTGCTGCAATGTGTTATTGGCAATGTGCGTATGCAGGGCGTTGAGGCAACGAAAAAATATGCACTTGGTTTGGCAAAAGAAATTGGTCTTCCTGAAGAGCGGTTGTTGAGTGTTTCTGTGGAAACGGAGGCAGCGTGAAAAAAGAATTTACTTTGAAAGATGCACAAGAGGCCGCTAACGAGATTGCCAACATACTGCGGCCGGTTTGCCATCGTGTAGAAATCGCCGGCAGTATTCGCCGGGAATGCAATAAAGTTCACGACATAGACATTGTCATCTGGCCAATTGTTGAAACGCTGCGTATTGAGCAGATCGGATTATTTGGACAAGGCGAATGCATTGTAAATATTTATCCTGGCCGGCTGCTGCAACTATTCGATAAAAAAGGATGGGGAACATTCAATCCGAAAGAATATCCTCGCAAACTCAATTTCCAATACGTCCAATACGGCGAGATACCTGTGGAATTATATATTTGCGAGCATGACGGGTCAAACTTCGAGGCATTATGGCAATTGCGCACAGGAAGTGCGGAATTCAACAGGAACTTAGCAGTTCGAGCGATGCGGTTGGGATTGCAGTATCGTGCCGGTTATGGGATTTTCCGTGGAGAGGAACGAATTGATGACGGCACAGAAGCTGGGATATTCACGGCGCTTGGTTTGAAATTGGTAAATCCGGCGGAGCGGAGATAGATGCTTTTTTAATAAAAACAAATGTTGTTTTGTAATAATATGGGTAAAAGAAAGGAGAATTGAGATGCCGTATTGTAATCCCTACCTTCATGACAAACTGCTTGACGCTATCCGCACGGAGTGCAATAAGATGGTGTTGTGCAGCCAGGTGCCGACTACCTTCACGGAAGCGAACGTAACCTACGCCCTCGCCGATGTAGCCATGAGCCCAACGGATTTCACTATCGCCAACGGCGATGTGTCAGGACGCAAGATTACCGTTGCCGCCAAGAGCGGTGTACCGGTGGATGTAACGGGAGACCCGGTCGTGTGCGCACTACTGGATACTGTCAACCAGCGTCTTTTATATTACGTTGACGAGACCGGCTCGCAGACAATTTATGCCGGCAATACCGTGAATATTCCCTCGTTCAAGATCGAGAATCGCGATCCGGTCAACTCGTAATGGCCATTGTTGTTGAGTCCACATCCAGTGCTGTACCCGGCGGAAGCGGTACGACTATAGTCGTCAATACTCCCGCTGGCGTGCAGGCTGGCGAGGTGCTGGTTGCATTCGTTTCCTGTGCATTTACTTCAGGAACGTTCAGTGCCTCTGCTTCGGGATGGACTCTTGTGCGGCAGCGGCAGCACTCCAACAATCAGCAGGGCCTTGCCGTGTTAGTTCGTATTGCTCAGGTGGGCGAGCCATCATCGCACACCTTCAACATCAATGTAACCGGATCGTCGCGGCGCGGAATTATGGTGCGCCTTTCGGGAGCAGATTCGACTACGCCGATCGACGGCACGCCGTCCGATAATATCGGGACTGGAACGACCGTCACAGCGACCGGAATTACTACCACGCACAATAACAGCCTGGTGATGATGGCGGCGAACTGGTCAGCGAACTCTGTCAACTTTACGCCGTCCGGCATGACCACGACGCTGGCCATCAACCGGCTTGCCGGAGCTCACGTCTTACAATCCACCGCCGGAGCAACGGGAAACAAAACGGCAGCCATCGATAACAGTACCTGGATCGGAATTCTCTTTGCCGTCTCGGAGCAGCAGGCACCGCCCAACCTTCCTCCTGATGTATCCCTGATCACACCCGATCAGGCACAATTAAGTTCGCCGGTGCAGCTGGACTTTGCCGGCACAGACCCGGATAACGACAGCATCACATATCAGGTTGAGATAGCCGATAATGCTCTTTTCCAGAGCGGCACGGTTGTAACGAGTGAGCAACCATCCGGAGCGGGAACAACCATACATCCCAACCCGGTGGCCATAACAACGTGGGAAGGGTACTGGCAGGTTGATGACCGTCTGGGTATGGGATTCCAGGCAGCCGGTGGAATTCTGGATTCGGTGGACTTCCGTTTTGGACCGCACGAAACCACGCCGGAGCTGACCAACGGCTATTACCTGGCCAGAGTATATGAGGCAGCCGGTTATCCGGTAAATCCGGTTCCGCCGGTTTGGTCGCCGTCCACCGCTTATACGGTCGGACAGATTGTTCGCCCAACCAGCACCGCCAATGCCGACTTGCACTTTGTTTACCGCTGTAAAATTGCGGGAACAAGTGCGGCATCAGAGCCGGCCTGGCCGGGGAACGGTGTTGCGTGGAAGACGGTACCATCTGGAACTGAAGTAACGGATGGTACGGTTACCTGGGAGGCCTTGCCGGGTCTTTATCCGGTAGGAGCGGCCGATGCGGCGAACACACCGACGCCGGGCTGGCTGGCACAATCCGAAATATATCTATACAACCCCGGTGCGGCCGATCTTGGTTGGAAAACGCTTGCCTTTACCGGTGCAAACCGTATTCGCCTCGAACCGGGTAAGTTTTACATCATCGTTCTGGATTGGCGGCCAAACGACACAAATACAAACAACGCCCTTGCCATCACAACGGCCGGCACGTCTGCCGCGACATCCGCGGGTAATGTGTACCTGGACGGCGCCAACTCGACGAATAACGGCCCTCGCATTACGGATGATGCCTGGTACCGCGTCCGCGAGGTGCTTGCCGAGACGATGGTAACGTCTAATGTTGATTCTGGCTTTGCGAATCAGACGACTCCAGCCGATACAGACCCATTTAACAGCGGCGATACAATACGCCTGACAACCTCATGGCCATCTTTAGGTACGCATTTCTGGCGGGTGCGCGGGATGGACCCAGCAGGGTCAAACAGCTGGGGAAACTGGACTACATCCCGATCATTCGATGTGCTTTCATCAGGTGCACTGACTTTGAACAATGTCCGGCAGGAGCAGGTATCACAACAAATATCTTTAACACAGATACATGCTTCAATAATCAGTAATTCATACCAGCAGCAGGCCTCTGGACTAATGACCATTACGCAAGCCCAGCAGGTTTTACCCGCCGCGGTTGCGGGCATTCAAATTGCCGCGACCGTTCAGGTAATTCAGCAGCATGCCACCTCAATTGCCGGTACGGCGCATGATCAGATTTCTTCAACGATACAGATAACCACAATTACCGAACTAACTTTGATGAATGCTGCGCAGGCACAGGGATGTGAGATTATCAATATCGGCCAGCAGCATAATGTCATGCCGGGTAACGCTGTGCACATCAATTGGGCAGATAAAATCAACTTGGCCGGAACGATTGATGAAACAGGAACAATCATGATGCGGACGGTAAAAGGCAGCATTTTGAAAACGATCAATCAGAATGGAAAATCACAGCGGAGGTAACAGATGGACATCTATCGTATACAGACTAAAATCACCAAGACGGTTGAAATTCGCAATTCCGCGGGAAATCTTGTTGATCCATCTTCAATCGTCTTCAATGTGCAAAAGCCGGACAGAACATCAGAAACCATCCTGTCTAACGATCCGCGAGTCGTACATTCCGCCACCGGTGTTTTTGCATTGACGATTGAACTGGATATGCTGGGCTTTTGGGCGATCAATACTCAATCAACCGATCCAACCGAAAGCATTACAGAATATGTGTATTGCGATTCTCGATTTTGATAATATGGAAGAAATCACAGAAGAACAAATCAACGAAGTCATGGGGGTGATCGATCTTGACCGCCTGATCAAGCTAGCTCAAAGGATAAAGGCTGTCAAAGAACACAAACATGGCGAAGTATCACTGGTTATAAAAAACGGGGAGATTGTATATATCGAAACCAGAATATCTGAGAGTGCCAAAAAAAAATAATCAAAAATCGGTTGTAATTTTGTCAATTATCTGTATAATATAAATAACTAGCTCGTCGGGAGCTGGCCAGACCAGCCGGGGCTTTCTGTGGTTTCGATTTTTTAATCGAGGCCGCGGAAAGCACCGGCTTTTTTTATTAAACCGGAGGTTCAAAATGGCGGGAGAGATTTTTGGCACATTGACGTTACTGCTGCTGCTTGCGTTTATGTGCGAGACGCTGATTGAGGCTTTATTTGGCCGTATCGTAGATCACATTCCGGCGCTTCAGCCATACAAATGGGCGCTGATCTATTTTGCAGTTGCAGCCGGTATTGGCGGGGCTTTTGTTTACCAATTCGATTTGATTTACCTCGCCGGCAGATTTGTCGAGTCACCGGTGGAAAAGACAACTTTTGGCGTGGTGATCACGGGTATTGCTATTGGGATGGGGGCTGGATACATCCACCAGATGATCAGCACGTATTTCCCCTCCAAGAATGATGTGCGCGGCTAAGAAAATGTCCGACGGAATCGTTGTTGCTATTCTGGGTGCGCTCAGCACGGTAGCCGGCGGAATCATTGTCTATCTTGCAAGCCGAAAAAAGAATCAGGCAGATGCTGCTGATGCGGTTACCGATGCAGCTCTTGCGTTGATCAATCCTCTCAAAGATCGTCTGGCAGAACTTGAGGCAAAAGTGAAGAAACAGGAAAACGAAATTGCAAATCTGCGCAGGCAAGTTGACCGATACGCGGACAGGATTATTGTGCTTATGCGCGGAATTGAGAACTTGATCAAGCAGATCGGTGAACTCGGAGAAAAACCATGCTGGGAACCGGACGAGTGGAGCGGGAGCGGTGATGATCGGTAAGTCTATTTATATTTGGGACGTCAATTCATGCTTTGGCGGTAAAGTCAGCAAAATTGCAACCGAGTTAAAAAACGCCGGTTTTGATTCTGCGGTATTGCATTCATCCAATCTCGTTTACTGGCGTGACCAAAAGAGGGTTGATTTGATATCCGCACTGAAAGACGCCGGTATTGAGACCATTGGAGGCGCGGCTGTTTACGGAGCAGATCCAATCGGTGAGGCGGTTGCGGCTGCGGACATCTGTAATGATTATGGTCTGTCGGCGTTTGTTTTCGATGCGGAATCGAAATTTGATGCTGTTCCGAATTCTGATCATGCTGCCGAGGAGTTATTACAAAAGTTTCGCGAACAGTCCGGCGCCAGGATCGGATGGTGCTGGTGGGCAATGTACCAGTCGCCATCCAGTAGAGGTGTATGGCATCCGGTTTCCGTATTGCGTTCTGCGATGGCCATTGCGGATTTCGGCATGCCGATGATGTATTGGAATTGGGGAGACGATCCTCTCAGTGCAGTGCGCTATGCCGAAGAGAGCTGGAAGCAGTGGCGCGCTGTGACCGATAAACCGATTGTCCCCATTGGCAGAGCGTATCATGGCGACGGCGGAATTGTGTTTCCGGAATCCATCACGGCATTTTACGAGGCAGTCGTCAAATTCGGTGCGGCTGGGGTTTGCTGGTGGTCGTTGCAGAATGCGCTTGCCCTGGCATCGAGTGGCGTGTGGGACGCATTGATTGCCCTGCCCTCCCACGCACAACAGTCGGATGAGCCTATTGCAGCCGAAACAGCGGTTGTACGGATCAACCGAATCAATTTCCGAACGATGCCGCAAGTAACCACTCATACTGTAATTACCCAGCTGCCCAAAGGGATACAGGGAAAGATTATTGAGATCAAGCAGGATGGAAATAACGTCTGGGCAAAAGTCCAGATCGAGGGCTGGATGGCAGTAAAGCACAATGGACAGACCCTGGTTGATTTGAGGTGATCATGCCAAAGGCTGCTTTGAGACCCTGTCGTTATCCGGGATGCCCCGAATTGGTAATAGAGGGGTACTGCGATGATCACAAGCCGTTTCCACAGAAACGGCAGAGTGATTATCAGCGGTTGTATGACCGGCGGTGGCAGAAGCGGCGCGAGCAGTGGCTTACTCATCATCCGTGGTGCGAGGAATGCTTGCAGCAGGGATTTTATATTCCAGCAACCGAAGTTCATCACCTTGTGCCACATCGCGGGAACATCGAAATATTTCTCAATTCTCCTCTTGAATCGTTGTGCAAGTCCTGTCACTCACGTAAGACGCTTGAAGAAATCAAAGGGAGGGGGGCTGAAAAAGTTTTGAATGGGAGGGTGTCGAGCGCAGGCGGGCATCCGCGCGAAAAAAAATCCCAACGTGAGGAATCCTGACATGCCGGTAAGAAAACCAAGAGCTCTGATTGTGCGACATGAGACCGCGGCGGAAAAAACCGAGCGCGAATCGCGAGAGATGGCCATGCGGCCGAATCGTGATTTACCTCTCAGTGCTCCGGCTCGGCTGCGCGGGCATGAAATTGCCGAAGCAACCTGGCGGCGTCTGATGCGTGAGTTTATGTCGCTTGAGGGCGAGATCGTAACCAGGCTGGATTTCGATCTGCTGGTGGATTACTGTATCCTAACCGAGCAGGTTCACGAGCTGGACGCAATGAGAAAAGCAGCTTATGACCGCTGGGTAAGTTTACAAATTGAACAGGCATCCGAAGAAACACTTGTCGAGGCATACGATGTAGTCGTTAAGCTGGATTCGCGGACTGATCGCAAGCGCGCACTGCTCTTACAGATACGGCAGTCTTTGTACTTGACTCCTAGAGCAAGGGCTGGAGTTGCACCGGCGAAAAAAGAGCCGGATGAGCCGAAAGACGAACTGGAGAAGCTCCTCGATGATGTAAGCGATTTTGTGAATGGCACTACATGAAGCGATTTGGATTATTTATTCTCTTCTTTCTATTCCTGCTAGGCGGAGGTTCGATGTTCAGTGAAGCTCATGCCCAGCGGGCAATTACCTTTTTCGAATCGCTTAAGCACACCAAAGGCCGGTTTTACGGGCAGCCGTTCAAGCTGCTTGATTGGGAAAAACAGATCGTGCGGGATGTGTATGGGACGGTTGATGAGCGCGGGAAACGTATCATCAAATACGTCTATATTGAGATACCCAAGAAAAACGGCAAAAGCGAACTTGCGGCCGCCGC
Source organism: Bellilinea caldifistulae (assembly GCF_001306055.1). Classification (GTDB taxonomy): domain Bacteria; phylum Chloroflexota; class Anaerolineae; order Anaerolineales; family Anaerolineaceae; genus Bellilinea; species Bellilinea caldifistulae. Next base: position 219,207 of record NZ_LGHJ01000017.1, on the reverse strand, counting down.
GGGGTTGTATCACACCTTTGCGGATCGCGAAATTAACGGCGAGGTGTACGGCTGCGCCGCCGATCGCTCGCAGGCTTCAATTGTCTTTGATGTTGCGGTGGACATGATCGACCAGGTGCCTGCTTTGAAAAAGCGCACCAAGTTGCAGCTCAGCAAGAAACGCCTGATTGACAAGGTGACCGGTACGTTTTATCAGGTGCTGAGCGCCGAGGCATATACGAAGCACGGCTTGAATCTTTCGGCCTGTATATTTGATGAACTGCACGCCCAGCCAAACCGCGACTTATGGGATGTGATGACGTTTGGCGCCGGTGATGCGCGCGAGCAGCCGATTTGGTGGATCATCACTACTGCGGGTGATGACCCGGATCGGGTCTCAATTTGCTGGGAACAGCACGAATATGCCCGGCGAATCATTGCCGGTGAGATTGTTGATCCCACCTGGTACGCAGTGATTTACTCCTACGACGGAGATGATATTTACAACGAGGAAAACTGGAAGAAGGCTAATCCGAGCCTGGGGGTGACTATACAGATTGATACCATACGCGAAGCGGCCATGAAGGCGAAAGAGCGCCCTGCGGACGAGCGTCTGTTCCGCTGGTTACGCCTAAACCAGTGGCCGACCTATAAACTCACCAGCTGGTTGCCATTGGAATTATTCCATTCCACGAATGGCAGCTGGGGCAGGGCGGAGATGATCGGCATGGATTGTTACATGGGGCTGGACCTTTCCTCAACCACCGATCTGACCGCACTGGCGCTGGTCTTTCCGCCGCAACCCGGGCTTTCAGAATGGCGCGTCATCTGGGAAGGCTGGATACCTGAGGAGAACATGCAAGACCGCATCCGAAGAGATAAAGTGCCGTATGACCAGTGGGCAGCACAAGGCTGGATTACCCCAACTCCCGGCAACGTAGTAGATTACACCCGGATTCGTGACAAGATACTGGAGTTCAAGGCGCTGTACAACATCAAAGAGGTTGATGCCGATCCGGCGTTTGCGACCATGTTGTTACAGGAATTACAGCAGGAAGGGCTGACCGTCGTGGGCATTCCGCAAACATTTGTGCAATTGACCGACCCGATGAATCAGATTGAGGTGCTGTTGAAAGAAAAAAAGATCAGCCACGAACCGAATCCGGTTGCGGCGTGGTGCTTTGGTAATACTTCCATAGCCAAAAATGGCAGCGGCTTGATCAAATACGTGAAAGAAAATAAAGGCAAATCGCTGGACCGCACGAAACGAATTGACTACGTGGCCGCGTGGGTGATTGCGATGGCCAGAGCGCGTTATTACCAGAATGAAGACCTGAGCGCCAAAATACTCGATCCAGAATGGGGCATGTGATGAAGATACTCAAATTTTTTGATGATCTGCTTTTGCTGGCCGGGTGCATTTGTATCCTGTATGGCCTATCACTCTGGTCGGTGATCGTTACGTGGATTGTGGGTGGTCTGATGCTGATCGGCTGGAGTTTGCTGATCGGAAAGGTGATGGCGAAATATGCTGATTAGAGAACTTTTGAAGAGTGCAAATGTGAAAGAGGCGCCGGCTCAAGAGCAGCCGCGTTATGAATACGTGCCGTCCTATGGATATTCCACCGAAGCCGGAGAGCAGGTAACGGTTTATCGCGCACATTCAATAGCTACCGCTTATCGGGCGAAAAATATTATCTCAGACGATGTGGCTAAACTCCCGTTTCAGGTAATGCGCCGAAACGGCCGCCAGGTTGAGCAGATACAGCCTGATCCGGTTACACGCAATATCGCTTATCTGTTACAGGTATCTCCCAATATTTGGGGCTGGACGCCGTTTCAATTCAAAAAGGCAGTGATCGAATGGCTGTTGTTTTACGGGAACGCCTATATCTGGTCCCCGGTTGTTGGACCGCGTCAATTACTGGTATTACCGGCGGATCGCACCATGCCGGTTTTCACACTGGACGGCGAACTGTGGTACCGCCACACTTTTTCGAATGGTTCTACAGGTTACATCCCGGCCGTGGAGGTGCTACATTTGCTGATCAATCCGGACGCAACTGGTTTTGTCGGCCGCGGAGTGATCACATTTGCCCGGGAGACGTTTGGCCGGCAGCTGGCGGCTTACAAGGCCGAATCGAAACTGTACTCGCAGGGTATGTTGCCGGCCGCATATATTCAGTTTGCAGGGGAATTGAACAAAGAAGCGCGCCAGGCAGCGCGTCTTGAATACGAACGGGCGATGAGCGGTGCGGAGAACGCTTACCGGCTGGCAGTTTTCGATAACAAGATTACCAAGTTCGAGCCGATTCACATCCAGCTGAAAGACGCTCAATTTCTTGAATCCATTGATGCTACCGATCGAGACATTTGTAATTTCTTTGGACTGCCTGAGCACATGCTCAATCGCGGGAAGGAAGCCTACAACTCTAACGAACAGAAGTATCTGGAGTATCTGCAAGGCACGCTGGATGCTTATCTGGTCCCGTGGGAGGAAGCGGCACGGATTCGCTGGCTGTCCCAAGAGGAACAGGCAACGCATTATTTCAAGTTTATTCGCGAGGCGCTCTTACGAATGGATAGTAAGGCGCGGGCAGAATCAATGGCCATCCGCATTCAGAACGGCATGATGACGCCCAACGAAGCCCGCGAGAAGGACGATATGAGCGCTTACCCGGGCGGTGACCGCCATTACATGCCGATGAATTACCAGGCCATTGATGTAATCGATGGAGAAAAGGAAGGTGAAAATGGGAGCAATAAGACCGCATAAAACCCCTGTGGATACCGAATCGGACTGGGACGGCCCTGCCGAAGTGGCCGAGGCGCCGAATGATGCTGATGTTTTGCGCTATATGCACGCCTGGGTGGATGATGAAGGCGACCCTGATGCAAAGACCAGTTATAAATTTCCGCACCATGAGGCAGGAACGGACACACCAGCCAATATCAATGCTGTGAACAACGCTTTAGCCAGGCTGAGCCAGGCGGATATTCCCGATGCAGATCGAGCCGGGGTTGAGGCGCATTTGAGAGCCCACCGGCGTGACGCCGGGCTGGAAGACAAAGTGGAGAACATCAAACCGAATACCAGGCAGCCTATTCGCTGCTTTGAGGGAAATGCAAAACCCTATGAGCCGTTTTGGCGGATTGTCAATGCGGAAAACAGCGAAACCGGTGAGCCGGAGATCGAATTGTACGGATATATCTCCGAATACAGCTGGTTCGATGACGATATCACTCCCAAAATGTTCAAAGATGATTTATACCGCACGGGCGGTGGCGGTCCTGTCACGATCCGGCTGAACTCCTACGGCGGGGATGTGATTGCTGCCAGTCTGATGCACACCATCATTCGCGATTATCCCGGTCGAGTCACTGTGCAGATTGACGGCATTGCCGCCAGCGCAGCCACTGTTGTAGCCGTGGCCGGGGATGTGGTCAGAATACAGGAAACCGGATACTTCATGGTGCACGATCCCAGTGTAGTGTTTCTGATGGCTCAACTAAACATCGAAGACCTCACCCGTATGGCAAATGCTTTGAAAGCCATCAAAGAAGGAATCCTCAATGCCTATGTGAGCAAAACCGGTCTCTCGCGAGAACGGTTGTCCAGATTGATGACCGAGGAAACCTGGATGGATGCGCAAAAGGCACTTGATCTCGGTTTCGTAGATGAGATCATCCACTATGAAAAACCCATTCCAATCCAGCTGCCTCAGGGCGCAGCTGTTGTAAATGCCCTGCGCAATTACAGCAATCTCCCAACCCCAATTGCACAAGCCCTGGAAAACACAAATATCTTGCCGTCGGAATCCAGCGCGCTGACGGAGGATATGAAACATGAAGCTCAGGTTCTTTATGAGCGAGTACAAAACATTTTGAAGAAAGGAGTACGGTAATGCCAGACTTGAAACCTTTTTACGATGCCGTAATTGCGGCTGAAGAAGAAGTGCAGCGGATTGCCAATCAAATCCACGAACACTTCGTATCCGGGACGGAAGAAGGGAAAATTGCCGCGCTTGAACTGCGCTCGGCGCTGGACGAAGCACAGAAAAAGCACGAAGAGGCAGTTGCCCTTTATGAAGCAATGCAGCGGGCGAATCGCCCTAATGATATTGCCAAAAACTTCATTCCTGTTTCGTCCACCGATTCGGCGGTTGTGGACAATCAACCAACGGTGATCAAACGTCAGGAGTACGACCGTATGTCGCTTGTGGATCGAGCGCGGTTCATTCGCTCCGGCGGAAAAATCGAAGACTAAAAACGGAGGCTCAAAATGGGTAATACACTCACCAATTTAATTCCAACCATCTATGCAGCTGCTGACATCGTCATGCGCGAGCTGACCGGTTTCATTCCGGCGGTTACGCTGGATGCGAGCGGCGAGCAGGTCGCCAAAGACCAGGCGCTGCGCTACCCGATCGTACCTGCCAATGCTGCAAGTGATATTGTCCCGGCTGCGACCGGTCCCGATCCGTCCGCGGTGACAATCGGTTCGGATTTCATGACTATCAGCAAGGTACGTTCGGTGACCTTCTTCTGGGAGGCAGAGGAACAGAAATCCCTCGGCGGCCTGTATGACATCATCCTGCGCGACCAGTTTGCCCAGGCGATGCGCACCCTGACCAATGAAGTTGAGACTGACCTTGCGGCTCTCTATGTGGCAGCGAGCCGGGCACACGGCACGGCCGGCACCACGCCGTTTGCATCCGATTTGAGCGACGCTGCAAATTTGCTCAAAATTTTGAAAGATAACGGTGCACCCACCAATGATTTGCAGCTGGTCATCAATACCACAGCCGGTGCCAAACTGCGTACTCTCACCCAATTGACCAAAGCCAACGAGGCCGGCAGCACTGATTTGCTGCGCCGCGGTATCCTGCTGGATGTATTTAGTTTCGCAATTCGCGAGAGTGCACAAATTGGATTGCATACCAAAGGCACCGGAACGGGATATCTTGTAAACAGTGGTTCCGGTCTGGCGGTTGGCGAGACCACCATCCCGGTTGACACCGGCAGCGGCACCATCCTGGCCGGCGATATTGTGACTTTTGCCGCCGACACCGCCAATAAATATGTGGTTACCTCTGCGCTTTCTGGCGGCAGTTTTAAGATTGCTAAACCCGGATTGCGTGTTGCAATTCCGGATAACAATGCCGTCACTGTGGGTAATAACTACACTCCCAATCTCGGTTTCAGCCGGTCTGCCATTCATTTGTTGATGCGCGTTCCGGCCATGCCCCTGGGCGGTGACGCTGCGGATGATGTGACTGTGATCACCGATCCGCAGACCGGCATATCGTTCCAGGTGGCCATGTACCGCCAGCGGCGCCGGATTGCGTACGAGGTGGCACTGGCCTGGGGCGTGAAGGCAGTCAAACCGGAAGCGATTGCTACTCTGCTTGGCTAATGAGGAGGTCCACCTGTGGCAAATATACTGACTACTGCTGAAGCGGCCAGTGTGCTGCGCTGCACCATCGATAACGAGGAAATGCTGCGGCTATTGCCGCAGGTGGACGCTTACATCAAGCGGGCGACGGGCCGGGATTGGACCGCAGACCCGGTTATCGCGCCTGAGGCGAAAAATGCCGCGCGCATGCTGCTGGTCTTGTGGTTCGAAAATCCCGGCATGATTGCATCCGGTATCGCCACACTCAATCACGGGCTTACTGCTGCGCTGGTCCAGCTCGAAGCAATGGCACTCAATTATCACACCTTCGAAGGATTGTCCGGATCAGGATATATTTCTTTGCCGGGCGTGAAGAGGGGAGATGTTGTTGCCAGTGTAACGGGAATCATCGGCTTGAGCGGTGATCAATCCGCCAGTTTCGAAACTGTAATCAGCCTGGATGATCACCTGAAGCAAGTGGCGAGTGATCTGAGCGGCAAATGGTTTCGAGCGCATATCATTCCACCCGGTGATTTATGAGAATCAACGATAAGCCGATCAATCCAGGAGAGTTGCGCACGCCAATAACGCTGAAGAAGCGGACGGTAACAACCGATGCCGGCGGATTCAAAACGGAGGTTTATACCAATGTTGCAACTGTTTATGCCAGGTGGCAGAACGCTCACGGCAGAGAGGTATGGACCGCGGACATGGCCGGCGCCATTGCTCCTGCTACTGTGCTTATCCGCTATCTGGCTGACATCGATGAATCCTGGGTGGTGGATAAAAACGGCGAAATTTTCGAGATTGTATCTATCGACAACATCATGGAACGCAATGAATATCTTGAGATCAAGGTAAAGCGATTGAAGGCAGGCTGAAATGGCTACAAAAGCGACATTGACACTCAAAGGATTGGATGAATATCTCGAAAAAATAGCCGCAGCCGGGAAAGACGTGGATGAGGCAGCTGCAAGAGCCGTGCTGGCAGGTGCTGAGGTACTGCAAGAGGGTATGAGGAATCGCGTCCCGGTGAGAACCGGCAATTTGCGTGAAAATATCCGTATTTTCGGACCCGAATGGGACGGTAATTTCGTGTTTTGCGAGGTTGGTTTGATCCACAGGCGCGGCTGGACGGATGCAGATACTGCCCGTTACGGCAATGCCCAGGAGTACGGAACATCCTCAATGGCTGCCCAGCCTTACATACGGCCAACGATTGCAGAAGATGGAAAAAAAGCACGGGATGCTATGAAAGAAAGCCTTGAGGAGAGCGGCGTATTATGACGATCTGGGAACGGATATACAATGCGCTTGCCCCTCTCGGATTGCCTATGGCGGCCGGGGCAATGATCGTGGACAGCGAATCGGAGCGCCCGGACACCTATCTGGTGTACTTCCTGGTTTCATCGCCTCCGGTCCAGCACGCCGACGACAACGAAACGCTCCGCTCATATCTTGTGCAGGTTAGCGTTTACAGCCGCAATGGTCTAAAAAATCTACCGGATATTGCGGGAGCGATGAAAACAGCCGGATTCACGCAAGGGGCGAGACGCGAACTACCCTACAATCCAGAGACCAGGCATTACGGTCTGGCGATGGATTTCAACTACCTGGAAGAGGAGTAAAGAAATGGCAAACCCTGGAGAATACAAATCTAAAATTGGCTTGAGTTCGTTATACGTTGCCGAGGTCACGCAAGACGATGCTCTCGGTTATGCAGCCGACACTCCTGAGTATCTTGCTCCGGCGGCAGAAGCGAGCCAGGAGCCGACCACATCGTTCGAAATTCAATATGCGGATGACCAGCCTTATGATGTGATGACCAGCGAGGGCGATACCAAAATCAATCTGACCGTAACCGGCATGCCCATCGAAATGCTGGCCAAAATCACCGGACGGGTTTTCGACCCGACTACCGGGCGCATGTTTGATAATGCGGGAGTTGCACCGTACTTTGCACTCAGTTTTCGCAGCCTGAAGTCGAATGGCAAGTACCGCTACTATCAGTACCTCAAGGGCAAATTCGATATGCCTAAAGAGGAAACCGCCACCAAAGGCGAAAAACCTGAGCCAAAAACCTTGCAGCTTACCTTCACGGCAATCAAAACGGTTTACAAGTTTGATCTTGGCGGCGGCGTTTTTGACAGCGTCAAACGAGTGGTTGGCGATGAAGACACAACGAACTTCAACGGGGCAAACTGGTTCAACGCTGTTCAGGTGCCCGGTGTCGGCTCGATCTCTGCTCTTGCTCTGATGAGCAGCGTACCGCTCAATGACGCGACGGGCGTTTCGGTCAGCGCGAATCTGACTCTCACCTTCAACAATGCCCTAAAGGACTTCGCCACCAGCGGTGTGGTGCTCCTCAAGTCGTCGGATGGTACGGTCATTACCACATCTAATTCGCTTGATGCTACCAAGAAGATCATCACCATTGATCCGACCAGCAACCTGACCGCATCCACGAACTACCTGTTGACATACGCCGTGATGGATATTTACGGTCAAACACTCAATGGCGCGATCCAATTTACGACTGCATAAGGTGACAATATGACCGTCGGTACACCGCTCACAATTACGCTATACGACGAGAACGACGAGATCAAAGCGAGCTACACCCGCGCTTTTGTGCCGTGGCGCATCCTCAAGGCAGCTGTGCGTATGGCGAAAAGCATGGATGTCAACAACATGACTGAAAACGATATCGATGCCCTGGCTTCGCTGGTCGTCGAGGCGTTCGGAAACAGGTTCTCGATTGAAGACCTGAACAACGGCGCTGACGTCAGCGAAATGGTGACCGTGCTGCAAACAATCATCAACAAAGCGCGCGGGCTGATGCCCTCAAACCCTACCCCTCCGGGGCTGTAAATGCCCCGGAGGAAATTGAGGATGACTGGCTGCTTGATTTCGAAATATCGCTGATTAAGGCATTTGGCTGGAGTCTGCGAGACATTGATGATACGGACATCGAGAGTTTACTGCCGGTGGTCGCGAGATTGAGCGATGCCAGTTCAGGCAAGACAATGTATTGTGATCAGGTAGATGGCTGGTAAATCGGAGGCCGGATGACATGAGCGACAATCCGCTGAGTTCTAAAATCAGTCTGGATACTACCGATTTCAAGGCGGCGGTGGCTGCCCTGAATCGGGATATTCGCATCATTGAATCCGGCTTCCGCGCCTCAGCCGCCGCTCTCGGGGACTGGTCAAAAAGCGCGGATGGATTACAGATGCGCATCAAGGCGCTGACCGGTCAGATAGACCTCCAACAAAAAAAGGTTGGGGCTTTACAGAATGAGTATCGGCGCATTGCTGCCGAGAAGGGGGAGAATTCCCGCGCGGCGCAGGATTTACAAATCAAATTGAACCGCGAAACTGAAACTCTGAACAGAATGCAGTTTGAGCTCAAACAGTCTCAAACTGCGCTGGATCAGATGGGTAAAGAATCGCAGGACGCAGGAAAAAAAGTTGAAGAGCTGGGACGCGCCCAGGCTGAAACAGCCGAAAAAACACGCGGGCTGTCAAACGTTTTGGGCGCTTTGGGCGGGGCAGCAAAAATCGGCGTTGCGGCAATCGCCGCGCTTGGGGCAGCTGTGGCTGGAATTGGACTGGGGGTCACCAAACTGATGGTGGATACCGCAAAGTTCTCCGGCGAACTACTGGATTTGTCCAATGTTACCGGATTGAGCACTACGCAGCTGCAAGAATTGAATTTCGTCGGCACGATGCTCGGCACCGATCTGGATACGATGACCGGTTCTTTGAGCCGATTAACCCGTTCGATGGGTGAAGCCAGCCAGGGCAATAATGATGCTGCCAAAGCATTCCGGGCTTTAGGCGTACCGATTCGAGATGCAAACGGCGCATTGCGCGATTCGCGAGAAGTGTTCTTCGAGGCAATATCCGCACTTGGTGGCGTCGAAAACGAGACAAAGCGCGATGTGCTGGCCATGCAATTATTTGGCAAGTCCGCGATGGAACTCAATCCGCTGATCAAAGCGGGGGCGGATGAAATGGCTGCGCTGACAGAAGAGGCTCACAAGGTCGGCGCGGTGATGGGAGAAGAAAACGTCCGGGCTTTCGAAGCATTTGACGATAAATTATCTACTCTAAAACTGGGTTTGCAGGGAACAGTTCGGAATCTGGCGGCAAGTTTCCTGCCCGGATTTAGCGGGTTGGCCGATACTTTGCAGGGATATCTTTCGCGCCTTGTCGGAATCGTGCAGGAATCGGACGGCGATCTCGGCGCTGCGGCGGCCGGTATTGGCGGATTGATCGGAGAAATCATCGGCGATGCAGCCGAACAGGGACCGCAAATGCTGCAAGCGGGGCTGGGAATCCTTCAGGGAATCATCAGTGCGATTGTTGCTCAACTGCCGGCGTTGATACCGGCAGCAGTCAACATGTTGACCACGCTGGTTAATTTCATTATTCAGAGTGTGCCGTTATTGCTTCCCGCGGGAATAAATATTTTGCTGGCGCTGGTAAAAAGCATTTTGTCGCAGCTGCCGATGATCATTAATGCTGCCCTGCAATTGATTCTCGCGCTGGCCACCGGCATTGCCGAAGCAATTCCGCAGTTGTTACCGGCTGTGGTCGAAATCATCCCGCAAATTGTTTTGACATTGATCAGTAATCTTCCGCTGTTAATCAATGCTGCCCTGCAATTGATTCTCGCGCTGGCCACGGGGATCATTCAGGCAATCCCGGTGCTGCTGCCGTATATCCCGGAGATCGTCATTGCGATTGTGGACGCGTTGATCGTCTCGCTTCCCATGATTGCGGAAGCAGCCGTCGAACTGGTGCTCGCGCTGATTGACGGCATCGGAACAATGCTCCCGGTGCTGGGAGAGGCAGCCGGTGATTTGATTACTGCACTTGTGGACGGCATTGACCGCCTGATGGGGACGATCCTCCAGGTCGGTGAAGATATCGTGAACGGAATATGGAGTGGTATTCAAGAGCGGGCGGAATGGCTGAGATCGCAGGTCGAGAAATTTATTGGCGGAATTATTGATGGTGTCAAGGACGCGCTCAAGATTCAAAGTCCATCCCAGGTCTTTGCCGGAATCGGCGAGAATATGGCGCTGGGGCTTGGAATGGGGTTCTCGAGCCAATTTCGCGATATTGAACAGGATATTAATCGGGTAATCAGGGGAATGACCGCGGAAACTGCGATGTCGGTGAGCATACCCGGAAATGGGAGCGCGCTTTTGGGCGGCACGGCAGCGGTGCCGATCAACATTGTTGTGCAGGCAAACGTCAACAACAATATGGACATGGAAGTGCTGGCCAGAACGCTGGTGAAGAAGATTGAGAGGGCACGCGGCAGATGATTACACTCAAACTGATTGACGAATCGGCAAACGAAATTAACCTCAATAGCGGGGATATTGTGCTGCTGGATGGTTATTTTCCGGAAACTGCACTTGATTTGGAACAGCGAATCGGCGAGTCGTTTGATGTGATGGTCAAGGGTGCTCTGGCCGTCGATAAGATACGATCTATCAATCGTTTTTTTGAATATGCGCGCAATAATACGATTGGTCCAAATGGGGTATGGGTTTATTTTTCAATTGACGGTGGTACAGCGTGGCGGTCGAGAATCTATAACGGGATGATTTCTTACAACAATCGCCTGTACAGCCAGTTTCGCAGGGGTGTGATCAGGGCTACTATTTTTATTGAGCGTGATCCGTTTTGGGAGGGACCGGAACAACAAATACCACTGACAAATGGGAACGGTACGAACAATACCAGCGGTCTAAATGTATACAACGCGAATGACGGCGCGGGAAGTGCACCGAACAAACGCAATAATTACATCGAAATTGCCGACAATGCTATTTCTGGCGATTTGCCGGCTCCGGTGCGGCTGGAGATGACCAATCAGTTCAACTCCAGCGCACGGTTATCGGAATTATGGATTTCTCACAATGTTTATTCGACGCCGGCGACATTCCAGCATGTTATTGAGGGTGAAGCAGGAATTGCATTGCAAGGTGGTATTACCAACCAGGCTGCGTCCGGGTATAGCGGTGGATATGTGAAAGATTTCGTATGGTCCAATTCGTATCAAATACCTCTCGTGCGATTCGAGCTGAATACCGCTTATCTGAATGCTGCCAACAAACGCTGGTTCAAGATTTTGTGTGTTTTTACGAGTTCTGTTCAGCAAGACATCCGGTTGCAGACAAAAATCATGTTTCCGGCTGGATCAATATTGACTACCGTGGCTTCTTCGCAAGAGGTTCTACTCAGCGGCGCTCGGATACAGGAGATTGGCGAAATACAGATACCGCCCTGGCTGCTTTCGAGCGGAGACTTGGCACCGGTTGATCTGGTGATCTACGGGCAAAAAAGCGGGACAGCGAATATGCAAATAGATTTTTTGCAAATATCGCCACTTGACGGCTATCGTGTCCTCATCCCACGCGGGTACGGGGCGGCTTACGGCGTGCGAATTGTGGATGATGGTATCAATCAGCAGTTGTACACGGATGGATGGTCGGAGGGCGGGAAAACAGGGCATTATACCAGCATTGGCAAACCACTTCAGATCGTGCCGGGCAAGCTGCAAAGGATTTATTTTTTGCAGCAAGGCAATACCGGTGATGCGGATATCATGCGTGTTTTATCGGTCAAGGCATACTACCGGCCGAGGAGATGCGGATTATGAGTTTCAGCATTCGCATCATGGACCGCGGTTTTCAAAATCCGCTGACACTTCCACCGGTGGAATTTATTCCTGAGCGGTATTCGTTCCATGCAATCGGCGGTCCGAAATCGGCGATTATACAGGTCAGGGGGACCAACGAGCGGGCGATCTGGGAACTGATTGAATATTTACGCTGCCCGGTTGAGATTTTTGATGACCGCGAATCTTGCGTGTGGTGGGGATACATCAATCAAATCGAAATCAACGTTGGAAGGCTGAAGGTTGGAGTGAGTCTGGACGAAATGTACAACCAGATTGCGGTTATATATACCGTGAACAACGCAAAAGCAATCACGCCATTTGCGTTTGATAGTAACTCCGTAGCCACTTACGGAGTCAAAGAACTGGTTGCAACGCTATCGGATGCAAACGAAGCAACCGCGCTGGCATATCAATCCAATCTACTCAACGCGGCGAAATATCCGATACCAACAATCGATATTTCCGAAAGTGAGGCATTATCCGCAACGATTACCTGCGCGGGGTGGTTTGAGACATTGGACTGGAAGTATTATTCGTACACCGGGTCGGGTGATTTGAGCAATCAAATACAGATTGAGAATATTGTTAACAATGCGGGTCAGTTTCTGACGGGGATAGAGTGGCGCGGGACAATCAGTACTCCGTCATCTGACCCTGACCGCAACGGCGATACAACGGCACTGCATAATTTACTTGATTTACTGGATGCCGGCAGCGGCAGCAAGCGCTTGCTGGCAAGCGTAACAAGGGATAGACGATTGATTGTTTATCCAGAGCCCGATCCTGATCCGTATAAGCCGGAGATTTATTTACTGTCGGACGGGAGTGTGCAAAACATCTGGGGCGATCCGTACCACGCAACGACCTGTCCGGTGGGCGTGTGGGCCCGGCTGAAAGATGTGATTCCGGGCTCTGTTGATCTCGGTCTGATCGCCGATCCGACCATGTTATTTATCGAGGAGGCGGAGTTCGACGTGCAGATGAACAGGTATTTGCCTGCTGCGCGGTTACAAAGGAATCCGCTCAGTATTGGTACGAGGATGATGGATGGATAAATTACGCATTGGCGAGTTATACGCAAAACTCAAGCCACGCATCCTGGAACTGATTAATACCATCGGCGGCGGAACGGGTCCATTTGCACCAACACCGCACGGGCTCAACTCTCCGCACCATACGGGAAGTTTGGATGATAATCAGGCGCCACAATTTCTCAAGATAGACGGAACGCGCGACCTGATTGGCAACCTGAATGTGGCCAACGGGATTACGATTGACGGCGTTGACATATCGGCATTATCGGCGGCATACGATGCGCATCTGATCACGGATGCGCATACAATCTATGCACACGCCGAGGGGAGCGGGACGCGAAGAGCATATGAGGCCGGACGGCTTAATAGATCAATCCTGGCTGGCAACGGACTGACCGGCGGCGGACTGTTGACAACTGACCAGACCTTGAGTGTGCTACTTAATGCTTCCTGGTCTGGCTTGTCGGTTGACGGGAATGGCCTACGAATCAATACGGCTGCGGCTTTTACATGGACGAACGATCATGTGTTTCAAGGATTGACTAAAACCCGCCATTTATATCCTGAGTTAACTGACACATACGATCTCGGCTCATCGACTTTGCTCTGGCGTAAGGGTTGGTTGAGTGAGCTGGATGCAATTTTGTTCTCGCAAAACACCGTTACGTTGTTGGGCGGTTGGCTGCTCATCAGCAAAGATGAGGGGGCGCTGGCTGCGAATGTCGCGCCGGCAGATACACAGATTGATTTCGGCAAGACGATGACGCCGGGCGATTTTGTTTTAATCCGCGCTGCCGGTCAGGTTGAGTACATGCGGGTCGGAACGCTGGTTGGCGGCACGACTTATAATGTTACTCGCAATCTGGACGGCAGCGGAGCAAACACATGGTCATCGGGGACGCCGTTTGCGGTCTTAGGTCAGAGCGGGCAGGGGCGGATAGAACTCAATGCGTATGATACGCCGCGGATACAATTGATCCGGCAAGGCGCAACCTATAACGCGCAAACAGAGATCATCCGCATCGGCGATCTTAACGGCAATTGGGGGTATAGTGCACAGAAGTGGGGCGTGGCTATTGGTGAGTATGCCAGCGGGAAAGCCAACATTACCATTGACCAGGACGGTATTATCCGTATCCGCAATTATGCTACGGATGTCATCAAGTTATCCGGCACGGATGCAACAATTGAGAATGTACTCAAAATTGCAGGTACTTCCAGTGCTATCGCTATTGGCAACCCGCCGCCCACTTCGTCCACCGCAGGCACGGGATTGTGGATAGACAGGACGGGCTTGTATGGTCTCAACGCAAGTGTCAGGCAGGCATACTTCGGAAGCGATGGAAAGTTGTATGCTGGTGGTGGAAATGTAATAATTGATGCTAATGGAATAAGTCTAAATGTTGCGGACGATGGTATTCCGCATAATTCTTTAACTTTAAAATTTATTGACTTTTCAACTTCAACAAAATATGGCGATATTGGAATGTGGTATCATGGGCAATTGGCTATTCAAGCGGCAACTGCTGTATTTATAAGTAGTTATGACATCGTTTGTAATTCTAATGCTATTGATTTAGAGGCAGATACTATTAGACTAGAACCACAAACATTTGAGGTAGGTAATACAACAAATGTAGAAATTACTGGATATATTGCAAAATCTACTGCAATTGCTTGTCGTGCATACAGAAGCACCGACCAACCTATATCAAGTGGAGCATGGACTACAATCTCTTTTTCCGGTGTTGGTTGGGATAGTCATCCATCTGGGATTTCAGACCAGTGGTCATCTGGCACACCTACCAGATTAACCTGTCAAGTAAGCGGATTATATCTTATTACAGGACAGTTGAGTTTTGCCGGTAACGCAACAGGCAGACGAATAGGACGAATATATCTTAATGGCTCAACGGAGATTGCTTTACAATCGCATCCTGCAACAAGTACAAATCCAATACATATTACTTTAAGTGTATTAAGGATATTAAACAGTGGAGATTATATCGAATTAGGAGCATATCAAGACAGCGGGAGTTCTTTAAATGTTTTGACTGGTAGTTTTACGCCAGTATTATCATGGACACGAATTGTTTGAACAGAAAGGAGATTTGTCATGTCCAATCTAAAAGGTTTATTGCTCAACGAGTCGCATAGCGCAATCAATTTCAAATCTTTGCGGGATGCAGGTGCGGAGTTTGTTACCATCCATATCGGCGGAAAGAGCGAAGATAACAAACTGGCATTCATCAATCCCTCTGTCTTTGCCGGTATGGTGCAGAAAGCGTATGATGCCGGTCTTGCAATCGGCGTGCGCTACGACCTGTGGGTGGGTTATTGGCTACACAATGGCTACACCATGCAGGATGTTGACCGAATGCCCAACGACAAGCACCCGATTGTTTCGCAACTGGTCAACCTGTTGCGCTATAAGGCGGTCTCGTTCATGAGCGTGGGCTTGTACGAAATGTCTCTCATTACCGGCTCTGGGCAGGTTACGGATAGTTGGCTCGGCTTTGCCCTGCGAGATATAACTGACCGCCTGCTTATGTTACAGCGGGCGGGTGTCTTGCTGCCGTTTAAGTTGGGTGTGTACTCACGGGCGGACTTTGTCAATGCCAATCCGAGCCTTGAGTCCACAATTGGTGCTAGACCGGAACTGTACATCCATGCTCCGAAATGGATAAAATTGTCCACAACCGCACCAACTATTTCTGAACTGCTCAATAAGTACAAAGTAAATGTCGCAGCACCGGCAATCTTTGGCTGGACAAGTCACCGCAAAAAATCACTGTCTTATTGGGACTTGGGCAGTCAGGATGTAGTTATTGATGGCGCTGCAACTGACATCGGCGTTGAGTACTATCTCGGTGATAAGGAAGATTTCCTTACAGAAATCAAACCACGCCTGAAACCGCAAGAGCCTGCTCCCAAACCAGAGCCGACACCCGCGCCAGAAGCGGACACGCTGAAACAAATACTGGATGAACTGAAAGCCATCCGGCAAATTCTGTCAGAAAGGTTGTGAAATGCAGAAAGACCTGACCATCAAAGAGATTGTAGAATTTATGACTCTCGATTTAACAGACAATCAGAAGTTTAAGCGCAACGTTGCGTTTTATATTGTGTCAAACGCCAATATCCTGCGACCCCACTTCGAAGCATTCGAGAGCCAGCGAAAGTCAATGCTGGAAAAGTACGGCAGGGCGGGAGAGAACGGTGACATCATCATTCCTCAGGAAAATGTGAAGTCATTTACTGAAGAGATGAAGCAGTTGCTGGACAGCAAAGTAACGGTTACTTTGTCAACCATCCAGCTTGATGACTTACCAGAGGAGATGGACATCAGCACGATGCGGAAGTTGATGTTAATGATAGGAAAATAAAAACGCAGATCAGACGTGCCAGCGTCTGATCTGCTCACCTTCCGGTCACGCGCACGGCCGGCCAGGCTCGGTATTATTTACGGCAACGGTGAAAATTGCGATGCAGTGGGCGCGGAGGGGCTCGAACCCCCGAACCTCACGGATGTGAACCGTGCGCTCTGACCAACTGAGCTACGCGCCCTGAATAACCTCGATTATAGCAGGATTTTCCACGACAGGCAAGATTTTTTCATCCAAATCTACCTGTAACATAATCCTCGGTTTCCTTGACCTTGGGAGAAACAAACAATTGTTTGCCAATCCCGTATTCTACCAGCCGCCCCTGCAAAAAGAATGCCGCATAATCGGCAACGCGGGCCGCCTGCTGTACGTTGTGAGGAACCAGCACAATGGTGTATTGTTCCTTTAATTCCAGCAGGGAATATTCGATTTTTGCGGTAGATACCGGATCGAGGGCCGAGGTCGGCTCATCCAATAAAATGACCTCCGGTTCAAGTGCCAGCACGCGAGCCAGGCACAGGCGCTGCTGCTGACCGCCCGAAATGGCACTGGCCGGGTCGTTCAGGCGGTCTTTGACTTCATCCCAGAGCGCGGCCAAACGCAGGGCTTTCTCCACAGCCTCATCCAGTCGGTTTTTACGCTTTTCACCCATCAGCAGCAAACCGTAAGCCACATTTTCCCAGAGGGTCAACGGCAAGGGCACCGGGCGGGAGAACACCATGCCAATTTTACGGCGCAGTTCGATGACGTCGGTATCCGGCTCCAGAATGTTTTTGCCATTGAACCAGATCTCTCCACTCAAGTGGCGCACATCGGCCAGGTCATTTAACCGGTTGAAGGCGCGCAGGAGGGAGGATTTTCCGCCGCCGGCGGGGCCAAAGAACACATTCACCGCGTTTGCGATGACTTCTACATTGATCTCATGAAGGCTTTCAACCCCATCGGAATAAGTCAGGCTCAAGTTTTGAACAGAAATTTTACTTTGCATCTGGTTTTACCATTGACGACGGGCTCTGGCGCGGTTGCGAATGAGGGTTGCCAGCAGGTTCATCCCCAGCACGAATACCAGCAGTACCAAAACTGTCCCGTACTGAATTTGGAGCGGCATGCCCGGCACAGAAGTGGAAATGACGAAGATGTGGTAGGGGAGCGCCATGGTCGCATCCATCGGGGAAGCCGGCAGGCGTGGCAAGAAAAAGGCAGCCCCGGTGAATAATATGGGGGCAGTTTCACCAGCAGCCCGTTCCAGGCCAAGAATGATCCCGGTAATCACACCCGGCATGGCCTGGGGCAGGGTGATACGCCAGGTCGTTTGCCAGCGTGTACCACCCAACGAGGTGCTGACCACCCGAAAGGCATTTGGAACCGAACGCAGCGCTTCTTCCGTCGTGCTGATGATGACCGGCAAGGTCATGATGGACAGCGTTAGCGAGGCTGCCAGGATGCTGGTGCCCAAGCGTAGAAACAGCACAAACAGGCCCAGACCAAATAAGCCATAAACTACAGAGGGTATACCGGCGAGATTGATGATGGCAATCCGAATCAGTCGGGTGGTAGCGTTATCACTGGCATATTCAGCCAGATAAATGCCGGCGGCAACTCCCAATGGAACCGAAAAGATAGCCGTCCCCAAAGTCAGGTATACCGTGCCAATGATTGCCGGTAATATTCCACCGGCACGCATCCCATCGCGCGGCATTTGAGTCAAAAATTCCCATGAGATCGCCGGTAAACCGCGAATGAGAATGAAAACAATGATTCCAATTACCGGTACAGCAGTCAGCAGGGTGATCAGGCGCAGTAAATTGATGCCCAACACCTCTACCTGCCTCATTTTGCGGGAATACTCGGGTAAGTTCATCGGAAAACCTCACGAAAGCAGGCGCTCCGCCCGTTTTCGGCTGCGTAGTGATAGGGACGAAGCGGTTAGATTGACCACGAGTGAAATCAGAAACAGAATGATGCCGATAAAAAAGAGCACATGGTAATGCGGAGAGCCGGTGGCTACTTCTCCCATTTCGGAGGCAATGGTTGCAGTCATCGTGCGGGCTGGCAGGAACAGCGCATTCAAACCCGAAGGCAGAACCGGCGCATTGCCGGTTACCATCATCACCGCCATGGTTTCGCCAATTGAGCGCCCAATTCCCAGCATCAGGGCGGTCAGCAGGCCGGAACGAGCGGCTGGCACAGTCACGCCCCAGGCGGTTTGCCAGTTGGTGGCACCGAGTGCCAGCGCTCCTTGACGGTACGCCGGTGGTACGGTGTTGAGGGCATCTTCAGCGATGGATACAATCGTTGGCAAAGAAATGAGAGCCAGCAATACCGCACCTGTAAACGCGGTCAGACCTGTGGGAAGATCCAGGAAGCGCCGGAAGAACGGGGCAACGATTTGAATGCCGAGAAAACCCAGAACAACCGATGGTAAGCCTGCCAGAACTTCAATAATTGGTTTGAGGAGATTTCTCAGCCAGGATGGTGAAAATTCGGACAGAAAGACGGCTGTGCCAATACCCAAGGGGATGGCAATCAGGATGGCGCCCACCGTAACCAGTAAAGAACCGCTAATCAACGGGAGAATCCCAAAATATCCTTCGATCGGATACCAGCGTGATCCGAATAAATCCTTCAACGAAACATCGTTGAGCGCCGGCAAACCTTCCCGCACGAGGAAAATCAGAATCAGACCGACAAATACGATACTGGAGTAACCGGCAAGTTTGATCAGGCTATTGATGATTCTCTCATTGAGAGCGGCTCGCTGGGCTTTCATGGAGTCACTTTCCTGCGCTCGATTGAATTATAGGAACGAACCCTAAGCGAGTAACGATTTGTTGTGCTTCAGGGCTGATAATCCATTCCAGATATTCGTTGACAAGGGGCGGAGCATCTCGACGGGTGTACATGTATAAATCGCGCGAAATCGGATAGGCACCGCTGTTAACGGTCTCAATGGAAGGAAAGACAAACGGCCCTTCTGGCTGGGTGCCGATTGCCAGTACTTTGACGTGTTCGGTAACATAACCCAACCCGTCATAGCCGATGGCGTTCGGGTTGTCGCTGACTTCGGCAATAATGCCTTCGGAAGAAGGCAGCAACAGGGTGTCTGCCGAGAAGATGGCTTTGTTGCCCTTCTCCCCTTTGCGAATGACCTCTTCGAGAAAATACACGTGCGTACCTGAGTTGGTCTCGCGCGAAAGGCGGACAATCGGGCGGTCTTCACCCCCTACCTCCCGCCAATTATTGATGACGCCCTGATAAATCAGAGAAATTTGATCAATCGTAAGGTGATCCACGGGATTTTGGGGGTGAACAATCACGGCTATGGCGTCCCTGGCGACAACGTGTTCCACCGGCTCAATACCATTAGCCAGTGCGGCTTGCATTTCCTCATCTTTGATTTGGCGTGAGGCATTGGCAATATCCACCGTCCCGCTGATCATGGCGGTAATACCCGTGCCGCTGCCGCCGCCTGTGACTGAAATACGCACCTCTGGATGAAGCGACTGGTATTCCTCTGCCCATGCCAGCGCCAGATTGACGATGGTATCTGACCCTTTATTCTGGATATAGGTTGAAGGTGGTGGGGTTTGTTGAGATTGACCGGCGGTGCACGCCGTCAGGACGATGCTGGTGATGAGAACGAGGATGCCAAGACAATCTCTTTTCATGTCTGAATAAATTATAAACGAGAAAGTTCAACGAAATTTAATCATCGAAATAAATTTAATCACCAATTTTCGGGAAAATCGTCATAACGGGCAAGTCGGTCTCATCGGTAAATCTTCGCTACCATACCCTTGTAGAGAGAACAGGATTGGAGAGGAGATTTGGGGTGGGAAAGCCATGCACGGGAGATGCGTTAGCCGGCCGGTAAAATGGACTCGATGCGGTATAATTAGAGGGTTATCATTCTGGATTTAGAAGGAAAGCATTATGGATATCGGTACGATCCAACCGGTAGATATTGATGAACAGATGCGCTCGGCGTATCTGGATTATGCGATGAGTGTGATTGTGGCGCGCGCCTTACCCGATGCGCGCGATGGCCTCAAGCCGGTACACCGGCGCATTCTGTATGCGATGCAGGAACTGGGTCTGCGGGCAAACAGTGCTTACAAAAAATCGGCTCGTATCGTTGGCGAGGTACTGGGTAAATATCACCCGCACGGGGATATGGCGGTGTATGATGCCATGGCGCGTATGGCGCAGGATTTTTCGATGCGCTATCCGCTGGTGGATGGCCAGGGTAATTTCGGTTCCATAGACGGTGATGCCCCGGCTGCCATGCGGTATACCGAAGCGCGGCTGAATGCTATGGCCGAAGAAATGCTGGTGGATATTGACA
Source organism: Bellilinea caldifistulae (assembly GCF_001306055.1). Classification (GTDB taxonomy): domain Bacteria; phylum Chloroflexota; class Anaerolineae; order Anaerolineales; family Anaerolineaceae; genus Bellilinea; species Bellilinea caldifistulae. Next base: position 198,366 of record NZ_LGHJ01000017.1, on the reverse strand, counting down.
AAAATACGGTTGATTTCACCGATAACTTTGACGGCTCGTTGCGCGAACCGGTCGTTCTGCCTGCCCGCTTACCCAACTTGCTTTTGAACGGTTCGGCCGGGATTGCCGTGGGCATGGCAACCAACATTCCTCCCCACAACCTGCGCGAATTGAGTGATGCCCTGATCTACCTTATTGACCATTATGACCAGATGGACGAGGTCAGCATTGAAGACCTGATGCGTTTTCTGCCCGGCCCGGATTTTCCCACCGGTGGTGTGATTGTTGGTCAGGAGGCCATCCGCCAGATGTACACCACCGGTCGCGGCAGACTGACCGTGCGCGGACAGGCGCATATCGAAGAAATGCGCGGCGGGCGGTATCAAATTGTGATCACGGAAATACCCTTCCAGGTCAATAAAACCAGCCTGATTGAGCGGATTGCCGAACTGGCCAGGGAAGGACGGTTGGATGCAATCTCCGACTTGCGCGATGAATCCGACCGGCGGGGAATGAGCATTGTCATTGAACTGCGCCGCGGTGCACAACCGCGCAAGGTGCTCAATCAGTTGTATAAATACACGCCGCTGCAAACCACATTTGGAGCGCATTTGCTGGCGCTGGTGGATAACGAACCGCGTTTATTGACCCTCAAACGAGCCCTGCAGATTTACATTGAACACCGGATCGAAGTGATCACCCGCCGTTCTCAGTATGAGTTGGAAAAAGCTCGTCAGCGGGCGCATATCCTCGAAGGACTGCTGATTGCACTGGCCAATCTCGATGAGGTGATTCAGACCATCCGTCAATCAGCGGATGCAGATACCGCTCGGGAACGGTTGATCGTTCGTTTCAATCTGACCGAAACGCAGGCGCAGGCGATTCTGGATATGCAATTGCGCCGCCTGGCAGCCCTGGAGCGCCAAAAAATTGAAGAGGAACATCGTTCACTACTGGAACGGATTGCCTATCTGGAGGATTTGCTGGCTTCCCCCAATAAAATTCTGGATGTGATCAAGGCCGACCTGCAAGAAGTCAGCGAAAAATATGCCGATGCGCGCCGCACTCATCTGCTTGCCGAAGCCAATGAAGCCTTCAATGAAGAAGATCTGGTTGCCGATGAACATGTTTTGATCATGATCACCCAGCGTGGTTATATCAAACGGGTGGCGGCGCGGGCTTTTCGCACACAGATGCGCGGCGGGCGCGGGGTAACCGGTCAGAATCTGAAAGAAGAAGACGAAACCCTGATGGTCATTCCTGCGCGCACCTTGCATACCATCCTGTTCTTTTCGGATAAGGGTAAAGTCTATTCCGAAAAGGTCTATCAGATACCGGATGCCGGGCGCACCGACCGTGGCATTCCGATGGTAAATGTCCTCTCGGTTGGTCCGGATGAAAAAATCACTGCCGCAGTTGCCGTCCCCGACTTTGAGGCTGCCCAGTTTTGCACCATGGCTACCGTGAATGGGCGGGTCAAACGGGTTGCCCTGGGCGAGTTTGCCAGTGTGCGTCCCTCTGGCCTGATTGCGATTAGCCTGGAAGAAGGCGATGAGCTGGGTTGGGCGCGGATTACCACTGGTCAAGATGAACTCATTCTGGTCACGGCAAAAGGCAAAGCAGTGCGATTCAACGAAAATGAAGTCCGTGTCATGGGGCGGCAAGCCGCTGGCGTCAGCGGAATTCGCTTGAGCGAAGGAGATCAACTGGCGGGCATGGAAGTCGTCCAGCCGAATGCCGATTTACTGGTCGTTACCGAGCGTGGCTTTGGTAAACGCACCCCGCTCAGTGAATATCCGGTCAAGAGCCGCAATACCGGCGGTATAGCCACGATAGACCAGAAGAATCTGGGAAAAGTCGGAAAAATTTCCGCCGTGCGGGTGGTGGAAGAAAACGATGATATCACCCTTGTTTCGTCCAGCGGTTTGATCATCCGCATGAAGGTAAAAAACATCAGCCGTACCAGCCGCGCGACCCGCGGGGTACGCCTGATGGTTCTGGCAGATGATGACAATGTGGCTTCGGTGGCTAGAATTTCAGCACGGGATCTTCAACGGGCAGAAGAGGAAAAGAACGGAGAGAGCGGCGTTTGAGGCCTAAACCCAAACCCGCCCGGTAAGCACCAGACAAAGGACTCCCAAGACACAGGTCATGAGCAGCAGCAATACGGCGATGACAAACCGCTGGGGGGCGGTCATCCCTAAAAATGTTCGCCTGGCTGCTATGGTGCGAGTGGGTTTGATTTGTTCCAGCAGGGGGGTCTGGTCTTCTTCCTCCGGTAATTCTTGAAAAGCCGAATTGCGCAAGTCGTCTAACATTCAAAACCTCCGATTCAGAAAGACGGTCAGGAGAGCGGCCTTAATTTCAAATCGCCGATGGCGAAACTTCTTTCGCTGCCGTCATCCAATTGCAGGCGTAGATGTCCGTTGGTATGGACACCGAGTAACAGACTTTCAAAAGAATCGCCGCCGGGGTTTTCCAGCCGCACCATTTGACCGACAAAAGCCAGCCGTTTTTGCCACTCGGCGAAAAACGCAGAAGTGGTAATTTTACCGTGCCATTCCAATAGGACTTTCAGGACCTTTGCCAGCAATTCCCAACGGTTGATTGACCTGCCGACGGCTTCGTCAACACAGGTGGCGGGAAAGAGGATTTGATCGGCGGGCGGCACTGAGGAGGGTGCAACATTAATGCCGATCCCCAGCACAATCGCTTGCAAAGCCTCGCCCTGCCAGAGCGCTTCGGCCAGCACACCGCAAACCTTGCGGTCGTTCAGGAGAACGTCGTTGGGCCACTTGATTTGCGGCTTCAGATGATAAGCATTTTCCAGCGCCTGCACCACGCTCAAGGCTCCCAGTGGGGAATAGAGGGGAATGTGAGCCGTGGAGACCTGAACCGGTCGAAGCACGATGCTGAAAGCCAACGCTGCTCCGGGCGGGGTGAACCATTGCCGGCTAAACCGGCCGCGCCCGGCAGTTTGATGATCGGCAACTACGAGGGCCAATTCAGGCGCACCTTGAGCCGCCCAGTCCAGGGCATCCTGATTGGTCGAGCCGGTTTCAGCGTAGAAACGCACTTCCGGCAGCGGCAAGCCTTCGAGGTATAGGAGTAAATCCTTTGGAATCACCCTTTAATTGTACACGAAACAGCCGCCTCTCCTTCCAGTAAAGAGGCGGCTGTTTCGTTGCGGGCAATTTAGCGTGCAGTTACTTTGATTGTTTTCGGACGGACGTGTTCGGCTTTGGGGACAAACAGGGTCAGCACACCGTCCTTCAGGCTGGCTTCCGCTTTGTTGGAATCCACGGCTTCAGGCAGGTCAATCGTCTTGCAAAAGCGACCGCTGGGAAGTTCGGCGAGCAGGTATTCGGCTTTTTCGTCGCGTTCAATTTTGAGCGTCCCCTGAATGGACACACGGTTGTCCACCACCTGGATATTGAGGTCTTCGGCTTTGACGCCGGGCAGTAAAGCGGTGATAGTGTAGCCGTTCTCATTCGCCAGTACATCCACCGGGAAAATCACTTCTCCCTGTTCGGACGGCCATTCTTCATTCAGCCGTTCCATCCAATGGCGGCGGGCCATACGCCGGGCATACGGGTTAATCCAGTAAATGCTCATTTCAATCCTCCGGTTTGAATCGTTACCTCTGTTTGAGGTTATACGCCGATTTTAGATATTTTTTATTGATATTTGATCAGAAGAATGTAAAACTTTTATTAGTATGCCTGGAAAAATCTTTAATCCCCCTGGCAACCTTGTAAAATTGAAAAGCCTGTAAACGAAAATTGTGGTATGATTGCGGCTTGGAGTAAGAAAAAATGGACGATCGAATCACAATTATTGAAGGGCCGACCCCCGATTTTGAAACCATTGACGACGGCTGGGCGTTGGGACTGAATGAAAGTCCGTCGTTGTACGATCTGGCATTGACCCGCCTGCGCACCTTCAACGGCGCGGCCCTGGTTGAACGTTGCCATCGGGCATGGCATAAACAAAACCACATTTACCTGCACTACCGAAACCCGCTGGGGATGGAAGAGCGTGTGCCGATCATGGCGGCTCAGTCGGTGGAAACCGAACAGGGACAGGTGTTGTTGCTATGGGTACGCCGCAAGCATGAAGAGACCGAGATCGAAATTGATCTCGATGACGACGAAGAGGGCGGCGAGTTCGGCAGTTAACCAAACCCGGGTTCAACCGTTCAAAATAAACCCCGCACAAAGCGGGGTTTTTCTTTTCTGCCTGGTGCCCCCGGCGGGAGTCGAACCCACAACCTCGGCGTTAGGAGTGCCTCGCTCTGTCCTTTTGAGCTACGGGGGCGTCATTCAGAGGGGATTATAGCATTGCAAAAAGGGAGTGGCAAGAGAATTGCGCCTTTGGCGTAAACGAACCGGCAGGCGTGGGGGGGACACGCCTGCCGATCCTCAGGGAGGGAACTCCACCTCAGGGTTGTGATTCAACGTGGGGGGGACACGCTGAACCGCCTGTTCGGTGGATTGACACCATCTACCAGTAAGTGTTGGTGTCATTGCTAATATACACTAATTTTGTCCAAATTGTATTAAAAATCTATAAGAGTTTTCTTAAAATTCAGTCCGATTTTCGTCCGCCTTTTTTCCGAAACAGGCGCAGCATTTCATCCACTTCGGCTGCACTGGGCTGGGGCTTTTCCTCCTGCGGAGGCCGGCGCTGGCTGTTGATGAGTTGAGCGGCAAATTCTTCACTGGAAACGAAGCGCGCTCGGCTGCGGCGGGCTGCCGCCTGAACCTCATGGTCAGAGCTGACCACCGTCCAGCCGGCTGCCGAATTCCCCAGTTGTTTCAGGCGGGCGGCAATGGCGGCGTCGGCGCTGGAACCGCGTACCACAAAATACGCGGTTACCTGTCCAAAGGTCTGCGGGCCGGCTCTGCCCAGCATGGCGCGATCAAAGAACACCTCAATTTTTTGCCGACGGGTCGCAGCAAAGGCCTGCAGCAGGCGAATCAAACGCTGTTCGTCATCCGGGTTGTCCAGCCGCAGGCCGCCGATGCGAGGGATCAGGTTGTGACCGTCAATCAAATAGGGCATTGGGTGCTTCCTCTATCCTCATTTTACCGGAAAAGTATGCTATGATTCTATGCAACGGATAACCTTCATCCCATCGTTAAAAGAAGTACCTTTCTTTTTTACATATGAAAAGCTGGAAGCGAGTCATTCCTTTTCTGATCCTGAATATCATCATATCGGCGGCTACCACGCTGACGGTTCTGTTGTTGTGGGACCGTAACCTGCGTCCTGTCCAGCCTTTGCCGGTCAGTGTGGCGGGCAGCGGTGGCATTCCTTCGGCTTTGAGCTCCCCGCAGCCTCAGCCGGGGGGTGAGGCTACTTTGCCTCCGTTGGAGGAGCCGGTAATTCTGATTGAAACGGTTATCGGTGCAGGCGATTTGCAGAACGAGGCTGTCCTGCTTAGGCGGGTTGGTGAAGGCGAGCTGCTGCTGACCGGCTGGAAACTCACCAATGGACGCGGAGCGGAGTACACTTTCCCTTACCTGTTGCTGAACAAGAACGGCGCCGTCCGCCTGTACAGCCGGGCGGGCAATAATACCGTCATGGAGCTGTACTGGGGGGCGAATCAGGCCGTGTTCCGCAGCGGTGATGTGGTTTCCTTATATGACTGGCAGGGCAACCTGCGAGCTGCTTATACCTTACCGTAAATGAGATGGCAGGTAGAAGTATATGAACGTTTGGGAGTGGATCGCCGAACAAAAAATTCGCTCGGCAATCGAAAGCGGTCAATGGGACAATTTGCCCGGCAAAGGTAAACCGTTACAATGGGAGGAAAATCCTTTTGAACCCGCCGAATGGCGCATGGCATTTTCACTGCTGCGACGGAACGGCTTCAGTTTGCCGTGGCTGGAAGAACGCAAAGAAATTGAAAGCGAAGTACAACAATTTCGCACTCAATTTGCCCAGTTGTACCGGCAGGGCAATCCAATCGCCAGAATGGATTGGGTGAAAAACCAAATTGACCGCTTGAACCGGCGAATTTTCCGGTACAATTTAGGGGCGCCCTCGGATCATTTTCATGTGCCGCCTTTGAAGTTTGAACGAGAATTGGAACGGGCGCAGTCCGTTCAAGACCAGAACCCTTGAAAAGCAGGTTACCATGTCTCAAGCATTGTATCGAAAGTGGCGTCCCCGCCTGTGGGATCAGGTAGTCGGGCAGGATCATGTCGTCCAAACCCTGCAAAACGCCATTCGCGGCGAGCGGGTGGGACACGCCTATCTGTTTGCCGGGCCGCGCGGTACCGGTAAAACCACCACCGCTCGTCTGCTGGCCAAGGCGGTAAATTGTCTTGCCGAATCGCCAGCGGAACGACCGTGTGATCGTTGTGAGCATTGTCAGGCGGTCAATAACGGTCGTTTTCTCGACCTGATCGAGATAGACGCTGCCTCCAACACCAGCGTGGATGATGTGCGTGATCTGCGCGACAAGATCAATTTTGCTCCCACTCAGGGCAAATACAAGGTCTACATCATTGATGAAGTTCACATGCTCTCCACGGCGGCTTTTAACGCCCTGCTCAAGACATTGGAAGAGCCGCCGCCACATGCGATTTTCATTCTGGCGACGACCGAAATTCACAAAATACCGGCAACCGTGCTTTCCCGCTGCCAGCGGCATGAATTCCGCCGCATCCCGGTCAGGTTGATTGTGCAGCATCTGCAACACTTATGTCGGCAGGAGAAGGTGGATGTGGATGAGGAAACCCTGACCTTGATTGCCCGTCAGGCAACCGGCAGTCTGCGGGACGCCATTTCGCTGCTGGATCAACTGGCCTCTACAGGTGGGCCAATCCGGCTGGCGGATGCCCAGCAGGTGCTGGGGACGGCTGCCGGTCAAGCCGTCATTGAACTGGTGGAAGCCCTGTTGGAGCGGGATGCGGCCAGAGGGCTGAATACCATTCATATGGCGCTGGATAGCGGAAGCGACCCGCGCCAGTTTGCCCGCCAGGTGGTGGACTATTGCCGCAATGTGCTGTTGGTACGATTGGGCAATGGCGACATGATCGAGGCTACCCCAGAACAGCAGGCTCAGATGAGCGACCATGCCCGCCGATTTACGATCCCGGCTTTACTGGATGCGGTTCAGGCCTTCAATCTGGCTGCCAGCGATCAGCGGAGTGCCTGGCAGCCGGCTTTGCCGCTGGAAATGGCCCTGGCGCAACTGGTCAGCGAGCGCTCCGCCCCTGCCGGACAGGAAGTGGGTCGAACAGTTGAACCAGCCGTTTCCACGCCAACCGCTTCACACGGCGTGGGAAAGGCCGATAAAGCCGCCGTATCCAAAACGGAGGCAGCCCCGAAGCCGGGCGGACAATCGCCCCTCTCCGAAATGTCTGCGGAGCGGCCCACTGATTCACAAATGCAGGCTGAGCCGTCTGCTGTTGAGCCGTCTGCACCCACGCAAAACAGCCCAGCAGTGGAATTGCAAACCATTCTCGAAAACTGGCAAAAAATCCGCCAGCGGGTTAAATCCCAAAGTTCACCGGTGGATGGGCTGCTCAATTCCTGCAAGTCCATCACCATGCGAAACGGTGTGCTTCAGCTGGGGTTTGGCAGTGAAGTGCTGAAAACCATGATGGAAAAAGGCAATAACTTGAAAATCACCCGCAAAGCCATCCGGGATGTGTTGGGAGTAGAAATCGAAATCGCCTGCATTGTCGTGCAGGGTAAAGGCGGTCAAATCCAACTGGATGCCGATATTGAGGCGGATGGAATGGTCAGCACGGCAATACGACTTGGTGGAAAAATTGTGCATAAGGAATAATCGAAATTGAAAGTAAAGGAAAATCAAGGAGGCAGGAATGGCAAAAGGAAAAGGATTTAATCGCGGTGCTGCTCCGGCGGGCGGCATGGGCGGCGGAATGATGGCCCAGATTCGCAAGTTGCAGGAGCAAATGGAAGCTGCGCAAGCTCAGTTAGAGGTGGAAACCGTTACGGCTTCGGTAGGCGGCGGGGCGGTCAAGGTTACCATGACCGGCGCGCAGGTTTGTAAGGCGATTGAAATTGACCCTGAACTCCTAAAAGACGCCGATGTGGAAATGTTGCAGGATTTACTGCTGAGCGGCGTCAATCTGGCGTTGGAGCAGTCGCGAAAACTGGCTGAGGAACGCATGGGCCCGTTGGCTGGCGGTTTGTCTGGTTTGGGTCTTTGATTGAGTGGTTGGAATGCCAATCTTACCGGATGCTGTTCAAAATTTGACGCTGGCTTTTGAGCGTTTACCCGGCATTGGGCCAAAAACTGCCTCGCGGTTGACCTTTTATCTGCTGCGAGCGCCGGAGGAGATTTCCCGTTCGCTGGCCGAAGCGCTGCTGGCGCTGAAAAGTGATACCGGTTTGTGTCAGGTGTGTTTCAATATCACCCGTGCCGGTCAAGAGGTGTGTGATATCTGCGCCAGTCCCCAGCGCGACGAGGGGGTGATTTGTGTGGTGGAAGAACCGTTGGATGTGCTGGCGCTGGAACGGACGGCCGGTTACTTTGGGCGCTATCATGTCTTGCACGGCGTGCTTTCTCCCATCGAGGGAATTGGGCCGGATGATTTGAAAATCAAACCGCTGCTGGAACGGGTAAAAAGCGGCAAGGTCAGGGAAGTGATCCTGGCGACCAACCCCAGCATGGAGGGGGATGCTACCGCACTGTATATTCAGCAGCAATTGGCCAATAGCAAGGTGCGCATCACCCGTCTGGCGCGTGGTTTACCGGTGGGGGGAGATCTGGAGTACGCCGATCAAAACACTTTGCTGCGCGCTCTGGCCGGACGGCAGGAATTGGGCTCCTGACATCCGTTGGTTTTGTCCGGCGGGGGTTATTCATTTTCATGTTGAATTAATACTAATAGGATAAACTTTATCCTATCGTATCAGACCATTACGGACAAAACCTTGTCCCAACCGAAGGAGTATAACCATGCAAAAACAGGTAACTGTCTGGTTCGTCTTGATTTTGTTGATTATCTCTGCCTGCGCACCCGCCGCGACCCCGCTTCCAGAACCGACCGCTGAATTAGATCCACCAACGGCCGTTCCAACCTCACCGCCTGTCGTCGAGCCGACGCCAGCGCCCAGCGACCCACAACCCACCGAAACGAGCGAGGCTGAGCCGGCTGGGGGCGAGCAGGCCGAAACCAGGGTTTTCAAAATTGTGCCGGGTGAGTCTCGGGTAACCTACGAAGTTGGTGAGACCTTCATCAATCAAAATAACCGCTTTGCGATTGCGGTGGGCGTGACAACGGAGGTGCGCGGTGAGGTGTACGCCAATCTTTCCAATCCGCCGGAGAGCAGCATCGGCGTAATCGAGGTGGACATCAGCCAGTTCAAGTCGGACTCTTCCCGTCGTGATGGGGTGATTCGCAATCAATGGCTGGAATCGGCGCGCTACCCGATTGCCCGTTTTGAGCCGTTGCGGGTTGAAGGATTGCCTCAGTCGTACAATGAGGCTACGCCGTATGCCTTTCGGGTCATTGGTAATTTGACCGTTAAAGACGTGACCCGTGAGGTAGCCTTCGAAATCACCGCGCAATTGCAGGGCGAAACCCTGACCGGAAAAGCTACGACGACGATTTTGATGAGCGATTTTGGCGTTGGTCCAATCTCCATTCTGGGTGTGTTGAACACGGAAGATCAGGTCAAACTGACCTTTGATTTTGTTGCCCGGCCGTGAATTTTTGGAAAGAGGAAAAGGGGTGAATACCGGATGGGATGGGAAAGAGACCCATCCCGTTTTTATTTCAATTTTCCACTGGATTGAGGCTATAATCAACTCATCATTTCAATTGGGAGGCAGCGGCGATGGACAAATACCGCGTAAAACCGGAAGAGAAGATCCGTTTGAAGGATTGGGATCCCGATGAAACTGACTCGTTTGATGGCGGCAAAGACGAGGGCAGAGAACGGCTGCAGGAATTGAACCGGGAACTGGAATCCTTGCAGGAGTTGTTATACGCCGAGCACAAGCATAAAGTTCTGATCGTCCTGCAAGGAATGGATACCAGCGGTAAAGATGGGGTCATTCGTCATGTTTTTGAAGGAGTGAATCCACAGGGGGTGCGGGTTGCCAATTTCAAAGTACCAACCCCGGAGGAACTGGATCACGATTACTTGTGGCGCGTTCATCGCCAGACACCGGCCAAAGGGGAAATCGTCATCTTCAATCGCAGCCACTATGAGGATGTGCTGGTTGTGCGGGTTCACGGTTTGGTGGCGGAGGAAGTCTGGAAACGCCGCTTTGCCCACATCAACGACTTTGAGCGTATGCTTGCTGAGGAAGGGACGCTTATCTTAAAATTTTTCCTGCACATTGATGCGGAGGAGCAGAAAAAACGCCTGCAGGCGCGTTTGGACGACCCCACCAAGCACTGGAAGTTCAACGTGGGCGACCTGAAAGAACGTGCCCGTTGGGCCGATTACATGCAAGCCTATGAAGATGTGCTGAACAAAACCAGCACGGAGTTTGCACCGTGGTACATCGTCCCGTCCAACAAGAAGTGGTACCGCAATCTGGTGATTGCCAGTGTGCTGGTGGATGCACTCAAAGGTTTGAAGATGCAATTTCCCCAGCCCAAAGAAGACCTGAGCCAGGTGGTGATCGAATAAACCGGCAAGTTGGGGCGTTTCCGTGGTGTTGTATTTAGTCTCGACGCCGATTGGCAATTTGGGCGATATCAGCCAGCGCGCCCTGGAAACTCTCCAGCAGGTGGACTATGTGGTCAGCGAGGACACCCGCAAAACTGGCCTGCTGCTGAAGCATTTTGGCATTCACAAGCGGCAGATTTCCTTTCGCGAAGATAACGAGGAGCGCGCCTTGCCGCGCCTGGTGGAATTATTGAAAGAGGGCAGTTCGCTGGCGCTGGTGACCGATGCCGGCACGCCGGCCATTTCTGACCCCGGCTATTTGCTGGTGCGCCGGGTGATCGAGGAGAACCTGCCGCTGACGGTCATTCCCGGCCCAACCGCCCTGATTGCCGCGCTGGTGCTTTCCGGCTTGCCGGTGCATAGTTTTACTTTTCGGGGTTTTCCACCGCGCAAAACCGGGGCGCGCCAGCGTTTTTTGGCTGTTGATCAGGACAGCCCGCACACGCTGATTTTTTACGAAAGTCCCTATCGCCTGCAAGCCTTCCTGGCAGATGCGCTGCAGGTATATGGCAACCGCCCGGCTGCGGTTGCCAACGACCTGACCAAGATGTTTGAAACCGTATATCGCGGCACATTAGCCGAACTGATCGAGATCTTCAAAAAAGAGCCAATCCGCGGGGAATATGTGGTGGTGATTGCGGGCAAATCTACCTGACTGCAAAAGGCGTAAAGCGGGTGTGGGTGTCGAAGTAATCCTCGTTTTCAGCCTTTTTGAGTGCGTTGACAATCTGGTAAGTGATGGGGGTCATCAAGGCTTCAATGCCGACCTTGAAGATGTAGTTGGTCAAAGTCAGGGTGGCGAATAATTCCCAAGGGAAGACTCCCGCCAGCGTTGCCACAAAGATAAAGATCAGCGTATCTACCCCTTCACCGACCAGTGTGCTGCCGATGGTACGCATCCACAAAAAACGTCCGCGTGTGATGACTTTCATGCGCGCCAGGACGATGGAGTTACTGAATGAGCCCGCCAGATAAGCCACCAGAGAAGCCAGCACAATCCCGCCGCTGCTGATGCCGCCCAAAATGGCTTCGTAGGCGGTCTGGCCGGCATATTCCTGCCAGGTGGCTTCGCCGGGCATGATCCGCACCAGCCAGAGGACAAAGGCGGTCAGCGCCAGCATGGCAAACCCCGTCCAGATGACGCGGCGGGCTCGCCGAAAGCCGTACACTTCAGTCAGGACATCCCCGAAAATATACGAGATCGGGAAAAGGATGGTACCGCCATCGAAGGCTAAACGCAGTCCAAAGATTGAAACCCCCCAGTCTATAATTTTGGCTGAGGAAGCGATGTTGCTGATGATCAGCACAGTGACGAACAAAGCCATGACCCAGTCAAAGTAACGGTATGTGCGGTTGGTTTCGTTTTGCATAAAATCCTAAAGACCTTACCTGCTCATGGATTGGATTTCAACAGGATTTCCTCTGTCTGACTTCGGTAATTCTACCATTTATGGGTAAAATTAAAGCAGAAAGGAGATCGGGCAATGGAATTGGAATTGGTCAGCATTGAAAAACCGGAAGAGATCAATTTTGTGTTGGGACAGTCGCACTTCATCAAGACGGTGGAGGACATTCACGAAGCGCTGGTCAGCACCGTGCCGGGCATCCGCTTTGGATTGGCCTTTTGCGAAGCCTCCGGCAAATGCCTGATTCGCTGGAGTGGAACCGATGAACAGATGATTGAACTGGCGCAGAAGAACGCCCAGAAAATTGGCGCCGGACATTCGTTTATTCTCTTCCTCGGCAACGGATTTTACCCGATCAATGTGCTGAATGCGCTGCGCAATGTGCCGGAGGTTTGCCGAATTTTTTGCGCAACCGCTAATCCGACTCAGGTGATCGTTGCTCAAAGTGAGCAGGGACGCGGCATTCTGGGCGTGATTGACGGTTACAGCCCCAAGGGTGTTGAAGGCGCCGAAGACATTGCCTGGCGGAAGAACTTCCTGCGCCAGATTGGCTACAAGGCCGGCTGAGACGGGGTAAGGCAGGCAGGGAACCCCTGCAGCTTGAACTACGTCTTGAGCCTGTCTTGAAACGCCAATTTCGAATGGGAAGGATTGAACAAAAATGAAAAAGTTGATTGCTGCCCTCTTTGCAATGTTGTTACTGGCCGGTTGTGGCGGACTGTTTCAGCCCATGCCGACTCCGGATGAGGATACAATTGCCACGCAGGTGGCGGCGATTTTGACCACCATGCCGACTGCAACCGGAGAAGCGGAAGGGCAGCCAACTCAGCCGCTTCCGACCATACCGCCAACCGAGACTCCCCCCCTCCCGACTGAAACCACCCCGCCAACCGAGGTGATTCCCTCGCCAACCCAAGCGGTTGAGCAACCGACGGTTACCCCGACTGAAACACCTCCGCCCAGCCCAACCCCGCAGCCAACGGCGACCATTGCTTTCACGCCCTCACCCAACGATCCGGTGGCGCGTTTAGGGCCGGCCAGCTGGACGGATAACATGGATAAGGATGATAACTGGCCAACAGGCACCGACAAATTCACCGAGATCTCCTTTAGAGACGGGGTGATGTTGTTGACCGGACTGACCACCACCGACGGCTGGCGGTTGACCTGGCCGGAACTGACCAATTTCTACCTGGAAATGACCTTTCAGACCGGTGAGTGCGCCGCAAATGACCGTTACGGGATGATTGTGCGTGTGCCGGAAAGCCGCAATCCCGACCGGGGTTATCTGGTGGGATTGACCTGCGATGGAAAAGTTTCTTTACGCCGTTGGGACGCCACCGTTGGAGCAAAGGGCGAGATGTTCAACCTCATCCCCTGGACCGCCAAATCGGCCGTTAAGGTTGGCTCGAACCAGACCAATCGGCTGGGGTTGATGGCCATCGGTGACCGATTAATCGTGTATGTCAATGGCGAACTGGTTGGGGAAGCGCGGGATAACACTTTCAGCAAGGGTTATTTTGGGGTGTTTGTCGGCGCACGTGATACAGAAAAGTTCACCATCAAAGTGGATCAGGTAAGATATTGGGAAAATCCCACGCCTTAGAGGTCGAACGTGCAAATTCTCAGCGGCAAAGATTTACTTCCTCATCTATCAAAAATTCGCAAAGATACGCCGGGCTTCCTTTTGGAATGTTCCCGGCGTTACGGTGATCTGGTCGAATTTGCGGTTGGCGGCACCAGAGTGTTTTTCATCAACCATCCCGATTTGATTCGCCGGGTGCTGCAGGATAATCACCATAACTACTCCAAGGACACGATTCAATATAACACATTGGCCACGATCACCGGCAGGGGATTGCTGACCAGTGATGGAGAGGAATGGCTGCGCCACCGCCGGATGGAACAACCCGCTTTTTCTCGTTCGCGTCTGGCCGCTTTGGATCAGGTGATTGCGCCGGCGCTCGAAGCCATGCTGGTACGCTGGGGGCAGCAGCCTGAGGATGCGGTGGTAGATATTGACCGCGAGATGATGGCGGTCACGCTGGAGATTGTCGGGCAGGCGCTCTTTTCAATTGACCTGCGCACAGACGCACCCCGTTTGACACAAGCCGTGCTGACGGCGCTCGACCACGTCATCTACCGGGCGCAGAACCCGTTTGCTCCGCCGGACTGGCTGCCGATTCCGCAAAATCTTTCTTTCCGCAAAGCATTGCGCCAACTGGATCGGGCGGTTTATGAAATTTTAGAAAGCCGGCGACGTAGCGGCGAAAAACGAGATGATTTGCTGGGGATGCTGATGGATGCGCGAGATGCGGAAAGCGGTGGCTCACGGTTGACCGATCAACAAATTCGGGATGAAATCATTACCCTGCTGATTGCCGGACACGAAACAGTGGCCAGCGCGCTGACATGGTCGTGGTATCTGCTGGCTCAACATCCGGAGGTATGGGAGGAAATGCGGGAGGAGGTTTCCCGACTTCCTGATGACCGCCTTCCCTGTTATCCTGATCTGGAACGGTTACCGTTTACCGCGGCAGTTTTTTCGGAGGCGTTACGTCTCTATCCGCCAGCCTGGTTGATTACCCGCAAGGCTCTGGGTGAAGATGAGTTGAACGGTTACAAGATCCCGGCAGGTGCATTGATTGTGATCAGTCCGTATGTGATACATCGTCATCCACAGTATTGGGAGGATGCCGAGGAATTTTTACCGCAGCGTTTTACCGGTGGGCGGGAGCGCTCGATTCCCCGTTTTGCTTATATCCCTTTTGGGGGCGGCCCACGGCTTTGTATCGGGAATAATTTTGCCATGATTGAAGGGGTCTTAATTCTGGCGGGGATTACCCAACGCTACCGCCTGAAACTGGCCGTCGAAGGTGCGGTTCAGGCCGATCCGCTGGTAACTCTTCGTCCGCATCATGGCTTGCCCATGCGTCTGCAAAAAATATAAAAAGTTAAGAGTTGTATTAGAATTGTACAAGGGTACTGTACAAACCTTGTAAAACCTGCTATATTATTAGTGTGTACAAGGTTAGTACAACTTTACGACTCGAACACGGCCTGAGTAATCCCCACATGAAAGGACGCTGGCATGAAAACCATAACCGATTTCCCCGATGACCCAAAATACACGATCAAAGCAGTGGCTGCCCAAACCGGCATTCGCCCGGTTACATTGAGAGCATGGGAACGGCGGCACGAGGTGCTCACCCCGCACCGTTCCGATAACCGCTATCGCTTGTATTCTGACCGGGATGTGGCCATTTTGCGCTGGTTGAAAAAACGGATTGATGAAGGTGTCTCGATCAGTAATGCGATTACTGAACTGCGCAGCATGACCCGCAATGGAGTGTGGCCGGAAGCCGTACCGGCTATGCCGACAATTGAGCGGGTCCGTCCGGAAACCCCGCCGGAAGTCTACGCCGAGCAGTTGTACAAAGCTTTAATCAAGCATGACGAAGCGCGTAGCGGAGAAATCGTCAAAGAAGTACTGGCGGGGTATGATATTATGACGGTCTGTACCCAAATTTTTGGGCCTGCCCTGGTTGAAATTGGTGAAGCCTGGTACCGCGGTGACATCCGTATTACCACCGAGCACTTTGCCAGTTCTTATCTGCGGGGTAAATTGCTTACTTTGTTGCAGTCCTATCCCAGCCGGCGCGGGGCTCCCCATCTGCTGATTGGCGGCGCACCCACCGAACAACATGAAATCGGTGCGCTGATGATGGCGGTGCTGCTGCGAAGCGAGGGTTATCGGGTCGAGTATCTTGGGCCGGATATTCCGCTGGATGATCTGGTGGATTATGCCCGATTCGAAAAACCGAACATGATCATCCTCAGCGCCAGCATGGAATCGGCTGCGTTGGAAATGAGACGGATGCAGGAAAAGGTCAACCGGTTGCGCCCAACACCCCTGTTTGGCTACGGCGGCAGTGCATTTAACTTCAAACCGGAATTGAGAAAACAAATAGCCGGTATTTTCCTCGGCGAGACGCTTGAGCAGGCGGTCGAAAAAGTAGGCGAACTGCTTTCCCACAGCCGCAAGGTCACCTCGCGCAGCCCAGTTGCCGAAACCGCCTGAGGTAAAGCGCTGCCGAGAGGTTGTACAAACCTTGAACCGATATTGTAAATTCCAGCCCGTTTCATTATTATAGATAAATTAGGTGAAGATTGTGGAAAAAGAAAAGGTAAATTATGGAATGGATGATCCGGCGCTGGTAAATCCTCATCATGTCCCGGTGTATAACATCAAAGCGGTTTCGCGGCTGGTGGGCTTGCTGCCGGTAACCTTACGCGCCTGGGAACGGCGCTACGGTTTGCCACGCCCTTCGCGGGGTGATCAGGGTTACCGCCTGTACTCGGAATATGATCTGCGCCTGTTGCAATGGTTGAAGCGCCACGTGGATGCTGGCATGAGCATTGGACGGGCGGTCGAGTACCTCAATGAATTGCGTGCAATGGGGAAAGACCCTCTCGCCGAGCAGACGGTCGTTCAGCCGGAGCGCTCGGCCTCTTTGGAGGCGCTTTCCCACCAGTTTTTGAATGCCTTAATCAATTTCAACGAGGAGTCTGCCACAGAAATTTTACGGCGTTCGTTCTCGTTGTATTCGGTGGATCAGGTGCTGGTGCACATCATTACCCCGGTGCTGGTTGAATTGGGAGAACGCTGGCACCGCGGCGAATTGCCGATTGCGGTGGAGCATTATGCCACTCAGTTCTGTATGCAGTACCTGATGAGTATGCTCTCGGCTTCTGCGCCGCCGGCTCGCCCGGGTGTGATAGTTGCCGCCTGCGCCCCGGGGGAACTGCACCAGATTGGCTTGCTCATGCTGGTCGTGATGTTGCGCTGGCGCGGGTGGGATGTCAAGTACTTTGGGCAGGATCTACCGTTAGATCGCCTTGAAGAGGCGTTGCTCCCACTCAGACCGCGTCTTTTGTTGTTCACCGCCACACGCAGGGATTCGGCAGTTCAATTGAGCCAGTTGCCCCACATCCTAAAACAATTCCCCGATCCGCAGCCAATCGTGGTGCTGGGCGGCCGGGCTTTTCTGGATCATCAGCTGCCGGAGGAAATTCCGGCGGTCTATCTCAACGGTACGCCGGCCGAAATTGTGGCGCGCATTGAGCAATTAATGGTCGGTGATTAATCTGAAACGGCACTTTTTCATTTTGGTTTAACACGCGCCTGATTTCAAATCAGGCGCAATTTTGTAGCAAGGAGTTTTTTATGTTCAAGAACAAGGCACTTTCAACCGTATTTGTGATCATTTTTATTGACTTGCTGGGTTTCAGTCTGATTTTGCCCCTGCTTCCTTACTATGCCAAGCAGTTCAATGCCAGTTCTTTTGAAATTGGCTTGCTGGTGGCGGTTTACGCGCTGGCGCAATTCCTGGCAGCCCCGATTTTTGGCCGCCTTTCGGATCGGTTTGGACGCCGTCCGGTTTTATTGATCAGTCTGGCGGGGAATATCCTCAGCTTTGTTCTGCTGGGGCTGGCAGCTAACCTGTGGATGCTTTTCGCTGCCCGCATCCTGGCGGGGATTATCGGCAGTAATATCAGTGTAGCCCAGGCCTATATTACCGATGTGACCGATGAGAGCAACCGCGCCCGTGGGCTGGGGTTGATTGGGGCGGCTTTTGGACTGGGTTTCATTCTCGGCCCGGCCATCGGCGGATTGCTCAGCCGGTTTGGCTTTGCGGTGCCTTCATTTGCTGCCGCCGTGCTTTCGGCAGTCAACTTCGTGATGGTGTTTTTCTGGCTGCCCGAATCACTGACGGCTGAACGCCGTGCGACTATGGCACGGGGCAAACGTCCGCCGTTTACCTTGCAAGCCTTGCTTTCCACCCTGCGTAAGCCAGTGGTAGGGCCTCTGCTGCATACTCGTTTCTTCTTTGCGATCGCGTTTTCTACCTTCCAAACGATTTTTGCGCTGTGGGGCTTGCAGCGGCTGAATCTGACCGCCCAGACAACCGGTTACCTGCTGACTTATGTTGGTTTCCTTTCGGCTTTTGTGCAGGGCTTCCTGATTGGGCGTTTGACCCGCCGGTTCAGCGAGCCGTTCCTGATTTTCTCAGCCACCGTGTTGATGGCGATCGGTTTGCTGGGGTGGGCGCTGGTCTCCACCATTCCCACCCTGTTGCTGGACTTAATTCCCATTGCTCTGGGGGGAGGCGTGCTGAACACGGTCATCAACAGCGCCATCAGCAAATCGGTTACCCCGTTGGAGGTGGGTGGTACGCTGGGGTTATCGGCATCACTGGAGAGCCTTACACGCGTCTTTTCACCCACGCTGGCGGGTTTAATGCTGGATACCATAGGTACCTGGGCGCCGGGTGTGTTTTCAGCGCTGCTCCTGTTCTGGCTGGCAACTTACGTTTACCGTTATGTTTACCGCCCGGCACAACTGGCGGCAGTGGTAACGCCCCCAATCCGATGAGGATCGGTTCATGCGCCACTTCCGCTATCAATTTGAGGTGGGTGCTTCCCAATCAGCGGTTGCCGAGTTTCACCGCGATACACGCGCTTTGCGCTGGCTGACTCCACCGCCAATCTGGGTGCAGTTTCACCACCTTGAGCCAATAGCGGAAGGCTCGGTGGCGGAGTTTACCTTGTGGTTTGGGCCCTTCCCGGTACGCTGGCGGGCGGTTCATAGCCGGGTGGATTTCCTGAGTGGATTTACCGATACGATGGTCAAAGGCCCGCTGCGATTCTGGCAGCACCGCCATTCCTTCAAGGCGCTTCAACCTGAAAGGACGCTGATCAGAGAAGAAATCGAATTTGAATATCCGCCGGGCATCGCCGGCTGGTGGACCCGCCTGGTTTATTCACCGATTGCCCTGCGGTTGTTGTTCTTCTACCGCAGTCAAATCACACGATGGATCCTGGAACGGAGGAAACGGGCTTCATGAAAACCCGTCAAGACCCGCACATTGTCGTGGTGGGTGCAGGTGTCGGGGGTCTGACAGCTGCGGCTTTACTGGTCAAGGTCGGTTTACAGGTAACGGTGTTTGAAGCCCATGTTTACCCGGGTGGTTCGGCAGGAACTTTTTACCATCAAGGCTACCGTTTCGATGCCGGCGCGACACTGGCGGGCGGGTTCGCCCCGGGCGGCCCGCACGAACGAATTGGACAAATGCTGGGTATCACCTGGCCAGTTCAGCCAGTTAACCCGGCCTGGGTAACCCTGATTGAGGGAAAGCCAGTTTTTCAGTGGGCTGATCGAGAGCGGTGGCGGGAGGAAATTGCGCAAAACTTTCCCGAAAGCGGTGCGTTTTGGAGAATACAGGAATGGCTGGCTGAACAGGCCTGGCAGGTTTCGGCGCGTGATTTTCCATATCCTCCCCAGTCCTTGCAGGAACTTGGACGACTGGCGGCTGCGCTGCGGCCAACAACCCTGCTGGCGGCTCCGTTTGGTCTGCTGACCATTGGTCATTTAATGCCGCGTCGTGCCAGTCAACGCCTGAAGGTTTTTGTGGATTCGCAATTGTTGATCTCGGCACAGACCACCTCACCATTTGCCAATGCGCTTTATGGCAGCGCAGCGCTCGATCTGCCGCGCAGGGGGGTGAATCACGTGCGGGGCGGCATTGGGCAGCTTGCCGGGACTCTTACGAAATGGCTGACCGACAACGGCGCAAGGCTGTATTATCGCCAACAGGTTGAGCGAATCCAACTCGGAGAAGACGGTTGGATTCGGGTGAAAACCCGCAAAGGACTTGAAGTAGAAGCCGATGGCGTGGTTGCCAATCTGACGCCGTGGGGACTTGCCGAAGTGCTGGGTGAGCATCTTCCCCGACGCTTACAAGATGAGATGCAATCGCGACCCAAGGGCTGGGGAGCATTCACCCTGTATCTGGGCCTGGAACGGTCTTTCCTGAACAATTTACCCACCGATCACTTTCAGGTTATTGTGGATGTCAACCGGCCTCTGGGGGATGGAAACTCGGTCTTCATCTCGCTTTCGCCGGAAGATGACCCCCTGCGAGCTCCCCCAGGGATGCGGGCAGCCACGCTCTCAACCCATACCCCTGTTGAGGATTGGTGGTTTGACGACCGTTCGGCGTATGAAGAAAAGCGGCAATTCTATACGGAAAAAATGCTGGCGACGGCCGAAATGGCGCTGCCGGGTATCCGCCGGGCGGTGCGCTTGTGTCTGCCGGGCACACCGCGAACGTTTGCATTTTACACCCGCCGCCCCTACGGTATGGTTGGAGGATTTCCGCAAACTTCTCTGCTGGCTGCCCGTGGGTCGTGGACGGGCATTCCCAACATCTGGCTGGTTGGCGATTCGATTTTTCCGGGGCAGTCCACTGCCGGGGTTACTCTGGGGGCGATCCGGGTTGCCCGTCAGGTGGTGGATTATTACGCTGAACGGCGGAAGGCGAAAACCATCATTCATCTGAAACGAGACATGTCGCATTCTACATAGTTTGTACAATCGTTTGTCCTGAGGGTGGATTTGTGTCAAAATCAAACATATCCGTGCGATCCCATTTTCGCATACCAAATCTTCTGGAGGGAATATGTCCAAAAAAATTATTGTGATCGGTTCTGGCTTTGGGGGGCTGGGCGCAGCAGTCAGACTGGCCGCTCACGGCTTTGATGTTGAAATCTTCGAGAAGCGCGACAAATTGGGGGGCAGAGCCTACGTGTACGAAATTAACGGGTTTAAGTTTGACGGTGGTCCGACGGTTATCACCGCACCCTTCATGTTTGATGAGATTTTCGAAATGGCCGGCAGACGGCGGGAAGATTACTTCCAGATGGTGCCGGTTAATCCCTTTTATCGCATTTTCAACCACGAGGGAAAGTGCTTTGATTACAACGGTGACCCGCAGTTCATCCTATCTCAAATTGACCTGTGGAATCCGGAGGACAAGGAGGGTTACCAGCGCTTCATTGAAACCACCAAAGCGATTTTTCAAAAAGGGTTTGTGGAACTGGCTGACAAGCCGTTCCTCAAATTCACCGATATGCTCAAAATTGCCCCGGATTTGATTCGGTTGCAATCTTACAAAACCGTTTATCAATACGTGTCTCAATTTGTAAAGAATGATTTTCTCAGACAGGTCTTTTCTTTTCATCCTCTACTGATTGGGGGCAATCCATTTGATACGACCAGCATTTACGCGTTAATTCACTATCTTGAACGCCAGTGGGGCATTCATTACGCCATCGGCGGAACCGGCGCAATTGTGGATGCCCTCGGTCGTCTGTTTGTCGAACTGGGCGGAAAAATCCATCTGAATGCAGATGTTGCCGAAATCACCGTTCAAAATCGCAAGGTGACCGGTATTCGGCTGCGGAACGGTGAATTTCACCCTGCGGACATGGTGGTTTCCAATGCAGATGTGGCCAGCACTTACCGCTACATGATTCCGGAAGTTTACCGGAAAAAATACACCAACCGTCGGATTGAACGGATGCGCTATTCCATGTCGTTGTTCGTGATTTACTTTGGCACCAAACGGCGCTATCTGGACTCCCGCCTGGCACACCACAATATCATCTTGAGCAGCCGCTACAAACCGCTGCTGGACGATATTTTCAACAAAAAGATTCTGGCAGATGATTTTTCGCTTTACCTGCACATGCCCACGCTGACCGATCCCAGCATGGCCCCGGAGGGCATGGAAGCTTTTTATGTGCTTTCACCGGTACCACACCTCGGCTCGGGCATTGACTGGTCCAAACAAGCCCGACCGTACCGTGACCGAATTATTGAGTTTTTGGAGAAGAATTACCTGCCTGATCTGCGCGCCAACATTGTTGCCGAACATTATATTGACCCGCTCCATTTTCGGGATACCCTGAACAGTTATCTCGGTTCGGCTTTTTCGGTTGAACCCATTTTGACCCAGTCAGCCTGGTTCCGCCCGCACAATCGCTCGGAAGAGTTTGATAATCTCTACTTCGTCGGGGCAGGCACTCACCCGGGTGCTGGTTTGCCGGGCGTGCTTTCCTCGTCAAAAATCGTGGAAAATCTCATCTGCGAAACGGCTTGATGATTTCAGGGTTAATCAGTTAATTCCATGGGAGGCTCCCGAATGTCATGGCAATCTGCTGAACTTCATCTGACTGCGCCGAATTTACAGGCGGCTTTTCGCGCCACCGAGCAGGTCATTCGGGAGCATTCCAAAACCTTTTATTTTGCAACCGGGTTGCTGCCCTTTTCGGTTCGTCGGGCAATTCGTTCCCTGTACGCTTTTTGCCGGGCGACGGATGATCTGGTCGATTCGGATCAGGCAACCCTCGCTGATATTGAAAACTGGCGGGCGCAAACGGCTCTGCCTCCCCAACAGCAAACCCATGCTGTTCTGCTGACCTGGTCACTGATTCGCGAACGCTACGGGGTTGACCTTAAGTACGAACGCGAATTAATTGACGGTGTGTGCATGGATGTTCACTTTAAGCCCTACGCCACCTGGGAGGAACTGCAAGTTTATTGTTACCGGGTCGCTTCGACGGTTGGGTTGCTTTCCATGCCAATTATCGGACTGGCTGAGGGGGTCACCTTTGACCAGGCTGCACCCTATGCCATTCAACTGGGGATTGCTTTACAGCTGACCAACATTTTACGGGATGTCGGAGAAGATGCGCGGCGCGGGCGGGTTTACTTCCCGGAGGAAGATCTGGCGCGTTTTGGGCTGACCTTGCAAGACATTCGCGATCAGGTGTACGACGAACGGTTCATTGCCTTGATGAAGTTTGAAATTGAAAGAGCTCGCTGCCTGTATAAAGAGGCTCTTCCGGGTATTGCGTTGCTTTCGCGGCGCGCACGTCCGGCGGTTGGTGCGGCTGCGCTGTTGTACGCGGCAATTCTGGATGAAATTGAGGCTTTGAACTACAATGTATATGCCCGCAGGGCGCATACCGGTGCATTGCAAAAACTGGCGTTGCTGCCGGGTATTCTTTGGAAGGTGATGCGCTTAAAACCGCCGCTGCTGGCACAGGTATAGGGGCATGAATGAATGGCTCTGGCTGGCACTTGCCTTCTTATCGGGCAGTGTGCCTTATTCTTTGTTGCTGGGTAAAATTCTTCTGAACCGCGACATTCGCCGGTTTGGGGATGGCAATCCGGGCGCTACCAACCTGGTGCGTGCCGGAGGGGGATGGTGGGGCGGTCTGGCAATTTTACTGGATGGATTGAAGGCCGCCGTTCCGGTTGGGTGGGTTTACTGGTTTGATCGTCCGAGCTTGCCATGGATGGCCGCCATTGCTGTCGCTCCAGCGCTCGGCCATGCTTTTTCACCATTTTTGAGGGGGAAGGGCGGTAAAGCCATTGCCTCCATTTTTGGGGTTTGGACCGGGTTGACCCTGTTTGAAGCCCCTCTTATTCTGGGGGCGGCCATGGGGCTTTTTTACTTAATTTTTGAGAACAGCGGTTGGGTGGTCGTTTTCTCTGAGGGGGTGCTGGGGGCGTTTTTATGGCTGTATCATCCTGATTGGTTACTGGGGGTGGTGTGGGTGTTGTTGTTGGTTCTTTCGATCTGGAAGCATCGCGCGGATTTTAGCAAACCCTTGCTGGTGCGGGCTTCGCTCAAAAGGCTGTATACCCGACTCAAAGACCTGTAATAATTTTTGTGGCTTGTAAAAGAAAAAGAGCCAGCCGATCGGCTGGCTCTTCTCGTTTCCTGTGGGTTCTACCGGTAAGATTACCGCTAATAATCAATCGCCGGGGTGAGGGGGGCACCCAGGCGATTGACAATGTTTATTATATACAATTGGATTGAATTGGCAAGAGTTTTCCGGTCATTTTGTGGTACTTGCAATGAAAATGCAACTTAGCCGGCGTCATACTCAAAATGATAACGGGGATCTTCTTCCGGCAGACTGGCAATAAAGCGCTCGCTTTCCCGGCGGATGCTTGCTCTTTCCTCAGCGGTTTTACGATCGAGCATTCGGTACATGACCGCCATCCGCGGATTGTGAATTAATTTGTCCCGCTGTTTTTCCAGAAAAGCCCAGTAAAGGTAGTTGAAAGGGCAGGCATTCTCACCGTATTTTTGATTCACATCAAAGCGGCAGGAAGCGCAGTAATTACTCATCTTATGGATATAACTGCCGCTCGAAATATAGGGTTTGCTGGCCAGCAGGCCACCATCCGCATAGGTGGCCATGCCGAGGACGTTGGGCAGCTCCACCCATTCATATGCGTCTACAAAGCCTGCCCAAAACCATTCGGAGAGCCGCAAGGGATGGATGCCGATTAAGTTCGCAAAATTGGACAGCACCATCAAACGATGAATGTGGTGAGCAAAACCGTGTTGTTTGACCATTTCAATAGAGTCCCGCAGGCATGCCAGTTCACACTCCTCTGGGTCCCAGTACCAGCGGGGTAAACCCCGTTGATGCTGAAAGTAATTGACCTGACGATATTCGGGCATTTTATACCAGTACATGCCGTGAATGTACTCACGCCAGCCGAGAATCTGGCGTATGAATCCTTCCAGCGAGTTCAATGGTACGGCGTACTCATCTGCTGCTGCGATGGCACGTTCGATCAACTCGCTGGGGTGGAGCAGTCCCAGGTTCAAAAAAGCCGAAAGGAGCGAGTGGGTCAGGATGAAATCACCCTGCCGCATGGCATCTTCGTACGGCCCGAAGTCGGCAAAGCGCCAGCGGAAAAAATGCTCCATCCACTTCAAAGCCGCACTGCGGGTGACCGGTAATCGGAAATCCGTGGCACTGCCCCATAACCCCGGCTGACCTTCGATGATTCCAATTACGGTGCGGGTAATGTCATCCGGCTCGACAAAGGGCGGTTCGGGGTAGGCTCGATCCGGTGGAGGTTTTCGATTGTCCTTGTCAAAGTTCCACTTTCCGCCGACTGGTTGACCGTTCTTTATAAGGATGTTTTCCCGCCTGCGCATCCAGCGGTAGAAGGTTTCCATACGCAAGTCTTTCTGCGAATCTGCCCAGCGGATAAATTCCTCGCGCGGAAGGATGTAAAACGGATTGGGGAGCAGAGCAAGAGGCAGGTCTTGCGCCAGTTTGCTCAGGATTTGCTGCATTCCCCATTCGCGTGGCTGAAATGCCAGAATCCGCTGCGGGTTATATTGCCGCCAATGCGCCCATAGACCGCTGGCAAAATCGGCTTCATGGCGGTAGTCCACCTCGTATCCGGCCCGCTCCAATTCCAGTTTGAAATGGCGCATGGCAGAAATGCCGAGCACTAATTTTTTCCGGTGAAATGGGAGGGCTTGCCACTTGCGTTGTGACTCAATCATCAGGATGCGAGTTTCGGATGGCGGATAATTTTTCAATTCCGCCAGCGAAAGATCGCACATGGTGATGAGGAAAGTGAGCCTCATAGGGAAGCGGAGGTACGGTTGTTTTCGGCAATCAGTTCTTCCCGTCTTCGCCGGTAGGTGAGGATGATCCGGTCGCCCTGCACAAATTTTTCTCCATTGCGCAAGGAGGATCTTTTGGGATCCTGCCGGCTGACCACCCGCTTATCCTGATTGGCGATATAACGGCTTCCCAGCACCCCAACCCAGTTGATGAGGGTCTTGATCACCGGTACGCGAACCATGCGTTGATAGTAACGCAGGTAAAACATGCCGTTTTCTTCATCTACCGGCGCAAAGGCGACGAAAATGCGTAAATCGTTGCTGATCCGATTTTGCCAGATGTTGGGGAAAATGAATTCGAGAAACGGCGGGCGTTGGGGCGGGGGTAATTCTTCCGGCTTGCGCGGCGGCGTTCCGTCATCCACCCGGTTGTAAACCCACATACGGATGATGTCATCCTCCAGGGTAACTATCGGCCCGTCCACGACCACCCGCCTGCCGCGCCCAATCGTATTGTAATGAACGTGGGGCAGGTGCATCACATCCATCTGATTCTCGATCATGCGGGAGTAATGCACCGGCCACTGTTCGTGGTAGCCGCTGTACGAGAAGGTTTCGTCAATGTCAAACCAGCGCGGCGGGGTTAAGTTGGGGCGGGGTTCTCCCCACCAGATCCAGATGAGATCATGCGCCTCGCAGGTGGGGTAGCTGTGAACCCGCATGGCTTTGGGCGGTTCAGCATTGCGTCCCAGCGATGGAATGTAGCGGCATTGTCCGCTGGAATCGTATTCAAAGGCGTGAAACGGACAGGCCAGGCGGTCTTCGGCGGTGATTTTGCCCTGACTGAGGCTGGCGCTCAGGTGGGCACAGCGGTCACTCAGGCAGTGCACTTTTCCTTGCCGGTCGCGCCAGAAAACCAGTTTTTCTCCCATGCGGGTGACCCCCAGCGGTTTACCCCTCGGCACTTCTCTGGATTCGAGAACAGCATACCATTGATTGCGGATCATGTTCCCTCCCGTGGTTTGGATTGTTGGTAAGCGCGCAGGGTGCGTTCCTTCACCTGTGCGTGATCTACGAGCGGCAGCGGATAGTCGCGGCCGGGTTTGAAGCCGGTTTTGCGCTGAATTTCGGCTGGCGTTAGCCACGGTTCATGCAGGTATTCATCCGGCAAACGCTCCAGTTCCGGCAGCCAGCGGCGGATGAAATGCCCGTAGGGGTCAAACTTCTTGCTTTGCAGGATGGGGTTGAAAATGCGAAAGTAAGGAGCTGCATCCGTGCCGACTCCAGCCGTCCATTGCCAGCCGCCGTTGTTGGCCGCCGGATCGCCATCCACCAGATGACGCATGAACCAGCGTTCACCCTCCTGCCAGTTGATCAGCAGGTCTTTGACCAGAAAAGAGGCCACAATCATCCGTCCGCGGTTGTGCATCCAGCCCATGGTGAGCAATTGACGCATACAGGCATCCACAACCGGAATACCGGTCAAGCCCTGTTGCCAGGCAGCCAGTTCTGCGGGTGCATGCCGCCATTCGATATTGCGCAGGGCGGGGTTGAAGGCGGTTTGCAGAACATGAGGGAAGTGGTAGAGAATGGCGTTGTAAAACTCACGCCAGATCAATTCGTTCAGGAAAGTTTCGGCGCCTTTACGCCCGGCGGGATCGGCCGTCTGTTGAATTTTTTCCATCGTCAGGGCCGCGGCGCGGCGGGCGGAAATCATCCCGAACCGGAGATAGGGGGAAAGACGGGATGTGCCATCTACATCCAGCCGGTTGCGGTCATCGGCGTACGCAAACACAGCCGAATCCAGGAATTCCAATAATCGCCGTTCGGCTTCGGCCTCGCCAGCCGGAAAGTAAGCATTTTCTGGCGCTGGGGGAATGGGATCGCTTGGCAGGAACGGCGGCGGGGGAAGATGGTCTGGGATGGGAGGTAGTGGCTTGGGCAGCGGCAGGGCTTTCCAGGCTTTGCTGAAGGGGGTAAACACAGTGTAGGGGCTGCCATCCGGCTTGACCACCGCCGCAGGATGGTGGACGGTTACACCGACAACCCGCTGGAGTGGGATGTATCTGGCAAGGTTCGCGTCACGGCGAACGGCATAGGGGGTGTAGTCTTCCTCGGCGAATACCCCGTCGGCGCCGGTTTCGGCTACCACAGCCGGCAGGACCTCTTCCGGCAGTCCGCTGCGGACGATTAATCGGCTGCCGCGCGAACGCAGGTCTTCGTCTAACCTACGCAAGCCATTAAACAAAAAGTGCCGGCGGTTTTCGGCGGCTGTGTTAAGCAGACGCGGGTCGAGGATAAAGAGCGGCAGGACGCTGTGCCCGCCTTGCAGGGCGCT
Source organism: Bellilinea caldifistulae (assembly GCF_001306055.1). Classification (GTDB taxonomy): domain Bacteria; phylum Chloroflexota; class Anaerolineae; order Anaerolineales; family Anaerolineaceae; genus Bellilinea; species Bellilinea caldifistulae. The sequence continues at coordinate 170,683 of NZ_LGHJ01000017.1, read as the reverse complement.
GTGGAGGGCGGGATTGTCCTTCAACCGCAAGTCGCGGCGAATCCACCAGATATGTGTGGGCATGGGGAAAGACCTCGAAACAATTTTCATCTCAATTATATGCCCTGCCCATCTGCGAGCCTCATAAAATGTAGAAGGTAATTGAGAATCCGGTCTATAATTAGGGGGATGAAAAAATTAGCCGTATTGACGGGCGGCGGTGATGCCCCCGGTTTGAACGCTGTCATTCGGGCTGTGGTTAAGACGGCCATCCTGCGCTACAATTGTGAGGTGTTGGGGGTACGCAACGGTTTTGATGGGTTTGTGGACGAAGGTGGTATCTTCCCCCTCACGCTCGGGGATGTGCGCGGTATTTTACCGCGCGGCGGCACGATACTCGGCGCGGCTAACCGGGGTAATCCATTTGCCCGTAAAGTGATGCGGGATGGGGTTGAGGTCGTTGAGGACACCTCCCAGCGGGTGATTGAGCGCATTCAGAGCCTGAATCTGGATGCCCTGATTGTGATCGGCGGTGATGGCACCTTGCGCATTGCGCTGAAACTGTATCAGCAGTTAAGTGTACCGGTCATTGGTGTCCCCAAGACGATTGACAATGACATTAACGGCACCGATTTTACTTTTGGCTTTGACACGGCCTTAAACACGGCAATGGAGGCAATTGACCGGCTGCATACGACGGCCGAATCGCATCACCGGGTGATGATTCTGGAATTGATGGGGCGGGACGCTGGCTACATTGCGCTGTATGCCGGGATTGCCGGTGGCGCGGATGTGATTCTGATACCCGAAATTCCCTTCCACATCGAGTCAGTTTGCGCCAAAATTCAGGATCGAGTGGCGGCGGGGGCATTTTTCAGCATCATTGCGGTGGCTGAAGGGGCGCACCCCGCCGGGGGTGAGCGGGTTTACCGCATGGAGGGAGATCAGGTGTTTCTGCCGCGCCTGGGTGGTATTGGTCAACAGGTGGCTGAGGCGCTGGCGGCTTCCTGCGGGGTGGAAACCCGTGTAACCGTGCTGGGACATTTGCAGCGCGGTGGCAGCCCAACTGCCTTCGATCGCGTCCTGTGTACGCGGATGGGCGGAGCAGCCGTGCGGCTGGCGGCAGCCAGCCGTTTTGGTCGGATGGTGGCTCTACGCGGCGGCGAGGTGGTGGATGTATCGCTGGAGGAAGCGCTGGCAAGGCCGCGTCGGGTCAGCCTGGATAGCGACCTCATTCAAACGGCGCGGGAGATGGGAATTTCGCTTGGGGATGAGTGAAACCCGTTGCGTATAGCCTATTTGCTGAGCGGATCACCGTACAACTGGCGGTGAACCACGCTCAAGGCGCGCACCTGTTCTGCCGCATGATAGGATGAACGCACCAGCGGACCGCTTTCCACCCATTTGAAGCCGATGTTCAGGCCAAATTCGCGCAAATGCGCAAATTCTTCAGGGGTGTAATAACGGGCAATCGGCAGGTGTTTGCGGCTGGGTTGGAGATACTGGCCAATGGTGAGTATTTCAACGCCCCACGAACGCAAATCTTCCATGACGGCTTTGACTTCGTCAATTGTTTCGCCCAACCCCACCATGATACCGGATTTGGTCAGCACATCCGGATCGAGTTTTTTGGCGTTACTCAGGGTGGCTTTGGCCCACTCATAGCGGTCCTGCGGTTGCACCAGTTTGAACAGGCGTGGTACAGTTTCCACATTGTGATTGAGAATCTCCGGTCGGGCATCCATCACGATACGAAGCGCTTCGACACTACCCTTGAAATCGGGAATGAGCACCTCAATCGAGCAGCCAGGATGAATCTGGCGGATGCGGCGGATGACCATGGCAAAAATCGGCGCGCCGCCGTCTTTGCGGTCGTCGCGGTTGACCGAGGTGATCACGGCATGCTGAAGGTTCATGGCTTTGACGGCTTGAGCAACCCGCTCCGGTTCAAGCCAATCTAGGGCATCCGGGCGGCCGCGTTTGATGTCGCAAAAGCCGCAGGTGCGGGTGCAAACGTCACCCATCATCAGAAAAGTGGCCGTTCCGGCACCCCAGCATTCGCCCATGTTGGGGCAACCGGCTTCCTCACACACCGTGTGCAGTGCTTTACGGCGCATTAATTGTTGGAGTTGTTCAAAAGTTTCACCGCTTGGGGCGCGAACGCGAATCCAGGAGGGACGGCGCAGAGGGGTGGTATCGAACTTTTCGGGGTCAACCCGGTCGCGAGTGGCTTCAGGTGGCATGGCTTACCTCTAAAATTGTGAAAATCGTTTCAGGCAGGCTTGCGGAAAGCGGGGATTTCCCTTACCTGCTGGTCCACGAGCAGGGTATAATACGGCATCCAGATGATACCATAATGCTGGACGAAAATATCTTTTTTGTAAGGGGTGAGCGGAATTTCCATCTCATCGTTGACGACATCTGCCCAGCGATCTTGAAGTTGTTTTATTTCGTGGTTTTTCTCGGCTTCGACATCTTTGAGCTGTTTTTGTAATTGTTCCAGAGCCAGCCGGGCTTTTTCCAGCCGGTCTTTGGCCTCGCTGGTCAGACGCCGTTTGGTCATAGAACTGGAGAGAGTGGCGCGCCGCTTTCCGAACAGGTTCATCAAAGATTGTCCGTGGGTGGCTAACTCCTCCATTTGACGCTGTTTGTAGGTGTTTTCCTTATCATCCACATCGCTCTTTGCCCGCTCGATTTTTCGATTCAGGTCTTCGATTTTTTTCTGATAGAGATTTTCCAGTTTATCCACTTCACCTTGCAGAGCCGAGCGGGCTGCCTGGGCGCATTGCTCGCGAAATTCGGCGGTGGAGACTTCCGGTGGAGCATAGACTTTCAGTTTTTCATTGGCGCGCAAGCGGATGGTGGCGTTCCGGTAGACCCATTCGATGAATTCCTGCTGGTAAGCATTCAACTGGCGGGCATCAGTCAGCCAACCCGGCAGGGGAGCATACTGGGCAGAGGGCAGCGGGTCGGTGGTGATTTCGCTCCGTTGGAAACTGCGCCACGGGCAGTCATCCCACTCAATCGAGCGGCCGCGCGGTTCTTGCACCAGCGCGGTAACCTCACGGTTGAGTTCGAGGTTGTATTTGCGCGCCAGGTAGTTGATGGTCGCCTGTGCAAACAAGGCCGGATGGTAGACAAATCCTTTTTGCTCAATCTGGGCGGAGGCCGGAATACCCGCCTGCCGGATGGCTTCGGATAGGGGTAGATCATTGGGCAGGAAATATTCCTCCACTCCGCTGGGAACGGGAGGACGGACGGCCGTGTAAGTCGAGGTTGAGGTAGCGGCTGTGGGCGTACCGGGTCGTTTGGCGGCAGTTTCGCCGCCGGTCTGTGGCGATGCTGCCGTTGGGGTCGGAGGTGTGCTGGTCAGCGGCATCAGAGCTGGCAGTTGAGCGCGGGTCAACGGGCCGGCCAGGAAGTTCAGCACCCAGCGGGTTTGGAACAAAACCGGTTTTTTGGCGTGAACGCTGTGCAGGACAAATACGCGTTTGCCCAGCGTGGAAATCAGGCGGTCCATCTCCTGGCGATTGACGCCGCCGCCTGCTGAGTCCAGTCCATCCAACAGACGTTGTTTGTCCTGATCAGTTTGCAGACGGCCGATCATCCATGTGCCGGCATTCGATAAACCCTTATAGTCCACATCCACCGGGTTTTGAGTGGCGAGCAACAGCCCCACCCCAAAAGCGCGGGCCTGTTTTAACATGCGTAGCATGATGGTTTTCGAGGGAGGGTTGCCCAGCGGCGGCAGGTAGCCGTAAATTTCATCCATGTAAATGATGGCACGCAGGTTGCCCGTGCCGCGCTGATTGCGCATCCACGACTCAATTGAGGCAAACAAAAGGGTAACAAAGAACATCCGCTCGCTTTCGCTCAGGTGGGCCAGATAGAAGATACTATGGCGCGCCTTGCCATCCGGACTGTAGAGCAGCCTTTCGATGCTCAAGGGCTGGCCTTCGCGCCATATTTCAAAGGACGGCGAGGCGAGAAAATTGTTGAGCAGCATCGCCAGCGAGAGGCGGTCTTTTTCGGGGAAAAAGTTGTCCACCGGAAAAGCTCCAAGCCGGTCAAATGGCGGTTTTTGAGTTTGTAAGATCAGTTCGGTCAGGTCGAGCGATTTGCCACTGCTCCAGGCGTGTTCCAGGATGTTGGAGAGGAGGATGTGCTCGCGGGAACGCAGGGGGTCTATGTCGTTGAATCCAATCAGCCCCAGCAGTGCGGTAATGATGGTGGAGATTTTTTCGCGCAGGATTTCGCGGTTCTCGTTCCATGGCAGATCCGGAGACTCGAACGAGGAAAGAATGTTGACCGGTGTTGCTGCCGATGAACCGGGGGAGTACAAACCAAAGTCCACAGCGTCTTTCAGCTCGCTGATTTGCTGGGGGCCTAAGCCCCATTCTGCCAGCCCGTTTTTCCAGCGCTCGGCGGTTTCCTCAGCCAGTTGTTGAGTGGTTTTTCCCTCGCGCCGGGCGTTTTCGGGGTCAATCCACGGTTCAAAGTCGGTCGGCAGCAGATCTGGAAAGTGCAGGAGGAGGTTGGTCAGATCACCTTTTGGGTCAATGATGATAGCCGGGATGCCTTCCAAAGCGGCTTCCTCCAGTAACCCCACGCATAACCCGGTCTTACCGGAGCCGGTCATGCCGGTAACGACAGCGTGGGTGGTCAGATCAGCTGGCTCGTACAGAATGGGCTGATCCAGTAGTTTTTTCTCGACCGGGTCGTATTGCTTGCCCAGATAAAACAGGCCGTCCTTAGAAAGCGCCATGGTTAAAGTCCTCCTCTGGATTTATTTCAACAAGTATAACTGATACACCTCCCCAAAATCCTCCACAACCGGCAGGGTGGTGAGAAATTCTTCCAGCGCCGTAAGACTTGCCATGGGGTGTTTGGGATCGGGGTTTTCTTTCATAAATTGTACACCTGAACGAAAGACGAGCAGGTGGGTGAATCCTTCCTGTTGCCACTGCTGCCGAATGGCGTTGAAATCACGGTTGCGCGTCCAGTCGCGCCGCCAGCGGTCGAGATTTTCATCCGGTGTACAGACGGGTCGGCAGTAGAATGCGCGCGGTTCATAAATCAGAAGGGTATGGCTGTCTTCTGGCAGGCTGCGGACGGCTTCCATGGCCGGTTGATACCAGCCGGTATTTCTTTCGAGGTACTTTTCGGTTTCCAGCAAACCCAGGGCTGCCTGCGGCGTGAATCGGCGGAGCAAATCCAGCTGAACCTCCAGCGCGGTGAAAGCCAGTACCATGATGACCATGGCGGTGAGGACGCGCTGAAGACGTATTGAGCCAATTTGAACCGAACTGGCGGCGAGAAAACCGATACCAGCCAGGGCGGCGAAAGCCGGCAGCATGGGGTAGAACATGCGGGTCTGAAGAAAATAGGCGGTGTACCGCCCGCCCAGCGCCCAGAAGAACCATGTGGCAAGGACAAATACCGCTGTCAGTTGAAGGATTTGCCTTTGTGGTTCATTGCCCTTGTGCCAGTTGAGCCCGGCCAGCAATCCAAATCCCAGCAGCAACGGCCCGATGGAGGCTCCGTAGCCGGGCCCGCCTTCCACTCCCCAAATGGTGGCGCGCAAAGGTAACAGGAACACGTCCCGCCAGTCGCCGTAGGGTTCATCTTCAAAATAAATGGCAATGCGAATTTCGTCCATATCGGCGGCCGGGAAGAAGAAGGGATAAACCGGGTTGCCGGTAAACAGATAGTTTTTTGCCAGCCACGGCAGGACGAACAAAAATACCCCCAGCGAGAAAATCAATGAGTGCCGAAAGATTTGGCGGAGCGAGCGGCGGAAGAGAAACCCAATCACCACCAGCCCGACCAGCGCCAGCATCCCAAAAGGATATTTCGTGCCGATAGCCATGCCGCTGAATGCACCAGCCAGCATCAAATAGCGTCTTTGGCGAACCTCTTTTTGCCAGATATCCAGCGAGATAAGACACCCCAGCCCAAATAACAAACCCAGCCAGTCCACATAACCCCAGCCGCTGGAAAGAACCAGTGTCGAGCCGGCAAATAAAGCGGCGCAGGCTGTCCAGGCAGCCCGGCTGCCCCATGCTTCGACCAGCCAGCCTAAAAGGCCAGCCAGTCCCAGGAGAGCAAAACCCCACCCCAGAACAGGGGCTGCCGAGGCGCCCCCCAGTGCCATTGCCAGCAGGTAGAGCATTTCTGCATTCTGGGGGTAACCGCTCATCATCAGCCAGCTCACGTGGGTGATTTTACCTGCAGCCAGGTAGGCTTGCGGCAGGGTCAGGTGATAGACAAGGGCATCGTACTTGACCGGCGGAGCAAGTGCCGTCCAAAGAGAAGCAGAAAGAGCAATCCCGATGAGCACGCCGATCCAGCGTTCAGCCGGACTGCTGGCTTGAATGACCTCGCGCCAGGCCTTCCATTCCAAAAGCCAAACACGGATCGAGCGGCGCAGCAGAAAGGACAGGCCAATCATCAAGACAGCCATCCACCCAAGCGCTGTGCCGATTAAGGCACCCGTGAGTAAAATGATCAGAGCGAGCAGACCCAATCCGGCGGTAGCCTGGACGGTGAGGGCGGCCAACGGGTGAAGGGGGAGGCGGTGCAAGAGGTGGGCTCCCAAGCCACCAGCCAGCGAGAGAATCCATCCCGCCAGCAGAAGCCGCCAAATTATCAGCGTGAAAGCAAGCGCAAAAGACAGATCAAATGGTTTGTGGGTTACGTAATAACCGGCGATGACCAGCAAGGGGATGAGAAATGCTGAAAGGGTAGCAATCCATTGCGATGATTTCTTCATCATGTTTTTTCTTAAAAACTTATGTTGAGGTGGATGAATCAATTATAGCCAAACCTTGTTTGGGGCTTTTATTTCAACAGGGGATTTTAATTTTGATATAATCGGGATAATTCATCATAAACTTAATTTCGAATTGCGGGAGGAAATTGAATGAGCGCAGGACAGGCATTTCATCAGGGTGAAAAAATACGCATGGAAGAGGGCAAACTGATCGTACCGGATCAGCCGATCATTCCTTTTGTGGAAGGTGATGGGACGGGCAGGGACATCTGGCGGGCCTCGCAGCGGGTGTTCGATGCCGCGGTAGAAAAAGCCTACGGCGGGAAGCGCAAGATTCACTGGCTGGAGGTAATGGCAGGGGAGAAAGCCTTTCAACAGACCGGTAACTGGCTGCCGGAAGAGACCCTGACAGCTTTTCGGGAGTATCTGGTGGGTATTAAAGGTCCGCTGACCACGCCGGTGGGCGGCGGAATCCGTTCCTTGAATGTGGCGCTACGTAAAGCCCTGGATTTATATGTCTGTCTGAGACCGGTGCGTTACTTCAAGGGTGTGCCTTCGCCGGTGCGCCGGCCGGAAGATGTGGACATGGTCATTTTCCGCGAGAATACCGAAGACATTTACACCGGTATTGAATTTGAACTGGGGACAGAAGCCAACGAGCGTTTCAAAGCCCTGTTAAGCGAGCATTTTCCGCAGGAATACCAGAAAATCCGCTTCCCCAAGACGGCTGCGTTCAGTTTGAAGCCAATTTCCAAAGAAGGTACTCATCGGTTGGTGCGGGCCGCTCTGCGTTACGCATTACAGTACAAACGGCGCAGTGTGACGCTGGTGCATAAGGGAAACATCATGAAGTTCACCGAAGGCGCATTCCGCAACTGGGGCTATGAACTGGCCGAGCAGGAATTCGGCGATCAGGTCTATACCTGGGCGCAATGGGAGCGCACCAAAGCCGTCAAAGGGGAAGAAGCCGCCAATGCCGAACAGGATGCCGCCCTCAAGGCCGGTAAACTGCTGGTCAAGGACGTAATTGCGGACATCGTCTTTCAGCAAACCATCACCCGTGCCCGAGATTTTGATGTGTTGGCGACCATGAACCTGAACGGTGATTACCTTTCCGATGCGCTGGCGGCACAGGTGGGCGGGATTGGAATCGCGCCGGGCGGCAATATCAATTACGATACCGGCCATGCCGTATTCGAAGCCACCCACGGTACTGCCCCGAAGTACGCCGATAAGGATATGGTCAACCCGGGTTCGGTGATTCTCTCCGGTGAGATGATGTTCCGGTATCTGGGCTGGAATGAGGCCGCTGACCTGATCATCCGCGGCATGGAAGGCGCAATCAGCGCCAAAACGGTGACGTATGATTTTCATCGTCTGATGGAAGACGCGACCCTGCTTAAATGTTCTGAATTTGGCGATGCCGTAATCCATCACATGGACGATTAACGAAAATCTTACACTTCCGTGCTATCCTTTAAACAGTCAACAACGGGGTTGACTGAAAGGAGGTATGGAATATGGAAGAACTGATCAAGCGGATGTCCGAAAAACTGGGCATTTCTGAAGAGACTGCGCGCAAAGCCGTGATCATGACGGCCGATTACCTGAAATACAAGTTGCCGGATACCTTTGACCGTCAGGTAGATGTCATCTTAGGCTTGCCTGAAGTAACTGAAGAGGAAATCAAGGAACTGGGTTTGTTCCAGATTCCGTGAATCCACTTCAATCTGTTGCCCGGTGAAACGGAAAATCAGAAATTCCCGCGCTTGTGGGTTGGCGCGGGAATTTCTGATTCGATTGTGGCGCAATTATCGCGAGATCAGCGGTAGAAAAGTATCCTGCACTGGCCACAAGGTCAGGCGATAAACTGCCTGTGAACCGAACAGATTCGGCTGAAACGGTTCGGCTTTCAGGTAATAGATTGCCGGGGCGGGTGGCCGGAAGCGCAGGAGGGTGTTTTCTCCAGCAGCGGGGGCTTGAACGGCAGCCACTTCGGTTAGCCCATCCTCTTCAAACAGGCGCAGCTGCACTGCCGCCCCGCCGCTTTGAGAAAATGCGCTGATCAAGTAATTGTCCGGCTGGTTGATGACGATGCGAAACCAATCGGCGTTGTTCTGCGGGCACAGGTTGCCAACGGCCGGCTCGCCGATGTTCAGTAATCTTGCCTCAGCAGGTGTATCATCCGATTCATAATCATCCGGCTGACAGGATGAAGGTATGGTTGCGGATGTTTCGGCGGTATCACCGGCCGGCCAATTTTCCAGTTGCCCGTTGATATCCATTGCGCGCAAACGGAAAGCATAGGTTTGACCCGGCTCGCCCACAAACCAGATGGAACGCCGGTGAGCAGGCACATGGATGATGCCGCCATCCTCCCATCCTCCCATCCTCCCGGCTCAGGCCGCCATTGGAGATCAAATCCGCCAAAACCAGCCCCATTGTCGAATCCGTCCCAGGTTAACTGCACGGCGGTTGAATCAAAGACCTCCGCTGGTTTCAACTGACTGGCGGAGGGCGGGCAGGCGTGATCCACAAACACGCTGCGCGGACTGAGGGCGGGAGCAACGTTGCCTTCGTGATCCCAAACCCGTAGAGCAACTTCGACCTCGCCATTCAAAGGGCCGACAGAACAAAGATCTACATCCCAGTCATACACTCCGGGCTGGGCCGGGTTGGTGATTTTCGGGCCGGCTTCCATCCATTGACCGTTGACCTTTACCACAAGGCTGACAGCGGTGACAAGCACATCATCGGTGGCGGTTGCAGTGACATCTATCTTTGAATCGGTGTTTTGCAACAGGGTTGCTCCGCTGGTTGGGCGGGTTAGACTACCCGTCGGCGGGAACGCCCCAACGTTACCGGACACGTACCAGTCATTGGCCGGGTTGCGCGGGTCGAGTTTGTTGCCCAGACATTCGGTTGCGCCGTCATAAATCGGGAATCGGGTCACCTCGTAGCAATTGCGCGGGATGCCGTTGTTGATCGGTACATCTGCAAATCGAATATCTATTGACTGCCCCCAGTAATAACCGCTGTTGCTGAAGTAGAGGGTGTTTTTATGAACCACCATGAAATGAACATGCTGGGATGTGCTGTAACCGGTGTCATCACTGTCGCCAATGTACTGGCCACGCTGGACGAATGTGCCTGGAGTCAGTTTATCCGGAATTGTGCCGTGGGCAAGGTGCAGGTAAATTTGATAGGTATCTTCATCACGATTGTGGAGGACGATGTAATTGGTGCAGGTCGGGCTGCCGTCCGGGCACGAGTCGCGCGAAGCCAGGACATAACCCTCTTTGGAAGCCAGCAACGGAAAGGGGGCATAATCGGTGAAGTCGTAAGCGTAACGGCAATAAACCTGGCTGCATGATGGATACCCCAATTCTGGGATGGATTGAAAATGGCTGATCGAACCTTCCATCCAGCGGGCTGTACCGGCGGCGTAGGGCAGGTAATAACCGGTTAAGGGGGCGTTGATGATATTTTCGTTGAGTAAATTTGCTGGATCAGGTTGAATTTCAGCGGGGAGCGATTGAGGGGGCAGGGAAGCCAGCGCTGTCTGCCATTCAGGGTCAGAAGGCAGTAAAATCTGCCAGCCGGTCGGTGTTCGACGCGCCAGAGCCAGGGCGGGTTCGGTTGCCAGCCGCCGTCCGTAGTCATCCCTCAGTGCCAGCCAGAGAACAGCGGTTTTTCCATCAGCCGTCAGGAAGGCGGTATCCAGCTCCGGGGTGAACAGGTCGAAAGCCAGAGGTCGGCTGACTGCATCGCCACCCAACCGCTGCTTGAATGCGAACCACAGGTCGTTTTGGACCGACTCGGAGGCCGGTTGCAAGGGCGGTGGTGCTGGGGCAGTGAGTAACACCACGAGGCAGGTCAGGATAAAAAGTTTCAACCATTGGTGAAAAGGCATGCGGCCACCTGTAATCTGATTTGTTTTGGAAACAGGTATTCATGGATGTAATGTATCACAGTTGCAACTTCGACGCCAATTTATTAAGAAAAAACGCCCGTAAGGGCGCTGAGGCTTTGCCTGTGGGGGGTAAAAAAAGTGTTTACTTAAAGGCTTCCAGAGCCTCCCCAAGAGTATTAACCACCAGCGCAACATCCTCGCCGGTCATGGCCGGGTATAATGGCAGAGTCAATTCCCTTTGGCCAACTTCTTCGGTAATCGGAAGTGCCGGATTGTTAGGACGGGTATCCGGTTGGTAGATGGAGAATTGGTGAACAGGCGGATAGTGGATGCTGGTTTGAATTCCGCGGCTTTTGAGAAATTCGATGATCTTACGGCGGTTTGCGGCTTGTGGCAGCAAAATCGGCAGTAAATGAGCAGAAGTTTTTCCGCGGTAATTCTCAAAGGGTGTTTCCACTTGTGGCAGTGTCTTTTTGAGCATGGAGTGATAGTGTCTGGTGAGCTTTCGGCGTTGTTCGTTATTTTTCTCCAGTTTGTTTAATTGAACCAGCCCAATTGCGGATCGAATTTCGTCCAGCCGATAGTTGTAACCGAGCATCACCACATCGTAATCTATGGCGCGCCCCTGATGACGATCCCACGTAAGGGTGGTCATGCCATGAGAGCGTAATAAGCGCAGCCGGTCAGCCAGTTCATCATCATTGGTCACAACCATGCCGCCTTCGCCGGTGGTCATGTTTTTGTTGGAGAAAAAACTAAAACATCCAATCTCTCCCCAGCATCCCAGCGCTGTCCCCTCCAATTCACCACCCACAGCATGAGCGGCATCTTCGATGATTTTTAGATTGTGTCTTTCGGCAATGGTCTGAATGGCGGTCATGTCGCAGGCATAACCGCCATAATGAACGACCATAATTGCCCTGGTGCGCGGGTTGATCCTTTTTTCGACGGCAACCGGTGAGATGTTAAGGTCTTTTGGACTGACAATCTCGGCAAAAACGGGGGTTGCACCGGTGTAACGAATGGCGTTGGCGGAAGCCACGAAGGTCAGTGAGGGGACAATGACCTCATCTCCCGGGCCAAGTCCCAGCGCCAGACAGGCGAGGTGCAGAGCGGCCGTGCCATTGGTTACGGCAAAAGCGTGACGGGCACCAATTTTTTTGGCAAATTCCTGTTCAAATTGCTGGGTGACTGAACCCATGGTCAGCCAACGGCTTTCCAGCACTTTTTGAACTGCCAAAATCTCATCGGTGCCAATATCCAGGTCGGCAAGCGGTACTTTCCAATTCATGGATTTGTCTCGTGAAAGAACTGTGAACGCATCTTTTCGAAATCAGCGGTTGCATGTTCGTAATCATCTGGCCGACCAAGATCGTGCCAGTATCCTTCGAACAGATAACCGACCACTCTTTCGCCGGCAGCCAATAAAATTTTGACCAGATCTGGAAAATCCAGATACTGACCGCGTGGGATGTACTTCAAAACTGCGGGCTCAAACACATAAATTCCCATGCTGACCATGTAATCGATGGTTGGTTTTTCAATGTAACAGGCAATATGAGGTTTCTCGTTCCATTCAATGACTCCAAAGTCAATTTTGACCTGACGATGATGTACTGCAATAGTAGCCACCGCTTTTTCTTTCTTGTGGAATTGAATCAGTTCGCACAAATTCAAGTCGGTAAGTACATCCCCATTGCACACTAAAAAGGTTTCATCCAGACCCTCAACCAGCGCTAATGGGCCGGCAGTTCCCAGAGGGGTATCTTCATAAGAGTACTCAATTTGAATGCCCAGACGACTCCCATCCTGAAAGAAAGCACGTAATAATTCAGAAAGGTGCCCAACTGTCAATATGACTTCATGGATGCCGGCCCAACTTAATTGCCGTAAAATCACTTCCAGAATGGGCATATCCCCAATCGGCATCAACGGCTTTGGCAGTATTTTGGTGTAGGGTGCCAACCGTGTTCCTTTACCTCCCGCTAAAATGACCGCTTTCATCGTTCACCTCTTAAACCTCATATCTTCCGATATGATAGAGATACAGGTGGTGTTTTATCCAATCAATTGTTATGCTGATTCCCTCGTCAAGGGATACAGTTGGCTGCCAGCCTAGAACTTTGCCAGCAAGAGAATTGTCGGAGATCAGCCGGAAGACTTCGGATTTCAGCGGTCGGAGCCTTTCCGGATCAACTGCCACAACAACTGATGGATCAATTTTCTGAATGATTAATTGCACCAGGTCACCGATGCGGATCTCTCGCCCGGATCCCAGATTTATCACCATTCCTTCGATGCCGCTTGTTTCGGCTGCGCGGATAAACCCCGCCACAGTGTCGGTAATAAAAGTGAAATCACGGCTGGTTTCTACATTGCCAAGATGAATTTTTTTGTTGACCAGTGCCTGAGTGATGATGGCAGGAATTACCGCCCGGGCTGATTGGCGGGGGCCGTAGGTATTGAATGGCCGCACAGTCACCACCCGAAGGCCATAGGCGCGATAGAAACTTTCAACCAGTTTGTCCGCGCCAATTTTGCTGGCAGCGTAGGGAGATTGGGCCTGCAGGGGATGTTCCTCATTGATAGGCGCGTAGCGTGCAGTTCCATAGACCTCACTGCTGGAGGTATGAATCAATTTTTCAATGCCGGATTTCCGGCACGCCATCAGAATGTTTAATGTCCCTAAAAGGTTGGTCTGGATGACTTCATCGGGGTGTGCGTAGGAGTATGGAATGGAAATGAGAGCACCCAAATGAAAGATAATTTGGCATCCTTCCACGGCATTGAGAGCAGTATGGGGATTGAGGAGATCCCCGCTGAAAATTTCAACTTTTGATAAAGTTTCGCCGGATAAAAGCTTAAGTAACCCCGGGTCGCCGCGGGAATTGTAACGCACCCATGCCCGCACGGTAGCACCCCTGCCAACTAACGTTTCCACCAGATGACTTCCGATGAAGCCGCCAGCGCCAGTTACCAGTACTGTTTGATCAGCCCAGTTCATAAACGCCCTCCTGGGTAAACGAAAGGGGTTTACGGTGCTTCAAGATCCAGTCGAGTAGTTGGTTGGGCAGTTCCATCTGTTCGGCTGATTCGAAATTGGAGCAAAGACTGATCTCAGCACTCAACTGGATACAATGATTGTTTACGATGACCGGCTCGGCGAGTGTTTGTTTAATCCGACGAGCAATTTGGATAACGTTTTTCGGGCTGAGAAGATTTTCGAGGATTAAGCCGAACTCGTTCTCTCCCAGACAGGCGAGGGTATCACTCTTTCTTTTGAGGGTCATCAGCCGGTGGGCTGCCTGTTTCATCAACGATGAAGTCTCTGCTTTGGTGAGACAGATCTCCCGCGGGAGAGTTGTATTCAGTCGAATCAAAAGAATGGCCAGGGTGGTGTGGTATCTGGATGAGAATGCCAGGGCGTGTTGAAGCTCTTTGCAAAACAGGTATTGGTTGGGCAGTTCCGTTAACGGATCGTGCAGGGTTAAGTAGAAGGTGGAATCGGGTGACCAGATAAGTTGATCAGGCAGCCGGCGGCTGGCTTGAATCATTTGTTGTTCCAGCCTTTGAAGGATTTGTGAGGCTATTGCAATTCGCAGGTCGCTGTGAGTATGGCGCAGACCGCAGATCATTTGCTTTACTTCATCCGGTATATTTTCATCCGCCACAAAAAGGATGCCAATGTCGTGTTTCTCAATCAAGTCAGGTAGATCAGATGTCCTGCCCAGTACAAGACATTCCTCCACCCACATCCCAATCTCGGAGGTGGCGTTATCATCCACTACACCGATAGTTTGAAACACATAACGAAAGGCTTCACTTCTCAATAATTGAACCACCGTATGGAAACTTCCTCCCAAGCCGACAATCACCACTTTTTCGCCAATACCGGTGGAGTATCTTCGCCATTTCAGCCATCGGCTCGAGATTGACGAAAGCAATCTTAGCCGGTAACGGCTGGTCAATAAACCGATCTGTGCCAGCATACACATGATCAAAATCAATTGCGACGGCAGCGCCGGAAAAGCGAACCACCGGTACATTCCCTGGAGGTGATTGAAGATCAAGACCACCAGAGATAACAAGGAGGTAGCAGCCAGAAGGTTAATACCGTCATTTGCAGTGGCATATCGCCAGACAATTCGATTGAATCCCAACAAGAAATTGATCCCACTGAAGGTCAGTGCCATGATGATGGCTAGAATGAACAATTGACGGAGACCCCAAAAATCTGGCAACTGGCTTTGGAAAATCAATCCGACCAGCGTAAACGCAAACAGCGAAACAATGAGATCTAACACAAACCAGTTCAGGTAACGATGAACAAGGCGGGAGAGTGGGCCAAAAAAGAGAAGATTTTCAGGTATTTTTGCTTTGGCAAGGATGGGTATAAATATAGCCAGCGTCCAGAATATAATGTCCAGATCTGCGGTCAGTGATTGGTTGCGGACATAGAGCCGATCCAGGCGCATTTTGTCTGGAAGAATTTGCCGGAGGTATTCCCCCATTACATTGTCGGATCGAATTCGATGTTCTTCATCGTGATAGAGGATGCTTGCCGGGCTGGTAATGCCCGGGCGTATAGAGAGGATTTCATCTTTTGCATCGGCTGGCCAATGCTCCACAACGTGAATATCCTCCGGGCGCGGCCCAACGAGGCTCATATCGCCGATCAAGACATTCCAGAGTTGGGGGAGTTCGTTGATTTTACTGTCCCGCAGCCAGCGGCCAATGGGTGTTATGCGTTCATCAGCGTGGCAGGTGATTGGCGGTCCCAGGTAACTGCTCGGCTGTTCGTACATGGTGCGAAATTTCAACATGCGGAACGGTTTTCCATATCTGCCGGCGCGGGTGCACCAGAAGAAAACCGGCCCGGGCGAATCTCGCTTGATGAGGATCGCAATCAAACCAAAGAAGGGCGCAAGCAGCAGCAAACCAAAGCCGGATGCCAGGATATCTATGGCTCGTTTTAAGATGCGGTAAATTGTTCTCTGCACCACTTGCGTAAGTCTTTCTTTTGAAGGTGTAAGGTAAAGAAAATGACCAAATCGGGATTCTATGGTTTTATGGTGTACTCTGTGGGGGAAGGTGTTAGATCGGTTTATTGAAAATTTCAACAGTTATTCTCGATTCCGGCTTGAATTGGCAGCCTCATAAACAGGATCTTCTGAGTTGATTTTTTCCAGCCATTCTTCCCGCCAGAAAAAGTGACAGCGCCGATCGCACCGGCCAAACACCGGGGTTCCCGTGCACATCAATCCTTCCAGCAGGACAATTCCATTGCATTTTTTAACCTTATAGTCACGCTCATCCAAAAATCTTTCCATGCGTACCAATACCCGTTGGGTTGTGCCGCAATACTGCCACATCTCGGAAAGGAAAGCACATCCTTTCAACTCATGCCACCTGTCCAGTGTGGATTGGATGTCTTCGGCCGGTCGCACCCTTACCCAATCACCTGCCTGTAACTTTTCCGGGAAAATTGTGGCAGTGGTGTTCAGTTTGTGTTTTTTGGAGAGCGTTTTATCAATTTTTTTCAGGCGGTTCTTGACTGTGTAATTCCACACCTTCGCGAATCGGCGCTTAAAGCGGACGAGGAAAGGCAGGGAAGTGTCTTTTTGTTCGCCTTCGGCGATTTTGGATAAAGCGGGAATCTGACACTGGCTGTACGGGTCGTTAAACATCTGTTCTGATCTCACTTAAGCATAAATATCCGGCTGGTTTTTATTGAATAGGCTGCCATTCCTCTCTGGCGTTTTCAAGACATTTCGGCCATGGTTGGTCTGCCAGCGGTTGTTTGCCCCGCAGGAAAAAACGCATCATCCCTTCCACTTTCCTCAAGAAAGTATTTTGCGGATCTTTTTCAATGCGTGAAACAATGATTCGATAGGTTGTTTTGTTAATCAACGGTTTCACCAATGGGTGGAAGATGATTTGCTGGCGAACGGGTTTTGCAGTGAAGCCGAGACGGAACTTAAATTCGTCCACGCTTTCGGGAGCATCGAGCGAATGGAGATTGAAGAAGATGCCGGTTATACCCGGCTCACTCATTATCTCGCGACAGGCGGTGTAGAAGAGAGCCTGGTTGACATGCAGTCCTAAAAAGGTACTCCGGCTGAGCGCATACGGCACATATACCTTATCAGCCAACCGACAGGTGATGATGGCGGCGGCCAGCTCACTGCTGACCAGTGCCGCCCAGGTTGTGAGAGAGGGCAAACCAATCGCTGCCAGACAAATCCTTTGCCATTGCTCTTTTTTCATGCTGTTTAATCGGTTTTGTCTTTCCAGGGTGTCCCGTTGAAGCTGCCAGCCCTCATCTGCCAGACGCTCAAAAGAAATTTGTTCTATTCGGCAATTTTCCAGACCCCGGCGGATGCCGTTGCGAGCCTGAGGTTTCAGTTTTTCAAGGCAATATTCTGGATCTTCCAGCACAACGTGATAACTGATCATTCCGGTCGGGGAGTTTACCGGCGCAGAAAAGCGCACGGCGAGGATGTTCTTCTTCCACAGCAGGTCTTGAATTTCACGGGAAGATGGTTGAATTAACCAGTGATATGGAAAAGACTGCAGTACTCGCGGGCCGGCATCGTACCAGTAACTACTGGCAGTCTGGTAAATATGGTGGCCTTGACGGCGCAGCCATTCAGCAAAAATCTCAACGTTCATGTTTATTCCGTATCCAGAATTTCAAGCCATTGAATGGACAATCCGTAGCGAAGCAGGTAATACAAAATTTTGAGATATTCCTCCATGACAAAATGTCGGGTTTCCGCATCTTTCCACCATTCCTGCCGATAGGGAGTCTGGTCGAATGGTACCGGTGCCATCAGAATGGTGAATTCTTTTCCAAACACAATCTGATAAGTCCATTTTGCCCTGCGCATGTGATAGGGATCACTGACTACCATAATGGTGTGAAGCGAAGCCGGCTGGGAGATGACCCACTTCTTAAGATTTTGCACCTCAGAATAGGTGCTCGTCACCGGTGAATCGTCGCTTCCAATGGACTGAGGGGGTACGCCCTGCGCAATTGCCATTTGCCGGGCATGTACGCCGTGCTCCCACTGGTGCTTATCGCACCAACCTCCGGTGAAAAACAGAGAGTCGGCGTATCCTTGCTGATAAAGTTGGATGGCGTATTGGGTACGGTAGTCCTCACCAGCAATCACATGGATCACATCGGCATGGGTGAGCGGGTCCTCGATAATCAGAAATTCCCCGATTGCTTTCAAAAAAACAGGATAGAAAACAAGCAGCGAAGCAAAGATGAGGATCAGCAAACTCCATAAGATCCAGAAAGAAGTTCTGGCTAAGGTGGGATTATTCAAGGGTAGAACCAGATGAGGATGCCAGGCTAAGGGTTTTCAGGCGGCGTAGAGAATTCAAGAGGAAATGGTTTGGGGTTTTGGGTGAGAATAGCGCAGTATGGATAAAAACAGACGCTCCATGGTTGCCGCGGCAACGGCAGGGGTGTGGTTTTGCAATACCCATTGTCTGCCGATGCAGCCCATTTGGCTGCGCAGATCAGGATTTGAGTGGAGAGTCAGGATAGCCTGAATAAATTCTTCAGGCTTGTCAGGCCAAACACACAGCCCTGCACCCGTCCGCTGGATGAAATTCCATGTTTCGCTGTCCTGATCCACACAGGCAATGATGGGTCTGCCGCTTGCCAAAATAGAAAGGATTTTGGAGGGCATGGCGGTGTAGGCTACCCCTGGTTTTAGTACAACCAGAGACACGTCTGCGGCTGCCAGCACTTCGGCTAATCGTTGGCGGGGTTGAAAAGGGATGAAGCGAAGATTGGTTAAGTTGCGCTTTTGTGCATCCTGCTGAAGTTTTTCTTTACCACTGCCATCTCCCACCAGCACAAACAGAATCTCCGGATACTTTGTCAGTGATTGGGCAGCTTCGAGAATCTGCTCCAGACCTTGCGAAAATCCGATGTTACCGGCATACTGAATGATGAAGCGGCCGTTCAGACCGTACTGGCTTGTGAAGGAATTTTGATGCGGCAGGGGGCGAATAAGTTCCGTGTCCACCCAGTCCGGTATCAAGCGGATTTTCGAGTCCGGGATACCAAAGCGGCGGATGCTACTTCTGAAAGATTCCGAGATGATGCGTACAATGGCGGAATGACGCAAACAAAATTTTTCCAGCAATCCAACCATCTCAATGACGAGTTGGCTGCGAAAGATTCCTAATTGAACTCCCACATCTGGGTAAAGGTCATAAACGGAAAAGACAGCCGGTTTTCGGCGTAGAACGGAAAGGCAGGTAAAGGGAAGCCAGACCCACAATGCCGGGTTAGCAGCAAAGACCACATCGTACTTAAGCGATAAACCCTTGATGGTCGCACCCCATTGAAAGGCAATGAATTGCAGCATTCGGGCGGTCAGACGGGAGCGATCCATGGAAGGCACGCGAATCCGATAAATTTCCACACCATTTTCGATGGAGAGCTGAATCGGCTTTTTCCGAAAAGAAGGGGGGACGATGCCGCTGGGGTAATGGGGAACAGTGGTCAGCACACAGACATGATGACCTCGCTTGGCCAGTTCGGTGCTTAGCAGGGTGAATAACGGCGCACTGGGGCCGAGGTCGGGTTCATAATGGGGAACGAGCATCAGGATTTTCAATTTCCAGTCCAATTGTTTATAGAAAAGATGAATCGGTTGAATTGGGTTATTGCTGGTTTGTTTGCAAAAGCGTACGATAGATACGCACCAGTTTCTCTACATGCTGCTCTATCTCAAATTGATTTTGAGCCAGACGATAACTCTCGCGCTGCATTTTCTGGCGGAGAGGGACATCCCGAATCAAAAGAGCAATTTTATCGGCCAGTGCATCAGGCCGACCGGGCGGGACTAAAAATCCGTTGACATCCTCCTGAATCAAATCTGGTAGTCCGCCAACGCGGGTTGCAACAACCGGCAGCCCACAAGCCATTGCCTCGATGACAGCCATGGGAATGCCTTCGTGGAAGGAGGGATAAACAAACACATCCGCCTGCCTGAAAAATTCAAATTTTTGCTCTTCAAACGCAGGCGGGTGAATTTGGATTACCTCCTCCATCTGGTTTTCTTCAATCACTTTTTGCAGGTAAACGATTTCACCTTTAGTCAGTTCTGACCCTACCAGATGGATGAAGAAGACCTCTCCTTTTTTCTTTAAGATCCTGGCGGTTTCAACCAGCACAAAAGAACCTTTCGCCTTTCCAATGTGACCCAGAAAGAGTATCTGAGTTGGTGAAGAGGTATGGGGCTGGGTGATTCGGTCGTTGGCAAGCGGCAGATATGGCCTTAAATCAATGGCGTTGTGGAGCAAATAGGTTTTGCAGGCTGGGCATATTTCGCGGAGCTGCATCCACTCCGACGAAAGAATCAACACTGCATCGGGGAAGCGGATGAGAAAACGAAAGATGAACTTCCAAATGGACGAATGATTGCTGTACATGGCGGCAAAACTGCAATGGGGATGAAGCAGAACCCGGCAGCCGGCCGCTTTGGCAATCAGCACGCAGAATGAGTGCTTGATGAACGACCAGCCGAACGCCGTAGCGATGTGGACAATTTGAGGTCGGACGGAAAAAACAGCCTGAGTAAATTGGTAGCAATCGGTTAAAGCCGTAAGCAGATTTGGAAAAGTGAATTTTCCTGCCTGATGGAACGGTCGCTGCGGTGAAGTGGTTTGGACAAAGTGGAGTTCGACCTGTTGGGGGAGAGAGGAACTCAACAATGCAGCAAAGTAAGCGGAAATTCCCCCGACCGGTGGGTGTAAATGACCGGCGAGCATTACAGATAATTTGCTGGCGGGTTCAGCCTTTTTCATACACGGATTGAACACTTTCAATCAAAACATCTACGGGCAAACGTTGTTCAGGCGGGTAGAGGATGCGCTCATGTTCAAGAGTGGTTTCTAAACTATCAAAACGAAGTTTGATCACCCGCGCCGGAACACCAGCAACAATCGAATAAGGCGGTACGTCTTTTGTGACCAATGCTCCGGCGGCAACGATTGCCCCGCGCCGAATGGTAACCCCCTTCAAAATGATTGCATTCGAGCCGACCCAGACGTCATCTTCAATAACCACATCCTCATCATCACACGGCCGCTTTTCGAGAACGTCATACATGTACTTTCCCACCACAGAGGTGTTGTGGTTTCCGCCGATGATGGTTACATTTGGGCCGAGCATCACTTTGTTCCCTAAAATAATGCGGCTTTCGGTGGCTAAAAAGGTTGCTCCTTTGCCGATGGCAACGTAATCTCCCAATTCGACGTTTTGAAAAGTGAAGTGGTCGGCCGGATCAAAAAGGACGTGCTTACCGCATTTTCTAAAGGCCGGACGCAGCAGGATCATCCAAAAGCGCCGCCAAAGCAGGCGAATCAGCACCATTCCAAGAGACACATATTTCAGCGGGTTCATACTGATTTCATCTTCAAACTTGTCTGAATTAATTCCTCGAACTCATTTACATACCGATCCAGTCCCAGATGTTGTTCTGCAAAGGCGCGGCCGTTTCTTCCCATGATGTGTCGCTGTTCGACTGGCATTTCAAGGAGAGTTCGAATTTTTGCTGCCAGTTGCTCCGGACTTCGCCAATCAAACAGCAGACCACTGATCCCATCTTGCACCAGATTGGGATGGTCTAAAGCGTTGCTGACAATCACCGGGCGGCCGCAAGCCAGCGCCTCACAAACAACATTCGGAAGGCCTTCCACAAAAGAAGGATGAACCAGTACATCATGCTGGTGGAGCTGTTGAACGATATCTGTCCGCTGGCCCAGCCAGTGCCACTGATCCTCCAGATGATATTCCTGGATTTCCCTTTCCATTTCTTTCAGTGCCTCCAGCCTGTGGCCGGTTACTTCTCGTTGCCCAACCCAATCCACGTGGGGGAACAAATTGTGCTTGTCGCGCAGCAGTTTTAACGCCCGCACCAGACAAATCCCATTCTTAAAGTACGAAACGCTGGCAATCACCAGAATGCGGGGGGGATGGTTTTCAGGTTCCCTTTGAGGAGGATAAAAAAATTCTAAATCATAACCGTTGTAGATCGTGCGCAGCCGATCATTTAGGAAAGGGTATTGATTGGCCAGTTGAAACCGCTGGTTGTGAGAATTGGTGACAACGTAGGTTGAGAGGCGATAGAGATGCCGGATCAGAACTTCCTGGCGGCTGACCCAGCCGGGGTAGTCACATAAACGTTCTGAAACAATGATGGGGGTTTTCCATTTACCGCTCAGCATGGCAGAAACGATAATGTAGAAATTGGGCGTGGTCTGAAAGGAAAGGAGCAAATCGTAGTGTTCCTTTTGAATCAGGCTTACCAGCCGAAAGATGACATCCGGCGAGTAGCGGCTCTTTTTAAAGTGCCAGTGGATGGGAATCTGGTGGTCATAAAGGGGTTGTGCGAGTAAATCGCCCGGCGCGTAGCAGAAGAGTTCAATCTGATACCCCCTTTTCTTCAGTCCGATGGCAAGGTTGACCAGTTGGCGTTGAGAGCCGCCCGTACTGAGATTGTCTACCACAAACAGAAATTTGTGCTTTGGATTACTTGAATTGGCCATTTGTTCAGGTTCTTAGTCAGATACCGGAAGTTGTGATTAACCGGTCGGCTGGGTTTCCGAATAGCCAGTTGACAGGATTGGCAGGTTGAGCAGAAGCAGGGCCAGAAAAAAGGTGTAGGTCGATTCGGCTCCCCCGCCTTTGATCCACGAGACGAGATAAGCAGCAACTGCGATGCCATTGATGCTATATCTGGTGATGGCTGAGGATAGATGCAGTTTTAGGGCGTGGTAGAAACGGCTAAGGAAAACAAAAGCTGAACTTATAAAAACACTGCCATAGAGTAAAAGCCCAATCACGCCCGTTTCTGCCCACAAAGTCAATAGCGGATTGTGCAATGCGACGTAATTGCTGGAAACTGGTGTAAAAAATCTGAGGTAGGAAAGAATCTCTGTGGGAGCATTCCCCAATCCAATTCCAAACCAGGTATGGTCGGCGATCATCATCATCGCAGCCTTCCAGATGGCTTCTCTGCCCCCCAGTAAAGATTGGCTACTTTCGACCGTCAAGCGATAGAAAAAGGTGGCAAATAGTTGGGGATAAACGAGAATGATTAAGAGGGTGCACCCGATTCCTAATAGGGGGTATAAACGTGTCTCCCGCAGAAAGGAAAAACCAAGCATGACTACGACCAAAGAGAGAAGACCGCCCCTTGAACCGCTCATCACGGTCAATAAACACGTCAACAGGATGTAAACAACCGGAGCAGCATGTTTCGAAAAGAAACCTTTGTTGGGTTGAGAAGAGTTTCCCCACAAGATGGCGGGTAAAAGAATGATGGCAAGCGTTGCAGTTTCATTTTCGTTCATCCCGGCAATTTTGAGCCTTGTGCCGGGGTTGTAACCGCTGGTTATCAGGGTGAATAAAAACAGGGCGATTAAAATCCATCCGTTGAACGTGAGCACCCGCATAAAGGATTTTTGATGATTACGTTCATTCAGGAAATTTGCTCCTAAAATCAAAAAGAGAATCCAGCGGAGAGCGTAGATTTGCAAGTTGTAAAAGGTTACTGATGGAACAGAAGACCAGGCCAGCGTGGTTAATCCCCAAACCAAGAACACCGACATACTGATCGCCGCGGGGGTCAGCACAACACGCTGACGGGATAATATCGTCATAATACCCCAGGTTATGAATGCAGCAACAACCGTGAAGCGGTTGAGAAATGAATGGATTTCGGCTGGAATCAGGCCTAAGGGGAGAAAAACCAGCCAGACCGCCGTGTAAAAAGCCGTGATCGGTTTCTTCAACCAGAGGATGAATACCAGGCTGCCGGCCACCCCTCCTGCAACGAGGAGGGGGGCAAAGGTATTGGGGATGATCAAGCCCAGCCCAGCGCTGGTGATAATTAATCCGATCGCCACACCAATAGCAATTACCGGACGGGAGAGGAGATGGTTCCAAAACGAAGGCCTGCTTTTTTCCATGTTTTTACTTAATATTCGAGAATTATTTCCTGTCAGAAATTTCCGAAAACATATATAGAAATTTTCCGGAGGGTGTAGGGGGGAGTTCATCCACATATTCAAAAGTAATGCGGCAGTCCGGGCCCATTAATACTTGGGCTTTTTGCCGAATCTCTTCTAAATCTTCTTGGTGAGGCAAATTGTCCAAGGAGATAAAACGAAAGACCAGAGTGGAGTAATCCTTTTGAATCACCTGAAATTTTCGTATCCATGTTTTGAAGTACAAAAGGAATTCGAAATAACCCGGATCTACCATTGTCCCATCACGCAACAGGAAGAGCTGGTTGATTCTGCCGTCAAGGGAAAGCAGGGTTTGAGTAGGGTTATGCGCTGATGGGCTTTTCAATTGCCCGACATCTCCAATTTGATAACGAATGAGAGGCATGGCAAAATTGGAAAGACAGGTGATCAGAATTTCACCGCGGGTTTCTTCCGGTACTGGTTTCAAGGTATCATCTACAACTTCAAGGTAATTCCCCCACGGGGCAACCCATAAGCCGGTCTGATTGGGAAGTTCACAGGCGATTGCGCCGGTTTCACGTGAGCCGTAATGGTTGTAAACTGCGCATTGAAAAATCTCTTTAATTTTTTGACGCATGTAAGGAAACAAGGTGCCGGCTGAGGAGATGATCGCTTTGGGCGGCGGGACTTTGATTTGATGTTGCTCAAAGAAAAGGGCTGCTTCGTAAATCGATTCGGCGTAGGCAACGATGATGGAAGGTCGTTTATTTCTCAGAAAATCGGCAAATTTCATGTGTGTCGAGGGACTCATCCGGAATGCGTTGATAAATTCCGTATTGGTAATGCGGTTTAAAAGAACAGCCGTCCACTTTTGGCTACCGCGTAGAATATCTTGTTCTGAACCCCATAAATAGACTTCGGGGTCACCCAGTTCCTTCCCGATTATTCTGGAAAATAACAATGAGATGGCTCTGGAGGTCGTCTGGAATCGCGCATCTTGCACAATACAAACCGGTTCACCAGTTGAACCGCCGGAAGTGTTCAATTTCCACTTGCGATGCGCCAGGTCAGTGGAGGTTAAACGATCGAATTCATTACGGAGGATGTCCTTGGTCAGGATGGGAAAATTGGACAAATAGGCAAAGGGTTCCTCATAAAAACTATCCCCCATCTTCTCGATGATTTCGGCGTAGTAAGGTACATTGAGTCTGGCGTGGTGGAAAAGCGCTATCAGACGGTTTTTAATCAGGTCAGGCGGGATACCCTGTTGATATTGGTTGAGAAATTGTTCATAAGTTTCCCGGATTTTATAACCGCGCAGCCCAAACAGGGTGTAATAAAGTGTTTGTCTCAGGTAGTTCTTTATACCCATTGCGGTTGTTTTCATCCCCAAAAAGCTTCTTATGGCAATTGATAAGAGAAATTGAAATTCAATTTTTGATGGATTGGATTATTTTTCAAGGATTAACTCGCGCAGAAAACAAACCTCGAATTTTTTGGGCGGTGATGGACATGAATTCAATGGGGCTTATCTGATGCAGCCGGAATTGGAGGCGGTAACCGACGCGGTCAAACCAACGCCGTTTTTTTTGATACCATTCTGCATAATCGTAGAGAGGGTATTTTTGAAGTGGTTTGCTAAGGTGGAGTAGTTGCCTTTCGGCGCGTCTGAGGGGGTCTGAGATGGTCTTTCCCTTAACCCGCCAGAACGAATGGGTGGAAATGAGCGGTTTGTTCCCCCTTGAAAAGCGGATGTCAACTCCCAGACTTGCCCGGTTGAGAGGAGCTTCCTTGAGAATCCACTTTCCGGAACCGTCCTGAATGTCGGAGAAGTAAAAATCGCCAATGCTGTAGAAAACCGGGCATCCATTAAAAATTTCCCAACCTCGAACGACATGGGGATGTTGACCAATGATCAGGTCAACTCCCTGATCTGCCAGCGCAGCCGCGATCATGCGGTCTTCCGGGCGGGGATAGCCAAACAATTCATCACTCCAGTGAAGAACAGCAATCACCCAATCCGCTTCTTTTCTCAAAACTTGAATGAGGGTAGCGCTTTCTTCGAGACCTTGCCAGCAATTTGCTCCGGGGTTTTGACCCGGGTCGGGGTGAGTTTCGGGAAAGACCCAATTCAAAATGGCCAGCGTTCCGTGGACGGTTTCCCAGATTCGATATCGGCGATTCTCTTCGTCTAAAAAACCTGCACCAAGTGGTTTGAATCCACAAGCACTTAGGGATTGGCAGGTTCGCATCAGGCCGCTGGAGTCGGCGTCTAAAATGTGGTTGTTGGCAAGGGTGACGAACGCCGGCGCCCATCCCTTAAGTGCCTGAATGGCATGCGGGTCGGCCATGAAGCGTTCTCCACTGGCGCGCGGGCTGGGGTTGAGATGCGTACCGATAGGGAACTCAAAATTGAAGAGGATCCGGCTGTGCTCATTGAGTTGGATGCCGGCTGGCGGCGGCCAACTGCCGTTCCGGCTAAGATCCTCGCAAATGGCGATATCCCCAACACAAAACAGGCGCATCCCCGCAGGACTTTCTTTTACCACCGGTTGATTACCAGCCAAACCTTAAGTAAGTTTTGATGAATTGCTTTTCTGAGGGTTTAAACCCGATCCACCAGGCCAAAAAGCCCAGCAACACAAAGATCATGGCGGAATAAGCCCCAAGCCATAACCAGCTTGCGGGCGGGGCAATATAGTTCACTGCAAAAGTACATGCTCCGGTTACCGCGCTGTATAAAACGCCCGGAATCAATGCCGGTAGGAAGCTCCACCATTGGAGATTTAGAATGCGAGCGGTGTAAATAGGCATGTAAATGCCGTTTTTAAGTATCATTGCCAGCGCGATGGCAACCGGAATGCCGGCCGGTCCCCAAGTTCCCCATTTTGACAGAAGGATGGCTAACACAATTGCACCAGTCCCGCTGATCAGGGTAATGATGCCGGGCCATTTGACCCGATCACAGGCATTTTGTACAAAAAGGAGCGGGCGGGCCGAAAGGCTCAAAGCCTGATAGAAGATTACCAACACCAGTAAAGGTGCCAGAAAGGTGTAATCTCCTCCTAACCACAATTTCAAAAGCGGCACTGCAAAACCGCACATGACGCCAACGGGCAGTGCCAGCAGCAACCCCAATCCTTTGACTGCCAGATAGGACGTATTCTGCAAGGCTTGAAAATCTTGACGGGCGTATTGATTCAAGATCATCGGACGAAGGACAATGCTTGCTGCATTTGCAGCGTATTCCAATAACATGGATAATTGAACGATGGAAGCATAACCTCCGGTGATTACAGCCCCGAAGTAACGGTTGATAATGAGTAAATCGGCACGGCTGAGCAGCATTGCGCCCGCCATGTTGACCATTACCCAACCCGCCATTCCCGCCATTGATGCCAGTTGAGATTGGGAAAAGTCGTGTATGTTTAGATGAAGTTGGGGGGTGAATTTTTTCCAGAGAATTACAAAACCTGCCAGGATAACAACCGCCCCCAGCACAGACGCCGCTCCGACATACCATAATTTATGCGGCAGGAAGGTATAAATAAGAATAATGACGCCGATTTTGAGAGCCAACCCCCCAAAATTGATGGTGTTAATGGGGATGAACTGACTTTTCAAAAAGGGTGAAATAGAAAAATTCGTTCCGATCAGGGTGATGAAGAAAGAAACTGCCGTCAGTACAAACAGCCACGAGGCGTCAGCTTCCCAGCCAGCCGGAATGTGAAAGATTGCCGGAAAAATGATAGCAATGACGATCACCAAAGGTATGAACCCGACCAGCAGACCAATGAGGGAAAACATGGCCGTGTTGAATACCTTGTTGGCGGCAGTGTAGTCGTTCTTTTCCAGTTCAATTGCCAGAAAGCGGCTGACCGAGTTGTAAATAGCCGTTGTCAGGATTGCCGCGTAAGCCACAATTGAATTGGTCAGGGGAATCATCCCAAAGGCGGCAATGCCGATATTGGTGATCAAAAAGGGGGTTAACCAGAGATTGGCAAGTGCAGCGATGAAGGTATAAACCACGTTCGAAAAAACATTGCCGATCAGGTGGTTATCCGTCGAGAGAGCCACATCAACCGACTGAGCTGCTGAAATCCGGGTCAGTTTTGCAGCTGAGGGTTTTGGTGTGGCGGGAAGGGGTAAAACGAATTTGTGAGTCATCAAGCAGGAACTTGCTCAGGGATGATATTCCTTAGCGCCGATATCCGGCTTTGTATCACGCAGGAGGTTATCATAATCGCGAGGTACTTCTGCCAGTGGTAGAGCTTTATCAATGGCGGGTGAACTCTGACTCAAGTTGAACCAGGGGGCTTCAGAGGCCAGGCCGGTTTTGCTCAATTGGGGATCGGCAATCACATCTCCCTGGCTGATCACATTGCTTGCCGGCATTTTTGACCAGAGATTGTTGGAATAAATGATGCCCGGGCTTGTCGTAACTATAATTGGTGGCAAAGTCCCATCTTGCTGGACAATGTTGTTGAAGAAACGGACATTGGAGTGACTGCCATTACCGATCACAACGCCGGCGGTCTCAAAGCTGTTCACAAAGGTGTTATGAGCAATCAGGACATCATTCATCCCCCCTCCCCGTATGCCGCGCCACCAGTAAAAATTGCGATGATTGTTGTAAGCAAGATTGTTGAAAACCTTGATGTGAGCCGAAGGCGGCTGATACTTTTCATCGCCCATCATGATGCCGACATGAGCATCGTAACCAAAAATGTAGCTGTTTGTACTCATAAAAACAAAATTACGGCTGCATTCCACATAAGTCGAGTCGGATATATAAATGTTGGCAGTCAGATTATCGTGAGAGATATTGTTTTCGATCAGTGTGTGGCTGGCTTCAAAGGAAGAAATCCCCTCCCCCCAGTTTTCCCAAACCGTATTTCCGCGGATGATGGCATATTCGGTCAAGCCGTCTATCTGGTCGCGGGCAGCGCTGATGCCCGAATCATGGATCTCTGCTTTATTAAACTCGTTGTCGAGAGAATTTCTCCAAATCTGACTGTTTTCAACCAGACCATAATCCCCGCTGATCAGGACGCCTGTATGCTGGCTGTGATGAACATTTAGATTGTTTGCCGAGTTATGCCTTCCAAATAAGCCAACCCCCATGTATTTGGAATTCATCACTTCCAAACCATCTACTTTGATCCATGAGCCACGCAGCGATAACAGGGCGGTGTAGGAAGAAGGAAGGCGGTTATTCCCGTCAATGATGACTTTTTCACCCGGATAAGCCAGTAATTGAACTGGCGAATCAGCGCTACCGGAGGCGATAATTTCCACCTGTTCCATGTAAGTGCCCTGACGGATGTAAACGATATCGCCTGCTTTTACGGTTCGGACGGCTTTGCTGATGGTGCGCCATGGCTGGGTAATGGTGCCCGGATTTGTATCCAAACCGTCGGGTGAAACATAGTAGGTGTTTCTTGCTGCGTTGGCTATCAGTGGCAGAAAAACCACATTTGGTACATCCAATTTAGTAATTGAGGGGGTAAGGGAAGCAGTCAATTCGTTTTTCTCCGCCGCTCTTTGAGGTGGCGAATTTGCACTGTTTTCAGCAAGGAGGATTACAAACATCGCTCCCAGGGTGATGAGCAGAATAGTTTTAAAAAAATAAAACCACAGGTGAGTTTTCAAAATTCTGGTCTTTTTCCGATTACTTTTCCAATGCGGCTTGCCGGTAATGCCAGTAATAATGGCTGAAATGTCCTGCCGCATCATTCAGGACAATCCCGATATATTTCTTATCCATTTTCTTGAGGATGGAAAGGGCTTTTTTCGCTTCTACTTGATTGGTTTTTTCACTGCGCAACACAAGGAGAACCCCATCAACCGCAGCAGAGAGATAGGAAGCGTCCGCCAGTGCCAGCAAAGGGGGACAATCAATTAAGACCAGGTTGCTTTCTTTGGAGATGCGTTTCAAAATATCCTGCAACCGGGGAGAACTGAGTAATTCAACCGGATTGGCGGGGATCTCACCGCTGGTCATCAGTTTCAAGTTGTGATTTTGAATGCTTTTTAACCACTCGGAATGGTTGGGATGACTCAGGGCATCGGCCAACCCAATCTCTTTTTCAATACCGAATACACGGTGAAGTTGGGGAAGATGAAGATCGGCATCCACGATAATAATTCCCATTCCTGCACGGGAGAGGGCCAAACCCAGATTGGCTGCAACAAAGGTTTTACCGTCCTGCGGCGCCGGACTGGTGATTAATAGTGTGTGCAGGGGAACCCGTTGGGCTTCAATCTGAATTTCAGCAGCCAGTTTCTTGAAGTCCTCTGCAATTTCAGGGGATTTTTCTGAGCCAATCACAATTTTTTCTTCCGCATGCCGATTGTGACCAATGATCCCCACCGGTTCAATGTCACAAAGCTCAGCAACATTTTGAGGGGTGACGACCGGATTACTGGAAATTTCAAGGAAAAAAACCAGCCCAAAAGCAATGAAGAAAGTAACCAAAACTACTAAAGCGCCGTAAAGAAGCCAGTTTTGGGTTGGTTCATCCGGTAAAGCCGCCGGTTCGGTGATCGAGATCAGGCTGGCAGTTTTTGTCGCCTCAAGAACAAGTTGATCGTGGTTATTCAACAGATCACGCAATTCCAGATTCTTTGTGGCAAGTTCGCTTTCCAGCGTTTTCAGGTTAAGATCGCTTTGGGTTTTCTTCTTTGTCCAATCTCTCAATTCGCTTTGATAGGTTTCCAATTGCTGGTCCAACCCCTTGAGTTCATTTTCCATACTGTTAATACGCTTTTGATAAGGTTCGCTCAAAAAATTCCGGGTCTGTGTAATCAACACATCTCCAATTGTTTGGCAAATTTGAACCGCCTGTTGGGGGTCATTATCCTTTACTCTTAACCGGATCAAGCGGGTTTCGGTTAGGGGGGTCAGCGTTATACGGGATTGCAGGGATTGAGATGACTCGTTCAAGTCAAGTTTTGCAATGACTTGTTCCAGAATAGCGGGACGGAGTTGCAAGGAACCATCAGCCATGCGGGTGATTCCACTTTGGGGATTTGAAAAACCCCCACCACCGCTAAAAAGTTGCTCATCGTATAATACCGTCAATACAGCAGTATAGGGCGGAGTATTGAGCGAATCGAGTAATTGAGCCGATTCAACCAAATCAACTTCATTCAAAACTTGTTCCAGCGAAAACTGTAAATCTTTGAGTGAGGACTGAATGGATTGATAGGCGGCTCTGTTTTCTGAAATCAACATGTTCAGGCGAAGAAGTTCAATTTCGTATTCGACGCTTGCTTGGTTTTCAGCACCTATTTCGTGCTGAGTTTGGGCTATTTCATTCCGTTTCACCTCGATTTTTTGCTGAGATTCGGATAAAGAAGCAGTGAATTGTTCATTAGAAAGAGACTGAATATATTCAACGAATGTTGCTGCAAGAGAGTTTGCCAGTAATTGAGCCTGCGATGGGGAGGAATCGGTCACCGAAAGGCGAATTAATTGCGTGTCGCGAATGGGTTGCACGGAGATCCTTTTCTCCAATTCCTTGACCGAAAGATCCAATTGATTCTGATTGAGGACTTTTTCGAGGATTGGGCGGCTGGTCATTAATTGGCTGTAAGTCAGTGCTAACCTTTCGCCTGCCATTAGCGTATTGATTTCACTGGTTTTTTCATCATCGGATGGTTGGATCAAAAGCGTGACGGAGGCGCGATAGGTGGATGGGGCTATTTTCATGACAATGAAGAGGACAACAATTGCCACCGCCACCAGACTCGCAATCAGTGACAGGCGGCGTTTGATGATTTGAAAGAACCACTGGATACTTAGATCAGAAGGAATATTCATTGCTTTCCCTTTTATTTTTACTGGCATGCTCCGCCGTTCCGACATTAAAAATAATCGGAAGAGAAATCAAACCATCCTCTACCGATAAATCGTTGTTTACGTTAATGACTTTGAAGCAAATGCCGATAAGACTAAGGTTGTGGGGGTAAAGATTGATTACCCTTTGTGATGAATAATTCAGTTATTTAGAGAAGAGCAGAATTTTCGAACCAGTTTCCCAGCCTGATTGCCAACCTTCCAACAAAAAACCGGCCAATGTGGCCGGTATCGCTTTCGCTCCCCGATAATCTCGCCTCAATGTGAAGGCTTGCGACCTGCGCAGGTTATCGGATCAACGCATCCACATTAACTAACTGACGAAGTTCAGCGTAATGAGGACCTGATCCTTAATTACGTTATTAAATAAATTATACGCCGAATATTGACTAAGTCAACAAACGACTCGAAATTATAAAAAAGTCTTAAGAAGCATTTTGGTTTGAGGATTGATGATACCTGCTGCTAGGGAGAAGTACGAGGTGCTCTGGCGGCGGTGTTGCACTTTAGGGAATTCAGCCGGCGCCATCCAGAAAAGCATCCACAAAATTGTTAAAGGTTTCCGCTTGCTCTAAATTCATGGCATGACTTGCACATGGGATAATCCTTGCTTTGGCTTGCGGAATCCGGCGTAAAATTTCCTCCGTGTGTCGGAAGGTATTTTTGGGTTCAAATTCCCCATTGAGTATTAAAGTGGGGCAGGTAATTTTTTCCAATGGAAGTGTGTGGAAACCATACATTGCATTCCAAATCTTCAGATATTCACTTTTTTCCATGCGGAGCATACATTGCTCCAGATAAGCCTGGGCGTTTTCATCCCTGCTCAGCCAATGCTTGCCGCGGGTAAGGCGAGCCAGCCGAAAAGAGAAACGGGTAAAATTCTCAACGCTCATCATCCGGATGGTCAGGGACATCATCCACCTGGGGAACAGTACATAGCATAGTAGCTTATCCAGCATAGTTAAGTCAATCGAAACAGCTGTACCCGCCAGGATCAATGCCCTGGGTCGTTCTGGGTTGCGCACGGCAAACGTCTGGGCGATGCTCCCTCCCCAGGATAGTCCACACAGGATGGGTGAACGGATGGCAAGCGCATCCAGCAGGGCAGACAGGTCATCTGCATAAGTTGCCATAGAGTAATGAGCCAAATCGGAAGCCCCCGTCCTTCCATGACCACGCAGGTCATAGCGCAAAAGCTGGTATTTTGTTGAGAAATGCTTCCATTGAGGTTCCCAAATACGAGCATCCGCAAATGCGCCGTGCACGAATACCAGTACGGCACCCTGCCCGGTTTGTTCATAATAATGGTCCAGATTATTGACGCGGATGTGCGGCATTTTTGCGCCTCTTCGTGTCAGGGTTGATTTTTTTGAAGATGGTGAAATGAATCTCAACCCCGGCAATGGCTGATTGCTCTCATTTAAGAATATCATGAAGATAATTTGTCAGGGCATTATCTGCTTCTACCATTCCCATTTCCTGCCAGTTTGTCACTCAATTGCGGAGAAATGGCATGAGGATCTCCCCAATCGCCATAGGCGATCATCTCGCACCCCTATGCTGGTTTGGTGTATTTATTCCTGATCTCCGAGGATTCATGATGATTCGTAACGAGGCCATGTGAGTTGATCCGACCAACGTCAAAAGGAATAGTCGGATGGTGAGAAAAGATCAGGTAAAGCCGATCTATCATTTCAAAAATAAACAATTTTTCAGCAACTGACGATTTTCAAAGTCACTGGTAACCATCAAAGGCCGAGCAAATTGGCAAGATATTGATCAGACACCGCCAAGTAAATAGGAAGGCGATATGAAAAATTGACAAGTCAAGAAAAATGAAACCAGAGCCCGACGGACTCTGGCTGCTTGCGCCCTGTAAAGGGTTTGACTCTAGTAGCGGGGAGTGGATTCGAACCACTGACCTCCGGGTTATGAGCCCGACGAGCTACCTCTGCTCTACCCCGCATCGTGTCTTGTATTTTACCACACCTCGTTTGATCGTCAACCCTTGGGGTTGGCTTTCTAACCTTTTTCTAACGTCGCGGTTTCAGTACAAGCCGGATGGGTGTGCCGGTGAAAGGGTACTCCTTCCGAATGGCGTTTTCTAAATAACGCAGGTAAGTGAAGTGAGCCAGTTTCGGGTCGTTGACATAAATCAGGAAGGTTGGCGGGTCACTGCGTACCTGAGTCCCATAGTAAATCCGCAGCGACTTACCGGTGCGCGAGGTAGCGTGGTGGGCGTCCTGCGCGTTTTGGAGAATACGGTTTAGCTGTCCGGTAGTTAACCGCGCCAGCCGTTCTTCCTGCACTCTTAAAGCCAGTGGCAGCACCTGATCAACCCGCTGGCCGGTTTTTGCCGAGATGAATAAAATCGGTACAAAATCCATAAAATTCAATTCCTGCCGGATGCGGCTGGTGTAATTTTGCATGGTGAAATTGTCTTTTTCGACCGCATCCCATTTGTTGACCAGCACCACTGTGCTTTTCTGGGCTTCCAGTATATAACCGGCAATGTGAGCATCCTGGGCGGTAATGCCGGTGGTGGCGTCAATCATCAGCAGGGCAACATCAGCGCGCTCAATGGCACGCATTGAACGGATGACGCTGTATTTTTCAACTCCCGGCTCAATTTTGCCCCGCCGGCGGATGCCGGCTGTGTCAATCAGGGTGATTTCGATGTCTTCAAAGACAATTTTTGTGTCCACCGCATCGCGGGTGGTGCCGGCAATCGGGCTGACGATGGCACGTTCCTCCCCAACCAGTCGATTCAGCAGGCTGGACTTCCCAACGTTGGGCTTGCCCACAATCGCAATTTTGACCGAATCATCCTCTTCTTCCTCGGTATCGGATGGGAATGCTGCCACCAAATCATCCAGTAAATCCCCGGTGCCGGTACCGTGCAGGGCCGAAATGGGGTAAGGCTCACCGATACCCAATTCGTAAAATTCAGCCGCGCCGCTCCGAAAGGTCTGGTTGTCGGCTTTATTGACCACCAGCAGCACAGGCGGGTGCGGCTTGCCTTCGATGATTTTCTGATTGCGGCGTAAAATTTGAGCAACTTCCTGATCAGCAGGAGTAACACCGGTAATGGCATCGGTCAGGAATAAAACGACGTCCGCTTCTCGAATGGCTAACTCGGCCTGTTGGCGAATTTGTTGAATATAGTCGGCCGACCCGACGGAGAGGGCCTCTTTCCCGCCGGTGGAGGGGTCAATACCGCCGGTATCCACAATGAAGAAGTAACGCCCATTCCACTCCGCTTCGGCCATCAGCCGGTCGCGGGTGGTGCCGGGAGTATCATCCACAATCGCCAGCGGTTCACCGGCCAGACGATTGAAGAGGGTGCTTTTTCCTACGTTCGGTCGCCCGACCAGAGCAACAATCGGTTTGCGCATCGTTCACCTCAAGGGGTGATTGTACCACTGCTTGAACGGGTTGTCCGAGTGATGATAACTTCCACGCTTTCCGGCAGGAGCGATTCGGTCTTCAACTCGGCGATCAGGATTTCGACCTCCGGTTCGATCTGGTAGGTGCCTTCGGACAGCGTGCTCAAATCAACCACAGCCCGTACATCTGTGGCGCGCAAGCGGTCAAGCAAGGCAACCGGGCCGGAAATAATTACCGTGATCGTTTCCGGTGAGATTTCGGCGCTCAGTCCCGGCTGTAAGCCGGTGATTTCCACCGGGATGTTGGGCAGGGTTAAACTGCTTTCAATAGCCGCAACACCGACCCGCACCAGTACTTCGGTTTGATCCCCAACCACAGAAACACCTGCAGGCAGATTGAGACTCAGGGAAATATCCAGATCATCCTTCAACCCGTTGATGTTGAGGGGTTCGGTTTCGATAAAACCGGGTAAATCACTGACGACTTGCGGATCAGCCGAAAAGACCGTAACCGCCGGCGGAAACACCGAAATATTCGTGAGGCGATAGCCGCTGGCAACCTGACCCAGTACGACAACCTTGACGACCACATTGCGGTAGCCAAAGCGCTGGGAGATATTCTGCCGAACGGTTACCCGGTCGGGCAATAAACTTAAGCCGTTGATCGGATTGTCATTGGCATCCACCGCAACCAGATTGACCGTCCGGCTGATGGTTTCGGTAGCCTGACTGATATCCAAAATAGCCTGAACTTCCGCAACGCGATTGACCTGCGATTCCGGTCCGCTGACCGTCACGGAGGTCTGGCTGAGGGTGGGGGTATCAGCAGTGTAACCAACCGCCGGGCTGCCGCGGGTCACCACTCGGATCGGAAATTCTTTACTGGCCAGGCGTTCCAGTGTGATGGTAATCGTCTGAGGAGATTGGGCAATCTTGCGAACCGGCCGGGCGGCGATTTGAATCTTAACCGGCACGGTATGGCTGCCGGCTTCCAGACCAGAAAGGTCGAGGAAGGCACGCACTGATCCTGTTTCGGTGGTCAGTTGATTCCAGATGGACTGGGGTGCGCTGAGGACCACGGTTACCGAGCCTGGAACTGGTGAGGTGATAACCAGCCCCGGATCCTGCCCGATAATTTCGATGGGCAAAGGATTGGGGTAGGTGCGTTCAACCAGCGGGTCGCTCGAACTGACTGCCGAAATCCAAACTGCCAGCGCTAAAACGAACGCCGTAATCAGGGAGGGTAAAAGACGAAGCAGTCGGCGTAAAACCTCAATCATCGCTCAATATCCTCACGGAAAGCCGGTGGTTTTCGGTTTCTCCTGAACCAATCACTCAGGCTGCTCGTTTTGGGAGGTGGCTGATAAAAAGCCATCAAAATGTTTTCCAGCCGTTCGCTGTCCAACCGGCGAATCATCCGACCACCATGGGCAATCGAAATTGAGCCGGTTTCTTCCGAGACCACCACTGCAATCGCATCCGTAGCTTCAGACGTGCCCAGGGCAGCCCGGTGGCGTAACCCCATTTGCCTTTCCGGTGAACGATTGAGAATGCCGCTGGCAGAAAGCGGCATGACGCAGGCGGCTGCTGCAACCTGATCGCGGACGATGATTGCAGCCCCATCATGCAGCGGGGTGTTTGGATAAAAGATTTGTAGAAGCAATTCCGGGGTTACCTTGGCGTTCAGACGTACGCCAGTGCGGATGTATTCCTGCAAACTGTCGCCGCGCTGTAAGATGATCAATGCGCCATGCTGGCGTGCAGAAAGCCGGGCACAGGCGCTGACAACCGCCTGAATCGTCTCGCGCATTGTGGAAACGTCTTTTTCGCTTTGCTGCCAGAAGATAGCCGCTGGCGAACCCGCCCGTCCCAGCCTTTCCAAACCGCGCCGGATTTCGGGAGCGAAAATGACCGGTATAGCCAGTACCAGCGTTGGGGCAATAGTTTGGATCAGCCATGAAAAGGCCGGCAGGCTAACCAGACTGGTCAACAGACTCAGGGCAACCACCAGCAGTAAAACACCGCGCAGCAGTACCATTGCCTGCGTGTCCCGTACCAGTAACAACACCCCAAAAAAAACCAGCGTGACCAGAAACAGGTCCAGGGCGCTCAACCAGTTGAAGCGCTGGAAAATGAAGGTGAGTTCATTCAGTAACTCAGTCACGCTGGGAAACCCCACAAATAAAGATCAAATTGGGCGCAGTACCCGATCCTCACGCAATTTTTTAAAAAGTAAAACACTACCGGGAGGCATGGATTCACGGGCGGCATCCTGCCAGGCCTGCACTTCTAATGCTTCGGGAGAGGTGCGCTGGTAGCCCAACTTGCGCCATAACCCATCATGTCTTGCCAGGGACGGCGGCACAAACACCAGCGATGCTTCACATTGTAAGTCGCTTGAGGCTCGTTCCATCTCTTGAATCAGGGCGGGTACGGCTTCATCAAGCGGCAAGGTGGGATCCAGATGAATGTCGGTGGTTCGGGCGACCAGATTTTCAACCTGCCAGCCGATTAAACCTTTCAGTTGCTCGTCCAAGCGCAGTAACAAAAAGGCTTTTTCCCCAAAGGCGGCCATCACGTCTTCGCTGGTCATGGGTTTGCCTTTTTTATCAAGCCGATTTAGAAGGCCGGCAATCTCATTGGAG
This sequence comes from Bellilinea caldifistulae, assembly GCF_001306055.1. Lineage (GTDB taxonomy): Bacteria > Chloroflexota > Anaerolineae > Anaerolineales > Anaerolineaceae > Bellilinea > Bellilinea caldifistulae. The sequence continues at coordinate 133,125 of NZ_LGHJ01000017.1, read as the reverse complement.
TGACGCGGACGGCCACGTTCGATTTGAATTTGTCCCTTGATGTTTGGGGCTTGCACGGCTTGAGGGGGAGCTTCTTCAACCAACGGAACATACTTTCGCCAGGCTGTGATAACCTGTTTCCAGGTTTCATCGAATGTGCCGGCATTTCGAATCACCACATCAGCGGCTGCAATTTTCTCTTCCTGCGGCGGCTGACTGGTGATCCGTTGGCGGGCATCCTTTTCGTTCATCCCCCGGTTTTTCATCAGGCGTGCCAGCTGAATATCCGGCGGAGCATACACGACCCACACACTATCGCATTGCTTTGCCATGCTCGATTCGAGCAGCTTTATCGCCTCAATCACAATGACCGGTTGAGTAGCCCGTCGAATCAGATAATCGGCGCCTTGTCGCACCAGCGGGTGAATAATGCTTTCCAGTTTTGCCAGTGCTTCGGGGTCGCCAAACACAATTCTACCCAACCGTCCCCGGTCAATTTCGCCGTCCGGTTTGAGAATGTACTTGCCAAAGTAGTCCACCACTGCCGCGTAGCCGGGTGCCCCTTTGGCAATCACGCGGTGTGCCAGTGCATCGGCATCAATACCATACGCACCGAGATGCTCCAACATGCGCCGCACCACGCTTTTGCCCGTTCCAATGTTGCCGGTCAGTCCAATGACATATTTACCCGCCCAGTGACTCACCCTGTCTCCTGTTTGGTTTGAAATAAAATGGATTCTGACTTCATTTTATCTGTGCGGGGCGAGAATGTCAAAGGAAAACCAGCGTGACTAAATCGGGGCATCCTAACCCCTGATGTTACCCGAATGAGATTTACCGGATTGTAAGGAATACGTAGCAGTAGCCCTTTCAGGTCTTTGCAATATTCCTGAATATTGCAAAGGTCAGTCCTGTTGCAATCAGGCTGAGAAAAATAAAGGGGGCTACATAGGCAGCGTATTCCTGGGGGCTGTGAATGATGCCGTCCAGCGCTTGAACGATGCTTTGCCCGGCCACTACAAGACCAGTAAACACAAGAAGAATGAGTAATATTGCAGCCAGTCGAACCCCCTGCACATTGCGATTCCATAACTGGAAACTTGCCAGGTAAATGGCGGGTAAAAGGATCGCTAAATCCAGAACATAGGTAATTTCGGTATGGTAATGATCCAGATGAGCGGGCGGTTTTCCCTGAGTGAGCGCTGTGAATATGTCTGCCAGCCAAACCAGCAGGGATAAACCACTGAAGGCGCAAAAACCAGCCAGTACGCGGTACGGCATTGCCGGGCGGATTTGATAGGCAAGAGAGGATATCTCAATGGACTGGAATAACGAGATAAAACTAAACAGGCTCAAAGAAAAGCAAATGATGTACATCAGGAGCATCTCATTCCAGTAAGCACCCAGCGCAAGCGAGGCACTGTTGTACGTAAAATAGGCTAGAAGACCAAGTAATGCCAGTTTTGCTCTTATGCCCCCGCGGGATACCTGGCGGGTAACTGCCAGGAGCGCTGGAACACCCACAAAGAGGGTGACCGCATCCGTACCCCGCAGTATGCCGGCTTTAAATGCACTGTCGTTGCGATACAAGCCTTTTCCATAGAGGGTGATTTCCTCTCGCTGAGGGGTTACCGCCATCATGGTATGGCCATCCAAAGGCAAAAGTAAACCCATCGTTGAAAAAATTGCGGATAATAATGCGATCAGGTAGGATGCGCGGATGACAAAAGAGGTCTTAGTCATTTTTTATCCTTTTCTGAACAATCAACCAAAGCTCAAAATGAGAATCAACCCGCTGGTGATGATGACCGCGTTGAGCAGATTATGAGCAAGAATCGGCCCAAGAACGCTCTTTGTGCGCAGGAAAAGAAAGGCGTAGAAGATACCAAAAGTCAGGCAGGTTAATTGCTGGAGGGGGTTGAAGTACGTAACCCCTAGCGGATTAAGGGCAAAGTTGATATGGGCAAACATAAAAATAAGGGTGGCAATACCGGCAGCAATGACAGCATTGCGTTGATTGCTTAAACCAATTTTCCTGCCGTAGAAAAGCAGAGGCATCATCACCAGAGAGCGAAAAAGGGGTTCTTCGCCGGTGCCAGAAAGCAGGATTTGAAAAGCAAAATAACCACCAAAGTTTCGAGCGTTCAGCGGGAAGGGAAAATTGGATAAGGCGCTGCCGGAAAACACCAGCCACAACCCAATACTGATTTGCAGGATAAACCAGAATAGACAAAACTGGAACACCCAGCGTAAGGCGTTTTGCCACTGGCGGGTATTGAAACCGAAATCTGCAAAGGGAATTCGCCAGATTCTTGAAACAAGCCAGATGGCGAGTAACGCCAGGATGCCCTGAAAGATGTGGTGAATGGAAATGTAAAGAAAACTCCCATCCGGATCGAGAAACTTCAGCGATTGGTAAATAGGCCTGGCGAGTACAAAAGAAATTTCACTGATCAAACGGGTCAGTACCAGAAATCCAATTCCCAGCAAAACCAGAATTGCAACCGAACGTTGATGATTTTTTTGAAGCAGGGTCATGGTTTAATCCATCACATTCTTCAAAAAGATAAACGTGGTGATGATGCCAGCCAGGCCCATACTGCTGAAAACGATTAACTCCACCGGGCTGATAGGAACACCCACTCGGGCCATGTTCAACCCCATCAGGCTGACAGCGGTGCCGAGGGTGAGGAATTTAACCAGACCAACCGAAGCAAGAAGGTAGCCCCAAGAGCTGCGCCGCAGCAATAAGACTGCCGAGAGGAGGCACACCGGCACTACAATTCCCAAGTCCATCGCCTGAATGAACATGCTGGTCGTATTTTCAAGGGTCGGAATAGCGCCGGGTGTAAAGGTCTGAGCAATTCGTCCTATCCACGCCAGAGAGAGAAAGGCAGCCACAAATAACAACAAGCCAGCAATCCATTTACGAGGCAGCTTTTGGGAAAAACGCGCCGGCAGGGTTTTCACATCAAAGGACATCATGCTCAAAACGAAGGCAAACAGGCTCAGGCTGAAAAGGGCTACATAAATCAGGAAAAAGGGATTGTAAGCGGCGCCAAAACACATGGTAATGTAGGTGTACAGGATAAAACCAAGCGTTCCGGTCATGAGTAATCCACCGCGCAATGAGCCTTTTTGAGTCAGCCAGAAAGAAATGGTCAGCAATGGTAATGCAAGGAAAAGGGTTACTGCGTCATTGGCTTGCATCTGGGCAGCAGAACTGAGCGTATCCCAATAGTAGAGTCCGCGGGCATTGATGGTGACCTCCTCGCCGCGGAAATTGACCACTGTAAAAGGCTGACCGGCGGCGGGGAACAAGCCGCCGCCAGCAGCAATCAAAGCCAGAAGCAAAATCAACGGCACAAGTATCCGTAAGGCGGCAGGGGGTTTCATTGCGTTTCAACCCGTGCAAAAACCGATTCGGCAAAGGCATGAACGGCATTCCAGTCGCGTAAATTTTCGTCTTTGGCTTTCATCGCGTTGGAGATAAACCGGTCAAGAAAAGATAGTTTTGCCAGTTCCATTTTGCCGAGAAAGAAGGCTTCTTCAGCAGGGGTAATCCACTCACGAACCGCGTTCAAGTAAGCCTGACGATTAGCCCGGCTCTGTTCGTCGTCCCCGCCGTTGAGCATGTGGACGGTAAAGGCCGCAACGGGTATCTGCTCTAGCAGGGCACGGTTTTCCTTTACAAAACCAATCACTTCCGGCAGCCAGCTTCCCATGCGGATTGGGCTTCCCAAAATCACGGCGTCATAATCTGAAGGGTTGGGCTGTTTTTTGACCGGCAGGACATCAACGGTGTAACCGCGCTGAGCGAGAGTTTGTCCGATTGCCGCAGCAATTTCGGCAGTTGAACCGGCACGGGTTGAGTAAGTAACCAAAATATTATTCACAGCATTTTCCTTTCCTAAATTCATTTCGGGTAAATTAATTTGAGATTGGCGGGTGGCTGCGCATCCTAATCCAGAGCAGGCGAAGGCGGTTGCAGCCAGCCCAACACCAGCGATTTTCAAAAATTCACGGCGGGAAACTTTCTTCTCACTCATTGGGTATCCTCCATTTCGGATTGAAGTTCTACCAGCATCACCGTCACGCCAAGATTGTGTAACTGGCGGATCAAACCCAACATGCCGGCCTGATCCGTTTGCAGGTTCACCAGTGTTGTTCTTCCATTGTTGTAACTCAGCGTAAAACCGGGCGGGCAATAATCGTGGAGAAATTCCTCCTCCATTACACCCTTGACAATGATGCGGTAAGATTCTGATTGGGGTTGAGTTAAAGCATTATTTTTCATGTCTTTAGTTTAGGGCTTTTAACATCAAAACGGACTACATGGAGATGTAGTCCGGCCGGACGGGAGGATGTAGTTTTAACCCCCGTGTTGATCACATTTCCTTCATCCGCAGGGGAGATTTTTTGGGGAGTTCCGCATCTAAGACGCCGGCATTAAATTAAGCTCTGCCGACGGGCTTCTGCAATCGCCTGATTGACTTTGGTAACCCCCAATTTTCCGTAGATTCCTTTGACATGGAAACGCACAGTGTTGAGACTGATCACCAGGTGTTCGGCAATTTGATTATAGGTGTACCCCTGTGCGAGCAGGTGCAAAACTTCCAGCTCTCTTTCGGTCAATGCGATACCCGTCAGGTTTTTTGCACTTGTGAGCGGACTTTGCGAGGGGGAGGGCAACGGAATTTCGTCAGATGGGGTGAGTAAGGCTTCCAGCCCCGGACTGTGGATTGTTTTCAAGATGAGAAGCAAATCTTGCCGGTGTTCCAAAAAGATACTGTGGTAACCGCTGGATGCAGCCAGCTGAACCGCTTCCTCTAGCCATTGACCGGCCTGGTTAGTATCTCCGTTTTTGAAGTAAAGAATCGCTCCGGCGACCAGCGCTTGCAGGAGCGTGTAATTGCGCCGGCTGGTGCGAGCAAATTCCAAAACACGCTGGACGAGTTCGAGAATTGCATGCCCGGTTTCGAGAGTATCCTGAGCAATTGCCAACCGCAGCCAGGCGATCAGCAGGGGTTCTGAATAGGGTGTAGGAGCGGAATCCGGCGTCACTCCGCTGGCGGTGAGGATTGCCTCGGCTTCCATCCAGTTTCCTTCGATAATCGCCAAACGACTCTTGCAGGAAATCAATTCGGGCAAAACCCAGCCGGGTGCGCCTTTCTGAAAGAATTGATCGGCCTGTTGCAGGCATTGGCGGGCTGCATCAAGGTCACCCCGAGCAATGTGCAGGCGGGCCATGCCCGCCAGCGAATAGACCGCTGAAGCGTTGTGTCCGCTCAACTCCGCCAGATGAATCCCCCGCAGTATAAATTGAGCGGCAAGTTCGGGTTGATTGCGGTGGTAGTAAACCCAACCCAATGCTCCGTAAACCGCGCCCAATACCGCCGGATAACCGTTCGGGTGCTGTTCGAGATGCTGGATTGCCGCCTGTGCGACGCGGGCGGCCATTTCTAATTGACCGTATTCCAGCGCCATTAATGTCAAATGCGAAACAGCCAGAATATCCGTTACCGGATCATCGTTGCTGCGACTGAGCTGAATGGCATTTTCCAGGGCAGTGCGAGCTTCTTCGTAATCCCCCTTTTGACGCAGCCCCCCTCCCAATGCCAGAAAAGCCAGCGAGGCAATCCGGTCATTTTTACGCTCTATCAGAGCCAGAGATTGCCGGGCGGACTGAATGGCCTGGTCGAATTTTTGCTGAACCTGAAGCAAGTTTGCCTGCAGAGCAAGGAACTCGGCGCGTAACAGAGCCAAGTCGTCTGAAACCGGTTTGTTTTCTACCAGCCGACTTTCCAGTGATTGAAGGATGCCAGCCAGGCGGGGAAAATTCCCCTGCAACAGATACAACCACCCCAGCCCCAATAACAGGCGCGGGTGGGAAAACTGGATTTCTGGCGGGATTTGAGAAAGCACCCCTTCCAGTTGGGCCGCCGGCATGTGGTTGATCCATTCCCAAATGTGGTTTTCCAATAATGCCACAACTGCCGGATAATCTTTTGCAGCGAGAAAGTGGGAAAGGCTCTCGGTGACTAACCCTTCGGCTAGCAGGGCTTGAGCAGCTCGCAGGTGCAAATTGCGGACTTCTTCCTCTCCCTGGCGGTTCAACCGGTTGCGTAGCAATTCGGCAAACAAAGCGTGAAAGCGGTAAAAGCGCAATTGCTCATCCAGCGGTTGGATGAAGAGATTGCTTTTATCCAGTTTCTCCAACAGCTCGGCGCTATCCTCTCGCCCGGTGAGTAGATTGCAACGTTCGGCGTTTAATGTGGTAAGCAAGGATGTTTTGAGAAGGAAATCCTGAATGTCCGGGGGCTGTTTATTCAAAACTTCTTCTGCCAGATAGTTCAACATAAACCGCTTGCCGGCAGCCATATCTTGAATTAAATCGGCCGGTTGAAGGCTGCCCTGCAGCGATAAACCGGCTAATTGCAAACCTGCTGCCCAGCCTTCGGTGCGTTCGGTCAGGGCGGTAACAAGGGAAGGTTCAAGCGAGATGTTCAGAATCTCGGTGAGCAGCTGACCGCTCTCTGTCGGGTCAAATCTCAAATCATTGGTGCGGATTTCAACCAGTTCGTTTTGTGAGCGCAGGCGGGCTAATGGCAGGGCGGGGTCTTCCCGCGTGAGGATGGCGAGGTGAAATTCTGACGGCAGATAGGCAATCGCATCCTGGATAAACCGTAAGATACTCCGGTCTTGAATGTGCTGAAAATCATCCAGAACGAGGATGGCAGGTTGGTTTAATTGAATCAGAGGGTTGATCAATTCCGCCGAGAGCAAATCACCGGCGGGTAATTGGGCAGAAAGCAGAACCTGAAGCAGATCATCACTATAAGAGGGGATGATTTGCCGCAGACAGGTGATCCATGCGCTGAAAAAACGGATGGGATCATCATCGGTTTCTTCCAGTGCTACCCACAGTGCGGGCAGAGGCTGGCTCTGCAACCATTGAATCATTGTGGTGGTTTTGCCAAAACCGGCCGGAGCAGAAATCAAAATCAACCGGCTTGCCAGGCCACGATTGAGATTATCCAGCAGGCGTGGACGAAGCACGCTTTTGGCGCGCAGGGGCGGAATTTTAAATTTCGTCCAGACCAGCGGCGGCATGCCCTGATTATAGCAGGACTCGGACGGCTCCCGTTGGGCTTTTCATCTGGAATGGCTGGCAATTCCGATCCAAAAAATATCCAGCAACTGCTCCAATTGTTGAGGACTCGGTTCCTGCCGGAGAGCGGATTCGCCGCTCATGAAGGGGTAAAGCATTCCCAATAAAGCCCACACCGCCAGTTCTGCCGAGAGTGGCCGCAGTTCGCCAGCTTTTTGCCCTTCGGTAAAAATGTCCATCAGGGGTTGCAGGAATTTTTCGCGGTAATGTTGGGCAAATTGGGTGCGCAGTTCGGGTTGCAACTTGCCCATCTCCTGAGTTGCCAGCCGAATGACGGCCCGGTTTTCAGGCGGCAGACGGGTAAAAAGAGAAAACACGAAGGCACGAATACGGGTCTGGGCGCTTTGGTAATTCTGTCGGGCATCCTCCAACAGTTGATGAAAAGCGTCCAGTCCCGTTTCCAGAATTTCAATCAATAGCCGTTCTTTGTCCACAAAGTGGTAGTAAAGTGCGGCTTTGGTGATGCTGCAAGCCTCGGCAATTTCGCGGATGGACACACCATCGTAGCCGCGCTCTACAAACAGGCGGGTAGTTTGGTGAAGGATCTTATCACGCATCGAAGGCGGTGCATTATCCACGGCTGAAGGCTTCATTTCCTCCCAGGGTCTCCAATTCTCGCTGACGGGTTTTCAGCATGGTTGCACTGACAAACAAGATCAGGCTGGTGAAGGTGATCAATGCAAAGGCGGTCTGATACCCTCTGAAGGGGTTGGCTGTTCCAAAAGAGGCAACCAGTGCGCCGATCAACGCGCTACCGATCAACTGACCAATGCTGGTGAAGAGGGTAACCAGCCCTTGCGCCAACGAACGCTCCTCGGCTGAGGCTTCACCTAACATAATATACCGGATCGGCGCCCCAAGCAAGGCGGTCAAGCCGCCGCCAATCAATACTCCCGAAAGCAGAAAGAAAATCAAATGACCACCCAGCAGACTGAGCATGAGAAAACCGGCGCTCATCAATGCCGTACCGCCCATGATCACATTCCGGGAACCAACCCGGTCGAGCAGCCGTCCGGCGAGGGGTGAACCGATTGCCATGGCGAGAATGGCCGGAATCAGGAGCCATGTGGCGTTTTTCTCGTTGATGCCCTGATTTGCCAGACCGGTTACTGCCATCAGTGGAACAAAGACCAGACTGGCTTCTGCCAGCCCGGCTCCGGCGGAAAGCAGATAGGCAAGCCCCAGCTGGCGCCGGTTAAACAAGTGAGCGGGCAGCATCGGCAACCTGATTCGCCGCTCGACTTGAATGAGAATGACCAGTAAAACCAACGCCAGCGCAAGCACGCCACCCACGGATGGGGTGAGCAGACTGTCCGGTAAATTGCTGGGGTCGAGTTGATTCAGTCCAAAGGTCAGCGCAGCGAGGAACAGGGCTAACAAAATCATGCCAGCCACATCCAACCGGCGGCTGGTAGCCGGGCGGGTGGCGGGCAGCAGACGCAGGCTGAATAGAATGATCAAACCGGCGATGGGCAGATTGATCAGGAACAGCCAGTGCCAGTTGGCAATTGCCAGAATGACACCTCCCAGCAGCGGGCCGATCAAAAACGCCACGCCGAAAACCGCCCCAATCATGCCGAGGGCGCTGCCGCGTTTTTCGGGCGGGAAGGTGTCGCCGATCACAGCGCTGGCAACCGGAAAAATACCGCCGGCTCCAAACCCCTGAATGGCACGTCCGATCAGTACACCGGTGAAACTGGTTGAAGTGGCTACCAGGAGTGACCCCATCCCGAACAGAGCGATATCCAGGATGTAAATCCAGCGGCGGCCGTAAAGGTCGGATAGTTTTGCCATGAGTGGCGTGCTGACCAGTTGGAAAAGGACATAACTGCTAAACATCCAGGCCAGATTGCGTTCATCCACGCGGAATTCGGCGCGGATGGAGGGGAGAGCCGGGCCAAGGATGGCAATATCCAGTGCACCCATCAACACACCGAAAAAGAGAAGAAAAAGCAATTGATTGCGTTGTTTGGTTTCTTGCAGCATAGACTATACACCTCCCGAAGTTGCTTACCGACCGTTCGTTTAGTAAATATACCATAGAGTGAAACTCCGGCTATCCTCCAAAGGGGTGATTTTGGAGAAAAAAGGACTTGACAACGCCGATTAAATTTTCTATACTAATAATGCGAACGTTCGCACGAACGTTCGCAATGAACCAAGCCCATCCCTGTCCCTGTAAATCTTCCCATGTCCCGCAGAGTTACCCTTAAGGAAGTTGCTGTACGCTCCGGTGTCAGTTACCAGACCGTCTCGAAGGTGATCAACGGTCAGGTGCAGGTTGCGCCGGATACCGAAGCGCGCATCTGGCAGGCTGTACGGGAATTGAATTACCGCCCCAATTACACCGCCCGCAGTCTGCGCGCCCAGCGCAGTTTTACGATTGGTTACTCTTGGCGGCCTTCTCCCCCTGATCAGGCTAACCCGATTCTGGATACTTTCTTGCAGAGCATGTTCCATGCCGCTGAGCAGCGCGGCTATTATCTGTTGTGCTTCCCCTACCATTCCGATACCCAGCGGCAAATCGAATCCTATCGTGAATTGATGGAAACCCGCCGGGTGGATGGTTTTGTGCTTTCGGGGGTCGAATACAACGATCCGCGGGTGCTGTTCCTGCTTGAACAAAAATTCCCTTTTGTTGCCTTTGGGCGTTCCAATCCCGATTTGCATTTCCCTTCAATTGATGTGGACGGCGGTTATGGGCTGCGGTTGGCAACCGAGCATCTTCTGGCTCAGGGTCACCGCCGGATTGCAGCACTGGCATGGCCAGAGGAATCACGGGTGGGCAATAACCGCATGGAAGGCTATTTTTCCGCCATGCGTGTGGCCGGCATTGAGACGATGGCGGAATGGATTCAGCGCGGGGAAGGCCGTTACGCTTTTGGATACGAGGCCGCTCGAAGACTGCTGGCTCTGCCGGCGGAAATTCGCCCAACGGCGATGGTCTGCCTGAACGATTACATGGCCGTAGGGGCGATTAAAGCCGTTCAGGATGGCGGTTTTCAGGTGGGCAGTCAAATTGGCATTACCGGTTTCGATGACACGCCGATTGCCCAGTACCTGACCCCGCCGCTGACTTCTGTTCGTCAGCCGGTTTGGGAGATTGGTGAACGTCTAATTGCGCTTTTATTGAACTTGTTGGAAGCCAAGGAAACCGCACAAGAATTTGAAACGATCCTGATGCAACCGCAGCTGGTCGTTCGTGCTTCCAGCCGAAAGGCGGACCAGCCCGATTTGATTCCCAAGGAGGTGATGAGAGATCCATAGCGAGAGAAAGACCGATGCTTCCTTGTTTCTTTATGGCGACAAATGAAGCCACCCCTCCGCGCTCCTGCCAGGGATAGAGTCGGGGTGGCTTCGACGGGGCGGCTTTTGTCAGCCCTCCCGCGTTGAGTATATCACACACTTTTTGAGGAAATCACAATTTTCCAATCACAATTCAGGAGAAGAAAGGTCATGAAAACCCTATTGAAATGGTTTGTCCCCCTGATGGTTCTCAGCCTGCTGCTGGCGGCCTGCCAGCCAGCGGCTACCCCCACCCCCGAAAAAGTGATCGAGACGGTTACGGTGGAGAAGGAAAAAGAGGTCGTCAAAACGGTTGAGGTTGAAAAACCGGCTGAGCGTGCGGTGGTGCGCCTTTCCGGCTGGGCGGCCAGTCCGGAGGAAACCGCTCTGCTGCAATCCATTTTGCTGGACTTCACGGTGGAAAATCCGGATATTGTGGTCAAGTATGAACCCATCACCGGCGATTACTGGCAGCAGTTGAAAACCTCGATTGCCTCCGGCGTTGAACCGGATGTGTTCTACATGGATATTTTCCAGTTCCCGGCTTTTGTGCGCGATGAAGTCTTGCTGCCGATTGATGACCTGATGGCGAAAGAGGGTGTCAAGCGGGATGATTTTATCCCCTCTTTGATTGATGCTTTCTCCGAGGGCGGGGTTACGTACGGTATCCCCAAGGACTTCAATACGTTGGGTCTGTTCTATAACAAAGACCTGTTCGCTCAGGCGGGGATTGCCGAACCAACCGACGATTGGACATGGGATGATTTGAAAGCGGCTGCCGAGGCACTTTCGGATCCTGCCAATAACATCTACGGGCTGGGCGTACCGGCAGATCCGGGACGCTTCCCCATCTTTGTCTTCCAAAACGGCGGTTCGATTATGACCGATGACTACAGCGATACCCTGCTCGACTCCCCGGCGGCGATTGAGGCGGCCACTTTCTACACCGATTTCCGCAAGAATCAGAGTGGCGCTATTCCGGCGGATGTCGGTGAGGGCTGGCAGGGGACGGTCTTCGGTAAGGGTCAGTTCGCCATGGTCTACGAAGGCGGATGGCTGATTCCCTACCTGAAGCAGCAATTTCCCAACATCAATTACGGCGTGGTCACCCCGCCGGCTGGCCCCAAAGGCGAGGGCAACCTGATCTTCACCGTGGCGTATGTCATCTCGCGCAACAGCAAGAATCCGGAAGCAGCCATGCGGGTGATCAACTACCTGACCGGTGAGAAAGCCCAGACCAAGGTGCTGGAAAGTGGTTTTGCCCTCCCAACCCGTCTGTCGCTGCAAAACAGCGAATACCTGAAGACCAATCCGGCTTCCAGCGCCATCTTTCGTGGTGCGCTGCAAGGGGCTCGCCCCTTCGTATGGGGGCTGGTCGGCTCGGATGTCAACGAACAAATGGGTAAGGCACTCGAACGCATCTATCTGGAAAATCAGCCGGTGGATGCTGCCCTGAAGCAGGCGGCGCAGGTCATCCGCCAGAAAATTGCCGAAGTGAAGTAAGGCGGTTGTAAAAAAAGAGGGTCAGCCGCTTCAAGGCTGACCCTCTTCGTGAAATCGTGGAGGATGGAAAGATGGCAGAGATGGTGTCCAATCGCCCGGCGGGTTTGTTTCGGCGGGGGAGTAACCCCGAAAAGCGCAAAAAACGCAGTGAAGCGCTTACCGCTTATCTTTTCTTATTGCCGTATTTGTTTATTTTCTTGACCTTTACTGTTTTCTCGATCGGTTACGCTTTTTATTTGTCTTTTACCCGCTATAACCTGCTGCGTCCGCCGGAGTGGTGGGGATTGGAGGGCTACCGCCGGGTGCTGTGCCTTGAAGCCTTGATGCCGCGGGCTGAAGATGCGCCCCCTCTGACGTGCGATGATTTGTTCATCAAGAAAGCCTTACCCAACACGGTCAAGTACACTTTGATTGTGGTGCCAACCCAAACCGTCCTAAGCCTGATTCTGGCGTTTGCCATGGATCAAAAGTTGCGTTTTCGGCGGTTGTTTCGTACCATTTACTACCTGCCGTCGGTCACATCCTCAGTAGTCATTTCGCTGATTTTTGTGTGGTTGTTCAGCCCGTTGGGGATCGTAAATCAGATTTTCAACCTGAATATCAACTGGTTGAACGATCCGCGTTATGCCTTTTACACCATCATGATTTTGAATGTTTTCACCACCAGTGGCACGTTGATGCTCATCTTTCTGGCTGGCTTGCAGGATATTCCGACTGCGATTTACGAAGCCGCTTCGATTGACGGCGCTAACAAGTTTCAGGTACTGCGTTACATCACCATTCCCATGCTGCGCCCGGTGGTGTTTTTTGTGGTCACCGTGGGGTTGATCGGTTGTTTTCAGGTGTTCGACCAGATTTATGTGATGACTTCGGGCGGGCCGCTGGATTCGACCACGACGGTGGCCTACTTGATTTACAAATGGGCTTTCCGGGATACTACCGTCAAAATGGGTCAGGCAGCCGCTCTATCCTTTATCCTGGCGTTGATCATTCTGGTCTTCACGCTCATTCAACGACGGATTATTGAGGGCAGCGGCAGTGTGGGTTCGGCATAAATGAGGTGGAATGATGGCAACTATCTCTCAAACAGTTTCTAAAAAAGCAACCCTTTCGGATAGGCTGATTGTGGTTTTGGACCGCATCAAAACACCGGTGTTTTATTTTATTTTGATTGGCTGGGCGGTATTGTGCATTGCGCCGTTGTATTTTACGCTCGTTTTCAGCCTCAAGCCGGTTGCCAATGTCTATGACCCGCCGCTGTTCTGGCCGATTCCGTTCAGTCTGGAAAATTTTCGGGATGTGATTGGCGCTTTGCCGCTATTCCCGCGCTGGCTATTGAACAGTACCATCATTTCGTTAGTGGTAACCTTTGCACGAGTGTTGTTTTGCGCCATGGCGGGCTACGCTTTTGCCCGCATGGAGTTTCCGCTGAAGAAGTTTTTGTTCACGGCGCTGTTGATCTCGATGATGATTCCCGGTCAGGTAACCCTGATTCCGAATTTCCTGGTGGTGGGGCCTGGTATCATCCGCGGCGGGTTGAAAATCGGTGACCTGACCATTCCAACCGGTTTTGGGCTGATGGACAACCTCGGCGGGGTGATTCTGCCCGGCATTGTGGCGGCTTTTGGCATCTTCATGATGACCCAGTTTTACAAGAGCATTCCAAAGGAACTGGAAGAAGCGGCAATGATGGACGGGTTGGGACGGTTTGGCATCTTCTTCCGTATCGTCCTGCCGATCAGCACCACGCAACTGCTGACGCTGGCGTTGTTGACTTTTCAGGGTGAATGGAACAGTTTTATGTGGCCGTTGACCATTCTGCGCACACCGGAAAACTTCACTCTGCCAATCGGTTTGAACTGGTTCCGCGGCGAGTACTACACCCTGATTTCGAAAGTGCTGGCAGGTTCCCTGTTCAACACCCTGCCGATTTTGATTATTTTCTTTATCTTCCAGCGTTACTTCACCCAGAGTATCGCGGGTACCGGGTTGAAAGAGGGTTAATTTCACAACAAAATATTGCAGGTAGAGGGATTGGATTATGCTTAACCAACGCAACTGGATTATCACCGAAAATTGCTTTGATCTCAAAAGCCAGAATCATGCGGAAACAATTTTTACGATTGGGAATGGTTATCTTGGCACCCGCGGCACGCACGAAGAGCACTACCCGGGCGAGGAGCGAACCACTTTCATTCATGGGGTCTTCGATGATGTTCCCATCGTATTTACCGAGCTGGTCAATGCGCCGGATTGGCTGGATTTGACCCTGCGGCTGGGCGGGGAGTGGTTTTCGCTCACCGAAGGCGAGATTCTTTCATACCAGCGCCAGTTAGATTTGCGCAACGGTTTGTTGAGCCGACGGGTGGAGTGGCGCAGTCCGCAGGGTGCGCGCTGGCTACTGCTCTTTGAACGGTTTGCCAGCCTGACCAACCCGCATCTGCTGTGTCAGCGGGTTACGATAAAGGCATTCGAAAACACGACTGTTGAGGCACGGGCGACACTGAGCGGCGATACGGATAACCTGAATTACAAGCACTGGGACTGGCTTGGACAGGGACTTGAACACAACAACACCTGGCTTCATCTGCGTACCCGTTCTTCTGGAATTGAACTGGGGGCTGCCACACGCCTTACGGTTGATGGCGGTGAAAATCTTGAACACACTGCCTGGGATACCCGGAATGCCCCAACGCTGGTGGTTACAACCGAGCTGAAAAGTGGTGATATCGTGGAGATCGAGAAAATAACCGCTTTTTACACATCCCGTGAAACCACCGACCCGCAGGGGGCTGCCCGGCGGGCATTGGAAACGCTCCCGAAACGAGCATGGAGTGGGTTAATGGAAAGCCATGCCCGCGCCTGGCAACGCGAGTGGGAAGCCTGCGATGTGGTGATTGAGGGAGATGACCGTGCCCATCTTGCAGTGCGATTCAGCCTGTTCCAATTACTGGCAGCCGCTCCCCGTCAGGATGAGCGGGTGAGTATCGGGGCAAAGGCGCTTTCTGGTTATGGATACCGCGGGCATGTATTTTGGGACACCGAAATTTTTATGCTGCCTTTCTTTACCTACACCCGTCCGGAGATTGCTCGAAATTTGCTTTCCTACCGCTTTCACACCCTGGAGGGGGCACGTAAAAAAGCCCGTGAAAACGGCTTCAATGGAGCTCAGTTTGCGTGGGAAAGTGCTGCGACCGGCGAAGAAGTAACACCCACCTGGGTGCCCCATCCCACCGACCGAACCAAACTGATTCGCATCTGGACGGGGGATATTCAAATTCATATTTCGGCGGATGTTTGTTATGCCATCTGGCAATACTGGCAGGCAACCGGTGATGATGATTTCATGGCCCATCGCGGAGCGGAGATTTTTCTGGATGTGGCTCGTTTTTGGGCCAGCCGGGCGGAATGGAATGGTGAAACCGGCTGTTACGAGTTTACCGATGTCATCGGCCCGGATGAATACCATGACCATGTGGATAACAACGCCTACACCAATGCACTGGCTCGCTGGCAGTTGTCAACTGCGTTGAAGGTGTTGGACTGGTTGGAAGGACGCTATCCGACTAAAGCCGCCGAATTGCGTCGTTCGCTGGAACTGGACGAAAGTGAATTGACCCGCTGGCGCGAGGTGGCCGAAAAAATTTACTGGAAGCAGGATGAGTCGAACGGTTTAATTGAACAGTTTGAGGGCTATTTCCAGCGCCGGCAGATTGATTTGCAAGCCCTTGAGCCGCGTACCCAGTCCATTCAATCCCTGTTGGGAATTGAAGGCGCTAATGAAGCCAACATTCTCAAGCAGCCAGATGTGGTCATGCTGGCCTATCTACTGCCTGAACTGTTTGATGAAAAAACGCTGAGGGTCAATTATGAGTATTACAACGCCCGCACGGATCACACTTTTGGCTCGTCATTGGGGCCGGCCATTCATGCCATCATTGCCTGTCGGGTAGGAAAACCGGATGAGGCGTATGAACACTTTATGCGCGCTGCACTGGCGGATTTAGAGGATGTGCGCGGGAACGCCCACGACGGCATTCATGCGGCATCGGCGGGTGGTATCTGGCAGGCGATTGTATTCGGCTTTGGAGGGCTCAGATTTGAGCCTGACGGCCCGAAAACCTACCCCTGTTTGCCCCGTCACTGGCGGCGGTTGGTTTTTCGGATTAGATACCGCGGGCAGCCTTATGAATTTGACCTGTGCAATCCGCAGACGGGGGTTGCTGAAGGATGATTCGCGCAATATTATTCGATCTCGATGGGGTTTTGACCGACACATCCGAGTTTCATTATCTGGGATGGAAGCGGCTGGCGGATGAATTGGGCTTGCCATTCGACCGGCAAAAAAACGAAGCCTTGAGGGGAGTTTCCCGTCGAGAGTCGCTGTTGATTCTGCTGGATGGCCGCCCGGCGACGGAGCAGGAAATGAACGAGTGGATGGAGCGAAAAAACCGCTACTATATGGAGTATGTATCCAAAATGACCCCTCAAAATTTACTGCCGGGGGCATTGGAATTGCTCAAAGAATTGCATCAGGCCGGCTACAAAGTGGCGATTGTGTCATCCAGCAAGAATACCCCTCTGGTACTGGAGCGTTTGCAAATTGGCGAGTGGCTGGATACGGTTGTGGACGGCAACGCTGCTGCTCGCAGTAAACCGGCTCCGGATTTATTTTTACTGGCAGCCGAACGTTTGGGGGTTGAACCGGCAGAATGTCTGGTAATTGAGGATGCCGAGGCCGGCATTGCCGCCGGAAAAGCCGCCGGGATGCGCACATTGGGCTTGGGGCCAATTGAGCGGGTGAGTTCGGCTGATTATCATTTGCCCGATTTGAACGGCGTTTCGCTGCAACGGCTGAGGGAATTAGTACCTGATCTTTGAAAAAGGGCCTCCCGCCATTTTTGGCGGGAGGCTGGCTTCACCATTCAGGGGATGAAGGTGAAGGTGGAGATAACTGCTTCGTATAGCCGGTTGAGATCGGATTCGACACTGGGTTCGTCAATTGGGAAGAAAATCAATTGATAGAAAAACCCATTATGCAGGGCAAAGACCATCCGCGAACTCAGCCGTCCGGGCACCGGTTCCAATACCTCGGCAGGTTGTCCGTTCAGCGTTATTTGCGTCTGGCGCAGGTTGACCGGCGGATTTAGCCCTTCAAATTGTTTGCGGAACTCGCTGACCAGTTTTTGTAGCGTGGCGTCCGGTGCTGCCGGGCTGCTGAAAACATCCAGGCGGGCGACAACCGCTTCTGGATTGGCGGAGTTTTCGGTTTGAGCGTAGACTGCTGCCAACCCACGGGAATCGGCGATAAAATCATCCGGGTAGGCAAAGCAATAACCATCCGTAAAATCCACAAGGGTTTTCATGCCTTCCTGCTGGCAGCGAGCGGGAACTTCCTTTTCTGATACGCGGACATCGGGCAGCACCGTACCCCGATTGACCCGCACCTGATTACCTTTTTGATCGGTGCGTACTTCAAGCGTGCTGTCGTTGACCTCGATCAATAAGCGGTAACCGGGCGTGATGACCTGAAGGCACATCTCATCGGGAGATGCCAGACCGAGGCAGCCGTCCGGCCATTCAACCGGTGTCATCTCGATCAGTTTAATCGCTTCGGGTGTCACCCCGATTTGTTCAGCAATCAGGGGGCGCACTTTTTCAAAAATCATATCAGCCTCTTCCTGATCTATGATTATACCGATGGTGGGGAGGGGGGTAACCTGCTCCGGGATTGGCGGGAAAGTTGGTTCAGTTGCAGGGGGTTGGGTTTGCTCCTGAGCGGGCAGCAACGGCGTAGTCGGTACAGCGGCAGGTGCGCAGGCAGCAAGCAGCAAAATGGAACTACTTATCACTATCAGAATCCAGCTTTTTGGCATGGCTCAATTCCTCCACTGGTTGGTCTGTCAGATCGTCCTCATGGTCATTTTCATTCTTATATTTCAAGACGCTGCGGGATAGCCGCAGGTTCCCTGCTGCATATTTGCACAGGTTGATTTCAGGGCTACCCCGGTAATTTATATGAATTTTTTCTAAAATATTGACAAAAATCACCTTATTGGGTATATATAGCCCGTCCCAACCCTAACCTTACCCATTCAAGGAGTGATTGAATGATTAAGACCAGATATTGGTTGACTCTGCTGCTTTTGGCAGCAATTCTGGCAGGTTGTGCATCGTTTTCGGCTTCTTCCCAAGCTCAGGATGCCGGCCGGCTGGTGATTTATTCCGGGCGCAGCGAAAGTCTGGTTGCGCCGATCATCGAACAGTTTTCTCAGGCCAGCGGAATCAAGGTGGAGGTGCGGTATGGGAATACCTCCGAGCTGGCGGCTACCCTGCTGGAAGAGGGAAAAAATTCGCCGGCAGATGTGTTTTATGCCCAGGATCCGGGTGGATTGGGTGCAGTTGCCAATGCGGGCTTGCTGGCTGAATTGCCCAATGAAACGCTCGACAAAGTAGAAAGCCGTTTCCGTTCCGCTCAGGGTTTGTGGGTCGGTATTTCCGGCCGCGCACGGGTGGTGGTGTACAACACCCAGCTCCTGAAGGCGGAGGATTTACCGGCCGATTTGTTCGGTTTTACCGAGCCGCGTTGGAAAGGCAAGATCGGCTGGGCTCCTACCAATGCTTCATTTCAGGCGATGGTGACGGCCATGCGTCAGATGTGGGGCGAAGAGAAGACCCGCCAATGGCTGGTGGGTATTCTGGCAAACCAGCCGGTTGTATATGATGGGAATACAGCGGTTGTAGCAGCAGTCGGTAGCGGAGAGATTGAAGTGGGGTTTGTCAATCATTATTATCTTTACCGCTTTTTGAGAGAGCAAGGCAATTCGTTCCCAGCCCGCAACCACTTCATGAACAACGGCGGACCGGACTCGCTGGTGATGGTTTCGGGAATTGGGAGACTTGCCACCAGTAAAAATGAGGAAAATGCCCTTAAGTTCATCAATTTCCTGCTCTCCCCGGTGGCTCAGCAGTATTTTGCCGGTCAAACCTATGAATATCCGCTGGTAGCGGGTGTCCAGACTGAGGCGGACTTGCCCCCTCTGGAGAGCTTGAATTCGGCAGGTATCACGGTAGATCAGCTGGCCGATCTTGAAGGTACGTTAAATTTACTCAGGGAGACTGGTGTTCTTCCCTAAAGAATGTTGAAAAGCCGGGTTTTTCCACAGTGGTTTGGGACGATCTCTTCGTCACCAGCGCGAGGCGCATGGTTGTACCTGCCCGCCGCGCTGGTGGCGCTTGCCATGAGTTTACCGCTACTTTATCTGGTTGTGCGTGCCAGCGCCGCTGGTCGGTCGGCCTGGAACTGGCTGCTGAGGGCTCAAACGCTGCAGATCATGGGTCAAAGCGTGGGGCTGGCGCTGGCGGTGATGCTGGCTGCCCTGATTTTGGGGGTTTTGCTGGCCTGGCTGGTAAGCCGCACTGATCTGCCTGGGCGCAGCATCTGGTCGGCTTTGCTGCCCTTGCCGTTGGTCATTCCCAGCTATGTGGGAGCCTATCTGTTCGTTTCCTTCTTTGCGCCGCGGGGCTTGCTTCAAAACCTGCTGGAAGGCTGGTTGGGTATTGAGCGACTGCCTTCGGTTTACGGTTTTTGGGGGGCATGGCTGGTGCTGACTCTGATGACATACCCGTATATCTTTCTGGCAGCTCGGGCGGTTTTCAGCCGCGGTGACCGTTCGCAGGAAGAAGCGGCGCGGAGTTTGGGCTGTTCTCCGCTGGAGACTTTTTGGAGAGTCACCCTGCCTCAGTTGCGGCCGGCGCTGGCGGCCAGCAGTCTGCTGGTGGGTCTTTATGTGTTGCGGGATTTTGGAGCGGTTTCCATTCTGCGGTTTACGACTTTTACCCGCGCCATTTATCTCCAGTACCAATCATCAATTGACCGCTCAGCCGCAGCGCTTTTGTCATTGGTGTTGATTTTGGTTACCGTTGGCTTTCTAATTGCAGAGCAGCGTATTCGTCGTTCGGCTGCCGAAAACCCTCATACCGCCGTCCATCCGGCGGAGGTGATCCGATTGGGAGGCTGGCAGGTTGCGGCTTTGGGTGTGGTCTTTCTGATCTTGCTGTTTGGACTCATTTTCCCCACCGGTGTGCTTTTTTACTGGTTGATACGCGGCTTGCTGGCTGGTGAGCGTATTGCAAACTGGCTTGGGCCTTTACTGGGATCGGTCAGCTCGGCTGGGCTGGCGGCAATGGTTACCGTGGTATTCGCTTTCCCTGTCTCCGTTCTATCTGTTCGCCGTTCAAACTGGCTCAGTCAGATTTTGGAAAGATGGAGTTACATTGGCTATGCAGTCCCCGGCATCGTGGTGGCGCTGGCACTGGTCTTCTTTGGGGCAAATTTTGTGCCGGGGTTGTACCAAACCCTCTTCATGCTTCTATTTGCCTATGTGATTTTGTTCCTGCCGCAAGCCATGGGAAGCATTCAGTCATCCTTGCGGATGGTGCAAAGGAGTTTGGAAGAGGCCGCCGCCAGCCTTGGCGAAAATCCATTACGGGTGTTTCAAAGGGTCACCTTACCGCTCATCACGCCGGGTGTGGCTTCGGCTGCTGCCGTGGTTTTTCTGACCACGATGAAGGAATTGCCTGCAACCTTATTACTGGCGCCGACTGGTTTTTCCACGCTGGCTACGCAGGTATGGGGAGCCGTTTCGGAAGCGTATTTTGCCCGGGCTGCTGCACCGGCACTTATCCTGATTCTCGCTTCATCCATTTCGATGTTTTTGATTAACCATCACGCTACCCTTTCAGGATCATCTCAACGACAATGAAAGAACCTCTTATTAAATGCGACCATTTGAAAAAAGCCTATCACACTCAACCGGCGGTTGAAGATGTCAGTTTGCATGTGTATGAAGGGGAAATCCTCGCCGTGGTCGGCCCCAGCGGGTGTGGAAAAACAACCACCTTACGACTGATTGCCGGATTTGAAAGGCCGGAGCGGGGTGAAATCTGGATGCAGGGCCGGCTGCTCAGTAGTCCAGACATTTTCGTTCCGCCCGAAAAACGCCGGATTGGGGTGGTCTTTCAAGATTATGCCCTCTTTCCGCACCTGACGGTGTATGAAAATGTTGCCTTTGGGTTACGCAAACAACCTCATCCACAAGTCAATCGGCAGGTGAACCAGATGCTGGAACTGGTAGGTTTGAACCACCTTGGGAAAAGAATGCCGCATGAGCTTTCCGGTGGCGAACGTCAGCGGGTGGCTTTGGCGCGGGCGCTGGCGCCCCGGCCGCAGGTTTTGCTGCTGGATGAACCGTTTTCCAGCCTTGATCTGGACTTGAGGTTAAAACTGCGTGAGGAAGTCCGAACGCTCCTCAAAGGGATGGGCCTGACAGCGTTGTTTGTGACCCATGATCAGGAAGAGGCGTTGTACATGGGCGACCGGCTGGCGATCATGAATGAGGGGGTAGTCCAGCAACTAGACCAACCAGAAGTCATTTTTTCCCAGCCGATCAATCCCTTTGTAGCAGAGTTTATGGGGAGTGCCAATTTCTTGCCCGGCCGGGTGGTAGAACAGGGGATCGAAACGGAAATCGGCCTCATTCCCCAACAGGTTTCATTACCAGCGGGCAGCGAGGTAGAACTGGCGGTGCGAGCCGACGACGTTGGATTTGACCTGAAAGGTCCCGCAAACGGGGTAATCCTTTCGCGGGTTTTTAAGGGAGTGATGAATGTCTATAAAGTCCGCCTGCATTCCGGGCTGGTGCTGGAGGCATTTCAGCCGCATTACCGCTTATTCGCCGAAGGCCAGCCGGTTCGGGTTTTTGCGGATGCCGGTCATGAATTGGCCTGTTTTCACAATGGGGCTGCGATAAAAGGGGATGAACGTCACCTTGACGGAGTTACTAAAGACTGATATAAACCGTTTATCTAAATTCATTCTTACGAAAGGAAAGGCGTTTTATGTTTAATGCAGGATCGGTACTTGCTTGTAATCGAGCCGTATGGGCGCGCCTGCCTTTCGGGAGAGTCTGCTGATTCTGGTTATCTGAATAACGAGAGTATCTGCGGCCACGGGCGTGCTCATCCCCGTGGCTTTTTTATTTCCGGGGGTGCTTGAAGGTGCTTTGCCGGATGGCAAGGTTGCAACAGGTACCAGCGTATTTTGTCTGATATAAGTCAGCAAATCGAAATAATTGACACCAGCCACGGGAGGATCCGAGGCTGGTGTTTTTTTACTAAAGGAATTTCAACCATGTTTCATCAACATTACGAGAACGAACTTTTGGGTGTAATCACCAAAAAATTGAATAGCGCTTTTGAGGTGAGCATTGATTACAGAATCATTCAGTGCCGGCTGGCTGGAGGTTTGAAGAGAAACAAACCAAAGCAATCAGCGAAGCAGGGAAAAGATGCTTCGCTTACGGGGATAACAGTTGGAGATGAAGTCCGCGTACGCTTGATCGGCAGTAATGAGGGTGTCATTACGGCATTACTGCCGCGCCGGAGCGGTTTTGGCAGACGGGCGGCGCTTTCTATGCCGGATAAATACCCTCATGAACAAATCATAGCAGCAAATATAGATCAAGTACTGGCTGTTTTCTCTGTGGCTCAGCCCGATCCCCACTGGAATTTACTGGATCGCTATCTAGTGGCATGCGAAGATGCCGGTGTATCGGCAGTGATCTGTATGACCAAGGTGGACTTAATCGAACACCAGAATCCTCAATCGGTGCAGGAAACCACGCCGATCCTCGATGATTTTCGCCGCATTGGCTATCCTGTGATTTTAACAAGCGTGCGGACGGGTGAAGGTTTGGATGAGTTGCGTTCTATCCTTTCCGGACGACTTTCGCTGGTCATCGGGAAATCAGGTGTTGGAAAATCATCGTTGCTGAATGCATTACCAGCCGGAGGGGGGTTAAGGGTAGGGGATGTCAATCCGATCACCGGGAAGGGACGGCATACCACCACTCATCTGGAAATGTTACCTCTTAAGGGTGGGGGTGCCGTCATTGACACTCCCGGCATGCGGGAGTTCGGTCTGTGGGATATTGCGGCGGATGAACTGGCTGCCAGATTCCCGGAGATGCGGGATTTCCTCGGAAAATGCAAATTCGGGTTGAGCTGTGTCCATGATGAAGAACCCGGTTGTGCTGTGCGCAAGGCTGTGATGGATGGAAGGATCTCCCCGCGGCGTTATCGTAGTTACCTGAGGTTGCGAGGTGCGGCATGAAAAAGCGCTTTTACCCCAGCCAACAGGATTTCACCTGCAAGCACTGTGGAAATTGGGTTTCGGTTCATCCAATCCTGAGCGGTGTGTCCAATCGTAATCATTGCCCTTATTGCCTCTGGTCGCGTCACGTGGATTTATTCAGCGCGGGTGACCGGCTGAGCGCTTGTAAAGGCGCTATGAAGCCGATTGGACTGACCATCAAAAGGCAGCGGAAAAAGTATGGTGATTTACTGCAAGGTGAATTGATGTTGATTCATTCCTGCACCGAATGTGGAGCAGTTTCAATCAACCGCCTGGCGGCCGATGATGATGCCGATCGCCTGTTGTCGGTTTATGAAGATTCTCTCCATTTGGAGGGGGAAATCTGCCGAACATTAGCCGGCATTGGGATTTTCTTGATAGAAGAAGAGCATCGGGTTCTGGTATCTCAACGGATTACCGGAACGATGATTGTTGTAAAAGGCGAGGTGGTAAGGTAGCGAGGTTTATTCTTCCAGATAGACCGAATCAACAATTCCCACAATCACCGAGATGACGCAGGCATTGGGGTTTTGCAGTACCTGACGGGCGCCGTTCCCTTCCCGGTTGACCAGGACGGTATCCCCAATGCCGGCGTGCGTGTTGTCGAGGGCGATGAAGTCAGTATCGGGGGCTTCGTCTTCCAGGCCAAGCGGCTGTACAACCAGCAGCCGCCGATTTTTGTAATCGGGGTGACTGATGGTGGTAACAACCGTGCCGACAACCTTGGCAAGAATCATGTTCTGACCTTACGAGTAGGGATTCCAACCTCGCTGGAGGGTGAGATTAAAGGATGCGTCACTTTTGACTTCCAGTTCATCCACAATTCCAACCAGCGCCAGATCAACCGGGACAAATTTCTCATCTGGCAAAGCTAAGGCGGCTTCGCGGGCACGCACCATCACACATAAGTCACCCTCACCGGCGTGAACGGTATCGGCTGCGACTTGCAACCCTCCCAGCGGCTGGAGGTGTTTATTGACCGGTTGAACAACCAGTAATTTTAACCCCTGGGTGCCGGGGTATTTTATGGTGCAAACCGCATTACCTTTGACAATGCCAAGTAACATGATGGTTTAGGGCGAATCAGGGGGATTTTTGAAAAGTTATTTGCCCCTCGACTTCCAGACTATCAATAATTGCCATGATGACTGCGTCAACCGGGGTATCTTTGGTGAAAGTGGTCTGGCGGGCTGAGGAACCGGCACAGGTCAGGACCAGATCCCCAATGCCGGCATCTACCGTGTCAATGGCTACAAATGGTTTACCACTGGGGTTTCCAAACTCATCAGTGGGACGAACAACCAGCAATTTGCGCCCGGCAAGTTTTTCATCCTTGATGGTTGCCACAGTCGTGCCGATTACTTTGGCGATCAGCATGGCATCTTCTCCCTCAATAACTTTTTTGCAGAGCTGGTTCAGGTATCTTGGCTGGTGAGTCGGTGGGTTGCGCCCCAGAGATGATTTTGACACTGGCGCTGGCTCCAATGCGGTTGGCGCCTGCCTTGATCATTTGTTCGGCATCTTCGTGGGTGCGTATCCCTCCGGACGCTTTGACGCCGAGCTGTGAGCCAACCACTCGTCGCATGAGGGCAACATCGTCAACGGTGGCGCCCCCTCCAGAAAAGCCGGTGGAGGTTTTGACAAAATCCGCACCGACTTCTTTAGAAATCAAACACGCGATCACTTTTTCTTCATCGGTCAGCAAAGCAGTTTCAATAATGACCTTGACCAGCACCCCATTTTCGTGGGCGGTTTTAACTACTCCGCGAATGTCGCGAGCAACCAGTTGCAAATCGCGGGATTTTAGCGCGCCGATGTTGATGACCATATCCACTTCCTGAGCGCCGAGTTGAATGGCCTGGGCGGTTTCGTATGCTTTGACTTCGGGGGTGTTGGCGCCCAGTGGAAACCCAATCACCGTGCAAACTTTCACCGCCGAACCCTGTACCAGTTTGCTGCATAATTCGATCCAGGTAGGATTGACGCATACGGAAGCAAAACCATATCGTTTGGCCTCAAAGCAAAGTTGAGCAATTTGCTCCTGAGTGGCATCCGGCTTGAGCAGGGTGTGGTCAATCATGCCGGCGATTTTCAGATCCTGTGGCACCCCACCCAGCCCGTTCGAGACACGCTCTGCCCCGGCGTGAATGACCTGTCCAACTTTATCGAAACAGGTTTGCACACAGATTCCCTCCGCGCAGGAAAATTTGCAACCGTTTTCATTTTGTTCGGCGGAGGCCTGGCGCTGCATCAGGCTGGTCAGAACTTCTCGGGTGATGATTTCGACCAATGAAGCAATCGTTTTGGGATCGGCGTTCATGCTGGCTTAACCTCCCTTGAGGTATTCTTTTTCAATGGCCGTAATTTTCTCAACCCTGCGGCTGTGACGGCCGCCCGCAAAAGCAGTTTCCAGCCAGGTTTTGAGAATTTGTCGGGCTAAATTGACGCCAATCAATCCTGCCCCAAGGGTGAGAACATTGGCGTCATTATGTTCGCGGCTGTTGATTGCTGAGGACAGGTCATAGGCAAGGGCAGCCCGCACACCGGGTACTTTGTTGGCAACCATACAAGAACCGATTCCAGCGCCATCAATGATAACCCCACGCCATGCTTTACCGCTGGCAACCTGACTGGCAACCGCATGAGCGAAGTCCGGGTAATCCACGGCGTCTTTGCTGTTTGTTCCAACGTCAAGAATGGAATAACCAGCTTCGGCCAGATCTTTTTTCAAAATTTCTTTAAGCTCAAAGCCTCCGTGATCAGCGCCAAGGGCTATGACCTTTTTTGGAGGATCGGCATTGAAAGAAGGCGCAGGAGTAGTGACCGCCCCAGCTGAGGTTTGGCCGGTGGTTTGCTGAATAACCCGCAAGACAATTTCTCGTAACTCCGATTCGGATAGGGGGGACAAGGAGATTCACCCGGACGTGGATTGGATTACGTAGATTATAACCTGAATGGCAGTTTAAAGATTAAAAGCAGGAAAACCAATTTGCAGATTTTTTTCTGTGAGACCCCTCCCGAAAATCTCTTACACTTGTCACTGGTAATGAGGGATTTTAGAATTATAATAATATTCATTCAAATGAATGTATTTTATAACTGAGGTGATAGATATGTTGAACATTAAGATCTTGGGTGTGGGTTGTGCAAACTGCAAACGGCTTGAGGCCGTAACCCGTGAAGTGGTGGCTACGCTTGGAATTGAAGCCGAGTTTGAAAAGGTAACCAATCATGCCGATATCATGCAATACCCGATTCTGGCGACGCCGGGACTGGTGATCGAGGGTAAAGTAGTTTCCTACGGCAGAATTCCTTCCAAAGCCGAAATTGAGAACTGGTTGAAAGAGGCAGTTAAAACGAACTGACAAGGAAGTGAAAAGATGTCCAAAGCCATCCAACAACTTGCACAGGCCATTGAGAACCGCCAACCGGCTGTGCTGGCGACGGTGATCGAGGTGCGCGGGGCATCGCCGGCAAAGGTTGGAGCGCAAATTGTGCTTCTGCCCGATGGCAAAACCGCCGGTACGGTCGGTGGTGGTAAATTGGAAGCGGCCATTTTAAGTGATGCCAGGAAGGCATTGACCGAGCATCATTCTGGCCTTTTCCATTACAAATTGGCTGAGGAAGGGGAAGATGCAATTGGTACGCTGTGCGGTGGGGAGGTGACGGTTTTCATCCAACCCTTTCTTCCCGCTCCCCAGTTAGTCATTGTTGGCGGCGGACACATTGGAAGACCGCTAAAAATCATGGGCGAAGCCGCCGGGTTTGAAGTGGTGGTGGTGGATGTGCAGGCCGGACTGGCCACCGTCCCTGAACTGGAACAGGTCAAACTCGGTGAAGATTCTTATGTGGTGTTGATCACTACCGATCATATTTCGGATGAGGCAGCCCTGCGCTATGCTCTGACCACGCCTGCTCCCTACATTGGCATGATTGGCAGTCTGGCAAAGTGCCGTACCATTCGTGAGCATTTGCTGGCGGATGGTTTTGATCCCCTCCAGCTGGAGCGGGTTTATGCGCCTATCGGCCTGGATTTGGGCGGGGTTACCCCCCAGGAAATTGCAGTGGCAATACTGGCAGAAGTGATCGCCTGCCGTCACCAGAAGACCCGCGATACAGACAGTATCAAATTACGCCGGCTGGAGATGGTGAAGGCATAAGAGAAAAAATCATGCAGCAATTTACCTACAATTTCCCCTTTACCGCTATTGTCGGGCAGGAACGCATGCAACGTGCCTTAATTTTGAACGCCATTGATTCACGGATTGGCGGCGTTCTTATCCGTGGGGAACGTGGAACCGCTAAATCCACCGCGGCGCGCGCCCTGGCAGCCTTGCTGCCGGAGCTCAAAGTCATTGAAGGCTGTCGTTTTGGATGTGATCCTGACCGGCCAATGGAGTGGTGTACCGAATGCCGCCAGCGTTTTACGGATGGGGTGAAACCCTCCGTGATTACCCGTCCAACCCCGTTTGTGAATTTGCCCATCTCAGCAACCGAAGACCGGGTGGTTGGTACACTGGACATTGAAAAGGCGATCCAAAAAGGGGAAAAAGCTTTCGAGCCGGGGGTATTGGCAGCGGCCAATCGCGGTCTGCTCTACATTGATGAGGTCAATTTGCTGGACGATCATGTGGTAGATGTCTTGCTCGATTCGGCTGCGATGGGGGTCAATATCATTGAACGGGAGGGGGTTTCCTTCAGCCACCCGGCCCGCTTTATCCTGGTGGGCACCATGAATCCGGAGGAAGGCGATTTGCGCCCGCAATTACTGGATCGTTTTGGGCTTTCGGTGCAGGTGCGCGGCTTACGCAGCGCATTGGAACGGGTCGCCATCATGAAACGGCGACTGGCATACGAAGAAAACCCGGAGGCATTTTGCCGCGAATGGCAGACTCGCGAACGTGAACTGGGGTTCCAGATTCAACAGGCGCGCCGTCTGCTTCAAGAAGTGCAATATTCACGCGATGATTTGCTGGCAATCACCCAATTGACGGCTCACTTTCAAGTGGATGGTCATCGTCCGGATATGGTGATATTGAAGACTGCACGGGCGCAGGCAGCGTTTGAAGGGCGGAATAGAATTACACTGGAAGATATTGCCATTGCAGCCGAATTAGCCCTGCCACATCGCTTGAAGCATTCACCTTTTGAACAACAATTCACGCAAGTTGAACAGTTGAGGGATGAGATCGAAACGTTCCTGGGACTCAAACCCAATCAGCAGGGGGAACAACGTCGTCCAATGGGTTTGAAAACCTATGACGAAGTCCTGAAAGAGTACGCTGACCCGAATAATCCTTTGAAGGACTTCGTAGATACCGGTCTGCGCTAAAAGAAACTGCAATGAAATCCAACAGCCGCCTGACCATCAGGTCAGGCGGCTGTATAATTTTGCCCCTTGACAAATTGTAAAAACAAGTTAATATTCAACATCGCTTAACTAATAGCAAGGATTGGATTTTATGGATGAAATTAGAAGAAAATATTTTGAAGTGTTTGAAAGAGCCATGGGGCAGATTATGCAACGCTCGATGCGCTCGTTCTGGCAATACACCAAAGAACAAGGTCTTTCGATGACTCAAATGGTGGCGCTGCGCCATATTCACTACAATCAGGATTGCAACATCTCGCAAATCAGTGAGGAGCTGGGGGTAACTACAGCGGCATCCAGCCAGTTGCTGGATCGGCTGGTGCAACAGGGCTTGATTGCCCGCCGCGAAAATCCGAATGATCGCCGCCACAAGCAACTGGTCTTGACCGAAAAAGGCCGGCAAATTCTCACGGAAAGCACGGTTGCCCGTCAGCAATGGCTTTATCAACTGGTTGAGCGTCTTTCTGTGGAAGAAATGGAACAAATCATAGATGCCCTGGAATTGATGACCGAGCGGATGAAAGAAATTGAGCCGGTATAGCCGCCGTCACGTTACAGATTATTGAGGAGGTTGATTAATGTTTCGTATTCTCAAGTACTTAAAACCGTTTGCCCTGCCGCTGATTCTGGCGATTCTGCTTTTGTTTGTGCAGGCGAATGCCGATCTGGCGTTACCAGATTACCTTTCCAGGATCGTCAATGTGGGTATACAACAAGGCGGGGTGGAAAATGGTCTGCCGCAAGCAATGCGCCAGACAACCATGCAGCACCTTGGGCTGTTCTTAACCTCAACCGAAAAGGAGCAGGTCTTAAACGCTTACCGTCTGGTGGATCAAACCGACGCCGATTTTGCAACACTCGTAAAAACGTATCCGCTTTTGGCAGAAGAACCGGTTTATGTGCTGTCCGAGACCGATTCGGCGGTTCTCCAAAAATTAGAAGCGCCGGTTGCGGAGGGATTGCTGATTGTTTCCGGAATTGAGCAAGTTTTGAAAGACCCCCAGCAGGCTCAAACTCTCATGCCGGGCATGTCATTTGACCTCTCCCGGTTGCCAGCCGGTATGGACGTGTTCACCTTAATGGCCAACCTGCCGGAGACTCAGCGGGATCAGATTCGTCAGGCGGTCAGCCAGCGATTTGAAACAATCGGGGGAGAAAAAGCACTGGTTCAGGCAGCGGCGCGGGTGGTAAGAAGCGAATATGACGCGCTTGGAATGGACACCGGTCAATTACAGACCAATTACATTCTGCGGGTGGGCGGACAAATGCTGCTCATTTCGCTTCTTTCAGCAGCCGCGATTGTACTGGTCGGATTTCTGGCTTCGCGGGTGGCGGCGGGTCTGGCGCGCAATTTACGCCACTTGCTGTTCGAGCGCGTGATGCGTTTTTCCAGTGCCGAGATTGAAAAGTTCTCGATTGCTTCCCTCATCACCCGCTCGACCAATGACATCACCCAGATTCAGATGGTGATGATGATCCTGATTCGGATGGTGTTCTATGCGCCCATCATTGGGATTGGCGGCATCATCCGGGCGGTCAACAAGAGTGCCGGTATGTGGTGGATCATCGCGGTGGCGGTCATTGCGCTGATCGGTTTGATTAGCATCGTGTTTGCGATTGCCACCCCTAAATTCAAAATCATCCAGAGCCTGGTGGACCGATTGAATTTGATTGCACGTGAAAATTTAAGCGGGATGATGGTCGTGCGCGCTTTCAACCGTCAAAAATATGAAGAACAACGCTTTGAAGAGGCTAACGTTGACTTGACCCGCACCAGTTTGTTCGTCAACCGCGTGTTTGTGATGGTCATGCCGTTTATGATGATTATCCTCAACGGTGTTTCGGTGCTGATTTTATGGATTGGTGCGCACCAGGTTGCCCAATCTTCCATGCAGGTTGGCGATATGATGGCTTTCATGCAGTATGTCATGCAAATTGTGTTCGCTTTCATGATGCTTTCCTTCCTGTTCATCCTTTTCCCGCGCGCCGATGTTTCGGCAAACCGCGTTGCGGACGTGCTGGAAACGGACATCACGGTTGTAGATCCGCCTCAGCCAAAGTCCTTCCCGGAGCCATTCCGAGGGCGGATTGAATTTAAAAATGTGTCATTCCGTTACCCGGATGCAGAGGAAAATGTGCTGTGTAATTTGAACTTTGTGGCAGAAGCTGGCAAAACCACTGCCATCATCGGCACAACCGGTTCGGGAAAATCTACGGTGGTCAACCTGATTCCGCGCTTTTACGATGTGACCGACGGCGCCATCCTGATTGACGGCGTGGATATCCGCGAGGTGCGTCTGAGCGAACTGCGCGATAAAATTGGCTACATTCCTCAGCAGAGCAATCTGTTCAGCGGGACGATTGAGAGCAATCTGCGCTACGCCAATGAAGAGGCTGCTGAAGAAATTCTCAAACAGGCGCTGGAAATTGCTCAGGCAAGCGAGTTTGTACTTTCCGCACCGGAAGGTTTGCAAGCCCCGGTTTCGCAGGGCGGCATCAATTACTCCGGC
Organism: Bellilinea caldifistulae; assembly: GCF_001306055.1. Taxonomy (GTDB): domain Bacteria; phylum Chloroflexota; class Anaerolineae; order Anaerolineales; family Anaerolineaceae; genus Bellilinea; species Bellilinea caldifistulae. The sequence continues at coordinate 102,112 of NZ_LGHJ01000017.1, read as the reverse complement.
GGTCAAAAGCAGCGGTTAAGCATTGCCCGAGCTCTGGTGAAGCGCGCTCCCATCTACATTTTTGACGATAGCTTTTCAGCGCTGGATTACCGCACGGATGCCCGCTTGCGGCGCGCTTTGAAGCAGAGCCTGAAGGACAGCACTGTGATTATCGTTTCCCAACGGGTGGCAACCATCAAGGATGCCGATCAAATTCTGGTGCTGGATGAAGGGGAGATTATCTGCAAGGGTACCCATGAGGAATTACTGGAAAAGTGTGAAGTCTATCGAGAAATTGCCCTCTCGCAATTGAAGAGGGAGGAGGTGATGGCATGACCCAATCCAATAACCTGACACCGGGAAACGGAAAACCCAAACAGGGTGAAGGCGAAACGATGCGTCCGCCTGCCGCAGGACGCGGCCCGATGGGCGGCCGTGGGCCATTTGGTGGACATATGATGATGGGAAAGGTGGAAAAAGCCAGAGACTTTAAAGGCACGCTGCGTAAACTGGTGCATTATCTGGATCCTTTCAAAATCACAATAGTGATTGTGATCCTGCTGGCAGCCGGATCAACCGTGTTTTCTATCCTCGGCCCAAAGATCCTCGGTGGGGCTACCACCAAGTTGTTTGAAGGCTTGCTGGCGCAATTGAGCGGCACCGGCAGCATTGATTTTGCCGGTATCGGCCAGATTTTGTTGACGGTTTTGGGGTTGTACCTGTTCTCCTCTGTCCTCAGTTACCTGCAAGGCTGGCTGATGACCGATGTGGCCATCACCGTCACTTATCAACTGCGCAAGCAGATCATGTCAAAAATTAACCGCATGCCGTTCCGTTATTTCGACGGCACGACCCATGGAGAGGTGCTCTCCCGTCTGACCAATGATGTGGATACCGTCAATCAGACTCTCAACCAGAGCCTGACCCAGATCATCACATCCTTTGTCACGGTGGTCGGCGTGCTGGTGATGATGCTGACCATCTCGTGGCAGATGACACTGGTGGCACTACTCATCGTGCCGCTCTCCTTTGTAGTGGTAATGTTCATTGTGCGTAATTCTCAGCGCTTCTTCACCCAACAACAGGAATTTCTGGGGAATGTCAACGGTCATGTTGAGGAAATGTTTGGCGGCCATGTGGTCGTCAAAGCCTTCAACGGTGAAGAAAAAAGCATCCGTAAGATGGCGGAATACAACAACCGCCTGTATGGGGCGGCCTGGAAAGCTCAGTTCTTCTCCGGCATCATGATGCCGATCATGTCCTTTATCGGTAATCTGGGGTATGTCGGTGTGACCATCCTCGGCGGATGGCTGGTTATCCGCGGCTCCATCGCGATTGGTGATATTCAGGCTTTCATCCAATACGTGCGCTCGTTCACCCAGCCAATCACCCAACTGGCCAACATTTCAAATGTGCTGCAACAAACCGTGGCGGCAGCTGAACGGGTGTTTGAATTTCTGGAAGAAGAGGAAGAAGTGGCTGATACCACTTCGCCGGTGAAACTGGAAAAAGTGCGCGGCGAAGTTGAGTTCCGCAATGTGCATTTCTGTTACTTGCCTGAAAAACCCGTGATTCACGGTTTTTCGGCCCACATTCAACCCGGTCAGAAGGTTGCCATTGTTGGGCCGACCGGTGCGGGTAAAACCACCATCGTTAAACTGTTGATGCGTTTTTATGATGTTCAGGAAGGCGAAATCCTGATTGATGGAGTGGACATCCGCCGCTTCAGTCGTGAGGATTTACGGCGCATGTTTGGCATGGTGTTGCAGGATACCTGGCTGTTCAACGGTACCATCCTCGACAACATCCGCTACGGGCGGGAAGATGCCACCGAAGAAGAAGTCATTCGGGCTGCTAAAGCTGCCCACGTGGATCACTTTGTGCGTACCTTGCCGGAAGGTTATCAAATGGTCATCAATGAGGAAGTGACCAACATCTCGCAGGGACAGAAACAATTGCTGACAATTGCACGCGCTATTCTGGCGGACCCGGCCATGCTGATTCTGGATGAGGCTACCAGCTCGGTAGATACCCACACCGAACTGCTGATTCAAAAGGCGATGGATACCCTGATGCAGGGGCGCACCAGTTTCATCATTGCTCACCGCCTTTCTACCATCCGTAATGCCGATCTCATTCTGGTGATGCGTGACGGCAACATCGTCGAGCAGGGAACTCACGAGGAATTGATGGCGAAAAGTGGTTTCTACGCCGACCTGTACAACAGTCAGTTCGAGCCGCTTGAAGCGGAGGTTGCCCTCGCCTCGTAAAGTTAAGTTAAAACTCCAAGCAAAGAACTGCACATCGCCAACAGCGGTGTGCAGTTCTTTTTTGGGGGGATTGGATGCTTTTTTTTACTGATAACGCATCATCAGGGCTTCCAAATCCTCATCCAGTGCCTGTAAATCTTCTTCGTGTTCCACTTCCTGAGAAAGAATCGTCAGTACCATGTTGTAAGTGACCGGATCTTTGTCCTTAACAATTTCCAGCAGTTTGGTGTAAACCCCAATGGCGCATTGTTCGCCGTGAATGTTTTGCGCCAGAATCTTCTTGACGAAAGGATCGGTGGGGGCATCATACCCACAATTGCTTTCTTTGAACCAGTCTTGCGGGGTGACTAATGGCGTGCCGCCCAACTGGATTATGCGCAGGGCAAGCATATCGGCGTGAGCCAGTTCTTCGCCGGCATGCAGCAAGAGTTCGGCTGCAACGGCATCCTTCATCGGCCCGCGAACAATTTTTGCGCCCAGCCAGTATTGATAATACGCCAGCCACTCATCGGCATAAGCCTTATTCAGCAGGGTGAGCAGCTCATCTACATTCATTCCAACGATTTCACGTCCTTTGGTTCCCATTTCTTCCTCCTGAGGATAGGATCTTGCTTTCATTAACCAGTGAAAAGGAATTTTCCATATTATTATAGGATCGAGGGCATTGGGCTGATTAGTGTCAAAAGTCACATTTGGCTGATTTGCCAAAATCAGGATGAATGTCCGAAAGTGGCGGATAGATAACGCTTTCCAGAAAGGGCAATACTCCATATAATTAGCCCGCTTTTGAAAAATGTGGTTGAGATAGAATGAGGTTTTACCCATGCAATATTCAAGTTCTCCCAAAATTTCAGTGGGGCAAATGCTGCGGGCTTTGTTGACCCCGGCGGCGTTTTCCCGCAAGACATTACAGGAATATTTGCTGGTTGCGCTTGGGGCATTCATTCAAGCGCTTTCAATGCGCCTGTTTCTGGTGCCGGCCCAGCTGGTCAGCGGCGGGGTGAGTGGTGCATCGCAAATCATCAATTTCTTCACGGGCTGGCCGATTGGTTTGATGGTCTTCGTTGGGAATGTTCCCCTCTTTATTCTCGGCTGGCAATATCTTGGTGGAGCGCGTTTTGCAAAGCGCACCGCGCTGGCAATTGCACTGTTCTCCCTGTTCACGGATGGGCTGGTCTGGTTTATTCCGGCCGAGGGGGTGACCAGCGATCTGGTGCTGGACTGTCTGTACGGTGGGATTTTGCTGGGGGTTGGGCTGGGCCTGGTTTATCGCGGGCAGGGTACCAGCGGAGGCAGCGATATTCTGGGGCGTATTCTCAATCACCGGCTGGGCATCTCCATTTCACAGGCCTACCTGATTACTGATACACTGGTGGTGCTGGCCGGTGGTTTTGCGTTTTCGTGGGAGAAAGCCCTGTATGGCTTGCTGGTGATTTATGTGTCCGGTCTGGCGGCAGAGGCAGTTTCGGAAGGCTCGGGTGTGTTCCGCACCGCGTTGATCATTACTCAGCATCCGGATGAGGTTACCCATTCGATTATGAGCGTGCTGGAACGTGGTGTTACAATTCTGCCGGGTACAGGTGCTTACACGGGCATGGAACGGCCGGTGTTATATTGCGTTATCACCCGTTCGGAAGTCAATCCGTTGAAAGAACTGGTACGCGAAATTGACCCGCGGGCTTTCATGGTCATTGGGCAGGCGCACGAAGCTTTGGGAGAAGGTTTTCGCCCGCTGGTTAAAGAGTAGGTTCTATTTCCTCATCAGAAAGGCAAACACCAGCAGAAATTGGGCGATGTGGTAGGCGACCATGATGATCAACCGGCCGGAGCGCGTGGAGCGAATGAAGCGTTGATCGGCCAGCATCCAGTCCGAAAAGTAGAAGGAAATTGCTCCGGCAACCGCCAGCCATGCGGCAGGTAATTGCCAGGCGGGATTCCAGAGCGTGGTCAGGGCAGAATACACCATTGTGCTGATCGCCAGAATGTAGAAAAGAATTGCCCAACGCAGCCGATTGGTGCGGTTTTCAGACGCTAAAGCGGATGAAAGACGCCGGAACGCCAACAGCGCAATGATCAGCAACACTCCGGCGCTGAGCAGATGGTTGATCCCCAACGGGGCAGGGGGTTGGTGAAAGGCGATGATGTAAGCCATCTGCGCCATGAGAAAGGCTGCCAAACCGGCGAGGAAGTAGCGGGGAGGGAGCAGCAGGAATGTATCACCTGCCAGGGAAAAGACCAATCCCATTCCAAACCACACCGAATTTTGCCAGCCGCCGGAGAGGGTGTAGGCAGTAATCAAACAGAGGATTGCCCCCGTTTTGGTCAGCCAGCGCCAGCGGTATTTTTCAAAATATACGGTTGACCAGTCGGATGCGGCGAGGATACCAGCGGCTATGAACCAACCAGCATTCATTGCCCATCTTTCTTGCGGTAATACCCCAGCCAGCGAAGGGCATCCGGTTTATTGCGCCAGTTGGGGTTTACTTTGACTTTTAATTCCAGGAACACCCGCCGGCCGCTCATGGCTTCGATTTCCTGCCGGGCGCTGCTGCCAATCTTTTTGAGCATTTCGCCGCCTTTGCCAATCACAATCCCTTTGTGGGATTCGCGTTCCACGAAAAGAGTGGCGTGGATGTAAGCCCCCTCCTCGCCGCGTTCGGTATATTCATCAATCCGCACGGCAATGGCATGGGGAACTTCGTCGCGCAGGTGCAGCAAGGCTGCCTCACGAATGAGATCGGCAGCAATTTCCCGCTCGTACAAATCGGTGATCTGGTCGGGGTCGAACAGCGCTTCACTCACCGGTAAACGGCTGATCAGGGCCTGCATGAGTTCATCGCGCCCGTCCCCGCGGGTTGCGGAGAAGGGGATTACCTGTTCGAAAGAGTAAAGGGCCTGGTATTGGTCGGTGCGCTCCGTCAACAGGTCTTTGTTGAGCAGATCAATTTTGTTCAGACCGAGCAAAACGGCGGGTAAGCCGTTGATGGATTTCAACCGCTCCGAGATGCGCAAATCTTCAGGGGTTGGCAAGACAGAAGCATCCACCAGCCACAAGATTACATCCGCATCCTTCAGCGCATCTTCGGCGACTTGATTCATGTATTCGCCCAGTTTGTGAACCGGTTTGTGCATTCCGGGGGTATCCATGAAAATCAACTGAGCTTCCGGCAGGGTCAAAATACCCAGCTGCCGCTGCCGGGTTGTTTGCGGACGGGGGGAAACCGCTGCAATTTTCTGCCCCATCAGGGCGTTCATCAAGGTGGATTTTCCAACGTTCGGACGGCCAATCAGGGCAATGTAACCTGCCCGATAAGATGTTGGCGAGGTTTCATTCATTTTGAGTTGCCTCCGCAGGAGTTTTTCTCCAACCAATTGGTGAATTGACGATTGCAACGCCGCTGATGATCAACAAACCACCCAAGAGGATGCGCCAGTCCAGTGCTTCCTGTAAAAAGGTGACCCCTAAAACCACCCCAACCAGCGGGAAAAGGTAGGTAACCAGCGTTGTGCGGGTTGGCCCGACTTCTTTCAACAACCCATAGTATAACACGGTGCCGATGCAGGTAGCCATGATGCCCAGCCAGAGGATCGCCAGCCAGGTCATGGGCAGGCGCGGCAAGCTTAAGCTGCCTTCCAGCCCAAAAGCCAGCCCCCAGACGGTCAGGTTGGCAAAAAAGTTCTGCCCAAGCGCTTGAACGACCGGGGCAAGGTCAAATGTGCGCCGACGGGCAAAGATGATGGCGACCGCATACGAAAGAGAAGCAGCCAGCACCCCCAGTTGTCCCCACCGTTCGCCGGTCATGGCTGTGCCTAATTCGTCGGACACCAGCACTACCACCCCAGCGAAACCGGCCAGCAGGCCAAGGGCTTTGGGGAGGGTGATGTGGTCATCCTGCACAAAAATTTGCGCCAGCAGCATGGTGAAAAGCGGGGCGGTCGAGTTGAGGATGGCTGCCATGCCGGAGGTGACATGCTGCTCGCTCCAGGTGATCAGCAGAAAAGGCAACGCAATGTTGAAAACCCCTAACACCAAAAAATCCCAGCCGTTGGCAAGTTTGGGCAAGCGCGGGCGGGTGATGAACAAGAGAACGAGCAGGCCGACCAGAGCCACACTCAACCGTAAGGCGGTGAAGGTGAGGGGAGTTAATTCTTCCAGACCAATTTTGATCCATAAAAAAGTTGCGCCCCACACTACGCCCAGATAAAGAAATTTCAGCCAGGATTTTAAGGTCAAGCGATTCCCCGTTCAGTAGTTGGTGGTTTGGTCAATTAACCCTCTTTCGCGGGCTTGATGATCGCAATAACGGAAGATGAAGATGCTGGCAATTCCAAACACCAGCGAAGAGGCGGCAAGGATGAGCAGTAAATCTCCATTGCTCAGGGCTGTGAAGGTAGGGAAGGCTTCAGCAACTGCCCCGACCAGTGAACGGCGGATTAATTCCAGCCAGTATGTGATTGGCAGCAGATAGCCAATAGGCCGCAGCCAGTTCGGCAACACCTCGAGGGGGAAGATTGCCCCTGTGAAAAGGAACAAGCCGCCCGCGACCACATCCCCAATGTAGTAGGAATGGCGGGCGGTCATCAAGGTAATGCCGGCTAAGATGAGTCCGCTGAGCGCCAGCATGAGCACACCCAAAAAGAGAGCCACCAGGAAAAGCGGCCAATCCACCCGCGACCAGTCTAATGGAACATTGAGGAATAACACCCCGGCAGCGATGGTAATGACCACGCCAAAAGTGCCCACAATGAACTTGGCGACTGCCCGTCCAAACAGGTAAAAGGGGATGTTCACCGGGGCGGTGTAGATGTATTTCAGGGTACGGTAGTGTTCGCGGTCGTCAATAATCGTCCACGAAACACCGGTCAACACAGCCGGAACGTACTGATAAAAAGCGTTTCCAAGGTACAGGTAAGCAAAAACCGGGGAGTCAAAATTACCCTGAGTGACGATGGAGTACATCAGCACGAGGATAGCCGCCCCGGCAACCGGCTTGATGGTGGAGTAGGTGGCGAACAGAAACGGGTCGGTCCAGTTGGATTCGATTTGCCAGCCGAGCCAGGAGGCGGTCAGGAAAGAGCGCAGATTAACGGATTTTTGGACGGATTTTTGCATGGGGGCACCTTTCATCGGCGGTTTTCGGTCAGGCGGCCTTCACGCACGGCAAGCCGTTCTACATAAGCCAGCAGGTAACGGGCGGCAGTTACAAAGGTGACCGAAAGGATGACCAAAATACCAATTTCGGTTTCCACACTCAAAAAGCCGAGGGTCGGCCCACTGGCAAAGACCAGCTGACGCATGGCATCCAGCCCCAGGGTGAGGGGAATGACCGAGGCAGCCGCTGCTGCCCAAAAACCCAGATTCTTAACCGGAAAATACATCCCGGAAACCAGATAGACCGGCTCCATTGCCAGATTGGCGAGGTGCCAGGCTTCGCGGCTGAGCAGCAGGAATATGGATGCACTCATCATTCCCAGCCCATACAGGGCAACCATGCTCAGTGAAAAAACGGCAATCAGCTGCCAGAAGGATGAAACGGCGTAAGTTACATTGAAAATCAAGCTGCCGACAGCGATAATGGCAATGGCTCGTAAAAGGGTGGCAAATAAGCCGCCAACTGCCATGCCGAGCAGGATAGCCATCATCGGCGCCGGTGAGATGATGTAGAGCGCCAGATTGCCCTGTTCCTTTTCCCAGTACAACTGACTGGACATGCTCCATAAAACATTCATCCAGAAAGCGGTCATTGCACCGCCGACAACCACAAAACCGACATAATCTTCCGGGGCGCCGATGGCGCGGTAAACAAATACATAGGCGGCCACGCTGAGCAAGGGCAAAAAGACGTCGAAGAACATCCACGAACGCTCCCGCTGCATACCCACTACTCGCGGATAGGAGCGCCCCACCACGGTCATCAGGAAAAGCTGCCAGCCGCTGCGTTTCTTTTCAATCGGCGGGAACAGCGACATTTTCTACCTCCTCCATGCGTTGCCCAACCAGCTGAACGAAGACATCCTCCAGGGTGGGTTCGCGTTTTTCCAGCCGCAGAATGCGGGCAGATTGAGCGGTCAGTTCATAGATGATCTCGGAGAGTACGGCTTCTTCCTCCAGACTAATTTCCAGGCGCAGGGAGTCTTCCTCCGGGGACTGGTGGAAGTGTTTTACCCCGTTGATGCGAAGGAAGGCATACTCATCCAGCAGGCGGGAGGCATCCACCCAAACCTGAAAGAAGATCTCGTGCCGCAGGTTTTGCTTCAAGCGTGCCGGCGTGTCACATGCCAGCACCCGTCCTTGATTGATGATGGCAACCCGGTCGCAAAGTTCCTCAGCTTCGACCATGTAGTGGGTGGTCAGCAGCAGCGTGCGGTGCGGATTTTCGTCCATCCAGCGGCGGATGAACGAGCGCACATCCCGCGAAGCGCCCACGTCGAGCCCAAGGGTGGGTTCGTCAAGGAAGAGCACCTCCAGATCCGTCAGAAAACCGCGGATGATGTTCATCTTTTGGCGTAAACCGGTGGATAGATCGGAGGATTTGGTGTTGAGTCGGTCGGCGATGCCGACTATCTCTGCCAGTGTTTTGATGCGCCGGTTGGCCTCGGCGCTGGGAATGCCGTAAAACTGGGCAAACATCCACAGGTTTTCACGCACGGTCAGCAAGCCGTAACCGGAAGTCTCACCGCCGGAGACCATGTTGATGCGTTTTCGGACTTCAGCCGGTTGTCGGGTCACGTCCAGACCGGCTACCCAGGCCCGCCCGCTGGTGGGGGAGAGCAGGGTTGTCAGGATTTTGATCAGGGTGGTTTTACCGGCGCCGTTCGGGCCGAGCAGTCCGAATAATTCCCCTTCCCGAATTTCGAGGTTGACATTTTCGAGGGCGAGCAGTTCGCGCTGTTTTTCTTTGCGGTTGTTACGGATTTTATAGATACGTCCCAGGTTTTCAGTTTTGACGGCTAGGTTTTGGCTCATGGAATTTTCTCCAAATCAGACCAATTTCGTTAAGTGCCTGTAAGGTTAGCGTAGGTCAAGCGTAGGATTTGCGTCAAGCAGTGGAACAAAGTTTCCTGTATTATTGTAATCGAAAAGGGCGACTTCTCTTCTTCTCCTCCTTAAAAAGCGTGCCGGGGTCGGCGTCCCCGGCACGCTGTGATTCTACTATAAAACACAATCCAGACTATTGAGACATCTCTCAAATTCAGCTGATCACAAGGCAATTTTCAAGTCTATCAATGTGATATAGTGTAGATACGGTAGTACCTTTGACTTATCAGTTGATTTTTCTCTCGCCAATGCCGGTTCCGCTGGCTGTTCTGGTTGGCTTTTTCCTTACGCAGGCAATTACTTTGGGTATGCAAATTGGCTCTAAAAGGGAAACATTCGTAGGTTGAATCAAAACTGGCGATTCGCTGAAGTGGTGGAATTTCACCGCCAGGCTGGTATTGAAAAACGGCTTGGAAGCAGGAAACTTTGAGGAGTTGGAGTAAAAGGAAAAAATAATGGAATTAAAAGTCGTCGAGAAGAATAAACAACGTATTGTCGAAGTTCTTTCAAGCGAAGTTGTTATTAAAACACCGCAGGACGCTCTGGATCTGATTGCGGAAGTGGGTGGTTACGAAGCAAATGGTGTCATTTTGCAGGAACATCATTTCACACCGGATTTTTTTGAATTACGGAGCGGAGTTGCGGGGGAAATTTTACTGAAGTTTTCCAATTACCGAGTCAAAATGGCTGTAATTGGTCAATTTGAGAAATACAAAAGCAATAGTTTACGGGCATTCATTCGCGAAAGTAATCGCGGCAGAGAGGTATTCTTTGTGCCGGATCGAGAAACTGCCATTAGCAAAATTGCCGGGTAGAGAGAATCTTATACCTGTAATCGAATTGAGAAAGTTTTCCCTAATTCATCAAAAAAATGTCGGCAGAGTCAGCCAGTACAGGATTGAAGTAACCAGGCAGGAAAGCAGCATAACCGGCAGGCCACGTTTGTTCCATGTTTGACTGGTGATTGGCAGGCGGGTTTTTTCCGAAAGACCAACCACAACCACATTGGCTGTCGAACCGATGATTGTGCCGTTTCCTCCTAAGCCGGCACCAAATACCAGCGCCCACCACAAAAAAGAGGGATTTGAACCGGGTAAAACCAAATGCTGAATGATGGGGATAAGCGTGATGGTGATCGGGATGTTATCCACGATTGCAGAGAGTAGTGCTACCGACCACAACAGGATCAAACCGGCCAGAGCGGGTGAGAGTGAAACCAGCTGGACAATCAGGCTGGTGAAAATATCCAAGACGCCGGCTTGTTGAATGCCGCCGATCATAACAAACAAACCGGCAAAGAACAGCAGAATTTCCCACTGGATGCGTTTCAGTAAATCGCTGATGTTGGGTCTTATCCAGATTAAAGCAAGGGAAGCAGCAGCCAGCGCAATGATTGCCGGGCGGATTTCAAGCAGTTCTTCTAGAAAAAAGAAGATGACCGCAATTCCAATCACAATCAGGGCTTTTCGGGCGGTTGGCTGATCGGTGTAGGCATCCTGCGGGTTGAGGGATTGAACTGCTTCCGCATTGGGAGAGGGCTGGCGGAGTTCCTTGCGAAACATCCAACTCAGCATCGCATAAGCCGAGAACCACACCACGATGATGAGGGGGAAACTGTGAACGATAAAATCCACAAAGGTAAATCCTGCTGCCGAAGCAATCAGCACGTTGGGCGGGTCACCGACCAGTGTGGAAATGCCGCCGATGTTGGAGAGGATGGCTTCGGAAATCAAAAAGGGCTGAGGGGAGAATCCTAAAATTTCACAGATCAAAATGGTGACCGGCGCAATCAGCACCACGGTGGTGACGTTATCCAAAAACATCGAGACCAGGGAGGTTACCAGCGCCAGCAGGAAAAGCAGCAAGCCGGCTTTGCCTTTGGACATTTTTCCGACCCACACAGCCAGAAACTCGAAGAAGCCGGTCGGTTCCAGCATGGCAACCAGCAGCATCATGCCGAACAGCAACCCCAAGGTGTTGAAGTCAATCGAGGAAAGCGCCTGAGCTTCGTTGTAGAAACCCAGGATTAACCCAGCAATGACCATCAAAACTGCACCTGCCACAGCGACAATGGTACGATGAAGTTTCTCGCTGAAAATCAAAGCAAGGCAGCCCAAAAAAAGAAAAGCCGAAACGGCGGTAGAAAGCGAAAATGTCATCGGCTGAAACCTCAAGAGAGCCAGTAGGAGAGTAGGGCAACACCGATATCCACATGCGAGGCGATGCCCACCAGCCGGCCTTCGTGATCCACTACCGGCAGGTCGCTTAAGGCGTGTTTGTGCAAAAGAGCCGCCGTACGGAATAAACCGGAGTCTTCATGAACCGAAACGGGTTCAAGAATCAGATCTTCGATCTTCTTTTCAAAAATCTGCGGGTCGGGGCGCTGATTTTCAACTGCACCAAACCCATGCAGAAAATCAAAATCGGTGACCAGATGGATGAAATCCGGCATTCCCATATCAATGACATCCTGCAGGCGTAAAATTCCAACCAGATGATGATCTTCGTTCACTACTGGCAGAGTGCCAATATGATGATCAATGAATAACTGAATCGCCTGACGAAGAGTCGAATTCAGCGGAATGGAGATGACCTCCTTTTTCATCCATCGGGATATCTGGAGCATGTCCCCTCGCTTTCCGGTTTTCAGCGGCTGGCTCATCAAAGGTGAGGGGGCAACCTCAAGATTGAGGTTGCCCGGTTGTTCAACATTAGTGTACCACTTTTTTTCAGGTGGTGGCGCTAACTGGCGGCCAGCAGCAATCCAAATAAGTAACCCGCGCTGGTGCTCATCAAAGCGACCAGAGATACATAGACTGCGGTCTTTTTTCTGCCCATCACGCCGTTTAAGACCAGAATGGATTGGAGCGAAAGTTCAGGATCGGCCAGCAGGTAAGCCAGTAATGGCCCACGTGCCATGCCGAGATCGAGGAACATTCTGGCAACCGGCACTTCCACCAGAGTGGGGAAGTACATGAAGACACCGAATAATACACCCACCAGATTGGCGAATAAGGTATTGCGGCCGGCAATGGTTTGCACCCACACCGCCGGGATAATTTCTTTGGCAATGCCTGCCAGAAAGACACCGACGATCAGCAAGGGGAAGATTTGTTTGACGAACTTCCAGGTTTCCCAAATCCAACCGCTCAGTTCATCTTTGGTGAACGAACGGCTTATCACCGCCCCTAACGCGGTCAACACCAGCGCTTCGCCAATCAGCCGTCCATTAATACCGATGATAATCGAGCCGATTTCCTCTTTGGGCGATGCAACGATGATCGTAAAGGCAATCAGGCCGATGGCAACATACGTCCAGCGGTTGAAGCCGGAAAACACATTTTCAAACCCTTTCCAGGCGGTGAGACCAATGAAAACCAGCAAGATAATCAGCAAAGCACCCTGAAAAGTCAGGTTGACAGCCGAAAGGCTATCCCGCAGCTGAGGGTTGATCTCAAACGGCAGACGGATCTGAGCATAGACGTTGGTCAACAAGTCTATTTGTAGCGTGCCGACGATCAACACGGCTACCAGCAGTAAAAACACTACCCAGATCGCCGGTTTGACCTGCGCCGATTGCTCGAACATCCCCGCTTCGGTCATTTGAAGTGTGCGGGCGGTTTCCTCTTTGCGGAAAATCCACGCCATTGCCAGACCAATGACAATCCCAAAGGCGATGGACAGGACGAGACGCGCTACCGCAATATCAAAGCCGATTGCTGCGCCAGTGTAGGTAATGGCAAGGATGTTGATGGCCGGACCGACGAATAAGAAGGTGATTGCCGGTCCTAAACCGGCACCGCGTTTCCAGATACCAGCGAAGAGCGGCAAGATGGTACACGAGCAAACTGCCAGGATAAATCCGCCGAATGCGGAGGCCGGGTAACTGATCCATTTGGAGGCTTTGGGGCCAAGGTAACGGGTGATGGTCTCTTTGGGGATCATCGAACTCATAAAACCGGCGATGATGAAAGCCGGCACAAGACAGAGCAATACATGAGCAGCCAGATAGTCCAACAGACTGCTCCAACCAGCAAAGAGCAGGGATGAAAGGGTGTTGAGGATTGAGTCCATAATGCGGTTGGTAATTCCTTTTCTTATGCAGGATTTTGAATATTAATTTCCCAATAAAAATGGCACCAGATTGCTCCGGCCAATTCACATCAACAATCAATCCCGATTAAGGGCGAGGAAGGCTTTCGAGCTCGCCGCTGGAGATTCTTTGCGTCTACACTTTGGACAGTCACACTCATGTGGTTCAGCAAGATCATCCCGCTGAACTTGTTCCGGCAGGACGGTACGAATGGCGTCGAGGATCTCGAAAACATCCTTTCGGACGATGCGATAGTAGATATTCCATCCTTCACGGCGGTCCTGGAGAATCCCCGCTTCGCGCAGCACAGCCAGCTGCTGAGAAAGGTACGCCTGCCGAAAACCCAACACGGCTTCCAAGTGGCAAACACATTCCTCTCCCTGACGCAGAACGTCCAAAATCGCCAGACGAGCCGGGTGGGCAAGAGCTTTGAACAACTGAGCCGCTGTCTGAAAGCGGTCTAAAGGATCGCTGGTCATTACATTCAACTCCTTGAATGTAATTGTAAAACATCCGCTGAGAATGTCAAGCGGACAAATGTCATCAAAAAAGATTGAAGGATGGTAGGGTTTTCAGTCCACCGTCAGGGTTTTGCTGAGGTTGCGCGGAAAGTCCGGGTCGTAGCCGCGCCCCACCGACATGTGATAGGCGAGCAATTGGAGGGGCAAAACGCTGAGCAGGGAGGATATTTCAGGGCTGGCTTCAGGGAGGGTGATGACCTCGCTGGCATTGGCGCGCAGACGGGAATCTTCCTGCCCAATGGCAATTGCCCTTCCTCCGCGACAGGTGACCTCGTTGATCCCGCTGACGATCAGGGGTACGTCTTCCGGCCCGGTTACAAAGAGTACCGGATAATTCTCCGTCACGGCAGAAAGTGGTCCGTGTTTGAACTCGGTAGATAACATGCCTTCACAATGAGCGTAGGTGATCTCTTTGAGTTTGAGTGCGCCTTCCAGGGCCATCGGGTAGGTGGCCCCATAACCCAGGCAGTACAAATCGTTCCATGGATTGATTGCCGGGACAATTGCCTCAATCTGGGGTGCGGCTGTATTGAGGGTTGTTTCCATCAGGGCGGGGATGTCTTCCAGCGGGCGGGTGTCCCGGCCGGCAAGACGATAAGCCAGATACAAAAAGGTAACCACCTGATTGGTGAAAGTCTTGGTAGCGGGTACACTGATTTCATAGCCACAACACAAGGGCAGCCAACAGGCGGTTGCTTTGGTGAGGGTTGAGCCGATCACATTCGCCAAGCCCAGACAGGTCATACCCTGGGCTTCGGCAGCCTGCAAAGCATTTAACACATCTTTTGTTTCGCCAGACTGGCTGACAAAAATGCCCACATCTTGCTTATTGACCGCCGGCAGGTATTGGGGGATGAACTGGGGCGCCAGCACCGGAATAACCGCTCGGCCAGCCAGTTGTGCAAAGTACACCGAACCGGCCAGACAGGCGTGGTAACTGGTACCGCAGCCGATGAAATAAACCTGGCGGGCGTTACGGATGGCATCCAGCACCCGTTTTACCTCTGTGCTGCCAGCCAGCATGTGCAATACTTCGCGGGCTACCTGCGGCTGTTCGTGGATTTCTTTGAGCATGAAATGAGCGTAACCGCCCTTTTGGACGGCTTCCATCGTTTCGGTGACCAGTTCGGGCTCGCGTTCAATCAGCCGACCATCCACAACCGAGCGCAATTCGACCCGATTGGCCCAAAGCGTGATGATCTCGCCGTCCTGAATTCGCAGGATTTTTCGAGTAAGGGGCAGAATGGAGGGTAAATCCGAAGAAACACAGGTAAATCCCTCGCCAATCCCAACCACCAAACCGCTACCTTTTTTGATGGCGTAGAGCTTGTCATCGTTAATCCGCCCGATGACGTAGGCGTAATCGCCCTGTAAATCCTGATAGGCGCGGCGGATGGCTTCGATGAAATCAAATCCGCGGTCAACGTAGCGTTCGACCGCATGCACGCACGATTCGCCGTCGTTGTGCGAGCGCACCGTCATCCCCTCTGCCATGAATTGTCGGCGCAGTTCCACATTATTGACCACATTGCCGTTGTGAGCGCCGACCATGTCTCCGTCCGAATCGAGGTGCGGTTGGGCATTGACCTGAGATGGTGCGCCAAAGGTCGCCCAACGCAACTGGGTGATGCCCCGACTGCCGGTCATTTCCGCAAAGTTGTAGCGGGCAGCTACCTCATCCACTTTGCCAACATCTTTCCGTAAATCAATCCGGCTGCCGGAGATGGTAGCAGCCCCTACCGAGTCGTAGCCCCGGTAGGTCAGGCGGCGGGCGGCTTCAATCAGAATCGGGCCAAGAGGTTGTTCTTTTTCGGTTACAATGCCAAATATTCCGCACATAATCTTCCTTTGCGTTCAATGGGTTGGGATTTGAAAACGCTTAACAACGCCAAGTTTATCATAAAGAGTCAGTGATGTTTAAGACATGACTGGTGTGCGGCGGATAAAATCCGTGCTAAACTAAAACCAGATCCTGTGCGGAGAAAAAAATCATCGGGAGTATCCTCATGCTTCTGTGTATTGATATCGGCAATACGAACATAAAATTTGGGCTGTTCGCTGGCGATCAAATGTGCTGTCACTGGCGGATTGCCACCGATCGCAATCGGCTGGCGGATGAATATGCGGTGTTGCTGCTCAACTTGCTGGCCACGTCCGGCCTGGGTGTGGCGGATGTGAAAGGAGTGGCGGTTTCATCGGTAGTGCCGGCGCTTACCCAGGTGTTTGAGGAAATTGCCCGGCGTTATCTCCATCAGGAAGCGCTGATGATCGCCGATGGGGTTGATCTGGGCATGCGCATTAATACCGAATATCCCAAAGAAGTGGGCACCGACTTGATTGTCAATGCACTGGCAGCCCGCCACCTCTACGGCGCGCCGGTCATCGTGGTGGGGTTTGGAACGGCTACCACTTTTTCGGCGGTTTCCAAAGAGGGAAATTTCGAGGGAGTTGCAATAGCACCGGGGATTTTAACCAGCAGTGATTCTCTGTTCCGCGCCACAGCCACCCTGCCCCAGGTTGCACTGGCTCACCCTGTGGCGGCAATTGGAAAAAACACGCTGCAATCCATGCGTTCGGGGATTGTGTTTGGCTTTGCCGAGCTGGTGGACGGCATGGTGCGGCGCATTCGCCGGGAATTGGGCGGGCAGGCACGCGTGGTGGCTACCGGCGGGCTGGCGGAATTAATTGCCCCCGAAAGTCAGACGATTGAAATGGTGGAACCCAATTTAGCCCTGATTGGCCTGCGTTTGCTCTACGAGCGCAACCGCCTCGCCTGAGGCGTACAAATTTCGCCGTAAAATATCGGCAATCGTTAACCTGTGCCGTTCGAGCAATTGCTGATTGATCATCTCGATCTGTTTACGCGGTGAGTAGAATACCTCACTCCATCCATACCCGGCACAGGCTGTATCGGCAATCCAGTTGCCGGCTTCATCCTGTCCCCACCATTGACGGTAGGCCTGTTCCAGGTCGGGGCGGATGTGCAGTTCGGGGATGTTAAAGTGGGCGGAGTAGTAGAAATCCGGCGGCAGAGCATTGAGCAGGGTTTCAAAACTGTGGACGCGGATGTGGATGTTTTCACTTCCGTCACATTCGGTGATGCGGCACAAGCCGCGCAGCGTGGCAAAGGGAGCAATAACTTCTACCCATTGGATGCGCGGAAAACGCTCTTTGATTTTGTTGATCACCTCACGCATGACCAAGCCGCTGGCAATACTGTCGGCAATAAATGCCACGGTGATGTTTTCGTGCTGGATCTTGTTTAAGTCTTTGTCCTTGAACAGTGTCATCTCGACTTTACGGCTGAAAACCGGTACGCTGCTGTCAAAGACATGGTGAGCATCCAGAATCACTTCATCACATAAATAGCCAGAGTTGGCGTAAATGGCTTCGGTGACTTGATACTTCAACCCCTCGCGGGCAATCGGAAAGACAGCGATTTGGGTTTGCTGCTGGCTGGCGAACAGGCTTTGAAAGACGGGTGAAGCCAGCATGGCTTGAATTGCCTGACTGATGAGAAATGAGCGCTGCGAACCCATGATCAACTGGCCGGGAAGGGTCAGGTTTTGAATGACGTGGATTTCTTCCGATTTAAGACCGGTCAAAGCCAGCAAATGGGGATTGGGTCTGGCGGTGTGGGTGTAGATGAATTGAGCAGTAGCCGGGTTGTGGTAGAGAACCAGATCAATGGAGGTTTTATTTTCGAGAATCATCCGGCCAGGACGGTAAAAGCCGCTTCCCTGAGTACCGATGGGGTAGGGAAGCGGCTCTTTCAGGATTACCTGACCTGTGGAGCGACCGGGATCATCCTCCGAAAAGTCAAATGGCAAGATAAATTCACTCATTCAGCACCTCCTGAAAACCCGGCGGGAACTGTTTACAAAAAAGCAGGTGTGGGGCATTCGCCGTTTCGCGATTCCACGACCTGCCCGAATAATTCTATCTCATTTGTGAAAAAAAGTTAAGCCAAAACCGCTCATCCAAATTTTTTTAAGAAGAAAACCCCCGGCTGTTTCGTACCGGGGGTTTTGTAAAAATTTTCTTTGAATGGTTCAAGAGTCAAATGTGCCGGCTACTTCACCATTGACCAGTACGGTGTAATTCCCACTGGGGAATGATCCCAGACTATAGGTCACTTCAAAGGTCTCCAGCATTTGAATGCAAACCTGCTCTGCGTCAACTACCGAATAGACCTCAACCAGAATGTGGTTGTTCTCATCCGGCTGATTGGCTACAATCCGCAACTGGTGGCAGGGGGTTGGGAGGTTGCCCTGCAAAACCAGATTGATTTGAACCGGGTAACTTTCCAAAATCAACAGTTCGGTTGAGTCAATGAATACCTCGCCACGCTGTAAGGCTGCGTCACTTTCGAGCGGCTGGTAGGGGTTGACTTGCGCGGGAGTTTCAGCAGTCCCTTCGGTTGGGCTAACCACCGGTGCATTGGGATCTGCCTCGGCGGGAGTGGCGCAGGCACTCAACAACAACATCAACATCATTCCAATACTCGCTAAAGATAATCGAAACATCGTAACCTCCTTTTTTGTCTACATAATCAGGACGTTGAGGTCAGACCATTGGTTCCCGTTCGGTTCGAAAACTGATATAATTTATGCAATAAATCCATAATGAAAATGAGTCTGAAATCAACCCTTCAATTCACAGTGGAGATTCCGGTTTACCCGGAACGGGTGTACCGTGCCTGGCTCGATAGTTACGAACATGGCCGGTTCACCGGCCGGGCGGCAGAAATCCAACCAGAGACAGGGGGAAGATTTCGTGCTTTGGGCGGTACGGTCAAAAGCCGCTTGACCCGTCTGGTGCCCCATTCACTCATAGAACAAAGCTGGCAGATTGAAGGTTTACCCCTGGAAGAGGACTCCCGCATTTCATTGACACTTCAACCCACATGTACCGGCTGTGAAGTTGGTCTCCATCATCAAGGTGTGCCTTTGGAATGGGGAAAAACCCTGTTGCGGTGGTGGGAGGAGCGGTACTTCCGTCCGCTGAGAACCTATTTTGAGGAAATTGTGGGGGATTATGTGGCAGATATGGGCGACGGCTAAACCGTCTGAGCGGTCAAGAAAATAGGAATTGCGGCTGACCCTATTCCTATTTTGGGTCACAATCAGGCAACGGCTATTTTGCTCCACCCGAGTTGGTGATAATATGAAAAAAATCACCTCTTCTAATGGAGTTAATGCCATGCAAATCGTCACCGATCGGGGTTGTGATCTCTCACCCCAGCAACTGGAGGGGCTGCCTCCGATTCATTATGTGCCGATGAAATTGACCCTGGCGGGGAAAACTTATTCCAGCGGAGAAGACCTCTCCTCTGAAGAATTCTACCGTTTGCTGGAAGAAACTGGCGAATATCCGACCACTTCTCAAGCCGGAACAGGGGATTTCGTTGAACTTTACCGGCGTCTTGCTCAGGATGACCCTGAGATTCTTTCCATTCACATTTCTTCCGGTTTAAGCGGTACGCTGAACTCCGCCCGTGTTGCGGCTGGCATGGTGCCTGAATCTAATGTAACAATCTGGGACACGATGACGCTTTCTGCTCCTGAGGGCTGGCAAGTTGAAGCCGCCGCAAGGGCGATAAAAGCAGGTTGGGAATTGAAAGAAATCATCGCTCTTTTAGAAAAGGTGCGCAACCTTACGGTTGGCTTTTTTACTCTGGATACCATGAAGTACCTCGTTCATGGCGGGCGTATCAGTCACCTGAAGGGGTTGCTCGCCTCGCTGTTGAACATTCGACCGGTCATCTCGGTATCCAAGGAGGATGGGCGGTATGTGACGATGGCTCAGGAACGTACCTTTCGCCGTGCCATACAGCGCATGGCGCAGGAAGTGATTAAGGCGTATCCACAATCCCGGAAACTTCGTTTGCAGTTGATTCATGGGCACAACCCGGCCGGGATTGAGTTGCTGCGTGAAGCCATGGAGAATCTGGTGGAATGCGAATGGCTGCCGCCGGTCACCGTTGGAGCGGTTTTAGGTGCTCACACCGGAAGTTCGCTGGTGGGCATTTGTGCCGGCCCGGCTGAGCTGGCCGACCTGCTCCCCTGAAAATAATCTGATTCACCCCTGTGCTGAAAAACGTTCTCAATCGGTTTGCTGGAAATCCCGGCAAACCGATTGCTAATTTCTAATGGATTTATAAAAATTTTCGGTTGAAAACGGGTTTCATGAAAGACCACTTTGTTGATAAACTTATTAGAAGACTGGAGTGGCGATGAATATCATTGTATGTCTCAAAATTGCACCTGATCCAGAAGATCTGCAAATTGGCAGTGATGGTTCGGTGAGTACCACTCATGCCGGGTGGACAATCGGCAGTTTTGATTTACCGGCTTTGGAAGCGGGTGTCCGGCTGACTGAAATGTACGGGGGTAAAGTCATTGCCTTGTCCGTTGGGCCGTCTGCTATCAATCAATCCAAAGTCAGAAAAGATATCCTCTCGCGCGGTGCCGAGGAATTGGTACTGGTGGTGGATGAAGCCTTGCAGGATGCTTCTACTGCTGAAACTGCCCGTGTGCTGGCGACTGCCATCCAAAAAATCGAAAATGTGCAGCTGGTTCTCTTCGGTGAGGGCTCGGCTGATCTGTACTTTCAACAAACCGGTGTACAGGTTGGTGAACGGCTGGGGTGGGTCAGTTTAAATGCCATTCGAGACATTCGGGTGATTGAAGCAGATAAATTGCAAGTACAGAGGGTACTCGAACAGGAGATTCAGGTGATCGAGGTGCCGCTGCCAGCCGCTTTATCGGTAACCTCGGATATCTGTGAGCCGCGGTTGGCTTCTATGCGCGAGATTTTACGGGCGTCCAGAAAGCCGGTCTTGGAATGGTCGCTGGCTGATCTGGGCATCGAAAGCCTGCCGGCTTCGGTCGAAATTCTGGCAGTTCAGGCACCTCCGCGTACTGCCCGGAGG
This sequence comes from Bellilinea caldifistulae, assembly GCF_001306055.1. Lineage (GTDB taxonomy): Bacteria > Chloroflexota > Anaerolineae > Anaerolineales > Anaerolineaceae > Bellilinea > Bellilinea caldifistulae. The sequence goes on along the minus strand of NZ_LGHJ01000017.1, from coordinate 81,276 downwards.
GGAATCATCCTGGACGGTTCGGTTGAGGAAGCGGCCACGATGCTGGTGAATATCCTGAAAAAAGATGGTGTGTTGTAAGGAGACCGCCGATGAGCAGTCAAGCCTGGATATTTGTGGTGAGCGAGGATGTTAACCTGATCGGCGAGCTGGTCAGCGCCGCACGCCGTTTGAACAGGGATGGGGATTTGTCCATTGCGGCGGTTGTTGTGGGCGATTCAACGGCTATCCCGCTGACTGGTACACAGGGGGTTGACCGGATTTACCGGATTGAAAAGCCGCCAGAAGGTTGCCTTGTTGAGGATCTTTTTGACACCTTATGGGAGCTGGTAAATCAGCAAAAACCGGCGTATGTGTTAATTGGGGCAACCACCAGCGGGCGGTTAATCTGCGGCAGGCTGGCCGCCCGACTGGATGTCAGCGCAATCACCGACGTCCGTTCTTTCGACCTTCTCGATGATGGCTTGACAGCACGTCATATGATCTTTGCTGGCGGCGCGGAACGGCTTGAACGTCCGTTGCGTTTACCGGTACTGATGAGTGTTGCCAGGGGGCAGTTTGAGGCAGAGGCTGTTCAAAACCCCAAAACCCCGGAAGTAATTGATCTGCCCTTTCTCGTCCCGGAAAAGAGGTCTGTACTGCGTGAGCGGATGGACCTGCCAGCCGTTTCGGTGAATCTGGCTGATGCCAAACGGGTTGTTTGTCTCGGACGGGGAATAGCTCGTCAGGAGGATCTGGTACTGGCGGAGAATCTGGCAAGGGAATTGGGTGCCGAAATTGCCTGCACCCGTCCTCTTTCTGAGGGGTTGGGCTGGCTCCCGCGCGAACGCTATATTGGAATTTCCGGGGCTTACATAAAGTCGGATTTGTATATCGGGTTGGGCGTTTCTGGACAGGTTCAACATACGGTAGGAATCACCGATGTAAAAGTAATTGTGGCGGTTAATCGCGATCCTGATGCGCCCATCTTCAAGCAGGCAGATTACGGTATTGCGGCCGATTTGTATCAGGTGTTGCCGGCTTTGATCGAGGCAATCCGTGCCGGTTAGGGTAGCCCATGAGCGATGACAAACTGGATGCGATTGTGGTTGGTGCAGGAGTGGCGGGCTGCACGGTGGCGCTCTTGCTTGCCCAGGAAGGTCTGGAAGTGGCCTTGATTGAGCGTGGACCCTTTCCGGGCAGTAAAAATCTCTCCGGGGGTGTGTTGTATGGGCAGGTCCTTCATCAGATCATCCCCAATTTCTGGAAAAAGGCACCAGTCGAGCGGGTAATTACCAATCAAGCGGTTACATTTCTCACCGAAACTGATTCGGTCAGCCTGGATTTTAAAACCCCGTCTTTCCTTCAAAAGCCATATAACGCCGTGAGTGTGCTGCGCTCCAAATTTGACCGCTGGCTGGGCGAGCAAGCCGAAAAAGCCGGGGCAATCCTGATTCCGGGAATCAAAGTGGAACGGCTTATTCGAGAAGAAAATCGCATCATTGGAATTGCGGCCGGGCAGGAAGAAATGTTTGCGGATGTGGTCATTGCTGCAGATGGCGCCAACTCTTTTCTGGCACAGGAAGCGGGATTACGCCAACGAATTCCTGAAGAACATGTTGCAGTGGGAATAAAGGAAGTAATTGCCCTGCCCCAAGAGGTGATAGAAAATCGCTTTCGGCTCGAAGGAAATGAGGGAAGCGCCTTTAATATTGTGGGTTCTGCAACCCAGGGAATTGCCGGTGGAGGTTTTCTTTATACAAATCAAGAGAGTATTTCCATCGGGCTGGTCATTCAACTGGCGGATTTGGTGCAGCGCCAGAAAAAAGTTAGCGAGATTTTTGACCAGTTTTTAAACCACCCGTGGATCGCTTCGCTGATCAAAGGGGGAAAGGTGGTCGAATATGGAGCGCATCTGGTGCCTGAAGCGGGTTTGAAGATGATTCCGCGCTTGTTTATGGACGGAATGGTGGTGATCGGTGACGCTGCTGGTCTGACAATCAACAACGGATTTTGGGTGCGTGGCATGGATCTGGCAATCGGCTCGGCAATTGCGGCGGCCGAAGCGGTAGTCAAAGCCCATCAAAATCGGGATTTTAGCGCGGAGAGTCTGGCGCTCTATCGCCAGAAGCTGGAAGAGAGTTTTGTCATGGCGGATTTAAGGACTTATGCTCATGCGCCGCACTTCATGCAAAACGCGCGGTTGTACAAACGCTATCCGCAAGTGGTAAGCGAGGTATTTCGTCAGATTTATCAGCAGGACGCCAGCCCTCATCAACCGCTGAGACAGATTGTCCGCGATGCGGTTCGCAGCAACAACCTGAGTTTATTGGATTTAGTTAAAGATTTTTGGAATGGAGGCCGGGCTTTATGAATCGCTTATCGGTAACCGAAAGACTTGCCTTGAACAAGTATGAATTGGATGATGGTCATCCGCATATTATTGTCAATAATGAAGTGTGCGAAGCGGAATGTAAAATTCGGGCATGTTTGTTCGTTTGCCCGGCCAATGTTTACAGCCAGCAAAACGGTAAAATTGTTGCGGATTGGGCCGGGTGCCTGGAATGCGGTACCTGTACGGTTGCCTGTCCGCCGGAGGCATTGCACTGGGAATATCCCCGTGGCGGTTTTGGCATCCTCTACCGTTACGGGTGAGGGCTGAATTTAGCGGGGGAATTTCAGGGGTAACGGTCTTGCCTTTTCTGGTAAACTGGTCACGGAAAGCTTTCCACCAGCATTCACCTGCGTTAAGGAGGACGTATGCCTGCCAGAAGAGCCATGTTGTATGTGCCCGCCGATGATGTACGGAAAATCCACAAAGCGGCTGGTCTGGATGTAGATAGCATCTGCCTGGATATTGAGGACGGCGTGGCGGTGAACCGTAAGTCAGACGCGCGTGAAAATATCCCCGCTGCGCTGCGCACGATCAATTTTGGACGTTCTGAGCGGCTGGTGAGGATTAATCCACTCGGATCGGGATTGGCTGAAGAGGACTTGCGGGCTGTACTATCCGCTCAGCCGGATGGAATTGTGTTGCCAAAAGTGGAGGGGGCAGATGAGGTAAGGTGGGTTTGTCAACATATTGCTGCCGCCGAACACGCCAACGGTTGGAAAAGCGGTTCCATTGGACTGCTGGTATTAATCGAAACGCCCCAGGCGCTATTGAATTTGCGGGAGATCTGCACGGCAGACCCCCGCTTGCAGGGGTTGATTTTCGGCGCGGAAGATTTTACAGGAAGCATTGGAGCCAGCCGCAGCCGCGATGCTCTTGAATTATTGTATGCCCGTAGCACGGTGGTCATCCATGCCGCGGCATTCAATTTGCAGGCGATGGATATGGTGTGGTTAGACCTTCAAGATTTAGAAGGACTAAGGCGAGAGGCACAGGCGGGAGCGGCGATGGGATTCACCGGTAAGCAAATCATCCATCCCAATCAGGTTCAACCGGTGCAGGAAGCCTTTACTCCCTCGGAGGAAGCCATCCAATCTGCCATGCGAATCATCGAGGCTGCGCAGGTCTATCAGGAGGCAGGTAAAGGGGCTTTTAGCCTGGATGGTAAGATGGTGGACGCCCCGGTCATCAAGTCTGCCCTGCGGGTTCTGGAACGCGCCAGAGCCGCTGGAAAAGCCGTGTAACCCAGCGCAATGACCCCTTATTGTCGGCGTACCACAATCAAGGCAATGTCATCCGAGCGGCGGGCATGGCCGACAAAGTGGTGCACCGCATTCAAGATGGCTGAGTGAACTTCGGCAGCAGGGTGGCTTGCATAAGCCAGCGCCACATCCAAAAGGCGATCTTCGCCAAAAAATTCGCCTTTTTCGTTCTGGGCTTCGGTGATTCCATCGGTATAGAGGATGAGCAGATCGCCGGGAGACAAGCGGACCGTTTTTTGCGTCCAGCGGGCCTGCTCAGAAACCCCCAGTGCCATACCGGTGGTTTTCAATTCGCTCAGAGAGATTTTCCCTTTACCGGAAACACTGATCAGGAAGCCGGGAGGATGACCGGCGTTGGCATAAGTCAACCTGCCGGTAAGCGGTTCCAAAATGCCAAAGAAGGCCGTTACAAACATATTACCGCGGGTATCGGAGAGGATGCGCTCGCTGACAGCGCTCATGGTGATGGCCGGCAGGGTCGGAAAACGAACTGCGTAGGTGCGAAAGAGCGAGCTGCTCAATGCCATGAACAGGGCTGCTCCCATTCCTTTATCCGAAACATCGGCAACCACAAAACCCATTTTATGGTTCGAGAGGGGAATGAAATCGTAGAAATCGCCGGAGGTTTCTCTGGCGGGCTGCAGGGCAGTCACAATTTCCCAACCATTCAGGTGGGGAGCTTCTTCTGGCAGAATGTCGGCCTGGATTTTACCAGCCATGGCCAATTCCCGGCTGGTAAATTCCTCGTTTTCGGCTGCGGTGGAACGAGGAGAAGGGAAAGCTTCCTCCAGATCTTTCTCGAAAGGCGAGAGATTGGAATGATTGAAAACCGGGTGTGGCATGTCTTCTTTTTCGGGTGAGGGGGAAGGATCGCGCTCGACCTGAAGCAAGGCTGCTTTGAATTCTTCTTCGTTTACATCGCGGGAGAAGAGGTAGAGGGGTACGCTGCCAAATTCTTCAAGAGGTAAGGTCTCTTCTGGGCAGTCGAGCAGCAGCACAATTTTCATCGTCGGCCAGAGGGAGTGAATTTCGTTGACCAGATAATGGGCCTGCTCGGCTGAGCTTTTAAAATCCAGCAAAACAAGGGTCGGCTGAGTCATTTTGCATAACTCAACAATTTCGACGACGCTCTGAGCTTCACCGACAAGTTGAAAATTCTTGATACTCATGATCAATGAGGAGAGACCTTTGCGGTAAATTGCCTGATCAGAAGCCAGAGCAACGCGCGTGGCAGATTTCAAAGGGTTCATTCATTCCTGCCTTCAGAAAGACTCCGTCACCGAAGAAAGATGATGTCCCAGAGGGTCACTGGTATTCGCGGGCTGTACAGGTTCATTATAACGGTCAATGGCCAGTTTTGTCCTCTCCAAACGGTGAGTTTCCTGCTCTCCTGTAAATTTTAATGATGACAGGGTAATATTTGATATAATCAATAATATAAGTCAATAAATATAAAATTAAGGAGGAATGATATAAGAGAAAATCGTGTTGATTTATGCCGGCCGGTTAATGGGCGAATGTTCCTTTCCTGCCATTTGATCAGATTTGGAGAAAAAATGAAAAAAACAGCCTCTTATATTTTGACCTTTTTGCTCATTCTCTCTCTTGGGGTTGGGCTTTTACCCAACAATACTGTTCAAGCCAGTCAGCCAAAAGTTGCCTTTTGGCTGACTGTTTTACATAACAATGACGGAGAGTCGGATTTAATCAATCTGGGAAGCGGTTTAGAAGATTTTGGTGGAGCAGCTCGTTTCAAGACGTTGGTGGATAGATTGAAGTGGGATGCACTCCACGGCAAGCCGCCGGTCCCAACAGCTCCGCGAAGTGTGGTAATGGTCTCTTCTGGCGATAATTTCTTGGCTGGCCCGGAATTTAATGCCAGCATTAAAAATGGTGTGCCATTTTACGACAGCATCGCCATGGACTTGATTGGTTATGACGCGATTGCGTTGGGGAATCACGATTTCGATTTTGGGCCGGATGTGCTGGCGGACTTCATTCAGGGTTTTTCGGTATCGAATCCACCTTTCCTGAGCGTTAATCTGGATTTTTCGGCTGAACCACGTTTGCAGCAATTGAAAAATCAGAAAAGGATTGCAACAAGCACCACCATAAAAACGCCGGCGGGACGGGTGGGTATTATTGGTGCAACTACTCCCATGCTTCCGTACATTTCCAGTCCACGCAATGTGCGGGTCAATGATATGGTTGCCGAAGCGGTCATGGCAGAAGTGCGCCGCCTGGAAACGATGAAAATCAACAAGATTATCTTGATCAGTCACCTGCAAAGCATTACCGAAGACCTTTCGATGGTGCCTTATCTTTCAGGAGTTGACATCATCATCGCTGGCGGTGGTGATGAGGTACTGGCCAATCCCGGCCAATTATTGGTGCCGGGTGACGAAGGGCGTATTTTCGGCTCTTACCCCTTGTGGGCAACTGATTCCAACGGTGTTCAAGTGCCGGTGGTAACGACCGCAGGTAGTTATGCCTACGTGGGACGACTGGTGGCAGGTTTTGACAAAGCTGGTAACCTGCTCATGATTGATGAGTCTCAAAGCGGGCCGGTGCGGGTTGCGGGGGGCGGTCAGCCGGACGCAGTTCCCCCCGATGAGGAAGTCCAATCCAGAGTGGTAGAGCCGCTGATTGAGGCGCTTAATGAAATGAGTATGAATGTAATTGGGGCGAGCGAAGTGGCATTGGACGGCACAAGAACCAACATTCGCAGCCGGGAAACCAATTTGGGTAATTTGACTGCTGACGCATTGCGCTGGCAGGCAGCTCAACTGGCAGGCGTGTACGGAGTGAGTGTGCCCCAAGTAGCTCTCCAAAATGGTGGAGGAATTCGGAATGCTTCTATCATCCCGGCTGGCAACATTACCGAGTTGACCACCTTCTCGATTCTCCCCTTCCCAAACTTTGTTTCAATTGTGGAAGGGGTATCCAGAGATCAGTTCAAGCAGATTTTGGAAAACGCCGTTTCGCGGGTGGAATTTGGGGATGGACGCTTTGCCCAAATTTCCGGTTTCCGCTTTACCTGGGATCCAACCGGCACCGCTCAAACGCTGGATGCAAATGGGAATGTCGTTACGGTTGGTTCGAGAGTTAAGGATGTATTCCTGGATGACGGCACTCAGATTGTCGGAGATGGAAGCGTCATCCCCGGCCCGGATTTGACGGTCGCGACGATTGATTTTCTGGCGCGCGGTGGTGATCAGTATCCCTTCCGAGGGGCTGCTTTTACTACCGTCGGAGTAACTTACCAGCAATCTCTTCGAAATTATATCCAATCCGGGTTGGGCGGATTGATCACGGCTGTCCAATATCCTGAAGGTGGTCAGGGGCGCATTACCCGGCTGCCGTAAGGAAAAAATTCTGCAACGAATCTGGCAAGGGCTAATTGGCTCACTCTCGTTTGAAGGAATCGGGCGGGAGTGAGCCTCTCGATGGATGGTGCATGTGCAGTTCAACCAGCAATGGATTCGCATTTCTTCTTTGCTTTCAGGTCTCGTCTTACTCGGCCTGCTGGCGTCCTTAGTACATCCGGTGAAGGCTCAAACCACTCAGCCGCCTGAAATTTGCACCATGCCATTTCAGTCGGTGGCATTGCCCTTGACCGAACTGGGGGGGAATGAATATATCCGCATGGACGGGAAGTCCACCGGTTTTAGCGGAGGACTTTATCCCGAAGGAAGCAACAACCGGCCGGTACAGCACGAAGCGGCCGGTTTGGAATTATCTCACCAGATACAACCCTTGACAAAAGAGGGGCTGAGAGATGACATAAACGGGAGGATTTTGTTGATTTCCATCGGTATGTCCAATACAGCAACCGAGTTTGGGGCTTTTATGCGGCTGGCTCAACAGAAGGCGGAACTCAATCCGCAGCTGGTGTTATTGAACGGGGCATTACCGAACCAGATTGCTGAACGCTGGGCCAATCCCGATGGAATTGCCTGGCAGGAGCTGGACAGGAGAATTACCGGCTATGGATTTACTGCCCAACAGGTTCAGGTAGCCTGGATCAAACTGACCAACACCGGCGGGGGAGATTTTCCGCAGAAGGCCGAGGCTTTACAGGCGGATTTGCAGGCGGTCGTTCTGCACTTGAAGGAGAAGTTTCCTAATCTGAAACTGGTGTTCCTTTCCAGCCGGACGCGATCCTATACCTACTGGCGCGGATTGAGCCCGGAACCGCTGGCTTATGAGACCGGTTTTGCGGTGAAATGGCTGATCGAGAAACAGATTGCAGGGGACCCGGCATTGAATTTCGATCCGGAGAAGGGGGAAATTAAAGCGCCTTTTCTTTCCTGGGGACCGTATCTGTGGGCTGATGGCGAGAATCCCAGAAAAGATGGTTTTTTCTGGTTGGGGAGTGATTTGACCAGAGATTGCACCCATCCCTCACCGGCGGGGGCTGAGAAGGTAGCCCATCAGTTATGGGAGTTTTTCAGCACCGACACGATCACGCGCGATTGGTTTTTGGTGTCACCTGCCGCTTCCTCACCGACCATAGAAATGCAAATTCGCAATTCACCAACCGTGATTTCAAGCCTACCCTCAGTAACCCCTCAGGCATCTCCCAGCATGATATCCACGCTCCCGCTTGATTCGACGGCTTCTTTTGTTCCGACCTATGCGGCTACCGAAGCCGCTAAAGAGGGGGGACAACCAGCGGATTCCATTTCTGGGAAAGCTGCAAGTATATTTCTTTTAGCGGCACTGGTGGTTGCAGGCATTGTTTGGGGATGGTCACGGAGAAGAAACAACGGTTAGGGCGGGAGAAAACTATAAAAAATTTATAAAGAACACTTCCCCATTTTTCAGGTATGATAAATTCAATTATTTTGATTGAAGTAGTGGACAATGTGTAGATGGGTGTTTTTACTGGGCAGATCAGGGTTTGAACGCCCAATCTGGAACAGGCTGGGGTGAACTTCTGTACCGGTAGTTGAACAGGGGGAAATCCACCCGCTTGAATGAAGTTAAGAAACTTTAGTTAACTTTTGCAAAAGGGCAGTTGAGGTTAAAAAACGTGTTTAATTCCTCGCGCTATCGTTTATTTTTCAGCGGATTGATGCTTATGCTCATTATTGGGCTGATGGCGGTTGGTTTTACCCCCCGATTGGCAGTACGAGCAGAAGGTCTGGCGGGGTTTGCCCTCTCTTTTGATGGCAGGGATGATATGGTCAACCTGGGCAGTACCGTGTCTATGTTTCCCAATGATGGATGGGTTTACACCAAAACGGTGAGTTTATGGGTTAAACCAGAAGGTGTGGCGGATTGTTCAGTCATCAATGGTATTCCCCGAATTGAACCGGCTCAGTGCGATAATATCTTTGGCGATTTCGCTCGCTGGTGGGGCATCAGCCGCGGCCCAACTCAAATTTGGGTATGGATGGCCTGTTTTGATCCGGCTAATCCCTCCACATATCCTCCTTATTCCCCTATTCGCCAGATTCAGTTTGGTTACACCCTCGACGAATGGATGCACATTGCGCTGGTGCATGGAAACGGCTACCTTTCTGCCTATAAAAATGGGAATCTCGTCGGTTCGGTTAATTGCATTGGTACGGCTCAGCCGCCTGCTCAACCCGTTTTGTATTTTGGCGGGATGATCAAAGCGGACAGCCAGAATCAAAACCACAGTTTTTGGGGATTTCAGGGTCAGATTGACGAATTGCGGATTTATTCAACCGCTCTGAGCCAGCAGGAAATACAGGATACGATGATGAGCGAACTGACTGGTGCAGAAGCCGGGCTGGTTGCTTATTACAAAATGTCCAACGGTGAAGGCCTGACCCTTACTGACGACAGCGGCCATGGCAAAACAGGTCAATTGATGGACGGAACGAATATCGTTCCCGGCAACGGCACACCTCCTCTGTGGGTAATCTCCGGTGCTTTGGATAATCCTCCTCCTACGCTCTCGCCTACCGTCACCGGTACAATGACCAGTACTCCTTCAGCCTCTCCTCTTCCGCCGACCGCCACATCCATCCTCACCGAATCACCTACGCCTGCGGGCAGCCTCACCCCAACCTCCGCTGTGGCAACCAACACCCCAACGAGGACGCCTCCGCCGACGCGCACGCCGCGGCCTACCTTCACGGCTTCGCCAACCTCTCTGCCGCCCACCATTACCCCGACGAGAACACCTCCGCCGACGCGCACGCCGCGGCCTACCTTCACGGCTTCGCCAACCTCTCTGCCACCCACCATTACCCCGACGAGAACACCTCGCCCGACGCGAACCCCATGGCCTACGTTTACGGCTTCGCCAACGCGCACGCCAACGCAAATTCCAATCGAGACGGAAACATTCACTCCAACGTCCCTTCCAACCTTTACCCCCTCGCCATTACCGGTTGTGACAGATACGGTGGTGCCGACGGAAACGCAAACGACATCTCCTTAAAAAATTAAGGTCTGCCCTCACAAGAGGAATAATATCCTTACTAAACCGGGTGATACTCGCTTTCTCCTATATGCGATTTGAATTTGTGGGAGACCGTCCCGCTTGCCTGTAAGGATCTCTCTTTTGCTTTTTTCTTGATCCTGAATTCGGGTTGAAATTTACAAATTCCTTCTAAGTCGCGGGGGTTGCTGTGATTACCCTGATCTTCACCCAAAAAGGCTTACCGCCGTCGCTGCCCAACCCAAAGACAACTCCCTGGGGATTTTGTAACTTCCAGTAACTTTCATAGTCGCGTGGTTGGTCGGGGGCTTTCATGTTAACCGAAATGTCCACCAGCCCGTCCGGCGGTACACTCACCGGCAGGTTGAAACTGGGGGGCGCTCCCAGTACGTTGCCGGATTCAAAAACCACCCGGTAACTGGTTGTCCACGTGCAGGAACCGGTATTCTTCAACCGCCAGGTTTTGATGAATGTTTGTCCGGGGGAAAACTCGCTGCCATCGGGTACGGTCACATCGCTGACAAATTCGGCACGCTCGCAGGGTCTGATGCTTTCAGCGGGGGTGAGTGTTGGCGAGGATTGAGGCGGCTGGCTGGTTTGTTCGACAGCCGGCGGTGTAGTAGTGATCAGAAGGGCGAACTGAGTGGTCAGGGCTGAGACGGTTTGCACGGCAGCGGTGCTGGCCCAATCTCCGGTAGGGGTAAGCGCTTGCCCGGCTTTGGGCAAATTGCAGCCGCCGCTGACAACCAGTGTCAGAATGGCTCCCAGCCCGAAGAAGGCTTTCAGAATGATTCGATTCGTTTTTTCCATTGGAGTTCGCTGGCTTAAGCATAGCCATAAAAAAGCCGCCCGTCAAGCAAGGACGGGCGGCTATCAGGAGTCTTAACAGATTTATTTTCTGACCATTGGAAGAAACAGGAAATTGTTCATGTTAGGATCCAGGGTGCGGGTGGGGGTCAGACTCGGTTGAGGTGTGAAACCGGGTGGTAGACGGGTTGCGGTTGGAGATGGAGTATTGGTGAAGGTGGCGGTAACCGTGAAAGTGGCTGGCAGGGTGGGCGTTGGACCGCTGCCGAACAGGCCGGACACGACCCAGAGCGGGTCATTTCCCGGCGGGTTTTGATTGTTAATGTGATCTAAAGTGCCGTTGTGGCCGTTGCCGCTGTCATCGCTCAACACCCGACCACTGCCATCGCTCATTTTATAGTAAGCCTTCAGAGCAGAATCGAAAGGAGGGGACAACTCGTTGTAAATGTCAGCTCGGATTTCTTCCCCGGATAAAGGCCGGTTATAAACCCGTACCTCGTCAATCAATCCTTTGAAGAGAAATTTTCGGTCAGGGGGAGTAAAACCACCGCCAATGTGCAGAACGGTCTGGTCAGCGGGTCCGTCATCAAAAAAGCCGACGCTTGCTCCACTCACACGGCTTCCCGCCAGAAATCCAAAGCGGTAAGCATCCAACCGGTTGTCGTGATGAACCAGTGTGATATGAATCCATTCATTATTTTCGTAAATGATCGGGATTGAGTCAAACCCACTGGTCGGACTGTTGTCGAAATTCCATACCCAAATACGGTCCTCGCCATTTAAGATGCCCCGGTAGATGCCCCAAAAACGCGGGCGGTCCCCAACAATTAATTGACAACTGCCGGGATCGGGGCCGGTACAAACAGGAGAGGGCGCAAGCGGTTTAACCCAAACGCTGATACTTTTTGTGGATTGCCAGCTCGAACTGCCAAAAATGATCCCTTCCTTACGTGTGGCAACATAATTTGACCAGCCGTCGAATTCGAGGGCATAATTCACCGGATCAGCATAACCGGGGGATGGGTTTTGGAAAAACAAACCCAGTACCATCAGGGTCAAAATTGTGAGAAATAATATTCTTTTCTTGTGGTTTTTAGATATGAAAAATGACATTGTAAAATTCCTCCCGCAAACCCAACTTACCCCCACTCACTCCGATGATTACTTTGAAAAGGAGTTGATATAACTTTTATTAATTTTATCAGAAATATCAATAAATAAGTTTTAGAAAAGTTTGAGAATTGTGGTGTTTTCGACCGCCTATCCTTGATTTTTTTCAAAGAATGTTCTCATCCCCGCGGCTTTCAAGTAAAATTAGCAGGATGAAATTTACCCCCTGCCGGATTGCAGATGTCATTCTGATCGAGCCGCGTCTGTTCGGTGACCAGCGCGGTTTCTTCATGGAAACCTATCAACAAAAAGTATTCGCCGAGCATGGGATCACGGCTCAATTTGTGCAGGATAATCACTCCGGCTCAAGGCGCGGTACTCTGCGCGGTCTGCATTACCAGATTCGGCAAGCCCAGGGGAAACTGGTACGGGTGGTAACTGGTGAAATTTTTGATGTGGCAGTGGATTTACGGCGTAGTTCGCCCACCTTTGGTCAATGGGTGGGGGAAATCCTCTCCGCCGAGAATAAGCGCCAGCTGTGGATTCCCCCCGGTTTTGCTCACGGATTTTATGTGATCAGTGAGTGGGCAGAAGTCGTCTATAAAGCCAGCGATTTTTATGCACCGCATTGGGATCGCACCCTTTTGTGGAACGACCCGACGGTGGGGATTGCATGGCCGTTGAGGGAGGGGGTGGAATTGCTTATTTCTGAAAAAGACCGGGCCGGTTTACGGCTGGAGCAGGCTGAAACCTATCCCTGATGTGATGATGGAGGAACGATGCAAAATATCCTGGTGACCGGCGGTGCAGGTTTTATTGGTTCAAACTTTGTCCATTTTATTTTAGCGGCTAACCCAACCGTTCGAGTGATCAATCTGGATGCGCTGACCTATGCCGGCAGTCTGGAGAACCTCAAAGGGCTGCCGGATGAAAACCGGCATGAATTTGTGCAGGGGGATATTTGCGACCGCTCTCTGGTGGATCGCCTGCTGCACGAACACGAAATTGACACGGTCGTGCATTTTGCAGCTGAATCGCATGTGGATCGCTCCATTCACGGTCCCGATCAGTTCGTTCAAACCAACATTGTCGGCACGTATACCTTACTGGAAGCCTGCCGCCAGTTCTGGCTCAAAGAGAACTTTGCTCAAAACCGTCCGGTGCGTTTTCATCATGTCTCGACCGATGAGGTGTTTGGATCGCTTAAACCCGAGGATCCGCCTTTTCGCGAGGACACCCCTTACGCCCCCAATTCGCCATATTCGGCATCCAAAGCAGCCAGTGATCATCTGGTACGCGCCTATTTTCATACTTACGGCCTGCCGGTGACCATTTCCAATTGTTCCAACAACTACGGGCCACGCCAGTTCCCGGAAAAATTAATCCCCTTGATGATTCTCAACGCGCTGGAAGGTAAACCCTTGCCCGTTTACGGAGACGGTAACCAAATCCGTGATTGGCTGCATGTACAGGATCACTGCGAGGCGATTTACAGCATCCTGCAAGATGGAAAGGCTGGCGAAACCTACAACATCGGCGGCAACAATCAGCCCACCAATCTGGAAATCATCCGGCAAATTTGTGCCCTGCTCGATGAACTACGTCCAGAATCTCCATATCGACCGCACTTTCAGTTGAAGCAGCATGTCACCGACCGTCCGGGTCACGACCGGCGTTATGCGATGGACATCCGCAAAATCGAGCGTGAATTGGGGTGGAAACCCCGATTTGAACTGGCGAGCGGCTTGCGTCAGACGGTAGAGTGGTATCTGGATAACAGCCAATGGGTAAGCGCCATACGCCAACAGCAGGAGTATCAGGCCTGGCTGATGAAAAATTACGCTGCACGAGGAGAAGCAAAATGAAGGGAATTATTCTCGCCGGGGGAAAAGGCACCCGTCTTCATCCGTTGACGATTGTAACCAGCAAGCAGCTCCTGCCGGTTTATGACAAACCGATGGTTTACTACCCCCTTTCGATGTTGATGCTGGCTGGAATCCGCGAGGTGCTGGTGATCAGCACGCCGGAGGATTTACCATCGTTTCGGCGGTTGCTCCGGGATGGCAGTCAGTGGGGGATGAAATTCAGTTATGCCGAGCAAGATCAGCCGCGCGGATTGGCGGATGCCTTCCGCGTTGGTAAGGATTTTGTCGGCAGTGACCCGGTGTGCCTGATCCTGGGGGATAACATTTTCTTCGGGCATGGACTGCCGGCGGTCTTGCGCTCGATGGCCGCCCGGGTGAGCAACGGGGGCGGCGCAGCCATTTTTGCCTATCCGGTGCAAGACCCGTGGCGTTATGGCGTGATCGAGTTTGATTCGGAAGGAAAAGCGCTTAGTTTGGAGGAAAAACCGGCTAATCCCCGCTCGAATTATGCCGTGCCGGGCATGTATTTTTACGATAATCAGGTCATCCAGATTGCGGCTGAGCTTAAACCATCTCCCCGCGGCGAACTGGAAATTACTGACGTCAATTTGACCTACATGCGGTTGGGGAAGTTGTTTGTGCAGGAACTGGGGCGTGGTGTGGCCTGGCTGGATGCCGGCACGCATGAATCCTTGCTCCAGGCGGCCGCTTTCATCCAGACGGTCGAGGAACGGCAGGGGATGATGATTTCCAGCCCGGAGGAAATTGCTTTCCGAATGGGCTTCATTGACCGTGAGCAATTGCGTCGCCTGCTGGATGAATTGGGGAACAGCACCTACCGTTCGCGGCTGGAAACTCTGCTGAAATAGCCGATTATTTTTCCATTGCCAGCGCAAGCGCCTGATCCCAGGCTGGCAAACGCAATCCGAAGACCCTCTCGAACTTGCTGCAATCGAGTGCGGTAAACAACGGACGCTGCGCCGGGGTAGGAAATTCGGCGGTTTTTGCGGGCAGTACCTGTCTGGTTTTTTGCTCGTGCCGCGCCGGGTCGAGTTCGAGGATTTTTTCAACCCACGCTAATCGGCTGGCAGCCCCATCACCGGCGAGGTGATAGACGCCGCGTGTGGCCTGGATGAATTCAAAGTAATCACCCCTGGCCTGAGCCAGCGCCAGACTGATGATTTGGGAAAGCAGCCTTGCCCAGGTAGGTGAGCCAATCTGATCATCCACAATTTTGAGGATTTCTTGTTGGCGGCTCCAGGTCAGCACGCGTTGAACAAAGTCGTTTGCCCGCCGGCTGTATAACCAGGCAGTCCGCAGCACCCAGCAGGCCGGAGCATTGGCGAGGACGGCTTGTTCACCGGCCAGTTTGGAACGTCCATAATGGTTAAGCGGATGAGGCTGGTCTTCTTCGGTATACGGGCGAGATTGGGAACCGTCGAAAACATAATCGGTGGAGATATGAATTAATCCGCAGCGCCGGCGGGCGGCGTGTTGAGCCAGTTGCTCCACAGTTAAGCAATTGATTTGATCGCACAATTCGGGTTCGCTCTCGGCTTTGTCGACATTGGTGTAGGCAACGGCATTGACGATCAGAGCGGGCTGCAAAGACTCTACGATGGAAAGCAATTCAGCCGGCCGGGTAAAGTCAATTTGCGGATAATCCAACGCAATCACCCTGCCCAGCGGCTGTAAGTCGCGGTGCAGCTCCCATCCTAACTGACCGATTTTACCCAGCAGAACAATGTTTGCAGATGCTGCCATGATCATCACCTTTCGGCTTCAAGGATTTGGTGAGAAAATTATAACATTGGGACAGCCAACTGGTTTTGGCGGCGGTTCGTAGTAAAATCAACACGATGAGCGAATGGGATACCTATCAATCACCGTTCAGCTGGCGGTACGGCTCGCCGGAAATGCGGCGGATTTGGAGTGAAGGCGAAAAACGCCGACTGTGGCGGCGTATCTGGCTGGCATTGGCGGAGACGCAGGCTCATTTTGGACTGGTCAGTGAAGAACAATTAAATGACCTGCGCCGGAATGTAGAAAAGGTTGATCTGGAACGGGCGCTGGCGATCGAAGCACAAATTCACCATGATTTGATGGCAGAATTAAAAACATTTGCCGAGCAATCGCCGCTGGGCGGGGGAGTGCTTCATCTTGGCGCTACTTCCATGGATATCGAAGATAATGCCGAGGTGCTGCGCCTGCGGTCTGCCCTGGATTTGATCCTGCAGCGGTTGCAAGAGGTGCTTTTGCTTTTTGCCGGGCACGTTGAGCAGACTGCCGATTTACCAGTGATGGGCTTTACCCACCTGCAACCAGCCGAGCCAGGCACGCTGGGCTACCGCCTGGCTTTTTATGCCCAGGATTTGCTGACAGAATGGCAAGCGCTGCGCCGGTTGAGAGGGGAATTACGGGGTAAAGGGTTCAAGGGAGCGGTTGGAACTGCAGCTGCTTATGGCGACCTGATCGGTCAGCAAAACCTGCCAGCCTTTGAAGAAATGCTGAGTCAAAAGCTGGATCTGGCTTTTTACCCGGTTACTTCGCAGGTTGCGCCGCGCTTACAGGAATATCGTTTGATCAGCGAGATGGCGGCCGTTGGGGCGGTGTTGAATAAATTTGCTTTTGATTTGCGGTTTTTACAGTCTCCACCACTCGGAGAATGGCAGGAGCCGTTTGCCGACCGGCAAGTGGGTTCTTCGGCCATGCCGTTTAAGCGTAATCCCATTCTGGCGGAGAAGATCAACTCGCTGGCGCGGCTTTTAGCAAATCTGCCGCAAACGGCGTGGGGCAATGCCGCTTTTTCGTTGCTGGAGCGGACGCTGGATGATTCGGCTAATCGCCGCTCGCTGCTTCCGGAGTGTTTTTTGATCACCGAGGAGATGTTGATCACAACCCGGCGAATCTTGAAAGGGATGCAATTCCATTCGGCAGCCATTCGGCGTAATTTGCAGCAGTATGCGCCTTTTGCTGCTACTGAAAGGGTGTTGATGGCGCTGGTCAAAGCCGGAGCTGATCGGCAGGTCATGCACGAACGCCTGCGCGGCCACTCGCTGGTTGCCTGGCAGGCGGTACAAAATGGGCGGGAGAATCCATTGGTGGATTTATTCTGTCAGGATGAACACATTGGCGGCATTCTCGGCGTTGAGCGCGTTCAACAATTAATGCAGGTAGAAACGTACCTGGGAATTGCGCCGGAACAGGCGCGCCGAATGGCGGAGCGTATCCGCATTGAAATCCAAGACAAAGCAGAGGAGTAATACGCATGGAACAGGCAGAAATCGGGATTTATGGACTTGGGGTCATGGGATTTAACCTGGGACGCAATTTTCAACGCAACGGATTCCGCGTTGCGGTTTTCAACCGTTCGCCGGAAAAAGTGCGCCTGTTTGTGGAACAGCCTGCTGCCGGCACTCAACCGCGGGGTGCTGCCAGTTTGAGAGAACTGGTGCAAATGCTCGAAAAGCCGCGCCGCCTGTTGTTGATGCTGCCGGCTGGAAAGACGGTAGATCAGGCGATCGAGGATGTGCTGCCCTATCTGGAGCCCGGTGATATTCTGATAGATGGCGGTAATTCGTATTTTATGGACAGCGATCGGCGCAGCCAGTATCTGGCTGAAAAAGGAATTCACTTTATCGGGATGGGCGTATCCGGCGGAGAAGAGGGGGCGTTGTGGGGGCCGAGCCTGATGCCGGGTGGTTCCCAAACTGCGTGGCAGATTTTGCAGCCGATTCTGACCGCAATCGCTGCCAAAGCCGAGGACGGCGCAGCCTGTGTGAGTTACATCGGCCCGCGCGGAGCCGGCCATTATGTCAAAATGGTTCACAATGGCATTGAGTATGGCGACATGCAGTTGATTGCCGAAGCCTACGAGGTGCTTCGGCGGGTGTTGGGGTTAGGCGCGGTTCAATTGAGCGAGATTTTCAATCAGTGGAATAATGGCGAATTAAAATCCTTTCTAATTGAAATTACAGCCAAAGTGCTGGCAAAGACGGATGAAGAAACCGGTCAGCCGCTGGTAGATTTCATTCTGGATGAAGCCGAGCAGAAAGGCACCGGTAAGTGGACGGCCCAGAACGCTTTGGATATTGGTGCTGCCGTGCCAACGATTGATGCGGCGGTTTACAGCCGGATTCTCTCCGCGATGAAGGCAGAACGGCAACATGCCAGTACCATTTTCGGTCATTCCGCACCGGCCTTTACAGGCAATGGCGAGGATTTGATTCGAGCCGTGCGGCAGGCATTGTACGCCAGCAAAATCCTTTCTTATGCGCAGGGCATGGCTATGCTGCGGATCGCCTCGGCGGAATACGATTATGGTTTGAATCTGGCGGAATTGGCGCGCATATGGCGGGCGGGTTGTATCATTCGCGCCAGCCTGTTGAACGACATCACCGCTGCCTATCAGGCCGAGCCGGATCTGCAGAACCTGCTGCTCTCCTCTTATTTCAGTGAGACTGTCAACCGCCTTCAGCAGTCACTCCGCAAGGTCGTTATGATCGCCATCGAACAGGGAATTGCCGTGCCGGCAATGTCCGCTTCGCTGGCCTACTTTGATGCCTACCGCAGTGAACGCTTACCGGCTAACTTAATTCAGGCTCAACGGGATTTCTTCGGCGCACACACCTACCGGCGGATTGACCGAGAAGGTGTTTTTCACACCCGCTGGGAGGAGCAGTAAAATCCAGGCCTTTGATTCAGCTGGACGGTTTATTGATTCAAATAAGCCCGATACCAATCAATGGTTTCGGCCAGTGCATCCCGTAAAGGTGTGGCTGTTTGACCAAAGGCACGGGTGAATTTGCTGCTATCCATTACAAATGGTTTCTCGAATTCATACATCATCTCAACCGTTTCGCGGGCTTCGGGAATGAACAACCCGCCAATTGCCATCATCCAGCGTCCCATCCCGCTCATTTTCGGGGGCTGCCCCAGAATTTCAAAAATCATCTCGCCGATTTGACGCTGAGTGGCGGCCGGCGCAGTGGGTACATGCCAGACCTGTCCATAAGCCTGATCTTCCGTTGCCAGTCTGACCAGCGCTTTCCCGAAATCTTTTATGTAGGTGTAGCTGTGCGGCAGATTAAGATTGCCGGTGAAGCTGGCCGTTTTACCCCGCAAAGCAGGGACAAAGACCCGCTCGCCCAGGGTGGAACCCAGCACACGAGGGCCAAAAAAATCAGAACCGCGGCCGATCACAGCCGGCAGACGGCCTTTTTGATGGGCGTTCAGAGCAGCCTCCGCCATCCTGGCGCGCAGTTGACCTTTGCGGGTGGTGGCGGCGTAAGGCAGCCCTTCGTGAATTGTCCCATCAACCTCACCATACATATAAAGATTCTCGCCGATGATCAATCGCGCTCCGACAACTGCACAGGCTTCCAGAATGTTTTGCTGTAAGGAGGGGAATTTTTCCACCCACTGGTGATAGGGCGGTTGGGCACACTGGTACACAAAAGCAGCTCCTTCACAGGCTTGCAATGCCTGTTGAAGGTCATATACATCAGCCGGAACAATCTCGACTTCAGCAGGCACATCGGCTTTACCGCTGCGGTTGACCAGGCGTACCCGCTGGCCTTGAACCATTAATTCATCCACAACGGAAAGCCCCAACGGTCCGCTGCCGAAAACCACATGGAGAGAAGTTTGATTTGACATGATTTGACTCCTTTAAATGTTGATCATCGAATTTTTTTATACAATTTCGTAAAAGCAAAATGCCAACCGGTCATTGGCTCATAAATTCATCTGGTCCATTAACCGTTCAATTTCATTGGAGTAAAAAGTGGCCGGATCGCTGATTAAGGGTTGAATATGATTGAAAAGTTCCAGCATGATCATCCCATGAATGTGATACCAGCCAACGATTCCGATATACACCACTTTTTCGGGCAGAGAAGGCTGAAATTCTCGCATGGAATGGGAAAGCCGAACCTGTAATTGTGGAGGCAGGTTTTCTAAAAAGGACGGGTACGGGCGGTTTTCCTGCTGATAGGCGCGTTGCAGGATTTTCAAGATGGGGGCAAAAACTTTGCCTGCGGTGGGGGCGGTGATTTTTTCCTCACCCTGATAGCCGGGGATGGGATTACCAAAGATTAATTGAAAATCTATTGGATGATCCAGTGCCCAACGCCGATAGGTGAGCAGGACTTGTCTCAAACAATCCCGTACCGGTTGATCGGCGAAGCGGGCAGCGGTTTCTTCCAATGCGTTGGCCAGCGCCTCATAAGCTTCTACAATCAGGGCGGTGATCAAGGCATCACGGCTCTCAAAGTAGCGGTACAATGCCGGGCCGCTCATTCCCATGTGTTTGGCAATCGCATTCAGCGATAGGCTGGCCGTTCCGCCTTCTGCCATTTGAAGGCGGGCAAGGCTTTTGATTTCGTCAATTGTGATCTGGCGGAATTTTGCTCTTCTTGTCATGATTTCTCACATAAGTTATAGCATATAACTAATGTTATTGCTTGTTTCTGTTTTTGTCAAGGGTTTTTTAGCAATTGGGTAAATGATATGAAAGACCTTTCTTGTTGCATAAGAAAAGATACGCTGCCTTTCAGCCATAAGGCGCGAATGGGTTTAAAATTAGTCCATTCAAAAAAAATCATATTCCTTGCGGAGGTAGCCTTTATGCTCCACCTTACTGAAACCGTTCTAAAATCGAAACAGCGTTTATTCATCCTCCCGGCGGGATATCCGGTTGGATTGGAAATGGACAAAGCCATCTCTGAATTTGCTACCGATACCAATACGCAAATTCAGGTTCTTGAAGAGGTGTACAAGCGGTTTGGAGGTGCGTTTCTTTTACCCATTTGGGACCGAATGATCGAGGCTGAAGCGTTTGGCACACCGCTTCAAGTGGAGGCGGAAATGCCGATTGGTGCCTCAGCAGCGATGATTGGTTCTCAACAGGATGTTGAGGCGATGATCATTCCCCGGCCGGGGCATAAACGCACGACGGTCACGCTGGCTATCCCCCGCTTGCTAAAAGAACGTCTTCCGGATCCTAAACCATTCGTTTTGGGAATCATGAACGGACCGCTGGCAGTTGCCCGACAGATGATTGGCGAAGAGCGTTGGGAGGAAATTCTTAACCAGAAGCCGGAAGTTTTGGATGCGCTCCTGGATAAAATCATGCGCTTTTTACCGGATTACCTGCATGCTTTCCATTTCAACGATGCGGACGGCGTTGTGGTTAGTGAGCCGCTGGAGGATGCTTTGACCGCTGATCAGCGCGAACGGTTTTCTTTACGCCACATTCAACGTTTGATTCGGGAGGTCCAGAATCAGCATTTTGGGGTCATCCTGCACAATCCGCTGGCGGATGAAGCCCAATTGACCCAATTGCATACCAGTGGCGCTGCAGGCTACTGGATTGGCAGCCGTGTGAGTCTGGCTTCGGCGGTTAAGCAATTTACAGAAGACACAATGGTCGTCGGCAATCTGGCAGTGGACTGGTTAACAGGTGCTCCGGCGGATGCGGTTTATGAGGAAACTCAAAATTTGTTAACTGCCATGCGCGATGTTCCCAACATTGTGCTGGCGCCGGAAGACGACCTGCCACCGCATACACCGCTGGCTAACCTGGATGCACTTGTCAGGGCGGTAAATCAATTCAACGCTTCGCTTTAACCAACCGACTGCCGGCGTTTCTGTTCCACAATCCCGCCGCTCGCCCCGCGAGCAGTAGTGTTTTGATTGAACTCCTCCGGGCTGACTTCCTCCACCTGTGGGGTCAGGATGGGGAGGATCAGTAATTGCCCGACGGCGTCACCGGCTTCAAAGACAAGCCGCTCATTGGTGGGATTGGCGACTTTGACCAGAATTTCGCCCTGGTAACCGGCATCCACCACACCCGCTCCCAACAGATGGTTGCTGCGGCCTTTGGGTTTTAATAAGCCGACAAAACCGGCGGGAATTTGCACGCCAATGCCGGTAGGTACAATGCCAAATTCATGGGGGGGTATTTCGACCCTTTCGACGGCATACAGGTCTAATCCGGCATCTTCGGGATGTTTTCGAGTGGGAAGGCGGGCATCCCCTCGCAGGCGGGTAATCCGGATTCGTTCCATGTCCTTGTAGCAGTTGTGGGGGTTATTGGCCGCGCCTCATCCGCAGCCAGGCGCTGGTGACGAATGCCAGGGTGGTAAAGGCGGTCAGGTAAATCTTGGTGAAATCTACAACCGGTTTGACCTGAACACCCTGTTCATTAGCGACAATCACGGCTACCGGCCGGGCAAAGGTCTTGCCGCCTCCACCGCCGCCGGAACCGCTGCCAATGCCAAAGCCCATGATGCTGACTACTTCGGCAGCCGGCAGGATGAGATTTCCCTGATGTTTGATGGTTTCGCCAAAGACGGCGTTCACATCGGCAGTTGCCATGAATTGATCCATGGTGTCCTGAATGGTTTCTAAGGCCGCGGCAGCCAATTCTTCTTCGTTTGCGGGGAGGGTAGTTTCGGCTTGATTTTCATTTTCTACATTTTCTAAATTGCTCATGCTGATCTCCTCTGGGAAACAATTTTCAGGAAAAAGAACAACAACCCGCCCAGCACAATTATGATCTGGAGCATGCGAGTCAAATCGTAGACCGGTAGGTATTGCGTTTCGCCCTGAGGTGTTTGAACCCGTACGCCAACGGGACGATTCCAGATCATTCCGAACTGGGGGAATGGCACGAAGCGGAAGGCCTGTACAACCGGACTGATTTCGTAACCGCGCCACTTGAGCGATGGACGGTTTGTGTTTTGGAGCGTCATTTTTATCTCCTTGTTTATGCGATCTCTTTCATTATACCGGTAGAAGGGGGAATCTGGCGAATTCCTAACTTTCTAATGGAATGGATTGCAACAAGGATTTGGGATGTGGCCGATCGGTCGGGTCGTGGCTGTAATAGGCCAGCAGTACCACACCCTCCCGGTCGAGGATAAAATCACCCCCTAATTGATGCAGATCACCGCCGGTGGCGATCAACTTTTCACCCCGTATTAATCTCCGGGCATAAAACCACAGGGTCGCTAAATTCCACGTCCGGCGGATGGAACGCTGCAAGCCGAAAGCCCGATACAGGTTCTTCTGTGGATCGAGCAGGATGGGAAAGTCTATTCGAGTGGTTTCCCTCCATTGCTCCAGCAAGTATCCCTGCTCAAAGGTAACCAGGGCGATGGAAATACCGGCCTGCTGGAATTCAGCCCGGGCGCTTTGCAACTGCAAAGCATGTTCGCGGCAGGGTATTCAACCCAAATGACGCAAAAATACAAGTAGCAGGTAAGGATTTCCGTTGAGCAGGTCAGAAAATGAATAAGGATTCCCGTCTGCTGAGGGCAGGGAAAAAGGCTCGATTCGGTCTCCTATGAGCAATCCGCCCATGCTTTTCAGGCTTCAACCCGGACGCCGCGCCAGAACGCCACATAATCCTTTATCTGACGGGCTGCTTCTTTGGGGTTGGGGTAATACCAGGCGGCATCCGGATTGCTTTGTCCGTTGACCACAATCGTGTAGTAACTGGCTTCGCCTTTCCACGGGCAGGTGGTGTGGGTTTCGCTTTTTACAAAATAATCCCACTTGACGGCAGACGGGGGAAAGTAGTGATTGCCTTCAATGACAATGGTTTGATCACTTTCTGCCAGTATGGTATTGTTCCAGATTGCTTTTGCCATGATTGTTTAACCTCTTACTTGTGATTGGATGGTGAATGGAAGAGTTTCTCGCCAGCGCGAATGGGTACGGTAAGGTGGTTTTCCGGGGGGGTGAGCGGGCATGACCAGTCATCGTTATAGGCGCAGTAAGGGTTATAGGCCAGATTGAAATCTACGATGAATTGGTTTTGCCCAATCGCCTCCGGTTCAAGGTACCGCCCGGCCGGGTAGGTTTCTACGCCTGCCAGACTGTCCACAAACGGCAGAAAGTAGCCGTATTGATTGCCGTAAAGGGTTAGTTCGACTTTTTGCCCCTCAACTTCAAAAGAAAAACGTCCCAACCGTGCGTAGATCTGAATATCACCGGTGTTGGTTTGAATTTCCACATGGGTTCGTTCAGGAAATGGCTGAAGCGTCAATTCCAGCCGCAGACCGGGGTTGGGTGGAAAGTAATTCAATCCGCTAAAAACGACCTTTTGTTCTTCCCTCAGCGGGCTTTGCGGGTGATTGGCGAAGAATTCGTCTTTTTCGTGGCGGATGGTAGCGTAGTTCATTATTACCTCTGCTTAATTTTTAACCGAAACAAGTCTGATTTGCAGCCCTCGGGGTTTTGAAACCTTATACATTGGCCCGATGAAACAGGCCGGTGGAATTCTACGAAAAGAACAAGGCAGAATATGGGTTATTCTGTCTTATCAGACGCAAGATGTGGGTAATACCTTACTTTTCAACCCTGTTAGCAAGGTTGAATGCAAGTAAGCCCCCGCTTGCCAATGCGTGGGTACGAGCCGGTGCTATTGGGTGGCTTGTCTAGCCGGATTTGTGGCGGTGTTCAGCCAGCCAGCGGCGAATTTCGGCGGGAGAGCGGGTGTTCAACACTTGAGCGGCGCTCACCCAGGCCCGCCGTGCGACCGAAACCCCATATTCTGCCAGCTCCAGATCCGCCGGGCTGTGAGCATCGGTGTTGATGCTCAACAGGATTCCCAGTTCCACAGCCCGACGCGCATGTACTTCATCCAGATCCAGTCGTGAGGGATTGGCGTTAATTTCGAGGGCAACATTTTCTTCGCGGGCAGCGGTTAAGATCGCTTCCCAATCCAAATCCGCGCCTTCGCGGTTGGGAAGCAAACGCCCGCTGGGGTGACCAATGATGTCCACGTGCGGGTTGCGGATGGCACGCAGCAAGCGGGCGGTGATTTCCTCGCGCGGCTGGCGCAGGCTGACATGCAGGGATGCGATCACAATATCCAGCTCGGCCAGCACATCATCGGCCAGGTCCAGACTACCATCGGCTTTGATTTCAACCTCGGCGCCTTGCAGCAGGGTCAACTCCTCGCCCAGCATTGCCTGGACGGCGTCTATTTCTTTGCGCTGCTGGCGCAGGCGGTCGGCGTCCAGCCCGTTGGCGATGCCCAGTGAATGGGTGTGGTCGGTAATTGCCAGCACCTTCAAGCCGCGTGCTTTGGCTGCCCTGGCCATCTCGTGAATGCTCAGCGCTCCGTCGCTCCAGGTGGTGTGGCTGTGCAATTCGGCAATCAGGTCGGCTGGACTGATCAGATCCGGCAGACGGTGTTCCAGAGCTGCCTGGATCTCGCCGCGATCTTCTCGCAGTTCCGGTGGTATCCATTCCAGGTCAAGGGCCTGATAGAGGTCGGATTCGTTGGCAAAGAATAGCTCCTTGCCGTCGGGGGTGGTCAGCCCATGCTCGGAGAGGGAAAAACCTTTCCGCTGGGCCAGTTCGCGCAGGCGCACGTTGTGATCTTTGGAACCGGTCACGAATTGGAGCAGTGAACCGAATTTCGCCTGTGGTTGAATCCAGAGCTGGATATTCAAGCCGTTGCTCAGCTCGATGCTGGATTTGTTTTCACCATGTGCCAGCACCCGCACAACTTCATCATGATGGACAAAAGCCTCCATTACAGCCACCGGATCATCGGCTGCCGCCACCAGATCAAGGTCTCCAATGGTCGGCTTCCAGCGGCGCAGGCTGCCAGCCAGCTCGGCCTCCCGCACACCGGGAAGTCCCCGCAGCCAGTTTAACCAGCGCAGGCCAATTGGGCGCACCGTGCCAAGTAACATGCGTTTGCTGCGCCTGCGCAGCGCCTCAATCCCGGCGAGGATGCGCTGCTCGGACTTTTCGCCGATTCCCGGAAGGCGGCGAAGGTGGCCATCCCGCGCAGCCGATTCCAGATCCATCAGGGAGGTGATGCCGGCTTGTTTCCAAAACAGAGCCACTTTTTTGGGGCCAACATCCGGTATTTCGAGCAATTCCAGCAAGGTTGGGGGAACTTCCTGCTCCAGTCTTTCCAGAAAGCCCAGTTTGCCGGTGGTGAGCAATTCTTCGATCTTTTCGGCGATGGCTTTGCCAACGCCGGGAATTTCCGTCAGTTTACCTTCGCGGTACAGTTCCTCGGCTTCACGCGGATAAGCCCGCAGGCTTTCGGCAGCCCGCCGATAGGCAAGGGTTTTATAGACCACTTCGCCGTTGATTTCCAACAAATTGGCGATACGCTCAAAAATCTCGGCTAATTGCTGATTATTCATGCCAATTATTATACAATAGAGCCATGAACCCAACCTTATATCCCGATATTTCTCGTCCAACGCTGTTGATCGATCCCCAGCGTGTTCAGAAGAACATTCAACGCATGGTCGAAAAGGCCAATACGGCGGGGGTACGCTTGCGCCCCCATTTCAAGACCCATCAATCGGCGCAAGCAGGTGAGTGGTTTCGGCCGTTTGGTATTCAGGCAATTACCGTTTCCTCGCTGGAGATGGCAGCGTATTTTGCCGGACACGGTTGGAAAGACATACTGGTTGCGTTTCCCCTCAATTTACGCCAGATCAATCTGGTGCGCCGGTTGAGCGAATTCATCCGGCTGGGTGTGCTGGTGGAGTGTGCCGGGCATGTTGAAGCACTTGCGGATGCGGTGGAAAGGCCGGTTGATGTGTGGATTAAGATTGACAGCGGCAGCCGACGCACAGGTCTGGCATGGAATGATTCCCACGCTGTTCTGGATTTGGCCGGTCACGTTCGGCAGCAGCCTCACTTGAATCTGCGTGGGTTGTTGACCCACGCCGGGGAGACCTATCAAAGCCAAAACCCGGACGAAGTGGTGCAGCGGTTTCGACGCAGCAACCAGCGCATGAACCAGGTGCGCCAATTTTTAGAGCAGAACGGCATTGATGGTCTGGAAGTATCGGTGGGTGATACCCCCGGTTGCAGCCTGAGTGATAATTTTGAAGGGGTTGATGAAATCCGCCCGGGTAATTTTGTCTTTTACGATGCTCAGATGGCACAGTTGGGAGCCTGCCGGGAGGCCGACATAGCCGCAGTGGTTGCCTGCCCATTGGTGGCTTTCCACCCCGAACGACAAGAGGCGGTAATCTACGGGGGCGCGGTTCACTTTTCCAAAGACAGCGTGACAGAAAATGGCATAGCCGCTTATGGCTGGGCCGTGCTGCTGAATGAGCGGGGATGGTCGCCGCGCATTCCGGGTGGCGCGCTGGTGCGGCTTTCCCAGGAACATGGAATCGTCCGTTTGCCCCCAGAAGTTTTTTCTTCTCTTACAATTGGCGGCTTGATCGGGGTGATCCCTGCGCATGTCTGCCTGACCGTCTCGGCACTGGGTGTTTACCGGACCTTGCAGGGCGAATGGATTGAGACCTTTGTCAGGGCATCAGCACCAGCGGGACGGGGGTGAACACCAGCAGGAACACCACCAGGGTCAGCCATCCGAGACGTTTACGGCGCGGATCCAGTTCGGTGATCTGATCGAGCGGCTCGGCATACACCCGTCCAAAAAGGAAGATCAACACAGCCCACAGCCACCAGCCCGACCAGACGAACCCCAACAAGCCGAGTGCCAGCAGTACCAGCGGGTAAATACGCCGGGCACGTTCCCGTCCGAAAAGGACATAGAGCAGGTGGCCGCCATCCAGTTGACCGGCAGGAATCAGATTCAGCGAAGTGATCAGGATACCGCCCCAGCCCGCCCACGCTACGGGGTGCAGCAGAACGTCCAGCCCGCCATACGGCAGCGGCTGTCCGGTGAAAATATAGCGCAGCCAGTAAAGCAGCGGGGGAAGTCCGCCGTAATCAGCCGGTGCTGGTAAAAACTGCCCGAAGACCACGAATTTGAGCAGCAGGTAAAGAATGGAATTGCCTTCCAGCTGCGTTTGTCCCAGTCCGCTGCCCAGGGGCGCTGCCGGCAGTGGAGAAAGTGTGGAAAGGGACAGGCCGATCAATAATACCGGAATTGCTACGACCAGGCCGGAAAGCGGGCCGGCAATTCCAATGTCCATCAGCACCCGTCGGTTTTTAGGCAGTTCTTTCATGTTGATGAAGGCGCCCAGCGTTCCAAACGGACTGAGTGGGAATGGCAGCGGCAGAAAGTAGGGCAGGCTGACGGCGGCACCGTGCCGCCTGCCCACCAGATAATGTCCGAATTCGTGGGCCGTAAGGATTGCCAGCATACTGATTGCAAACGGCCAGCCGCCGCTGATGATTGCCCAGACGAATTCGATCGCATTGGCCGGCATTTCCTGTAAGTTAAGCATTCCGCCGGTGAACCACACGCTGATCAGGGTGAGAATGAAGAAGATCAGATTGGTGCGAGGATTGGAAGGGCGCGGAGCTTGCCGGCTGGTTACAAAAATCACCGTTTGGCGGTTGTTTTCATAACGAAACAGGGGGGTTAAACCCAACGGAGCGACCGCTTCAGCCAATCGGTCATAGGCTTCGGCGGTATCTGGCAGGATGATCCGCCCATGATATTTGATTACAAACCCTTTGCGTTCATCTCCA
Source organism: Bellilinea caldifistulae (assembly GCF_001306055.1). GTDB lineage: Bacteria > Chloroflexota > Anaerolineae > Anaerolineales > Anaerolineaceae > Bellilinea > Bellilinea caldifistulae. The sequence continues at coordinate 53,004 of NZ_LGHJ01000017.1, read as the reverse complement.
TAGGTGGTGTCTTCAATGAAGAAGACCCGGCGTACAGCCAGTTCGACTCGTTCATACAGCAAAGGTTGATCTTCCATGAGTCATTGTCCCTGTTGAGGATAACCATCATTAATCAGGCGGGAATGGATGGGAGTCGAACCCACCGCGGCCCGCAACGCGGCCCGCCACCGGTTTTGAAGACCGGGGAGCCCACCGGGACCCGACCACTCCCGCCATTAAGCATACTCCAGCGCGCCGTATTCGTCAAATTCTCTGTTCAAGGGGAGATCACCCACTCGAACGAGTCGCTCAGGTTGACCTCTCCAATTTCGGCAAGGACATTTTCGCCGCAATCCAATGCCCGGGCATGGTAGATGTCAGGCGGTAAAAAGAAAACCCGCTTACTGCCAGGCAGAATGCTCTCGACCTTACCCAGGCGGTCGTCCCCCCATTCTTCGTTACTGGAAATGTAAAGGTAGCAAATTTCCTGCGTGGTTTGATTGGTCACCCGAAACAGAGCGTTCCCCTGGCTGCCGATGATGATGGAACGGTTTTGGGAAATTTGGGCAGCGGAGTAGAGGGTCTCTTCCGAGCAGGAGCGTATCAACAGGTCGTACACTCCGGCTTCGAGGGTGAAAGTCTGACTGCTGCCACCGGCGATCCACTCCCCTTCGGGCAACTGATTTTCGCCAAAATCCGTTTGCTGGTGTGGCGAAAAGTAGATTTCGCAAATTGGCAGGCTGCTCTGATTTTCCACGCGTATTTCCAGTGATGGGGATTGACAGGCGCAAAGCAGGAAGAACCCAAAGCCGATTGTGATCCACCCGTGAGGGGAGAAAAATCCGCGCCTGAACATGGGTTGGAACTACCCGAACAGGAAAGGTATAACGGCCTGCATCCACTCTCTTGCCGAGAGGAACACCCCTCCGCTTAGCAGACCCAGTGCCATACCGGCTACCACATCCGATACATAGTGCATACCGGTAAAAATGCGCGATAGGCTGACCAGTACCGCCCAAACCACCACACAGGCTGCCACCCACAGAGGAGCGTTGGCTGCCACTACCGAAGCAATCATGACTGCCCGGGCAGCATGGCCGGAGGGAAAGGAATGCGGGTCAGTGTTGCGGTAAATGCTGCCCCATTCACCCGGTGGGCGGTTACGGCGCACCAGGAATTTGATGCCCATCACCAGGGCGGCCAGGAGAAGAATATCAAGGATTAAAAAGGCCGAAAATCCCCTCCATGCGTTGGAAAACAACCAGACGACCCCCAAACCCAGCAGCCAAAACCACGAATCGCCAGAGTGGGCTAAAAATGCCACCAGTTTCCACCGGAAGGATTCGTCCACTTCCATGCGCAACCGATTGGACAGGTTCACATCCAGTTGGATCAATTTTTGCATCATTCGAAGAAAACCCCGTAACCTCTATGCTGAAATCCCAAAGGGAGTATACCTTGATTAGGAAAAGTTGACCAGCAGCCACCTTACTGATTTGTCAATTCCAAAGGGCTGCTCTTCCCGTATAATTACCTTGGAGCTCAATCTCCGTGGTTGCGAATGTTGACCAATCCGGAGGATTATCAGGAATCACCACCCATTCAAAGGGAGCCGGGCGTCTAATGAAGCGTTCATCTACGTTCCTCATCAGGAAAAGTTCAAGTTGGATAAGCATTCTTCTTTTGACGATCAGTCTCGTATTAAGCGCCTGTCAGCCGCTTTCCCTGCAAGTTGAACAGGTGCAGGCCTCCGTCAATTTACAGCGGGTACGGGCTCAGGATTGTTCCTACGGTGGAGCGATTCGCGCAGTGGAGGCTGTGGATGATTACACTGTGCGCTTTACATTGTGCAACCCCGATCCGGCTTTTCCGGCAAAACTGGCATTTCCAATTTTTGCAATTCAGGATGATGAGTATCTGAATGAACACCGGGGGGACTCGAAGGCAATGAGCCGCCAGCCAAACGGCAGCGGGCCTTATGAGGTAGCGGAATATGTGCCGGGTGTGCGATTGGTTCTCCGCTCGAATCCGGACTACTGGGGTTTGCCACCCCGGATTGAATCCCTAACCTTTCGATGGGCGACCACCTCGCTCTCGCGGCTGGTTGAGGTCAGCACTGAAAAAGCCCATGCGATGGACTCGCCCGACCCCAATTCCTTTTACAGCATTAATCAAGATAGTTCCTTGAATTTAGTCTATCGCCCTGCGCTGAATCTGGCGTTTATTGGAATGAACAACCGCTTTGCGCCGTTTAACGATGCACGGGTTCGTCAAGCGATCAGTATGTTGATTGACCGGGAGAGGATCGTCAATACGATTTACCCGGTCGGCACCGAAGTAGCCGAACAATTCCTTTCCCCGGTTTTTGGGGTGGGTTACACCCCGCTGTATGCCTGGCTGCCTTATGACCCGCAGCAAGCACTGGATTTACTCCGCCGGGCAAACTTTGATTTTGAACAGGAATTGATCCTTTCCTATTCTTCGCAGGGCAATGAATTATTGCCCGACCCGCACCGGATTGCCCAGACGATTCGCTCGCAGTTATTGCCGTACGGTATCAATGTGCGTCTCAACCGCATGGAGGCAGCCGAATTCGAGCAATCGGTTCAGGCCGGAAACGAGGCGTTCTTCCTTTACTCGTGGTCTGCCGATTACGCAGACCCCAACAGCCTTTATTCAACCATTTTTTCGTCCAATGCCCAACTATTGGGGAATGTCTATCCGGATATTCAGTTCATGGCAAACGAAGCCGGGCGTACCAGTGATCCTGACCAGCGCCAAAACCGATACAACCGAATCAACGAGATGCTGCGAATGCACACACCCGCAATCCCGCTTGCCCACGTGCGCACTGCTGCGGTTTTTCGCCGCGAGGTGCAGGGGGCTGCGGTGAATGCCTATCTGGAAAATCTGCCGGAAGTGATCACCCCCGATGGAACGCTGGTCTTTCTCCAATCGGCTGAACCAGAATCGCTCTGGCCAGCGGACGCCACCCAGTGGACGACCTTCCGTGTGACCAGTCTCTTGTATTCCACACTGGTCGAAAACAAGTTTGATGGGGTTGGTCTACGGCCGGGGTTGGCGGAATCATGGTCTTCCAATCCAAACGCGACCGAATGGACTTTCAACCTGCGTTATGGTGTCCGATTCACCAATGGGGCTTTGTTGAATGCCAATGATGTGGTTGCGTCTTTTGCCGCCATTTGGGATGCTCAAAATCCCAATCATACCGGTGAAAGCGGCCAATTCCAGTTGTTCCGGCGCTTTTTCGGCGCATTCCTCAATCAACCTTGATGGGGATGGTGGGATTCCGACAGCAGGGGCTGCCTGAAAAACAGGCAGCCCCTTTTCTGAAACTTTAACCGACTCAAGAGCGTCTATCCTGAAAACTATTGCGGTTTGCCTCAATAAATTCGATGGGAGTTTTCCCCCTCAAATTGTGGTAAAGTAAAGTTAGTTCGCCAGTGGATTGAGCGGTGTTTACGGAGGATCCCCCATGAGAAACCATACTCAACCGGGTTTGTTTCGGGTGATGATGACCTTGTTTGGATTGATGGCCGTTGTGGGTCTTTCCTGCAATCTGCCATTTGGTGGAACGACCAATTCGACCCTGCCGACTCAGACAGTGGCTCAGCCTACCCGGCTGCCTGTGCTCCAAGAGGGACTGCCCCCAACAGTTTTAGAGGTTCAACCCGAACCGGGCAGTATCATCAACCCTCGCGAGGGGATGGTTGTGACTTTTGATCAGCCGATGGATCGCCCTTCCGTAGAGGGCGCTCTGGAGATCCGTCCGGTCACCTCGGGCCGTTTTGAGTGGTTGGATGACACATCGGTGCGTTTTGTGCCGGATCAGGCCCTGCCGTTGGATACGCCACTTACGCTCACGCTGCAGCCAACCGCAAAAGACCGCAGCGGCAATAACCTGCTCCGTGCGTTTTCTTACCAATTTCGCACCGCAGGTGAGTTGCGCATCACCGAACGACTCCCCCAACCGGATGTGCAGGATTTAGATCCAACCTCAATTGTGGCGGTTTCCTTCAATCGTCCGGTGATCGAGTTGGGCGAAGTGGGCTCAGCCGAACCGGCGGCGTTTTCCCTGCAGCCAGCCGCCGAAGGGGAAGGACGCTGGTTAAATACCAGCACGTACGTGTTCACCCCCCGCCCGGCACTGGAAGGTGGTCAGACCTATCAGGTTGTGATGAATACCACACTGGTGGGTGTGGATGGGACGTCCTTGCCGGATGCTGAATTGATGAACTGGCAGTTCAGTACTGTCAAACCGGCACTCATCGGCATTGAACCGCCTTTGGAAGGGGCACAACCGCTGGATGTTCAGATTCGCCTGACCTTCAATCAACCCATGAACCGGAGAAGTGTCGAGCAGGGTTTACGCCTGCGGAGGCAGGATGGCAGCCCGGTTAATCTAACCTATGAGTGGAGCGAGCGCGATTCGGTGGTAGCCGTTAAACCTCAGGAGTTGCTGGATCGAAATCGGGAATATGTGGTTGAGATGGATCGGGTTGAAGCCTTGGGCGGAGTAACCATTGAGGAAACACTGAACCAATCCTTTCGAACGGTGGGGCAATTTCAGGTGGTTTCCACCACCCCCGCAGACGGGGAAGATCTGGAAGTATTTGGCGATTACGGCTCACTGCTGGTGGAATTTTCTGCCCCTCTGGCACGCACTCAAAACTTGAATGATCGGGTACTCCTTGAACCAAAAATCAGTAATTTCTTCCTTTTCAGCGATGAGCAGGCCGGTTTTCTGTACATTTCCGGCTTCTTCAAGAGCGGTCAAACCTACCGCTTGACCCTGAAAGCAGACCTCCAGGACCGCTGGGGACAGGCACTCGGGCGGGATTATACCTTCACCTTCAAAGCCGGTAATTCACTTCCCACCCTCAATATTCCCATCCAGAATACATATGGCACCCTCTATTACGCCCTGCCGGGGGATACCACATTACCAGCCTATGCCACGAATCTGGAGGGGTTGAGTATCCGCCGGGCGCGAATAACCCTGCTGGATGTGATTCGTGCCATCGAACGCACCCCCGCATTTGATTCGCTGCCGCTTGAGGAAAACTGGCAGGTTGAATTGAATTTACCGCAGAACACCAGTCAGGGTATTGAAATTCCCCTCAAGGCGGATCGCAGTGGTCTGGAAACCGGTCTTTATGCGTTTCGTATTTCTTCGCCGCAATTTACTGAAACCTATCAAGCGGTGAATTTGCTAATGGTGGTCAGTCCCATTCAATTGACCATCAAAGAAAGCCAGCAAGAGGTTGTGGTTTGGGCGGTCAACGCTTTGAACCGCCGTCCGGTGAGCGGGCGTGAAGTCACCGTGTACCAAGGGGGGAGTGGATTGGAGTTGGGCAAAGCCCAAACCGATGAACAGGGCATCGCTCGGATTTCCCTGACCGAGAGCCGGTCTTACCGCACGCTGGTGGTCACGCTGGGAAAGGAGGGCGACCCCGATTTTTCGCTGGCAACCACGGAATGGAATGGTGGGATTTTCCCGTGGAACTTTGGAATTAACAGCAATTTTGATCAACCCCCGATCAAAACCTACGGTTATACCGACCGCCCTATTTATCAACCGGGGCAAATGGTTTACTACCGTTATGTTGTTCGCCAGTGGAACGATGCACGCTACCCGCCCGCCGACTTGAAAGAGATTACCGTAAAAATTTACGGCAGCTACTCCCCCGAACAGGGGACACCCTTGCTGGAAACCCAAAAACTGAGCCTTTCGCCTTATGGTACGGCGTACGGGCAGGTGCAATTGCCGCCCGACACGCCAACGGGGATATATACCATTCAAATTGAGGATCAGCCCGACTCGGTGATTGAGTTTCAGGTGGCGGCCTACCGCAAGCCGGAAATTGATTTGCAGGTTGCTTTTTCCAAAAGCGATTACCGGGCGGGTGAAGACATCCGCGCTGAGGTGGCAGCCAATTATTTCTTTGGAGCGCTGGCTGCTGGGGTCAATGTCAGCTGGTCATTGTATGCCCGCAACACCGAAGCAGACCTGCCGGGCGGCTTTGTTTCGGGTCGGGTGGATACCTTTTGGCTTGAACCGGACTGGTGGATGCGGATGGAATTACCGCTTGGGGATTTTATCATAGGGGGGAGCGGCATTACCGGGACGGACGGGCGTTTTCCGTTGACTTTCCTCAGCCAAAATCTCACAGCACTGATGGAAGAAAATCGCCAAAAGGTTCTGACCCTCGAAGTGACTATGACGGACGAAAGCGGCTTTCCCGTGTCTCAGCGAGCGCAAACCGTCCTGCACCCTGCGGATTTTGTCATTGGAATTCGCCCGGAAAGCTGGGTGCAACCGGCCGGCAGTCCGTTCATCTTTTCTGTTCTGACGGTGGATTGGCAGAATCAACCCATTGCAGACCGCCCGTTGAGTGCATCCTTTGATCGAATTGAGTGGGTACAGGAATGGAGCGAAGTCGAAACCGGAGCCGTCTCCTACCGTGAGGTGGTCACTCCGGTCAGCGGAGCCGACCTGCGCACCGGTAACAACGGCCTGGCGACCCTCGAATTCACACCCCAGGAACCGGGTATTTACCGATTGGAGGTGCGGGGCGAGGAGGCGGTCTCTCAAGCCCTGGTTTGGGTGGGGGGATCCGGAGCCGCTCCATGGCCGCGTTTACCCAACCAGCAGATTCGGCTGGAATCCGACCGAAAGGGATATGCTGTGGGTGATACTGCCCAGATCTTCATTCCCAATCCGTTGAAGGGAAATACCCTGGCGTGGCTCAGTGTCGAACGGCGCGGTGTGATTACCGATCAGGTGCTTTCGATTGGCGAGGGTGGCGAAACGGTAAATCTATCCATTGGGGAAGCATTTGCTCCCAATGTTTTTGTTTCGGTTACCCTCTTGGGGGTGAACGAAACCGGCAAGCCGGATTTCAGGCAGGGTTATCTCGAATTGAAGGTGAAACCAGAGGCGTTTCAACTGGATGTACGATTGGCTGCTCCACAAAGCCGTTTCGAACCGCGCCAGACCGCCCGGCTCGATCTACAGGTCAAGGATCAGCGCGGCAATCCGCTCCAGGGCGAGTTCTCGGTAGCCGTGGTGGACAAGGCTATTTTTGCGTTGAGTACGCCAAATGCCCCGGATATATTCAGCGCTTTTTACGGGGATCAGCCGCTGGGGGTATTCACCAGCTGTTCCATGGCGGCATATATCGGCCGCATCCCGTTGCTGCCGCGCGGCTTAGGCGGCGGTGGAGGGGGAGATGCCTCTCCGCTTCCCGTTCGCAGTGATTTTCGAGATACCGCCTACTGGGTCGGGGCGCTGGAAACCGATTCGAGTGGTTTTGCCCGGTTGGAATTTAACCTGCCGGACAATTTAACCACATGGGTGGTCCTTGTGCGCGGACTGACCCGTGATGCGCGGGTGGGGGAAGCAGTTGCCGAGATTTTGGTCAGCAAGGATTTGCTAATCCGGCCCATTCTGCCGCGTTTTGTGGTGGCGGGTGACCGGGTTGAAATAGGGGCTGTGGTTCAAAACAACACGGATGCTTCACTGGATGTCACCGTTCGTTTGCAGAGCAGCGGGCTGGTGCTGGAAAATCCGGGTTTGGAGCGGCAGGCGCTTCAGCTGAGTGCCAATGACCGTCAACGGGTCAACTGGTGGGTCAAAGTCGAGGATGTCCCTTCGGCTTCGTTGATTTTCAGTGTGGAAGGTGGGGGGCTGCAAGATGCGGTAATGCTTTCTAATGAAAATTTACCCATCCACCGATACAGCACACCCCAATCGTTTGTAACGGGGGGGATTCTTGATGAGGCGGGAGAGGTTTTGGAGGTAGTCACTCTGCCGCGCTCGTTCACCCCAACCGGGGGCAACCTGCGGATTGAGCTTTCTCCCAATCTGGCGGGTAGCGTCTTTTCGGGTTTGGAGGTGTTGGAAGGTTATCCGGATGATTTTGTCGAGGTATTGCTCTCGCGTCTGGCGGCGAATTTGAGTGTGTATCAATTGAGCCGGGAGACCAATTTCTCCGCACCGGACCTGAGCGAACGCTTGCAGCAAGCCATCCGGCGTGACCTCGACCGCTTGTTTGAAAAGAAGCAGGCTGACGGGGGCTGGGGCTGGATCAGCAGCGAACCGAGTGACTTTTTCTTGAGTACCTATGCTTTGTGGGTGCTCGATCAGGCGGGTGCAGCCGGTTTTGTTATTGAACCTTTTCAGATTTTAGATGTCAATCGTTTTGTTACAGCCAGTCTTTACACGCCCGAAATGGCGCAGGAAACCGCCAAACTGGATCAGCTGGCTTTCGCCTACTTTGTCCTCAATCAACATGGGCGCCAGAATCCAGTTCCGCCGGAATTATTGCGCTTGCGCGGACGATTAAATCCGTGGGGGCAGGCATTTCTGGCGATGGCGCTCAACAGCAGCGGTGATACTCAATCGGCTCAGACCATTTTGGCTGACTTGCAGGGCGGGGCAGTTCGCTCGGCAGATGGGGTTTTCTGGCAGGAAGAAGACAACTCGCTGTTCCGCTTTTCAAATACTTACGCTTCAACAGCCATTGTTTTAATGGCGCTGCTCGATCTGGATCCGGCCTCGCCCCTCGTGGGTGATGCGGTGCGTTATCTGACTCTCCAACGCGGGGTGCAAGGCTGGTTGAACAGTTACGGCAGCGGGTGGGTGCTGGCTGCCCTCAGCCGGGCTGTGCGGGCGACGGGCGAGCTGCAAGGCAACTACTCCTTCTCGGCCACTTTGAACGGAGCAGCCATTGCCAGCGGAGAAGCAGGAGGGGCGCAATCTTTCAACACGGTGCGGGCGGATGTGAATATCACTCAATTCCCCTCCAACCGAAATGCCCTGCGGATTCAACGGTCGGCTGGCAGCGGGCGTCTGTATTACCGGGCGATCCTCGATGTCGGTCAACCCGTCGAGACGGTACAAGCCATGGACGGCGGAATTATCCTTAGCCGGCAATACTATCTGGAAGGTGCTGACTGCCGGGCGGATGCCTGCTCGCCGGTTACCGGCGTTAACCGTTCGATGAGCAATCCGGTTGTGCAGGTGCAACTATCCATCACCGTACCTGAGGACCTCACATATCTGGTGGTGGAAGACTACATTCCTGCTGGTGCAGAAATTGTGAATACGACCTTGCTAACCACCCGGCAAGGGAGTGAACAAGGGCAGAATGGGGTTGTGGATCAAGACCGCTTCCTTCGTGGCTGGGGCTGGTGGCATTTCAGTGAACCGCGAATCTTCGACGATCACATCCGCTGGGTGGGAGCATATGTGCCGGCCGGGACGTACCTGCTGACTTACCGGCTCATGCCATTGCAGGCAGGTGAATTTCGGGTGCTGCCGGCGCATGCCTACGCTTATTACTTCCCCGACATTCAGGGAAGGACGGCTGGCATGGTGTTCAAGATCGAATAAGCAAGGTTCAGGTGGCTGGCGGGCCGGCGAGTTCATCCAAAAGGGAGGAGAGCCGCTCCAGGTCCGCCAGCAGATTTTCAAGGGATTCGCGTCGGGCAGGTGTGGGTATTTGAGAGTCAAGGGTCTGCGGAGAGGATTTCATCAGCAGGTTGCCAATCCGCTCGGCTTCTTCTGGCACCAGATCGCCGTTGTTGACCAGCTGCTCCAGGCGATGCAAAATTTCCCGATTGACCAGGCGATCCAAATCAACCCGGCGGAGCAGAGCAGTCAGCAGGGTTTGAAAGTTTTTTTCACCCACCTCCAACCATCGGTCGAACGGATTGGGCGGCAGCCAGCCGCCTGACCGTTTTTCGGCGCTGAAGAGAGCTTGCAGCATTACCAGAGTGGTCAGGTCAATTCCGCTGTCATGGTCAATGACCTGAATTTCCTCACCTTCCCGCAGGAATCGGGCAATTTCCGGCAGGGTGATATAGCGCCGGTTGTCGGTATCGTACAACTTGCGGTTGCTGTAACGCTTGATGTGCAGCATTCAGAACCGGATTACTCGCCGCGTTCTTTGCGTAATTCTTCAATCTTCTTGCTTAACTCAGCAATTTTTGCGCTGAGGGCTTCAATATCCGCCTGGGTGACCGGGGCCGGTCGGCTTTTCTGGGCGGCGGCGCGGCGTTCTTGTTCCAGCTTCTCGCGCTTTTCCATGATCTCCTGAATCATCCGGCGGGCGTCTTTTTCAGCCAGTTCGCCTTTTTCCACCAGCCGATTGACAAAGCGCTCAATTTCTTCCTGAGCCAGAGCGGCAGCGCCGATGCCTGCCAGCAGGATTTTCCGTGAAAGTTCGGTGAACCCACCGCGATTGGTAACATCTTCGACAGATTCGTGCCCGATTCGTTTAGCCATTTCAACCTCCTTGGATAACGCATTGCGTTATTTGGAATATAACGCAATGCGTTATGTTTGTCAACGGTTTATGTTTATCTTTAACGGCCATTCAGGAAATTCAGCGAAGATGAGTTCAAAAATGCCTTCAATTGCAATTTGCAATTTTCCAGATTGACTTTTTGACACAGGGGGATATAATCAAAATATTGATAAAAAAGGTAAATAATAGCCTGTATAAAGCGCATTCGTTAAGAGTAATTTCCTCAACGGACTCGTCTCTGTCTGATTTCGTGAGGTTAGAGGAAAGTCCTTTTGTTTTCAATAACATTTCTTCTTTACGGAGAGCCTATGGAATAGAGACCCGTAACTTTGGCCAACCCTGGCCTGTTTTGCTTTAAGGTTAAGTCAGGCAACAGGAGTATTCTATGAAAGCGCATGAAAAAAAAGAAGAAGAATCATCCGAGGAGACGGCATCCCATCAGCATCCTCTGGGAGAGGAAGGAGTCCGCGAAGAAATCTCACCAGAAAATCCGTGTTCACCACCGATGGGGGAAGCAGCCAATCCCAAAGCCAATTGTCGGTGCGGGGGACGTTCGCGAAAGACCAAAGAAAAAGAGCAAATCACCGAGATCCTGAAACGGGTTCCTGGGGTTAAAGTGGACGATTTTCGTAAACCGAAACAACGTCCCGGAACAAAAGCAGATTGCCTTTGTTGTGATTTGCCAACGGTGGATGCCATTGTCCCCATGATGGCAGAACTTTTTTATCGTTTCAGCAAGGGGGAAGATCCGCGAGCCGGTTATGAAGAGATGATCTTTGAAGGGCTTTCGCGCTTGAACAAAAAACAACTGAAAGCATTGGGGGAGGGGTTTAAAGGTTATGAGAACTTATCACCCCGTTTGCGTAAATGTTTGTTCGATGAGCGCTTGGCCGATAAAGTCCGCGGCGATGGAGTTCAGCCGGCAGATGTGATAGAAGCCTTTGTTCTGGAAGGGCTGGCTTACACTGCCCAAACTCTGATGTCGAACTCAAAGGGTATCAAAGGCCCCGGACAGGTCAGAATATGGGATGCGGTTTTACCGCCTACCCCCAATGGTTCTCAACAGCCGCGGATTTTCAGCGGCCCGTGGCCGTGGTTGACTGCCATCCGTCCGGACATTGGCGATTATAAAGAATACGGCAGCGTGGCGAGTTATCGTTCTTCGATGGAAAATGTTTACACTTTCCAGCCTTATCAAATTGCCAAGGATTGCAGCGTTTCGGTCAACCTAAACAAACCGGGGGAACTGATTGCCAACTGCACACCGAAAACTCCGCCGCCACCCCCACCCGGAGCTTTATTCCCGGCTTTTTGCGAGGGCGGGCAGGATTATACCTTCAATGGTCAGTGTCTTCAGTTTCCAGTGGTTGAACCGGGAGCGACGATTTGTCTGAGAGGGTTCAATTTCATCACCGAGACGATCAAAGTATGGTTCCAAAACCGTGATACTGGTTTGAAAATATCCCTTGATGCTCCAGTTTTTGGCGATCTGGAAACCCCGGTAAAGGATGAGAGTGGTCATACCATCCATGATTGGCGGGTTTTCGATTCGGTTGTGGTCAATGTCCCTAAAGAACATCCTCAACAACCCGGTGCGCCTTTCCCGCCCGGTCTTTACGATGTCTGGATCGAGGTTAATAATGTGCTTTCGGCAGTTTATTCCGGCGGAATTGCACCTCGTTTGAAATCGAATCGATTGATTTTGCAAATTGAACCGGATCCCAACATTGCCTTCCATTTCTGGAGCGAAAACGGTCGTTGCTACGAAGAAACGGATGGATTGGGTTCGGATGAGATCTGGTTTGATGCGTGGGTTGCCCACCTGATTCCGGCTTCGATGCCTTCCGGAAAACATACCCTTGCCCCCGTGAAACATGTTGAGTTTAATCGGGATGCCTGGGATGATATGGACTCGGGGGAAGATTCGGGCGCGTACAGCGCTGATCTGTGGAACGGTTCTTTCAATCGAGGGCTGATGGCGGCCGGTCTGATTGGTTTTGAGGTGGACAGCGAATCAGCCGCAAGAGATCAATTACGGGATTTTGGATCTGCTTTTGTCCATTACCTTGAAAACATCTGGCAGGGGGCGGTTGCGATGGAAGGAACCGCCGCATCCATTGCCAAAATGATTTCACTGACATTGACGCAGGGCTTGATTGTTCTGGCTGTAGTCGCTGCTTTGATCCTGATTGTGGGATTGTTCTGGGCTGCCTGGGCGCCGGCCGACCGGATAGCCGTGGACTTGATCACGATGGATGCACGCAAAGCCTGGAACTTGACCAGCCCGAAAGGACAATTGCCCCCCGTGGAGCGGTACAGGTTTGAGGAAGTTTCTACCAGTCATAATCCCAAGCCCAAGGCTCCAGATACTCCGGCAACGGTACGATATGTGGTGGAACATCGTTATGTGACACCCGAAGATGGCGAAGATTCGGACTATGGTGTCACCTTCCAGCTGACTCGCATGTAAGCTGGTTTCCAGCGTTCTCAACAAAACGGTTTTGTCCTTAAGTTAGAAAGGCAAAGCCGTTTTGTAGTTAAACCGAGTGGGTCAGGAATATTTTTAAGTTAATTTTGTGATGAAATTCACATGACTTTTGTCAAAAATGATGATATACCTATACCAGTGAGCATGTTTTCCCTATGATTTATCGGTGTCGGAGATGTGATCAGGCATAGGGGTAACCGGCGCGTCGGCGGACATTTCTATCTTGAGACCCATTTCACCGGAGGAAAAATCATCATGCTGCATCTCGTGACGGCGGTCGGGATTCTGGTGTGTGCCATTCAAGCCATCCGTTCCCGGCGCTTGATTGTTTCGGCATTGTGGCTGGCCGGCACCAGCGCTCTGGTTGCGCTGGAATTGTATCTGCTCGGCGCACCTGAAATCGGGGTGATCGAGTTGAGTGTGGGGGCCGGTCTGGTAACGGTTTTGTTTGTTTTTGCGATCAACCTCACCGGCGAGGAAGCCGCTGACCTGAAAGGCTTGATCAAGGAACCGCTGGCGGTGGTGATGAGTGTGCTTGCCATCGTTTTGCTGGGTGTTTTGCTGGTGCCGGGGATTGACCGGGCTGGGCCATCGGTGGGAGAACCGGCTCTCAAAGTGGTTTTATGGGGCAATCGTCAGATGGATGTGTTCTTGCAGGCGGTACTGGTGTTTTGCGGCGTGCTGGGGGTTCTTGGATTGTTGAGCGAGAGGGAATCCACCCCGGCCGAACACAGCCTTTCGGAGGATGGGGAATGAATTTATCCGTTCCAAACATTGTGATTTTGATTGTGATCGGTTTGTTGGGGGTGGGCACCTATGCGCTGCTGACCGTGCGCAATTTGATTAAGGTGGTGGTTGCGCTGCAAATCATGGTTAAGGCTGCCATGCTGGCGCTGGTACTGGCCGGTCGCTTGCAGGGGCAGGAAAACCTCGGACAGAGTCTGGCACTGACCGTGATCGTTGCCGATACGATTGTAGCGGTGGTGGGGCTTGCGCTGGCGGTGCAGGTACGGCGGGTGGTTGGCACTCTGGACTTAAGCGCGTTGACCACGCTACGGAGGTAGCCTATGGCGATGACCTGGCTGACGCTGACAATTGGCTTGCCCTGGCTGGGGGCGCTGGTCATCTGGCTGGCTGGTGATCGGGACGAAAAATTCACCCATCTGCTGGCTGTGGCGTTTTCGGTGGCGGCAGGGGTTGCTGCTTTACTGCTGCTGCCTTACGGCAAAGAACGGCTGGTTTATTCCCTTCCGATGGGGGGGGTGTTTGGTGATTTCACCTTCGTGGTAGATGGATTGGGGGTTTTTCTGGCGGCCATTGCCACAGTAGTTGGCTCGCTGGCGGTCATCTTCTCGGTGGATTATATGCACGGGGAAGGGCAACTGCCCCGTTATTACGCCTTTGTGCTGTTTTTCATCGGGGGAATGGCCGGTCTGGTGTTGACCAGTAATTTGCTGCTCATGTTCTTCTTTTGGGAAATTACTGCCCTTTGTTCGTACGCGCTGATTTCTTTTCATAACGATGATCCGAAGGCAGTTGCGGGCGGTATCAAAGCACTGATCATCACACAGCTGGGTGGGATTGGTTTGCTGGCGGGGGCGCTGCTTCTGTATGCCTATACCGGCAGCAATGATTTTCATGTGCTGCTTGAAAATCCGGCAATTTTGCCAGCAGGAGTGCTGGCCTGGATGGGTTTTGGTTGTCTGATTGCTGCAGCGGCAAAATCCGCCCAATTCCCCTTCCAGACCTGGTTGCCGGATGCGATGGAAGCCCCCACGCCCATCAGTGCTCTGATTCATGCGGCTACAATGGTCAATGCCGGGGTGTATTTACTGGCGCGTTTTTACCCGGCCTTTGCCGGGGTTCCGGGTTGGCGGGAAGCGGTGATGATTGTGGGGATGCTTTCGGCTTTGCTGGCAGCCGTTATGGCGATGGTTGCCACCGACTTGAAGCGGGTACTGGCTTATTCCACCATTTCCCAATTGGGCTTTATGGTTTATGCAGTTGGTGCCGGTGGGGTTTTTGCCAGTCAATTTCACCTGCTCAGCCATTCCGTTTTCAAGGCGCTGTTGTTCCTGGCTGCGGGGGCGGTGATTCACTCGGTGGGTACACGCGATATGCGCCGGATGGGCGGCTTGGGTAAGGATATGCCCGTAACCCGCGCCGTATTTGTGATTGGCGGTTTGGCTTTGGCCGGCATCCCGATTTTCAACGGCTTTTGGAGCAAAGAGTTGATTCTGGAAGCGGGTTTACATGAAAATCCGCTGTGGTTGTATGCGCTGATGGTTTTTGTGGCCGGGCTGACGGCGTTTTACACGGTTCGCATGATCTCGATGGTGTTCTACGGTGAGGCGCATCCCGAACGGCATGTTCACGATGCGGGCAATGCCATGAAAGTGGCTCTGCTGCCCTTAGCCATTGGCAGCCTGACCACCTGGCTGCTGGCCGGGCCGTTTGGTCACCTGCTGGCGGAGAGTTTACCAGCCCATCATCTGGAAGTACACAGCACGCTGGCGGTAGTTGAAGAAGTCATCACGGCTCCGGCGACTTATCTGGCGCTGGGAGTGGTGGCACTTGGCTGGCTGGCTGGCTGGCAGCGCCGGCGCCTGAGCCGGGTGGGGCAGGCGCTCAGCGGGGTGGGCAAGGCAGCAGCCGAGAGTTTCGGTTTTGAGGCAATCAACCGCGGCGTGGTCAATGCCACCCAAAAACTGGCCGAAGCCCTGCGGGTGACTCAGCCGGGCCTGTTGAACTGGAATGTGTTTGCCATCGTTTGTGCATTCCTGATCTTACTGGCAAGTCTTGCTGTGGGAGGGCGTTGACATGGAAGCGGGCGTTGCATTTCTCCTCGTGGTGGGTTTGCCCCTGCTGGGCACACCGCTGATCTATTTGGTTGGCAGGCTGGTTGAGCGGAGAAAACCGGGCCTGAACCCGGCCCGGTGGGTTGCGTTGCTGGTACTGCTGGCGGCGTTCTATCCGCTTGCGATCGCCTTGCAAGTCATCCTGGATCAGGGCGGCCCGGTTTCGTTTTCGCTGGGTGTCATTCGGCTGCAACTGGATGGGGTGGGTGCACTCCTCGCCACGCTGGTGCTGGTGCTGAGTGTGCTGGTTACCTTGTTCTCCGGACCGTATCTCAACAGGGAAGAACATCAGGAAAAATTCTATGCCCTGCTGAGCGCAATGGTCGGCGGGATGATCGGCTTGGGGTGCGCCACAGACCTGTTCAACCTGTGGGTCTGGTTCGAGTTGATGGCAATTGCCTCATACCCGCTGGTTGCTTTCCACCGCCAGACGCCAGCAGCCCTGGAAGCAGGGGTCAAATATCTGGTGCAAAGCGCGGTCGGCTCGGCCCTTGTGTTGATTGGGATTGCGCTGGTCTTTGGACAGACCGGCACGCTCACCTTGAGCGCTATCCGCGCCAATGCCCCGCTGACGCCGGTCATGCTGGCAGCCGGGGCGTTGTTCCTGATTGGTTTTGGGGTCAAAGCAGCGTTGGTACCATTGCATACCTGGCTGCCGGATGCTCATTCGCAGGCGCCCAGCGGAATCAGTGCCATGCTTTCGGGGGTGGTAATCGAAGCGGGGTTAATTGCCCTGCTGCGGGCGCTGGGGGCATTATTTGCGGTCAGTCAGCTTTGGGGCGTTTTCCTGCTGGTCTTTGCCGCGTTGAATATGCTGCTGGGCAACCTGATGGCGTTACGCCAGACGCAGGTCAAACGCCTTTTGGCTTTTTCCAGTCTCAGCCACATGGGGTACATTGTTTTGGGGATTGGCTGTGCCTTTGCGTTTGGTGCGCCGAATGCGGCGGCGGGTGGTTTCTTTCATGTTATCACCCACGGCTTGATGAAGGGACTGGCGTTTCTTGCGGCCGGCGCTCTGCTCTATGCCGTGTACATTGCCAATGGCAAGCATCAGCCGTTGATGGTGGATGATTTGGACGGGGCAGCAACCCGTTATCCCCTGGCGGCGTTTACCTTGAGTGTTGCACTGCTCGGATTGGGCGGTATTCCCCCGCTGGCAGGTTTTATGTCCAAATGGCAGATCTTCGTAGGCGGTTTTGAAACCCGCCAGACCTGGGCAATTGTGCTGGTGATTTTCGCTGCCCTTAACAGCGTTCTCTCGCTTGGTTATTACGCCCCGCTGATCAACCGGATGTACCGTCATCAGCCATCCAGCCGGATTGAAAGCGGTCAGCCGGTTTCAGCGTGGATGAACGCGGCTTTACTCATACTGACTCTCGGCGTGGTTGTGTTGGGCTTCTGGCCTTCTCTGGTGAGCTGGCTGACCCAACCGGCTGCTCAAAGTCTGTTGGCCTTACTGGGCGGTTAAGGAGGTAAACCTTTATGGAAATTCTGCTCTCTCCTCCACTGGCATTCTTACTCTACATCCCGTTGGTACTGATCATTGAACGGTTTGGCAAAGTGCTGGCCGGCCCGGAGAATCCTTCTCCGGTTAAGGAAAGTGCTTATGGAAGCGGTGAAGCAGCTCCCTCCACCGCCGCAGCGCCGGGTTACCGTCCCTTTTTCCTGATTGCATTTTTCTTTGCCATTCTGCATTTGGGAATGCTGGTATTAGGCACGGGTGAGTTCAGTGCCAGCATCCTGCCCTTTTTACTGGGGTTGATTTTGGCGCTGGTTGCATTATTATTAGGATAGGTTGTATCGGATTTAAGATTTGAAAGAGGAGGTTGGAATGGGTCTTGAGGTGAGCACACCATGGCAGCAGGTGCTGGATAAAATCCGCACGTGGGCGCGGGTTAATTCCCCCTGGGCAATTCACTTCAATAGTGGTTCGTGCAATGGCTGTGATATTGAAATTCTGGCAACTCTAACGCCGCGTTATGACGTAGAACGGTTTGGGATTAAGTTGCAGGGTTCTCCCCGCCATGCGGATGTACTGATTTGTACCGGTCCGGTATCCTTACAAGCCAAAGATCGTCTGTTGCGGATTTACTGGCAGATGCCGGAGCCGAAATTTGTGATTGCGGTGGGGTCGTGCGGGCTTTCGGGGGGCGTTTTTCATGGCTGTTATAACATCGTTCATGGCATTGATGAAGTGCTACCGGTGGATGTGTTTGTGCCGGGCTGCCCGCCGCGCCCGGAGGGCATCATTTATGGGGTGGCCGTGCTGCTGGAAGCGCTGAAAAGCGGCAAGCGTCCGGAACGCACGATGACGGTCGAATTACCCGCCGGTTTTGAGATGCCACAGGCGGAGGTGCGCCAATGAGCACGCTGGAGGAAATTCTTCAAAAGGCAGAAAATCTGCTGCAACCGTATGCCCAAAGTTCCAGTCGCCCGGAGACGAATCGGCTGGATGTTTACCTTGCGCGGGAGAACCTGATCCCTGCAATCAAAGTGTTGGTGGAAGCCCGCTGGGGTTACCTTTCAACCATTACGGGGATTGACCGACCGGCCGCAGCCGTTGAAGAAGGGCAGTCACCGGAGGAAGGTGAGATTGAGGTGTTATATAGCTTCTGTTCCGGGGCGGCTATTGTCAATTTGCGGGTGAGGGTGCCCTATGCCGATGCAGTTTTACCGAGCATTTGCCCGCTGATTCCCTCGGCAACGCTGGGAGAGCGGGAGTTGATGGAAATGTTTGGGGTCAAGGTGGAAGGTACCCCGGATACCAGCCGGCTCATTTTGGCGGATAGCTGGCCGGAGGGTGTGTACCCGTTGCGTAAGTCGTTTGTGCCTGCTGCCAGATTTAGCGGTGGAGCCGAAGGAGGTTAAGATGACACTTGAAAAACACGGAGAAAATCGTTTTGTGGTGCCAATTGGCCCTCAGCACCCGGCGTTGAAGGAACCCGGTCACTTTGAATTTGTGGTGGACGGTGAAATTGTTACCGGTGCCAGCGTCCGCCTTGGCTACGTCCATCGCGGTATCGAAAAGGGTGCCGAAGACCGCACCTGGACGCAAAACCTGTATTTGATGGAACGCATCTGCGGAATCTGCTCCCACATTCATGCCACGGCTTTCGTTCAGGGGGTTGAAAAACTGGCCGGAGTCGAAGCTCCGCCGAGGGCGCGTGCCATCCGAGAAATTTTTGCCGAACTGGAGCGCATTCACAGTCACATGTTGTGGCTGGGGGTGGCCGCCCATGAAGGCGGTTTTGATGCACTGTTTATGTACTCCTGGCGTGACCGCGAAGTGGTCATGGACATGCTCGAAATGCTGAGCGGAAATCGTGTGCATTACTCGGCCAATCTGATTGGCGGGGTGAAGTACGATCTCACGCCTGACATGATGGACA
Organism: Bellilinea caldifistulae; assembly: GCF_001306055.1. Lineage (GTDB taxonomy): Bacteria > Chloroflexota > Anaerolineae > Anaerolineales > Anaerolineaceae > Bellilinea > Bellilinea caldifistulae. The sequence goes on along the minus strand of NZ_LGHJ01000017.1, from coordinate 33,956 downwards.
AAATTCGCGAGGGGCTGAATTATCTGGAAGAACGGCTGGCTCATTATCTGGATGTGGTCAACAACGATGAAACCTTCATTGGCCGTACACGCGGAATTGGGACGATGACTCGCGAGCAAGCCCAGTTGTTGGGTGCAGTTGGGCCGACGGCACGGGCCTCTAATTTCGCTTATGATGTGCGCGTGGATGCCCCCTATGCCGCCTATGCTGAATTTCCGGTAGAGATGGTGGTTGCCCAGGAAGGCGACCTGCACGCCCGTTTTGTGGTGCGGATTTTGGAAACGATGGAGAGTATCCGGGTGCTGCGGCGGATTTTTGAAAATATGCCGGAAAGCGAACTGGTCACCCGCGTACCGCGCCGTATTCCCGCCGGCGAAACCATCAGCCGGGTTGAAGCCCCGCGCGGTGAGTTGTTTTACTTCATCGCCAGCGGTGGAGGTGAAAAGCCGGAGCGGGTCAAAGTTCGGACTCCCAGTCTGTGTAACTGGGGAACGGTCATCACCCTGGCTGTTGGTCACAAATTGGCGGACATGCCGATGATTCTGGCCGGAATTGACCCGTGTTTTTCCTGCAATGACCGGCTGGTGATGGTCAAGCGCAATCGGCAAGACCCGCAAGTGTGGACATGGGCAGATTTGAGAAACTATGGGATAGAGTATTACCGATGAATTTGACGATCCATCCTCTCATTGTACTGTTGTTCTTTCCGGGCGGTCTGTTCTTGCTGGCCAGTGGGCTGGTCTTTCAGTGGGCTGACCGCAAACTGGTCGCACGCTTTCAGAACCGGGTTGGCCCGCGCTTCCTTCAGCCGCTGGCGGATGTGTTGAAACTGCTGGCAAAGGAAGAGATCATCCCAGAGGGTGCTCACCGCGGCCTGTTCGTTGCCCTGCCGATCATCGCCCTGGCAGCCGCTTTAACCGCGGCGCTGTATGTACCGATGTTTGGCGTGCAACCTTTCTTCTCGTTTCAGGGCGACCTGATCGTCACGATTTACCTGCTCAGCGCCTTGACCATTTCGCTGGGGCTGGCAGGGGCTAATTCGGTGGATCGTTTTTCTTTGGTAGGCGCAACCCGCACGCTAACCCAGTTGTTCTCTTATGAGGCGCCTTTCCTGCTGGCAGTGATCGGCCCGGCGCTGGCGGCTCAATCCTGGCAGATCAGCAAAATTAACGCGTATGCCGGTGAAACGACCTGGTTTATCGTTGCCCAGCCCATCGGTTTTCTGGTTGCGCTGGTGGGTTTGATGGGTAAATTAGAACTTCCGCCTTTCGATGCTCCCGAAGCGGAAACCGAAATTGTTGCCGGCGCATTAACCGAGTACAGCGGCCGCGGGTTTGCCCTCTTCCGCCTCAGCAAGGATATTGAGCTGGTGATTGGTCTGACGCTGGTTGCTGCTTTTTATCTGGGTGGAATTGCCAACCCGTTGGACTTTGTATTAAAGACCGGCGGGCTGCTGCTGGTGATGGCGTTGCTTCAAACTGCTTTCGCCCGTCTGCGGATTGACCAGACGGTTGGTCTGTGGTGGCGGGTTGGGGCTTTAATGGGGCTGGTGCAAATTCTGGCAATTCTGGCCGGTATTTACATCCGTCAATGGTGGTTGTGAGGGTGAAACGATGAGCATTGGTTCGATGATTGAAGACCTGATTAAGTCGTTGTTTAAAAAGCCGGTAACCCGTCAGTATCCGTTTGAGCGGCAACCGGCCCCGGAACGCTTTCGCGGAAAGCTGCATTGGGATCCTGAAAAGTGTACCGGCTGTCAGTTGTGCGTTAAGGACTGCCCGGCAAACGCAATTGAGCTGATTGTCATTGACAAGGTCAATAAACGCTTTGTGATGCGCTATCATCAAGACCGCTGCATCTACTGCTCGCAGTGTGTGGTTTCTTGCCGGTTCAAATGCCTTGAATTGAGCGATGAAGAATGGGAGCAGGCGGTGACCAACAAAAAACCGCTGGAAGTCTATTATGGAAAAGACGAGGACATCCGCTTCCTCATGGAGCGCGCAGCTGCGCAGCCTGTTGAATCGCCTTGCGAGTGAGGTTGGTCATCCGCTGCGGATTGCAGTTATCGGTATTGGTAACCAGTTCAACGGAGATGATGCCGCTGGGGTGCTGGTCGTGCGCACCCTCCAGAAAAAATTAAACCAATCGGATCATCTCCTGCTGATTGAAGGCGGCACAGCCCCGGAGAATGTGACCGGAAGGCTGCGCCGCTTTCGTCCACAGGTGGTGGTGATGGTGGATAGCGCCGAGATGGGCCGGTCAGCCGGCAGCGTTATGCTGGTTGAGGTTGAAGCCCTGGACGGTTTAAGTGCTTCGACGCATACCCTGCCACCTTCGGTGCTGGCAGAATTTTTACAAAGAGAACTGGGCTGCCGGGTGGTGTTGTTGGGCATTCAACCTGAAACCCTGGAGTTTGACGCGCCCCTCAGCGTGCCGGTCAAAAAGGCTGTCATTCACATAAGCCGGGCGTTAAGCCGTATGTTTGGGGAGCCCTCGTGATACAATTTGGGACATGGAGAGAACAGTTCCCAGCACGGCTTCGGAAGAAATTGACCTGTACCTGCGTACCATTTACTCGTTACTGCGAACTTCAGCCGAGGTTCAAATCCGCTCGTTGGAAGAAGTTCATGCGGCGACCAACTCATCTCTGCACCCGGATGCGCGCAAAGTCACTCCGGACATTTCTGCGCTGATTTACAGCTCGCTGCGCCTGCCGGATTGCATGACCGAGGTGCGCTCGGTGGTTTTGGGGCAGAGCGCCAGTGTTTTTAACCAGCACGGTTACAGTCAGGTGGAAAACTGGCAGCCGGTTTCGGCGCGCGCTCGCCGCCGGCGTTGTTTTTTCAACGGGAAAGATACGCTGGCCTGCTACATTGCCAGCCGCTCGGATATTGATGACATTATTCCAACCCTGACGGCTTACCAGATTGAGTGGAATAAATTACACAACTTATTGCAAAGATGGCAGCGTCCGCTGAATGCCCGGACGCTGGCAAAGGACGAAGATGCCTTTCGGCAACTGGCTAATACGCTGGAAATGACGGTGGAAGACCTCGAACGGCTGCGGACGGTGTGGGGGCGGGAATTTTACGCAAATTTACAGCGGATTGCTCATAAACGCTGCCGGATTGGGGTGCGCCTGCTGAGCGGTTCGCTGGCGGACTACCGCCGGGCTACCCAGGCCTGGTGGGATAATATCCAACGATGCTGTCCCATCCTGACCGGCCGCCCGGTTTATTTCGTCTCCAGCAACACCCATTCCTTAATTAATCTGACGACCGGTTTTGCCCTGCAACATCGTGATGAATTGATGCGCTTTCTGGATCGCAAGGAAAACGAGGATCTCAAGCGCGAGTGGGAGAGCATTTGCAATGGGCAGGTGCCTTCCAGTCAGGAGAACTTCCTGTATTATGTTTTGAAGAAATATCAGCAGACCAGCGAAGGGCGAGCGTTACTTCATGCACAGGCGATGGATGAAGTCAATTTGGGGATTGTGCGCATACCGAGCGAGCATTATTTCGATGTGGAAGCTCAGGTAATTGAATTGCGCCGTTTAGACCCGGCTCGGATGGATCCACGCATTAAACACGGCGAACTTGCCTGGCTGGAACGCAGTGATGCTCTGATTTTGAACATTGATTATCCCCTTGGGGTGGCTGCCTATAATTTGCTGGTCAAAATTTCCGAACACGTTCATCCTATTTTGGGGGTGTATATCATGGGAAAGGCGGCTACCTTGAACGGCCGGCTTGGGGATGTGATGATTCCCAATGTAGTCCAGGATGAACATTCCGAAAATACCTTCCTGTTCCAGAATGCGTTCAATGCCTCGCATGTGGCACGGTATTTGTTGTACGGCACGGTTTTAGATAATCAAAAAGCAGTCAGCGTGTACGGTACCTTTTTACAAAATGCCCGTATCATGGACGTGATTTACCGCGAAGGTTATACCGATATTGAAATGGAAGCCGGCCCTTATCTTTCTGCGGTGTATGAGATGTTTCGTCCCAAGCGGCACCCGATCAATGAAGTGGTCAATCTTTATGAAGTTCCCTTTGATCTGGGCATTCTCCATTATGCTTCGGATACTCCCTTGAGCAAAGGTAAAAATTTGGGGGCGGGCACGCTTTCTTACTTTGGGATGGACTCGACCTATGCCACCAGTGTTGCCATTCTGAGGCGAATTTTCGAAAAGGAACAGAGCCGTTTAGCGAAGAAGTAGTCATTTTCGTATATACTTTAACTCATGGAAGTCAACCGCAGCGATGTGATTGATCTGTTGCGCGGGTCGCATCTGTTCATCAGCCTGAGTCCGGCCCAAATTGAGGAGATCGCCAACAGGGTTGAGGCTTTTTTGTATCAGGAAAAGCAGGTAATTTTTGAACAGGATGCCCCCGTGGAAAGTTTTTATTTCCTGTTCAGCGGTCGGGTTGAACTGGTGCGCCATTATAAAGATGAGGAAATTAAAGTCATTCTCAGCGAGCCGGATTATTTTGGAGAAGAGGCTCTGGCGGATACCCCGCCGCCGCGCCTTGCTACAGCCACTGCGCTGACGAATGTGATTGTGCTGCGCTTCAACGGCGAACTGATTGATGAATTGAAAAAAGAATACCCCAAAGTGGAGGCTGCCTTTCGGCTGGTGGCTGCCAGTTATCATCTCGCCATGCGGACGCGTATGCCCTGGCGGGGCCCGCGCGAGGTGGTTCACTACATCGGCAGGCATCATCCCATTTTTCTGGTGCTGCGCCTGATTTTGCCGGTTTTCTTGGCCTTGTTGACCACGATTGTTACTTCTTATCTGGATGTGGTGCTGTTTCGCGGCTCGGCGTTGGGGATGGGGTTACTATTGCTGGTAGTGCTGATCAATCTTGGCTGGTTGGTGTGGGTGGTGGTTGATTTTTACAATGATTATTCGATCGTCACCAACCGTCGGGTGGCTTATTTGCGAAAAATTTTATTAATCTACGACAGCCGGCAGGAAGTGCCGCTTGATGCCGTGCTGGCTGATGATGTGCGAACCACCCAACTGGGACGAATTATTGGCTATGGGGATATTATCGTCCGAACATATACCGGCGAGTTGATCCTTTCGCGGCTGGCTCAGCCCTACCTGATTGTCAATCTGATTAATGAAATGCGCGAGAGGGCCAAAGCCAGCCGCAAACGCGCCCGGCTAGAATCGATTGACCAGATTATCCGGCGGCGTTTGAACCTCGGCGCTGACGAACCACTCCCGCAGCCATCCTCGCAGGAAGTCAAACCGGTGGTCAAGAGCGGTAAGTTGACCCAGTTCCTATCCGATTTGTTCATGCTGCGGGTTGAGCAGGACGGTACCATCATTTACCGCACCCACTGGTTTATCTTGTTTAAGAAAACGATGCTTCCATTCCTTTTGTCACTTGTGGTTGTAGCGGCCATGATTTCCATTTTCGCTGGTATTCTCCCACTACCGCCGGTTTTGGCGCTGGTAATTGGGGTTTTGTTCCTGCCAATTACAGCGGGTTGGTTGGTATATAACTACTTCGATTGGCGGAACGACCGTTATATCATCACCCGCGATACGATCATTGATGTGTATAAAAAGCCGCTCGGCACCGAACAAAAACGTTCAGCTCCCCTGAAAAATATTTTGAGTATTGATTTTGAACGGCTGGGGTTGATCGGTTTGATCTTAAACTTTGGCACGGTCTACATTCGGGTGGGCGACTCGACCCTGACTTTCAACAATGTGATGGCGCCGTCCGAGGTGCAACGCGAATTGTTCCAACGTTTCATGGAATTCAAACAGCGTGAAGAAGAACGGGCAGAAGCCTCGATCAACGAACAACTGGCGGATTGGATCGAAGAGTATCACCGCATGGTGCAGGGGAAGAGCAACGGTAAAAATCCGACACGATTGGGCGAAAATTCGTAGTACAATTTACAGGCTGTACAATTCTTCCTTAAGAGCAGGGTAAAAGTTTATGGCAATTCGAGAAATTGTTACCGTTCCGGATGAGGTGCTGCGCCGAAAAGCCCGTAAGGTGACGGTGTTTGATGCAAATTTACAAAAATTGATTGACGACATGGTGGAAACCATGCGGCAGGCGCCGGGCGTTGGACTGGCGGCTCCACAGGTGGGCGTTTCCGAGCGGCTGATTGTGGTGGAATACGCTGAGAACGATGAGGAAGATGATGCCCCCAAAAAACTGTTCGTGGTGGCCAATCCCGAAATTGTCAAAGTTTCAACGGAGACGGAGAAAGGCATTGAAGGTTGTCTTTCCATCCCCGGGCTGGTTGGGGAGGTGGAGCGTCCGCTTCAGGTGGTGATTCGCGGCCAGAACCGGCGCGGACAGCCGCTGCGCATTAAAGCCAAAGGCTGGCTGGCACGGATTTTCCAGCATGAGATTGATCATCTCGAAGGCATCCTGTTCACCGACCGGGCGACGCGGGTTTGGAAGCCGACCCCGGAAGAAGAAGCCACTTTGCTGGATTAATCCACTGATCAGCCTTAGCGATTTGCCTTCATGCATCTGACCCACCTTTCCCTGACCAATTTCCGAGCCTTTAGCCGACTGGATGTAGAGGTTCCGCGTCAGATTCTCTTGCTGGTGGGGGATAATGCGCAGGGGAAAACCACCCTGCTGGAAGCGGTGTACTTTTTGGCGACGTTTACTTCTTTTCACGCCGCTCATGACCGGCAACTGATTAATTTCATGGCGGAAGAAGAGAGCCTGCCGTTTGCCCGGGTGGTGGCCGATTTTCAGCGCGGCGGCAAAATGCACCGTTTGGAGATTCGTCTGATTCAAGATGCAGTAGGCGCAAACGGTGCACGACTGCGCAAAGAAATTCTGATGGACGGTGTCAAACGTTCCATGCAGGAAGCCATGGGCAGCTTCAACGCCGTTCTGTTTCTGCCACAAATGACCCAGATTCTGGAAGGAGGCCCTGACGAACGCCGCCGTTACCTGAACCTGACCCTTTCGCAGATTGTGCCGGGTTACGCTCAGGCACTGACCGAATATGTGCAGGTGGTGACCCAACGCAATGCTTTGTTGAAGCAATTGGCCGAGCGTGGCGGGGACAGCGAGCAGTTGACCTACTGGGACACTCTTTTGGCGCAGCGGGGAGCATTTCTGATTCAGGAACGCATTCGCGCTTTGAGCGAACTGGAAAGACTGTCTGCACGCATCCATGACCGCCTGACGGAAGGCAGGGAGGTGCTTCGGTTGGTTTACCGTCCCGCTTATAACCCTGCGGTTGCCTTGCGGACTCAGTACAGCCTGCCCATCGAAACGACGGTTGATCGCAGTGGATTCACGGAGGAGCAGATCCGCGAAGGTTTCCTTGCTCGCTTGCGGGCGCTGAGGGCCGAAGAGATCCAGCGTGGAGTGACCACCATCGGGCCGCACCGCGATGAGGTGCGTTTTACTGCTAACGGGATTGATCTGGGGGATTTTGGCTCGCGCGGGCAGGTGCGCACGGCCCTCATGGCGTTAAAACTGGCCGAGGTCGCCTGGATGCGGGAAAAAATTGGGGAATGGCCGGTGCTGCTGCTGGATGAAACCCTGGCAGAGCTGGATCTTCAGCGGCGCGCCGACTTGCTGAACGCGCTGAGAGAGTGTGATCAGGCGTTGTTGACCACTACCGACTTGAATATGTTCCATGAGGCTTTCGTGCGTCAATGTACCGTCTGGCAGGTACAGGCCGGCTGTGTGCAGCGGGTTGATCAACCCGCCTGATTACTGAATTGGACGGCGAGCAGGTAAGCCAACCCGCCTTGGATAACCGGGCGGAGTAATAGCGACTTTATCCACCACGACCAAATAACGTTCTTCGGCAATGCCCGGTACCAGAACGGGAATGATTTGCTGGAGCTCACCTCCCAGTACGCGGATGGCTTTTTCCGCGGCAACCGCTTCGGTATGGGCACTTTCTCCTTTTTGTGCCAGCATTTTTCCGCCCAGCGCAACCAGCGGTAGTAGATATTCGGCTAAAACGGGCAGGGTGGCAACCGCCCGGGCAACTGCCCAGTCATACTGCTCGCGGTAGGCGCGATCCTGGCCGAGCGCTTCAGCACGGGCCTGGAGCAGGGTTACATCCTCCAGCTTGAGCGTTTGAACGATATGACGGCAAAATTCCAGCTTCTTGCCAACCGATTCAACCAGCGTAAGTTTCATGCGCGGGTAAATGATTTTGAGGGGAATACCCGGAAATCCGGCTCCGGTGCCGATGTCAATCAGACGTTCGGGGGGGCGTTCGCGAAAAGCAAGAATACAACTGAGCGAGTCAAGGAAATGTTTGGTGCGTATCCCCTCGCGATCGCGGATGGCGGTCAGATTCATGCGGCTGTTCCATTCCAGCAGTTCATCCTCATAACGCTGAAAGGCGGCAATTTGCCGGGCGGTCAGTTGGATCCCCACCAGTGTTTTCAGGTCTTTGACCCATTTTTCCATACCGCGCCAATTATACCGGATGGCGCGCGGCTTGGGTTAATTTCAGGGCGGCTGGTTCAGGCCGGTTGAGAGGTTGGTTTCCGCAGCGATAAGACAAATGCCGTCAGGGAGATGAAGAACAACGGCAGATGCAGCACGCCCATCCAGAAATTGGCAGGCACAAAAACAAAATGGGTCAGTAAATTAAAAAAGGCGATTAGCAGACCGATGAAGCCGCTCAGGCGCAGCAAAACCCGGTTAACCTGAGGGTAAGCAATCACCAGCATGCCGGTATAAAGGGGTAGCATCATGCAGCCGGTCAATCCCGCTTCATTGGTAAAAAGCAATGCTGGATCGAGATTCAGGCGCATAGTTTCGGTTTGAATCGGCATCCAGAAGGCAAGCAACATCAACGGCACAAGGATCAAAGCCCGGGTCGTCAAAGGACGGGTTGAAAAAATTAAGCGGGGATTCATTGCCTCCGCAAGCCATGCTGCGCCGATTGCGCCGAAGAGAATTACATTTCCGGTGATAATCACCAGTCCATACTGGGAGGTGAGGGCGCTGTTCTGAAAGAAGGCAATTCCGAACAGATTGAGCGCAGCATAGAGGGCAAACCAGCGCAGCGCCTTAATCGGCTCAAACAATAGCCAGACGGTCAAAGCCAGCGGGATGATTTTGAACAGAGGAAAGAGTGCTGGCAACGAGTAAATCAGCGGTGAAGCCAGTACCGCGCTGATGACTTCGGAGGTTTGGCGCGGGTCGTAGGGCTGTTGGGAATAAAGAGGAAAAAAACTGATCAAAATGACAATCAGCAGGAACCACCAACGGCTGGTCACTGCTTCCATGCGGTTTGTGGGGCGAAGTTTGGCCGTTTTCATACAAACAATCTCCAGAAGGGATGTTTCAATTTTAAGAAATGTGGGGTCGAATCTGTACCGACAAATGACACACCCCACGGATTACAAATTTCATTCAAATTAATTCAGGAGGTTGAAACCTGAAAAATCGAATTCCATCAGGTACAATTGGGGTATGCACCGTTTCTTTATCCCGCCGACAGCATTTGAGGGGAATCGGGTTCAATTTCCACCGGAGTGCGCCCGTCAGATGGCGCAAGTCTTGCGACTTACCCCCGGCTGCAGGGTGATGGCACTGGATGGTTCGGGTAACGAAGCGGTAGTCGAATTAACCGCTCTCTCGGTACGAGAAGCAAGCGGGGTTTTGTTGGGCTGGCAGAAAAACGAACGAGAACCTGCTTTACACCTGACGCTCGGTTTGGCTTTGACCCAGCGGGAAAAATTTGAGTGGACGCTCCAAAAAGTGACCGAAGTGGGGGTGAGCAGGATTGTGCCGCTGATCACCCGGCGCAGTCTGGTGCAGCATCCTGCATTGGCCCTGGAAAAGTATCCCCGCTGGCAACGAATTTTGCAGGAGGCGGCCGAACAAGCCGGACGGGGAATGATCCCGCGCCTGGATGAACCGCGATGGCTGCCGGATTTTCTTCCGTTCAGGCAAAACTTTGAGATTGGATTGATGGCGTGGGAGGGTGAAACCCAACGGATGATCGGCGCGGCGGCTGTTTTACCAGCGGATAGCGCTGCCCACGCCGGCTTGCTGATCGGGCCTGAAGGCGGCTGGGAAGCCGAGGAAGTTCAAGCAGCCGAACAGGCCGGCTGGCTGCCGGTGAGTTTAGGGAAACGCATCTTGCGCACCGAAACGGCTGCGATTGTCGGGGCTGCTTTACTGCTGGCCCTTTTTGAAGAACAGGATTATGCGAAAAGGAGATGATGATGACCAAATGGCTGCGTAATCTGGTCTGGATAGGGGCGTGCATCGGAATAGCAGCCTGTTCAACGGCTGCGCCGTCTCTACCAACTGCGGTCATTCAACCTCCACTGGTATCGCCGACGCCGGCGGTTGAACTTCGCCAGGTAGAAACTTTGGCGCCCCCATCCACCGAAGCTATTCGGTCAACCCCGACTTCGTCTCCTGCCCCGCCAAAAACAACCCATGAGGACTGGTTTTACCCCTCGCCGGATGGTCAATGGACGGTACAGGTCAGCACCATCTTTCCAGTTGCAGCCGATGGCAGGGTAAGCGGCGAAACTTACCGGCTTTCGCTGTCGGTGTTCCGCAAGGATGGCGGGTTGCGCTGGCCGATCCTCGATGAAGAACGCCCCTTTGGGCTGGGTTATACCTTACCGGCTCAATTCCACTGGAGCCAAGATGGAAGTCAATTTTTTTACACCGAGCATGGTATACCGGATGGTAGCCCGACCATCGTCGGATTTGATTGCGGTCTTTATCGCGTCAATTTGCAAAACGGTGAAAGAACCCAACTAACCGGTGAATGCGGTTTGTTGCGGGCGGCGGGGGACGTTGAAACCTTTGCTGTTTTGCAGGGTGGCCGTCTGGTCATTCACAGTTTGTCGGGGGAGGTTCTCCGCGAAATTGCCTTCACAAACTTACTGCAGCTGGATCAAGGAGATAACTGGCAGGCCGGCGGGTTGGTCTGGGCGCCCGATAACAGCCGGCTGGCTTTTGGCATTTTGGGCAATATTCAACAACCAGCGGAGATGCAAACCTCATTTGTGCTGGTTGACCTGATCAGCGGTGTGGTGCGTTATATTGTCGAAAATCGGCAGGGTCAATACCTGCCAGTTTCCTGGGATGAGGGCGAAACCCTGTTGATTCAGGATCAATTCGGTTTGCGCTACCGGCTGAACATTCGCACCGCTGAAATTAGCCTTTCTGATTGAAGCGTCTCTTACCCAATCAGGCGACGCGGCAGCAGGTTTTTCAACCAGGGACCACTGGAGCGTCCCCTCCCCACAAAGCGGTTGCGTTCATCAAACACCAACCAGACGGCGGGAGGATTAGCGGCGGAAACCGGCAGGGGAACATCCTTGCCTTTCAGCCATTCGTCCATCATTTCATTCGGTAGGACTAATCGTCCGGCGTGAAAGAGATTGAAAAAACGATTGACCCATTCATGGGCGGGCTGCCAGCCATCGGGGGTTTCTTCCAATACCTTGAGACCCAGCATTTGACACGGCAGTTCGTTGAATCTTTCCAGAAAAGCAATGGGAACGGCAAAAACGGAGGTCTGGCTGTGCCACAGTTCTAAGCGATAGGTTTCCAGTACGCTGAGCAGGTCAAAAGCGTAGGTATTTTGTAGCCAGTGGGTGATCTCTTGCAGGTTTGAGCGGTTGAGCGGCTCCTGACCGGTTTCGCGCAGGGGGCGGGCAGGTGGCGGTTCGATGGGTAATTCAACTTCACCAGTGCGGGTTAAGCGGGCCGCAAAAAAACCGGATGTCGAAAAGCGATGTGGCCAGAGGCGCAGGGCGTTTTGTACCTGCGGATGGAAGACTTGACCAAACGCATTGGCGAGTGCTGGGGCAGGGGCGGGGAGCCGGTCGGTGACCGGGTTGATTTGAACACTGAACGGCAGGCGGCGGATAATCTCATCCAGAACGGCTTCGTCTTCTTGCGGAGCGAGGGTACAGGTCGAGTAGACCACCTGACCGCCGGGTTTGACCGCTGCCAGGGCGGAGAGGAGCATTGCCGTTTGGCGGCGTGCCAGATGGGATTGCTCGCGCTGAGAGATGCTCCGCATCGGATGCGATTCGGTCGGTCGGAGGGATTGCATGCTGCACGGTGCATCCAGCAACACCCAATCGAAGGTGGCCGGAAACCAGCGCCCAAACTTTTCGGCTGGAAAGCGGGTGACAGCGGTATTGACCGTCCCCCAATTTTGCAGCACCAAACGCAGTGGGGTGATCCGTTCGAGTCCGGCATCGTTGGCCAGTACCAACCCGCGGTCAAGGGTGCGGCTGATCAGGTGGGTGGTCTTTCCCCCGGGCGAAGCGGCCAGGTCAAGAATCAGCGGGTAGGGAGACGCTGGCAGGTCGAATAATTCTGCCGGAAGCATCGAAGCCGCATCCTGAATGTAGTAGTGCCCCAACCGGTGTTCCAGGGTCTGGCTGAGCGGTGTACGCGCCTGGCGAACCTGCCAGCCGGTTGGGCAAAACACTACCGGCTGGACCTCCCAACCGTACCAGTTGCACCAGTCTGCAACGGCTTGCGGCGAAGTTTTGAGTGGGTTGATCCGAAAGGCGGGCAACAGCGGGCGCTCCAGCTCTTCGAGCAGGGCTTGAAAATCCTCCGGCGCAAGCAAGGCGCGGAATTGTTCCAGCGCCGTCTCTCGTGCTGAAATGGCAGGGTAGGGAGCGGTTGAGGAAGTTTTTTTACGACGGCTCATGTTTTTTGAATACAGAACACCAACTCGTTCTCAAAACGGATTTCTGTGACCTCCCAGGTTTGACCGCCAAGGATGGACTGCATCAACCTGCGTTGACGATCTTCTAAATCACGGGTGCCTTTCAGGCTGCTGATTGGCAGTGATACCAGCAGCCAGCGAACGCGCAGGGCTTGAAAGAAAGGCAAACAGGCCCCGCGGCGGCGTTGTTCAAAACGGTGGGCTTCTTTGAAAAACAGGGCAACTTCGGCTTCTATCTGCGGAGGATTGACCAAAATATCCTCGTGAATGGCAGAACCGCGGCAGCCGCTCCGTTGAAAAAACTGGTTGATCAAATCAACGCGCGGCCGGTGCAGATCATAGGCGAAATAGCGGGTCAAGGTGGGCAAGCCCATCCACGGCAGGGCAAACGGTTGCATTCCACAAGCCAGGTCAAGGAGTGTCTGGGGTAGTCCGGTGATTTTCCACAAACGGGAGTAAAACTCATCGAGGAGCGGAATCCGCTCACGGGTGGAGGCGTGACTGGCCAGCATGGACAGGCAGAATTCTCGGACAGATTGTGGGCTTCCGTCGGTAAAAGCAGCCTCCAGGGCTTTTTGGGCGGTGGTGTAGTCTGGATCGCCAAGGTAAGGGGCAACGATGTTGTGGAGTTTACGGCGAACGGCTTTCAACGCCTCACTGGAAGAGGAATGACGGGACAGCTCCTCCACAATCAAATCGCGCAGGAGGGCATCGGGTAAATCCAGCGAGCGATACTTTCGAATGGCGCGCAGCATTCCAATCCATTTGCGAATTTCATCTTCAGAAACAGAAGCAGTTTTATTCATCCCGTCTGACAATTCCTTGATTCCAGGCGTAAACGGCAGCCTGGGTGCGGTCGGCCAGGTGCAGTTTGGAGAGAATGTTGCTCACATGGCTCTTGACTGTTTTTTCGCTGATGAACAGAACTTCGGCAATCTCGCGATTGGAAATGCCGCTGGCGATCAGGCGCAGAATTTCCAACTCACGGTCACTCAATTCTGAAAACGGGTTGATGGTTTCGCTGCGTATGCCCTGTACTTCCTGCACAAGCCGGGCTGCAACACGCGGATGAAGAACGGCTTCACCCCGCGAAGCTTTTCGAATGGCATCAACCAGTTCGGCGGGTTTGGTGTCTTTCAAAATATACGAGAGCGCTCCGGCCCGAACAGCCGGAAAAATATGTTCATCCTTGTAATAAGAGGTGAAAATGATGACCTGCGTATGAGGGCTGATGGCTTTTACCCGGCGGGTCGCCTCAACCCCGTCCATATCCGGCATGATCAGATCCATCAGCAGGACATCCGGCACGCTATGGGGGAGTAACTTAAGCAACTGCGCCCCATTTTCAGCCTCACCGATGATTTCGATGTCTTCCTGTGTTTGTAGAAAAGCGATCAAACCCTGCCGAACAACGGCGTGGTCATCCACAATAATTACCGTAATTGGGTTGGGCGTTTTATCCATTGAGGATTTCCTCATTTCGCGGTTCAAGTTTGATCGGAACGGAGGCGCTGACCGTTGTTCCCTGTCCGATGCTGCTTTCAATCTCCAGCCGACCGCCAATTTCTTCCACCCGGTCGCGCATGCTTTTCAAACCAAAGCCGGAAGAACCTGACCGGCTGAGGTCAAAGCCGCGGCCATTGTCCTGAATTCTCAACATGATCTGGTGCGAGTCGCAATCAAGAGAAACGTTGACATGGGTTGCACTGCTGTGGCGGATGACATTGGCAAGGGCTTCCTGCACTATTCGGAAAAGGGTTAATTCCTGACTGAATGTCAGCTGGAGGTTTTCGGTGTGAGTGAAGTCCACGACAATTTGATTTTGCTGTTGCCATCGTTGCAGGTAATCTTTCAATGCACCGGGCAGGTTCTTTTGGTGCAGCATCGCCGGACGAAGTTCTAATATCACATTGGTGAGTTCCTGCTGAGCCTGCACTGCAAGATCCTCGGCTCTTTGAAGGGTCTGTTGGGCAGCCTGAGGTTCGGTTGCGATCAGCACTGCAGCGGTGTTCAGCTGCAAGATGGCCGCAGTCAGATTTTGCTTAACCGAATCGTGCAGGTCGCGGGCGAGCTGATTCCGTTCTTCCATGGCAGCTAACTGCTGACGGGTTGACATCAGGGTTTCCAGTTCCGCAGCCATTTGATTCAATTGCCTGCCGAAGCGGGCAATTTCATCCTGAGCAAGGTCGTTGATGCGGGGCTTGAAGTTGCCGTTTGCCCATGCCTCGGTGGTGTTTCGCAAATGGTCAAGCCGGCTTTCCAGCCAGCGTGCGGTTAAAAAACCGAACAACGTTCCTACCAGCACAGCCGGAATGATCAGCACCAGCAGAGCCTGTCCTGCCAGTTGAAGGAGACCGGGAAGCATCTGGCTGGCTGATGAGCCGGTAAACAGATCCGGCATGGTGCGAGAAAGATATACATTCAGCGCCAGGAAGCTCCACCAGGCTGCCATTAAGATTGCCGCCAGGGTGACCAGCGTGAAACTCAGGGTCAGCCGCCAGCGCAGACGGTTCAGAAAACGATTCGTAAATTGTTGCCAGCGGCTGTGCAGGTTCATCGTGGGTTATTGAGGCATGGTTTGTATGCCAACCGGCATGAAGAACAGAAAAGCAACCGCTACCAGCACACAAATGACAACCCCAATGGCGAGTCCTATCCATCCCATGATGATGCCGGCGCGGGCAAAATTCTCACCTGTGTAAAGTTCTGGTTTTTCCAGAATTTCCTTTTGAGCCATTTTGCCGGCGATCAATGCCCCAATTGAGCCGACCAACGGTAACACGCCGATCAGCCCAAGAATACCAAGCACCAGGCCAACAATGGCGAGAGGATGAGAGGAAACATGTTCAATTTGCGGGGTTCTTTCCATGAGATTTTTTCTTTCGTATGAGTGTGCAGACAAGTTTATTTTAACCTTGTTTTTTTATCTTTTTGGGAAAACGGGATCCAGGAATGGGTTTTGGTCATCTCCAACGAGGGATAAACACAGGAAATTTCCTCAACCCATTCCCGTTCATAGGTCAGCCCGTCATTAGCGGAAGATCGTCGTCGCAGGAAACATGAAGAGTATGCCAAAGGTGAGGATCACGATTGGCAGCACAATCCCAATCCATCCGAGGATGATCGCCGTTTTGGCAAGGCTCTCGCCGTTGTAGAGGTGGGAATTCTCGCGTATCTCGCGACGTGCCATGTACCCGGTCACAATGCCGGCGATACTTCCGATCAGAGGGAGGAAGCTGAAACCGCCGGCGGATAGAACCAGGCTGGCAATTGCCAGTGGATTGGTCTTGAGTGTATTTCTGATTTCGACTTGGTTTTCCATGATTGTTTCTCCTTGTGGTTTGATGACCCTATCATAGCCGAGTCCTTTCGGTGTGCCATCCGTCCCGAAATGGATTGCGGCTAGGTCTGCAGGATGAATCAGGCAGGGGAAAGCAGGAAAACCAGTTCACCGGGGAATTCAAAAGACCGCAATTGTACCGCCCAACCGCGAATCAGTTCCTCAAAGTGCTGGCGGTAGTGCTGGCGCATCCCTTTGCCGCGCCCTCCCAGACTGTGAGCCGGAAACGAAATCAGCCAGTATTTTGCGGGAATGCCGTGCAGCAAACGTGTGGCGATGGTCTTATCCAATTGCTCCAGACAGGGGATGGATTTGAGCAGGAAAGCCACCTGAACCGACTGTTGAGGCAGACTGCGGGTCAGGTCGCAAAGGGTTGCCTGCCCATGGATGCCAAAATGGTTGAAAAATTGCTGTAAAAAGTTAATCTGGTCGCTGTAAATGTCGCAAACGTAAATTTGGGTAGCGGGGTTGACCGGCATCCACGGTAGAGCCAGCGGGTTGAGCCCACAAGCCAGATCGAGGATGGAATGAATGGGCTGAAGACTGGTGAGGGTTTCCGCATAAAACCGGTCGAGGATTGGAAGGCGTTCGCGGGTGGAGGCGTGCAGCGCCATCATTTGTCGGCAAAATTCTTTGACCTGGGGATGATGCAGGTCACGGGGCAGGATTGCAAGGCGTTCGCCCCAATTCGCATAGTCTATTGGCTTTTCCAGATAAGCCCCGCCAACCTGATGAAGTTTATTGCGCACAGCCTTAATCAATTCACGCGGCTGGTGAATGCTGCTCTGATAGCGTTCAATTAACCCGCGAATCAAGCCGGGGTCTATGGCGGCGTAGCGCGGGTTGGCCTGTACGGCGCGAATCAGGGCATCAATGTCCACCGGCTCAGGCATGGGAATTCAGGCGGATGCGCTCGGTCAGCTGGGTCATAAAGCGCAAATTATGGATGGTTGCCAGCCTTAAAAAGAGGCTGTCGTTGATCTTGAACAGGTGGCGTAAGTAGCCGAGGCTATATTGCTGGCAGGTCGGACAGTCGCACCACTCGGAGATGGGGCGGCTGGATCGCATGTGGCGTTCGTCGTTGATGTAGAGGTATTCCAGCCAGTTGCCGTTCAATCCGCCATCCTGTCCGGGAGGATTGGTGAAGGTGTACAAACGGCCATGACGGGCATCACGGGTTGGCATGGCGCAGTCGAAAATGCTGTAACCCAGCTGCCAGCCGGTTACCACGTTGTGCGGATGCCCAATTCCCAGGGCGTGGAGGGGATACTGGGCTGGGACTAACTGGCGGGTATATTCGAGAATCTCGCTCAGTAGACTTCCGGAAGAGTCCAACGGCCAACCGCCGAAGCCGTAGCCATCAAAACCAATTTCTAACAGGGCATCGGCGCATTGACGGCGCAGGTCAAGTTCGCCTCCGCCCTGAATGACCGCAAAAATGAGCGGTCTCTGACCTCCGGTCAGTTTCTTTTGTTCCATCAAACGATCATATTCGCGCCGGGCGCGCTTGGCCCAGGCAATGGTGCGCTGCACAGAGAGTTCCTGCTCGCTGCGGGGCGCTTCCACATGGGTGCAATCATCCAGACAGATGACCACATCGCTGTCATAGCCGATTTGCAGTTGAACGCTCTTTTCCGGTGTGAGCAGGAATTTACGCTGGCCGCCTTCCGGCTGAAAGGTGATTCCGCGTTCGTCCATTTTGCCGAAGCGCGGATTTTGACGGATGAGCGAATAAGCCTGAAAACCACCCGAATCGGTAAAGATTGGGCGATCCCAGTTGCTCATCCGGTGCAGGCCGCCCAAAGCCTGAATCACGCTGGAACCCGGCTTTTGCATGAGGTGAAAGGCGTTCATCATCAGAGCCGGAATACCGCAGGCGCGCAGGTCACGCGAATCGACTGTACGCACTACCGCCAGAGTTGCGTCCGGCAGAAAGGCGGGAAAGTCAAGATGACCATGGGGAAGTTGAAGTTTCATTAAGGTTTGGTTATCTTTTTGCTAAATGGAATTGTTGTCTTGACACGTGGAGTATAATCAATGATACCATTAGTTGAAGTGGAGGAAATGCGAATGAAAGAAATCGAAACCATTTCGGAAGAGGAGTTTGAACAACGGGTACTTGGCACGGAAAAACCGGTACTGGTTGAGTTCGGGGCGGTCTGGTGCGGTCCCTGTAAGCGACTGGAACCCGAGCTTGCCCGCCTGAGTCAGGAATGGGGTGACCGTCTGGAAATTTTATCGGTGGATGTGGATGAGGCTTCAGACCTTGCCATGCAGTTCATGGTGCTGAGTGTGCCGACCCTGATCCTGTTCCAAAACGGCGAGGCCGTCAAGCGGATGAGCGGTTTTCAGCCCTTGCAACGCTTGAAAGAAACCCTTGAGCCGTATCTGGTTGTACATCCGCAGGATTGATGCGGTTGGGATGCGAAAAGACTGCCCCTCAGCGGGCAGTCTTTTTTATTCCAATGGCGCTTTTCCGGTAGAATTAACCAAATAGGAGGAGGAAGCAGATGAGTAACGCAAAGCGCAGGCAGCCCTACGGATTTTGGCCCAGCATCATCAGCGCGCGGCGCATGGCCCAGCGCGCCCGGCTGGAGGATGTTCAGTTTGGCGGCAATGGATTGGTCTGGCTGGAAAACCGCGGAAAGCAGGGCCAGCTGGTCTATCAACCCGGAGGTAGCGCCCGCCGCGATTTGCTCTTCGAGCATTCGGCGCGCGGTGGGGTGGGTTACGGCGGCGGGGAATTTACTGCCAGCGGGGACAGCCTGTATTTTGTCCAGCAGGGCCGCCAGATCATGCGTTACGATTTCGAAACGGCTGCCGTTCGAGCTGTGACGCCAGCCTGGGGGGCGTTCAGCGCACCGGCGCCTTCACCGGATGGCCGCTGGCTGGCTTTTGTTCATGAGGATGGGGATCGGGCTGCATTAGGTTTGGTTGAGTCCAACGGCGGCTGGCCAATTCTCCTGGACAGCCGGGCGGATTTTTACATGCAGCCGGCCTGGTCGCCGGATGGAAATGCGCTGGCGTGGGTGGAATGGGAGAACCCGAACATGCCCTGGGATGCCACGAGGGTGGTAATGGCACGGCTGGCAGGAGAAGTGCCGCAAGTTGCCGAAAAGGTGATGATTGCCGGCGGGCACGAAGAGGCGGCCTTCGCCCAGCCGTGCTTTTCGCCGGATGGCCGCCGGCTGGCCTACCTTGCTGCGCAGGGGGAGTGGGATGATCTGATCGTGTTGGATCTGAGTAGCGGTGAAAAGCGGCTGGTTTACGCGGCGCAGGGTTTTCACCTCAGCACGCCGGCCTGGGTGCAGGGACAGCGCACGCTGGCCTGGCTGCCTGACGGTAGACGGTTGCTGGTGATTCGCAACCGCGCCGGGCTGGCAGAATTGTGTGAAGTGGAAGTCGAAAGCGGCGCGGTGCGGGTGATTCCCACCGCACCTTATACATGGCTGCGCCAGTTGAGTGTTCACCCACTCAGCGGTGAAATTGCCTTGCTGGCATCCTCACCGCGCCTGGCCGAGCGAGTTTTGCGCTGGGATGGAAGCCGCTGGCAGGAGATTGCCTGTACGGATGCGTGGCTGCTGCCGGAGACGTGGTTTGCCGAGCCACAAGCCATTGAATGCAATCTCCCGGATGGGGGTCGGGTTTACGGCTGGTTTTACCCGCCGCAGAATCCGCAGGTGCAAGGCGAAGGTCTGCCGCCGCTCATCGTTCACGTCCATGGCGGGCCGACCTCGGCGGTGGTGCTGGATTTTCCACGCGAAGCGGCTTACTTCACCAGCCGCGGCTACGCCTGGCTGG
Organism: Bellilinea caldifistulae; assembly: GCF_001306055.1. Lineage (GTDB taxonomy): Bacteria > Chloroflexota > Anaerolineae > Anaerolineales > Anaerolineaceae > Bellilinea > Bellilinea caldifistulae. The sequence goes on along the minus strand of NZ_LGHJ01000017.1, from coordinate 14,119 downwards.
AGGTCAATCACCGCGGCAGCAGCGGTTACGGGCGCACGTACCAGCAGGCTTTGAACGGTCATTGGGGCGAGGCGGACGTAGTGGACACGGTCAGCCTGGCGCGTTTTCTGGCTCAGCAGGGCCGGGTGGATGAACAGCGCATGGCGGTGATGGGCGGCAGCGCCGGCGGTTATACCGTGCTGAATTGTCTGGTACGCTACCCGGGCGTGTTCAAAGCCGGGATTGCGCTTTATCCGGTAGCCGACCTGATTGCGCTGGCGCGTGAAACGCACCGCTTTGAGCGCTACTACACCGATCGCCTGATTGCGCCATTTCCGCAGGCGGCCGCGCTCTACCGCAAGCGCTCGCCGCTCTTTCAGGCTTCACAAATTCGCGATGCGCTGGCGATCTTTCAAGGTGAGGAAGATAAGGCTGTACCGCCCGCGCAAAATCAGGCGCTGGTCGAACGTCTGCGCGGATTGGGTGTGCCGCACCTCTTCCGCCTGTACCCCGGCGAAGGGCATGGCTTTCGCGCTCCGGAGACGATTGAGGACTTCTACCAGCAAACCGAGCGCTTTTTGCAGGATTATGTGTTATTCAGCTAAAAATTGAATTGTTCTTTCTGCCGGGCGAGTTGTTCTTGAAGGTACGCCAGCCCGTTTTCCAGCGGGAGGGTGACTTTTTCTTCCTCACCGCGAGGTTTAATTTCCACCGTTCCATTTTCAAGCGTGCGCTTCGAAACCGTGACGCGCAGGGGAATGCCGATCAGGTCGGCGTCGTTGAATTTGACACCGGGGCTTTCTTCGCGGTCGTCATAAAGCACTTCCAGACCGGCTGCCTGCATTTGCTCGTAGAGCCGCTCGGCAGTTTGCCGGGCGGCTTCGCCGTCCTTACCGCTGAGCAATACGAGATGAACCTGATACGGAGCGACCACCGCCGGCAATTTGAGGCCTTTTTCGTCGTGATAGGCTTCGGCCAGACAGCCAATCAGCCTTCCCACCCCGATGCCGTAGGAGCCCATCACTACCGGTTTGACCTGCCCGTCTTCGTCCTGAAAGGTGCATCCCATCGCTTCGGAATAAGCCGTGCCGAGTTGGAAAATGTTGCCCACTTCGATGCCGCGCTCGGCGCGCAGGGGCGCCTGACAGTGCGGACAGGGATCGCCCTCTCGCGCGGCGGTGAGATCGGCCACCAGCGGCGTGGTATAGTCCCTGCCGAAGTTGACATTCCGGAGGTGATAATCTTCCTCGTTGGCGCCGGCTACCAGATTGGGGGAATGGGGTATAAGGTCATCCACCACCACCAGTAAGTCATGCAGTCCAACCGGGGAGGCAAATCCCGGCACCGCTCCGCTGGTGCGGATTTCTTCTTCAGTTGCCGGGCGCAGGTCAACTGCGCCGATCAGGTTAGCCAGTTTGGTCTCGTTGAGTTCCATATCCCCGCGCACGATGACCATCACCAGCCGTTCTTGAGACTGCTTGTTTTCGACAAGGGTGGCGGTCAGAAAGACGGCTTTGGCGGTTCTGGATTCGGGGATGCCCAGAAAACGTGCCAGCGATTCGATGGTGCGCGTATGCGGCGTGTGGACTTTCTCCACAGGCAGGGCTTCTTCCTGCGGTGGCTGCGGTTTGGCAAAACGGGCTACCTGCCGGTTAGCAGCATAACCGCAGGCATCGCACAGCATCAGCGTATCCTCGCCAATCGGGTTGAGGTACATGAATTCGTGCGAGCGTTTGCCGCCCATCATGCCACTGTCGGAGGCAACGGCAATCACCGGCAGCCCAACTCGCCGGAAGATGCGCAGATAAGCCTCATAATGCGCCTGATACTGCTTTTCCAGCCCCGCCCAGTCAGCATCCAGCGAGTAGGAGTCTTTCATGATGAACTCGCGCACGCGGATCAATCCGGCACGCGGGCGGGGATCATCGCGGAATTTGGTTTGAATCTGGTAGATCAAGCGCGGCAGTTGACGGTGAGAGCGGATTTCGCGGCGCACCAGATCGGCTACCGATTCCTCGTGGGTCATTGCCAGCACCAGATCGCGTTCGGCTCGGTCTTTGAAGCGCGCCATTTCGGCTCCAATGCGGTACCAGCGTCCGCTTTCCTTCCAAATCTCGGCTGGTAGCACCACCGGCAGACTGACTTCCTGCCCGCCAATGGATTGCATTTCTTCGCGCAGGATGCGCTCAATTTTGCGTTGAACGCGCAGGCCGAGTGGCAGCGCAGCAAAGATGCCTGCAGCTACTTGTCGGAAATATCCGGCGCGTAATAAACAGGCATAACCGGGCGATTGGGCTTCCGCGGGGGATTCCCGCAGGGTCTGGCTGAACAGTTCGGACAGGCGCATGGGGTTCCTTCCTAAACTCCAGGTGTTTATTCCCAATCGTCGGGTTCAAGGTGAACGTAGGCGCGATCAATTTCGGGCATGGCTTCTAATCTGGCGATGATTTCATCGGTAATCCGGTGCGACTCGGTCAGGGTGGTGTTGCCATCCACGTTGACATGCAGGTCGGCAATCAGGCGCGGCCCGGAGTAATCGGTCATCAGGTGATGGACACGCAGCACGCCCGGTACGGAGGAGGCTTCCTGAATGATCCGCTGGCGCAATTCCTCCGAGGCGCCAGCACCGGTAAGGAAGTTGAGATTTTCGCGGGCAGCCAGAAAAGCGGCGCGGAAGATCCAGATAGCCACCAGAAAACCAGCAATCGGGTCGGTGATCGGATGGATCAGTTTGGAGCCAAACGCTCCCACGAAGGCGGCACTGGAGGTCAGCACATCGCTCAAGTTGTCTTTAGCAGCGGTGTTGAGGGTCGGGCTGGTCAGTTTGCGGGCCGTGTTGCGGATGAAGAGGTACATGCCCACTTTAACGGCTGCGCTGAACAGCAGGGCAATCGTCGGTAAGCCAGGTTCAATTGCCAGACCGCCCTGTTGAAAGCGGATAAAGGAGGCACGCAGGGCTTCATAACCGGCAAAAGCCATCGAGAACGAAATCAGTGTGCCGACCAGCGGCTCGAAGCGGCTGTGGCCCTGTGGGTGTGAAAGATCGGGCGGTCGTTGAGCCAGATACAGCCCCAGCACCATCATGACGGAATACAACACATCCGAGATGGAGTTAGCCGCATCCGAGTAGAGGGCAACCGAACCGGAAAAGTAAGCCGCCAGACTTTTTACGGCTGCCAGCAGAACGTTCCCACTGATGGTAACCAGTAATGCCGACCGGTACAAACCGTTTTCGGTGGGTTGTGGTGTGTAATCGCGTACCCAGCGCATACATTCTCCATTATATTAAAAATAACCTCAAAGATGCTCATGCCCCTACCGGATGAACCGGTTTGCACCTTTGAGGCTGTCGTTATCATGCCGAAGGCTGCGTGCTCCGCCAGCGAAAATTAGTTTACCATAAAACAGGCTGCATCAGTACATCTCTTTTTAGTGATATATGTAACGATCATGCCGAGCTACTTCAACAAGTCGGTAGTAAACGCCTTTTCAACCTCTACCGCCGGAAGGATGCCCTGCTGTACCAGCAAGTCGGCCAAAGCCGACCACTGCTCCTGGGTTTGCCAGCCGTAGCCGTACTGTTCGGTCAGCGGGGATTTCGCATCGCCAAGTTCGGTTTCCAGCATGTAGCGCATGTGCTGCGGATCGGCCTGCGGGCCGGTGTACTTCAGCACAATCTCTACTGCCTCGTCGGGGTGCTGCTCGGCGTAGCGGATGCCCTCCAGGGCGGCTTTGAGAAAGCGGCGCAGGGCTTCCGGTTGTTCTTGCAGGATGGTTTCCGTAGTTACATAGGTCAGGCCAAGGGTCGGCACGTCGTAATCGGCGGCTTCCCAAAGAGTTAATTCATACCCCCAAGAGCGAATCAGGTAGGGTTCGTTGGACTTGAAGACCGGGTAGACATCTACCTTGCCCTCGGTGAGGATGCGCGGGTCAAAGCCAACATTGACCAGCGAGATTTTCTCTGGATCGGCGCCGGCAGCTTTGAGCAGGGCGAACAGGTCGGGCGGGGGAGTGCCCTTGTATCCGACCGTACGCCCTTCCCAGTCTTTGGGCGTTTGAATGCCGGAGGAAGCCAGGGCGGCGTAGGCTTGCTGACCGCGCTGTCCGATCAGCGCAATCGAAACCAGTGGCAGACCCGGGTCGGCGCGGCGTTGCAGCAGCACCGCGGCATCCTGGGTGGTCACCTGAATCTTGCCGGCGGTAAGCAGTTGGAGATGCTCACCCTGGCCGGCGGAATGCTCAATGGTTACTTCCAGTCCTTCGCGTTCAAAAAAACCTTTTTCTTTGGCAACATAAGCCCCCACGAACGGTAAATTGGCCTGCGGTTTGTAACCAGCCATAAAAGTCAGGGCAACTGGCTCAGGGGTTGGTGAGGGCTGCGGGGCTGCAGGAGTGCAGGCGGAAACCAGCAGAAAGAGAACGAGGAGCAGAGAAAGGGAAGTAAAGCGTTGCATGTTCACCTCTCAAGGTTCGGGATGGGATTGCCAGAAGATGATTCGTCGTTCCAACCAGACGGTCAGGCGATAGAGTGACATACCAGCCGCGGCGAGGATAAAAATGGCTGCAAACAGAAAAGGAAGGTTTAAGTTGGTGTAGGCCAGCCACATTACCCGCCCCAACCCGCCGGATGCGCCGGTCCACTCGGCTACCACCGCGCCGATCAACGCCAGCGGAGCGGAAATTTTAAGGGCGGCAAACAGGTAGGGGAGGGCGTTGGGGGCACGCAGGTAACGAAAGACCTCCCCGCGCGAGGCGTGCCAGGAGTGGAATAACTCCAGATGGTGATTTTCGGCCTTCTGGAGACCGCTGAGGACGTTGACCAGCACCGGAAAGAAGGTCAGCAGTGCAGTGATGATGATTTTGGGCAGAATACCAAACCCCAGCCAGATGGTCAGTAGCGGGGCAATTGCGACAAGAGGGGTGGATTTAAGCAAGATGGCGAGCGTCATGACCCCCTCTTCCAAACCGGGCATCAGCGTCAGTAGCGAAGCAATCAACACCCCTGCCAGCAGGCCGATCAGCAGGCCGGCGAACGCCTCGCCCAGGGTCAGCAGGCTGGCCTGGGCGTAGAGTTGCGGGTGTTCAAACAGGGTTTGCAGGATGCGGCTGGGGGCCGGCAGCAGATAGACTGGAATTTGCGACAGGCTGACGGCGGCTTCCCAAACCAGCAGGAAGAACAGCACAATCAGCACGGCTATCTGACCGCCGCCCGGCTGCGGTTTCTTCATGCGGCTGCCTCCACCGCCTGATTGAGGGCTGTCCGTACTTCGTACAGCAGATTTTGAAAGGCGGGTGTATCTTCGCGACGCGGATGCGGCAGAGCCACGCTGAAATCGGCAACCATCTGGCCGGGGGCTGGCGAAAGGACGATTACTCGTTCGGCCAGGCGAAGGGCTTCGTAAATATTGTGGGTGACCCATAAAACGGTGGGCTGGGCCGGCTGCCACAGATCGAGCAGCATGGCAGCCAGTTGTTCACGGGTGATTTCGTCCAGAGCAGCAAAGGGTTCGTCCATCAGCCACAGGCCAGCGTTTTGAATCAGCAGGCGGGCCAGCGCAAGGCGCTGCTGCATACCGCCGGAGAGGGTAAAGGGGTAGGCACGGGCGGCATTTTCCAACCCAACCCGCTGGAGGGCCTGTTGAACGCTCATTTGATGGTTGAGACGGGTTGCCAGCAGTTTACGAGCCAGCGCAATGTTGCCTTCCACTGTCAGCCAGGGTAGCAGTGCCGGACTTTGCGCCAGCCAGGCGACCTGCCGGGCGGCGTTGGCTTCCGCCGGGGTTTTGCCATCCAGAAGGATACTGCCGCTGGTCGGCTGAAGCAGGCCGGCGATCAGCCGCAGCAGGGTGGACTTTCCGCATCCGCTCGGTCCAATGATGGCAGCGAATTGCCCGCTGGGGATGTGTAAATCAAGATTAAGGAGCGCCGGGCGAGGTTGAGGGGTAAAAAAGGTATGGTTGAGGGCGGCGATTTCGACCTTCATGGAGCAGTAACCTCATCTTTGGGCGATTGGGCAGTTAGCAGACCTTTCCAGCCGCGCAGGGTTTCGGGAATGATTTGAAAGACCTGTTGAATCTGTTCAGTGGAAGGGGCGAGGGCGGCTTCACCGAGGTAACGCTCGGAAAGGCGGCGTAAAAGGTCGTTCAATTGCGGGTCGTCCTTACCAAGAGGCAGAGGAAAGGCTTTACCGCGGGCAGAAACCCGGCGCAGCGGCGGCCAGGGTTCGTCAATTGTCAGCGAGGCTTCCGGGTTGTTGAGCAGGTATTCAGCCCACAGCGAACCCCGCCAGGCGATCAGGTAAAAAGCCTTGCCGTCCCACTCCTGCCAGACCGGGATGACATGCGGCTTGCCGTCAGGACGCAGGCAGGCCAGCCGCGCGGTCCAGGGCCCCTGTAAAAAGCGGCGGATTTCCTGAGGATTCAGGGGAGCTTCGGCGGGCAACTGGCCGGGCTGCTGAACCTGATAGGGGGTGTAGGTGGCAGCCCCAAGACGGTAGGAGAGCCGCGCAGCCAGAGCGCGCAATTCGGCCAGCCATTGTTGGACGAGGGTCTCTTCCGTCCAGCGAAAGGCTGGCGCACTGAGCAGCAGGGCGGCTTGAGGATGAATCCCGTCCGGGCAAACCGGTAGAGCCAGTTCGATAATCTCGTTTGAGCGTTTCAGCGAATAGCCGTTGCGCAGGACCGAGACCGCTGGCGGCGATTGGAAGATGTCTTCGGCAGGGCTGGGGATGCCAATCACTTCTCCAACCGGATAGGCACTGCGGACGGTTTGGCGGCTTTCGACCTGTGCCAATGTCAGCACACCTGGAGCGGCAGGCACCGTGATGAGCAGGGTTTCCGAGCAGGGGTGGTGACGGACTTCCTGATAGAAAGCATCCATCAGATTTTGGTGAAACTCGCTGCTGGTGGTGCGCCAGGCGGCTAAACGAGATCCGGCTCGATAACGCCCGCGCCGTTCGCTTTGTTCGAGGTAACCGGCGTTTTTTAGGGTGCGCAGCAGCAAGAACAATGCGCCGCGAGAAATCCCCAAATGAGGCAGAATTTCCTGGGGGGTCAATCCCTCAGAATGGTTGAGGAATAATTCAACCAGTTTGAGGGTGCGTTCGGCGGTAGAAACCAGCGAGTCCTTTTGAAAATTATTGTTCATATATTTATACTCAGGTATAATTTTATGAACCTTTATTGAATTGTCAATGGTCTTTGGGTAAGAAAAACGGCCGTTCTGGCATCTAAAAAACAAACAGGATGTAATTTTACGGAGAAATTACCATGTCGCTCAAATTACTGGATGCCATAAAGAGCCGCCCGGCGGTTTTGGTCATGATTTTGATCATTACTTTGCTGGGACTGGTACTCCTGTTGCCAAAGCCGAATTATCCGGAGGTGGCCGATCGGCGCCTCCTGGATGACCCCTTTTTGGGCAACCCGGATGCGGCGATTGTCTTGATTGAATATGGGGATTACGCCTGCGAAGTCTGCCGCCTGTGGCACCGCGCTCAGGTGCGCGAGGGGCTGTTGCAGCGTTACCCCGATCAGGTGCTGTTCATCTGGCGGGATAACGCCAGACGAAGTACGGCTTCTATCAAAGCCGCCGAGGCCGGTCAGTGTGCCCATAACCAGGGGCGTTTTTGGGAGTACCATGACCTGCTGTATGAGCAGGATGCCGGACTGGGAGTGGAGGCATTGAAAGGGTATGCTTCCCGGCTGGGTCTGGATATGCCGATTTTCAATCAATGCCTGGACGAGAGTCAGATGCGCCGCAAGGTGGAATTTGACATGCGCCGGGCTGGTGAAAATGGCTTCAGCGTTACCCCGGCCTTCTGGCTGAACGGTGAAAAAATCTTCGGGCCGCCTTCTCTGGCTTATTTGAGCGAAATCATCGAGGGTCAACTGGCCATCCGCCGGCCTTGACCCCAGCCAATAGACGATAATTTGTATGACAATTATCCGACGCTAAAATTACAAGTGTTATTGACTGAGGTTTTTGGATTGGCTATAATAAAAGTACTTCACCCTACAGTTTCATAAGGCAATACCATCAATATCCACACAATGTAGTTGTAAAACCCGTCCAGCAGGTGTAAAAACCTTGCGGGTTGTTTTGTTTCCATTCCTCTCAAATGAGTCAACCTTGCCCGGAGGACTGGAAACCTTCCGTTAATCCCAAATTTTTATTAGGAGCAGACCAGATGAAACTTACCCCCCAACTCCCGTATCCGTTGACACGTTAACGATTGACATTGGCGAAGTTGAGGCAATTTTGCAGGGTTATCCCATGCAATTACCGCCATGGCCGGAAGCGACTTTCCAACTCAAAGACGGCCGCACCCTTTACCTGCGCTCAATGACCGAGGATGACATCCCCACTCTGCTCGGTTTCATGGAACGGGTGATGAAGGTCGAAAAAGATTTTTATGACATTGTCGGTGTGCGCGTCTATGGCGAAATTCTGGCGGTCAAACGCAAACGCATCAAGGATGCTTTCACTATTCTCGGTTTGATTGACGGTGAATTTGTTGGTTTTGCCAACGGACGTTTCTGGAACAAAGACCTTGCTATCAGTCTGCACACGATGGCCTTTTCGCGCCGCGGACGGGTCGGCTGGGCAATGTACTACGCCAAAACCTACTACGCCATGGAAATCTGCAAAGCCAAGGAGTGGTGGTCAACTTTCGAAAGTTACAATGGCTGGCGGATGGCCGGTTTGGCAATGGCGCAACCCACCAAACCGTGGCCGGAATACCAGCATGAACTGGGCGGCGCCAAAGTCTTCTACGTCAATCAGGATCACTGGAATATCCAGCTTAAGCAATATCTGGTAGATGCGGTCGGTAATGACCTGAACTTCGATGTGCCGGAAGAAGTGCGCAAGGCCAACGCGGTACTGCGCGTGCCGGAAACTCTTGAACTTTAAAGTTGCTGGGTGTAGTGTGCCGGTCTGACCTGTTCCAAAAACGGGTCAGACCGGTTGAAACAGTCATCATGATGAAATTACCCCAATTGACTCGATTATCCTGAAGTGCTATACTCAATTTGTCAGTTGTCAAACATTTCTTTTCCCGGCCAGAACTCTGCCGAGTTTTCCTCTACCCATACAAAAGCTGAAACCCAAAAGCGAAGCAAAACATCACACCAAAAGGCATTCCCTTTTCAGGCACAGACTGAAAATGGATTTTCAAATTACTTTTACCAGCCAAAATCAACCGACAGGAGCTTATTTCTGTTCGGTTATTTGGATGATTCCAGGAATAGGAGTGAAACATGAGCGTGATTAAAGCCGAAATTCGCAGCGGTGTTTACTACGATTCAGCCGTTTTGATGCAGCTGCAGCGGTCACTGGCGGACTTGCCCGGTGTCGAAGACGCCGGCGTGATTATGGGTACCCCTACGAACAAAGAATTGCTCGTTCGGGTCAATCTGGTAACCACCGAGGTGGAACAGGCCAAGGAAAATGATCTGGTGATTGTGGTGCGAGCTGGCGATGAACGGGCTGCCAGTGATGCCCTCCAACGAGTGGACGAGCTGCTCTCGGCGCGCAAGTCCAGCATCCAGCAGGATTACCGGCCGCGCAGTCTGGAAGGCGCCCAGAGTATGATGCCGGATGCCAACTGGGTGTTGATTTCGGTGGCTGGCCGTTATGCCGCCGGTGTCGCCCGCGAAGCATTACGGCTCAACAAGCACGTTTTCCTCTTCAGCGATAATGTACCCGTTGAAGAGGAAATTTCTTTAAAAGCGGAGGCAGCTCAGAAGGGTCTGCTCGTCATGGGTCCGGACTGCGGTACTGCGATGATTAATGGCATCGGTCTGGGTTTCGCCAACAAAGTCCGGCGCGGGCCGATTGGTGTGGTCGCAGCCGCCGGCACCGGTTTACAGCAGGTAGCCTCCCGCATTGACCAGCTGGGTGGCGGTATGACCTTTGGAATTGGCACGGGCGGGCGGGATCTCTCCGAAAAAGTGGGAGGCGTGACCTTCCTGATGGGGCTGGATGCTCTCAGCCGTGACCCGGATACCAAAGTGATTGTGCTGGTGTCCAAGCCGCCTTCCCCCAAAGTGGCTGATCAGGTGCTGCGGGTGGCGCGTAAGGCCGGTAAACCGGTAGTGGTCAACTTTATTGGACGTACCCCGATTTCGCGGCGGGTGGGGAATTTGTTTTTTGCCTCCGGGCTGGATGATGCAGCCGCGCTGGCAGTTGAGCTTGCTAAAAGCCCGCCCGTGCTGGAGGTCGAACCGGATCTGAAACTGGAACGATTTGCCCCCGGCCAAAAATACCTGCGGGGTCTGTTTTCCGGCGGCACACTGGCTTACGAGGCCCAGCACCTGCTGACCGAATATGTGCCAAAAGTGTATGCCAATGCGCCCATCAACAAGGAGAACAAACTCAAAGACTCGCTGGTGAGCGTTGAGCATACCATTGTAGACCTGGGCGAAGACGAGTTCACGGTCGGCCGCCTGCACCCGATGATGGATAACGACCTGCGTATTCGGCGTTTGATGGAGGAGGCGAATGACCCCGAGGTGGCGGTGATTTTGATGGATGTGGTGATTGGTTTCGGTTCGCATCCCGACCCGGCCAGCGAACTTGGCCCGGCGATTGCCGAAGCCAAAGCCAAAGCCAAAGCCGAAAAAGCCGGGCGCTATCTGGAAGTGGTGGTCGTTTGCACAGGTACGGAGGAAGACCCGCAAAAACTCAGTCATCAAATCCGCCAGTTGAAACAGGGCGGAGCGTGGGTGGAAACCAGCAATGAAGCCGCCGTACGCTATGCCGGTCAAATTATCCAGGCGCTCAACCAGCCGCTGGATGAAGCGCAGTCGTCGGCTGCACCGGTGGATTTGGAAATACTTAAAAAGCCGGTCAAAGCCTTCAATGTCGGGCTCGAATCGTTTGCCGAAAATCTCACCGCTCAGGAAACCCCTGTTATCCAGGTAGATTGGCGGCCACCGGCTGGTGGTAACGAAAAACTGGCCAGCATTTTGGAGCGGATGAAAAAACTTTCCGCCAGTTGAGATGATTTGACAGAATCACCCAGAAAATTTTTTGGAGGAGGATCATGATCAATATTGAAGATGCCAATAGAAAAGCGGTTGAAAATATGATGGAAGCCCGGCCGGTGGTGGTTGGGGTAGCCCCAGCCAAAGAAGTCATTCCCGGCATGACCGATGATCTTTTACTGCACGCTGGCCCGCCAGTGACCTGGGAGCGGATGGCTGGCCCGATGAAGGGCAACATGATCGGCGCCCTGCTGTTTGAGGGCAAGGCTAAGGATGCTAAAGAAGCCGAAGCCATGCTGGCCTCCGGTAAGTTCAAATTCGCCCCGTGTCATGATTACGCTTCGGTGGGCCCGATGGCGGGAGTGATTTCGCCTGAAATGATGGTTTACATCGTTGAAGATCAGGTATTTGGCAATAAAGCCTTTTCCGGGCTCAACGAGGGGCGCGGCAAGGTGATGCGGATGGGTGCTTACAGCGAGGATGTCATTCAACGCATGCGCTGGCTAAACGAGGTGTTTGGCCCAACGGTGGATGCTGCCTTGAAAAACAGTGGCGGCGTTGATCTGCGCTCCCTATTGGGCAAGGCGCTGCACATGGGTGATGACGGCCACAACCGGCTTGATGCGGCTTCAATTTTGTTTACCACTGTGCTGGCACCGCATGTTTCGAAAGTTGCTAAGAACTCTGATATTGCCTTCGATGTGTTGAAGTTCATGGGCGAAAATGCGCTCACTATCTTGAACCCCGTGATGGCAGGCTGTAAAACCGCTTCAATGGCCGCCCATGGCGTCGAAGGCAGTACGGTTGTGTCGATTATGGGACGCAATGGTACAGATTTTGGTTTGAAAGTCAGCGGTTTGGGCGACCGCTGGTTTACCGCACCCGCCCCGCATGTAAAAGCCCTGTATTTTGCCGGCTTTACCGAGAAAGACGCCAACCCCGACATTGGCGATAGTGTGATCACTGAAACAACCGGTATCGGCGGTTTTGCCATGGCAGCCGCCCCGGCGATTGTGACTTTCATCGGCGGTACAGCGCAGGATGCCATTCGCACCACATTGGATATGTACGAGATTACTACCGCCGAGCATAAATACTACACCATCCCCTATCTGGATTTCCGCGGCACACCCACCGGCGTGGATATCCGTAAAGTGGTGGAAAAACAACTTCCGCCGCGTGTCAATACGGGTGTAGCCCACAAAGATCCCGGTGTTGGCCAGGTTGGCGCGGGTGTGGTGAGTATGCCCATGTCGGCATTTGAGGATGCTTTGATCGCCTTTGCCGACAAGTACGGCATCTAAACCTTTTGATCAGGAGTGGAGGGAAAAAATGGATCGTGAAAAGTTTGTCAAAATGATGGCGGAAGCCAAATTATATGATCTGACTCAGGGATGCAGTATCTTCACACCGCCTTTCCCCGGCGATAAAGCCCTGGAAGTTCATTTCTTCAAACGGGTAACCGGCGCGTATGGCGGCGGAGCTGGCGCTAACGGTCAGATTTTGAACTGGTCGAACACGGTTGGCACCCATCTGGTCGGTGAAACGGCCTTTCATTCCGGCGGGCGGGCAATTTCCGACATCCCCTTGAGCGACCTGTGCGGTCAGGGTGTGGTAGTGGATATTTCCGACATGGTTTCGGATTACAGCCTCTACACCCCGGAAATGATCATGAAGAAAGCCGATGTGCGCAAAGGCGATATTCTGATCATCAACACCGGTTATCACCGCTACTCATGGGACCAACCGGATGTGTATAACCCGAACGCTCAAGGCGGGGTTGAATCCAAAGAGTTTGGTTTCCTGGTACGGCATCCCGGTCCCTCACCGGAGTTCTTCCAGTGGGCGCTGGACATGAAGCTGAAGTGGATCGGTGTGGATTGCGGTTGCGCCGAACACCCGATGAACACCCCCATCCGCCGGCTGCACGAAAACGAGTTCAAGAAGGCTGAAGCCAAATTGATTAAAGAATACGGCAAGACGTGGGATGAAATGTTCCCACAGGACTGGTACTATGAGATGACTCATATTACCCTGCCCAAGAATCATCTGCTGTTTGTCGAATCGATAGTCGGTGACATTGATAAACTCAAGAATCAGCGGGCATGGATTGCCGTGATGCCAATCCCCTTCATGGAAGTGGAAACCGCCTGGGCGCGCGTGGTGGCTTATCAACCGCCCGAGTGGATGGAAGAAAAAGAATTCTACGAGGCGATGGACCGCGCCCAGATGATTGACATGACGGTGCCGTTCTCGGTACGTTCGCCACAGTGGGCCAATTACGAGCCGCTGACGGTCAAGTACTTCAAGCGGGTTGGCGGCGCTCACTACGGCATGGCGCGCAACGGCTCGATCTGCAATGCCTCGATTCACCTCGCAACCCACATGGATGGCGAAAAGCACTTTTACCCGAACGGGCGCACCATTGGTCAGGTGCCGCTGGAAGAGTGGGTCGGCCCGGGTGTGATTGCCGATATTTCCGGCATGGTCAGCAATTCCAGCGTGTATTCGCCAGAGATGATCGAAAAGGTCGTTGAAGTGCGCGAAGGCGATATCCTGATCATCAAGACCGGCTGGTATAAATACGGCTGGATCAGCCCGGATTCGGACGAGTTCCGCTACATGATCAAGCACCCCGGCCCCTCCGCTGATTTTGCTCAATGGGCTGCCGAAAAGAAAATCAAATGGATTGGTGTGGACTGCGTTGCTGCCGACCACCCGATGAACACCATTCAGCGTATCTGGCATCCCAAGACATTTGAAGAAGCCAACGAAAAACTCAAACGCGACTTCGGTAAGTCGTGGGATGAAATGTTCCCGCTCGATCAGTACTATCAAGACATGCACCTCAATCTCTTCCCCAAGAAGATCGTGCATGCCGAGAACCTTGGCTACCAGATTGCGGATGCTCCCAGTGGACGCTACTACATTGGCTGTTTTGTACAGAAAGCCATGGAAGCCGAATCCATGTGGGGCCGCTTTGTGGCCTTCAAGGAAGGTTAAGCTCGAAAACTGGCAGCCCTCAGAGAGAGTTGAAAAATCAAGCGTAATACGCCGAGCAGACTGTTTGAGGGGTGGAAAAGCCGCACTCGATGGGGTATCCACCCTAAAACAAAGGGGCTGTGTATCTTGATTTGACCTCTTCACCTCCA
>NZ_LGHJ01000026.1 GCF_001306055.1 Bellilinea caldifistulae | reverse complement strand
TGAGCATCAGAGAGGAAAGTACATTGGTGGCATCTCCAATGAAGGTCACATTAAAATCTTCCAGTTTTTTGCCGGCGGGAGCGTGTTCGATCATGGTCAGAACATCACAAACGACCTGAGTCGGATGGTTGTAGTCGGTCAGTCCGTTGATGACCGGCACGGTAGCGTATTTTGCCAGGCCGGTGATGGTCTCGTGCTTGAGAGTGCGTGCCATGATCGCATCGCACATACGGGAAAGCACCTGTGCCGTATCGCCGAGCGATTCGCGCACCCCCAGGTGAATTTCGCCGGGTTTGAGGTAGAGCGCATGACCGCCCAGTTCGGTCATGGCGACCTCGAAAGAAACCCGTGTGCGGGTGGACGGTTCTTCGAAAATCATCGCCAGTGTAGCATCCTGGAGTAATTTGGGGGTGCAGCCTTGTTTGTCGGCAGCTTTGATCAAACGGGTGAGTTCGATCAGTTCCAGGAGCTCTTCTTTACTGAAATCCTGAGTGTCGATAAAGTGTTTTAAGGTCATTGGGGTTCCTCCTTAGAAAAATTTTCGTATAGTCATTATATTCATCGGGTCATCCCTCAAAATCCTCGGGTTTGGGCAACCACTCGTCAATGTTGCGCAGTATGCGGGGGACCAGAGCGTAGCCCTTTACGCGAACACCGGGGATAGAAGGTAATACCTTACCCAAAAATTGGCGCATTTCAGCGTTGTCTTTGAAACGAGCCTCGATTGAAATGTCCTGTGTTCCCAGACCGTAAGCCAGGTAGGAGACTTCGTGCATTTTGAGTAATTGCTCGATGGCGGACTGTTCCTGATCAGAATCAACTTCGAGGAAAATATCCACCGTGTTGACATAACCAAAGGCGTGCGGATCAAGGATGGAGGTCAGGCGGACAGCGCCGGACTCTACCAATCGGTCAATCCGATTGCGAACGGTGCGTTCATTCGCCTTCAGGGCGCGGGCGATTTCCGATGCCGATTTGCGCGCATCTTTGCGTAATTCCAATATGATCTGGTAGTCCAGTAAATCGAACTGTGCTGATTTTGTCATGGGAATTTCCGAAACGGAAAAAATGTATTCCGAATAGGCAATACCCATTGTAGCAAAAAATCTTTCTCATTTCAACCCGTTTATGGCGATTATGGCAATTTGTCATCGAAAATCAGGATGCTCGTAATGCTTGCTCTTGAAGCCCAATAATCCTTCTGACCATTTCTTTATAAGAGCGAGGGGGCAGTTCACTTATCATCTGATCTTTTTACAAAACAAGGCTGAGATGGGAAGCCGGGTTTAACTATGATACAATTTTTTCCCGGATGACTCCATGAACGCTGAATTTTCCTTCCCCCATTTGTATTCTACTGACCGGCGCGGCCCGGTGCGCTGGATTTTATCCCACCTGAAATATCAATGGTGGCTGGTGATTGTTGCCGTGATTGGCGCATTGGGTAACGCCGGACTTGCCGGTGTTGTGCCAGTGATGATCGGCCAGGCGGTTAATCTGGTGAACGGGGGCAATTTTGATCGCAATCGCCTGCTGCAAATTGTCCTGATCATCGTGATTTCCCAGACAATTCGAGGTGTACTGCAATTTGCCCGTAACTTCGGTTTTGAAGTGATTGCTCAGAGGATTGAACGAAACATCCGGCAGGAATTATATGTGTCCCTTTTAGGAAAGAGCATGACCTTTCACAGCCTTCAACCGGTGGGAGACACCATGGCACGGGCAACTAACGATGTCCGTGAGGTTAACTTCTTATTTTCTCCCGGTGTCAATCTGGTGATTGGTTCGTTGATTTTTATCTTTGTTCCTATAGTGGTTGCTCCTCGTTATCATCCTTCCCTGGTTTTGGTACCACTTTTGTTTGTGGTGATCTATTTTATTCTATTGAGGTTCTACCTGAAAGAACTGGAACCGGTCACCGATGAAGTACGTTACTCATTCGGAATTCTCAACACCCGACTGAACGAAGCCCTGGATGGGATTGAGGTGGTCAAAGGAGCTGCCCAAGAACAGGGCGAGGTCATGCTTTTTGGTAAAAATGTGGATCGCTACCGCAAAGCTGCGATTAAGCAAGGAGATATTGAAGCCCGTTTTTTGCCGGCCTTACTGCTGGCTGTTGCCATGGGGGGTGGTCTTTTGCATGCCCTGATTCTTTTCAAACAGGGATTGATCAACACAGGTGATGTGGTTGCTTACTTTGGATTACTGGTCATGCTTTCTTTCCCGACTTTCGTTTCCATTTTTGCTTACTCGCGCATATCGTTGGGCCTGGCCGGTGCCCGGCGGATTTTGGAATTGATGAATCGAGAGAACAATCTCGACCAAAATGAAAACGGTCACCATGGCATAATGCAAGGGGATGTGGTGTTTGATCAAGTCAGTTTTGCTTATCAGAACAACGAAACTGTGTTGAAAGATGTTTCTTTCCATGTGCGTCCTGGACAAATTGTGGCAATTGTCGGGCAAACCGGAAGCGGTAAAACCACGCTGGTAAAGCTGATCAATCGGATTTACGATGTTACCAGTGGACGAGTGCTGGTGGATGGAGTTGATGTTCGGGATTGGAATCTGGAATCCTTAAGGCGGCAGATTTCAATCATTGAACAGGACATTTTCCTGTTTTCTCAAACCATTGCAGAAAATATTGCCTTCGGTAAACCGGGTGCTTCCATGGATGAAATTGTCAAGGCTGCCACCGCTGCACAGGCTGATGAGTTTATCCGGTCTTTTGATAAAGGATATGATACGGTCATCGGTGAGCGGGGTGTAACGCTATCGGGTGGCCAGCGCCAGCGATTGGCATTGGCGCGTGCCTTTTTGACCCAGCCCAGCATTTTGATACTGGATGATTCAACCAGCGCAATCGACTCGGCAACCGAGGACAAGATTCAACGCGCGATTTACACCGCCGCTCAAGGGCGAACCACCTTTATTATTACCCATCGTCTTTCTCAAATCCGTTGGGCAGATCTGATTTTGGTTTTACGCAAAGGCGAGCTGGTTGCTGTTGGCAGTCATGAAGAATTGATGAAAACCAGTGAAACATATCGGAATATCTTTCAGGAACTATAAAGGGCGATAGGAACCATTTGCTATGGGATTTTTTGCCGGATTAGATGCCGAAAAATACGACCGAAAATACAGTGATCGAGAGCTGGTCCGGCGTATTCTGGTCTATTTCCGCCCCCATTATCGTCGGCTGATACTGGTGGGATTGCTGGTTCTGGTGGTTTCCGGTTCGGGTGCATTGCTGCCCGTACTGGTTTCCAGAGGAATTGATTTTCTTAAGCAGGAATTGACAACGATCAATGTGCTGCTTGTCCCGTTTGCGGTCATGCTCACCGGAGTGATTGCCTGGCTGGCAAACTGGCAGGCACGCCGTCTGGTGGTACGTTCAGTGGCTGATGTCGTTGCTCGACTGGCCAATGAAGCCTTTGCTTCGGCAGCGGAGCACGATTTGTCTTTTTACGACCAGTTTTCCTCCGGACGAATTGCTTCCCGAATTACGAGCGATACACAGGACTTTGGTCAGCTGGTGGTTTTGACCACCGATCTGATTTCGCAGGTGGTCGAGTCGCTCATCCTTGCCATTGTACTGATAAACATTGAATGGCAATTGTCGCTAACTCTCTTTGCGGTAATCCCGATTGTGGTGCTTTTGGCGGCCAGTTTTCGTGGACTGGCGCGCAAAGTCACTCGAGCCGGAATGAGAGCCATGGCAAATGTCAATCAAACGATCAAAGAAACGGTATCTGGAATTGCTGTTGCCAAAAATTTTCGCCAAGAAGGTCGAATTTTTGAAATCTTTGACCAGTCTAACCGAATGTCCTATCAGGTTAATGTTCGTCGAGGGCTGGTCTTGTCTATGGTATTCCCGGTACTCAACACCGTTGGCGGCTGGATGACGGCCTTGCTGGTTTATGTTGGCGGGTTGAGCGCTGTTCAAGGGGCGGTAACCGTAGGGGCGTGGTATCTGTTTTTATTGAGCCTCGACCGTTTCATGTTCCCGGTCATGAATCTGTCTTCGTTCTGGACTCAAATCCAAAATGGTCTTTCGGCAGCCGAACGGGTTTTTGCGCTGATTGATGCTGACCCGAGCGTGGTTCAAATCGGCAATGTCAAAGCTCCGCCATTGAAGGGACAGATTGATTTCAAGCATGTATATTTCCGCTACAAAGACAATGAACCGGTTTTGGAGGATTTCAACCTGCACATTCGACCGGGTGAATCGGTGGCTCTGGTGGGTCACACGGGGGCAGGAAAATCCTCGGTGGTTAAATTGATTGCCCGGTTTTATGAATTCCAAGCAGGTGAAATCTTGATAGACCATTTGGACATCCGCAGTTTTGATTTGGGCAGTTACCGCTGTCAGCTGGGGATTGTTTCGCAGGTACCTTTTTTGTTTTCGGGTACCGTGTTGGAAAATATCCAGTATTCCTGCAAAGGCGCCAGTCCAAAAGAGATTGAACGCCTTGCCTATCAAATCGGCAATGGTGAGTGGCTGGAAGCCTTACCGGAGGGTTTGTTGACACAAGTGGGTGAGCGAGGAAGCCGCTTATCTATGGGGCAGCGACAATTGGTTTCTTTGATGCGGGTTTTGGTTCAAAAACCGGCAATTTTCGTGCTGGATGAGGCCACTGCCAGCATTGATCCTTTCACAGAAAGACAAATCCAACAAGCCCTATCAATGGTTCTGGCACAATCTACCAGCATCTTGATTGCCCACCGACTTTCGACGGTTAAATCTGCCGATCGAATCATCGTGCTTGACCACGGTAAAATCATCGAGCAAGGTACCCATCAGGAATTGATGTCAGCAGGGGGGCATTACGCTGAACTGTACAACACATATTTTCGGCATCAATCTTTAACATATATCGAGCAGGCAGGGAAACTAAAAGAAGAAATTAATGTTGAATGGAGAGGTTGAAATGATTGACCGTGTGATGACCATTTTCCATCGAATTGATCCAGTGATTACCGGTTTCATGGCGCGCTATTCGATCACTTTCTTGAGGATCAGCCTTGGGATCAATTTTTTCTGGTTTGGTGTGTTGAAGTTTTTTCCGGGCTTAAGTCCGGCTCAAGGCCTAGCCGCAAAAACGATTGAGGTTCTCTCGTTCGGATTGATTGGTAGTGAGATCTCAGTGCCATTACTGGCGTTATGGGAATGCCTGATCGGTTTGGGTTTAATCTCCGGAAAGTTTTTGCGAGCAACCTTACTGTTGCTCTTTCTACAAATGGCAGGTACACTGACGCCGCTGGTGTTATTCCCTGCAGAAACCTTTGTGCGTTTTCCGTACGCTCCGACGCTCGAAGGCCAGTACATCATCAAGAATCTAGTTTTGATTTCAGCGGGATTGGTGGTGGGGGCTACAGTGCGCGGTGGTCGTATTGTGGAAAAGTCCATCTGATCTAAAAATTCGCATAGCCATGAATAGACGAATTGTAGCTGCACTGGCTTTTCTCCTGTTGTTCTTGAGCGGCTGTACGGTTTTCCAGGCTGGTGACATAAAAATCATTGATGCGTGGGTCCAGGCTGCACTCCTGGCATATTCGGACAAGATGTCTGAGCATGCTTATCATATCCCAGTTGGCAGTGATACGCCTGTTTATTTTCAGGTTATTAATGAGGGGCAGGTCGAGGATGCATTGATAGGGGGTTTTAGCGAAATTTGTGAAGAGGTGGAAATTATCGGTTTTGAAGGTAAGGAAATTCGCCTACTGCCAGGAGAGAAAGTTGTGCTTTCTCCAAAAACCGGCTTATCGGTTCGATTGAGAAATCTTAATCAGGATGTGTTGCCGTCTCAGAAGATCAATATCACATTAATTTTTGAAAATCAGGGGCAAGTCGAATTGATTGTGCCGGTCAAATTGCCTCAAAACTAATCGTTTTTTTCTTCCTCTTCTAAAATTAACTCTAAAAATACCTCCACAATTTTTGGATCGAAATGTTTTCCAGCCTGTTCGCGTAAATAGGATATTACCTTGGTTTTTTCCCACGCCGGGCGATAGGGTCTATCTGATAATAAGGCATCCCAAACATCCACAACTGCAAAAATCCGGGCAGCCAACGGTATCTCCTCGCCTTTCAACCCTTGCGGATAACCGCTACCATCCCACTTTTCATGGTGGTAATATGGAATGTCAAGCGCCGGCCTCAGAAAGGGAATTCCGGAGAGGACATCATAGGCCATTTGAGGATGGCGACGCATAATTTCCCATTCTTCGGGCGTCAGGGGACCGGCCTTGTTCAGGATCGAATCAGGAATACCCATTTTGCCAATATCATGGAGTAGTATTCCCCGCCGGATATGCGGTAATTGCGTTTCATCAACTCCCAACCTCTTTGCCAGTGCGAGCGTGATTTGCGTAACTCGCTGGCTGTGGTTTTGGGTTTCGGCATCGCGAATTTCGAGAGCTTTTGCCCATCCCTGTAAGGTTGTATCGTAAGCGGTTTGCAATTCGTTGATGTGGTACTGGAGATCCGATAGTAATTGGCTGTCCTCAATTGCAATGGCGGCCTGACCGGCCAGCATTTCTAAAAAATTCATCCACTCAAAAGTTGGTCTGATTTCTGAACGTTTCCAAAGCTGGAGAATTCCCCAATCATTTTTTTTTTGTAGTTAGAGGAATTCCCATATAATCGGTAAATCCTTCCTTCCGAATAATTTGTCCAAATTCCCCATCCAGTGCGGATTGCAATTCCTGATTTTGAAGGTGCAAGAATTGATTGGGACTGCCCGTTATTCCCGGATAAGGTGAAGTCGGTAGTGGAAGAGTACCTGATCGAAATCCTCGAATTGCTGCAAGGTTGAAAAAATCGGTTTGCGGTTCTTTCAACCAGATGCTGGCTGCATCCACTTTTTGATGTTCGACAACAACTTCCAGTAAAACGCTCAAACGGTCTCCCAAATCTCTGCCGAGGGTGATGGTCAAGTCAATTTTGCGCAAGGCAGACAGGTAGTCCACGGTTTGCTGAGTCTTTTCCTGAAGAAGCATTCTTTGAAGAGCATTACCGATCAGCTCGCTCATGGAAGTAACAATCAGTTGATCCGTATCGGTAAAAGATTTGTTTCTTCCCAGCAGAAGTACTCCAATGGGATCCTCTCCGGAGATTAACGGTACGGCAGCTACAAATGGGTGATAATATTGCGGCTGGTCACGGAGATAATATGGATCGTTGGCTAAATTGTTTTGGAAATAAGGAGTTTTACTGCGTAAGGTGTAACCGGTTATACCCTGATCCTTTGTAAATTCGGCTCCGATCCACTCTTTTGCCTTACCGGTTCCAAAAACAAACCGGAATTTGTCGGCGTTTTCGGGTGATTTCAATGCAATGGCTGCTGTCTCTAACTCTAATATCAAGCCAATCGTATGAACAATGGTTTGAGCCATCTCTTCCGTGGTGTAAGCTTGCCGAATTTTTTCCGAAAGTTGTAGTAAAGCCGATTGGTAGCGTTCGTTTTTTCTTTGGATGGTAATGTCCTCAAACAAGGTTGCGAACTGGCCTTTGACGGGAGAAAACGCAAAAACCCGGTAATACCGATCCAATTCCTGCGAGTAATTTTCTATCAACACCGGTTCACCACTCCAGGCAACTTTTCCGTAGGTTTCTATCCAGTATGGTTCGGTATTCGGCAATACCTCAAGAACTGTTTTTCCCAGAATGGCATCCGCTGATAGTCCGGTCAACTTTTCAAAAGCCGGATTTACCGCAATAAAACGATAATCTACGGGTTTGTGGTGTTCATCAAAAATCATTTCATGAAGCGCAAAACCATTCAACATGGTTTCAAAAAGTTGGCGATAGCGTTGTTCGCTCATTTGCAGGGATTTTTTGTACTGTTCGATTTCGGTTACATCCCGCCATTTGGCAAACAAAGCCAAATCCCCCGCATAGGGGATTGCGGTCAAAGACACTTCGGCAAGAAATTGACTGCCGTCAAACCGCCGATGAAGCCATCGAAATTCAATAAACCCTGTTTTCAATGCCTCGTTCGTATAGAAATCGGCTTGATTAACCGAGAAATTACCATCCGGTTGAATTTCGGGTGAAAGATCTGCTAGCGATTTGCCAAGAATTTCCCGGCGTTCTGCGCGGAGTTGGTTGAGTGCCGCCTGATTGCAGTCAATAATGATTTGATTGAGTACCAAAAGACTTGGGTCATTGGATTTAAGAAAAAGACGTTGAAATTTTTCTTCGCTTTTCAATAGATCCAATTCCCGTTGTCTTCGTTCTCTGGCCATCATCAGGGTGGCATTCAGATAATACTCGTTGACTGGTTGAAGAAGAAAACCGTCAATCAACTTTCCTAAAGCATTGTGTGATTGGTTTTCAATCTGGTTGGGATCAAGGATTAATATCAGTAAGGCTTTGGATTTTCTTCTAAGGGATTGGAGTGATTCGAGCAACTGCCATGATGAAGGGGCTGGGGGATATAAAAAAATAAGAATTTCCTGATCGGTCAGGCAGCAAAATTCTAAAAGATGATCAAATGAGCGAGCAATTTGAATATCCACCCAACCCGATTTTTGGAGAAAATTTACCAATGTGTGGTTGAGAGATGAATCTGTGGAGGCAATAATGACTTTTGAGGGGAACATATATCGTATAATGTTTATTTATTATACACATTCAATCAAGTATAATATTACAAATTTGATTGTCTTTTCGTAAAAATCAAGTAAAAAAAGCCCCGCTGAGTTGCGGGACTTATCGTTTTGGCTATTTGCTTCCTAGCCGCTAAAGCTTTCGATATCTTTCCAGCCAGAAGTTACATAGGTAGTCAGCTCGCTGACACTCAAATCTTTAATGCCCAACTTTTCCAATGTTCTACCACGCCGCCAATAATCGGTGCGGTGAATGATGCAGGCCAGCCTGATCACGCTATTAATTCCATTGACTGAAACGCCGTAACGTTCTCCCAGTGATGCTATTGGTACGAGGCTCATCGGGACATCCTCAAAAATATAGCGGTGGTTAAGCGTAGCCGGGGCTTTAATTCCGTAATAGCCTGTCTGGTTGTGAATACGCTCGTGTAATGTTTCGCCTGTGACGTTGTAAGCCAATTCCAGCCATTCTAATGCCGTGCGGGCACGAATTCCTAAAGCAGAAGCCACCGTCACCCTTTCTCGATCCAGAATCTCCAGTACGCGGGCGACGGATGGGGTCACTCCATCAATGTAAAATTGAAAGTCCCCGTGGGTGGCTTCGATCCATCCGGCATTGAGGATGGTCAGAGCCGGATGAAAAATTGCCCCCATGTTATTCAACCCGGTGTGCAGTACATTAATGCCATCAATGTATTGCGGAAATGCGATACGGATTTGTTCAAGAACTAGAGGAGTCTTTACCGCGGGTAAAGCTGCCAGTGGAACGGCTTCCTTGATACGGAATATACGTGCCTGGGCAGGCCCGTCTGTGCGGCTGGCATAGATAAAGGTTTCTGCCTCTGCGACGTTGACCTCGACATTGCATCCGCTTCTGCGAAGAATGACATCAAATTCAATGGCACCCAGGGTTCTGCCCGGATGGAGAATGATGGTTTGCCCTTCTTTCAGGTGACAGGCCATTTTTTGGGCAATTTCCGCATGAGCAGAAGATGGCAAGACTACCATAATCACCTGTGCATCTTTGATGGCAGTTGCGATATCATCGGTAACCAGCCGAATTTTTCCGAAGCCTTTAGGCCCTCCTTCGTAACTTTCCAGATCAATTCCCCCACGCTTGGCAATGATCTCAACATGGGCATAGGTGCGGTTGTAAAGAGACACATCAAAACCCATTAAAGCCAAATGGGCAGCCATGGCTTTACCACCATTACCCGCACCAATTACTGCAAATCTCGAAATGTCAGTCATTGATTATCCCTCCCGTTTTAAAGAATTTTTCCAACCTCTGTGATTCTGATATGGGTGTGCCGTTTTCATCTACTGCGAGACATGCCCCGCCAATGATTCGGGTGCGAATTTTCCCTCTTCCAAAGCGATTGTTTTTCAGCTGGGGAGCATCCATGATGCCAGAGGTTACCGATGCAGCCAGAACGTTGGGGTCGGTAAAAGGATCTCGGTTCTCATCTGAGGACAGGTTTTGGATTGCTCGGAGGGTAATTTTTGCCTCCTGAATTAACTCCTCCTTTCTTCTCATCAAAAGAGGGTCGTAAATCATCGCCGGTTGACCTGCGAGGGCATTCTCGATTGCTCGACGAGCCATTTTTGCGGCTTCAATCACCTCATCAGCCGTGGCGGCATGGTCGGCCTCAGTATGACCGACGATGTGGACAATATCTGGTTTCAGGGCCATTTGTAAGTAAATGCTGGCAGAAAGATGAGCGCGGGCAGCTGCGGGATCCAGGGGGTAGGACAATAAACCGGTGCGAGTTTGAATCCAGATGCGAAAATCTGGACCGGCTAAAGGTTGGATCATCTCCAGAATGGCCAACATTTTAGCCAGATCCATTGCATCAGAAGTACCGGGAGGGCTGTTGAACATCATTTGGGCAATGTAATCCTTTACCCCAAAGGCTTTGGCATTGTAAGCCGAGAGAAAGGCTGAAACGACGAAAATGACATCCGGCGCATCCCGCATACCCCAGTGATGCGGTTCGTTCAACTCAACTGGAACATTTCTCGCTCCATACCATGCCATTACTTGCTGGTGCTCATGAATTGAGCCAGCCAAATCCCAAGGCCCGCGCCCATCCATTTGATTGAACCAGAACAAAGGAATAGCGCACCAGGCATTATGGATGGTATCCAGGTACAACTCTGCCAGTCGGATAAAGTCATCCGTGCCCGAGTAAGTTCGTAAAAGGGGAAAATTGCCGGTTCGAGACGCTTCATAGAGCATTCGATAATCCTCGGCAGTACGCACCGGAACGCCGCCGGCTCCCTTCCGGCGCGGATCTTGTCTTTCGGGATGAAAGAAATTTTCCTGAGCATCCTGATCAATACCAAGTGAGATTACATCCAAGATCCGGGCTTCGGCGATTTTCCGAATCCCTTCCCGGGTTTCTTCCAGGCTCGGTAGGCCGAAATGATGGCGCAGGAGAGGAAAGGGCGCTTTCCACAAACGCCTTTCAATAGTGGTTTGAGGAAACGACGATGATCCCGCTTGGGATGAGGCTTCCCCACGCAGGTAGGCTAAGGTATCCTCGGTCAATTCTGATCCGTCAAAAATTTGCTCGAAAAATCCCAGTTTTTGAGCACGCTCGGCAACCGGCGGTGTTCCAGCAAAAGCAAACCGGACCCCTTTTGATCGTAATTCGTCGGCCGCTTCAGCAAATTCCCCCAGCAATCTTTCGCCGGTTTCTGGGGTCAGGCGATATGAAACCCCAACCAGGTCGGCTTTTTCTCGTATTGCTGCTTGAATAAACTCTTTTACCGGAACCGCTGGGCCTAAGAAAACAGTCCGCCAGCCAGCCATCTCCGCCAACCTGAGGAAATTACTCACACCGGCAACATGGACACATTCTCCTAGTGCGCCGGCAACTACGGTTTTCATTATCACCTCCAGTTTATTGACGAAATTGAATCAAGAAGTTTCTGCTTTTCATCCACCGATAAAACATTCTCATAATGGGTGGGTGATGGCGAGTGATCCTTTACGCCAAATAAGCCAGTATTTTTATTATAACTGATTTTACGCGCCCCGATTTTGTAACAAATTCGCTCTAAATTCATCTAATCATTTGGTAACCCCATTTGATGGAGTAGAAATTCAATGGCTGAAACAAAAGGCAATCAACCCAAGGTAATCATTTTCACGGCACCAACCTGTACGTATTGCAACATGACCAAAAAATACCTGCGTGAAAAAGGCATTCGGTTTAAAGAAGTGGATGTCAGTCGTGATCCCGCTGCTGCAAAAGATATGGTGAGACGGTCTGGGCAAATGGGAGTGCCTGTGCTGGATATTGGCGGAAAAATTGTGATTGGTTTTGATCGTCCAAAAATAAACCAGTATTTAGGGATCAAATAACCACAGGAGGTAAAAAATGTCACAAATCAAAGTTCAACCGATGGGAGCCCGTATTTTGGTAAAACCGCTGGAACAGGAAAATAAAACCGCAACCGGTTTGTACATCCCTGAAACAGCCAAAGAGAAACCTCAAACCGGTGTGGTTGTGGCGGTTGGTGATGATGAGGAAATCAAGCTAAAGGTAAACGATAAGATTTTATTCGCCAAATATAGTGGGACAGAAATAAAACTGGGCAATGACGATTATCTCATCATGGAATGCAGCGATGTTCTAGCCAAAGTGCTGGATTAACAAATATCGGATGGCTGACTTGAAAACAACCGGTAAAGTGACCGGTTGTTTTTTTAGGGGGGATTTTTACCTGGAAAATCGGCCAGTTTACTTCCTGTCCAAAGTAACAGGTATGAAACTGGTATTTGAGCAGATTACAAAAACAAGAGGTTGATTGAAAATCATTTGGAATTAAACCGTAGTTTTTTAATTCCAAATCCATCCGTGTTCGGAGGTGAATCCCCAAAAACAATAACTTGAAAGAGATTTTGCCCTTTTTCCAACCTTACTTTGAAAGGAATAGAAGATGAAACGCTTGAACCTTGTTTGGGTGCTGCTGATTGCAGTATCACTGGTGATAAGTGCTTGTCAGCCAGCTGTCGAGACCATTGAAGTTGAAAAAGAAGTTGTCAAAACGGAAGTGGTTGAAAAGGTTGTTGAAGTTGAAAAACAGCCTACAGAAGAACAGTCCTTTTCCACTCCGCATCCAATTCTATCTGATGTGCGAGTGCGGCAAGCCATGGCTTACTGC
>NZ_LGHJ01000025.1 GCF_001306055.1 Bellilinea caldifistulae | reverse complement strand
TGGAGGTGAAGAGGTCAAATCAAGATACACAGCCCCTTTATTTTAGGGTGGATACCCCATCGGGTGCGGCTTTTCCACCCCTCAAACAGCCTGCTCGGCGTATTACGCTTGATTTTTCAACTCTCTCCGTCCAGCGGCTATTGGATTGATATCTATTCGCCTCTCGGCTTTTTAGGGATGCTCGATATTGGTTCGGCCGGTTTTTACTGCGGCAGGTCGGCGGACGGCAACCAGTTTGCCTACCTCTACCAGCCGCCGGGGAGCATCAAAACAGAACTGCGCTGGGTGGATCTGCGTCAAATTGATCGGATTGCCAGAATTTCAGTCATCCACAACCCCAGCGCGCCGGTCTGGTCACCCTTTCAGAATACGATCGCAGTTACCGGCTTCCTGAAAGATGAAAAAGAACGCAGCACATTTGTGGTGGAAATTAATTCCGGTGAACTTCAAAGACTGGACGAGGGAAGTTTTCTCCCCCCGGCCTGGAGTGATGACGGCAAGATCATCTACTCACTGGACGAACGCTATCAGCATCTACTGGCATTCAACCCTGCCGGCGAATTAATCGGAAAGTGGCGGTTCGACCCTGAAAACTGGCAGGCGACGGAAAACGGCAGCGCCCTTAACCGCCGAACAGATTGGACAAAAATTTTCCCGTCAGGGGGTAGATTACCTGGCCCGCTGCCGGATGCCCTGATAAAAAGCAAATCACCCGCAAAAGATTATACAATCATTAGACAGACAGCATTGTACAGACAAATAATAGAAGCATATCAACAAGTCAAATCATTTTATCGGTAGAGAGGAAAAAGAACCATGAACATTGAGAATATGCTCACTTATGACCCTGTACAATGGCAACTGGTTGCCCACATTTTGATTTTAGGCTTCGCCTCGATGGCAGCCGGGTTTGTCTACTTTATGACCACCATGCGCGAGGTGGCTCCCCGCTACCGCATCGCTTCGGTGCTGGGCGGAATTGTGATGGTCTCTGCCTTTTTGCTGCTGTTTGCCCAATGGCAAAGCTGGCAAACCACCTTTACCTTCCAGAATGGCGAATTTGTGCGCAGTGAGGGCGTCTTCTCCAACGGCTTTCGTTACCTGAACTGGTTGATTGACGTCCCCATGCTCCTGCTGCAACTGGTCGTCATCCTCGGGCTTGGTGCAGCCACCAGTCGCCGTCTGGGCATTATCTTTGTCGGTTCGGGTGTGGCGATGATTTTGCTCGGTTACGTCGGCCAGTTTTACGAAGTAACCAACCTGACCGCGCTTTGGGCGTGGGGCGGCATCAGCACCGTTTTCTACATCATCCTGCTTTATTATGTGTGGGTGGAAATCGGCCGAGCGTTGCCGCGCATGCCGGCATCCGCTGCCGCAACCATGAAGAGCATCCGCTGGCTGTTTCTGATTGCGTGGACGATTTACCCGCTTGCCTACATCATGCCGGCTATCCTGCCGACTGCTGACGGTGTTGTGCTGCGGCAGGCCATTTACACCGTGGCCGATATTACCTCCAAAGTCATCTACGGTGTGCTGGTAACCAAAGTGGCCATGGATTTGAGCAAAGCCGAAGGCTGGATAACCACTTCCGCCGAAAAAGAAGTGGAAATGGTCAGCATCAACTGATGCGAGAACTCCAGCCAGCCTGCCTGCCCGCCTCCCCACGGGCAGGCTTTTTTATGTTTTCCATCCTTTGTCCTGCTCCGCCTCTATTCCTCATCAACCCCTGCTAGAATTTAATCATGCGTTTCAAGGGACTGTTCGTCCTCTTTTTACTTGCCTGTACGCTGGTATTGCTTTCAGTCCTGTGGCTGATTACCCGCTCAAAGCCGGCTGAAAATGCCGTCATCGGCATGGCTGCCGGTCTGGTCACTGGCTGGGTGGGAATCATCGGCGGGCTGACTTTCTGGCAGCGCAACCGTATCCGTTCCCTGATTCTTAACCTGCCGGGCATTTGGCAGATTAAATTCATCCTGTTCGCCACTTTGATGGCGATGATCGAAGAAGCCATTGCGGTGAGCATGACCAATCTTGCGCCCTTCTTCGGTGTTCCAATCGGACAAGCCTACATCACTGCCTCAACCGATTACTGGGACGTGATCTTTCATCATAGTGTCATTGTGTTTTTCGGCTGGTTTGTGGGATGGGCAATTTTATTAACCCGATTGGATTTTTCTCCGTTTGCGGTGTTTATAATCAGCGGTTTTCTGGGCTGGGTGGGCGAGATTCTCGCTTTTGGCATTCAGCAAGTTGGTGGTTTTGCCATGTGGATGTTGATTTACGGTCTGATGACCTACTTGCCGGCTTACTGCCTGCCGGATGCAGAACAACGGCAGGCCAGACCAGTACGCTTGTGGCATTACCCGCTGGCGTTTTTCCTGCTGATGTTGATCAGCATCGGTTGGGTCACCTTCATTCAACAGATAATTCCCCCTCACCCTGCAATTCACTTTGTGCCGTAGGGGCTGGATGTATAATAGGCAGGAGATACGATTTTTTTCATTCCCTCAAATCGGATCAAACTGCTCTTTTCCAACCCGATAATCAGGAAGATTGCCACGCCGCCTGACGGCGGCTCGCAAAGACGTAAAACCTTTAATGTTATTCCGTGCAAAGCAACTCCTTTACAGTGCAGGTGCAATTACCAGTGCGGGTGGCACATTCCTCGTCTCTTTCCGATTACTCTACAGGAAGAACCCATGCCGTCATCCGAACGTACCCTGCGGGTGGAAGCCATCGTCCTGCGCCACAACGACTGGGGCGAAGCCGACCGCCTGCTGACCCTCTATACCCGCGAAGAAGGCAAACTGCGCGCCATTGCCAAAGGCGTGCGCCGTTTGCGCTCGCGCAAAGCCGGCCACCTGGAACCGTTCACCCGCGTCAAATTGATGCTGGCGCGCGGACGAGACCTGTGGATTGTCACCCAGGCCGAAACGCTGGCGGCCTACCTTTCCCTGCGCGACGATTTGGAGCGGATTGCCCACGCCAGTTATGTGGTGGAACTGCTCGACCGGTTCACCTACGAAGAAGGCGGCAACCGCGCCCTGTTCGATTTGCTGGCGGTCACCCTGCAGCGGCTGAATGAGGGTCATCCCTCCTTCACCGTTCTGCGCTATTACGAATTACGCCTGCTCGACCTGCTCGGTTTCCGCCCGGAGTTGTTCCGCTGCGTGGGGTGCGGCGAGGAAATTCAGCCGGTGGATCAGTTTTTCTCGCCGCTGCTGGGGGGCGTGCTCTGCCCGCGCTGCGGCGGACAGGACACCTCGGCGAGGCCGGTTTCGGTCAATGCCCTGCGTTTTTTACGCCACTTTCAACGCAGTTCCTACGCAGAAGCCGGCCGCGCGGTCATCCCCCTGCCGGTTCAGCAGGAAATGGAAACGCGTATGCAGGACTACCTGACCTACTACCTTGAGCGCGGGTTGAACACTCCCGGCTTTTTACGCGCCGTGCGCCGGCGTAATCCCGATTAATCATTTAGCGCAGCGGCACGCTCCGCAAAACTGAGCGGGCGGCTGTATTCCTGAAAACCCTGCACGGTGATGCGGCGCAACAAAATCAGCGAAACCGACAGGCTCACCGCAAACAGGAAAAAGACGATCACATAACCCGCCAGCGGATTGCCGGTCAGCAGACTGATCAAATCGCGCAGTACGCCGCTGGAAAGTGTGCCGGTCAGCCGCGAGAGGGCGTTGGCGATGCCCCACGCCCCGATATACAGCCCTACCCGTTCGGTGGTCATATCCAGCATCAGCGAGAGGTTGGAAACAGTGGCCAGCCCGCTGCCCAAACCCAAAAGCACCACCCCGCCGTAAAACATGCCGGTGTTTTCTACCAGTGCGCTGGCGGAAATGAGCAAAAATGCAACCACCGCAACGCTGCCGCCGATCTGCGCCACCCGGCGCTTGCCAATCCACCGTTCCAGCAGGCTGGCGCTTGCCAGGGTAATCAGCATACAGGTGCCCCAAATCGAGGTAATCCGGGTGGTGGTGGCTACCGGCAGGTTGAATGCCTGGGCGGCAAACGGTTCCAGCAGGACATCCTGCCCCAGAATGGCGGCCAGCAGCAAAATCAGGTAAAAGAAGAAACGCCGCGCCACCGGATTGGCAAACACCACCCGCAGGGTGCTAACCCAGCCGGTGCGTTCTTCATCCGGCACATTTTGCAGCGGGCGGCTGTTGCGCGGCTCCAAACCGAGCAGGCCGATGATTCCCAGCAGCAGGGCTGCCCCGGCCACATATAAAAAGGCGGTTTGCAGCTGTTCGGGCGAATAATCCACCAGCAGCCGACTGAGGGTGGCAGCGGTGAAGATGATCGAGAGGATCATCAGGGTCATCATCACCGCAACGGCGCGGCTGCGTCCCTGTTCGCCGGTCAATTCCGAAGCCAGCGAGAAATAACTGACCGCCGCCAGATTGTACCCCATGCCCCACGCGGCAAAGGTCAGCAAAGTCAGCACCAGCCCCAGACCGGGGTTTTGCGGCATGGTGAACACGGCAAACGGCGCCACACCCAAAGCTGCCACGCATAGCAACAGCCCCAGCGCAATGTAGGGGCTGCGCCGCCAGCCAAAAATTGGGTGACGGTCGGAGTACGAGCCGATCATCACCTGAATTGGAGCGAAAAGATACGGCAGAGACGCCAGCAGAGAAACCAGCGCAGCCGAAAGCGCCAGTTCCTTGATCATCACCCGGTTGAGGGTGCTGTTGATCGGCACCAGCGTCATCGCCACAGCAACATGGATGAAGGAGATTTGAATGATTTTTCGCAGCATGAATGCGATTGTAAACCATGGCGATTAAAGGCGGATTAAAGTTTACGCCATGTGCAACGATTGAATCTCCCTGCCGGCTTTGACCGCATGCCGCTACGGATAGCGTTCCAGAATGAGCGGAAAGACGTCGTAATTTTTCAGCGGCGGGGTCAACAGCAAGCGGTTGCTGCCCTGACAATCGTACAAGAAGACGGTCTCAGCCGCAGCGGGATCGCCAAACAAACCGACCGTATCCAACAGCTCTCGTTCGCCGAAAATTTCTACTTCGAGAGTAACACTGGAAGATGCCACATTACTGAAAACGATCTTCCCGATTTCTTCAACACGATAGTCTGCAAATCCCGGCCCGTCAATGATGACATCCATCAGCACATCGGTCGAGCCGGCTTTGATCGAAGCAGTTTGGGTGAACTGAATGGCTTCAAAAAACAGCTGACCCATGGGGTTGAACTGATACCATGCATTCCCGCTTGTCCCCACGTAAGTAATATCCGTGCCTTCGAAAGCGGTTTGAAAATACGGTGCAGCATCCACCACCACCCAACGTCCAATGATGCAGGGTTCCAGCACCAGATCAGGCGCAGTAGTCTCGGTAGGGAGCGGCGACGGTACTTCGGTTGGGGGCGCTGTTTGGGTTGGAACGGGGGAAGGCAACGCGGTCGGGATTATAGGTGAGGTAATTTCCGGCAGGCTTCCCGAATCACCACTTCCCGCGCAGGCGGACAGTCCGGCAGCCACCACGGCTGTCAACAGAACGATCAAAAAGCGCCTTAAAATATTCATCTAAACACTCGTTTAAATATGATAAATTTTACAAAAATTATAAAGTAAATATTTTGAAAATTCAATTGATTTAGCAAACTTGATCGTCGAAGTTGGGTTGATTTTATACCTAGCCGGATATGAAAAAACTTTTTGCCCGTAACTTTTTGGCACAGAATACGACTATATGGACATATAAACCCCTTTTTCGTGGAGAATCAAGATGTCTAGCAAACCTCTTTCTCGATTAACTTTAACCGTTGTATCCATTCCAATTCTTGTCCTTTTATCTGCCTTCGTTTTCATTCAATTTCTGCCAATCGGCAAAGACCACACCAACCCGCCGGTGGTAGCCGAACCAAACTGGGACAGTCCGCAAACCCGTGAAACCTTCATGCGCGCCTGCGGCGATTGTCACAGCAATCAAACCGTCTGGCCATGGTATACCAACATTGCGCCGGCGTCCTGGCTGATCAGCCGGGACGTGACCGAGGGGCGAGAAAAATTGAATGTATCCGAATGGGGAATTCGTGAGAATGAAGCCGATGATGTGGTCAAAGTCGTCCAAAACGGCGAAATGCCACCGTGGTTTTACCTGCCGCTACATCCGGAAGCCCGCCTGAGTGCGGCTGAAAAGCAGGTATTTTTACAGGAATTGGCAGCGACTTTCGGGAATGAAAATGAAGAAAAGGAAAGCAGGGGACGGGAAAACGGTGAAGATGACGATTAACCCGATAGGCTGTTTTTTTTCTTGAACGGCTGACCTGTTTTGCCAATCATTTATCCCCATCAGAATAAAGTTTAATGAGATTCGTAGAATCAGTAGGGGCTGGGGATATGTGGATAAAACCGCCTTTGATTGCACCAATCCCCCATATATAGGGTTAATGAGGATCTGGTTGGCTGCATACAGTGGTAAAAATTACCCCGCTTTGGGGATAGATTCTGTGGAGAAAGCGTGGATTGAAAAACCGAAATTTTCGTCATAAAGCGGGCTTTTTTATATATGGCAATCCAGGACATTTGCCCCCCATATATGGGGGGCTGACTTTGACGCTAAAGCAGAATAATTTGAGCATTTATCCCCAATTTTCCACATCCATCCCAACTTATCCACAGTTTTTCCACATTTATCCACAGATAACGTGGAAAAAACGAAAAAAGAACCGCAGAGAGACTCCCCACCTGTGGGGGTGTGATTTCCTTCCTTATTACACGCCGTACCGTTCTCCCCACAGGTCGAGCGTCTCTTCGACAATGTCCAGGTACGCATCCAGCGCTTTGAGACGTTCGGGCAGGGCTTCGCCGGAGAGTCCCAGTCGGCGGCAGGCATTTTGCCACTCGGTCAGGACATCTGGGTTTTGCGGCAGGGCGCGGGCGGCACGCGTCCATGTGCGCAGCATCGGCCACAGCCCGGCGGCGGGGGACGCCTCGGACAGGGACAGGATCGCTCGTTCGTAATAGGGCAGACGGGCAGGGTCAAGGCGCGGCGGCTTTTCGGTCAGACTACCGGCAGCCTGCATGGCGACTCGCCACGGTTCCAGCAGGTTTTCGATCAGTTCCGGGCTGGCAGGGTCATCCTGAATCAGGTCGGCCAGTCCGGCGGCCATGCCCGGACGCCCGGCGGCTTCGGCGCGCTGCGGAAAAACAAGCAGAAAACGACGTTCGGTTAACGGGGTGCCGTACAAAACGCTGATGGCGTTAGAGGCATTTTCCAGAATATCGAGGTACTGGTGAATTTGCAACGGGGTGGCCTGAGGCGGCTGGGATTGCAAATCCAGCCATGATTGACGGGCATTCTCACTGAATTGGCGAGCACGCTGCAGGACATACTCCGGCAGGTCAAACTGCGCCCCGGCGCTGGCCTGGGTAAATTCAAACCAGTGTCCCAGGTCATGCAGCGGAATCGGGTTGGCGCACAAAAAAGCCCCGATCCAGTTATCGGCGCGCAGCCGGCGCGGCTGCTGGAAGGCGCTCTGCGGCAGGTGCGCAATATCCAGATGGATTTCATCGGTCAGCCGCACAATTTCACGCGGATAAGGCGGCAGGGTGGTGTGGACAAAAATCAGGTCAATATCGGTTGTTCCACCCAGCAGTGGCTCCTCGCCGAGCAGCGAGCCGGTCAGGTAAATACAAACCAGGCTGCGATCGCGGCGGGCATACCGTTCGGCGCTCTCGCGGGCGGCTTTATGCAGGGCTTCCAGGGTGATGCGCATGGGCTTACCTCCTCAGGGGAAAAGTCAGTTTGAATGCCCCGATTCGGCGGGTGTATCCAGCGGTAATTCCGGCTGAAAGGGGGACAGGCGCAACGCCTGCCGGATGCGGTTCTCAATCCATTCCAGATCCCCTTCGTTGCGCACAAAATCGAGCGGGTCGCTTTCGATGACCAGCACCGGGAAACGTGGTTTGGACGAGAGGAAGAATTCATCATACGCCTGATTGAGTTCGGCGATGTAGTCGCGTTCCATGTTGCGCTCGTAGGGACGGTCGCGTAGGGCAATGCGCTGCATCAGGGTATTGGTGCTGGCGCGCAGGTAGACCACCAAATCAGGGGGGATAATCTTTTCAATCAGGGCTTCGTGAACGCGGTAGTAGGTTTCCAGTTCATCGCCTTTCAGGTTGATGCGCGCAAACAGGGCGTCTTTTTCAAAGGTGTAATCGCTGATCAGCGGTTTTCCTTCGGCCAGCAGGGCGGGAACGCTGTAGCGCTGCTGGTTATAACGGCTGAGCAGGAAGAAGATTTGGGTTTGAAAAGCGTAGCGTGCCCGGTCGGCGTAGAAACTGCTCAAGAAGGGGTTTTCTTCAAAGACTTCCAGCAGCAAATTGGCTTCAAAGCGCGGCTGTAAAAGCCGCGCCAGGGTCGTTTTTCCAACTCCAATGACACCTTCTATGGCAATGTACATGGATTACTCCTTCTTTATGTCATTCCGAGCGAAGCGACGCTTGCACCGCACTGCGTTTGGTGCAGTGCAGGTGGGAATCTCCCCGCCGGTCTTGCGGGAGATTGCCGCGCTCGCCGCGCTCGCTTGCAATGACGTAAACCCCCTAATGTCACCCCGAACGGAGTGAGGGGTCTCCCCGCCGGTCTTGCGAGAGATTGCCGCGCTCGCTGCGCTCGCTCGCAATGACGTGAACCCCCTAATGTCACCCCGAACGGAGTGAGGGGTCTCCCCGCCGGTCTTGCGGGAGATTGCCGCGCTCGCCGCGCTCGCTCGCAATGACGTAAACCCCTTAATGTCACCCCGAACGGAGTGAGGGGTCTCCCCGCCGGCTCTGCGGGAGATTGCCGCGCTCGCTTGCAATGAGGTAAACCCCTTAATGTCACCCCGAACGGAGTGAGGGGTCTCCCCGCCGGCTCTGCGGGAGATTGCCGCGCTCGCTTGCAATGACGTGAACCCCTTAATGTCACCCCGAACGGAGTGAGGGGTCTCCCCGCCGGTCTTGCGAGAGATTGCCGCGCTCGCTTGCAATGAGGTAAACCCCTTAATGTCACCCCGAACGGAGTGAGGGGTCTCCCCGCCGGCTCTGCGGGAGATTGCCGCGCTCGCTGCGCTCGCTTGCAATGACGTAAACCCCTTAATGTCACCCCGAACGGAGTGAGGGGTCTCCCCGCCGGTCTTGCGGGAGATTGCCGCGCTCGCTGCGCTCGCTTGCAATGACGTGAACACTATTTTCGCGTCTACACCCACGCGGGAGAGTGTTTTTCCCGCCAGCAATGAAGTTACAAAATAATCACAACTCATCAGAAAGATCTTTCCATTCAGGATTTACCGATTCGATCAACGAAACCTTTTTCGCCCTCGACCAACCTTTGATTTGTTTTTCCCTTCCAATGGCGCCCTCTACGCTCTCCGTTGACTCAACATACACCAATTTATGAACGCGATAGCGGGATGTGAACTTACTTCCAATTCCGTTTTTATGCTCATTAATTCTTCTGATCAGGTCATTGGTTACACCTGTGTATAAAACGGTGTTGTACGAATTCGTCAAGATGTAAACGAAGTATGGCAATTTGCTCATTCAATCGGAATGCTCTCCAGCGCCTCTATCTGCTGGCGGATGAAGTCATAACCGCCCTGCCAGAAGGACGGCTGGCTGACGTCCACGCCCGCCTCGCTCAACACCTTAATCGGCGCTTTCGAGCCGCCGGTCGAAAGGATTTTCAAGTAGCGCGGTTTGAACGAATCCCCTTCGGCTTTGTACTGCTGATAAAGGGAGAATACCAGCAATTGCCCGAACGCATAGGCGTACACGTAGAACGGCACATCGAAAATGTGCGGAATGGAAACCCACTCCCAGCGGAACTCGTTGCTGACATCTACCGCGTCCCCAAATTGACGGCGCAGGTTTTCCATATAAGCGTTTGCCAGTTCATCCACCGAGGCGCCCTGATGCACCATTTCATGCGCATCGCGTTCAAACAGTGCAAAGAAGACCTGCCGTTGAATGGTGGCGTAGGCGTCGTCAATCTGGCGGAAGAGCAGGTCGCGCCGCACAGCCGGGTCGCTTTCGCTTTTGAGCAGGCGGTCAATCAGCAGCATTTCGCCGAAGGTGGAGGCGGTTTCGGCCAGCGGCAGGTTGGAGTGCCACGTCAGCACGCTGTGATGGGATGCCAGCATGGAGTGGATGGCATGCCCCAATTCGTGCGCCATGGTTGCCATATCATCGGCGCGCCCCTGGTAGTTGAGCAGCACCCACGGGGTCAGTTCCGGCACGGCGCCCCAGCAGAACGCGCCGCTGCGCTTGCCCTTGCGCACCTCGCTGTCAAGGTGTTTCTCCTCGAACACCCGCCGCGCCAGCTCGGCAATTTGCGGGTCGAACTCGCGGAAGGCGTCGAAGACGGTCACGGCGGCCTGATCGAAGGGATAGTGCTTATCGGCTTTGGCAACCGGCGCGTAAATATCATAGCGGCGCAGCCGATTCATCTTCAGCCAGCGGGCTTTGAGGCGGAAGTAGCGCTGGAACACATCTACGTTGCTGGCGCACACATCCAGCAGCGTATCCACCACCTCATCCGGCAGGTCGTTGACCAGATTGCGCGCCGACATGGGCGTGCGGTGTTTGCGCAGGTTGATCTGCTCATTGCGCCAGTCGCGCACCAGCGCCTGATAAATCTGCCCCAGAATCGTCCCGTCGTTGCCGTAGACGCGGTAGAGTTCCTGATAGGCGGCGGCGCGCAGGTCGGGGTCGGCGCCGCGCACGTAGACCATCAACTCACCGCGGGTCAGTTCCTTTTCCTCGCCATCCACCGTAATTTTGAAGGTGTAGCGGTTGGTGATGGAACTGTACAGCATTTGCAGGGCGTTGACGCCGGTCACATTCTTGATGTTGATGATTTTTTCCTCGGCTTCGCTGAGGGTGTGGGGCTTGAAGTGGCGCAGCGCTTCCAGCCAGTATTCCAGGTCACCGGCAGCCGGCATCAACCGGGCGGCGGCTTCATCGGAAAGGTCTTTCCACCACAGGTTGAAAAACAGCGTGCGGTTGGTCAGGTCGGCGACAAACTGCTCCACCCGCGCCGTCAGGGTTTGGGCGGTCTGGTTCTGGGTATCCTCGGAGAACAGCAGCCCGGCGTAGGCGTACAGCCGCGCCCCCAGATTTTGAATTTTCTCCAACTGTTGCAGGATTTTCAAAAATTCCTCGACGGAAATGTCCTCGCGCAGACTGCCCCGGTAGGTTTCAAACTCGGCCACCAGTTGATCCAGCGTCTGGAAGGCGTTTTCCAGTTCGCTGCTGTTGGGGGCGGGGAACAGGTCGCTGAGGCTCCAGCGGGTTTGCGGATAACGGGTATCAGTGGTGGTCATTCTTCTTCCTCTCTTGGTTTGAACAGTATGGATTTGAGTTTTTGGCGGAGGTGGTCAATCGGGCGCAGGGTCTCGTCGTGAGGATCGAAGTAATGCCATTGCTGCCAGCCGTTGACCGCTGCTGCGGCGATCTGGCGGGCAATCAGGTGGATTGAGCCACGCATTCCATTATACTCGACTCGTCCGTCGGCTAAAACCAGCGCCGTGTGTTCCGTGCGGCCCTCGAAGTACAGGGTTTGCCCGGCTTGTAGCAGACCGTGTTCCAGCAAGGCACCAAACGGCAGGCGCGGTTCACGGCGCGGGTTGGTCTGGGTCAGTGTGGCGGGGGGCGCTGCGGATGTGTTTGCCAGCCGGCGGCGCGCCAGTTCCATATAGCGCGGATCGCGTTCAATGCCGATCCAGTGCCGCCCCAGCCATCGGGCAACCTCGCCGGTGGTGCCGCTGCCGAAAAACGGGTCCAGCACCACATCGCCGGGGTTGGAAGCTGCCAGCAGAACCCGGTAAAGCAGAGCACGCGGTTTTTGGGTGGAGTGGGCTTTGGCGCCGTTTTCGCGCAGGCGCTCGCTGCCGCTGCAGATCGGCAGATGCCAGTCGCTGCGCATTTGCAGGTCGCCGTTGAGCGCCTTCATGGCGTGGTGGTTGAAGGTGTAGGGCTTGCCGCGTTCTTTCTGCGCCCAGATCAGCGTTTCGTGGGCATTGGTAAAGCGCACCCCGCGGAAGTTGGGCATCGGGTTGGTTTTGATCCAGACGATGTCGTTCAAAATCCAGAACCCCAGATTTTGGAGGTGGTAACCCACCCGGTAAATGTTGTGGTAACTGCCGATCACCCACAGCGTGCCGCTGGCTTTTAGCACCCGCCGGCAGGCGCTCAGCCAGGCAAGGGTGAACTGGTCGTAAGCCTCAAAGTCCGCGAAGCGGTCCCAGGGATCGGTTACCCCCGCCACCCGGCTGTGATCCGGCCGCCGCAGCTCGTTGCGCAATTGCAGGTTGTAGGGCGGGTCGGCAAAAATCAGGTCAATCGATTCGGGCGGCAGGCGGTTGAGCACCTCCACACAGTCACCCTGGATGACCTGATCGAGCGGCAGGCTGGACATGATTTAATTGTACCTGAAAAGCAGCCGGGGCGGACTTTTCAGCGCGGGCAGGCGGTCGCACTCCCCAGTGGGTCGGCCGGCTGACCAAACCACACCACCGCGTAATTCTGGTAGATGCCGATGCCCATTGCTCCCCAGTTCATCCCCTTCCAGATGCTGTCTTCAATCATCACGGCGTTGTGGCCGCTGCTGGCTTTCCAGGCGGCAAAAGCCCCATCGGCGGTTGCCCGGGCGCTGTGCCAGTAGGCAATCTCAAAGCCGTAGCCGGTGTAAATGCCGTTGGTAATCTCTTTGGGCTTCAGCCACATGCCGCTGGCGTTTTTGTGATCCGGTGTGTAGCACACCGGCGTCCAGTTGCCCTTATCCGACCACGAGTGCAGGTTGCATTCCCCGGTATTGGGGCGGTTTTCGTACAGGTCGCGCACGTGAGCCTGGGCGACGCGGGTCAGCGATTGGGAGAAAGTCACTGGCGGCAGACCTTTTTCGCGGCGGTAGGCGTTGATCAGGTTGCCCAGTTTTTCTTCTTCGCCGGTCAGGCAGGTGTTAGTCGGCTGATTCGGCTGGCTGGCGGGAGCGTTGGCAATCAGCGGCAGGTACACCTTGTAGTCATCACAAGCCACCTCCGGCGTGCTTTGCGCCGCCGGTGAGGCGCGAACCGCCGGCAACGGCTGCCAGAACAGGCCTGCCAGCAGGAGGAAAATTCCGGTCAGGAGCATGGTGCGGCTGAGGGTGGGCATAATTTTTCCCTACAAGGGCGAGAAAAAATTGAGAAAAAAAAATACCACTGGACAACTTGTTTATAACAAATTTTAGGTTGGTCGAAATTAATCTTTGCAAAATTGTTAAGCCGCTTTGCCCGTTGGTAATCTCCCGCCCTGCCTCCGCCAAGGCTTTGCGGGAGATTGCCGCGCTCGCTGCGCTCGTAAAGAATGACGGAAAAAAATTAATTGAATTAAAGCAAAATAACTGTTTCACCCTGAAACACAAAGTTTCGATAAATCGTCTCAGAACAACGGATTGAAACTAACACAAAGCAGCAAGCAACCATTCAACCACCGCCGTAAGTGAATAAAGTAGATCGTAGTGATTCACCTGGCCACCAGTCGTGATTCATGCCACAGTCAGCCTGGCCACCGCAGTCAGCCTGGCCACCAGTCGTGAATCATGCCACAGTCAGCCTGGCCACCAGTCGTGATTCATGCCACAGTCAGCCTGGCCACCGCAGTCAGCCTGGCCACCAGTCGTGAATCATGCCACAGTCAGCCTGGCCACCGCAGTCAGCCTGGCCACCAGTCGTGAATCATGATTCAGAACCAAAAGGTAATGTGCGCCACTGCGGAAAGGTAGGGTTTTGGTGGTGTCGTTCCGCCTACGGCGTCACTCCACCACCGCTCTTGTGGCGCACGGCGTCCTTTGCTACCGCCCTTGCCCTCCGGGCTGCGGGCTAGCAAATGTCCGCCATTGAAAGCTTGCGCCCTGTGGGGGGCAAGCCCCCCACAATGCGCTTGCCCCCTGAGGGGGCAAAGGGCAGGTCAAGCCTACGCCCGCAATGCTCCGCTAATCGCTCCGCTTGCGGTCTCCGGCTTCACGTTGATAAGCCGGCACAATCCAAAGGCAAAACGCCCATCTCCCAACAAACATGCACCAGACCAGCATTGTTAGCCGCACCAGTCAGACTGCGCAAATATGCAGAATACGCAAGCACGGTTCGCCGACTAATCCCCAAAGCACAGGCAATCTGACCGGTCGTGTAACCCTGCGCAATCAACGCCAATACCTGACGTTGCCGCTTGCTAAACTCAATCCGGCTAATGCGTGCATCCACTGGGCTTTACCTCATCCCAAACCTGTTTA
>NZ_LGHJ01000027.1 GCF_001306055.1 Bellilinea caldifistulae | reverse complement strand
ATGATCCTTTGCCGGTTTCTTCGAAACGCTGCTTTTCCATCCCGCTGATCTCCAAAGTGGTTTGGTTCGATTGTATTAAGGTTTTCCCCTTTTCGTCAATCCCAGTTGTTTGTTTTTCAACAATCTCATTTTGAAAAGCCACTTGCACTCTGTCTTTTCTTTTGCTAGAATACGGTCAGGAGCGGCTCACAAAGCCCCTCCACCTAACTGAAAGCGTCAAAGCGTCAAACCGGCTAACAAAGCCCGTTGGACGAATGCGAAAGCATTTGCCAACGGGTTTTTTGGTTATCGGCTGGCGGATAAGCCGCCTTCTGGGTGCAACTCCCGGACAGCCACTTTCCACCGGCTTACAAAGCCCGTGGCAGGACTTTAACAAGCGAGCGGTTCACCGGCTTACCGGCGTCCACTGGGACAAGTCCCTTTCGTTCTCCATTCCTGCGGGAGAGGGCTGCTCTCTCCCTTCGGCGTGGGGAACGAAAGGAGGTGAGCCAAATGTGAACCAACTGCTCCAAGCAATCCCCCTGCTGGTCATCTTTGCCGTGTTGCTGATTGCGTATGACCTGGCGCAAAAATACTTCATCCTTCGGATGCTAAAACAGGCAAAAGACAAGGATGAGCGCGAGGTCATCATCACGCTTTTGACCCGCAGGCGGTAAGTCCCCGTCCCCCCGGAGAGCGGCTTACAAAGCCCCTCTCCAAATTTACCGCTCCGCAGAGCGCCGTGTGTGGGTGTAAATCCCGCAGGACTGACCTGCCCGAAGGGGCGCAGTACCTTCAAAAACAAATCTTTGCCAAACCGCCCTCGCAGTCCCGCTGGTGTAACTCCGGCAGGGCGGGTTTGGCAGGGCAGTATGAACAGGCGTCCCTCTATCCGGAGGGATGTGTACGGGAAGTGGAACTGGCCGATCCGGGTCAGACCATCATCCACTTTGGCAAGATGAAAGACAAAACGATTGCCGAAGTGTGGAAGTCTGGCCCCGCCGGGCAGGAATGGGTGCGCTGGGCTGCAAACACGGATGGCAAGGGCTATGACCCACAAGGAAAGCCCTAAGGCATCCACTTGCAGCGCATGGCGCGGGCGTTCCTCAGCCTGCAATCCGCCTATGCGGGCTAACCCCTGCGGGAATTGAGCCGGACTACCCAGTCCGGCTCGTTGCATAAAAGGATGGTAATCCCATGGGTATAATCGAAAGGCAGACTAACGAGTTTTATACGCCTGATTATTTCTTCAACCTCTCCCTTGGGATGTTTATCCCTATGAAGAAAAGAGTTTTTACTGGCAAATGACCCTTTAACTTGAATGAGCGGTATAAAATTCGAAGATGTTAGAATAGGGAATCTTCTTATCATGCAAAGCACAAGCAATGGAGTAACGCCAATCTTGCAAATACCTGGCATTGTACTTTTACTTCAATCCAAATGAATTTTGACCTCTTTTCTCAAAGCAATTTCGGCCAGGTCGCTTGCGATCTTTTCTGGATCAAAGTCGTTTGCCTTGACAACTTTTCGATAAGTTTCAGGGTTGAATTTTGCTATGCCAGCAAAAGTTCCCGTAATCGCTCCAGTGATCGTTGAGGTAGTGTCAGCGTCTCCGCCCATGTTGACAGAGCCAATAATGGCAAGGTTTGGATCTCCCCTTGAAGCTAAAAAAACTCCGATAGCAAACGGCACTGCTTCAATTAGAGGCAAACCGCAACCAATCACACTGGCGAGTTTCTCACAGGCAGTAAAAAAATCTTCGTTACTAATCGCAATTTCAGCAGCCAGAGTGATTCTTGAGACCATCGAGGGGCTTCTTAATACAATTGATTGTTTCTTTC
Organism: Bellilinea caldifistulae; assembly: GCF_001306055.1. Taxonomy (GTDB): domain Bacteria; phylum Chloroflexota; class Anaerolineae; order Anaerolineales; family Anaerolineaceae; genus Bellilinea; species Bellilinea caldifistulae. The sequence continues at coordinate 34,223 of NZ_LGHJ01000027.1, read as the reverse complement.
CAATTTCGTAGCCTTTCTTTGCACCATAAACCGAAGCATCAAGAACGGTGAGAATATTTGAATTCGGTTTCAAACTTTCAGCAATTGCAGCAGCGACTGCACCGGCACCTGCAAAAGCCACATCAGCATTGTGGGTGGGAATACACAAAATGACCGCATCTTCAACGGCTTTGTCTAAATCACCGGGGTTGAGCCAGCCAGCAGGGGCAATTTTCATCGCCGCACCGTTGGAAATTCCCATACCCATTTTTTCTGCAATGCCAGTCTTATAGGGATCATGACCAGCTCTAAGTAGCTCAATTGCCTTTTTAGTTGTTGGTCCAGCAAATCGGCTAAACAATTCATCTTGTTTTGCCCATTCCAGAAGTTGATTGGAAACCAGTTCAACTGAGATTTTTCCATTATTTTCGATGATTGCATGAATTATTTTCAACATTTGGGAGGTGTCATCCGTGATTTGACCCGCTTTTCTCCCTGAGGCAAAAGTCCCTTCACCAGGACTATAAAAGTCGGTAACTCTTCCACCAAAACGTGAATTTATCTCTTCAAGCGTCAAGGTTTCGGTGGCACTACCCATTGCATCGCCTATTAAGGCTCCAGCAAGACCACCAAGAATATGATTGAATAAAAATTCTTTATTCATTAGTTTCTCCTTTTGTTAGCCATGTAATAATTTGCTTCCAAAGCAAACGATAACCTTCCCATTTTACAAATTCCTCTGGACACCAATGAGGTCCTATGTCAGAAGCCCATGCCAATGTTCTTCCTTTTCCATATCTTGAAATTGCAAGGAGAGGTTTATCCTCGACCATTGCAATTAGATGGGAGTCTGGTTTCAATGATAGATCGTTATACCCCAATAAATAAGGCCAGGGTTCTGGAATATTCTTGACTATTGAATGGGTGGAGTCAACAATGACCGGATTAGTTCCCTGAGGACACTCAACTCGATCATCGAAAGTGAGAATATTAACAGGTAAGATTTCTTCAATTGGGGTTCGGTAATATTTTGCACTGGCGTAAATACCGGCAAAGGAATAATATCCACCACACATTGCAAAACCACCCCCCTGCGAAACCCACTCTTTTATTAGCTGCAACCGATTGATTGATCTTTTCCCTCTGAGCCACACGTCAGAAGGTAAAAGCAAGGTGTTTGCACCGATATCACTGAAAATTAAGACGTGGTATGAATTCAATTCATCAAGAGTTGAAGGAAAATGATCTGCAACAAGATGACCGGGTAGGTGAATTAATTCAATATTTGTACCTTCGAGTGACTCCTTGAGGTATTGAATTCCAACTTCGTAAACGGTACTGGAAAAGAAGTCCCAGCCTTTGTAATGAGTGCTGCTTGAAACCCATGATTCTCCAGCAAGTAACACCCGGATCTTATCGTTCATTTTTACCTCCTTTTTTAGTACATTCATGCGGACAATCCAGACTGCTTGGCTTTTAGAGAATATATTAGCTGGTTAATTGATACTGCGCCGAGCAGAATAAAACCCAGCACGGCTAATTGCCAAATGGCATTTATCCCAGCCAATTGAAGTCCAGATGCTACAAGTGTCACGATTAACACCGCCAATAAAGTGCCCAACAGACTACCAAACCCACCAAATATATTGGTACCACCCAGTACAGTTACAGTGATCGATTGGAGTTCCATTCCGCTTCCAACATCTGGTCTGGCTGCCATCAACCACGATGCCATTACGACGGCTCCAATACCCGCTAATATCCCATTGAGTGTATAAAGAGAAAATCGTACTCTGGTGACAGGAATGCCAGAAAATTTAGCCGCAGTTTCATTTACGCCAATCAGGTAAACCCAGCGGCCAAGAAATGACCAATTCAAAAAGAAATAAATGATTACAAAAACAGGTAATGCAACTAACAAAATTTGTGTTGGTATACCTAAAATTCTTCCATCCCCTATGAAAGCAAATTCTCTTGGAAAATTAGAGATTGGAACACCGTTCGTGATAACCAGGGCTAAAGCACCGAAAGCCCACATTGATCCAAGGGTGCCAATTAACGGAGGAAGGCCCCAAATTGCTACCGTAAAACCATTTATCGAACCAAGTAAACCTCCAAACAGGATGGTCAGTAAGGCTGCAACCCATATGTCAACCCCCGTGCGTGAGAGGATTCCCAGGAATACTCCTGAAAGACTTAACATTGCTCCCACAGAGAGATCAATACCTGCTCCACCTGCAAGAATGACTAGGGTTTGACCAATTGAAAGCAAGAGCAGCACAGTTCCCATTCGTAAGATATCGAGAATTGTTCTGGTGTTGAGAAAATACGGACTGATTAGGGAAAGGAAAATCAGTACGATGATCAATAAGGCAATCAAAAAATAAACTCGATTGCTTAATAGGGCAGGTAAAGACTGCTTAAAAAACCTTTCTATCATGATCTTATGCCTCTCCTACACGCGATTGTCTCGTTTTGAGGTGAAGGAATTTTGCAATAGCCTGATGCTTGTTAATTAGCAAATCAATGCCAACCGAGAAAATGATCAAAAATCCGATCACTGCACGTTCCCATAAAGAAGGAATACCCAACAACAACAGGCCATTTTTCATGAATGCCATGAAAAAGACACCAGCCAGGGTTCCAACAATCGAACCGCGTCCACCAAACACCGAAGCTCCCCCAATGACGACTGCAGCAATTGCAGAGATTGGTAAATCAATGCCAACAGTAATTTCAACGCTTCCTAGCCTGCCCACATAAAGTAACGAGGAAAAACCCACTAGAGAACCAAGCAGCATGTAACCAACAATTCTTGTTTTCCTTACATCTATACCCGAAAGCTTGGCTGCTTCCACATTGTTACCTGTTGCGTAAATATGCCTGCCAATTGGTAAAAATGTCAAAAGAGCCCAAAAAACAAAATAAAATATGAAAATTACAAAAATTGAAGCGGGTATTCCAAAATATTGTCCCTGTACCAAAGGACTAAACACAGGGGGGAGACCGGTTATCCACCGGCCACCAAGCATACCGAAAACAGCCGCTCGGAGGATATTTGACATTCCCAGTGTTGCGATAATGTCTGGTATTCTGCCGAAGGTAATCAAAGAGCCGTTGACAAAACCAATGGTGGTACCAACGAGAATAGCAACAAGGCCAATGATCAGCGGATGAACTTCCGCTTGTATTAACCAGCCAACAATAATTGCTACAACACCCAAGGCGGAACCAACCGAAATATCGATCCCTCCCATTAATATAACAATCGTCATGCCAATGCTTACCAATGACAACTCCGTCGCATTACGGAGCACGGATCGGAGGTTAGAACTGTTGAGAAAATTTTCTGAAACTATGGAAAATATTACAACCTCAAGAATCACCAAACCAATTGTGAACAAGTCCCGACGACTCAATCCAGGAATGAAAGTTTTCACCGGACCACTCCTATTTCTCATTGGGATAATTTTGTTATGCCGCACCAATTCATAACAATGACAGCCAGAACTTTGGTGGCGATAATAAGATCTTCTTCGTTAAGAGATTCGTCGCTTTGGTGGGCAACAGAAGGCTTTCCGGGACCGAAATTTATGGTTGGAATACCGACATTTACAAACCAACCCATATCCGTGTGACTACCAATACCCTCGATTACTGCCTTATCCGTAACCTGCAAGAGGGAAGCCTTACATGTCTCCACAAAAGGATGATTGATGGGTGTCTCGGCACAATCAGCATCAATTAGCCATTCAACTTTTGGCGGATTGTGGATCAACCACTCATCTTTTTGAGATACGCTAGTGATGAAATCTTCAATCTCCTTCTTTACTTTTCCGCCAAGGAAGTTATGGTCTCTTTCGGCGGGCAGATATTGGGCATTGAAAACAAGCTCTGCTTGACCGGCGAAAGTGGTTGGATAATCGCCTGCATTGAGTTGGGCGACATATACCTGACAGGGCATGGGTAACAGTGGATGAGTTTTCCGGTTAGCCCAATCTGCATTCAAAACATCAAACTGGTCAAGAAAATAACGGGAAAGGCGGATAGCATCAACGGCTCCCCCATTACGCCAATCTGACTGAGGTAATTCGATATGACCACTGCGGCCTTTTATGGTGAGCTTTCCCCACAATATACCTCTGCAGAGGGGGGCAATGGTCAAATCGGTCGGCTCTGTGAGAATGCAACCATCGGCTCTGTAACCGCGGTCTACAAAGGCTAATGTGCCCATTCCTCCTGCTTCTTCATCAACAACCGTACCGATACAAATATCTCCAGCGTTCTTGAAACCCACGGAGTAAATTGCCTTGATAGCAGAAATCATAGCGGTTATTCCGCCTTTCATATCCACCACCCCTCGCCCAATAACCTTTCCGTCTTTACGAACGGCACTAAATGGATCAACGCTCCAATCCGAACCGGCTTTAACCACATCCACATGGCCCGTTAGCAAAATTGATTTGCCTTTACCCACTCCTCTTATGAGACCTGCCTGATTGGGTCTTCCGTTAAATTTATGGTCTGGGTAATAACCCGGTTTGCCCTGATATTTAGAAAGATCTTGAGGATCTGGTTGCCACCGGTCAATCACAGCTCCGAAAAATCTTAATTCTTCGGCAATCAAATCTTGTACCTGTTCCTCGTACCTTTGTCCCGGCTCTTCCAGAAACCAAGGATTGACACTGGGAACTCGAACCAGCCTTTGCAATAAGTCAATAACTTCTTCCCGATGGTTATCAATCCATGAAAAAACTTGGGAAATATCATTCATTGTGGGTTTGGAGGGGGGCTCTGAGGATAAGGTGTTCATCTTGTCTCCTGTTATTTCCGTTGATACCCAATGCAAGCCGGAGGATTAATTCTTCGTTGGCTTCCTGTCTATCTAAAATTCCCATCAGACGACCTTCATGCATAACCACGAAAGTATCTGCAATGGCTAATGCTTCCGGCAGGTCGGAGGTAATCAAAATAATGGCAATTTCTTGATTAGCCAATTCAAAAATTAGTTTGTGGATTTCGTTTTTTGTACCCACATCAATACCGTGGGTTGGTTCGTCCAGAATTAATAATTTCGGTTTGAGGGTAAGATTTCGTCCCAAAACAACTTTTTGTTGATTTCCACCGCTGAGACTCGATACGGGTATCTCTATAGTTGGTGCTTTTATAGCCAGCTTTTGGAAAATTTGGGATACAACTGAATTTTCAAGATTTGAATTTATCTTTCCAATCCTGGAAGAAATATTTTGCAAAATAGAAGCACTTATGTTGTCTTTAATGGAGCGAATGAAGAAAAGCCCTTGTGATCTTCGATCCTCTGGCAAGTAGACAATGCCCAGACCGATGGACTCGCGACTACTCCTTGGCCTGATCGGACGGCCCTGGTAAATAATTTCTCCGAAATCGGCTTGCATTTCCCCAATGATGGTTCTGGCAACCTCAGAGCGACCGGCTCCAACCAGGCCATAAAAGGCGAGTATTTGTTTGGGCTTAATAGAAAAACTGATGTTGCTGTAATAGCCATCACAAGTTAAGTTATGGACAGATAGCAAGGGATCCTGTTGTTGAAAATTTCTTGGTATGTAGATTTCTGTTGAAATTTTGCGGCCAGTCATGGCATTGATCAAATCATTTTCATTCGTATCGGTGACTTTTGAATCCATTACAACATGACCGTCCCGCAAAACGGTAACGTAATCCGCAATCTCAAATATTTCCGCTAGTCGGTGGGAGATATATAAAATTGATACGTTATTTTCTTTCAAGGTGTGAATGGTTTGAAATAAAACCTCTGTTTCGCGTTGGCTTAAGATTGCGGTTGGTTCATCGAGTATTAATAATCGAGCATTTCGCTGAACTGCTCTGGCGATTAGAACCAGCTGCTTCACTCCTAAGGAAAGCTCGCTCATTGGCTTTCGAATGATTTCAGGGGGGAGACCGATGCGGCTGAGCGCATCCACTCCCTGTTCGGTCATACTTTTCCAGTCCAACGTGCCATTCGGTCTTTTGATTTCTTCTCCCAGAAACAGGTTTTCTACCACCGATAAATCGTTGAAATACAAAGGTTCTTGATAAACGATGGCTATTCCCAGTTTCGATGCATCCCTGGGTTCTTGAAATGTGTATTCGGTACCATTCCACACAATTTGACCGGAATCGGGACGGAGAGCCCCAGAAATAATTTTCATCAAAGTTGATTTTCCTGCACCATTCTCTCCAACAACTGCATGGACTTCACCGCTGTTAGCGGTCAGGCTCACACCGGAGAGAGCTTTTACGCCACCAAAAGATTTGTAAATATTGGTCAATTGCAGCAGGGGTGTGCTTTCCATGTGGGGTCTCCGTCCCGTGGTATCAGTGAATTTTAGAAGTCGAAATTGTCAACGTTGTTGGCATCAATGACCAAAGGCGGCCCCAGAAGTAAAATTTTGGTGTCCGGGAAGTATTTGACAGGATCCGACAGGCCCGGCACAATATTTTCTTCTTGGAATGGTTTTCCTTCGAGTAACTGGATACCTGCCCAAACATTCAGATAGCCCAGTGCCCTAGGATTCCACAAAACCGATTCTTTCATCACACCGCTTTTAATAAACGGTCTGACAGTGTTGGGGGAACCATAACCGATCACGGCAACCTGGCCTGTCTTTCCGGCATTCTCGACTGCTTTGGCTACGCCGGGCACGGTGGTGGAAGCCACGGCAATCAAACCTTTAATATCCGGATAGCGGGTCATCAACTCCTCGGCTTGTCGCAGTGCATCCTCTGAAGAACCACCCTGGGTGTAACGAATATCCACAATTTCAATATTGGGATATTTGGTTGCTACGGCTTCCTTCATGAAATCAATCCAGGTATTCAGATTGGTCGCCGTGGATTCGCCGGAGATGATCCCAATTTGTCCGGCTTCACCAATTTGCATTGCCAATCGGTCAATCAGGGTGTATCCCAGATCTTTATCCAAAGCCTGAGCAACATATACTCTCCGAACGCTAGTTGGGCTGTCGGAATCCGAAGTGTACACCACAATCCCTGCCTGTTCGGCTCGTTCCATAACCGGATTAAGAGAGGCGGAATCCAGTACCGAGATGGAAATGGCATCTACCCGCTGCTGGATGAGATTTTCCATTAAACGGACTTGTTCGGCTGCATTGGCAGTGGGGGAACCAACGTTGAGGTAGGTTACTCCAAAGGCTTTGGCAGCGTCATTGCCGCCTTCTTCCATGGCAGTGAAGTACGGAATACCGATCAGTTGGGGAATGAAGGCGATTTTCCAATTTTTGGAAGCTTTGCCCTCTTGCGGTTGTTCAGCACCACTTTGGGGGGCCTGGGTGTCTTGAGCGGGCGGTGGAGGTGCACTGGTATTTGTGGGCGCAGAGGTTGGTGAAGTACACCCCAATACAACGACAGCGATCAGCATCAAGATAATCCAAACGCGCAGACTTTTCATTTTTTCCTCCTCAGGAATTTACTGTTCTAAACGGGTGTCATAATCTGGTTTTCTAACCGGTTTTTCATGACTAATTGGATACTTCTTCTGCCTCCTTTCTCGTGGATAAAAATTGTTCAACTTCAACTTGCCGGGGTAAGGATGAGATAGCTCCAATTTTTGTACTGGCTAAAGCACCGCAGGCATTTGCGAATCGGATTCTTTCTCTGGGTGTCCAATCTTTTAAGATCCCATAAACCAACCCGGCAATGAATGCATCTCCCGCCGCAGTTGTATCAACCACTGTAATCGGATAGGCGGGAATGTGATATTTTTGATTCGGTTCACTGAGGATTGCGCCTCCTGGGCCTAATGTAATGATGACTTCAGCGCTTCCACGATGGTGGAGTTGCTTTGCGGCCTGATATGCGCTGGTCAAGTCGGTAACTGGTAGACCGCTGATGAATTCAGCTTCCCCTTGATTTACTACTAAATAATCAATGGATTTCAAAAGTTCGCGGCTTATCGGAAAGGCAGGCGCAGGGTTAACTAAAACCCTTTTACATTTGCTTTTTGCCAGTTTTATAACATAACCCAAAACGGGGTGATCTCGTCCGAAGTGACAGACAACAATATCGGCCTCTTCGATTACCGACTCTGCCCGGTCAATATCGGTTGGATTAATGCGATAATTTGACCCTTGAGCAACCACAATCCGGTTTTCCCCCGACTCTTCGAGAATGATCATTGCAATGCTGGTTAGTTCTTCCTCATCCTTGGAAACATAATCTGTGTTGAGTTTTTCCTTTTCCAATTCCCGAATCAAAAAATTCCCGAAATAATCCTTTCCAACCCGGCCGATCAGGCTTACATTCAACCCCAGACGCGCCATTGCCACAGCCTGATTTGCGCCTTTACCACCGGGAACAATGAAAAATTCCTCGGCATTTACCGTTTCACCAGCGGCCGGGGCGTGGGATGTCTTTGCAATCAGGTCAATGTTCAAACTTCCAACAACAACGACTTTATTCATAAAAAAATTGGTCCGCGGAATTGTGTTGACGAATCGATACGAGTTAGTTATGATTTTAAGGAGTTCAACTTATACGGTCAACCGGACAACAGGACAACTTGTATGCTTAACTCATTGCTTCCCCCTCTCAATCAATCTGATCATGTGCCTTTGTATTTTCAGATCAAAAATGTGATTGCGGAGCAAATTCGGGAAGGCAGATTGGCTAGCGGTGAATTACTGCCTTCTGAATATGCACTGATGCAAATGTTCAACGTAAGCCGGGCAACCATTCGGCAAGCGCTGGGTGAGTTGGAAATGGAAGGACTGATTGAACGCAGGCAGGGGGTGGGCACTTTTGTCAAGGCAAAAAAGATCGAGCCGGAGATCATCAAGCTGACCAGTTTCAGCGAGGATATGCGGTCAAGGGGCTTGAAACCCGGTTCTAAAACTTTAGAGGTTGAAAATATTCTGCCAGATGCGCAGGTTATGAATCATCTTGGGCTATCGGCAAAAGTGCCGGTCTGGTGTGTTCGGCGATTGCGTTTTGCCAATAACGAACCGATTGGGCTGCAATATCTTTACATCCCTCCCTGGCTGAAAGTTGACCCCGAAGAATTGATCAAACTGCAATCGTATTACGAGTTGTTAAGCCGCAAAGGGATTAAACTGGCCCACGCCAGCGAGTTGTTGATTGCCAGAAACGCCACCAAACGGGAAGCGGAATTATTGAACATCAAAACCGGCCGTCCGCTTCTTGTGGCAGACCGGGTTACGTACGACATGCGCAATGTCTGCGTGGAGTATGTTCAGTTCATTTATCGCGCCGACCGCTATCAGTACCGATTAACGCTGGTTGCGTAGGCAGTTTAATTCATCCAAACTTAATTAGGACTGCGAGGGCAGTAGAAAGTCATTTTTGCCATGAGCCCAAAGGGATATCTTTTTATCCCAAACTCGTTTCTTTACTGTTCTACAACCTGCCAATCTTCTGCTGTTAGTCCTGCAAGTGAGAGCGGGTTTTGACATAATCTTTATATACTTGCAGCGGATAAACTTAAGTAACGTGAGTTTGGAATAAGGGGCTCCTTGGTGTAAACTTGGATTTGGTAAAACAAGCATTCCAACGTGTCCCTGAGGGATAGTCGAGGGTCTGTATGCAAATTGTGACCAAAGGAAAATAGCAGCGAAGTTTTCTCCTCTTTTTTTCTACCGTGTAGCAATTCGATGCAACTGCTTTAAACGTTCAAATAATCCTTCTCCCCGGTTTCGTGTTTGATACAATGCTTTGTCGAAGACACCTTTATGGCGCTCTTTTTCCTTGTGCGGGATGGTCACTGCAATATGGTGTTTTCCCAAATGATGAACGGAACTTACGGCTGGTGTATCCTTTATCGGAAATTAATCGTTTGGGATACAAAGGTTTCCGTCCAGTTGTTCTAGGAAAAACTGCACCTTGTTCCAGATGGATTTGCCAACTCAGTTCACCCTGTTGATCTGCCAGAGTTTGCGGTTCAGCCAGAACTTTCTTCCCTACTCCCTTTTTACGCCAGCGCTGAAAGCGGCTGTACACTGTTATCCATTTCCCATATCGTTCTGGGAAATCTCGCCAGGGCGCTCCAGTCCGTACAATCCAGAGTATCCCATGGAGAACAGTTCGATGCTCGTGTGCCGGTCACCTGGCTTTTGGTTTCTGCGGTGGCAGTAATGGTTCAATTCGTTCCCATTGTTCGTTCATTAGTTCACATCTATATACCATGAGACCAATGATAAATTGGTTTGCATACAGGCCCTAGAGTTTTTGAAACCCGTTTCAATCCACGCTCCCCGTGGGGGGAGCGACTGTTGAGCATGATTACAATTTTCAGTATCAGAGGGGGGTTTCAATCCACGCTCCCCGTGGGGGGAGCGACCATCGAAAAAGAGATTTCCAGCGTCTGCAAGCCCGTTTCAATCCACGCTCCCCGTGGGGGGAGCGACACTGATTGAAAGAATTACAAAAAGGATAGAGGGGATGTTTCAATCCACGCTCCCCGTGGGGGGAGCGACGATAAACGTGTACTAGGTGTATAATCGTAAAGATGATTGTTTCAATCCACGCTCCCCGTGGGGGGAGCGACGCCCCAACCCGATACACGTAATTTCAAATATATGGGTTTCAATCCACGCTCCCCGTGGGGGGAGCGACTAGGGTTTTGTAAGGTTTTACTATTAACAAAATAGTTTCAATCCACGCTCCCCGTGGGGGGAGCGACAAATATATGTTAAAGGGGTGAGAATCCCCTTAACAGTTTCAATCCACGCTCCCCGTGGGGGGAGCGACCATCATTAAGCCCAATATTTTTAACAAGCAAATAAGTTTCAATCCACGCTCCCCGTGGGGGGAGCGACCATTCGGCTGGACGCGGAGCATACGATTACGAGCGTTTCAATCCACGCTCCCCGTGGGGGGAGCGACGTAGAGTCTGCAATGATCTAAACTTAGATTACTCGTTTCAATCCACGCTCCCCGTGGGGGGAGCGACAAGCAGTCTGGACTTGAGGATAAATGAGCGTAGCGTTTCAATCCACGCTCCCCGTGGGGGGAGCGACAGCGCGCCGCTTGGTTGCCATCAATGAGGATGAGTTTCAATCCACGCTCCCCGTGGGGGGAGCGACACAGCTACGATAAACTGAAATTTGGCAATCTCGAAGTTTCAATCCACGCTCCCCGTGGGGGGAGCGACTTGAGATTTTTAACTGGAACAAAAACCCCTACTGGTTTCAATCCACGCTCCCCGTGGGGGGAGCGACGTATTCGCGTGTATCCGCGTGCTGAGCGAAAGTGTTTCAATCCACGCTCCCCGTGGGGGGAGCGACGCCGCGAGAAAAAGCTGTTTTGCCGAAAACGGAGTTTCAATCCACGCTCCCCGTGGGGGGAGCGACTTGAGATTTTTAACTGGAACAAAAACCCCTACTGGTTTCAATCCACGCTCCCCGTGGGGGGAGCGACGTATTCGCGTGTATCCGCGTGCTGAGCGAAAGTGTTTCAATCCACGCTCCCCGTGGGGGGAGCGACGGCAACAGGCAAGCCAGCCAGACAGACAGACAGAGTTTCAATCCACGCTCCCCGTGGGGGGAGCGCCAAGAATCCTTCGTGATAGAGGAGTTGAGTGAGGTGTTTCAATCCACGCTCCCCGTGGGGGGAGCGACTAAGTTATCTGATATTTTAATGTGGTTTTTCAATGTTTCAATCCACGCTCCCCGTGGGGGGAGCGACGACTGGTATCTCATGCAGGTTGCCGAAAAGCGGGAGTTTCAATCCACGCTCCCCGTGGGGGGAGCGACCGCCGACCAGTACCAGTATGCCGACCAGTATGCCGGTTTCAATCCACGCTCCCCGTGGGGGGAGCGACTTTTGGGCCTCTGCGGTCTTACTGCCCGAAACACCGTTTCAATCCACGCTCCCCGTGGGGGGAGCGACCTATTTTACAGTACAATTATAAGCGTTCTATTTGTGTTTCAATCCACGCTCCCCGTGGGGGGAGCGACGTAATTGTGAGATTCTGGGGCAGCGTGATCTTGGTTTCAATCCACGCTCCCCGTGGGGGGAGCGACCAGCCTGTCGTCAATCGCGGAAAGGCTCGAAGGCGTTTCAATCCACGCTCCCCGTGGGGGGAGCGACCAAACTACAATCGTCCAACATCGCCGCAATCCTGTTTCAATCCACGCTCCCCGTGGGGGGAGCGACGCCGGTAATAATTTCGTTATAGTTTTCGCTACCACTGGGTTTCAATCCACGCTCCCCGTGGGGGGAGCGACCTGGCGGGACGCCTGACGCAAGAGCATTGGGGAGCGTTTCAATCCACGCTCCCCGTGGGGGGAGCGACACCCGAATTGATCGAGGAATTCGGTGAGGTGGAGGTTTCAATCCACGCTCCCCGTGGGGGGAGCGACCCAAGATACAAGTCGGCGACAACTTTCAGCGACTTGTTTCAATCCACGCTCCCCGTGGGGGGAGCGACAGGTGTACATTTCCTGCTGTCCAACTTCGAGATTGTTTCAATCCACGCTCCCCGTGGGGGGAGCGACATAAGAGCCAATAAGACCAAGTTCGTTTAGGTCTTGTTTCAATCCACGCTCCCCGTGGGGGGAGCGACTGCAATGAGTGTCATAAACTCTTCTATTTCGTGACCGTTTCAATCCACGCTCCCCGTGGGGGGAGCGACTCCCAGCGCATGAGATACATCTTCTCATATTCGCGTTTCAATCCACGCTCCCCGTGGGGGGAGCGACAGGGTTGGCCAAAGCATTTCTTTTAGATTGCCGAAGTTTCAATCCACGCTCCCCGTGGGGGGAGCGACGGACATCTCCGGAACAACAAAGCGGGACCGAAACGTTTCAATCCACGCTCCCCGTGGGGGGAGCGACAAAAGATTTTCGGGTAAAACTTCTTGCATTATGGTTTCAATCCACGCTCCCCATGGGGGGAGCGACGCTGGACGAAGTTGACTTGGAGACTGGCAATGGCTGTTTCAATCCACGCTCCCCGTGGGGGGAGCGACCCGTTTGCCAGAAAGATATAAAAATATAGTTAAAAGTTTCAATCCACGCTCCCCGTGGGGGGAGCGACGCGATTCGGTGACGTCAGTCACCAGCAACGATGTGTTTCAATCCACGCTCCCCGTGGGGGGAGCGACCCAGGCGTCCCGCCTGTCCTGGCGGGATAGGTTGGTTTCAATCCACGCTCCCCGTGGGGGGAGCGACAAAGAACCGGCGGCCAAAGCGCCGTTCGGATTCGTTTCAATCCACGCTCCCCGTGGGGGGAGCGACACGAACAAAGATTGAATACAACGAACCGCTATACCTGTTTCAATCCACGCTCCCCGTGGGGGGAGCGACGTGGAAGTTGTAATCATGCTCGATTACAACGTTCCGTTTCAATCCACGCTCCCCGTGGGGGGAGCGACTTTACGAGGCGATGGATTATTACGATTACCATCCAGTTTCAATCCACGCTCCCCGTGGGGGGGAGCGACGAGCGGCTGACGCCGTGCGCCTCGCGCCGTTTCCGTTTCAATCCACGCTCCCCGTGGGGGGGAGCGACGAGACCATGCTCATCTTGCTTCGCGACAACGGGTTTCAATCCACGCTCCCCGTGGGGGGGAGCGACCGATGACTCGAAATTGTTAAATGTTCTTTTCGTAGTTTCAATCCACGCTCCCCGTGGGGGGGAGCGACATTTGGGGGGTAAAGTCTGATTCAATATCAAATTGTTTCAATCCACGCTCCCCGTGGGGGGGAGCGACGCTGACCGTGATGGCCACCAACCTGGCCTTGGACGTTTCAATCCACGCTCCCCGTGGGGGGGAGCGACCGGACAACCTGGTCGCGGCGGTTGATCCGGCGGGGTTTCAATCCACGCTCCCCGTGGGGGGGAGCGACGAAAATCTACGATGACGCGCGGCGGTACTACGAAGTTTCAATCCACGCTCCCCGTGGGGGGGAGCGACAAACCGCCGTTGAAGCCTTATCAATGATAGACTCCTACGTTTCAATCCACGCTCCCCGTGGGGGGGAGCGACCCGCGAGATTGACGAGGCAGTAGATGACGATCCAGTTTCAATCCACGCTCCCCGTGGGGGGGAGCGACGGTCGCTGCTACTGGCTGCGGCACAGCAGGAGGATGTTTCAATCCACGCTCCCCGTGGGGGGGAGCGACACCCGCGAATATCCGTCATGCACCACCCATTGGGTGGTTTCAATCCACGCTCCCCGTGGGGGGGAGCGACAACCGTGCGCAAAAAAACGATTAACGCAGTGCGCAGTTTCAATCCACGCTCCCCGTGGGGGGGAGCGACACTGGGATTATGTCCGCAAGTCGTTTTATATCGCCGTTTCAATCCACGCTCCCCGTGGGGGGGAGCGACGTCCAGGCTGTCCGTATCGCGACCCAGCGGCTCGTTTCAATCCACGCTCCCCGTGGGGGGGAGCGACATCGCATCTGGCCTCGCTTTCCTGATTTGACGTGTTTCAATCCACGCTCCCCGTGGGGGGGAGCGACGCATTGGAATACGACAATGGGTATCTATCCATCCGTTTCAATCCACGCTCCCCGTGGGGGGGAGCGACGCGAGGGCTATGTTTTATCGCGGGAGGGTCTAGTGTTTCAATCCACGCTCCCCGTGGGGGGGAGCGACAATGAACGTCCGTGTTGTGACGCCACCCGCAACCGTTTCAATCCACGCTCCCCGTGGGGGGGAGCGACTGACCACACCAACGATGTCCACCCGGTCTACCGTGTTTCAATCCACGCTCCCCGTGGGGGGGAGCGACGGTCGCGGATCGAGGTATGGACACTGCATCAATGCGTTTCAATCCACGCTCCCCGTGGGGGGGAGCGACCCGGCACGAGATACGACCGTCTGGCGACTTTCGGAAGTTTCAATCCACGCTCCCCGTGGGGGGGAGCGACCGCGCGCAGAGGTTACCGCGAGCGCAAGCAATGAGCGTTTCAATCCACGCTCCCCGTGGGGGGGAGCGACCCGGACTGGCGCGCATGAGCAGCCGCGAGTTTACGGTTTCAATCCACGCTCCCCGTGGGGGGGAGCGACCCTTCGTGTTTGCAGTAATTCCTCCGGTAATTCAGTTTCAATCCACGCTCCCCGTGGGGGGGAGCGACCGGCATGAGGAACGCATAGCGTTCCTTTTCTGACGTTTCAATCCACGCTCCCCGTGGGGGGGAGCGACCTTGGGCGATGGGCGATAACCGTGAGCGTGCGGTGTTTCAATCCACGCTCCCCGTGGGGGGGAGCGACCCCAGCGGGATGACCACGAACGCCATGACAATGACGTTTCAATCCACGCTCCCCGTGGGGGGGAGCGACCGCACAGGCCGAACGCCTGCCCCACGACACGGGCGTTTCAATCCACGCTCCCCGTGGGGGGGAGCGACATAATCCCAGTACTCGTTGAGATCAACTTCCGGGTTTCAATCCACGCTCCCCGTGGGGGGGAGCGACCGCCCGGCATCGGGCGTGTACGCAAACGCAAGAAGTTTCAATCCACGCTCCCCGTGGGGGGGAGCGACTCGCTTTTCCAGTAGTTATCTCGCGCAAAAGTTTGTTTCAATCCACGCTCCCCGTGGGGGGGAGCGACCGCCCGGCATCGGGCGTGTACGCAAACGCAAGAAAGTTTCAATCCACGCTCCCCGTGGGGGGGAGCGACCCCGCGCGCTCCACAGTACGCGCACGGGCATCAGGTTTCAATCCACGCTCCCCGTGGGGGGGAGCGACGGCGGTCAAAAGTCTTGTAGCAAAAGTTCTTCTCAAAGTTTCAATCCACGCTCCCCGTGGGGGGGAGCGACCGCCATTACATCGCTGAGTTCGAGCCGTTCTACACGTTTCAATCCACGCTCCCCGTGGGGGGGAGCGACTCTGACGAGCCGACCAGTCCGGCTTTGATTTTCTCGTTTCAATCCACGCTCCCCGTGGGGGGGAGCGACCCACCGCTCGCCGTCCTCCGGCAGCGGGGCGACAGTTTCAATCCACGCTCCCCGTGGGGGGAGCGACACCGTTCTTTCCTCCGATTCCGGTAGTATCCCCTCAGTTTCAATCCACGCTCCCCGTGGGGGGAGCGACGATTATTAGTATACACTTTTCAATATATTTGTGACAGTTTCAATCCACGCTCCCCGTGGGGGGAGCGACAATATTCGGCTGTAGAGACGATCGTATTAATTGATGTTTCAATCCACGCTCCCCGTGGGGGGAGCGACCGACTGCGAGAGACCTGACAGTACTATTGAACCCAGTTTCAATCCACGCTCCCCGTGGGGGGAGCGACCGACACGGCTCTCAGCAACCAGGTCGTTGTAAGCAGTTTCAATCCACGCTCCCCGTGGGGGGAGCGACTAGTTTGATAGCCATCTCATACCTCACAGCGTCTGTTTCAATCCACGCTCCCCGTGGGGGGAGCGACACGTTGCAGGTGGTGTGTGGGAATTGGAGGCAGGCGTTTCAATCCACGCTCCCCGTGGGGGGAGCGACAAGCCGCCAATAAAATCGAGTTTGCCTTCCTTCCCGGTTTCAATCCACGCTCCCCGTGGGGGGAGCGACAAGCACGGGAGAGGTTGTTACGCCAGAGCAAATCGTTTCAATCCACGCTCCCCGTGGGGGGAGCGACTTTCCCTGCATCCTCCGTGCTGGTATTACTCGTGTTTCAATCCACGCTCCCCGTGGGGGGAGCGACCAAAGGCGAACAACCGGATACGACCGCAGAACAAGTTTCAATCCACGCTCCCCGTGGGGGGAGCGACACTTATCTAAAACCACGATCGGCGTTGACGTTTGGGTTTCAATCCACGCTCCCCGTGGGGGGAGCGACAGTGCATTTTTATCGGTGAGCGACCACGTCATGGTTTCAATCCACGCTCCCCGTGGGGGGAGCGACTGATGGAAGTTGAGCGAATTATTTGCTCACACCTGTTTCAATCCACGCTCCCCGTGGGGGGAGCGACAAGTTAAAAAGTTGCAGAAAGTACTTGACAGCACGGTTTCAATCCACGCTCCCCGTGGGGGGAGCGACAAAGAGGGCAAGTGGGCAAAGCGGTTTAAGAAGTGTTTCAATCCACGCTCCCCGTGGGGGGAGCGACCATTTCAACCTCTTTTCAAGTCGTTTGCAAGCCTCGAGTTTCAATCCACGCTCCCCGTGGGGGGAGCGACACGCTGGCGGTAATTTTACAACGGCTAATGGAGTGTTTCAATCCACGCTCCCCGTGGGGGGAGCGACTGGGGTTCATCGAAAGAATTGAAGAGAAACTTCTGTTTCAATCCACGCTCCCCGTGGGGGGAGCGACGAGGTAAAGTTGGAGATCCCAAAATCTACTTCTGGGTTTCAATCCACGCTCCCCGTGGGGGGAGCGACTTGAGCGGCTCTTATGGCTGGGTCGGTTTGCTCCAAGTTTCAATCCACGCTCCCCGTGGGGGGAGCGACAAATAACCGTAAACACTTTCAACCATATAATTATTGTTTCAATCCACGCTCCCCGTGGGGGGAGCGACCCGGAGGCATATAGGTAGGAAGCACGCTAGAGTAGTTTCAATCCACGCTCCCCGTGGGGGGAGCGACCCGGAAAACCTAACGGTAGTCGCAACTACAGCTGAGTTTCAATCCACGCTCCCCGTGGGGGGAGCGACCGCCAAGACAGTTGGCGCGACCGGCTCGCAGCCTGGTTTCAATCCACGCTCCCCGTGGGGGGAGCGACGATCGCTGGCGGAAAGCGACACCGCTACTCTCGTTGAGTTTCAATCCACGCTCCCCGTGGGGGGAGCGACATCCAAAAGAGGTAAAACCATGGCTAGAACACGTGTTTCAATCCACGCTCCCCGTGGGGGGAGCGACGCGCCAAGACAGTTGGCGCGACCGGCTCGCAGCCTGGTTTCAATCCACGCTCCCCGTGGGGGGAGCGACAAAGCACCGTTCGGGTTCAAAGTGATTGTTCTTTGTTTCAATCCACGCTCCCCGTGGGGGGAGCGACGCTACGAAACCGTCCGCATCTAGCGGACATGTAAGTTTCAATCCACGCTCCCCGTGGGGGGAGCGACGTTACAGATTTACCCTGTTCCGCCCTTCGTCACCCCGTTTCAATCCACGCTCCCCGTGGGGGGAGCGACTGACAATATCTCTATTTTTGTCACAAATATATTGAGTTTCAATCCACGCTCCCCGTGGGGGGAGCGACCCGCGTCCAACTCCGCTTGAGTATCAGCCATGTAGTTTCAATCCACGCTCCCCGTGGGGGGAGCGACCTTGGGCATCCGGTCTCCGTCCAAGGTCTTTGAGGAGTTTCAATCCACGCTCCCCGTGGGGGGAGCGACGAGTCGCAGACATGCGCTCAAATTCGCCAACCACCTGTTTCAATCCACGCTCCCCGTGGGGGGAGCGACTCCAGCGGTTGACCAATGGCCGAGCCACTCAGTGTTTCAATCCACGCTCCCCGTGGGGGGAGCGACGGAGGAGCAAAGTCTACAAATACCCTCCCACCGAGTTTCAATCCACGCTCCCCGTGGGGGGAGCGACCTGTCATCAATCTCGATAATTCCGCACCAGAGGCGTTTCAATCCACGCTCCCCGTGGGGGGAGCGACCATGGCTAGTTTCCTCTGCTTGTTCCAACGCTTCAATGTTTCAATCCACGCTCCCCGTGGGGGGAGCGACAGCAACATCTGGCGGTTTTAATCCCCAAAACGCCAGATGTTGGCTTCGTTCTTTTTCGGTTTCCCGATAATTACCGAAAAACGATCAATCTTTTACCATATTCTGTTGTTAAGGTGCTGTTTTTCCTGCGAACCTCCCTGAATTTTCGTGTGCACTTCAGGTTCGCAACCACTTGCCCTATACTCAGGTTATCAGAGTTCCGGTAATGTCAAGGCTTGGCTTAGCTCCAATATGCTCGATCCGATTTTTCCACTCATCGCCCAAAAAATAAAATCGGAGGCTGTCCTTTTCCTTATCAATCAATTTCTCAAGCCTGGCTCGCAAAAACCGAAAACGGGTCGGGTCAATAACACATTCAAAAACCGAATTCTGCACCCGTTGACCGTAATCCTGACAGGCTTTGGCCACTTTTCTCAAACGCTTTTTTCCCGCTTCGGTTTCGGTGTTGACATCATAGGTAATGAGAACGAACATTTCATACCTCTTCCATAATCACCAAATTACGCATCAGCTCCAGAAAAAAGGAGGATAGGCATCCAAATCGCCGCGCAGGTGACGAGCCAGTAACAGGGCTTGCACATGCGGGATCAAACCAAAGGGAATGCGTTCTTTCAGGTAGGGATGTTCGATTTCTTCCTTTTTACGTTCCTGCCAGGCAGTGATGACCGTTTTCCGGGTTTCATCATCCATCAAAATCCCGCCACTTTCTTTTTGAGTAAATCCTTTGGCAGTGATTTGCCGGCGGTTTACCAGCGAAAGCGCCAATCGGTCGGCAAACACGGGACGCAGTTCTTCCATCATATCCAGAGCAAGCGAAGGCCGACCTGGACGCTCGGTATGAAGAAACCCCACGTATGGATCCAGTCCAACTGCTTCCAAGGCAGAAACCACTTCATTAGTCAGCAAGGTGTAAAGGAACGAAAGCAGGCTGTTCATATTATCTAACGGCGGGCGGCGCGATCTTTCGACAAAGTGAAAATCATCTTTCTGTTGCAAGATCAACTGATCGAAGACCCCAAAATAGATCTTTGCTGCGCTCCCTTCAAATGCCATCAATTCTGCAATGTGTTTGCAGGTGACCAATGCGCTCAAAATTTCCTTTAGGAATGAAGAAGCTTTGGAGAGGGCAACCTTGTCCACCAGCAGTGCATGGTCTCGCAAGGCGCGTTCAATGACTTTGCGGCTGTTATAAACTTTGCCAACCAAAAATGATGAGGCAATTGGCACACTGGGGGTCTCTTCTTCGGAAATTCGATATTGCTTCTTCCGAAGCAGAACATTGCCCTTAATCTTGCCGCTCACCCTCCCAAGAAAACGTCCATTCGGCGAGAGGAATGCCAATCCGATTCCTCTTTCCGCGCAGGCGCCCATCAAAGCCGGACTGGCGCCCTGCCAGTTGAAGCAGACAATATTTTCCAAGTTATGAAGGGGCAGCCGCGTTGAGGTATGCTCATCTTTCTTGATGACAATGTTCTCCCCATCCAGAGAGAGGTAAGTATCGGGTGTGGTTATATACAGGACATTGGCAAGGGTTTTCATCGGTTAGTCATGGTCAATCCACTGATGAATATAGCGGGAAACGGGCATGGATTTTTCTTGCAAGCGCGGCAGACAAATTTCTGCCAGGGAACAGGAACGGCAGGCGCGTGAAGTTCTTACTCTGGGAGTGTATCCGCGTTCGTAGTAGGCATGCATTTCAGCACTGATCTTATCAACCAGCTGACGCAGCTTATCGGTCAATTCTACCGGTGTGCGGTGGCGAGTTTTTGCATAGTATAGATAGCCAACCGGAATGGCTACCGAGAGCATTTCTTCCAGACAGATTGCCTGAGCGCATAATTGAACTTCGTCCACAGGGGTGGATTTTGGGCGGCCACGCTTGTATTCCACCGGCACCGGTAAGAAAGTGCCTTGCCTGCCAGGCAGATTTACACCCACTTCCGACTCGCTGAATTCGACCACATCGCATATACCCGAAAGCCCCAAACGGTAAGAAGCAACCGGTACCGAGCGAGCAATGATGACTCCATTTCGGGTTTCGGTAAAGAAAGGATCATCTACCCGTTGGTGTAAGAGCCTGCCCTCAGCGGTGAAGGTATTTTCTCTCCATTGTTGTTCGACATGAATCAGTGCCCACTGCCGACGGCAAAACATGAAGTGCTGGATGCCGGAAAGGGGCAAAAGGTCATCGGAGGTATATTCGCGGGGCATATCTAGTTCCCTAAAAGGAAATTCCCCGGCTCCCACCCCCCACGTGGGAGCCGGGTTTTCGAAATTGGCTTAGAGCATGGGAATTAGGGTGACTCCAGAGGGTAGGTCATCTTTGTTAACACTCACCTCATAATCATCAAAACTGCGCGGTGGGTTGGCGCCCTCTTTTTTATTGACCCGAATCAGTTCAAACAACCGATGAGCGGGTGCATTTCCCAAATCACTCTCGTGTTTGAAAACAAACAATCTGCGGGTTGCCATTTTTCCGCGCGCCGCCGAACGGTCATGTTCAAACATGTTGATTAACGCCTCCCAAAACAGTTGCAGATCTTCTTCAGAGAAACCGGTTCCTTTGGTCGGGTCATTGGCTAATTTGGCAGAAACATACCCCTCAACACGGTATAAGGCATAGGGGATGATGTGTTTGCGCCCAATCGTGCGCTCTTTGTCTGCTTCTTCCTCTCTTGTGACTGTCAGGCGAGTGATGGTCACTTCTTGTTGAACGATAGGGTCAATGCTCCGGGAGAAGTTCAATTGCACTGGCCCGCGCACCTGACCGCAGTTATCTCCAACGCTCAAAACGGCGCCAAAGGTGCGGATGTCATAAAAGTTCTTGCACATCCACTCGCGGGCTTTGTTTACCCCTTCTACTGAAGCTTTCTTGCCGGGTTCTAAACCAACGGCAAGATAGGCTTCTCTGTGATTGGCATTCAGCGGGATGCCTTCCTTGACATAGATTCGGTAACCGGGTGTATCTCCCTTAATCATCTCCACGTAATTGCGAATTTTTCGCTTCAGGCACACGTCGGTGACAATTCCGTAGCCTGTTTCAGGATCAATGCGTGGCATATTTCCTGCATCAGGATCGCCGTTCGGATTGCCGTTCTCTACGTCGTAGAGCAAAACAAATTCATAGCGGTTGGAAAGGGTAGTCATGAGTTATTCTCCTTTGTTATTTTGGTTTTTTGAAAAAACTTTACAATTTTCCGTCTTGCCGAGGAAGATGGCCAATTCACTTGTTTTGAATACGAGGGTAGCGCTCTCTTTGAAAGTAAATTGATTCGCCGCTTTACCACTTGCGATGACATTAATCATCGGGTTGACTTGTTTCCTCAGCATGATTATCCTTCTTGGTGTAGAAGGCAGCCCGCTGGTGATAGTAGCCCAGAACAAAAATGCCCTGCTCATCCAACGAGAATCGCGATGGAAAGGGTTTTGCCTCGAGCATGCCCAGTAAGTCCTGGATTTTTCTGTCCGATACGCTGCCATATTCGGCTTTCGCCGTCCAATGATGGGCAAGCCGTAGCAGCGTTGGGAAAACACTGGCAGGTGATGCGCAGGCAGAGGTGAAGTAGCGGTCCTTGATGGTGGCATTTATGGTTGTCCCAATAGATTCTCTCTGTACTTTTTCCAGTACAGCGAACAGACGGCCCAGCACGTAGGCCGGGTGAGTGTAGGATTCATTGAGTGACATATGCAAAGCCTCCTGATAGGGATTATTGCCTTGACGGCGATACTTTCGGATGAGATGCGCCTTGAGATAGGCAGCGCGGATATAGTTGATTTTGATACTTCTTTGTCTTCCTCCTTCACTGGATTCATCGGTATCATGGCGAATACGATTCAGAATGGCTGCGTACAAACCTTCGGGGTAAGGCGTTCCCGTGAGAATCGAACGGATGAATGCACCGCCTAACAGTGACCAGGATTTTTTTACTTCTTCATCGCGTGAGGTCACTTTGGGCGAAACACATTCGGCAAGGATGCGATAGGGCGAGATATATGTCGGCTGGTTGACATATTCCTTCTCGATTTGCAGGTCTTCATAGTGCTGCATGATGCGTTCGGCGAACACGCCAAACGGCTGGGTGAGAAAGAAGCGCACAGACAAACGCGCTGCGCTCGGGGCTAATCCCAAAATATTGAATCGCGTGTTTTTGTCCAATTCTTTTTCAATTTGTTTGTGTAACTCGGCAAGGTCAATGGCTTTTACCTGCCATACAGATTCGGCTACTTCGCCAAGCGTTCTTTCTGCTTGTTTGGCACGTTTCCGTTTTTCCTCACTTTTGGTTTCTTCGGTTTCTTCTTCCCCCTGCCCCTGTTGGAATTCTGGATTCAGGAAAGAGTAGAAAGCGCTTGCGTAACGTTTTTCGGGCGCATCCGCCCAATAGACCACGGTGGTATCACCAAAGTAAATTTTGCGATTCGGGTTTTGGTTGGAAAGCAGATAATTGAGCGCCACACCATATCCTGATGCGACCCGCTTGCTCACGGGCGCATTCGAGCCTTGTTCTCTGCCATAAGATGTAAATGCATCCAGGTTGAAGCTAACCAGAGAAGCGCCTTTGCTTTGGGCATCTCGAACTCCTTTTATGTCTGGATGCAGACGTTCAACCGGCTCAATTTCACCAGTGACCAGACATTGCATGACAGCCGCTTTTTGCCCGGTTTTATACTCCTCCCAAACGCTCCTGACTTGAGGGTCGTCCAGCACATTCTTGCCTTCAACCTGAAAGATAAGATTACCACCTTCCATCAATCCTTCCAGATGGCGTGAAATTACGGGATTCTGTAAAGCGGTTGAGGGATCGTATTTTTGCAAGAAAGAAATCACTGCACGAGCTAAAGGGGTATTAACTCCAGAAAGAATTTCTACATTTAGTTTCCGAAAAGCCTCAAATCGCTTTTGGGAATACTCCGGGTCTTTTGCTTCTTTTCCGGTGAGCCCAAGGACATAAGCAGCGTTATCACACAGGAAATTTGCCGCAACGTTGACACTACGCTTGACTTGCTCTGGTACATTCATTCGGCGGGGTCTCTCCACTGTCTTTTTCCCGGATTGAACAGGGACAAACAGCGGTACGATGTCTAGCAGATCACCGTTTTCAGATAAATTGAGAGCATAACTGACAGGGGCATTGCTATAGCCGGGCTCGGCAATCTCTACGTCGGGGTCTTCGCGCAAAATCTGGTAGTAGTTATAGAGCGATTGCAAGATCATCGCCGCACCTCCTCAGGCTTCGGCACAACAATAACGCCATTTTCCATAACCGCTCGGAAGAACATTGGCTGAATGTCGCGAGGGTTGGAGAAATCCAGGTCGTAAAGCATGTAACCCAGGTCACGCTTGCCCACAAGCGGGCTTTTGGGGATGTCGTCTTTATCCTCGATGAGCGTTACCTTGGCAGGAAACTCACGAGTCCCCAGGCAGGGGGTGTGAAAGCGCTGACCGTTACGCAGACGGCGCAAAACCACGTTGTAATGCTTCTCCTGTGTATCGTCCGGGCCGGCCTTGTCTGTCAAATCGAAATGCGCCTCGATGACATAATCCACATCTTTTAAAACCATTGCAGCGCGCTGTTGACGAGTTTCGGTAGCAGCGATGTAGAGCGGTTTTTGCGCGCCCTTCATCACTTGCAAGGCATTGTCCACCGATGCTTTACTGCTCACCTCGTTGCGACGAATGTTGGTAAATTGAATTTCGCGCAGGACATGGATTTTATCAATTACCCAACGGATAGCGGGTTTCCAATAAACCGCCTCGATAATCCCGCGTGCCGCCGAGGGCGTGATGACATCGTAACTGACGCGCTCCACTTTCATTTCGGGGCGAGTGAACAGGGCATAAGAGCCTTCAACGCGGATGATGATGCCGTATCCCATAATTTGAACCTCCTTTCGTGATTGTCAATGCGAGGTGTAAAATAACGAGAGATCTTCCGCTTCTGCAGGGAAATGGCTGCGGTAGACTTCACTCTCCTCGCAGTGGTTGAATTAGAACAGTAACCCATCCCCGCCACCGTTTTCGGGGATAAGAAGACCGCAATGCGGGTCATAGTACGCTTGCAGGTTGTCGGGGTTCAGGAAATGATAGGTATCTTCAATAGTCAAAACGACTCCTTTCGAACTGAGTTTATCGAACTCGCTCTTATAAATAGAAACTGTGTAGGGCTGAAGTTTCCGCAAGGTAGAGAATGGATACTTGGTATATTTCAATTCTTCAATCAGTTTTTTAGCCTCCTCGTTAAAGGGAATAATGACCGTTACGGTTGGGTCTTCGATGATTTGGAACGCCCGCGACGCCGTCTCAAATTTGAACCTGCCCTCGTCATCCTCAAAGCAATCCATAATACGTTTGAAGTCAAATGCCAGAGGGTCTTGCAAGTTATACAAATGTCCGAAAAATGCTTGAATAGCGGGGATGGAAATCGGCGCTTTGGCATGATCACGCAAGACCATGCGAGCAACTTCCGCCGCCTGTTTGATAAAAGAAGGCGTCTTATTGATGAATTCCGACTTTGGCTCGAAAACAAACAGATAGCCTGACGGTTGCCGCATCTCGCGGTTGACGCGTCCTGCCGCCTGGTTGATGGAATCCAGCCCTGAAAGGGCGCGATAGCCGATGGGAAAATCCAGATCAATCCCTGCTTCCATTACCGTGGTTGAGACCACGCGGCAGGATTTTCCGCTCGACAATCTCTTTTTGATTTCCTCCAATTTGGCGCGGCGGTGCACCGGGCACATTAGAGTCGAAAGGTGGAAATTTCCATCGCCCTGTAAGCCCTTGAATAATCCGCTAGCGTGGCGGCGGGTGTTGACAATGCACAGAACCTGGTCATGCCGATTCAGACGATCTAACAATTCCACGTCGGTGAGCGTCCCAAGATTCTGCACATCCACTCGCTTATAAAAATCGAATAATTCCTGCGGGTTGGGTGCGAGTTCTTTAACTTCGGTCCCCAAGGGTAGGAAACGTTCCAAGCGGGGCTGGGTAGCAGTACAAAAGAGGGCGCTTACGCCGTAATTGGTGACCAATTCCCATACCGCCGCCATTGCTGGGCGCATGTACTCCCGCGGTAACATTTGGGCTTCATCAAAAATAATCACGCTTTTTGCAATGTTATGTAGCTTTCGGCAGCGCGATGACTTGTTAGCAAACAGCGATTCGAAAAACTGCACATTGGT
Organism: Bellilinea caldifistulae; assembly: GCF_001306055.1. Classification (GTDB taxonomy): domain Bacteria; phylum Chloroflexota; class Anaerolineae; order Anaerolineales; family Anaerolineaceae; genus Bellilinea; species Bellilinea caldifistulae. Next base: position 8,434 of record NZ_LGHJ01000027.1, on the reverse strand, counting down.
TGTGACCACAATTGGAATCTCCCAGTTCTCCGCCGCTAGTTTGAGTTTGGCAAGAACACTGTTGGTACGGTTGTCGGCATCCTCACGGTTTTTACCTTCCCAATCGAAATTGGAGTGATGTTCCAGTACCTGCTCTTCACCGAAAATATTCTTGAAAACCCCGGCGTTTTGCTCGATGATGGTCGTGAAGGGGATCACATAGATGACACGTCTTAAGCCGTATTCAGCAGCATGATGAAGTGCAAACGCCATTGAAGCGAGCGTCTTCCCTCCGCCTGTTGGCACAGTAAGCGAGAAGAAGCCGGGTTTTTCAGTTTTTGCTTTTTCGATACAGGCGTGAAGTATTTCGTTGCGCTTTTGGTTGATTTCGCTGGTCGGTTTCTCAAATTGCCTTAAGTGCTGATCCAGTTTTCCCCGCAATTCAGGGATCTTGTCATACTCGCCGCGAGGTTTTTTACCCCTCATATAGGTTTCCGTTTCCTGAAAATCGGCATCAACCAGGGCAGAATAAATCATACGCGCCATAAAAGAGAGTGAGAACCCAAAATAATTTTTGGGTGGCTTTTGAGGGATAATTGGCAGGTGCAATGGACGAAAAGGTAAATTTAGCGGAAGCGACAACTCCGTAACATCTAATTCGTTTTTATACGCACTGTAATCGGGAATGACATTCTTTAGCCGTGCACAGAGGGTGCCTCCTTCCAAATCAGTTTCGCTACCGTAATCGGGCAAGCCGGCATGATGCCCCAAGATGGGATATGCTAGAAGATAAGCAAAGGGTCGCTGTGGCTTATCTTTGAAAAGGCTAATAAGTTCTTTCGCGCCAGCAGTAGAGTGATCAACACGCCTCCCACTGCCTACAAGCCGCTTTTGAAATTCATCTGAGTATTTGCCTAAATCGTGGAGCAGCCCAGTGATGTAAGCAAAATCCGCAACGTTGGCGTCCTTGCCAAAGTCGCGCGCCATTGCTGCTGTGTTCCTCAAATGCTCAATAAGGGGCTGCCAGTTTTCAGAATCTTCATCCTCACGACGGTGGGCAAAGAAACGAGGGCGCACCGTATTAAGATCTCCCATCCCATACAATTTTGCCATTCTTCTGGCTTCTTTTTCCAACGCGGAGCGCAGATCTGGCGGTTCCAGCACTTCCACATCGGCGCCCCATCCTCGTATCCAGGGGAGCATCTCGCGCCAATCGGCAATTTCCACGCTCCAGATTCGACCGCCATCTTCGGTTTTCTCGACGCGCTCTAACGGATGCCAGATACTTTCCTCTAACCGTTGAATGACGGTTGGAGAGGGGAAAAACCGCAGTTTTACGGTAACCGGTTCGCGGTCGGCATACCAGATTCCCCAGGCATGTTTCAACAAGTCCTCTGAGCTAAAAGATGAGGGAATTGCAAAAGTTTCGCTGGTCAGGAAGGCGGAAAGGATTCGGTCTATTTTGAAGGGATAAATTTTATCGTTGAAGTCGCTTTGAGCAATGACATAGACACTGTCACTCCAGATAGAAGGTTCGATCAGATAGGGACTGATAGTGTGCCGCGTAATTTCATCATGCCCCAGACGTTGATATTCCATTCGGACTTTGCGCTGCTCCACCCATGCCTGAGCAATGGTTTCAAGGATTTTGATCTTTTCCGGTTTTTTCTCTTGATTCAAGAGACGGTTGGCAGAGTTCAGCAGTTGTTCCGTCATTGGCTGGCGTAAGACCGCAGCCAGTTTTTCGACGGCGTTGGCAGCGGGGGGGTGATAAACTCGGGTTTGGCGGGCTATTTTGCTGGCAGCCAGATAGAGGGTAAGTGCTTCGAGAAGGTTGACCTTGATTTCTGAAAGCAGTTTTGAGCGAGGAATGTGATACCGTCCATTTTGATCTTTTTCTATCGGATATTCACGGGAAAGTTCGATTCGATCCCGATAAATTTGTGTTCTGTTTACTCCCAACCGTTCAGCCAGTTCCTTATCGGAATATGCCCGTTGAATGTATAATCGTTTCATTTCTTCCAATCGTTCGGATTTGGTCAGTCCACTCATCTTTGCATCCTATTATCATTTATGAATTTTTTTGACGTTTGTGCTTTCAAATCAAGAAGTCTTTGAAATCCATATCATTTGATTAATCAAAATAGAGAAGGCGTTACAGACTTATCTATATCTTACAGAATAGATGTTGCAAGTACTGCAACAAACTACATATTTTGTTGAAATCCGAGCATTTTTTATACCTTGTTAAGCTGTAAAACTTGTGAGAGTAGAGTTGGGGGAATAGGAGATTTCATGGATAAAGTCACTATGTTGAAAGAACAGCCCCCTGCTTTCTGACAAATCACTGTCTGTACGCGGAAACCAACTAAGTAGGTACAGAAAAGATAAAATTACTGCGCAAAGAATCTGTTGTACTCCCTAGCGGTTCACTTGCGCGGGCGGCAAAAGTTTGCTATGCTTGTTTTTGCCGCAACGCGCCTTCACCGCGTTGCCGTCTCAGCCTCGCCGATACCAGCGGTGGGGCTGAATTTGTCTTTCCCAATAGTATAGCAAAAATTTATATTTTCAAGACCGTTTTGAGGTGGCAGAATCGGAATACCAAAAAATTACCACCAATTAACGGAGGATGCTATGTTGTTTAGCACTGCGGTCAAACAATTTATCGAAGAACGGATTGCTATGCGATACTCACCGCATACCATCCGGGATTATGGTGTCACCTTCAGAAAGTTCCTTGCCTTCTTTGGTGATTTGGAGTTTGAGACTATCAGTAAGCAACACATCATTCAATTCATGGCTACACAATCGAATGTGTCGGCAAAAACGCTCCGAAATCATCATGCAGATTTATCAGCATTGTGGCAGTGGGCAGTTCAGCAGGGGGTGTGTAAGGAGAATCCTGTCCGTCAAATTAAAGCCCCGGTTGCCGAAAAGAAAACTATTATCCCTATTTCGAAAAAGGAAATCTGTGCTTTATTGGAGAGCGCTTCTCAATCTCATTATCCTTTACGTGATCGAGCCATCATTCTCACCCTGTTGGATACTGGGATTAGAGCAACAGAATTGTGCAATTTGCGAATCAAAGATTTGAATCGTGTTACAGGGCATATTAGAGTTATTGGGAAAGGGAAAAAAGAGCGTTTGGTCCCCATTTCCAGGGAGACCATAGGGGTGATTGATGAATATCTTGCCAATCGAAAAGAGAGTTCCTCTTCTTCCCCATTATTTGCTTTAAAGAGTGGAAAACCAATGGAGCGATGTAAATTGAGAAAGATTTTGTCAGAGATTGGGGATAAAAGCAATATCAGTCACGTTTTTCCTCACCGATTCAGACATACATTTGCCATCAAATTTCTGAGAAATGGAGGAAATATTTATTCGCTTCAAAAAATCTTGTGACATTCAACCCTGGATATGGTTAAGCGGTATTTGATGATTGTCCAAAGCGATTTAGACCATGACCATGCGATTGCGTCACCCGTCAAGTGCTGGCACTTAGCATAGTAACCAATTGGAAAATGCCGCTGATTTCACGGTTCGGGTCCGTGAGGTCGGCGGTTCAAATCCGCCCGCCCCGACAGAAATCAGATGAGAATGAACCCGACATCCTCTTTTTTTATGTGTCGGTGGTTCTCCCATCGAGGGATAAAACAATTTGATGATCGCGCTAATCAAGGGGATTCTCGCGGTTTGGAGTTTTTCTTCAAAAATACCGTAACTTTTGATAAAACCCTCTTCTTTCAGCTTTATAGAGAAAAAGGGGAAAATGCAAAAAGTTGCCCTTATCAACTTGTCAGGATGAACGATCTAGATTTGGGGCGGTTTTTGAAAACGGTAAGGTATTACAAAAAAACCAAACAGCGGTTCACCGGTGGATTGGATGAAAAGCGGGGCGGTTGCGTTTTTACCCATGAAAAAACGGATGACAGGATTCAGGTGTGGATGATTTGGGTCATAAAGGGAGATTGAGATTTGCTCAAACGCCGGATCAAGCTCATAACCGGTGGCAAGTACCTGATGATTTTGGGTTGGGCTTTGCACGCCGCGCACGCGTACCAAACCCAGTACGGCCGGTTCACCCTTTTGAAGGAGACGCTTCATTTTAGGGATTTCATACCTCTTAATGCGGGTTACAATTTGTTTTTCATCAATAATCATCCATTCCATGAATTTAAGTACTGTAAAAACTTTCAAACTGTCTAACTGGCGATCACAAAGGAATCCGAACAATTGGGGATCAATTTCTTGCGGGGTTTGGAATGGAGGGGGTAACTGGTTGGCGTGAAAATAATCCAGCGCTGCAAAACACATTCCGCCGCATAACCCAAACGTGATCTCGTTGAGGTTGATTGTTCCAGCATAGGGTAAATTCATGAAAACCGGAAATTGAAGTTGAAAGGAGTTGATGAAACGGAAACGATGCTGAAAGGAAAAAGCACTTGAAAATTTTTCCATAATTACTCACCGAGTCACGAAAGCATCTTTTTTCCCGCCTGGAAAGCGGAGAATTTAATCTAATTGTAGAAAATTTTACTGATGAAGTAAAGAATAAAAGGCAAATTTTATGATCAAATCACTCATTATTTCCAAGAGGGTGAAAACAAAAATCATCCTATGTTGGAGGAATTGTTAGGTAGTAAAATCAAAAATAAGAATTGTATTCATCAGATTAACCACCCAATGGAGGAAAGCATGAGGCGCGCTCAGTATTTAGGGACATTTTTATTGATTTTAAGCCTGTTAGTGGCTTGTGCACCGGCCAGTCAACCAACGACTGCGCCGACCAATCCGCCGGTGGAATTACCCACCTCTGCTCCTCAGCCCACACCGACCCAACAGGTTGATGTGCTGAGCCTGTTACGCAGCGCCACCGTGCAAATTGAGGCGCAGGGTAGTTTCGTGGATCCGGAATTGGGCAGCCTTTATAACGTGGCCGGGCGTGGTACCGGTTTTATTATTGATCCTTCCGGCATCGCTGTAACCAATAATCATGTGGTTACAGGGGCAGCGCTGCTCAAGGTCTTTCTGGCAGGTGAAACACGTCCGCGCAATGCCAAAATACTGGGCGTTTCGGAATGCTGGGATCTGGCAGTGATTGATATCGAGGGGGATGATTTTCCATTTCTGACCTTCTATGAAGGTGAAATTACCCCTGGCCTCGAAGTTTATGCGGCTGGTTTTCCGTTAGGCGATCCTGAATACACGTTGACCAAAGGGATTGTATCCAAAGCCAATGCGGATGGTGAGTCTTTTTGGGCGTCAGTACCGGCTGTCATTGAACATGATGCCCGCATCCGCGGTGGCAATTCCGGCGGCCCGCTGGTGAATATGCAGGGCCAGGTCGTCGGGGTCAATTATGCCGGCAATGACCGCTTTGACCAAAACTTTGCCATCCGCGGCAAGGATGCCCTCAAAGTGATTGAAATCCTCAAAGCAGGGCAGGATTATGAATCCATCGGCATTAATGGCCAGGCGGTTGTTTCGGAGGATGGCAGCCTGTCAGGTATTTGGGTGGCCTCGGTGAAATCGGGTTCTCCGGCTGGTAAGGCTGGTCTGCAAGGGGGTGACATTATCACCCTGATGGAAGGTCTGGTGCTGGCAACCGATGGTCAGATGACCGATTACTGCAATATTTTGCGCACTCGCAACGCCAGTGATGTGCTAGCCATTGAAGTTCTCCGCTTCGGCACTCAGGAAGTTTTGGCAGGTGAATTGAACGGAAAACCGTTAGAAACCAAATTTTCCTTCGCCCAGCAATTGGAGGAGGATGTTTCCGGGGGAAGCGGGCAGGCCTATGGCGATTATGTGCTGGTGCAGGATGATTATGGAGCAATTCAGGTTGCCATCCCATCTACATGGACACAGGTAGACGGCTCTCCGTGGGTTTCGGATGGGGAAGTGATTGGTTCCTCTATCAGCGCTGCGGCGAACCTGGATCGTTTCAATAACGCGTTTGATGAACCCGGCATTTTCTTCGGCGTATCCGATCAGGTGGCAAAACTGGCTGGCTACATCCAATTACTGGATTACTACAAATCCGTTTTTCAGTCATCCTGCAAGTGGCAAATCCGCGAAAAATACGAAGATAATGCTTTCGAAGGCTCGTATGATGTTTACAAAAACTGCGAAGGCGCGGGCAACTTGTTTATCGTGCTTACTGCCCGTCCTAAGGTGGATAAAACTTCTTTACTGGTATCGGTCTTATTCAACGCCATGACGGATGCGGATCTAAAGGCATTTGATCAAGTGCTGGCAACTTTTGATGTTGTAGGGGCTTTACCTTAAGGTTGTAGCAAATTTTTCGTTGACAAGGGGCTGAAACCCATTCAGCCCCTTTTTTATTGGTAGAATCACGTTACTTACTGTTTGAATTCAACAAAAGGAGTTTGACCATGAATCAAAAAAAGCGGATGATCCTGATAGTGGGTATGATTTTAATGCTGGTTTCGCTGGCTTGCAATCTGAGCCTTCAGGATGGCAAGTTATCCATCCCGATTACTTTGAAGGAGGATACCATCAAGCAAATCATCTCGACTGCTCAATCGGCGGCCGCTTCTCAGGGTGAAAAACTGCCGCTTATTGAAGTCGAAGATATTGAATTCGTTGAACCCGACCGAATCGTTGCGAAAGGCCAGTATCAGGCGCTGGGCGGTCAACGGTTGAACGGACAGGTGGAACTTAAGTTTTCGGTTGTTAACGACCAGCCAAAAGTAGAGGTGACCGCCATTAACATTCCGGGTGTTGATCTTGCCAGCGATGCCGTTAAAAAAGTCAACGAAGCGCTTTCCAAAGTGATTCGGGATCAGGTGAATCAGGCTGGTGAAGGCGCAGTCATCAAATCCATCACGGTTGAAGCGGATGCCTTGAAAATTCTGGTGGAGGTTACTGTGCGCCGCTGAGGGTCAATTCCTCAAATTACGCTGATGCGGTTGCGGCCTTTTTCCTTTGCCTGATAGAGCGCTCGGTCAGCGGCGTTACTGATCGCAATTGCGCTTTTGAACTGCGGGAAGGAAGCAATACCGGCGCTGAATGTGACCGTAAAAACTCCCTCAGGGCCGAGGTGGTGCAGGCGGGCAAAACTTTCCCGCAGTTTATCAACCACCGATGCGGCTTCAGCTGCGGTTGTATTGGGAAAAATGATGGAAAATTCCTCCCCTCCATAACGGCCAATTAAGTCAGTCCGGCGTAATCGTTGCTTAAGCAGGCGAGCCAGGCTCTTGAGCACCCGGTCACCGGCAGAATGCCCGTAACGGTCATTGACGTTCTTGAAATGATCAAGATCAATCATTGCAAAAGAAAGCGGTTGTTTGTCTCGTTCAGAACGGAGTAATTCCTTGACAAGTCGTTCTTTGATGGTGGTGTGATTGAGCAGATTGGTTAAGCCGTCATAAATCATCAAGGAACGCAATTTCCGGTATCTTTCGATGCGAGAAGTGACTGAGGCTATCAGGTGCTCGGGTTTGACGGGTTTGATCAGGAAATCATCGGCGCCCATCATCAAAGCGGCCAGTTGACGTTCGCGATCCGTCTCGGCAGACAGAAAAACGATTGGCACCGATACGAAGTTTTCCATCTGGCGGATCATGCGCGCCAGTTCAATTCCATTGCAGTCTGGCAGGTACATATCCAGAAGAATCAGATCGGGGTTAAATTCGATCATGGGTTGGATCATCTGGCGCGGGTCGGTGACGATGCGGGTTTGCATACCCACTTTTTCCAGATGCATGGCATAAAAACTTGCCTGCGAAAGGACATCATCAATGATCAAAATCCGATTAGGAATCGTAGGTGCCGGATTGGCGAACTCATCCAGAGAACCGATCAAGGTACTGATATCAACCGGATGGGTGAAAAAGGCTGATCCGCCCGCGCGTACTACTCTCAGCCTTAAGTCGAAATTATCCTCAGCACTGATGATTATCAGCGGCAGGTTATTGGATTGTTTTTTGAGTTTTTGCGCCAGGTCTTCGTAATCTTCAAAAGAAAGCGTTTTAGAGTCCACAAAGACGAGGATAGCATTGGGTAAGGACCAGCGCAAGGCAGAAATTAAATCATCTGATTTTGTAAACTGATTAATCTGGTAACCAAAGGCGCTGATTTGCCCGGTGAGTTCTTGTGCTTCTTGTTGATCCCGAATAAAGAGAAAGATGCGATAATTCAGCTTTGGCTTATAAACCGATGAAACCATAAAAGAATCATCGGACATCAGATAATTTGTCATAGGGATCGTTCGTTTCTGGTTGGGGTCAAAGGGTAATTTTCCCGAATCCAAAAATTTTATTTGATTATATCTGATTCTTCATCAAAAGCAAAAACTTTTATCAGGAGATTGTTGAAAAACAAACAACTGGGATTGACGAAAAGGGGAAAACCTTAATACAATCGAACCAAACCACTTTGGAGATCAGCGGGATGGAAAAGCAGCGTTTCGAAGAAACCGGCAAAGGATCAT
>NZ_LGHJ01000005.1 GCF_001306055.1 Bellilinea caldifistulae | reverse complement strand
TGGAGGTGAAGAGGTCAAATCAAGATACACAGCCCCTTTATTTTAGGGTGGATACCCCATCGGGTGCGGCTTTTCCACCCCTCAAACAGCCTGCTCGGCGTATTACGCTTGATTTTTCAACTCTCTCAAACAATTCGTATTGAAAAAAGATGCGCTGTGTGGTAAAATACCATCTTGCGTCCGGTCATTATGCGGCTGGAAGAAAGCTTTGTTGCTGGAAAGGATTTGATGATCATGGCTAAATGCGAACGGTGCGGTAAAACAACCACTTTTGGTCATAACCGAAGTTTCTCCATGCGTGCCACAAACCGCTCCTATAAACCCAACTTGCAGCGGGTAATGGTGATGGAAAGCGGTCGGAAAGTTCGGCGTGTATTATGTGCAAAATGCATTCGGACATTGGTTAAGACCAAGTAGTTCAATCCTTTCGAGAGATGCGGTATCAATCGCTTTCTTGAATTTGCGGCGAAAGCCGCATTTTTTGTTGTAATTGCTTTCGGAGTGAATTTACGCCCTCTGCAATTCCTTGTGGATGCTTAAAAATGGCAGTGGCGGCAACGAAGCAATTGGCGCCGGCTTGAGCAACAGCGGAGATGTTTTGCGGGTTAATTCCTCCATCTACCTGAAGAATGGCGTCTGGATTTGTTTTCCTCATCATCTTCTTGATGGAACTGATTTTTTCCACCATTTGGGGTATAAAGGATTGACCTGAAAAGCCGGGGTTAACAGTCATGACTAAAACCAGGTCAGTGAAAGGTAAAACCGCTTCGATAGCCTGAGCGGGGGTTCCCGGGTTCAGAACAATGCCTGCTTTGGCGTCTTGGGATTGGATGACTTGAAGGGTTCGATGGACATTAGAATTGCCTTCAATATGAATGCTGACCCAGTTGGCACCAGCGTTAATGAAGGATTGGATGTGATTTTCCGGTTTTTCAATCATTAGATGGACATCGAGTGGGAGAGATGTAATTCTCCGGCAGGTTTCAACGATGAATGGACCCATGGTAATGTTGGGTACAAAATGGCCATCCATCACATCAATGTGAATCCAGTCAACACCTGCATCCTCCGCCTGGCGTATTTGATCCGCGAGGTTAGCAAAATCTGCAGAAAGAATAGAAGCTGACAGGTAATACAAGCCAGTAATCCCTTTTAAATGGGTGGATTGAAAGAAAACCAGATATACAACCAGAAGGGGATCAAACCGCCAACCGCTAAAATGGCCAACAAAGCAAGAAATATGGTTAACCAATCAATGTTCAAGGTGGCATCATCGCTCACTTGGGAGGTTTGGGGAAGCGATGAAGAGGAAGCCGGTTGTACAGGAATTAATTGAGGTTGAGTATCTGCCTCGCTGGGGTTTTGGTGCGTTGGAACAGGTGCTTCTGGATTATTTTGTAAAAAGGTAGATAACACCCTAGCAAACTGATCGGCGGTGCGATAGCGAGCTGCTGGTTCTTTGGATAACACTTTCAGGATGATTTGCTCAAGGGTGGGTGGAATTTCAGGATTAAAGCGACGAGGAGGCGGTGGTAGTACTTCCCGGTGCATCCGGGCTAATTCAACGGGGTCGCTGCTTTGAAAGGGCAGTCTTCCCGTTACCATTTCGTATAAAACCACCCCCAAGGAATACACATCCGATGCGGGTGAAGGAGGTTCACCAGCAGCCTGTTCGGGTGAGAAATACAGCGGCGAACCCCAAACCACATCCGATTTTTCTTCGGGATGAATACTCGCCATTGCGCGGGCGATGCCAAAATCGGTTACCTTGATGCGCTGATCGGGAGTAACGAGGATATTGTGAGGCTTGACATCACAGTGGATTAACCCTGCCCGATGTGCGTAGCCAATTCCGGCTGCGGCTTGTACAATAATGTTGACTGCTTCTTCAATCGGCAAACGGGTTCTCTCGCGCAAAATTGTTTTTAGATCTGTACCCGGTAAATATTCCATGACGAGGAACAGACGATCGGAATCAAAGCCAAAGTCATGTACCGTTACGATATTGGGATGGGAGAGGTTTGCAGCCGCTTTGGCTTCTAAGCGAAATCTTTCTCGGAAGGCTTCGTTTTTAGAATAGTCCTCGCGCAGGATTTTGATGGCAACTGGCCGTTCGAGCATGGTGTCACGGCCTAAATAGACAACTGCCATACCACCCGTTCCTATTGTTTGGAGCAGTTGGTAGCGGTTGCCTAAAATGGGTACAACAGTTTTCGAATCTTCCATATCCGAGATATTATTGGCTGAATTATATCACACCCTCTAAAGTCGAATTTCTAATGGTGCATCGGAGTTATAATCTAGGTATTCTCATCGTGGGTATTGTTCATGAATTCATTGATCTCTTACTTCCGCAAACACCCCCTGCACATTTTATTGCTGGCTATCCCACTCAGTGTGGTTTCTGAGATTTTCCATTGGAGGCCAATCTGGATTTTTGTTTTTTCGGCGATTGCGGTGATCCCTCTGGCATCATTAATTGGGGAGTCAACCGAGGCGTTGGCTGCATACACCGGTCCAAAAATTGGGGGATTGCTGAATGCCACCCTTGGAAACGCCGCGGAATTAATCATTACGATTATAGCGATTCGCCAGGGGTTGCTGGATCTGGTAAAAGCCTCCATCACCGGGTCTATCATCGGAAATTTATTGCTGGTGATGGGCCTTTCTATGCTCCTGGGAGGATTAAAAAACGGGATTCAAAGTTTTGATCGTCAGCAATCTTCGAACCATGCTGTGATGCTGGTCGTGGTGATTGTTGCATTGATAATTCCCTCCTTTTTCAGCCATTCAATTGGTGCCGAGGGGAGTTGGGGAGTTGAATTGTTGAGTCTTGGGGTAGCGGGGGTAATGATTGCTTTGTATGTTGTGGGTTTGATTTACACCCTGAAAGTAGCCAGAAGTCCGATTGCGGTTGCTGGGGTTGAATTGGAGAGCGAAGCCAACCGGCGTTGGAAGCCTTCGCGTGCTATTTCCATACTGGCATTATCCACCCTGGGAGTGGTGATCATGAGCGAGTTTCTGATTGGTTCTGTGGAAGAAGTGGTGGTGTCGCTTGGTGTGTCGGAATTCTTTCTGGGGGTGATTCTTATCCCACTCATCGGAAATATTGCAGAACATTTGGTGTCGGTGACAATGGCGGTTCGGAATAATATGGACCTTTCCTTGGAAATAGCGGTATCATCCAGTTTACAAATTGCGTTGTTTGTTGCTCCCATACTGGTTTTCATCAGTTTGTTGATTGGTAATCCTCTAACCTTAATTTTCAACCGATTTGAATTGCTTGCGTTAGGAGGCGGGGTTGTGATAGCCGCAATGGTAGCTTTTGACGGAGAGTCAAACTGGTTGGAGGGAGCAGCCTTGCTTGGAGTTTACATAATCCTCGGGATAGGCTTTTTTCTGCTACCGACCGGGGGGTAACCATGAGAAGTTTGCCAAGGTTGGGCTTCAGGATGATTTTTCTCTCGGTTTTGATTTCCATACTGATGGTTACTGCCATCATTGCGGCAATCTTGTTGTTACGGCCTGCACAAGTTGAATCGGGGCAGAAAGCAACGGCGGTATTAACGATTGTAGCAGCCCCAACCACCACTTCTGTTGGTCAAATGTCTCTTTTTTCCACTCCCACCGCTACTCAACCGGCTCTTTCGATTACAATAGATGGGATTACTGTTGGTAAATTTGTCCAAATTTCGGGAACAGGTGGGGATGGGTTGCGACTCCGGCGAGATGCCGGAACCAATGCAGATGTCTTATTCCTCGGTTATGAGTCGGAAGTGTTTAAGGTGGAAGATGGTCCCAAAGAAGCAGATGGTTTTGTGTGGTGGTATCTTACGGCTCCGTATGACGATAAAAGAAGCGGCTGGGCTGCTTCTCGCTTTTTGAGGGTGATTGACTTGAACAACGAATCTCAACCTTGAGGGTGTATTTTTCATGGATCATTTTCCGACGAAAATTTCTGCCAACCGCACCAATCGGATTTTGACGATAGAATGGGATGATGGACACGTTTCCCAATATCCCTTTGGATTGTTACGGGCAGCCTGCCCGTGTGCTTCCTGCCGCGGCGGACATGAATATATGCGTTCAGAACCGGACGAAGAGGTTTTTGAAGTTAATCTTCCTGAATCTCCAGCAACACGAATGAAAAAGCTGGAAGCAGTTGGGAGCTATGCCATCACCATCGAATGGGAAGATGGTCATCATTTTGGGATATTTAACTGGCATTACCTGCGAAAATTGTGCCCTTGTGAAATTTGTCGCCCTTCAAAATGACGGTCACAGATCAAAATACAACTCGATTTCATAAGGGTGGGGACGGGTACGGATTTGGTTTTCTTCACATCGCTTTACTCGGATCCATTCCGTCAACATTTCCTCACTGAATACACTTCCTTCCAGTAAAAACTGATGATCCTCTTCAAGGGCGTGTAACGCCATTTCGAGGGATGTTGGAAGACTGAGTATGGTTGCCCGTTTTTCTGGTGGCCAGGAGAAAATGTCCTCATTTATTGGCCCAAACCCGGCATCTTTTGGGTCAATTTGTTTCTTAATTCCATCAATACCCGCCATCAACATCGTTGCCATCGCCAGATAAGGATTGCAAGTGGCATCCGGAGGACGAAATTCAAAACGCACTTTATCTGGTGTGGTGGCGTATTGGGGCACTCGAATGGCCGCACTGCGGTTACCGCTGGAAAAGAAACAATTGATAGGAGCTTCGAATCCGGGAACCAGTCTGCGGTAGGAGTTGGTGCTGGGATTTGTAATTCCTAAGATGGCGGGAGCGTGGGTCAGTAACCCTCCAATATAGTACAGGGCGGTTTTACTGAGAAGGTGAGGGCCGTCCGGGTCATAAAAGATGTTGACACCGTCTTTTTGAAGGAGTTGATGAAAGTGCATGCCATTGCCCGCTTCCCCAAAAAGAGGTTTGGGCAAGAAAGTAGCTGTTTGCCCATGTTTCAAAGCGACCATTTTTGTAACATATTTTATCAGCATTGAAGCATTACCGGCTGAGATGATCTCTAACAAAGGCGTTTCAATTTCACATTGACCGGGGCCGCCCACTTCATGATGATGATACTTAATCTTTAATCCGATATCTTCAAGCGTATTGACAATTTCCGAACGGAGGTTAAACAGCTGATCGCGCGGGGGAATGGCATGATAACCTCCGTGAAGGGGAATAAAATGACCATGTCCACCCTGAGCGCTATTCCAGTTTGACTCGATCGAATCAACCCGATAAGCGGCAACATTCACCCCGTTTTCAAAAGTCACTCTGTTGAAAACATAAAATTCAAATTCCGGTCCCCAAATGGATTTATCGGCAATTCCCGACTCGATCAAGTATTTCTCTGCCCGGCGTGCAGTCTCGCGAGGATCAGCCGAGAAAAGTTCTTTGGTGTCTGCTTCCATCGTATCGCATATAAAACTGAGAGTGGGTATTTCCCAAAATGGATCCATGAAGCCGGTAGTTAAATCCGGGACAAGAACCATATCGCCGGCTCGTACAGATTTAAAGCCTACGCTGGAACCATCAAATCCCACGCCATTCTCCATGAGCGAGGGAGTAAATTCTGAGGCTGAAATTGTTACATGATGCCAGCGCCCCCACAAATCACTGAATTTTAAATCAATCATTCGAATTGCGTTTTGTTTTACCAAAGCCTGAGCCTGATCAAAATTGGTGAACATTTCCCTCTCCTGATTATTGTAAGGACTGTTGAACAAAAAACGACTTTCCCTCAAGGGGCAATCCTTGAGAAAAAGTCATTTGTCTGGAAGGGTTGATATCATAGATTAGTTTGATTGTAGTCAAAAACCGAGGCGTCGTCCAGTTTGTAAAGAAAGGTAATGAAAACTTGTTTGGAGAATGAAAGGAGTATTTTGGTTGCAAAATGATGTTTTGTAGATATAATTTTAACAATACGAAAGGTTTGATCCTACCCCTTCTTCATTTGCATTTCAAAAGATTTCTTATTTGGCTTTGATTAATAACATTGTGTTTTCGGGGGAAAGGTGATTCCGGTCCCGGGAGGTTAAACTGGATACTCATCGTATCACTCAAAGTTTTAGCGGAGGACAAGGACCTGTCAAACAATTGCAGACAGGTTTTGTTCTGGTTGATCGGTACTTAATACAAGATGTAATCGGGGTTGGAGGCATGGGCTCGGTTTATCGGGCTCGCGATCTGCATTTTCCCAATGTGATAAAACTTGTTGCAGTCAAGGAGATGATCAATCAGGCACGCGATCCGCTGGTGCGTCAAACGGTGGTGCAAAACTTCGAACGTGAAGCCAATATTCTGGTTACACTCAATCATCCATCCATTCCAAAAATCTTTGATTACTTTTCTCACGAAGAACGCTCCTATCTGGTGTTGGAATACATTAATGGGAAGGATTTAGAGGCGATCCTCAACGAAAGTGAAGGGCCAATTCCTGAGGATAAAGTCATTAGTTGGGCGATTGAGATTTGTGATGTGCTGGAGTACTTACATAATCACAAGCCGGAACCGATTATCTTTCGGGATATGAAACCTTCGAATGTGATGATCAACCAGCAAGGACATGTAGTTCTGGTTGATTTCGGGATTGCAAAAATGTTCCGTGAAGGTCAAAAAGGAACCATGATCGGTACGGAGGGGTATTCCCCACCAGAGCAGTATCGAGGGGAAGCTTCGCCGCTGGCGGATATTTATGCATTAGGAGCAACCCTGCATCATTTACTTACAAAACGGGATCCTCGCATGGAACCGCCTTTCTCCTTTGCGGAACGTCCGATTCGACAAATCAATCCAGCCGTGAGTATCGAACTGGAAACCGTCATCCAAACAGCCTTGAAATATTCGCCGCAAGAGCGGTTTCAATCTGCCGCAGCGATGAAAGAAGCCTTATTAAATGCAGCCAAGAAGACCGGTGCCTTATCTCGAATCAGTCTGCCCGCGGTAGTTTCTGAACAGGTTGTCAAACCGATTTGGATTTTCCGCTGTGAGGATGAAATTCGGGGCTCGGCTTCCTATGACAATGGGATCATCTATGTTGGCTCTTACGATCACAATTTATACGCCCTGGATGCGACCAACGGTGAATTCAAATGGAAATTTCCAACCAATGGGGGAATCGTCACCCGTCCGGCTATTACCAACGATTTGATTTTTGTTGGGTCTGAGGATGGGAATTTATATGCCATTCTACCAAAGACCGGTAAAATGGCGTGGACCCTGCCGTTGGAAAGCCCTATCCGTAGTTCTCCGAAAATCGTTGAGGGGCATGTATTTTTTGGATGTGATGATGGCTTCCTGTACGGCGTCAACATTTTATCCATGCGGCGAGTGATGAAAGTAGATGCCGGGATGGCGATTCGCTCTTCACCGGCGGTCGTCAATGACCTGATTTATTTTGGAAATGAAGGTGGAGATTTTTTGTGTGTTGATTTTCGAGGTCAGCTAAAATGGCGGTTTCGCGCTAAAAGAGCGATCACTTCTTCGCCGCTGGTTGCCCAGGGAATTGTCTATTTCACTTCTCTGGACGGATCGGTTTATGCGCTGGATGCAAAAAGTGGCTGGGTGATTTGGCGCTATCGCATGATGAAAGGCTCGGTATCTTCGCCGTACCGGATGGATCATTATTTGCTCTTCGGCTCAGCCGATGGCAACATTTATTGCATTGATGCCAATAATTCCCGTGAAATCTGGAAATACCAGACTAATCATCAGGTGAGTGGTTCGCCGATTGTGCATAAAGAGATGGTTTTTTGTGGTTCGGCGGATGGAAATTTGTATTGTCTGGAGTTGAAGACCGGGCGCTTGCGTTGGAAATTTGCAACAGAAGGTCCGATTACAAGTACCCCATTGATCTTCAACGATACGGTCTATTTTGGTTCAGCAGACCACATTTTCTACGCCATTTTGGTATGAATGGCGGGAATTTTTGGAGGAATAGTGCTTAAGTTTATAAAGAATCTCTTTGGTCGTGAAAAAAAAGATAGTATTCAAACCCGCCCCTTGGTGGAGAATATTCAAACTGCTCCATTAACTGAGGAGCAATTACAGGTTGTTTCTATCCCGACGGTTTCCATGTCCCCTCCTCACTTTCTGGTGGGTTGTGGTCAATCGGTTGGCAGGCAGCGGGAACATAATGAAGATGCTTTATTTTCCCTTTCTGCCGTCCTTGCTGACGGGAATAATGAAATACCTTTCGGGTTATTCGTTGTTGCGGATGGAATGGGAGGGTATGAATATGGTGAAGTTGCCAGCAGTGTGGCTGCAAAAGCTGTGGTAGAAACCATCCTGAGCAAAATTTACCTTCCTCACATCAGTGTGGATGGAGAATCAAGTGGCGAAAGCCTACAAGAGGTCATGGAGATTGCGGTTGCAAAAGCCCAACAATCTGTCACTCGCCGCGCTCCGGGCGGCGGAACGACTCTGACCGCTGCGCTGGTAATTGGCGAACAGGTAACAATTACTCATGTGGGAGATAGCAGAGCCTATTTTATATTTCCGGATGGTAGAATGCAGTTGATAACCCAGGATCATTCGCTGGTGCGCCGCCTGGTTGAATTGGGTCAAATCACCGAACAGGAGGCTTCCGTCCATCCCAATCGAAATGTACTTTATCGTGCCCTCGGTCAGGCCGAGCCGTTCCGTCCAGATATTCAATCCTTACCAATGCCTCATCCAGGGTATTTGATGATTTGTAGCGATGGCTTATGGGGAGTGGTGCCGGAAGCTGAGATATTCCAAATCATTGCCAGTGCCCGCAATCCCTCCGTTGCCTGTAAAAATCTTGTGGATGCCGCTAATCTTGCTGGAGGTCCAGACAATATCAGTGTGGTTCTAGTTCAGTATTTCTAGAAGTTAAAGAATGAAAACGACTTTTTATCAAGTCCTCGAATTGCCTTTCAATGCCAGTGCGGAAGAAATCCGGACGGCGTACTTCGAGGCTGCTCGACGTTTTCATCCGGATGTTAATCCCGATCCATTTGCCAAACAAAAGTTTTTACAAATCCAGGAAGCCTACGAGGTACTTTCTAATCCTAAAAAACGCACAGCCTATGATGAACAACTCCCGGCGGAGTTAAAAGAATTGCCGGCGGTTAATATTTCGATCACCTACGGGCGGTCACAAATTCCATTGTTGGAAGAGCCTCAACTCTTTTACGTCCTGATGGAATTGGACACACCCAAACAACCTGATCCCAAAGACCTGCCACCCATTCATGTTTGCCTGGTTGTAGATCGGTCTAACTCTATGCGAGGTGATCGTATTGACATGGTGCGGCAAAATATCATCTACCTGGCAAGGAAGTTGAGAACAAAGGATCGGTTGTCCATCGTGGCATTCAGTGATCGGGCTGAGGTGATTTTGCCCCCGAAAGAGCTGGAAGATCCGGCGGCAGTGGATGGTGTGATCAGTAAATTGCAGGTTGGAGGGGCGACAGAAATCTTCCAGGGTCTTTCTACCGGCTATGACCTCATTCAACGGTTTAGCCGGGAAGGAATGATTAAACAGCTGATTTTAATTACGGATGGGCATACCTACGGAGATGAACAAAATTGCATTGATCTGGCCGCTCAGGCCAGAGAGGAAGGTGTGCCCATCAATGCCCTGGGAATAGGGGACGAATGGAACGATATTTTCCTGGATCGGATTGCGGCTTTAAGCGGAGGAAATGCGATTTATGTTAGCCGTAATGAGGACTTAACCCAATTTATTGAAAATAAAATCAAATCAATTTCCGTCAGTTACGCGAGAAAAATCGAATGGTTTTTTAATTTGGCTGAAGGTATCGAGCTCCGCTATGTATTTCGCATTCATCCGGATATAACGCCACTTGGCAATGAATCGCCCATACCTTTGGGTACAATTGAGTATGGAAAAAAAACCAGTATCATATTAGAATTCAAACTACCTCCTCTCTCCAGCACCCAAATTGAGGTTGAATTATTAAGAGGGCATATTCAAATGCAGGTTCCATCCCTGGCGAATCCGTTTGGCCGTTATCCGATCCATCTTACCCGACAGACCAGAGAGAATTGGCAGACGGAGAAACCCCCTACTTCCATCCTTCAAGCAATGTCAAAGATTACCCTCTATCGGTTGCAGGAAAAGGCCCGGCTGGAAGTATTGGCAGGAGATATTGGGAAAGCAACGCGCCATTTGCAGCATTTGGCGACGCATTTGCTTGCACAGGGAGATCGTGAACTGGCGAAAACGGTTCTTGTTGAGGCGGATCATATTCAGAGAACCCATTCATTCAGTAAAGAAGGGGATAAGAAGATTAAGTATGGCACACGAGCGTTGTTTTTATTGCCCAGTCCGGCAAGGAGGGAGTCATGATTCGATGCCCTAATTGTCAGCACCAGGAGTTGCCGGGTGCTTTGTTTTGTAGTGAATGTGGAGCCCAGTTAACTTCTGTTGATACGCTGACCACTCAAAATCTCGAAAAAGTCAATTCGGATATTTTGAATGGAAGCGCAGTTTTTTCCAGCGCGCCGATACCAGAGGTGAAAATTGAAACAGCAGTAGCCGAAGGATCGGAGCCGGTTGTATCTCTGCATATGATTGATTCGGGGAGAACCATACACCTGAGCGGAAGGACAGAGTTTTCGTTGGGGCGAATTGCCGAAGGGCAGCCCATTTTACCGGACGTTGATTTATCTGAATTTGAAGCGTACACGCAAGGGGTTTCCCGACTTCACGCAGCAATCAAAATTGGATCGCAGCGGGTAGCCATCATGGATTTGGGATCGGCTAACGGTACCCGGGTCAATGGACAGAAAATTGTGCCCCATGTTGATTATCCGGTCAAGCATGGGGATGTCATTGCGTTGGGAAAGTTAAAATTTCAATTGATTATTCACAAATAAACGGAACGGTGCAATGCCAACCTTAATCCTCCACATTGTAAATGAAGATCCCGTCGTTGGTGAGGTTGACACTTTACCGTCACCCGCCGATAATTTAGTTATCCTCAAAAATCCCAGAAAAAGGGATGGCAAGGATTTACACTATCTTGAACCGAATGTTACGACGGTGATTTGGCCGATGAGTCGAATTACCTTCATTGAAATTCTACCGACCAGTGAGGAAGAAGAGATTATAACCTTCGTAAGGGAATAAACCCATGTCTCAAGATGAAGATTTTAAGAATCGCGTCATTCTCGTTGTGGACGACGAAGAACGAATGGCACGCTTCATCCGTTTGAATCTGGAACATGATGGATTCAGGGTGGTGGAAGCGCACCGTGGACTCGAAGCAATTCATCAACTCAGAGATGCCATGCCGGATGTCGTAATTTTGGATGTTATGATGCCGGATCTGGATGGCTTTGAAGTTTTGAAAATGATTCGGGAGATCAGTAATGTGCCGGTGATCATGTTGACGGCGAAGGGGGAAGAGGATGACCGGGTGCGTGGATTGGAATTGGGTGCGGATGACTATGTAACCAAACCTTTCAGTCCGAGGGAACTGGTTAGCCGGGTTCGGGCTGTTTTGCGTCGAACAGAAGCCAGCGGTTTTGGTTCCAAGGAAGTCTATGAGATTGACGATCGTTTGAAAATTGATTTTGGCAGACGAGAAGTGTGGGTGGATGGCAAATTGGTCAAATTACGTCCGACAGAATATCGGCTGCTGTATCATCTGGTTCAAAATGCAGGGTGGGTCATGACGTATGACCAATTGCTTTCAAAGGTGTGGGGCTACGAATATCGAGATGAGCCACATTATGTGAGATTGTATATCAACTATCTCCGTCAAAAATTGGAGAAAGATCCGGCAAACCCCAAGTATATTCTCACTGAAAGAGGGGTGGGCTATCGCTTCGTGGACTTCTCGCGAGAGGCGTCCAAGAAATCATCCGATTAGTCTGCATTTTTTCAACAAAACATTAATAATTTTTATGCAGTATTCTTATGTTCTTCGATGTTAAATAAGAGCATAAGAATTTATTGATTCTGAAGGAGGTGGATTATGGCAAACCTGACCGTTTTTGATCCCTTCCGCGAAATGGCAACACTGCGTTCAATGATGGATCAAGTTTTCGACAACATGTTAACTCGCCAATTAGAAGGCTGGCGCGGATATGAGTGGATGGCGCTGGATATGTATCAGACCAATGATGAGGTGGTCGTCAAAGCTGTTCTGCCGGGTGTAAAACCGGAAGATATCCATATTTCGGTTGCAAATGGAGTGCTCACTATTCGTGGTGAAGTTAAAGAAGAAAAGGTCAATGAAGATGCCATCTATCATATCCGCGAACGTCGGAGCGGCATGATCACCCGTTCTGTCCAGTTGCCGGTGACTGTCAATGTGGACAAAGCCAAAGCCGAGTATGAAAATGGTATACTTACGCTGATATTGCCCAAGGTGGAGGAGGTTCGTCCCAAGACGATCTCGGTAAAAGTTAAGTGATTATCACCGGTGATCAGGAAGACGAGAGAAATTGTCTCAGACCTCTCCCGGCAACTTCACACCTTAATGAGAGGTCTGAGTTTTTTGTGCAACTTTTGTGGTGAAAATGCATCAAATTCTACATGAATTTTTATCAAATGGTATACTATACTAAACTCATTGAGAGGAGAGAGGAATGATTAAAGAACCAGTGCATGTAACCGATGCGGCATTTGAAAAAACGGTTCTTCAGTCAAATCTGCCGGTGATTGTTGATTTTTGGGCGCCATGGTGTGGTCCTTGCCGAATGGTTGCTCCAATTCTCGATAAAATTGCTGCGGAGTATGCTGGAAAATTAATTGTCGCAAAAGTTAATACGGACGAGAACCCCGAATGGGCAATGCGTTATGGCGTTCAGGGTATTCCTACGATGTTATTTGTTGCCAACGGAAAGGTGGTACATCGTCAGGTGGGTGCTTTGCCCGAGGGAATGCTGCGTGAGATTCTGGATCAATTTTTGGAAGTTGTTCAAAGCGCTTCCGCCAAGAACAATTGAAAAAAAAATACAAACTTTCAAAAAAAATCCCGGGCTCACCGGGATTTTTTTTGATGGTTATTCGATCGCTCGCTGAATTTTGGCCCCAAGGGCTGCGAGTTTCTGATCTACTTTTTCGTAACCACGGTCAATTTGACCAATGTTACGGATCACCGAAGTGCCTTTGGCAGAAAGAGCGGCGAGTACCAGAGCCATTCCGGCGCGGATATCCGGACTTTCCATTTTTTCACCATACAATTCCGTGGGGCCTTGCACGATGCAGCGGTGTGGGTCACAAAGTACGATTTGGGCACCCATTCCCACCAGCTTATCGGTGAAAAACATGCGACTTGGGTACATCCAGTCATGAAAGAGAACTGTCCCCTTTGATTGGGTAGCGACGACAAGGGCGATGCTCATCAAATCGGTTGGAAAAGAGGGCCAGGGCATCACGCTGATTTCTGGAATTGCGTTTCCCAGATCAGGTTCAATCTCCAGTTTCTGCTTTGAAGGGACGAAAATATCATCTCCATGGGTTTCCCAGTGAACTCCTAATCGTCCAAATACCAAACGTATCATATCCAGATACTGATTACCAGCGTTGCGGATCCAAATTTCACCTTTCGTCACCGCGGCAGCCCCAATGAAACTGACTACCTCTAAGTAATCTGGACCAATAGTAAATTCACCCCCATGAAGTTTCTCGACCCCGGTGATATGTAAGGTATTAGAGCCGATATTTTCAATTTTTGCACCCAGGGTATTCAAAAAGTGGCACAATTCCTGAATATGTGGTTCGGAAGCAGCATTACGGATTACGCTTTTACCTCTGGCGGTTACACAAGCCATAATTGCGTTTTCAGTTGCCGTTACACTGGCTTCGTCCAGCAGAATATCCGCACCGGTTAAACCGCTTGCAGAAAAGTAAAAATAACGGTCGTAAGTTACCCTGGCGCCAAGTTTGGTCAATGCGAGGATATGGGTATCCACTCTTCGACGGCCAATGACATCTCCTCCCGGCGGAGGCAGCCGCAATTCACCCATACGGGCGGTCATCGGTCCTGCCAGAAGAATAGAAGCACGAATTTTACGAGTCAAATCGGGATCCAGGTCGGCAGGACGGATGACTTTGGCTTGAACCTGCCATGTGTGGGTATCCAGTGGTTTAATTTCAACACCAAGACTTTCGAGTAAGGCTCGCATTGTACGAACGTCCAGAATATCTGGAACGTTTCTCAGGATTACCGGTTCATCGGTTAATAAACAGGCTGCCAGCAATGGAAGTGCTGCATTTTTATTGCCTGCTGGGGTTACCTCTCCATGCAGAGGATGTCCGCCTTCTATAATAAATTTTTCCATTTGTTCCTCCTGAGGTGTTGATAGTATTATAAACTTATAAGAAAAATTCATGAACAAAATTGTGAAATTTTCCTCAAAGGGAGAACTTCTATGAATATTATAAGTGAAGGCCGACAGGATGGTTTTCCAATTCTCCTGCTTCATGGTTTGGGGGCAAATGCCGAGTCATGGTATTTTCAAATACCTGCGCTTTTGGATGCTGGTTATCGGGTAATTGCACCGGATTTACCGGGCTTTGGAAAATCCATTTTTGAGGGTGATCAGTGGAATTTTGATCGGGTTACCCAAGAGTTGGTCCAAATTCTGCGTTCCGCGGGGATCAAAAAAATGGGATTAATGGGGATTTCAATGGGGGGAGTTATCGGGTTGAAACTTGCAGCAGAATATCCTGATCTTGTGCTGATGTCGGTGCTGGTCAACACTTTTGCTGTGTTACGTCCCCGCAGATGGAGTGAGTTTCGGTATTTTGTTCGCAGAGGGGTGCGGGCGTTTTTCCTTTCTCCACAAGCTCAGGCTGAATTGGTTGCCAGTAGAATTTTCCCAAGCGATGACAAAAGACTTTTTCGGGAAATGCTTACTCAAAGCATTAAACAGGCTGATCCAAAGGTGTATCGCCAGGCCATGCTGGCATTAACCCGGTTTGATGGGCGGGAATTGGCCAAAAGGATCACAAACCCGGTGCTGGTTGTTAGCGGAGCAAAGGATACAACCATACCATTGTACTTGCAAAAAAGGTTAGTTGAATTGTTACCTAACGGCGGTCATGTGATCATCGAGGGCGGTGGTCATGCCTTACCTATTGATCAGCCCGGGTTATTTAATCAAGTCATGCTCAGCTTTTATGCTAACCCTTCCGAAATGGTTCGAACGTATTGCTCAAAGTCCACCAACGGCTGTTTACAGGAAAAGTTTTGACAGATATAAGCCGTAGGTTGATTTTGTATTGTGGATTTTTCCTCAAAAATTTTTGGGGCGTGTTCGGAAAGCGGCAGAGAAGCATATACCCGAATACGACGCGGATGGTAGGGTGTCACCGCCGGACTAAACCATTGCAAATGGGGCTGGAAAGATGAGGAGGGAGATACCAGCGCGACTTGTTGAATTGGGCCAGCGGCAAAATCCTGAATCTGCAGCCAATATGCAAAGGCGGTTGGATATTCTGCGGCGGTTTGTTGTAGAGTTGCCAGTAATTCAAGAGCGATTTCCTGATAGGAACTGCGTTCATCCAATGCCCAGAGAAGCATCAAGGCGTGAGCAGCCAAGGCGTTTCCCGATGGAATGGGGTTGTCCTGTGGATATTTAGGGAGGAGGGGTATATTTGAGGATTGTTGGGCAGCATCGAAAAATCCGCCCTCAGGGTCTTTGAACCGACCAATCACCCACTCCACAAGTCTCTGCGCTTCAAAATACCACCGGGAATTGTCATCGAATTGATATAAGGTAAGCAAGGCAACCGCCAAACCCGCATAATCTTCCAAAAACGCCGGGGTTCGAGAAATACCTTGCCGCCATGTGCGATAAAGAGTGTTTTCGCTTATCAAATTTTCAAGAATAAACGCGGCATTTCTTTGGGCTGCCAGTAAATAATCTTGCCGTTGTAAATAATGACCGGCCTCGGCAAAGGCACGCAATGCCAGAGCGTTCCAAGAAACAATGATTTTGTCATCCGTGTGAGGACGAATCCGTTCACTGCGTGCTCTGTGAAGTGCCTGGATAGGAATATCCAGCTGTTTCAGATATTCTTGCACCGGTAAGCCCTGGTCGGCAGCAAGAATATTGAAAGGAGCGCGACTCTGTAAGATAATTTTGCCTTCAAAATTTCCCTCATCTGGTAGTGGGTAAGTCGCCAGAAAAATCTCTCTTTCCGGAAGATTTTGAAGGGCTGTGAGAATTTCGGTTTTGCTCCAAAGATAATACCTGCCTTCTTCGCCTTCCGAGTCGGCATCCAGGCTTGAATAAAAACCACCTGAGGAATGGGTCATTTCTCGTAAAATGAAATCCAAAGTCCGTTCGCAGGTGTAACGATATTCAATGTCACCGGTCAGCAGGTAGGCATGAAGATAGGTCTGGGCAAGCAGGGCGTTATCATAAAGCATTTTTTCAAAGTGGGGCACCAGCCAGCGACTATCGGTGCTGTAACGGTGAAAACCACCCCCAACAACATCCCATAGACCACCCCCTTGCATCACATCGAGCGCGTGTCGTGCAATCTCCAGCGATTCGGGTTGGCCCCTGAAATGACGGTGTAGAAGAAACTCAATCACCATGGGCTGTGGAAATTTAGGCGCACGGCCCCAGCCCCCATTTTGACGGTCGTAATGCCGAATCAAGTTTGTTGCGGCTTGATCCAACAGCTCCGGGTTGATTTGAGATGCGGTAACAGTACGCCACTGATTGGTTTCCTGAAGGTATTCTGAAACTTTTTCGGCAACCGATTCGATGTTTTGCCGATTGGTTTGCCAAACCTGCTGAATGCCTTCTAAAACTTCCAAAAAAGAGGGCATTCCATAGCGTGGAACCGGCGGAAAGTAGGTTCCCCCATAGAAAGGTTTAAGGTCAGGCGTCAAAAAAACGCTCATCGGCCAGCCACCTTGACCCGTCATTGAAATGACCGCGCTCATATATAGATTGTCCAAATCGGGGCGTTCTTCTCGATCCACTTTGATGGGCACAAAGTATTGATTGAGGTAACTGGCGGTGCGAGGGTCTTTGAAAGATTCTTCTTCCATTACATGGCACCAATGACACGCAGCATAACCGATGGAGAGAAAAATGGGCTTATTTTCCAGTTTTGCTTTTTGCAAGGCTTCATCGCCCCATGGATACCAGTCCACGGGGTTGTGGGCATGCTGTAGAAGATATGGAGAGGTTTCTTTGATTAAACGATTGGGCATGGTCACACCTATATATACTTTATATTACCTTATTTATCCAAAAGTTTGCAGATATTTTTTTCCAAAATATAACCAGAATTTTTGCTTGGGTCATGCAAAAGGGAGTATACTCAATCATCAGTTTGTAATTTTCATCATTAATCCCTTGTGAGGTGAGAGATGATCACAATTGAAAAGGTTGACTTATCCAATAAAAAAGCGGTCAATGAATTTGTTGAATTTCCCTTCAAAATTTATCGAAATATTCCTCAATGGGTACCGCCCATTCTGAGTGATATCAAGTTGATGTTGAATCCGAAAAAACATCCCTTTTATGAACATTCCGAAGGGGAGTTTTTTGTGGCTCGCATGAATGGGGAAATGGTTGGCCGTATTGGAGCGTTGGAGAATAAGCCTTTCAACGAATACCATGACACCCGTCAGGCTCAGTTTTATTTGTTCGAATGTGTTGACGATCAAGATGTGGCTAACGCTTTGTTCAATCGGGTGTTTGAATGGGCGCATGCTCGTGGATTGAATGAAGTGGTTGGTCCCAAAGGCTTAAGTCCGTTTGATGGTTACGGTATTCAAATTGAAGGATTTGAACACCGCCAAATGATGGTGATGATGAATTACAACCCTCCCTATTACGTGAAGCTGGTAGAAAATTTGGGATTTCAAAAAGAAGTGGACTTCGTCTCGTGTTATCTTCATCGGGATAAATTTCAGATGCCAGAAAAAGTTCATCTGGTTGCCCAGCGGGTCAAGGAAAAGGGCACTTTTCGGGTAGTAACCTTTAATACCAAGCGGGAATTAAAGGCTTACGCACCTCAAATTGGAGAAGCCTATAACAAGACTTTTGTGAACAATTGGGAATATTACCCCTTGACGCAGCGGGAGATTGATTTTGTGGTGCAGAACCTGTTGACGATTGCCGATCCGCGTTTGATTAAAGTCATTCTCTATGGGGATAAGATTGTGGGATTCCTGTTCGGTTTTCCAGATGTTTCGGCGGCACTACAACGGGCAAAAGGCCGGTTGACGCCCTGGGCAATTATTGATTTACTGGCGGAAATGAAGAGAACGAAATGGGTGTCTTTAAATGGAGCGGGAATTCTACCGGAATATCAGGGACGAGGTGGAAATGCCTTGTTATATTCAGAAATGGATAAAACCATCAAGGAATA
Organism: Bellilinea caldifistulae; assembly: GCF_001306055.1. Classification (GTDB taxonomy): domain Bacteria; phylum Chloroflexota; class Anaerolineae; order Anaerolineales; family Anaerolineaceae; genus Bellilinea; species Bellilinea caldifistulae. The sequence goes on along the minus strand of NZ_LGHJ01000005.1, from coordinate 22,157 downwards.
TGGATTTGAACATTTTGAATTGACCCAGGTGGCAGAAACGGCTGTTCAAATGCGAAAAGATCTGATCAATGTCGGGGGAATACCCTATAAGAATCATCGAGTATATTACAAGCATATTTGATTTTGTTGCTTGCGGGACTTAAAGGATTGGCATGACTTCTGACATCCCGGCGCCATGCCAATCCTTCTTAAATCGAACGTTTGATTGTGTTTTTACCAAGATCAATCCCCTGGCTTATGGCGTATCCAATGAAGAAGGTGATGTAAGGCATAAGGGGTAGATAGTACCTCTGAAAAGCGAGTGGAATTCCACCGATAATTCCAGCGAATTGAACGATAAAAGTCAGCAGAAAAAGAGTGGCCGGATTTGAAAATTTCCATATTGAACTCCAATGCCGGCGGATCATCCAGAACAGGCCAATGATGGTCAGGGAAAGAAAGAAGCCTCCCTTGAAAAATCCATTGGTTAGATTATTCCATGGGCGGGAGAAGTAAATTTGGGCGGGGAGTTCTGTAGCAGAAAGATAGTTTCCAACATCAGCAACCGCTGGTGGGGCGATATAAATCTGGGCGATTAGTGCCAATAAACGTTCTGGAACGGTTTGGGGTGTTTGAGAGGGATTGAAACCTCCAATTGCAGTCGTTTGAGCGGCTAATAAATTTTGTCTTTCTTTGGCGGCAGCTTTCAAAGCATCCAGTGGGGATGACCATAAAACCGGATTGAGTAAAAATGTAGTCAGGATAAAAATAATTGAATAAAGCAGCACCGGTTTCAAACGATGGTGGAAAGGCGAATTTGAAGAACTCATCAGGCAATTAATCCATCCAGCCAAAACCAGTGGAGCGGTTGAGTATTTGGCATTAAATGCCAATGCGATTGGAACTGCCAGCAGCCAAACGGGCTTTTTCCCTGAAACCAGAAGATAAAGAGAAAGGCAAGAAAAAAAGGCTAAAAGACTTTCTGCCATTGCCCGGCGAGTATGGAGCAGGATTAAGGCATTCAAGGCTGTAAAAACAAGGTTAAGCCAGGCAGTTTTCTTATCGGCCAGCACTTCGCCCGTTTTATAAGCAAAGTAAAGAAGCAACGGAAAGACGAAACTGACTGCTAATCGAGAAATCAAAAGGGTGGATGGGGGAGGCAAAGCACCCGATTGTACGTTTTCTTCCCACGATTTTCCCCAATCCCAATCGGCCGGTAACGGGGGGACCTTAAAAATCAAGCCGAACATGCCGATAAACCAGCGGCTGACAGGTGGATCAAGCAATCGGTATCGCTGACGCAAATCTTCAGAATTGTTTGGATTATAGGAAAGGTAGGAAGGTTGGGAGAAGAAAAAATCAACATCCCGGCTCATGAAAATTTGGGTGCTTTCATCTGGGTGAAAGGGAACTTCACGAATTCCAATAAAATATAAAAGGCTGAAAAGAAAAATAACAACAAAAAGAAAGGCTTTTTTCTTCAGGTTTTGAATCATTGGGTAATGCCCCGATAAAATTGTTTGGTAGTGAATTCCAATCCTGAATACAATAATATTACTGTATTTTCAAGCAAAAAGGTTTTACTACCATTCAACTATGAAGCGATACCTGCTTTTGGCCTTCGTGATTTTACTGGGGCTATCTCTGAAAGTTTCCCTGCTTGTTTTAAATGTTTTTCCCTTCAATGCAGATGAAGCAGTGGTGGGGTTAATGGCTCGCCACATATTGGCGGGGGAAAAGCCCATCTTTTTCTACGGACAGGCCTACATGGGCAGTTTAGATGCCTTCCTTGTAGCATTTTTTTTTAAGGCTTTTGGTCAATCGGTTTTTGGAATCAGGCTTGTTCAGGTAATTTTATATCTTTTAACGATATTGACAGGTTTTTGGGTCGGTTATCAATTTTTTGGATCGTTCCGTGCCGGTTTGATCGCTACCTTATTACTGGCAATACCGCCGGTCAATACGACGCTATATACTACGGTCAGTTTAGGGGGATATGGCGAAGCCTTGCTGATCGGGAATTTAATTTTGATAACAACATTTTACTTGTTGAAATATTCAGAAGCAAGTTCAGAAATCAGTTTTCGAGTTAGTAAAAGCGGTGGTGAAGCCGATACAGAAGTTAATCGTGCATCAGGAATGCGTACATTTAGACTAGGGAGCCACTCCGTTATTTTGTGGTTGTTATGGGGTTTTTTGTGTGGGTTTGGATTATGGGTGAATGGGTTGACTATGGTTTACAGTGTTCCGGCAGGTATCGGAATTTTACTTCGTACCTTCCGGATTAAAAACTTAAGAATCATTACCTGGAGGATAACCCTGGTTTTGGTGGGATTACTGGTGGGCTCATTTCCCTGGTGGTTTTTTGCATTTCAAAATGGCTTAGGCTCACTGATTCACGAATTATTCGGTGCGGCTGTGGCAGTGGAGCGTGAGCCTTTTTGGTTAAGAACGATTAATCATATGGTCTACTTTGTAGTGTTGGGTTTGCCTGCTGCAATCGGGTTGCGTCCTCCGTGGGATGTTTTCTGGCTGGGATTGCCATTGATCCCATTCACATTACTTTTATGGGGGAAAATTTTTTGGGATTGGATCAGATCGCCTCGTTCGTTTCAAGTCAAAGTGATTGAAGGGGTTATCTTTACTTTCATTCTCGGTTTTGTGTTTACTTCGTTTGGTGTTGACCCAAGTGGAAGATATTTTTTACCCGTTTGGCTGGTATTAAGTCTGATGGGGGGAAAAGTTCTGGATGAATGGGGTAAAAAGAAGCCTGCATATTTAAGTCTGGCCGGGTTGATTGCACTTTTCAACCTGTGGGGAAATTTGCAATGTACAGCATCCAATCCACCGGGTTTGACAACCCAATTTTACGCCCCTGCACGGGTGGATATGGGAGATATGCCGGAAGTAATTCAATATCTGCGGGAAAATGGCGAATTGAGGGGTTATACGAACTACTGGGTTGCTTATCCGCTGGCGTTTCTTACACACGAAGAGATCATTTTCAGTCCCCGATTCCCGTATCATCCAGATTTAAGATATACGCGGCGCGATGATCGTTACCCGCTCTATACACAAATGGTTGAGGAATCGGACAAGGTGGCTTTGATAACCACTCGAAATCCTGCCCTGGATCAAAAACTGCGTAGTTTGCTCCAAGAGAGAAAAATTTTATGGAACGAGAAACAGATTGGTGACTTTGTCATTTATTACAACCTGTCAAATCCTATACGGATAGTTGATTTCGAAAAATTATTTATTCAAACTGATAGCGCGCAATGATCAACCTTTTGGAAAAAGATCAAAAAAACCTCGATAATTTGCTGTTTTGCATTACCCTGTTGCTGGTGTTTATCATGGCTGTGCGTGTGCCGCTGGACAGCGACATGTGGTGGCATCTCAGGGCAGGTCAATGGACAATTCAGAACGGAAGTCCACTGCTAAAGGATGTGTTTTCTTATACCCGGGCAGGGGAGAACTGGATTAATCATTCTTGGCTGGGTGAGGTTGTTCTTTATTGGTTTTTTGAAAATGCCGGTTTTTGGGGGTTGGGTTTATGTGTAGCGATTACAGCGGTAGCCAGTATGGGAATATTATATAAAATCATGGAGGGCGGAGCCTTATTTAAAGCGTGGTTTGTGATTTTGGCTGCGATCATCTGTTCTTTCGTCTGGTCACCACGCCCGCAAATATTTTCGTTATTGATGTTCGTAATTTTATTGGGGCTGATTCGAACATATCGGAAGCATGGCGGTTTTCAGGGTACGATATGGTTTTTTACTTTGTTTGTTCTTTGGTCCAATCTTCACGGTGGATATGGTTTGGGAATTTTTCTTCTACTTTTTCTGCTGGCGGGCGAGATCCTGGATTCTCTCTTGATACCCTCGAATGAAGGGAAGCGATTTGGGAGGCTGAAAAAATATTTCATTTGGATACTGGTGGCTTTGTCAGGTGTCTTAATCAATCCGAATGGTTTAAATACCCTGATTGTTCCTTTTAAGACCGTAGGGGTGCAAACCTTGCAATCCTTGATTGATGAGTGGGCGTCACCTGATTTTCATCAACTGGCAATGCAGCCATTTCTTGTTTTACTTTTTATTGTTATCTTTTCATTCGCATATTCAAAAAAGACGGTCAGTGGTTTTGAAATTGTCGGCTTTTTGGGATTTACTTATTTAGCCCTGGTTGCAAAACGCAATTTTGCACCGTTTGCGATTTTTGCTACCCTGACCGTTGGTAATCATTTGCCTGAGATCTTCGTTGATATTACAAAAAATTTGAAAAATTTCTTTAATCAACATGGTAATCGGATGAGTCGAAACCAGGTTGTTTTTCCATTCAACTTTCGCCGGGTCATCAATATGACGATAATCGGATTACTGGGAATGGTTGCCATTGGAAAATGGTTTTATGTGACTCATCCAGTGGTGGTTAGTGCCTATGAGGCTCGGTTCTATCCTCAAAAAGCCGTAGCGTATTTGAAAGAGAAGGGAATTCCGGACGGCAGATTATGGAATAGTTACGGTTGGGGAGGTTATTTGATCTGGAATATGCCTGAAACACCGGTCTTTGTTGACGGGAGAACCGACCTATTTGGCGATGAAATTCTGAAGGATTGGCTGAACATTCTCAACACCGGTGAGGGGTGGGAAGAAGCCGTAGAAAAATGGAAAATCGGCTGGTTTTTGATTGAGCCCCAACAACCCGTAGTAGAGAAATTAATCAAAAAGGGTTGGAGAGTACTCTACGAGGATGAGGTCAGTATTGTCGTTGCACGAGAGGGGGACCAGTCGGATTAAGGAAACCGGTTATACCATTCCTTATACAAATCATCACGGCGATCCTGTCCTGAATTCAAGTGTTGTTTTACCTCATCAATTAAATCAAAGTTCATTTCTACGGTGATTAATTCTTCTTGATTGGAAGACCCTTCTGCCAGTACATCTCCCCACGGAGATACGACTGCACTGTACCCGGCCAGTGGGGTATTTCCAATCATTCCAATTGCATTGACACCCGCCACAAACAATTGATTTTCGATGGCTCTGGCTTTGAGAAATGTGCGCCAGTGTTCGGCACGTTTGGCACCCCATTGGGCAACGATCAAAACACAAGATGCACCTTGCCTTGAATAAAAACGGAACAATTCCGGAAAACGAAGATCATAACAGATGGCCAAACCGGCTTTAGCCCAGTTAAAATCAACGGAGAGATATTGGTCACCCGGCTGAAAAAACTGATCTTCATCTAGTAGACGGAATAAATGGACTTTGTGATAAGGAGGAGTGACACTTTTATCCGGCAAGGTGATCAAGAAAGTGTTGCGGCAGCCCACTTCGTCGCAAGTGATATAAGACCCCCCAATAGAAAGATGATATTGTTCGGAAAGTGACTTTAACTCGCCAATAATTTCCTGATTAATTTGGGTATATGTTGAACCGTTTTGTAAATCGTAACCACTGCTCCATAATTCGGGCAGTAAAATGATTGAAGAGCCTGAGCGGGCAGCCTGTTCAATATAGGGCAGTGCTGTTTTAAAATTTTGCTCAGGCTTTCCAATTTGAACTTCAAATTGGGCAAGTGAAATTTTTGTCTTCATACTGGGCTGAATTATAATTGATTAGGGGTTGGTCGGTACTTTAAGGAGAAGCGTTCTCGATGTCACGAAATTCCTCATTGGCAATTATAGTGCTTTTTGTGCTCGGAAGTGGTTTGTTTGGTCTGTTGGTGTGGGGGAATTATCGTTATACGGCTCAAAATCCAGGGGGCAATGATTTTTTAGTTCACTGGATGGGAACGAAATCCTTTTTTGAAGATGGGTTGAGCCCGTATTCTGATGAGGTGGCACTTCGCATTCAAAATATGGTGTATGGCCGGCCAGCCAGGGCGGGTGAACATGAATTGCGGGTTGCTTATCCTCTCTATTCGATTCTCGTCTTTTTGCCGTTTGCGCTGATAGCAGATTACAACCTTGCCCGTGCGGTTTGGATGGCGGTTTTGGAATCCGGTTTGATCCTTATGGCGTTTTTGTCTTTAGGGTTGGTACGATGGCGGCCAAAACCGCTCATTCTGGCCTTGTTTTTATTGTTTTCGGTCTTCTGGTATCATGCCTTAAGACCAGTGATTCTGGGGAATGTGGTCATTTTAATCGCCCTCGCCATAGTGGGGATATTACTTGCCGTCCGCGCCGGTAATGATGAGCTGGCCGGGATTCTCATGGCTTTAATCACCATCAAACCGCAGGTTGTTTTGTTGTTGATTGTGTTTGTGTTATTTTGGGCGGCCAGCCATCGCCGCTGGAAAATTATCATCTGGTTTTTGATTGGTATGGGCTTCCTAATTGGTTTGGCGTTAATTTTGATCCCGGATTGGATCATCCAAAACTTACGGGAAGTTCTACGCTATCCATCTTATAATCCTCCGGGTACTTTGCCGGCTGCATTAGGGGCAATTATCCCACAGGGAGGTGAGCGCCTTGGCCGAGTGGTTTCCGGGATGGTGGTGTTGATTTTGATGGTGGAATGGTTCATCAATCGAAAGAGTGAATTTCGAGCTTTTTTGTGGACCGCGTGTCTCACTATAACTGTCAGCTTTTGGGTCGGGTTGCAAACCGATCCTGGTAATTTCATCGTGGCTTATCCGGGGGTTGTTTTAACTTTCGCTGTTTGGGTTGAGCGTTGGCGGAATCGGGGAGTAGTTCTTTCCGTGGCTACCATGTTTTTACTTTTTGTCGGAATCTGGGAGATTTTTCTAACCACAGTAGAGATGGATTACCAACCCATTCAAAGCCCGGTGATGTTCCTGCCATTACCCCTGTTTTTGATCCTCGTCCTGTATTGGAATCGCTGGTGGGCTGTTAGACCACCGCGATTGTGGTTTGAAACGCTCGAATCCAGGGCATCTTCGTAGATATGTCGAAAGGAAGTGAGCGGTCTTACTTGACACTTGCTCTACTGCTAGCCGTTGGATTACGGCTGACGGGGATCAGAAGCCGTGAAATCCAGTATGATGATGCCTTCAGTATTTTCCTTGCCCGTCAGGATTTGGGGAATATTATCAAAGGAACGGCAGCAGACACGATGCCGCCTTTGTATTATTTTTTGCTTCATTTTTGGCAGGGATTGAATGATAATCTGGTTTTCTTGAGGTTGTTCAGTGTTGGCTTGTCCATAATCGGCTGGTTTATCGCGGTTGACCTTGCCCGGCGGATGTTTGGGTGGCGCACTGGTATCACCGCCGGTATATTGCTGGCGATATCGCCGCTGCAAATTTATCACAGCCAGGATTTACGGATGTACGCTTTAATGCTGGCGGGGCAGCTAGGTTATTACTGGTTTTTTTACCGAATATTTGAAGAAAAACAGGATAAGGCGGGTTTTTGGGTTGGGTTAGTCTTGAGCGGTGTCGTGGCGATGTATAGCCATGCCTTAGCGGGGTTCGGTTTAATTTGGGGAAACGTCTATCTTCTTTGGAAAAAAAGATGGGAGGACCAGATACAAATAATTAAAGCTCAGCTGGTTATTGGATTGTTTTATTTACCATGGGCTTTCTTGTTGCCTGGTCAAATTGCCAAAGTTCAGAGAGCTTTCTGGACCCCCAGGCCTGGGATTGTGGAGATTTTTCAGGCTGTTATATTATTTCATGCCAATCTACCCTTGAAAGGTGCATTGTTGCCAATAGCAGCCGTTTTCAGCGCACAGCTGTTTTTTGTTGTACTCTGGGAATTGTGGAAAGATCGGAGTGACAGGTCAGCCATAATGCTGTTAAACCTGATTCTGTTCGGATTACCCATTCTGTTATTTGTGATTTCCTACTTCATGCAGCCGGTTTTTGTTACAAGGGTTTTCATTCTCTCCAGTGTTATGTATTCCATTGTAGCGGCAAGGATCATTGTCTTGAGATGGAAACGAGGAATAGGAGCATTTCTTTTAGGGGGTTTTCTTGTGACAGCTGCAATATCTTTACCTTCTTTTTATACCTATGCTGAATTTCCTCGCTCGCCTTTCCGTCAGGCTGTGGAATATCTCAATTTACCCCAAAACCGGGATGTGTTCATTTTGCATGACAATAAACTCAGCTACTTCCCGATGCGCTTTTATGATGAAAATCACGATGCGGCTTTTCTCGCAGATGAACCCGGCTCTCCCAACGATACACTGGCGCTGGTTTCCCAACAAGCGATGGGGATTTACCCGATAGAAGATTACTCCCGAATAATTCGGGAAAAAGAACGATTCTTCTTTGTCGTTTTCAGGAAAGCCGTTCAGGAATTTTCAGAGAGGGGCTTTAAGCATCCGGTTCTTGAGGCTCTTTCCAGCCAATACATACAATTAAGTCACACACAAATCGGTGATTTAGATATTTACGAATTCGGGAATCGGCCATGAAAGGATGGGAGATGGCAAGAAAAATCCCCCAATCAAATTGGTTTTGGTACCTGAGTGGAATAATCTTTGCCCTGATTGGAACACAATTTCAAAAGGGACCGGGATATATGGATTCAGCATATTACACGGTGGGAGGTCTGCAACTCTTTGAAGGAAATGGCTTTGTAGAACCATATATTTGGAATTACCTCGCTAATCCAAAAGGATTGCCTGCTCCGGCATTTGTTTACTGGATGCCTCTACCGTCGCTGCTTGCGTTTATGGGCATGTGGCTTGGTCGTTCTCCAGATTTTGTGTGGGCAAAATTACCGTTTCTCTTGATGGCTGGATTTTTGCCGGTACTAACCGTTTATCTTACCAGGAAAGTGATAACAAATCCCGCCTATGCCTGGATAGCCGGCGGCCTTGCAGTTTTTCCGGGGGTTTATGCCCTTTATCTGACCATTCCTGAAACCTTTATACCTTATATGATAGGGGGAGGGTTATTTGTCATTATTGCATTTTTTGCAAACAATCAGTGGATTGGAGGATTAGAGAGTTTTCAAAGATTTTTACTGCTGGGTTTTATAGCCGGTTGGATGCATTTGACCAGGGCGGATGGTTTGATTTGGTTGATTTCCGCTTTTGGGGTTGTCATTTGGAGAATCCGGCCATGGCAATCCCGCCAAAAAATGCGCGTAGCCATAAACGGGTTGTTGGCTCTTTTACTCGGTTATTTGATTCTGACAGGGGGTTGGTACTATCGAAATTGGGTTGTTTTTGGGAGTATGTTTCCACCCGGCAACGGAAAAAGTCTTTGGCTGACAAGCTACAACCAGCTTTTTGCTTATCCGAATGATCACCTGACCTTTACAAACTGGCTTAAAGCCGGATTGCCGGCCATTATCCACGCAAGGCTGGATGCACTCAGCTTGAATTTGCAGAACTTTCTTGTTGTTCAGGGTTCAATCATCCTGGTACCACTTATCCTGGTGGGGTGCTGGAGCAAAAGACATCATTCGGCAGTAAAATTTGAAACCATGATGTGGTTGTTGATATTGGGAATGATGACTATTGTGTTTCCGTTTGCTGGTTCACGTGGGGGGTTTTTGCATTCGGGAGCAGCTATTCAGATATTCTTTTGGAGCATGTCGGTTGCTGGCCTGGAGCAGCTTATTATCTGGATGAAAAAGGCGCGCGGTTGGGGTATGTCTACTTCAATGACGTTGTTTGGCACCTTTTTAATCTTGATCAATCTATTCATTGCAGGATGGTTTTTTTACCAGCGCGTATATAGAGTCCCCAATCATCTTGTGTGGAATGAAAGTATCGAGCGGTATCAGAGAGTTGGGGAAAGGCTTGATGACCTCCACATTTCCAAACAATTTATTGCAATGGTCAATAATCCGCCGGGTTTTTATTGGGCTACCAGAAGACCCAGTATTGTCATCCCTGATGGGGATATCCGTCACGCCCTTGCAGCCGCGAAAAGATACGGAGCGACCTACTTGCTTCTGGAAGAAAATCAGGAAAACCTGTCCAATCTGTACGCAAACCCTCACGATATGAGTGGGGTGCGTTTGCTGGAGACTCACGAGGGAGTTCACTTCTTCTTGTTGCTTCCGGAGGCGGAATGGGGGTGGGGGGAGATTTCCTGGTTTAAAAAATAAGAACAGCAACAACAGGTTGTGCTATACTTGGCATGATTTTCAAGTTGTACAAAAGAGAGGGCCTCCATGAGCAATCATCTGAAGAATGAGGATACACGGGAAGAATATCTTACCTTTTTAAGGGAAAAAAAGGCTCAATTCACAAAAGATCTGGATGACAATGATACTTTGATCAATTTACAAAATTCACAAATCGCCAAGCTGAACGAACTTAACAAGCAAAAAATTACCCAATTGAACTTTGTTAAAGCTCAAATTGACAGTTTGCCAAGGCAGGATATTGTCAGAACTTATGAGGAAACCATTGAATCCCTCAATCAAATGGTTCAAAAAAGGAGTCAATTAGAAAAATTACAAACCAAAAAACAATATCTTGAAGAATTATTGGACTTAATTGAAAAAACCAACCGATTTTTAGAAGAGGAGATGGGTGGAGCGGGGGAAGAACGCGGAACCGTATTGTTGCAGAAATTGATTGATGCTCAAGAGGCGGAACGCCAGCGCCTCTCCAGACAAATGCACGATGGCCCGGCTCAGGCATTATCGAACTTTGTGGTTCAAATGGAAATTGTCAGTCGTTTGTTTGATGTTGACCCTACTCGCGCAAAACAGGAATTGGAGAATCTAAAGGCCGCCGCCTTGAACACCTTCCAAAAAGTCCGTTTGTTCATCACGGATCTGAGACCGATGATGCTGGATGATTTGGGGTTGTTTCCCACTCTCAAGCGATATGTGGAAAACTTCCAAAATGAAAGTGGCGTTGATATTAAGCTCGATATAATGGGCGCCGAAAGGCGACTGGAACCCTATATTGAGGTCTTGATATTCCGTTCACTTCAGGAAATCATCGGGAATGCCGCCCGGCACAATAACGACCTCTCCCAAAAATTAAAGATAGAGGTTTCGATCATCATGGATTCTCAATTGATTAAAGTGCAGGTAAAAGATGATGGAAAGGGCTTTGATCCTTCCAAGGCAATGGCCGGCAAGGGTTTGGGCTTGAAATTAATCAAAGAACGGGTTGAGATGCTGGGTGGCTACTTCAACATCGATTCTCGCATCGGTGGCAGTGGAACTGTAGTGTCATTTCAAATTCCTTATTCACATGAAGAAACAACCTGAGACATCATAACTTTTATTCAAGGTGGAGGTAAATATGACAAAAACAATCGGTATTTTAACCGGGGGTGGAGATGTACCGGGATTGAACCCCTGCATCAAGGCAGTTGTGATGAATGCTTTAGAGCAGGGGTATCGGGTCATCGGTATACGTCGGGGTTGGGCAGGTTTATTGCATTACAATCAGAATGAGCCATCTACGCGTGATTACTATGTTCGTGAATTGCACGAAGAAGATGTTCGTACGATTGACCGCACAGGGGGAACCGTTCTACATACATCACGAACCAATCCTCAACGGGTATCACTGAAAGATGCTCCAGATTTTCTAAAAAATTCCAATTATGGGAAGAAAGTAGCCGGTGAGGAAAAGATTGATTACACCGATTATGTTCTTGAGGTTTTAGCCAATTTAGGTATTGATGTATTGGTACCTATCGGTGGGGACGATACACTATCCTTCGCCGTTAGACTGCATAAAGAGGGATTCCCGATTGTAGCCTGTCCGAAAACTATGGACAATGACATCTTTGGTACGGATTATTGTATCGGTTTTTCCACGGCAGTCACCCGAAGTGTTGAGTTTATCACCAATATGCGCACTTCCGTTGGTTCTCATGAACGGATTGGGGTGGTTGAATTATTTGGAAGAAATTCTGGAGAAACCAGTCTGATCACGGCTTACCTGGCTTATGTTGATCGGGCTATCATTTCCGAAGTACCGTTCAATATGCAGAAACTGGCTGACTTTTTGATGGCAGATAAACGCCGCAATCCCTCAAACTATGCAATTATGACCATATCCGAAGGCGCTGTGATGGAAGGTGGTGAAGTGGTGGAAAGTGGAGAAGCGGATCCCTTTGGCCACCGGAAATTGGGTGGAATTGGTCAGATTGTTTGCGAGGAAATCAAGCGCTTGACCGGTCAACATACCATGTATCAACAGCTGGCGTACTTGATGCGATCTGGCGCTCCCGATTCGTTAGATCGAATGGTGGCGATGTCATTTGGCACAATGGCGGTTCAGCTAATCCGTCGAAATGAGACCGGTAAAATGGTCGCTTTACATGGTGGAAAATACACCACCGTGCCGATTGAGATGGTTCTGGCGGGTCGAAAACGAGTGGATGTACCGGCTTATTACGACATTGAAAATTACAAACCCAAGATTCGTGATTTCATGGGTGTGCCCATGTTTTTGAGCTGAGTCTTTTATGCCCAAAAAAGATCAGGGTGTCAGCAACAATCGGTTTCAAATTATCCCGCGTACTTTGATATTTATCACGCAGGGAAACCGATTGTTGCTGATTAAGGGGCACCCCCAGAAGAGAATATGGGCGAATTTGTATAATGGAATTGGGGGACATATCGAACGGGGTGAAGATGTACTTTCAGCAGCCCGGCGTGAGCTGAAAGAAGAAACGGGGTTGGAAATTGACCACCTCTGGTTATGTGGAATTGTGATGATTGATGCCGGAGAAGAAACTGGAATCGGTTTGTTTGTTTTTCGCGGAGAAACTGATCAACAACCTGTAGAAAATTCAGCGGAGGGGTCGTTGGAATGGATTGCTCTAGAGAAATTGCGAGAATATCCCCTTGTAGAGGATTTACCAGTTTTGTTGCCAAAGGTGCTCAGTGCAAAAAGAAATGGTGAGCTTTTTTATGCCCGATACTGGTACGATGAAAACGATCACCTTAGAATTGACTTTTCGAACTAACAATTATTTTTGATTTTTCTCGAAAAACACAAGTAATGTACTGCCATAACGCCGCTGTTCAACCTCGATCAGATGATCAAGGGTCAGCTTTTCGTATTCGAGGGGGTCTATTTGAACGATTGCCCAACCATCATCAGCCAGCCAGTTTATATTTTGGTCGAGCTTAGTCAAGATTTCTTTCCAAAGATTTTTATACTGAGGCGGGGCAATAAAAATGTAGTCAAAAGATTGATGAGGGGGAGTGGATAGAAGGAGAAAAGCGTCCTGTTGGGTAATTTTTGCGTTATCCTTCAAACGGGCACGTTCAAGATTTGCGCGGATAGCTGCGATTGCCAGCCGATGAATGTCGTTGAAGTGGACAAAAGATGCTCCCCTGCTCAGAGCCTCAATTCCAACACTACCAGTGCCCGCAAACAAATCCAGTAGAGATGCGTTTTCAATGTCCGACCCAATAATATTAAACAAAGCCTCTTTAACCCGGTCTGTTATTGGGCGAGTGATATTGCCGGGTACACCTTGTAATCGTATTCCTTTGGCTTTGCCGGAAATGATTCGTGGGTTGCTCATTCTTTTTGCGATTCTACTGCGTGACGGGCAGCAAGAATGTTACCATAAGGAGCTGTAATGGGAATCACGCAACCTGTACCCAGGATGAAACGGCTCCCTACGGTTTGGTCAATAGCTTTTTGCGCTTCCTGATAAACTGCTTGAGGTGTTCCCATTACCATCGTTTCCCACTGCCTTAAACCACCACAAACAACACCCTTGAATTGTTCTTGAGCTTCGCTCAATGTGGGAGAGGTTTGTTGATCATGCCAGTTCAATACCTGAACGGGATAATCACAGACCTGATCGAACATGATGTGATCGCCGTGAATATGTCCCACATTCAACCAGAAGGATTTGGCAGCTTCAAGTATCTGAAGATCATAAAACCGCCCAAAGGTTTGAAATTCCGAGATAGATAGGTGGCTGAATTGAGCGTGTTGAACCGCGTAAAAGATGCCATCAATGCCGGTTTTTTTAAGTTCTTCTATAAAATTGAGGGTTGATTGAGTAATTATTTCTAGACCGGTCTTGAATGCATCCGGGCAGGCACGCATGTGAACCAACAAATTTTCTTTACCCACCAAGTTTTTAGCCTGAGAAAGAGGACTGAAAATCGTGTGAATCACAGGAGTAGTCATTGAAAATTCTTTCACAATCAGTTCAAGACACTCCAGCATCTGGCCCAGGTGGCCTTTACGGGGATGGAGAACTTTCAATTTTTCCCAATCAGAAAAGTCTTTGATTAATGTTTCATCGTAATCACGCGTGCCTTCCGGGTTGCCTCGCCAAACGTCGCTTACACCCCAATCTTTAATGCAGTAAGAGGATGCCGGCGTGACTTTGATAAAATCAAAGTCAAAGGTGCGCTGGAAATTGGAAATTGCAGCTGCCAGACCATCCGGGGATTGATCATCTACAGGAAAGTGCCGCCACAAAGCAACTGGCGGACGGTCGGCAATTTCTCCGGCAAGGCAAATTTCCATTCTTTTTCGGTGAGATAATTCGCTCATTTTAACCTTCCTTTACGCCGTTTATCCTTAATACCTCGTCAATCTTCTTTTGAATTTCTTGTTCTTCTGCTTTTCTCCCTGAAAAATATTCAGTCATAAAACGAGAACGGCGAAGACGAAGTGCCATCGGGGCAACCTGACGTAGATCTTCCCTTGTCACAATGGTTCGATTATCAGCAGCTGCAAAGGCTCGAGATGCTTCAAATAATGTGATTTCGGCACGAAGGGAATCAATTTGCATCTTTTGAATAAGTTGAATGCCTTGTTTGGCGACATCTTCTGGCAATACTACACTGGGCAGAATGCTTTTCGCGTGGGCAATTTCTTCTGCGGCCATGTTTGATTCGGCCTGATAAAGGGCTATCATTTTACGTGGATTCTGACGGTACAGGTGTGTGCGGTGGTAGGCTTCAAGTCTCTCCTGCGGCTCATCCAACCCTTTGACAATGACACGCAGGCCGAACCGATCCATGATTTGGGGACGCAAATTACCTTCTTCAGGGTTCATGGAACCAATTAACGTGAATCTTGCCCGGTATGTGGCGGTGATAGGGCCGCGTCTGACCGTATAACTTCCGCTTGCGGAAGCATCCAGGATGGCGTCAATTATCTCGTCAGCAAGCAGATTTACTTCATCAACATACAGAATGTTCAAATCTGCATGAGCGAGTACGCCCCTTTTTAACCGCAAGCGGTCATGAACAACTGCTCGTTCATCAATGCCGCCAATTACATCTTCCAGTTTTGCGTTGAGCGGAAGTTCCACCAATTTCACCCGATCTTGAATAGTGAGGGGTTTTCCTTCGGCAAACTTTTTAGCACAATCGGGACAAACACCATCCATACCAAACGCTTCAATATCCTCCGGCAGGCAGCCGTAAAAACAAGCACTCCGTTCCACTGGCGGGAGTAAGTCAATCAGGGAACGTACGGCAGTGGTTTTCCCGGTTCCGCGTGGACCAATCAGGAGAACTCCGCCAATTTCGGGATTAATCAGGCTCAGGCATAGAGCGATCTTCATTTCTTTCTGACCGACCAACGCCAGAAACGGAAAGGGCAAAACTTCAGCGTAACCAGCATCTTCCTGAGGAATCTGGTCTTTTATGCTCCTGCCAGAGACAAGGTCAATTAATTCCCGAAGGGAGCGAATGTTGGACGGTGGAAGGGGGGAATCTTCAGCCGGTATTTCAATCATCTTTACTCAAGAAGTGACATCGTTGTAAGTCCAGTATCGGTTGGCGATGAAGTTCCAGATCATGACTGTTCCGATGACAATTGCCAAAGCAGCATTGTGGGCAATGACAATTGGAGTCGCAGCACCTTTGGGAAACCAACTGGAGAAGGTGCGTATCAATAAACCCTCCAACCATAGGAAGATCGGAGTACGAATAGCCAATCCAATGACACTCACAACCGCAAATTGAACCCACTGGCGCATAATGGATTTGCTGCGGGAATCGGGATAAGTCCACAGGCGGTTCCAGGTGAAATTGCTGAAGACGGCAAGTGTAAAGGAGATTGCCTGAGCAAAAACTGCGTTTTCCCGAAAATAAGGAACGAAATGGGTAAGAAGGTTGAACACGCCGAAGTCAATGGCTGCTCCAATTGCTCCAACAATCGCAAAGCGGATAAAACGGGTTCGTTCGCGGGAGTTTGTCAAAATCATTCCAATCCCAATTTCATTTTGAAGTAGGGTATGGTCTTTTTGATGCCTTCTTCTAAGGAGATCGTTGGCTGCCATTTCAAAATTTCCTTTGCTCGGGTAATGTCCGGTCGGCGTCGTTGAGGATCATCGCCTAACCGTGATAATTCTTTCATGATAATACCGGCTTTATTGCCGACCAATCGGTTAATGGTTTCTGCAAACTCCAAAATGGTGATTTCTGCAGGATTACCGATGTTGACTGGAAAATGTTCGTCGGACAGTAATAACCGATAAATTCCCTCAATCAGATCATCTACATAACAAAAACTGCGGGTTTGTAATCCATCTCCATAAACGGTGAGCGGTTCTCCGCGCAAAGCCTGCTGAATAAAGTTTGGGACTACCCGACCATCGTCTAATCGCATTCTTGGCCCATAGGTATTGAAGATGCGAACGATGCGTGTATCGATTCCGTGGTAGCGGTGATAGGCCATCGTCAGCGCTTCAGCGAAGCGCTTGGCTTCATCATAAACGGATCGGATACCAATTGGGTCAACATGACCCCAGTAAGTCTCTTTTTGGGGGTGTTCCAACGGATCACCGTAAATTTCGCTAGTTGACGCCAGCAGATAGCGGGCATTATGAGCGCGAGCGACCCCAAGGGTGTTATGAGTACCCAATGCACCGGCTTTCATGGTTTGAATGGGTAAATTGGTGTATCCATAGGGAGAAGATGGATTAGGGCTGGCGGGGGACGCAAAATGCAAAACAGCGTCAATTTTACCAGGCACAAAAATAAAATTAGCTACATCGTGGCGGATGAACTCGAATCTTGGATTGTTGGTAAGATGAGCAAGATTCTCCGGGCTGCCCGTGATGAAATTATCCATACCAACGACTGAATGGCCTTCATTCAACAAGCGTTCGCAAAGGTGTGAACCTAAAAATCCTGCGGCACCGGTTACTAAAATTCTCATTGGGATTTAAACCTTTCGAAATAAGATTATTTCCAGTCAATTCGTGTAATCAGGCTGTCGCCAGTCACCTGCCTGGGCTGCCAATCTTGGGTTGAAATGAGCCAGACATTTCCCTGGTAAATAAAACCAAGGTAATTGTGAGTAGTATCGTTTTGCGCGGGTGACCAGACAACTTTCTGCGGGTCAAGTCCAGTACCCCCTTCTGTCGGAAAAATTACTTTACGATTGGAGCCATCTGGTTGCATTACGACCAGACGGTAACGGCTATTTTCACTCTGTTCTGGAAAGATAGCCTCAAGGTAAGCAAGCCATGCCTGAGTTTCCGTTTTCCCCTTGGAAATGCTTGGATATGCAAACATGCCGGTTTGTGAAATTAATTTTACCAGCGGACCTGAAGGTAAGATAAAAGCATTCAAATCAAAAAGCGGGGATGACTCCGGGTCACTAACACCCGCCATCGGGGCGTGATTCACCACATACAGTACTTTACCGTCCAAACTCCACTCAATACCCGGAACCCATGCCCAATCGGATCGTGTTTGGAAGGGTAACAGATTCATGAGAGGATTCAAGGTTCCATCATCCTCGTTGACGAGACCAACCGCGTCTGGGCGGGAAAAAGCGATGGAATTGGTCGAGGGTGATATGTGGTAGGAGGTTCCCCACCAGCCGTAAATTCCTCCCGCATTGGTTTCGATGATGCTTTCATCACGAACGACTCTTCCGTTCGAATTAAATACAAGCCGCCTCAAATCATTATTGGCTTGCCAACCGGGAGCTGTTGGGCGAGGTTCGACGGTGGAATACAGGATTGTTGCCGTACGATTAGGTAGCCATTCGGCGAAGTGAATGATATTTTTTACGTTGAGATTAATGGGTTGCGCGTTTTCCTGATCCAGGCTGACCACCCATAGGGTGTTGATTTCACCCTCTGCGTTGGATTTGCGTGTAAAAAGTAGCCATTCCCCGTTGGGTGAAAGGCTAAAAATCCGTCCATCTAAATCGCCAGTCGTAACAATCGGCTTGCGCTGACGGGTGTCTCGTTCTATAAGCCAGGCATTGCCAGCGGTTAGATAGGCGAGTTTGCCTGGAATTTCCAGTGGAACAAAGGGAGATTGAATTCCAATCATCAAGATTTCGGGTTTGGCTTCTTTTATGACTTCGATTTTGAAAATCGATCGTGAAGTTTCAACGCCGTTTTCAATTAAACGACGATAGGTGATTTGTTGAATGCCATTTTCTCCGGGTTGAACCAGTAAGGATTCGCCTTCGGTGAGGTTTTCGTTTTTTACGGTTTGTCTTTCAAATGGAATAACAATTTCTTCTTGTTCAAATTCTTCTTCAACCCGGGTAATTTTTATCGTGGTTGGTTCGGTGATGATGGTAAAGGAAGGGGGTTCGGTGCGATCCAAGGAACCCAGTTCAATGTTGCCCATTTGGAGAACATCCAGAACTGACGATCCAAAAGGGGCAAATACCTCGATTTGACCGTTGGAATCCACCACTGTAACAGGAAGAGCTGAAGTCGAATTCGCTTGAGGAGAATTACACCCCGACAATAAGAAAAGGAGAATAGCCACTTTAAACAAGTGGAAACTCGAAGAATACAGCCCTTTTTTATGTTCAGTATTGATCACAAGACCAGCAATCTTATTCGTTTTTATCTGATTCAAGTATAATCAGCCAAGATTAATTGAACAGGCATATTATAGCATGAGTGAAGCGAACCTACCTGAGGATCAGTTTTCCTTGGAGTCCAAATTGGAATCCTTATTGTTTGTTGCTCCTTCGCCAGTAAGTGCGCATCAACTGGCGGAGGCGCTAGGAGTCCACACAGATGAAGTTGAACAAGGTTTAAGAAGATTGTCCCTGATCTTTCAACAGGGTCGAGGACTGAGAATTCAGTATTTTCAAGGCAAGTATCAATTGACCACTCCAGCTGAATTGGCTTTGTTGATTGAGCGATTTTTGGGTCTTGAGGCAACCAGTCGTCTTAGCCGGGCGGCTTTAGAAACACTAGCAATTATTGCCTACCGCCAGCCGATCACCCGGCCGGGTATTGATGCGGTTCGAGGGGTGAACAGCGATGGGGTCTTAAAAAGTCTGCTGTCAAAAGGGTTGGTTCAAGAGGTCGGCAGGGCGGAAGGCCCCGGTCGTCCTATTTTGTATGGAACAACCATGGATTTCTTGCAGCACTTTGGTTTAAATTCGCTGGATGATTTACCGCCCTTCGAGTTGCTTGAACAAGAAGGGGTCAGCCCAGAAGAACAGAAGTTATTAAAGGATTGATCAATGGGAGAGGAACGGGTACAAAAAATTCTTTCAAGGGCAGGTTTTGGATCAAGACGAGCCTGTGAGCTGTTAATTGCGGATGGCAGGGTTCGAGTCAATGGGGAATTGATTTCACTCGGTGCAAAAGCAGATGTGGAAAAGGATGAGATCACGGTAGATGGTCAACCCATTCCTAAACCGAGCGGGAAGAAAATTTATATTGCTTTGCACAAACCCCGCGGCGTACTTTCGGATGATGTGAAGGGAACTGAGCGTAAAACAGTATTTGACCTTGTTCCTTTGCCGGAGCATTTATTCGTCGTTGGGAGATTGGATTATGATAGCGAGGGTTTAATACTTCTTACCAACGATGGAGAATTAGCCAATCGGCTTACCCATCCGCGTTACGGACACGAAAAAGAGTACCGGGTCTTGTTGTTTACCAAACCAGATGAAGAACAACTGGCAATTTGGAGGCGGGGTGTGGTGCTTCCCGACGGGACTCGCACAGCGCCCGCTCAAGTTGTCGTGGAAGGAAGCGCCGGGAAGGGGGTATGGCTTCGAGTGGTTATGCGCGAAGGTAAGAAAAGACAGATACGCGAGATTGGAAAAACAATCGGGCTGCCAGTGAATCGAATCATCAGACTGCGGATTGGAAATTTGAAATTAGGCAGCCTGAAACCGGGTGAATGGAGATACCTGAACCCTGCAGAGGTGAAAGCACTCAGCGAGGTGGTTAAGCAAAAAAGTAACCCCTCTAGCAGAGAGGGGTCTCCAAAATCTTCGCCAATCAACAGGGAAAAAAAGAGTCAGACAAGGTCTTCCTCCGGTAAACCTTTTTGAATTTCTTGAATAAGAGATAGAGCAACCGGTTTTTCTTTTCCCCGTTTGCGAATGAAGTCTTTTAATTTTTCTAACGACAAGGCCGGAATGGGAGAGCCGTTAGTTTCCAGGCGGGCTTTTGGATTGGTAAAAACCAAAATGGCTTGAACCTCGGGTGTTTCCAGATCAGGGAATTTTTTCTTCAGGAATTTTTCTAGATCATTGGTGGTGTACTGTGCATCCAGTTCCGGTCTTCCCAATCCTTCCTGCCCAAAAATTTTCAAGTACAGATTACCGCCTTTTTGACGAAAGCGATTTTTGTTCTCATCGTAAATAATTGTTCCGCCAACTGAAATTGGAACCAGTGCAATGATGCCGGCAGGGCCGATAAGAGCATGTGGAACATCCGTCACATAATGATAAAGGGTGTATTTATCCTCCAATCCCTTTAATCCTGATGTGAGCAGTTCATCAGGTCGTGGAGACCTTCCCCATCGGTTGCCGAAGTAGATACCTATCTGAGTCATCAGAAAGCCGAACAATAAAGCACCAAATGTGATGGTGATTTGTTCCGGTTGGGTGAAAGAGTAATACAAGCCAATGGCAAGCACGATGAGAGCGCCAATGGTGAGTGTTTGACCAATTTTTTTATTGCGCTTGATCAGTTTGGTGTTGGAAACAATCTTCATGGGATGAAACCTCAATTCAGGACTGATTCAAAGTGGTTTTTGCAATATTTTCAACCATTTCAAGCCGCTCTTCGATGGCTGAGCGCAAGGCCGGTAATAAGTCGGCTTTGACGGCTTGACGGGCAATGCGAATCGCATTATACATGGCGCGGTTGTCGGAACGACCATGACCCACAAAAACCAAACCGTCAATTCCCAGAAGCGGTGCAGCCCCTACTTCGGCAGGGTCCATCATGGCTTTCAGTTTATTAAAGGCAGGCCTGGCGAGCAATGCACCTATCTTGGTGATTGTGGAGGCGGTCAATTCTTCTTTCAAAGTGTCTGTCAGCAACTTGGCAACCGCCTCGCTGGATTTAAGGAGAATGTTTCCGGTGAATCCATCGGTTACGACCACATCGGCTGCACCACCAAAGAGTTCTTTGCCTTCAACATTGCCAATGAAGTTCAATCCAGATTTTTCCAGGATAGGAAATGTGTCCTTGATTAATTGGTTACCCTTGCCGGCTTCTTCTCCATTCGACAACAATCCGACCCGCGGATTTTTCCTGTTAAGGACTTTTTCGGCATAAATGCTGCCTAAAACAGCAAATTGAAGAAGAAATTCAGGCCGACAATCTGCATTGGCGCCGATGTCGAGAACAACGCAATGCCCGCCCCTCACAGGGAAGAGAGCAGTTAAAGCGGGCCGGGCAACACCTTTAATTCGTCCTAATATGCGTAAGGCGTTGAACATCGCGGCTCCAGTGTTTCCGGCAGTAACAAAGGCATCTCCACGACCTTCTTTGACAAGGTTAAGCCCAACAGCCATTGAGTTACGCGGTTTACGCTTGGCGGCTTCAACCGGTTTCTCTCCCATCTCAACCAGATCAGGTGCATGTTCAATATGGATGGGAAGGTTTTGGGAATCGAGCGCCTTCAATTTGGGCTTTACTAAATTCTCATCACCAACAAGTATGATCTCTTCTGAAAATTCTTTTGCCGCGATTACGGCTGCCTGAATTTCGGGGTCTGGATATTGATCAGAACCCATTGCGTCCAAAATGATTGTCATGGCATCCTCCGATTGGGTGGGTCTCGGCAAGCAGATTTCTTGACATACTACCAGAGCAGATTATAATATCGAAGCCGATTGCGCTGGTGCTGGAATTGGCAGACAGGCATGGTTGAGGGCCATGTGCCGAAAGGCGTGTGGGTTCAACTCCCACCCAGCGCACAAGGGGCTGTCCAAAAAGTAAGGGACAGCCCTTTTCTTTTTAGGAGAAACGTGATTCAATGGGGGCATGAAAAGAAAACCTGCCGCTCCTGTCTTCAAACCTTATGTGATGGGTCAACCTTATCTGCT
>NZ_LGHJ01000022.1 GCF_001306055.1 Bellilinea caldifistulae | reverse complement strand
GAGACCTATGCGGCGGATAAAGGCTATGATGACGGCAACAATCACTTCTATTTAGAACTGCACGGCTTACACTCGGCAATTCGCTTGAAAAAGACGCGCACGCAGAAGAAAGACGCCAACAAAGACAGCTGGCTGGCCTTGGAGCAGACCCAACCGTACCGTCAAGGCTTGAAACAGCGCTACAAAATCGAACGCAAATTTGGGGAAGCCAAACAGTGGCATGGGTTGGGACGCTGCCGGTATTTGGGAAAAATGGGCTTTGCGGTGCAAGCCTTTTTGACGGCGATAGCGCTCAACTTGAAACGAATGGTCAAGCTCCTGTTTGGCGTCGGGTTCAAAACCCCGGCTGGGGCCGCCATCCAAGGGTGAACTCCCATGCGGAGGGTGAAGTGTCGCTGGTGGTCAAAAATCCAGAAAAAATGGAAGTGAAGAGGTCAAATCAAGATACACAGCCCCTTTATTTTAGGGTGGATACCCCATCGGGTGCGGCTTTTCCACCCCTCAAACAGCCTGCTCGGCGTATTACGCTTGATTTTTCAACTCTCTCCGCTTAATGTATCGCGGTAATTATCCAGCGTTAACCGAGCCGAAAAGCCCACCCACCGTTTTTCTTCCACAATCACCAACCGGGAACGTTTATTTCCAATCCAGGTGATTTTACGGCCATCCGGTGTTACGATCCCCTGACGCAGCGTACTAAAATCGGCGGTTACCCCTGCAACCTCAAACGGCTGATCCACATCTATCGATTCAGGGACGCGAATTTCTTCGACTTTCACCCAGCCACGATGCGGAAAGACCGTCCACCAGCCGCTGCTATATATGTCCTCGCTGTTTCGAAAAGAGGTAATGAACACCCCAATAGTAGGGATCAACCAAACAAGACAGATCAAAACCAGCACACCATTTACAAAAACGCTACCCAGCCGTTTTTGACCCTTCTGACTGGTCTTTGTGCCGCTCATCAGAATGCCCTCCTTTTGCGGAACTGGCGGAGATTGTAGATCATCACCGGAATGACCGCAATTAAAAGCACAATAGCAATTGCCGAAGCTCTGCCAGAGTGATTATAAGTAAATTGCTGAAGGTAAAATTCATTTGCAATCACATTAGTGCCGTAATTCCCCCCTGTCATGACCCGAACAATATCAAACAGCTTCAAACTGAAAATGACGATGGTCGTAGTAACGGTCAAAAGTGTACTTTGAATTGTGGGTACCATGATTTGGAAGAACACCTGAAATTCGTTGGCGCCATCCACCCGGGCAGCCTCCAGTAATTCCGAAGGTATGCCCTTAATGGCAGAGGATAAAATCACCATGGCGTAACCGGTTTGCAGCCAAACCATAATCACGATCAGGAAGAGATTGTTTATTGGGGGTAGCAACAACCATGGCTGAGCCTTACCACCTAACCCAATCACAATCGCATTCAGCAGCCCAATCTCCTGAATACCAACTCCTTCCCCTCGATAGGCATAGACAAATTTCCAAATCACACCAGCACCGACGAATGAAATCGCCATCGGCATAAATATGATGGCTTTATAGACCTTTTCAAACGGGGTACGGTCAGCGAGTACGGCTATCAAAAGCCCCAAACCAACACTGAAACCGGTTCCCAGTACCATCCACAGCAAATTATTCCGGAAAGCCTCCAACATGACCCTGTCTGTAAAGGCGAAAATATAATTTTCAATCCCCACAAAATTTCTCCCCAAACCATCCTGAAAGCTTAAAATGAGCGTACGAATAGTGGGCAGAAATAGGTACCAGAATAAAATTGCAATGGCCGGGCCAATGAAAATAAAGGGTTGAAGCCGGCGAACCCACTCGCCGGATAGTTTTTCCACCAGCCAGTTGGATACCCCATACAGGAGCGCTACCCCTCCAACTCCCCAGACAATCGCAACCACAACAATGATGAATTGAGGGGCATTGCTGTCTCTAAGAAAGATAAAACCACGCCACAGCACCAGAAAGGTGACTAATGGGACAAAAATAGAAGCCAGTAATCTCCCCACCCCTGTGGTCAACCAATTGAGGATTTGGTCTCCCGCACTTAATCTTGGCTGGTTTTGCATTTTGCGCTCCTTTCTCTAAAAAGGAAGTCCCTTAAGATTATATAATTTTTCTGGGGAGAAGAGGGGCAGGTTATCCCCTTACAAAAGACCTGCCCCTCCAACTTACACAGGGTGTTTACCCTTCTGAGATGGATGCGTTGATGGACTTATTTCGGCCAGGAAGCGTCAATGTCTCTCAATGCAGTATCCAGATCAATAGCACCGGATACATAAGAGGTCATACTCTTCCAGAAGGAACCTGCACCCACTGCACCGGGCATCAGATCCGAGCCGTCAAACCGGACCGAGGTTGCGTTCAAGATAATCTCAGCAACGCCGCGGTCAACTTCATTGGAGTACCAGTCGAGGCTGGAGTCGAGATGAGGTGAAATCGCGCCACCGGCACGCACCCAACCTTCCACCGAAGCGCCCGTCGTGAAGTACTCCATAACCGCACGTACTTCTGGACGATCATTGAACATGGCATAGATATCGCCTGCCACCAACACGGGCTTTCCGTAAGCAGGATCAATTGGCGGGAAGTAGAAGAAGTCATAATCCACACCCGCGGTCAAACCTTCGGGGAAGAAGGTGGTGATGAAATTACCCTGTTTGTGCAGCCAGCACTTGGGCGGATTGTCAAACATGGGCTTCGGAGCATCTCCAAAGAAGGTGGTCGCAATTGCCTGCCGGCCGCCGTACACATATCCATCCGTGAACCAGATTTCGGTCACCTTTTCAATCGCCCGGCGCACTTCGGGTGAGTCGAATTTCAATTCACCTTTCACCCACTTGTCATAGTTTTCAAGCGAGGTGGTGCGCAACATGGTTTCCTCGATCCAGTCGGTCATCGGCCAACCGGTAGCAGCGCCGGATTCGATACCCACACACCAAGGGGCATCGCCGTCATTTTTGATTTCTTCACTCAATGCCAGCAATTCATCCCAGGTGGTCGGGATTTTGTAACCGGCTTCATCAAAGGCTTTCTTGGGGTACCACACCAATGACTTACCGTTTACACGCCCCCACACGCCGGCCATGATCTTGCCATTCGGGCTGTCCATCATAGCCATATCCAACCAGGATTGATTGTAATTCTTCTTCAGCTTTTCCATGTCCAGGAAGGTGCTCACGTCAATGGCTTTACCTTTAGCCGCAAAGGTCGCCAGTAAACCCGGTTGGGGGAAGTCTACGATATCGGGGGGATTACCGCCATCAATACGAATGGAAATGGAGGCTTCAAATTCCTTCGAACCTTCGTATTGAATGTCAATGCCGGTTTGGTCCTCAAAATTCTTGATGGATTGTTCGAATTTGACCGCATCATTGTCGGTGAAAGGTCCGGCCATGGTAACCACCGTACCTTTGAATTCACCCGCAAAAGCGCGATCAAGGTAAGAACCACCAGAAGCAGCCGGCGGTTGAGTCGGTGCAGCAGTCGGTTGAGCACAGGCAGCCAGCACCAGCGCAGCAACCATCAAAATTGCCAAAACTTGCCAGAAACGGTTTTTCATTTTCTCCTCCAAAAACTCAAAATTTGGACAGAACAGCATGCCAATTTGGCCATCGTTACAAACTTTCCTTATCTGTCGTCTGGATTCATCACCTCCTCTCAAAGATTTGACCGTTCCACATCAAGTTGTCCCACGTTCGATCAAAGACAACGGTAAACGAATGTGTTGAATCGGACGGTTTGAATCAAGCATGCGCGAAAAGAGCAGCTCAGCCGCTACCCGTCCGGATTCATCCAGCGGTTGGCGCACGGTAGAGAGTTCCATGTAATCCGCAATATCCAAATCATCAAAACCCAAAATGGATACATCCTCAGGAATCCGTAACCCCAATTGCCTCACGGCTTTGATCACTCCAATTGCTTGAAGATCGGTTGCCGAGAAGATTGCAAGGGGCATTTTTGCTGTTTTCAATCTTTCCAAAGCAACAAAGCGGGTTGCATCCACATGGTATGGAGTTTCCCAAATGTGGGCGTCTGAAAAGGCGACATTTGATTCGGATAATACCTGCTGAAAACCTTTCAACCGTGAACTAATCGGGTTAATCCCATATTTCGGAAAATTCGTTTCGCCCACAAATGCAAAATTCGAATGTCCCTTCCCTAAAAGGTAGCGGGCGGCCATTTTTCCGCCCTCTTCATCATCAATTTCTACACTACTGAAAACATTCAACGGATACTCAATCAAAACCGTTTCCAGTTTATGTTGGATGATTCGCCCGGCCGTCTTTTCATCCACCCGCACCGAGATAAGAATCAACCCGTCCAGATTATGAGTCAATGGGATGGTATCCAGGTAGTGCTGTAAGCGATCCAGGGTATCAACAGTAAAAATCACCAACTCATAATTGGATTCCGTCAGGACCGATGCCACTCCCCGTAACCGTTGAACGAAAGAAGGCGCAGTAAAAAAGGGGGTGATGACCCCTACTCTTCCGGAAGAGCGCAATGCCCTTGCCCGCGCTTCCGCTTTTGGAATAAAACCCAATTCGTCTATGGTTGCCAGCACATGCAAGCGGGTAGATTCGTTCACCCTTTCCGGGTTGTTCAACACGCGTGAAACCGTAGAAATGCTCACCCCCGCCGAGCGGGCAACATCATAAATCGTGGGGGGATTTTTTCGTGAAAGCATTTCTACAAGGAAATAACGTCATACTGAAAGTACTTTTATGAAAGCACTTTCAGTATAGCAAAAATCAATTCCCCTTGTCAATACAAGGGGAAAATTTTTAAGATATCTTAAGTTTTATTCGTTAACCGGCTCTACCAGAATCCCCTCTGCGACACTTTTTTCGAAAGCCAGTTCCATTTGCTCTACCTGGATGATGGTCACTGGTTGTTGTGTAATAACCCGGATGCAACGGCCGGGCAGCAGACCGTAGGCATGTAAATGCCGGCGAAAGGGAGGGTGCAGTCTTTCCATTTCGCGAATTTTTACTTCACGCCCCGGCGCTACCTGACACAGCGCCAGGCAATGGTCATTGGCTTCGTAACCGCGCGCACAACGTTGTCTTTTCCTATGATGAAACACGGTTACCTCCCCAAAACAGTCTTTTTGCAAACCCAACCGCCCGGGATTGATGAATATTGATATTCGTCGTTCCACATCGCGGACAGCAGGTCATCGTGCAGCCCCGATGAAGCGGACATGTTCCGCAAGCCGGGTTTTCCGACGGGTCATATTCCAAACCACACATAGAGCACTTAATCAAGTCGGACGAACGAACCACAGGATTGCCTTGAATTTTTTGTGTCATTTTATGAACCCCAGCCCAATCCACTCAACAATCGCATTAAAAAACCGCCCACCAACACCGAGAACGGCAAAATAAACGCTACCATGCCCAAACCGATTTTCCAACCCCGTTCTTTGATCATCATAAAGACCGAAGCAATACAGGGGATGAAAAGAGTAATGGTTGTAATCGAAACCAGAGCCTGCAAATCACTCAGATGACCCTGTGATTGCATCACAAAAAAGCCAGTAGCAGCAAAATCACGTCGCAGAAAACCCATCATCAGAGCAGAAGCCGCTTCGGGGGGTAAGCCAAGCCAACCGGTGACAATCGGCTTGAGGGTTTCAATCAGGGCCGGCAACAGGTGAAGCGTATCCAGCACGAATAAAATTACCGTACCCAACAAGAATAATGGCACAGCCTCCTTGATGTACCATTCCAGTCTGGCCAGGGTCTTGAAAATCACATTGGTAAAAACCGGCATCCTTAAAGGAGGCAATTCCACAATCAAGGGCGTTCTTTCTCCGGGTAACACTTTCGAAGCCAACCATCCAACCAGCATCAAGACCAGAAAAATCACCCCACCCCAAATTAAAGTTGCACTGAAAGAGATTGCCGCGAGCATTCCCATTACAACTCCCAATTGGGCCGAACAGGGTACGGCCAGCGCTAAAAGCAAGGTGACCAGAATCCGATCTCTTGGGCGATTCAAAATTCGAGTGGTCATGGTTGCCATGGTCACACAACCCAGCCCCAACACCATTGGCAAAACCGCCTGACCGTTTAACCCAATTGCCGAAAACAAACGGTTACTCAAAACCGCCACCCGCGGTAAATACCCCGAATCTTCCAAAATTCCAAACGCGATGAAGAATGTCAGCACGATTGGCAACAGGAGAGCCAGCGCGTAGGTCATTCCCATGGTCCAAAAACCATATTCACCGACCAGAAAATTACGCACCATTTCCCACGGGATAAATTTTTCACTCAGGCCAATCAGCCATGGGTTGATGATCTCGCCAAACAACCGCTCTTCCAGCAGGCCTACCAGTGTACCTGCCCCAAAGACACCTACAAACCAGTACATGGCATATAAAACCATCAACAAGATGGGTACACCCCAAACAGGGTGAATGGTCAGATGGCTCAAATGAATCCTGCTTGAGGTTGAGCTTTTTGTTTCTTGCAACGATTCTTGAACCAGATGCGCGATAAAATCCTCCCGGCTTTTTTGGATGACCAGATCCACCCCTTCGGGATATTTCTCCATCAGACCGCTGCGTATTTCAATCATTTTTTCCCGAATGCTATTGGCTGTATTTTCTTCCACCCATATTTCACAAACCGGATCTTGCACCAACCATAAAAGAGATAGTGAACGGATGGAGATGGGCGATTCAAACGCCATCTGCTCAATGGCTTGCAGGGCTTGCTCAATATCCGGGGGATATTGAATTTTCAGGGTTACAGGGCGGGCAGATTGAATTGCCCGTTCAACTTCCTCAATTCCGTTTCCTCGGGTCGCAACGGTCTGGATGATGGGTATTCCAAAAGCCCGCTCCATCACCTCCGTACGAATCTCTAGCCCCCGCATTCGCGCTTCATCCATCATATTTAAAGCCAGCACCAATGGAAGTCCCATTTCTGCCAGTTGTATGGTGAGATGCAGGGTACGACGTAAGTTTTTAGCATCGCCCACCTGAATCACCGTGCGAAGATCGTTATTGAACAAGACCCGTTCGGTTACCTGTTCGTCCTCGCTGCGAGAAGGGAAACTGACAACTCCCGGCGTGTCAATCAGGGTTACCCCTTCCATTTTTCGCAATCTGCCCTGTGAAACTTCCACTGTTGTACCGGGATAATTTGAAACCATCACATATTGACCAGTAAGTCGGTGGAACAAAACCGATTTACCAACATTTGGATTTCCAACCAAAGCGATATAATGACCATTGAGATAGGGATGGGTTTGTTGGACTACGTGACAGGCCGCCATATACACCTCAAAACCGGATTAAGTCGTTTTTGAACATTCTGAACATAAACCGTAAAAAACCAGCGTGGCATTTTCAACTTTCCCGCCAAAACAATCCACAAACTGGGCTTTCACCACTTCGATGAGCGGTGT
The DNA here is from genome assembly GCF_001306055.1 of Bellilinea caldifistulae. Lineage (GTDB taxonomy): Bacteria > Chloroflexota > Anaerolineae > Anaerolineales > Anaerolineaceae > Bellilinea > Bellilinea caldifistulae. The sequence continues at coordinate 36,148 of NZ_LGHJ01000022.1, read as the reverse complement.
ATCAAATTCGGTAATTTGGTTGCATTTCCTGCACCGAAAATGAAAGTGGTCTTCTCCTTCCTCGACAACCGGGTCGAATCGTTCCAGGCGCGGATCATCATCAAAACGGCGAGTGTTAACCAGCCCATGCTGCTCAAGCCAACGTAAAGTCCGGTAAACGGTAGAAAGGTTCAACCCCGGATTTTTTTCCCGAACCTTTTGGTAAATTTCCTCTGCTGTGGGATGATCCGCACATTCGATCAATGCCTGCAAAATCATTCGTCTTTGGGTGGTCATTCTGCCGCCCAACGCATGAATTTGCGACTCCGCAGCATTTACGAGGTCAAATTCCATTAAACAATCCTCTTTCTGTTTTATTGCAAATTATTTGCAATAACCATGTGTATTGTATCGAAACAGCATGGTTTGGATTAGTGTTATTAATCACTAACCCAAAGGTTGATTGTCATGAGTTCGAAAATCAATCAAACAATAGACTTTTTTCCAACTTTAACAGGTACAGCTTCTTCTCTATTCCGCCCCCATAACCAATCAAGCCGCCATTTGTTCCGATGACCCGATGGCAAGGCACAATAATTGGGATGGGGTTTTGTCCATTGGCTCTACCCACCGCTCGAATTGATTTCACATCCCCCACCCGTTCGGCTAATTGTTTGTAGGATATGGTTACTCCGTATGGAATTTTCAGCAGTTCCCGCCAAACCTTCAATTGAAACGGCCTGCCTTCCAGGTGAATCGGCAAATCAAACGATCTCAATTCCCCTGCGAAGTAGGCTGCCAGTTGTTGCCGGGTTTCTTTGAAGATGGGTAAATCCTGATTGCTTTCAAAGGGCAAATCAAACGGATAAAAGGACAGTCCCCGCAGGAAATCGCCATCTGACGACAACAAGATTGCCCCAATTGGGCTTTCGATGGCATAAAAATACATTAAGACCGCTCCAAACGACAGGATACCCGTTAAGTATACATTCAATTTACTGGAACGGCATAAATAAACAGCCGTCCCCAACTCGGATCACCGTCTTTCGAAATACAGGTTTGAAGGGTAAGATGAGCGTCTCCCATGTAAAACTTTGCAAACAACTGGCCGGTATCAATGATCTCCGCAGTTGAGAGATCCTGATATTTGGAGCCCCCCACAGATTTGAGCACTTGATAGGAATGGACTTCAACAACTTCAAATTCCGTCACCTCTCCCACGCCATTTACCAGAAAAAGCCGCGCTCCCGGCTGAATCTCAAAAAAGAACTTACCCGCCAGGTGATTGTGCGCCAATAGACCCACAACCTCCGGTGTAGTTAGCATAAATTGCGTAATGGTGTCTGGATCGTTCGAGATATATTCATAATTCCCTTGTGGCTGCTGAACGACCGGTTTTGCCAGCAGTTTTTCAACATATAAACCCGCAATTTGATTTGCACCATTCTTCACCGTATCTGCAAATTGAGTCAAAGTTGGAAAGCCAACCTCTTGCTCGGAGTTTGAATTATTCGTACCTCCGTTTGTCAAAAGAGGCAGGAACACCTGAAAACCGCCAGAATCAGCAGATACTGTTTGGGGATGAGATAAACCCGCTGCCCCCATCCACAACAACCCCGTCAACAGCAGAATATAAACAACCGAGCGCCTCATGTCCAACCCTTTCTGACAAAGGCGCCCGGTAAAAACCGACTACAGCCAATTTAAATAAATACAGCAGGATTCCCCTGCCTGTAATTGGATGCATGGAATCGCGTTTTCGGCGGCCTGGCAGTCATAGGCATACAGCCCTTAGACCCATAGCTTTGCGTCGCCGGCTTTCGCCGGGTTTGCCTTTGTCGTTACGGATTTAAATACGGTTCAAAATGGTTACCTGAATTGATAAGCCTGAAACCGCTGTTACCCTAATCCAGGTGCTCTATTTTATATATAGGTCGAATTGATTAAATCTTTATAGGAAAAACCTTTCAAACACTTTACAATTCAATTCTGTTCGGTTTATTCCTCAACTGCCCGCAGCGTAAACCAGAAACGACTTCCCTCACCGGGACGACCGCGGCTGTCGACCCCAACTTTCCCCCCCATTTTTTCAACAATTCGGGCTACAATGGATAGCCCCAAACCATGACCTTCGGCGCGCCCTTGACCAACCCGGCTAAAATCTTGAAACAGTCGCCCCTGATTCTCCGGGCTGATCCCATCCCCATTATCCTGAATCCAGAACCGGACAAAACCGTCTTCCTCCTTGTAAGCCCCTAACTGTACCAGCGGCGGTGTTCCTCCATATTTGATTGCGTTAGTAATGTAATTTGCCCACACTTCTTCAACCCAGGGGGCATGTCCCAACGCCACTGGCCATTGGTTGGGGATACTGATTTGTGCTCCGTGATCCTCGATCACGAAATTCAAACGATTCAAAACTTCTTCGATTACTTTCTTCATATCCAAAGGGACCAGTACAATTTCCTGACTGCGTAAACTCGCCAGCGTCAGCAGTTCTTGAATGATCTCGGCTTGTTTCTGCACAATTCGCTGCAACTGTCCATTGAGTTGTAAAATTTCTTCCGGGGCATTAATCGCTTTGAGTTTCAATTCCAGAATGTGAGTCAAAATCGCCTGATTTTGCAGAGGGGCTTTTAAGTCATGGGCGACCATCCGGGCAAACGCATTCAAGTCACCGATCAATTGCTCGCGAATGGCAATTTCTTTCTGCAATTGTTCATTGGCGGCTTGCAATGCGCGCTGAGCCTGAATACGTTCCTGAATTTCTTGCTCAAGAGCAATATTTTTTAATTGTTCTCTTTCAGCCTCTCGTCGAGCTTCTTCAACCTGATAGACAACTTCCAGGTTCTTTAACTTGGTTTCTGATTCGTCGTTGAAGACCTGTTCTTTGATTTCGTGGAAGCGCTCATAGTGAGCCAGCGCCCGTTGGAACTGGACGGCTTGACGGTACACTGAAGAAAGCAGCTGGTGACATTGTACCTGCTGTCCTCGCGATTGAATCTTCTCGCTGACTTGCAACGCTTCGTGCAGCGGTTCCAGCGCCTGACCGGGAAGCTCTTGTTCGGCGTAGACCTGCCCAATTCGAATTAGGGATACTACGCTTTCAAAAGGCGAGGATATTTTCCGGCTGAGATTGAGCGCATCCTCAAAACACTCCAGCGCCTTCGGATAATCTTTCATAATCTGATATGCCCGCCCTAAAGAATTGAGCGTTCTGGCTTCTCCCCATTTCTCCTGAATGTCTACAAATAAATTGAGACTCTTAATCCCGGCACTCAGTGCCATCCCGGCATTTCCAAGACCACTGTAAACCAGGCAGGACTTTTCTAAAGCCTCTGCCTGTATGTACAGATCCTGACTGATCTCGGCATCTTTTGAAGCACGAAGAATATAAGGGAGAGCACGAGTGAACTCTTCTCTTTGAATGTATACGCTGCCTAAATTAATCAACAACTGACCTTCAACGGCGCGATCACCAATTTCCTGAGCCAGTTCCAGACCGCTTAATGTGTACTGGAGCGCATTTACAAAACTGGATAAATGTAGATATACCTGTCCCAGTACTGCATAAATCCAGGCCAGTTGTTTTTTGTGATCAACTTTTTCGTAGATAGATTGTGCCTGTTGCAGAATGGAAATTGCCTGGTCAAAATGCCCCATCTGCCAGTACAGTTTTCCCAGTTCGTGCTGACAATCAGCAATTTGTTTGAGCTCATCATCCGTTGCCGCCGGGAATTTTTCCAGCCGCCGATGAGTGGTTTCCAGAATTTCCAGGGCTTGTGAAGGATTTTGATAGCGCAATGTTAAAGCCCGCTGCAACGCAGAGGAAATCATCTCCTCTACATTACCCGGCTCACGAAGCAGAATATCCCGGTCAACAGAGTCGGACATGATCGAATGCACAGCAAGAAATTTGCTTTCTTACAATGTTAGCACAGAATATTTTTAATTATTGGTGCTTTGGATAACCAATATAATCCTGAATCCCACCTCTAAAGTGCAGGATTCAATCCATTTCCAGCCTTAATATTCTTACTCTATTTTTCGGCCAATACAATGATTTTATCCTTTTCGGTGAAAACCACTTCTTCACGCTTATCGGGATTAATCTTCACTCCAAAAGATCTTTTCACATCTTCGGAAAGCGAAGACAACCGATAACCAATTGCGGTTTCTCCCTTTCGTGAAGCCGCTTCCAGAATTGTATAAAAGTTGACAGCAACCCCGGTCTTAACATATTGACATGCCGGTTTCAGATAGATTTCCGAGCCCTGAGGATTGAACAGGTCTTCATAAACGGCATTTCTGCGCCGATCTGCTACAATTTGAGCCATCATCAAGCTAATTAACCGATCGCTCACGATAAAATCATCCGCTTTTGCCACCTCGGCAAGTCGGCTGTTTCGGCTGTCTAAAATTTCGGTCGCAATGGAGGGTTTGGCCTGTGTGGCTTCGATGATGTGACGCACATGTAGCAACGTAAACAAGGTGTTGGAATCAATCTGCTGAATGCTCAAAGTTTGATCATCGTTACTCAGTAAAATGATATGATTGTATTTATGCAGTTTCAGCATCTCCAGTTCATTCCGGTCAAGAATTGATTTTCTTTCAAAACTGATTTTCAGATTTTTCAATTCGGAAGAAATTTCTTCAAGTTCCGGACGTAAATCGAATTTATCGGTAACGATACAGACCTTCGATTTTGGTTGAAAATAATTATTTAACTCGCGTAATAATTCATTTCCTCTTTCGCTCCACCCTAAAATGATCACATTTTCGCTGTTTTTTGGAGGGGTGTGATTCGAGATTATCCACTCATCGCGCGTTGCGGCACGTTCACCCCGGATCAAACCATGCTCATCCGAGGCAATGACAATCAATTGATCTGCAGGGCGGATAATTGATTCCATTGCGGGGTTCAGAGTGACATTCTCGCCTTTTTGTAAACCTATTACCACCCCTTTTTGATAGGTGCTTAATGCCTCCCGGTATGTCCTTCCAATCAAAATGGCATCTTCGACAAAATAAATCTCATCGCCAGTAAAATCCAGCAATTCCGAGTAAACCACCGACAGACCAGGTTGATTGCAACTCTGCGCCAGCAGCCGGGCGATTACCTGACCGGAAAATATCCACTCAACTTCTTCCCCTCCAACAATCTTACCCAATGCCCGGTTCTGTTTTTCTTTCAGAGAAGCAATAATTTTATACGGTCGGCCTTTTCGATCGTGACCTTTGGTAATTGCAAGTACCGACTTGATTACTTCTGCGTCGGGGTTTTCGCCCTCTGGTGTAAGGATCAGAATACCACTCGCCTCGTTAAGATTGGTCAATTCGAGATCACTCATTTCGATTGGACTACCGCTCCGGCAAACTACCTTTTCAATAGCCTCCGATCCAATTCGATTGCGAAGTTGATCTTCCATTTCAACTTTATCCTGATTACCCAACAGGACAATTTTCCGGTTTTTCTTCCCCTCCTGAGCAATAAATAATTGTGGAATTATCGTAAAAACCTGTTCAGACCAACCCAGAACCACGGTATGATCACTTTCAATCACGGCAGATTTTCCTCGCCGTAAATTTTCAATTTTCTGGCTTATGGCATTGGAGATGATGCCAATTAAGTTTGATACAATGAAAATACTTGCCAGAGTTAATCCTAATGTTATAAACCGGAATGTCCAAACTGATTCTCTCCCCGCCACTGAACCCTCACCTAAATTGGCGAGAAAAGTGAACCACAGTCCTTCAATGAAATCGAATGGCGGCTCACCCCCTGGCGATAATCGGCTTACCACCAGAATCAGCGTAGCGATCAGCGATAGTACGACTGTGAACAAGGCTAGGGCTGCGATCAGCACCCCCGGGCCAAGAGAAAATAAATAATCAAAATAATACTGAAATTTTTTACCCCAACTGTTTTTCATTAAGAATCTCCAAATTATAATGATTTTCATTTATATTACTATATTTGTAAAATTTATCAATAAGTAAGATCAGGCAAGTTATAATTTTCTTATACAATAGTTTGACAGGAACTTAATCGGACTTAAAATTGAAATGAAATTTAGAAAAAAAAAAAAAAAAAAAAAAATGAACCAAAATAATCAATTTCATCTCAAACCCGAATCGGTATGGGACTATCCCCGTCCGCCATTAGTAGAACCAACCGACCTTCATTTGCTAATCTACTTTGACGGGATCAAACTGGCAGAAACCAGACGAGCGTTCCGAGTTCTGGAAACAAGTCATCCGCCGGTTTATTACTTCCCTCCAGAAGACGTATTAATGGAGTGCCTGATTCCCTCAACACGTCGCTCTTTTTGCGAATGGAAAGGACAGGCAGCATATTACAGCATCAAAACCCCCGGAAAAATTGCCAGCAACGCAGCCTGGTACTATCCCAATCCAACCCCGCCTTATTCCTCCATAGCCCGCCATATTGCTTTTTATCCGCAATGGATGGATCAATGTTTTGTTGAAGGAGAACTGGTAAAACCGCAGCCCGGAAATTTTTATGGCGGTTGGATTACTTCGAACCTGATTGGCCCTTTCAAAGGTGAGGCAGGCAGCGAACTTTGGTAGATACGCTCATCCACACTCTGTGGCAAAGTTATCTCTACTTTCTCAACCGCCAAACCGAATTTTGGGGTGCAGTAGTAGATCACCTCATTTTGGCTGGGATTGCCATTGGGCTTGCCATCTTAGTTTGCGTTCCCTTAGGAATCTGGACCTCTAAATCGCGTTTTGCCTCTCTTACCCTGATGAATCTGGTAAATGGTTTACGGGTAATCCCCAGTCTGGCGGTGTTGTTTCTGATCATCCCCTATCTGGGATTGACCTCTACCTCGGCCATTGTCGCTTTGACGATTCTGGCAATGCCGCCGGTACTGATCAACACCGATGCCGCCTTCCGCACCCTTGAACCAGCCATTATCGAAGCAGCCCGCGGCATGGGAATGTCGGCTTTCCAGAGATTGATTAAGGTTGAATTTCCCCTTGCAATTCCTGTGATTCTGACCGGCGTTCGCATTTCGGCAGTAGATGTGATTGCCAGCGCAACTCTGGCAGCCTTCGTAGGTAGCGGTGGATTAGGGATCTACATCACCCGCGGATTTGCACTGTATGATTACAGCATACTTTTCGTAGGGGCTATCCCGGTAGCTCTGATCACATTAGCAGTCGAAGGGTTGCTTGCCCTGCTTCAAAAAACGCTCCAACCCATAAAAACCTGAAAGGAAAATAAAACGAGGTGTCACATGAAACAACCGAACTTCTTAAAAACCCTGTTAGGTGCTTTCCTGATACTGGCAGTACTGGTATCCTGCTCGCCAGGCGCAAACACCCCCTCACAAACCATAATCCGCGTTGCATCGAAAGATTTCACCGAACAATTTATTCTGGGTGAAATGTACGCCCAACTTCTGGAATACAACGGCTTTAAGGTCGAACGGAAGTTGAACCTCGGCGGCACCCCCATCGCTCAAAAAGCTCTCGAATCCAACGAGATTGATTTATATCCAGAGTACACCGGCACAGGATTACTGACCGTTCTAAAACTGCCCGTCAACACCGACCCTGTCGCAGTGTATAACACTGTCAAAAACGAATATGCCAGCCGCTTCAATCTGGTGTGGTTGGATCCCGCCCCAATGAACAACACGCAGGCCGTCGCCATGAAACGCACCCGTGCCCAAGATTTGGGAATTGAAACCGTATCCGATCTGGTTGCCCAGGCTTCAAACCTTGTCATGGTTGGACCGCCCGAATTTCAAGAACGCGAGGACGGTTTGCCTGGCATGCGTAAAGTGTATGGTGATTTTAATTTCAAAGAATACAAATCAGTTGATCCCGGACTTCGCTATCAGGCAATCAATGAAGGACAGGCGGATGTGACGGTTGCCTTCGGAACCGACGGTGAAATTGCTGCCTTCGATCTGGTCATCCTGAAAGACGATAAGGGCCTTTGGCCCCCTTATCAGGTTGCGCCGGTCATACGCAAAGAGGTGTTGGACTCCAATCCCAAAATTGCCGAAATTTTAAATGGCTTGGCGCCCTTGTTGACGGATGAAGTGATGCAGCAATTAAACTTTGAGGTTTCTGGTAAACAGCGCGAGCCGGCAGATGTTGCCAAAGAATTTTTACAACAGCAAGGATTGATTAAATAAACAAAAATGGCAGCCATTCAATTTGTCAATGTCAGCAAACAATACCCCGGCACAACAGCACCTGCCGTTGACAATATCACACTGGAAATCCCGGAAGGATCCATCGTAGTTTTGTTGGGTCCTTCCGGCTGCGGAAAAACCACCTTGCTGAAGATGGTCAACCGGCTACACGAACCCACCAGCGGAAAAATTCTGCTGGATGGAGTGGATATACAATCCATACCGGTTAACCAGTTGCGCCGTAATATTGGCTATGTGATTCAACAGGTCGGCCTTTTTCCCCATTTAAGCATTGCCAAAAATATCGCTGTTGTACCGGACCTGTTGGGCTGGGACAGGCAGCGCATTAATCAGCGGGTTAACGAACTGCTCGACCTGGTTCATCTTCCATTGGATTTCCGCAACCGTTATCCGGCACAACTTTCCGGTGGACAGCAGCAAAGGGTAGGGTTGGCACGCGCTCTTGCCGCTGACCCCGAAGTAATGCTGATGGATGAGCCTTTTGGCGCTATTGACGCCATCACACGCGAAAGTTTACAAGATCAACTGCTTGAGCTGCAACGCCGGTTGAAAAAAACGATTTTATTTGTAACTCACGATGTTGAAGAAGCATTGAAATTGGCCGATGAAATCATCGTGCTGGACAAAGGCCGCCTGGTACAGAAAGATACACCCTGTAACCTGCTGGCTAACCCCGCCGGTGATTTCGTCCGGCAATTACTTAATACCGATGACCGCATCCGTCAGTTGTCGCTGGTGCGGGTTGAAACCGTCATGAAACCCCTGGATTCGACCATACATTCCAACCGGCTACCCCGGGTACCGCTCGGCACGGACCTGAAACGAGTTCTCTCTTTGATGCTTTCACCCGCCTCAGATACAGTATTGGTATGCCAGGAAGGGAATCCAATTGGCTACATCACTTTTGAAGAATTAAGAAAAGTCGGTTGCCTTTCCGCATAGGATATGAACTACCTGCTAAACAATTTTGAATACATCCTGCAACTGACATTCCGTCACTTTCAGCTGGCAATTCTACCGGTAGGAATTGCTTTTCTGATTGCTCTGCCTTTGGGATGGTTGATTAATCGCTATCAGCGCCTGGCAAGTATTGTTATTCCACTCAACAACATCCTCTATACCATTCCCAGCATCGCCATGATGATTTTTTTGATCCCGTTTTTGGGGTTGAATGCTCGCTCCGTAATGGCTGCACTGGTGATTTACAGCCAGATTATTCTTTTGAGAAATATCCTTGCCGGTTTTAAAACCATTGACCCCGCCATCATAGAGGCTGCCCGTGGCATGGGCATGAATCGCCTTCAAATAGCGGTCAAAATTCAAATTCCAATTGCTCTGCCGGTCATTTTAGCCGGTGTGCGGCTGGCAAGCGTCATTTCCGTTGCCATTGCCACAATTGGTGCAAAATTTGGCGCGGGCGGTCTTGGTGTTTTATTGTTCGAGGGAATTGCTCAGGCCGGCAGAATGGATAAAATCTGGGTCGGCGCAATTTTTGTTGGCTTGCTGGCGCTTTTTTTCAATCGTGGGATATTCGCAATCGAAAAGATGATCAGCGGCCGATGGATGCAGGCCCGTTAGTCTTGAAGTAAGAAAATTTCACGAATTCATTGCTTGTTACAGCAAATAAATTACCCGATCCTGAGCGCTCAAGTGAGCATAAATGGCATCCAGTTGCTCGCGCGATTCAGCCACAAAGGACACCTTGACGGCCAGATACTTACCGCCGTTGCTGGGTCTCGCTTCAATGCCATCCTCCGTCAAATCAGGGACATGTTTGCGCACCTCTACCATGACGAATGTGGCAAAATCATCTTGATTGGCACCAATCACTCTTAAGCGAAAAATGGTTGGAAAATCCATGTGGGGGCGTTCGTATTCCATGTCGTGATTATAACGGCAGAAGAAACCTCATACAAGGACTGGCAACGATTCTTAATTGGCTTTAAAGTTAGAGGAGAAATTAATCAATCCTTATGCGCGAACTTTGCTTATTTCCTCTACACACGGTCTTATTCCCGGGCATGCCGCTGCCGCTTCATATCTTTGAAGCAAGGTATCGCCTGATGATTCAACGTTGCATCTCCGAAAAACAACCATTTGGGGTGGTTCTGATCAGACAGGGATTGGAGGCTTTAGGCCCTCTGGCTAAACCGTACACTGTTGGCTGCACAGCCAATATCATACAAGCCGAAAGGCTGGAAGATGGGCGCATGAACATCCTCTCCATTGGCGAAGAGCGTTTCAAAATCCATTCCCTGAATTACGATCTTCCCTACCTCACCGGTATGGTGGAAATTTTCCCAATGGAAGAACCCCATACACTTGCGGTTGCCCGGGGAGTTCGGGCTTTTCAGCCGTGGATCTTCCGCTACTTAAAGACACTTAACTCACTATCCGATGAAGAATTGCATGTAGAAATTAGTCATCTCGAGCTGCCTGAAGATCCGCTGGTCAAATTGTATATGGCTGCCTCACTGCTTCAAATTCCCCTGCATGAAAAACAGGATTTGCTCGAATCTGAGACAACCGCTCATCTGCTCTATAAACTTACCCGCCTTTACCGGCGGGAAATTTCGGTGATCAAACACCTGATGAAATCCACCCCCAATCAGGCTAACCTTTCAGCCTGGTTGAATTAAGAAATCACTCGGTTATCACCTGAAAATCACTACCGTTGTGCGAGTGACATCAACAGCCGGTAAGGTATAATGATTTTACAATGTCTATCTTCATTACCCAAAATTCCCTTCTCTGTGAGGTTGATCCATGAGTGAAAGAACCTTTGATATAGCAATCATCGGCGGTGGGATTGTTGGTATGGCAACTGCCCTGGCGCTTTCCAGACAAACTTCAGCCAAAATTGTGGTGCTGGAAGCGGAAAAGAAACTGGCTGCCCATCAAACCGGAAACAACAGCGGTGTCATTCACTCTGGAATTTACTACAAGCCCGGATCACTCAAAGCCCGGAACTGCGTTGAGGGAAGACAAGCCCTTTATCAATTCTGTCAGGAACACAACATCCGCCATGAAAACTGCGGTAAAGTGATTGTAGCCACCACGCCGGATGAGTTGCCCCGACTGGATGCCCTGCTCGAGCGCGGACAGGCAAACGGATTAACCGGCTTACGCCGCCTGTCCTCCGCTGAAATCAGAGAATATGAACCCCATGCGACTGGATTGGCCGGAATTTATGTACCTCAAACCGGAATTGTAGATTATGTGCAGGTTGTTGAAAAATACGCTGAAATATTCCGTTCCGAAGGCGGTCAAATTTTGACCAACAGCGCTTTCCAATCTCTAACCCTTAAAGGCGATGAGCTTATTCTCCATACCAGCAGCGGTGAAGTTAAGAGCCGTTATCTGATCAATTGTGGTGGTTTGTACTCAGATCGAATTGCCAAAAAGTGCGGAGTCAATCCCGGTTTGCAGATCATCCCCTTCCGTGGGGAATATTACGATATCATTCCCGAAAAACACTATCTGGTTAAGAATTTGATTTACCCTGTCCCTGATCCTCGTTTCCCCTTCCTCGGGGTACACTTCACCCGCCGGGTGACCGGGGGCATCGAAGCCGGCCCGAATGCAGTTCTGGCTTTTAAGCGGGAAGGGTATAAGATTAGCGATATTTCTATCCCCGATATGTTGACTTATGCCACCTTCATCGGATTTTGGCGGATGGGATTGAAATACTGGCGGATGGGTTTCGACGAATTTTACCGATCGCTTTCCAAACGCGCTTTTGTTTCTGCTTTGCAGAAATTAATCCCGGATCTTGGGATGGAAGATGTTCATCGTAGCGGAGCCGGTGTTCGTGCTCAGGCTCTTGAACCCAGTGGCGCTCTCGTGGATGACTTCCGAATTGTCGAAGCCGCCGGAATGATTCATGTGCTGAACGCTCCGTCACCAGCCGCGACTGCTTCGCTCAGCATTGGAAAAACCATTGCCTCAATGGCTATCCGAAATTTCGACCTAAACGAGAAGCGGGTTCCAATTCAAGCTGGCGGATGAAGAGAATCTACTCCTCGAAGGCGTATTAAGTGACCATTTTCGGAGTATTCATAAATTGGAAAGACGAAAATTCGATCCTCCAAATGTTGTTCTGCACACAACCTGAAGACTTCAAGGGCATTCTTTATTAAAATCCCCCGGTCGATCCCGAAACGATAGGTGAAGAAACCGGGGTTTTCCCGTTCCAGATAATCGAGAATAGCGCCTATTGCCTCATGCACCTCTTGAACCAAGATGGGCTCACCAATTTGTTGTAAACATCCCACCGGAAGGCCCAAGTTGCGTTTGAAGGTATCCAGCAGAACCGGATAGTGGAATAAAACACCCAATCCAAGCCTTGTTTGTTCATCCAGCATCAATTTTACTTCTGAATAATCGCCGTTCTTTCGAACGAAAACCTCTACATCAAAATTTTCCTGCACTTTTCGGGTTGATTTTTGTTCTTCAGGCGGCAACAACTCGACTATTCGTTCCATCACCAGGGAAGAAAACCGGTCGAGGTCATTCTTAGAGATGGATTTGTTATGCTCACCCGTTGTCATTTGGAGAGGATCGCCCACCCGCAGGGTCAAACGCGGCCTCTTGAAATGCATCATCTTGCTCAGCGCACCCTTCAACCCGCCAAAACCAATCGGGTATACTGGCGCTCCAGATAGATAGCTCAAGACTGCCACACCGCTCCTTCCGCTCTTCATATCAGCGCCCCAGATACCCCCTTGTGGAAAAATTCCAACAACGCCATTGGCCTTCAACACCTCCAGCGCAGCATAAATTGCCGTTCGATCGATATTACCCCGCTTGACCGGAATAAACTGATACAGATCAGCCAGCCATCTAAATCGCGGATCAATCGGCACATCACCTGTACCTAAAAATTCGACAATGGCCGGAGAATAGACTGCCATCAAGACCACTTCTACAATATTCTCGTGATTACCTGCCAGAATAGCTGGCCCTTTACGGGGCAACCGGTGAAGGCCGCTGGTCTTAATCTCTGCCAGTAAAGGAAGAATTAACCGCCCAAAAGCGGTCAGTGCTTTACGCCGGAAAATGTTTCTGGGGTACTGCATCGGTTTCATCACGCAAAAATGAGCAGAGCCAGTCGGACTGGCTCTGCTCTACTGTGGATAATTCTGTATACCAAAACTTCGTCTGGTACCCGCATGACCTCATTGGCTTTGATGACTTCATCCGGTACATCAAATACCAGTTCCGTTCCGGCCATCTGGCGGATGTAGTCTTTTACGACTTTATCCCAGTATTTCTTGGTCACATAATAAACACGGGCTCCGCCCAGCTCATGCTGATATTCCGGCCATGGATAACTCGGTTGTGCCATACCAATCCCCCAGCGCATCCAACCGTTGTAGCTTTCATAGGTTGCCCACCATTCTTTGTTGCCCAAAATTTCAAATCCATAGTAGGCTTTGGCATAATACATCACCGCTCCAATTCGGCCACCGCGGATCAGCGCCATGGTGTGCAGGCTGATGTTGATGTCCTCGTTTAAAAGCCGCCCATTGGCAAACCCCGCCCATAAACCGTCAATCAACCCAACCAGGGTATAGGGATCTTTGAGGCGTTTGCGGTACCAGCCCAGAATTTCGGCATAGACACGCGCCCCAACAATATCATAGAAGTCGTGATCTACTTCCATGACCTTTTTCATGTATTCCAGCATCATTGGAGCTTCTTCGAGCTTTGCTTCGCGGATATACATGACCCGCCCATCTTTCAGTGTCACCATGGCGCCCGGCCAGGGTTTCAAATCCATTGCCGGAGCTTGCAGAATGGGTTCGATCTCCTCAACATCGAAGGTGATCTTCTGTTCACTGACTTTTTCGGGGGTTGGTAATCTCATCGTATTCCTCCAGAATTTGATTTGAAGTGGAATTAAGATAAATTGGCTTTAGAAATCGCGTTGATGCTCTCAATATGGGCGGGGTTGTAAGCATCACCGAATTTCGTCTTGGGAAGTTCTGCTTTCTTCTTCATCAATTCTTCGTACTCATCATCGTTGACCATCGCCACACAACGTCCAATGCTGGCCTCCCCATCCACAAAGCGCCACGGGAAGAACCCCACCGTCACCCGCCGATTCAACAGCAGGTCAATGTCGCCGCCAATGCATTCAGCATGGATGATCCCGTACGGGAACATTTCAAGGTGCATTAACTGGTACTTGCTATCATCAAAAAATTCAGCCAGCCCCATGCCGTATTTCTTGCGAAATACTTTTTCCGCCTGACGTGCCTGACGCGGCATCCAGTCACGAATGATGGTGTTCATCGGATGATCAGCGCTGCCACAATCCACACCAATCCAGCGAAGTTTTTTGGCTTTTGCCCAGTCTGCAAATTCGCGATCGGGACCGGGGTGCATCACCATGTAACGCACCTCATTGGCGTGCGGTTGATCCCAGCCAAAATGATGATAACCGGTATGGATAATCAAGATGTCACCTTCTTTGACTTCCACCCGCTCTTCTACCATTTTGCTGGTATATACATCGTAGTCCCCGCATACATCCGAAAGATCAACAATGGCCGCCTCATGCACCAGAAAATCCATGTCCAGCGATGCCATGTCCTTACCGGGGGTGTGAAAATGGATTTCACCGTCAAGGTGAGTGCCAAGATGATTAGAATGGGTCAACACCTGGCCGTTGGCGCCGTTAGGGGCAAGCCGTTTGAAGTATTTGACCTGCAAAGGTTCATAGGTCGGCCAGGGAGGAGTGCCAATACCAAGAGGAATAGTTAAATCAATCAATTTCATAATCTTTTCTCCTTGTTTAGGTGATTTTAAGAAGCGGTTCGGTGATCGCAATGTCCTACCGGAAACAAAAATCTCCCTGATCTGAACTCTCAGAGAGATTATTTAGACTTGGATAAGGGCATAAAAATCCCATAAGCATTTACCTGCCAGTTATGTGCCCGGTACATTCTGCTGGAGCAGAACCAGATCATTGACATAATGTGTTTCGTTTTACCCTGTAACCCGAAATATGAGGTTAAAATTTAGTAGAAAAAACAGGAACAACTATCAAAATTATCATATAAAACCCTCTTGGTGTCAACTGACATTCCTCATAAAATTGTCTGACATCCTTATAAAGGCCAAAATGTGAAAATTTTTTCCGCTAATCAAATCGGGCTATGTGCCGCCGAAAGTCTCAAAAAGAATCGTTCCGGCGAAGTAATCGGAATAACTTCAAAGGGCGTGTTCCTCAAACTCGCCGATCAATCCATCCTCTTCCTGTCAAACAGCCGGTTTGGTAATCCCCTTACCATTAACATAAATTCGGATTTATCGGTTCTTCCAGTCCATCCCGGCGAACCGGTCAATCTTTCCGAAACGACAATCCATTTTGAGCATTCTTCTACCATTATTCAAACCAGCAAGGTCACCATTTATTCATCCAAAAGGTTATCCAGCCCCATTTCCACACTTCCTGATCTAAAGCAATCCGTAGCCGTCTTATTGACTCTACGCTCCCGTTTAGATCATTCTGTAGCCTTATTGGAAGAGGTGCTTGCCTTCATGGATAATTCCTCACCAGCTCATCCATCCGAATCCGAAACTCAATTAGCGCTGGAAAGACTGGTTCAAAATGCTATCGCTTCGCCCGCCAATTGTTTTCTTCCCATACGTTTTTTTGCCGGGAGAGGCCGTGGGCTTACGCCTTCGGGGGACGATTTACTGATGGGGTGGATTTATACCCTCTATCGTTGGGCAGGCAGTCCAAAACTGGATTTGAGTCAACTTCACCAGGTGCTGCTTCGCGCAATTGAAAGCCGTACAACATCCATTAGTCTGAATCTGGTTAAAGCAGCCGCTCAGGGAGAAATTGACGAACGCTTGCTGCACGCCTTTGCGATGATCACCGGTCTTCGACCTGTTGAGGACTATGCCATTCAAGATGTCTTGGAATGGGGAAGTTCATCGGGGATTGAAGTTTGTGCCGGCATGGGATTGGGAATTTTTACCCTGAACCGGTTGATTGTTTAATCTTCATGGTGAAGAAGCAAAGAATGAACTGAACCTCTCCCTTACATCTTGTTCGGTGAGGTTGAAGGCTTTAAAAAAATCATCAGGAGCGGCAATTTTCCCGCTATTATCCGCATAGTAGAGCGCCAATCCTTCAAAAAAAGACTCATTCCCAACAAAGTTTCTCAGTTCTTCGAGAAATGCTGCCCCGCGCAAATAAACCGCATCTCGATATGCCAGATACCCGTTATAATCATAAACCGGCAAATCAATCACCCCTTGAGGTTGGTAAAAATTTACTCGATAAAACCACCACCAATCAACCAACTCCGGTAAGTATCGTTCATAATACAATCGCTCAGCGTAAGTACAAAGAGATTCATCCAGCCATGGATGTTGCGCCTGATCATTGGCAACCTCAGCATACCACCATTGATGGGCGGTTTCATGAACCGTAATCAGGGTTAAGTAACCCTTATCCGTTCCATCATAAAGGTCATAAAATCCCTTGCTCAGGAAAAACAATCCATCAAATTCCATGCCATCCAAAAAATCAGCCTGTACCACGCTGATGGATGAACGTGATAATTCACCAAACAATTCAGAATAAAGCCGAAAAGCCTGAAGCGTGTGATTTAACACGACTTCTCCCTGCCGCCGATACAATGGGAAGAAGTAGTGGCTGATTTTCACCCCATCCACCTCTACCTCATTCACTTCAAAATCGGCGCTGATCGAAATTGCAAAGTTTCTGGCTTGGCTTAGGCGATATTCCCAATGATTTTGATGATTTTCAACAGGACTTGAACTGGCTGCAACAATCACCTGCCGCGGAGAATTGACCACATCAAAAATAACCTCAAAATCCGCCAGTGGGTAGACCGTATATTCTCCAAAGAAAGCCGGTGGGTGAATTACCCAGCCAGTATCTTCGTTATAGGGGGGCAGCCACAAATACCAATCCACCAGATTGGTTTGACGCAGTGTGTAACCATAAATTTGGGGTTTGCTCGTATCAGAAGGCGGGGGTATTTCGGGTAATTGCAGGCTATATTCCGCCACAATGGAAATAGAATCCTGGAAGGACAAAGGCGCGTCTAACGCAATTCTCAGCCAGTTTCGCTGCAATTCCCAATCCAATGCCTGACCGGTAATTTGATTTTCCAACCTGCTCAATACAAACCCGTTCGGGAAGCGATTCGGTTCAACAATCAGCAAAATTTCACTGAGCGGTTTAACGGAAAGATGCGTAAATTGAATCACCTGATTGACGGCAACTCTTTTCTGAGCAGCGTCGTAAATCGCCTGAATGGTGTAGGCTGGTAAAGCCTGTGGAGCGGGAGTGATTTCAGGCACATCTGACGTAGGGGTAAACCCCATGGCGGTCGGGGTAGATTCTGTAACGGGTATCGGTGTGGTTTCTTGTAAAATAGGAGTTGGTGTTGCCGGCAGTATCGTTGGACTGGCACAATTACCCATCGCCAGAGCAACAATCACGAACCAAACCCATCTCAACCGCGGACTACCCGACCTCATACAATTCTTTAGCACGTTTTGTCTGCTTTCCGCGTTCTTCTGTATCGAGGATCTTCTTGCGAATTCGAAAACTCTTGGGGGTCACTTCCAAAAGCTCATCCTCAGCAAGGTACTCAATGGCTTCGTCCAGGCTCATTGTGCGGGGAGTTGTCAGGCGCACCTCGATGTCCTTATTCGATGAACGCATGTTGGTCAGGTGTTTCTTTTTACATACATTCACAACCAGATCGCTTGACCGCAGGGTTTCGCCAACGACCATGCCTTCGTAAACTTCAACCCCAGGCCCATAGAACAAGATACCGCGCTCTTCAGCGTTTTTTAGACCGTAATTGGTCGTCATTCCCGCTTCCCAGGCCACAATCGAGCTGCTGTTACGGGTCGGAATTGGACCAGCATAGGGAGCGTAGCCATGAAACAAGGTATGTATCACCCCCATGCCGCGTGTAGCCGTCAGGAATTGATAGCGGAATCCCAACAGGCCACGTGTTGGAACGACGTAGACGAGGGTTACGGTATTATCCGGGTTATTGACCAGATTGATCATCTGGCCCTTTCTGGCACCCAACATTTCCACCACGGCTCCGACTGTATCCGCACTGGTTTCAATATGAACCTCTTCATAAGGTTCCAAAATTTCTCCATTCCCACCTTCTTTGAGAATGGCTTCGGGTCGCGAAACCTGAAATTCATATCCCTCACGACGCATGGTTTCAATCAGAATGGCCAGGTGCAATTCTCCTCGACCGGAAACCAGAAAGGTGTCCGCATTTTCGGTTTCTTCAACCCGGAGTGCAACATTATTGCGTAGCTCGGCAAATAACCTTTCGCGTAATTTGCGGGAGGTACTCCATTTTCCTTCTTTTCCAGCAAAAGGAGAGGTATTGACCCCAAAAGTCATCCTCACGGTCGGTTCTTCCACCCGTATTGGCGGTAGAGCCACTGGCTGCTCTGGATCGGCCAGTGTCTCGCCAATTTCCACACCTTCCAGACCGGCGATCACGCCAATATCACCCGCCAGAACTTCGTCCACCTCAACTTTTTCCAGCCCCTGAAAGACGAACAGATATCTGGCTCTCTCCGGCAATACTTCCCCCTGCAGTGTAATCCGTGCGATGGGTTGACCGTTGATGACCTTACCTGCATTCACCCGCCCAATGGCGGTAACGCCGCGATATTCATCGTAGCCGAGGTTGGTCACCAGCATCTGAAAAGGAGCGTCCAGATCAACCTCAGGGCAGGGGATATGTCGGAGAATTGCATCAAATAAAGGTTGCAAATCCGGGGATAATTCCGGTGTCAGTCCGGCTTGCTGGGAAATTGCATTGGTATAAATTACCGGAAAGTTGGCCTGGCTTTCGCTGGCTCCCAACTCAATGAATAAATCAAAGGTATCGTTCAAAACCCGGTCGGGTTCGGCATCGCGGCGGTCCATTTTATTGATGACAACAATTGCCTGATGTCCCATCTCCAGGGCTTTTTTGAGAACAAATCGGGTCTGAGGCATCGGTCCCTCCGCAGCATCTACCAGTAATAACACCCCATCCACCATGTTCATCACCCGTTCCACCTCGCCGCCAAAATCAGCATGGCCGGGTGTATCAACAATATTGATTTTGACCATCTCGCCCGTTTGTGGGTCTGGGATGAGAACGGCGGTATTTTTTGCCAAAATCGTAATGCCCCGTTCCCTTTCCAGTTCATTCGAGTCCATAACACGTTCTTGAACCTGTTGATTTTCTCGAAAGACCCTTGCCTGACGAAGTAAGCCATCCACCAGGGTTGTCTTGCCGTGATCAACGTGGGCAATAATTGCCACATTGCGAATATTCTTTCTTTGTACTTTCATTTACTTACAACCTTTCAAACCCATAAAATTATCCGACCTTCAATCTTATCAAACATTAGAAGGATTGAACAGGCGTAAATTTTTTACGCCTAATTTTGAACTATCCCCTTTTACCAATGAAAAAACATCCCTGGAGAATAAAGATATCGAAGTTAATGATGAATACCTTTTCTAAGCAGAAGAAGATACAAACCAAAAATGATCAAGCCAATGGAACCCGTGTTAGCAATAAAAGATGGGGCATTACCTGGATCACCGCCAATGTACAATCCCCAACCGACAACCGCCATCACGCCCCCAGGGATTAATGGCCACCAGATGAACTTGGTGGTCACTACGCGGGAGAAAAGAATGATTAACCCCCAACCCAGCGCAAAGATCGCAATCATCATCCCCGTTTTAGATAAGGCATTAACAGCCATGTCTGTACCCCATGCAAAATAAATTCCCGGTCCAATGGCAACGAGCAAACTGCCCGGTATAATCAAACCAAAAATACGCCAGAACACACCCCACGTCAACAAGACAAGACCAACCCCGCCTACAACGAAAAGTACAAAATCAACCACACGTAAGGGTGTGATTAAAAAACACAATCCAACGAAGAACAAAATCCCGCCGGGAATCATGGGCCACCAAACCCGTTTCGAAGTCACCCATCCCGAACCAGCGGTGATTAATGCCCAACCAGCCGAAAAAGCCAGAATCAACCAGCCAACCCGTTGTTCAAGGCTGAGCGACAGTGAGGAACTGAAAAACAGAAATCCTCCAACCCCTGCTCCAAAAATCAAACCACCCGCAATTAATAAGCCCAATTTTTTTGTCCGGTTAGCCTCTACCAGAAATACGGCGCCGCTTATGGGTAAAATGACCAGAACCAACCAGCCGGTTTTCAAGAATTGTTCTAAAAAGATGGCTAAACCTACTGAGATGAACCCTATCCCAAGAATGTAAGGAAATTCCCTTCGAGGATTTGTCCGAATTGGCGGCATCTCACTCACAATTTCCTCCTGGAATTTTTCCAATCATACCTCTCACCATCTGAATGCACATCCAGCACAAGTCATATTTGTGGTCACATTCCAAATCGGTCAAATCAACCCCAACTCACGGGCTCTTAAGACCGCCTGCATTCGATCGCGTGCATCCAGTTTTGCAAGGATGTTCGTCAAGTGATTTTTGACCGTTCCTTCCGCTATTACCAGTGTGTCAGCAATCTCCTTATTACTGGCACCCTGAGCAACCAGCCTCAGCACTTCCAATTCCCGTGAGGATAATTTAACCCCAATTTCATCGAGAGAAGTTCTTGCCGGCCTTGATAAGCGGGAAAACTCAGCCATGACTTTGGCAGTAATGGATGGCAGTAAAAAATATTCTCCACGCGCCGCCGAGCGAATCGCCTCATACAATTTTTCAGACGAGACATCTTTCAGCAAATAACCCACCGCACCCGCACGCAATCCTTCAAAAACATCTTCGTCGTCGTCAAAGGTTGTCAGCACAATAACCTTGCACTGCGGTAAACTGTCTTTGATACGCCTTGTGGCAGTCACTCCATCCATGACCGGCATTCTTAAATCCATCAAAATCACATTTGGGCTCAGATTGACTGCCATGCGCAAGGCTTCTTCACCTTGAGATGCCTCCCCCACCACCTCAAAATCAGGCTGCAAATCCAGCAATGTCCTTAGCCCTTCTCGAAAAAGGGCCTGATCGTCCACCAGAAGTATTTTTATCTTTGGATTCATGCTGGCACCTTGATTCTAAAACCAAATCCCTTTGAAGGGTTTTCTAAAAGCTGAAAATATCCACCCACAATTTGAACACGTTCCCTTAACCCCATCAAACCAAAACCTTCTTTCAATTCATCAACTCCCACACCGTCATCCTGAAGAGTCAAAACGACCCACTCCGGGGAAGAATAATCCAGACATACGGATAAATTCCGGGCTTTGGAATGCTTACAGGCGTTGGAAATCCCCTCCTGAACTGCCCGGTAAAGAGTCCAATAAGTTGTAGCGTTCAATTCGCGCCCCACCCCAATCACCTGAAGTTCAGGTTCAATGCCAAAGGATTTTGCGCTTTCGAGCAATTGCGGGATGATCTTCTCAAGGGGAATATCCTGATAGGGTTGACTGCGCAGGGTTCCAACCGATTGACGAACATCCGAAAGGGCTTCCTGCGTGAGAGAGATCGCTTTTTGTAGATGCTCAGCCGATTTTTGCGGATCATTTATCATCAGTGCATTGGCTGCTTTGATCTGCATGTGAATACTGGTGAGGTAGTGCCCCAGCCCATCGTGAATTTCGCGCGCCAGCCGATTGCGTTCTTTGATAATGGCCAGATCTTCGATCTGCGCCGCATAATCGCGCAGTTGCTGGTTTGCCTGTGTCAACTCCCCCACCAGGCGTTCCACTTCACGACGGGAAGCCTCTTCGTTCAAAGCCATTTGAGTAAATACGACAATGAACACTAACCCGGCAAAAAAGATCGGTAATCCTTCCCAAACTGCTTGTAAATTATCCGCAAATGCGTAAACCGCCCCAACATAAGCCAGCAAGATAGAAAATTGGGCAAAATAACTGATTCTCTGTGGAAGTAATATTACCGCATGACCGGCAAGCGGCAACAAAACCATGGCATTAAAACCCGCACCTCGCCCCAAATACACAATCCAGGCTCCCAGTAAAATCTGAACGATAAAATAGCCAATGCTCAACAACAAATTTTGCGATTTCGCACAAAATGCGAAACCATAAATTCCAATTGTCAAATAGGTGGTGCCCAACACAATCATCAGGATGATTTCAAGCGGTGTTGCAGCCTTCATTGAACTGAAGGTCGCAAAAAAGGACGCCAACACAACCACTGCAAAGGCTAAATCGGCATCACTGCTGGTGCGAATTTGCGAATCGGATGATTTATTCATCATCAAAATTATAATCCCGCCGCGAAAAGGATTTATCGAAAAAAACTTGAAGTCCAAAAATGTTGAGATTATAATCCCACATTATCCAATTCATTCGCCAAGAGAGGGCAGCCATGACCATTGATCATTTCAGCCGCGCAATCCTGAAAGTAATTGATAAAGAATATTTTTTCTTCCCTTTGCTGAATGTTCCCGGCGCAACCATTGAAAATTTAAACCGCCTTCCCTTTTCAATTCGAATTTTGTTAGAAGGGGTTCTCCGCAAGCAGCAAACCGGTGAAGCCACTTCCGCGGACTTACAAAATTTACTAAATTGGCAGCCCAGACAAGAAAACCGGCCCACCATCCCCATTTTTCCCGGCCGGGTGGTGCTTCAGGACTTTACCGGTGTTCCGGTCATTAACGATTTGGCGGCAATGCGCTCCGCCCTTGCGAGAATGAAAGATGATCCTCGGAAAGTTAACCCGGTTGTCCAGGTTGACCTGGTCATTGATCATTCAATTCAGGTTGATTACTACGCCAATCCTGATGCTTACCGGCTGAATGCCGAGCTGGAATTTCAGCGCAACCGCGAAAGGTATGAATTTCTTCATTGGGCGCAAAAAGCCTTTAAGAATCTTCGTATAGTCCCGCCAGCCTCCGGTATCGTTCATCAGGTCAATCTGGAATATCTGGCCACCGTCGTCCTGACCCGCGAAGAAGAAGGTTCCACCATCGTCTTCCCGGATACACTGGTGGGTACCGACTCTCACACGACCATGATCAACGGATTGGGCGTGGTTGGCTGGGGAGTCGGCGGCATTGAAGCCGTCGCCGCCATGCTGGGCGAGCCAATTGAAATTGTCGCACCAGATGTGATTGGCGTCCGCCTCAGTGGCAAGTTGCGCGAGGGTGTAACCCCAACCGACCTGACCCTCTTTATCATCCAATCCTTAAGAAAATTAGGGGTTGTGGATAAATTTGTGGAATTTTTCGGCCCGGGCCTGGATCATCTCGCCCTTGCTGACCGGGCAATGATTGCCAATATGGCTCCGGAAAGCGGTGCGACCATCCTTTATTTCCCTGTGGATCATCACACCCTGGACTACCTGAGATTAACCAACCGGCCTGAATCGTTGGTGGAACTGGTTGAAGCCTACTATCAGGCCCAAATGCTCTTCCGCACATCCTCAACTCCTGACCCGGAATATACCTATGTGCTGGAAGTAGACCTCTCGGCGATTGAGCCATCCGTGGCGGGTCCACGCCGCCCGCAGGACCGTATCCCTTTGTCTGAAGTCCGCAGCGTTTTTCAGCGTTCGCTCACCGCACCCAAGACTGAAAATGGGTTTGGTATTCCGCCCGAAGAACTTGGGAGAAGTGCAGTTATCCCAAGCAACGGAAAAACCAGTGAGTTGAAACATGGGTCAGTGGTCATAGCCGCAATTACTTCCTGCACCAACACTTCCAATCCATTCGTGATGATGAGTGCCGGTTTGCTTGCCAAAAAGGCAGTTGAAAAGGGGCTGAAAGTCAAACCCTACGTCAAAACCTCCCTGGCGCCCGGTTCACGCGTGGTTACAGATTATCTTAAAGACGCCGGTTTAATGGATGACCTGGAAGCCTTGGGATTCTATCTGGTCGGTTATGGCTGCACCACCTGCATCGGAAACGCCGGTCCCCTACCCGAACCCATCGTGCAAGCCATTAAAGAGAACAATCTGGTAGTGGGTGCGGTCTTATCCGGCAATCGCAATTTTGAAGGTCGCATCAGTCCTCACACCCGCGCCAACTTTTTAGCTTCTCCCCCCCTGGTCGTGGCATATGCATTAGCCGGAAGCGTAGATATTGATTTGCTGAACGAACCACTCGGCACAGGCAAAGACGGCCAGCCAGTTTTCCTGAAAGACATCTGGCCTTCCTCTCAGGAAGTGGAAGAACACATTCACCGCCATATCCGCCCTGAAATGTTTACCGATGCCTATGCCGCCATCTTCCAGATGAGCGAGCTATGGAACCAGATTCAAAGCGGTGAAGATTTGCTCTACCAGTGGGACGAAAACTCGACCTATTTGCAGGAACCACCTTTCTTCAACATTCAACCTTCCGGAGGCGAGGACATCCTCAACGCACGAGTGCTGGCTCTGCTTGGTGATTCAATCACCACCGATCACATCTCGCCGGCAGGGAGTATCGCCGTCAACAGTCCGGCTGGACAGTATCTGATCAGCAAAGGCGTGCCACCCTCCGAGTTTAACTCCTATGGTTCCAGGCGCGGCAATGACCGGGTGATGACACGCGGAACTTTCGCCAACATACGCCTGAAAAATCAGCTGGTACCCGGTGTCGAAGGTGGGTTTACCCGCCACTTTCCCAGCGGTGAACAAATGACCATTTACGATGCAGCCATGCGTTACCAATCTGAAGGCGTCCCGCTAATCATTCTGGCTGGAAAAGAATATGGCACGGGTTCCAGCCGGGATTGGGCTGCTAAAGGGGTATTATTATTAGGAGTTAAAGCCGTCATTGCCGAGTCCTTTGAGCGCATCCACCGTTCCAATCTGGCAGGCATGGGCGTGCTCCCGCTCCAATTTAAAAACGGTCAAAATGCCCAGGCCCTCGGTCTGAAAGGGGATGAAATCTTCGCCATCAAAGGTATTGGGCCGGAATTGTATCCCGGAAAAGAGGTCATTGTGGAAGCCCGCTCAGGCGCGAAAATTGTCACCTTTCCGGCAATTGTCCGGCTGGATACGCCCAAAGAAATTCAGTACTATCTGAACGGCGGAATCATGAATACCATCCTTTCCCAATTGCATCGGCGAACTCTGGAAAACTTGCAAAATTGATTATTGACAAATTAGTCAAACTTGCGTATCATCATGCACAACAAATGGGTTTCCTGAAATGATCTCTATCTCTTCCGAACTCCGCTTCCGTCGTCCGCTAACCGATCCCTTCTTCCACGGGATGGTTGGCGCTTTTGGGGTTATTCAGTAAGAGATCACACCGAATCATCATTCTGTAATCCAATGCCCTCCAAACCGTGGAGGGCATTTTTTATTCCAAAAATAAATCCAAAGGTAAAGGAGAATAAAACATGAAAAAGAATGGAAAATCAAAAATCAAAAAAGTGGTGCTGGCTTATTCGGGGGGGTTGGACACCTCAGTAATTGTTCCATGGCTGATTGAAAACTATGGTTGTGAGGTGGTCTGCTACACTGCGGATATCGGTCAGGGGGAAGAACTTTCCGGTTTACCTGCCAAAGCCAAAGCCAGCGGGGCAAGCAAAATCTACATCGAGGATCTCAAAGAAGAATTTGCCCGCGACTATTTGATGCCGCTTTTGAAATCTGGTGCAATTTACGAGCGAAAATACCTGCTGGGGACATCCATCGCACGCCCGTTGATCGCCTATCATCTGGTGAAAACTGCCCACAAAGAAGGAGCTGATGCCATCGCTCATGGCTGCACCGGCAAGGGTAATGATCAAGTGCGTTTCGAGCTGACCGCCATGGCGCTTGACCCCCGCCTGAAAGTGATTGCGCCGTGGCGAGAATGGAACATTCGCTCTCGCGAAGACGCACTGGCTTATGCGCAATCCCACAACATCCCGGTTTCATCCACCCTCAAATCCATTTACAGCCGAGATAAAAATCTATGGCACTTATCCCATGAGGGTGGGTTGCTCGAAGACCCCTGGAACGAGCCGGAAGAAAGCATGTACCAGATGAGCAACTCTCCGCTGAATGCACCCGATCAACCTGAAACAATCACTCTCGATTTTGAAAAAGGAATCCCAAGCCGGTTGAATGGTAACAAGATGCCCATTCACGAACTGATTGTTGCCCTGAATGAAATTGGCGGGAAACACGCTATCGGCAGGGTGGATCTGGTAGAAAACCGGTTGGTGGGCATGAAATCGCATGGCGTATATGAGACCCCCGGCGGCACAATCCTTTTAGCAGCCCATCAGGAACTGGAAGGGCTGTGTCTTGATCGGGACACACTCCACTTCAAAGAAATCATAGCCCACCGCTATGCAGAATTAGTCTATAACGGACAGTGGTTTACCCCCTTGCGTGAAGCCCTGGATGAATTTATCAACAAGACGCAGGAAACAGTAACCGGAACGGTAAAACTCAAATTGTACAAGGGCAATATCATCGTTGCCGGGCGCACGAGTCCGGAAAGTTTATACCGGGAAGACTTTGCAACCTTTGGGCAAGATGATGTATATAATCAAAAAGATGCGCAGGGATTTATCACGCTATTTGGGCTGCCCATGAAGGTTCAGGCACTGCGCAAAATTCACAAAAAGCAACCCGCTCAGTACGACCAGCCCGATTACACCAAATTCAAACGAGATTAATTCAGGAGTTGATCGTGACCAAATTGTGGGGAGGACGCTTCTCTTCTCAAACCGACTCGCTTGCCGCCCGGTTGAACGCATCCATTGCGTTCGACTGGCGGCTGGCCCCCTTTGATGTGAGAGCATCCGCTGTGTGGGCCGAAGAACTGGCTGAAATCGACATTTTGTCCGCTGAAGAACTCCAACAAATTCAAAGCGGGTTGCAGCAAATTACAACCGAGATTCAAAACCATACTTTTCAGATTCAACCCGACGATGAGGATGTCCACACCGCCATCGAACGCCGGCTGTTTGAACTGATTGGTGAGCCGGCAGGTAAGCTTCACACCGGACGAAGCCGCAATGACCAGGTCATGACCGACTTTTACCTCTGGCTGCGCGAATCTGGCAGTTTTCTCGATACAGCCATTCAAGATGTGCAAAAAGCCCTGATTGATCGAGCCGAGTTGGATTTGGGATTGATCGTCTCTGGCTACACGCATTTACAGCGTGCCCAGCCAATCCTTCTCTCCCACTGGTGGCTTTCTCATTTTTATCCACTCCAACGCGACCGGCAGTATCTGGACTTTCTGCTGCAACAAGCCAACTTCTGCCCGCTGGGGTCTTCTGCCTTAGCCGGATGTCCTTATCCGATCAACCGTTTTCGTCTGGCTAAAAAATTGGGTTTTAATGCGCCTTTTCCCAACAGCATTGATGCCGTTTCCAGCCGGGATGCGGCTGCTTCTTTTCTGTTCTTTGCATCCCTCCTCACCGTTCATCTTTCACGCCTCGCCGAAGCACTCATTTTATTCTCCACAACCGAATTTGGTTTTGTGGAATTGCCCGATGCCTATACTACCGGTTCATCCATCATGCCTCAAAAGAAAAACCCCGACATGCTGGAACTGACCCGCGCCAAAGCCGGCGTAACCATCGGACAATTGACCGGATTTTTGAGTGTGCTTAAGAACTTGCCATCCGCTTATGATAAAGACCTGCAGGAAGACAAACCGGCAGTCTTCAGTGCTTTTGATCACCTCAGCCTGATCTTACCGGTCATCTCCGGCATACTTCAAAATCTGAAGGTGATCCCCCAGAATCTCTCTGCCAGTCTTGACCCTGCTCTGCTGGCAACCGAAATCGCCGACTTTCTGGTCATGCAGGGCATTCCCTTCCGAAAAGCACACCGCCTTGTAGGCGAACTAATCAGGGATTGTGCCAATCAGGGAATTACCCTCTTGCAGGCTTCCGCAGAACAACTTGGAAAAATCCACGAAAGCCTTCCAGATCAATTTGCCGAATTGCTTGATCCTCGTCACGCCGTTGAACGGCGCGCTCAATTTGGAGGAACTTCTTCCACCTCGGTTAAAAACCAGATTATCCAGGCGCGTAAAATCCTTCAAAAATTGCGCTGACAAACATCCTTGACTCCTGCTCTTAAGGCTGTTAGGATGAATAATCAAAATGTACGGAGGTAAGCCATGAATCCTGACAATGAAAATGATATTCGAAACACTGACGATACCATTCCGACCCCATCCACGCCTGTACTTCCGATTGTATTAAATTTGGACGAGGAAACAATCGAAATTCTGCTGGACGACCAGATTGCTACCGGCGGATAATTCATCGAATTTTCCTATTTATTCATGACGGGCGCGGAGTGGATCCAACAGATTGCTCTGCGCTTTTTGATTAATCAGATTAATCAACAAAATTCCAGATCCACCCCTTTATGATGTCTTCCAGACCAACTCGAATTTCCTGTTTTATTCAATTTATCCTGATTTTTCTGTCAGGTTGTTCAAACCCCGCCCCGGCGCTATCATCGCCTGCATCATCTTTGGAGGCCAACTACTCCAGCCCGTCCCCAACCCTTTTCACCGATACGCCCATTCCCTCATCCACGATATCCCCTACCGAATCCACCCTGCCATCACAAACTCTGACTCCCCTTAACAATCTTGAACCAGCAGGCTGCCAGAAACCCGACGAGGATTACACCATTCTGACCTTCAATGGAGTTTTACTGAACCAGCGCACCTACTCCATGCTCCGCACTGCTGCCCAGCTGTATCAGGGTGAAATTGATATTCTTGGGGATGCCATCACCCAGGGGTCTTACACTCAACAGGTGGATGCCAGTTTTGGAACCCATGCGGGTGGCGGTGCTGTTGATCTCTCTGTCATGAGGGAAGGAACTTATACAATCCTTTGGGATGAGATTCCGCTGTTGATTCACGCCTTGCGTGTTGCCGGATTTGCCGCCTGGTTGAGAGATTTGGATGAACTTTATCCCGGTTCTCCAATTCATATTCACGCCATTGCCATCGGAGACCAGCAGTTGTCCAGAGCAGCCCAGGAACAATTAACTGGTGATTATGGATATTTCAGGGGTTATTCCGGTTTACCGCCGGGCTTCGGTGGACCCAGTCTGGATCGTCACGGGGGACCAATTCTATGCCGATGGATGATCGAAGCGGGTTATAGCGATTTGCGGCTCACTCCCACGCCCGATCCAATCGGCGATCAACTGGATTGTCACAAATGTCAGATCAAGTAAGCCCTGAAGTATCAGCCTGAGCTGCCCGAACTGCCAATTCGATATATAACGCTGCAGCCCAACCATAAATTGGGGCGTGGGTAATTTTTTGGCCATTGGAAAAACGGTGTCTAAGTAATTCCAGCAATTGCCGGCAGAGGTGATTGCCGATATGCGTCAGGTTACACCGCTCCAAACCTTCCAGTAGCAGATACAATACACCCATCCATTCGGGACTGCGCCATAATTTCTGATTTTCCAAGTCATCATTTTCAATGAGGATTGTCGGCAGGGGAAAGTTTTTCCAAACTCCATCCTCATCAGATAAGTGATCAACCATTTTTTTCGTAACATCTGCTTCGCAATCCCCGCACAACAACCCAATTAAACTCAGCGGAGTTGGCACGCAGACCGGCCTTCCTTGTTGCTGCATCCAGAAAAGGCCGCCTTTTCCGGCTTCATCCTCACTCCGCACCTGTGACAGCACCCGCTCAGCCTGGCATCTCCAAAATTCTGCATCCGCAGGTTCGTTCACAGCGTCGGAGATTTTTGCCATGCAGTCCAGTTGAAGATAAAGAAAAACGCTCATCTCAGGTGAAATGTTGCCCGGCATCTCTTCCAAAATTACCGGATCATCCATATCCTCCGCAAAAAGGGAATGACTTGTGGAGGAAGTAAGGCTCAGGCCATGATCATATAAATCGAGCCACCACTTCAACCAACGAGACAAACCATCATAAATTTCATTGAGGAATTCAACATCTCCATCTCGCTCAAAGAGTTTCCAAATCGTCCAACCCAGAAGTGGCGGGCGCGACCAATCAACCTCGGTGGCTTGTTCCCGTTTGAGGATCACACCGCTCTCATAAACACCGTCAGGTATCATTCCACTGGGAGATTGATGATCAAAAAATATCCGTAATTGATCCTGGGCTAGCTTTCGATCAATGTGACGGTACGCCATGGCATAAAAACAGGCGTCCCATTGCCAGATTGTCGTCGAGTGCTTTTTTGAAGAAACCAGGACTTCCCGGCTTAAGTAAAATCGGGTTGAAACCAACCCGGAGCGTAACAAACACCAGGCAGTTTTATAATGATTATCCGGTGCACCAATCTTCGGGATTCGGGAAAACCAATCCTGCCAGAATTGAGCCGAGCGGTTGAGGACAATCTTTGGATCATTGACGTATCGAGCTGCACCCAGCCGGGTCGAAACATGCAATAACACACCGCCGCAGTTACCGCCGTCCACAATCAATTTAAATTTCCAGCCAAAGCCGGGTAATTTTTCTATTTGATGCTGGAGTATCTTCCGATTGGTTGAGTAAACCAGCCGGGTGCGATCTTCCCCCTGGGCAACAGCAATTCCACCTCGCCGGTCGGTTGATAACTCATTCAGGTTGATTTTTCCGCTTAGCCCACAAGGTTCAGCAGGCGGCGCAATCAGGATATTTTCCCCATCCTCAAACGTCAGATAATACTTGCCGATTCTGGTTTCAAAAATCAGACAATGCGGATAAGTTTCAATGGTGTATTCCAGGGCATTTC
The DNA here is from genome assembly GCF_001306055.1 of Bellilinea caldifistulae. Classification (GTDB taxonomy): domain Bacteria; phylum Chloroflexota; class Anaerolineae; order Anaerolineales; family Anaerolineaceae; genus Bellilinea; species Bellilinea caldifistulae. The sequence goes on along the minus strand of NZ_LGHJ01000022.1, from coordinate 5,251 downwards.
CATCCCCATCTAAAAAGCTCATCTCTTCGATCAAAGCGGGTAAATTTTGCCCGATTCTCGAAGCAATATCTTGCGAGCGCAACCGGTCGGTCAATCGCAAGCTGATACCCCTTTCTTCGGCTACGACACTCAACCTCGACCCGCGAGATGTAAATGGAACAATGGAAATATCAAGAATATTATGAAAGTCACTCAAAGCGGGAAAATCCATGTCAAATCCTTGCGTAATCATTACACTGATTTTAACACCTTTCGTCCTCAGATCAGATTTGAAGAGGATGGATCGCTCCAGCTTCACAATGATTCAGGCAGAACTGGCAGCCTATACACAACGTTGGTCTGGCGAGAAAAGGATAGATATGCTGACTTTCATCCATTAAATTCATTTCAATGCACTTCATTGGGCAAACCCTCCGACATTCACCGCAGCCATTACATCTTAAGTAATCCCAGCCGGGTTTGAACCATTTGCTCATGGCGATTCTGGCAGCAGGTTTCCCCAAGTTATCCACAACAGCTCCAAAACCACATACTCGACCACACGCCCCGCACGAATTACAATTTTGCAAAATAATGTGGCGTTTTTTCTTCCGGCCTTGAATTGCCCCAACCGGACACCACATTCTGCATACCCCGCAACCAACACATTGCTCCGTAATTTGGTACAATCTTTCCTCCACACACCATCATACAACAAATCACGAAAAAAATTCGCTTATTCCGGGTAAAACAGTGAACTCTCAGACAGCATTTTTTGTCGGGAACATACCGGTTTTTGGTAATCTCATCCTTTCTCCGATGGATGGTCTTTCGGAGCGTCCTTTCCGTTCGCTGGTACGAAAATCAGGTTCAGCCATGTCCTACACAGAGTTCATTAATGCCATAGATGTGCTATCCGGGATTCAGCGCGTCCACAAGAAAATTTCCTACTACGAGTCTGAACGACCGGTAGTTTTTCAGATTTTCGATGATGATCCCGATCGCATTCTCGATGCTGCCCGTCAATTGATCCCCTTTCAACCCGATATTATTGATCTCAATATGGGATGCTCCGCTCATCATGTTGCCGGCCGTGGAGCAGGTGCAGGTTTATTGCCCCAACCTCACAAAGTAGCGGCGATCATTCAAAATCTGGTGAAGAACTTACCCGTACCGGTAACTGCAAAAATCAGGCTTGGCTGGGATGACCACAACCGCAACTATCTGGAGATTGCCAGGATTGTTGAAGATTGCGGGGCTCAATTGATCGCCGTTCATGGCCGCACGAAGGCTCAGGGGTATACTGGTCGGGCAGATTGGGATGCCATTGCAGAAATCAAATCCGTGCTACGCATTCCGGTAATCGCCAATGGAGATGTGCAAACCGTTACAGATATTCAGCGAATACAAGCTCATACCCGTTGTGACGGCGTGATGATTGGACGGGCGGCTTTATTCAACCCATGGATTTTCAGTTATAAAGACCGCGAGGAAGTTTCTCACCGAGAGGTCAAAATCTGGATAGACGCTCATCTTGAGGAAATGATCCAGTTTCATGGGATCGAACTGGGATTGATTTTATTCCGTAAATATCTCAAGCGCCTGCTTTCCCCCTACCAGATCAGCGATGAATTCTTGCTACCCCTGCTGACCGAAACAGATTTCGATCGTTTCAAGAACCAAATTGACCATTTATTCAAAAATGTTCTCGAACAAAAACCTTAAAATTTCAAAATTCGTGACAAATATAATTTGGAAGTAGGATTGTTTTTTGCTATACTGAATTCTAATGAAGGTTGTATGACATCTCTCCACCTCTAACCCGCCCTCAGGAAAGGGTTATCCCCTCGATGCCATCCAAAACTGAATACTCTCGACTTTTCAATCGTACCATTGAGGCGCTCCTCCCCCTTCTGGCCGTGCCGGTTGCTCTCCTCATCGGAGCAGCAATGATTTACGCCTTAGGGGTTAACCCCCTGCAAGCGTATGGAACACTCTTTCAAGGCGCTTTTGGCAATGTCTCCGGACTTACTCAATCCCTTGTCAAAGCAACTCCCCTGCTTCTGGTTGGGTTGGGGGTTACCATCGCCTTTCGCGGGGGGGTGATCAACATCGGGGGCGAAGGGCAGTTGATTGTCGGCGCGCTGGCAGCAACTGCCTTTTCGATTGGATTTTCAGACTTGCCGCGCATCATCCTCTTGCCACTCACCCTGCTGATGGCAGCATTGAGCGGGGCGGTTTGGGGTGGCGTTCCCGGCATTCTCAAGGCTCGGTTGGGGGTCAATGAGATCTTGAGCACAGTGATGATGAACGCAATTGCGTTGCAACTTTCTAATTATTTGTTACGCGGCCCGATGATTGACCCGGCTGAAATTGAACGCGGTACTCAAATCGCCCAATCCGATTTGCTGCCCCAGGCAGCCTGGCTGTCCCGCTTGATGCCGCGCACATTACTGCACAGCGGCGCCATCCTGGCCTTGATCATGGCGGTGCTGGTATACATCTTTCTCTGGCGCACGACGATTGGTTACCGCATCCGGGCAGTTGGTTTGAACCCGGATGCGGCTCGTTATGCCGGTATTCCGGTTCAGTTTTATCAAGCGCTTTCTCTGATCCTCGGCGGTGCATTTGCCGGTTTAGCCGGAGGAGTGGAGGTCACCGGTGTTCATCACCGCATGATAGAAGGACTTTCCGGTGGGTATGGTTTTTCCGGTATTGTGGCGGCCCTCTTTGGCAAATTGCATCCTTTGGGTGCCGTACCTGCATCGGTTCTTTTCGGCGGGCTGCTTGTCGGTGCAGATCGCATGCAACGGGTTACCCAGGTACCCTCAGCGCTTATCACCGTGATTTTAGGATTGGTCGTCCTTTTTGTAGTCAGCAGCGAAATCTGGGCTCGCCGCCGCGCCCGCAGGAGGGAAACTCGTGGCTGAACTGTTCACCCTGCCCGTCTTATTAGGCATCTTATATTCCGGTATCCGATTAGCCACACCGTATCTGTACGCCGCCATCGGCGAAACTTTTGCCCAAAGATCTGGAGTCCTCAATCTTGGGGTGGATGGAATCATGCTGATGGGGGCATATACTGGCTTTTACATTGCGATGAAAACCGGCAACCTTTTTTGGGGTTTATTAGGCGCAGCGGTGGCCGGTTTCTTAATGGGTTTATTGATGTCCGTGGTCAGTGTTACTTTACAGGCTGAACAGGGAATCAGTGGAATCGGCCTGAATTTGTTTGGTTTGGGTCTTTCCACACTGCTATTCAAAGTCACCCTTGGGGGGGTTGAGTCAATTCGCGGTTTTCAACCCATCCGCATTCCGTTATTGGGCCAAATCCCATATCTTGGGGATATCTTTTTCAATCATAATTTACTGGTTTATGGTGCATTTCTGCTGGTTCCTTTAGCTAACTTCGTATTGAATAAAACCACCTTTGGCTTGAAAGTTCGCGCTGTCGGTCAAAACCCTCAGGCAGCCGACACACTGGGTGTCAATGTCACTCTCATACGCTACACCACCGTCTGCCTTGGAGGCATCCTTGCGGGCATCGCTGGGGCATCTCTATCCCTTGCCTTGATCAACTTGTTTCAGGAGAACATGACCAGCGGTATGGGTTTCATCGCCGTTGCACTGGTTTATTTTGGCGGGTGGCGGCCATGGGGGGTAATGGGCGGAGCATTATTGTTCAGCTTTGTAAATGCTTTACAGTTATGGGTTCAGGTAAAGGGGATCAACATCCCATCTGATATTGCTGTTATGATGCCGTACATTCTCACAATCATTGCATTAACGTTTTCAGGTAGACGCGCCCGCCAGCCGCAGGCGCTTACCAAACCCTTCGAGCGCGGTGAAAATTAACCCAATGAAATTTTCTGAATTAAAAGAGGAGGTGATCTCGCAAAAGTTACCCTTATTCACACAAAGGCTGTTGCCGCGTATATTTTTCACCCATTTCCCTATTTTTTTGGAGGAGTACAAAATGAAAAAATTTGTTGTGCGGATTGCTCTGCTGGTTGCCCTTGTGTCCTTGTTGTTGAGCGCCTGCGCTCAGCCAGCGGCGCCCACTCAGCCAGCCCAGGAGGAAAAGCCGTTCCGCGTGGCCGTGGTCATGCCCAGCACGATCACCGACCTTGCCTTCAGCCAATCCTTCTTCGAAGCCCTCAAGAAAGTTCAGGAAGAGGAAGGCGGACCATCCAAATTTGAAATTGCCTACTCGGAAGGCATGTTCAATGTTCCCGATGCCGCTGCGGCCATTCGAGACTACGCTGCCCAGGGATACGACCTTGTGATTGCCCATGGTTCCCAATATGGCACATCCCTGTCCCAAATTGCACCGGATTTCCCGGAAACAGCCTTTGCGTGGGGTACCTCACTGGATACTTTCCAGGCTCAGGGCATTAATAATGTCTATGCCTACCAGGCCGAATCTCAGGAAGGCGGTTATGTCCTCGGTACAATTGCAGCGCTCATGAGTAAAACCGGTGTTTTGGGTGTTTGCGGACCGGTGAACGCTGGTGATGCCAAGTTGTTTGTGGATGGTTTCGTTGCCGGGGCTAAAAACGCAAAGCCGGACATTCAGGTCAATGTGACATTCACCGGCTCATTCTCGGATGTATCCCTGATGGCTTCTGCTGCTGAAACTCACATTGCTGCCGGCGCCGATATGCTGACCGGATCTTCCCAATCGGTGGTTGGCGCCATCGGTGTTGCCAAGGATAAAGGCGCTTACTGGTTCGGAACCCAGTGGGAACAAACACCGGTCGGTCCAGAAACCGTTGTTGCCACTCAGGTCTTTGATTGGACGATTGTCATTCGCGACATGGTTAAATCTGTCCGGGCGGGTGTGTTGGGCGGCAAAGCCTACACCCTGACATTCAAAAACGGTGGACTGAAACTGGTTTATAACGATAAAGTCCCCGTTCCGGATGACATCAAAGCCAAAGCTCAGGAAACCATTGATGGCATCATGAACGGGACAATTGATCCGCTCAGCGGACCTAAACAATAAAAATTTGATTGAAACGGGGTGGCTTGAGATAACCCAAGCCACCCCACTCATCGGAAGTGAATTATGAGCGATTTACTCCCCACCGGTCACAAACGAATAAAAGAAATGCGCATGGAGGGCATCGTCAAACGTTTCCCCGGGAGATTGTTGAAAAACAAACAACTGGGATTGACGAAAAGGGGAAAACCTTAATACAATCGAACCAAACCACTTTGGAGATCAGCGGGATGGAAAAGCAGCGTTTCGAAGAAACCGGCAAAGGATCAT
>NZ_LGHJ01000028.1 GCF_001306055.1 Bellilinea caldifistulae | reverse complement strand
TTGCGCAAAATTTCTTCGATCGTCCCTGCAGAAAGGTTATAATCATTTTGGTGAGTCATTGGGTTCTCCTTATTTGGTTTGGTCACCGTATAAGGATACTTCTGACTCACCATTTTTGTTAAGGTCCAAGAATTTACAGAAAGAATGATACATCAACTCAGAGGAATTGATGGAGTAAAAAGAACTATAAAAAATCTCATAAATGATTATATCCAACCAGAGCTTCGGGCTGTGAACTTGGAGGCAATTGATTGTGATGGGCATATCATTTTGTCCATCAAAATACCCCCTCTGCCAACAGAAACCCCATTCAAAGTCAGAAGAAGTCTGGATCGCATAGAAACAGGTCAATCCTGGATACGAACCGGGGAGAGCAACGAAAGACTGGCTCCCGAAATGGAAGGAATTTACCATCCTTTTACAAAATGCCCGTATATTTTTCCAGAACAATGGGAGAATTATTTTGTGAAACTGCAAGAGAGATTCAAGGAATCCTTCACCATTGAAGGATATCAAGAATTACTTTCAAATAATGGAATAGAGATTGTTGAAGAGATTCGGAGGTTCCTTGAGAGTAACAAAAACCTTCTCGTAATAACTGGCGAAGCCGCTATTGGGAAAACCACATTACTCGAAAGGTTCGCTTATATGAGGGCTGAATTATTGGAGGGGGATATTGGAAATCAAGAAAACTACCATCAGGTGTACTATCCATTTGGTTTTATACCGATTTTTGTTTCACTAAGGGAGTTGAACATAAATAATAGCGATCAAATGGAAAGCCTTCTGGTTAATCGTTTATGTGAGGGATTGAAATTTCCAGAGAGAAGACCTGAAGAATTGAATCGGTTATTTGAAAATCGGAGGTATCACTTTGTGGTGTTGCTGGATGGCTTTGATGAGATATTGAATAGGGTAGTTGGCAGGAGTTTTATTCGAATCTTAGAAGATTTGATAAGGAAGTATCCTGATCTGAAATTTATTCTGGCCACTCGCCCGCCTTCACCATCTTTTGCGGATGAATACAGAAAAGACATATCGGAAATAAGAATACAGCCATTTAATCAAGAGCAAATCCGAAAATACATTGAAGTTCAATGCAAAAGTGAGATCCTTGAAAAGGTTGAAACCTTTATTTACGCCGACCAGGAGCTGACACAAATTTGTTCGATTCCTTTTTATCTTGAAACAGCCTTGCCAGAGATTATTGGTGAATATTCCCCGCAACAGGATGATTTGGTAAAGGAAAACGAGATAATCCCGACGATAGCAGAAGATGGAGAGGATATGGACAATTCTGAAAATAATAGTCAACCGAGCGAGATTGCACAAGCAGAAGAATTAACCCTTGATCAACCGATTGAAGTGAGAACGGAAGCCACAGAGTCTCAAAAAACCTTAATTGAAGATCAGAACATTCGAATTGGCGTCATGCTTGACCGCATTTATTGGAGAGCATGGAACAGAGAAGCACAAAAAAGAAATTATGATCCCGATACGATGAGGTCTTTTTGGAGCCAAACTGAGAAATTAGCAATAAATGTAAATCTAGGCGAAGAGATCGGCCATCATCAATTTAACCGGGTGATGAGAAGAAATGCTAGGATGTTTTGCTTGAGTTTATCGGTTCTAACCGAAACTGAGGAAAGGAGAAGGATTCGTTTCTTTACAGATTTGACTCAGGTTATTTTTGCGGCTAATTACCTCAAAGAATTGATTCAAGAAAATCGAACGAGGTTCGAGAACCAGATTCAAGGTCTCTCTACACAATTCCAAGACAAATTAACCCCAATCTTGATGGATATAAGTCCAAAGTTTTATACGCTCAATACACAGGAGGAATAAAATGAGCCCCATACCTGCAAATGAAGTGCAAAAAATTATCACTCAGGACGCCAGCGGCGAACTGCTGGTGCAATGGACGAATCAGTTCGGTAAGGAGTTGAAAGAGCTGTATCTTTCCACCAGCCAGATCCGCAGTCTGTTCGGCGAGGTGCGCCAGATTCAGGGTGAATGGGCAGTTGCCCGCCAGAAGGGCGGAGCAGCGGTCGCCGAGCGCCAGAAGGTACTGCGCCGCCTGATTCTGCTCAAGCCGAAGATGGAGTACCGCGCCCGCCGAGAGCGCGGGCAGGCTGTTCGGGCGCTGGTGGATGTGCTCAAACCGGCGCTGGATGCGGTCACGCAGGCGCCGGCCGAAAAGCAGGACGAGTACTTCAAGCGTTTTGTCGAATTCCTCGAGGCAATTCTGGCCTACCACAAAGCCTACGGTGGCAGTTAGCACCCCGCAAAACTTGAACTTCAGGAGGTCATGATGAACAACAACAAAATTCAACTCAAAGGACGCGTTTTAATCCATTTTGATGTGGTTGCCCAAACAGGTTTGCACATCGGCGGTACCGAATCGGGCATCGAAATCGGCGGGGTGGATAAGACGGTCATCCGCGACCCGCTCACCAACCGGCCCTACATCCCCGGTTCCAGCCTGCGCGGCAAGATGCGCAGCCTGCTGGAAAAGTACAAGGGCTTGCCGCAGAACCAGCGCATCGGGCAGGGTTATATTCATTCCTGTGGAGCGGAAAACAATAAACACTCTGATACTTACCTGAACTGTGATGTGTGTACCACCTTTGGCGTGCCGGGCGAGCGCGAGTTTGCCACCCCCACCCGCCTGATCGTGCGGGATGTCTTTATGGATGAAGAAAGCGTAAAGGCTTTGGAAAATGCCGGCACCGACCTGCCCTACACCGAAGTCAAGACCGAAGTTTCGATTGACCGGGTGACCTCGGCAGCCAACCCACGCCAGATGGAGCGCGTGCCGGCCGGCACCCGTTTCAGCAACGCCGAACTGGTCTATTCGGTCTATGAAGGTGCCAATTGCGACGCTAAAAAGGACGTTCAGCGCCTGAAGGTGATTGTTGAAGGGCTGCAACTGCTGCTGGATGACTACCTCGGCGGGCTGGGCAGCCGCGGTTCTGGCAAGGTGGAGATCCAGAACATTCGCCTCGCCTGGCGCGGCAAGGATTACAGCGCCGAGCCGAAGAAATTAGGAGAATTTGAAACGGTTGCCGAACTGGCCGCCGGGCTGAGCGGCCTTCAGCAGCAAATTCTGGCCGAGTTGTAGGAGGGCGATATGCCACCCCTTGAAATCTATGCCCTGAAAATGAAGGGCGTAGTGCGGGTTGGCCGGCGCGGGCTGGAGCTGGAAGACACCCTGCCTGCTATCCCCTCGGATACACTGTTCAGCGCGCTGACCGCGGCGCTGGCGGCTTCCGGCGAGGACACGGCCGCCTTCCTGCAGCCGTTTCTGACCGATCCACCCCGTCCGCCCTTTTTGCTGACCTCGACTTTCCCCTACGTCGGCGAGGTGCGCTTTTACCCCGCACCGCTGGATTGGAGCGGCGCGCTGAGCGCCGAAACCCTGCGCGACTACGGCAAGCGCATCAAAAAGGTGCAGTACCTTTCCGAGCGGCTCTTTTTGCGTCTGCTGGGCGGTGAGCGGCTGGATGATGACCTTTTTCCAAAAGAAGAAGAGCAACCGCCCAAAAACGGCATTGCCCTGCAAGGCGGCCAGTTCTGGCTGACGCTGGAAGAAACCGGTTCGCTGCTGGAAGTTTATAAACTGAGGAAAGAAAAAATCTTTGCCCTGCGGCGCCAGGCGGTCTACCGCCGCGCCCGCCAGCCGCATGTGACCGTGGACCGCATCCGCTACGCGCCGGATATCTACCACACCGTCCAGATCCACTTTCAGCCGGGATGCGGCCTGTGGTTTGGCGTGCAGTGGCTGGCCGATGAAACTCACCCCAGCCGTGTCCTGCTGCGCCGCGCGCTGGATGCCCTGCAATACAGTGGGCTGGGCGGGAAGCGCGCCATCGGCTTTGGCGGTTTTGAGCTGCGTAAAGGCTTTCCTCAGCCACTACCATTTGAACTGCCTGTTGCTGCGCCCGGCCAGCCGGCCTACCTGCTCAGCCGCTATCACCCCCGCGCGGCCGAACTGCCCACTGCCCTGCAAGACGGATGCTACCAGCTGGTCAGCGTGGGCGGCTGGTGTGATCCCTTCGGACGCGAGAACCTGCTGCGCCAGCGCGTGCTGATGATCGGCGAGGGTAGCCTGCTGAACTTACCGAACCTGCCGGCGGGGGATGTGTGCGAGGTTTCGCCGCGGCAAGCCGGCGACCTGCCGCACCCCATCTACCGTTACGGGCTTGCCTGTGCGGCCGGTTTCAACGCGCGAGGAGGTTGACATGCCCGACTACACCGTCTTTCAGGTAAAGGTTTCCACCCTCACTCCGCTGCACATTGGCAGCGGCATAGAACTGCTCAACCAGTACGATTATGCCATTTATAAAGACCACACCTGGCGTATCCACCATGACCACCTGCTGGAAGCCCAAAAGATCGAGGACCCACGCCAACTGGCCATCATCGCCGAACGGCCGCCGCAGGAGCTGCTCAGCGAGGCTGATTATCGTCCTGACAGTCCCCTCTTCCGCTATGTGCTGAAAGGAACGCCGCGTGCCACCGGTGAAGGGGCCGTCCTGCGCGAGCAGATCAAGGATGTGTATGACCGACCCTACCTGCCCGGTTCTTCACTCAAAGGCGCGCTGCGCACGGCGCTGGCCGCCGTATTGTGGAAGCAGAACGGCTTGCGGCTGGAAGTTAGCCACCTTGGGCGTAACGCCAAGTTTGCCGCCCAGGAACTGGAACGCTCGCTGCTGGGCAAAAACCCCAACCACGACCTGCTGCGCGCCTTGCAGGTCAGCGACAGCCAGCCGCTCGGTGCGGAAAGCCTGATGGTGGTCAACGCGCGGGTGATCAACCGCGGCGGCGCGTTGGGTTCGCCCATCGAAATGGAAGCCATCCGCCCGGATGTGACCTTTGAGCTGACCATCAAGGTGGATACCGCGCTCTTCTCGGACTGGGCGAAGGGCAAGGGGCTGCGGTTTGCCGCCGAAAGCGCGCTGCGTGCCCTGCCGCAGATCGTCAACAAGCGCGCGCAGGAGCAGGTGCGGCGCGAGCAGGCCTGGTTTGCGCGCATCCCCGGCGCCGGGCGGGTGACCTCGTTTTACGATTCCCTGCTCAAAAGCCAGCTGCAGCCCAACCAGATGCTCCTGTGCCTGGGCTGGGGTACCGGCTGGGAGAGCAAAACGTTCGGTACGCAGATGTTTGGCGACCCCAACACCCGTGAGGCGCTGCTGCGCCAGTTCCGCATGGCGCGTGGCAAACGCAAACACGGCGACCCATTCCCGCTCTCGCGGCGGGTGGCGGCCGCCTTTCAAAGAGGCAACAACGGCAAAGTGCAGGAAAGCCCCGCCCTGCCGCTCGGTTGGGTGCTGGTGCAGTTCCAGCCGGTTACCGGCAATCTCTCACTCTGGAGGACGACATGACGCATACGGTGATTACGTTTCTGGGCATTCGCCCTCAACAAACTACTTACCGCTATGACGGCAGGGAATATCAAGGACAGGTTTTTGCCGAAGCCATCCTGCAATTTCTTAACTTTGATCGAATGCTGGTGCTAACAACGCCGGAAGCGGAGTCGGTTTATTCGTCGACTCTTGAAAAGGGAAATGATCCCCGCATTCAGAAGGTTCCCATTCCTACCGGTCGTGATGATAAAGAAATGTGGGGTATCTTTGACAATGTTATTGACGAAATTAAGGATGGAGAAGAGGTAACCTTCGATATTACCCATGGACTGCGTTCAATCCCTTTTCTTGCCTTCCTTTTTGCAGCTTATCTCAAATCTGCCAAGGGAGTGACCATCCGCTCGATCCTCTATGGCGCACTGGATTTACAGAAAGAAAATAACGGTGTAGCGCCGGTATTGGATCTTTCGCGTTTTGCTTCGATGCTGGATTGGATTAATGCTGCCGATCAATTTGTTCAAACCGGCAATGCTACCCGGCTGGCGGATTTGTTGGGTGGCGTCAAAGAACAGAAACGGGCGGCGGAAACGCTCAGAACCGTTTCGCAGGCTGCCTTCTTATGCCAGCCGGTCAGTCTGATGAAAGCCAGCACTGATTTGCGTCCACATCTGGAGAGGGCTGCCAGATCTTTCTCTCATACTTCCAGGCCTTTCAGTGTCTTGTCGAAGAATATCATCGGCATTTTTGATGATTTTGCGCTCGAAGCTCCGCTAGATGATCCGTTAGAGTTTATCCGCCGGGAGTGGAAGATGATCGAGTGGTATGCGGACCATGGCCAAATGCTCCAGGCTGTCACGCTGGCGCGCGAGGTGATGATTGATGCGGTAGCCGTGCGTTACGAAAAAAACATTCACCTGAAACACGACCAGCGATCCACACTCGAAAAAGCCATTTCGGGGATTGCCAAAATTGGTCAGCCAATAACCGATGAGCATACCGGCGAAAAGCGCAAATTCAGCGTGGATGACTTGAATCGGATTGGCTATCAAATTTACAATGAATGGCCGGATGCAGAGAGCATGGCAAAAAACTTTTCTAGCCTGACGAGGCTGCGTAATCAACTGAGCCATGCGGAGCATCAGGCAGACCGGATGAACCTTCCTAAGGTGGAGCGTCAGATTTCAGAAGTGCTGGATGCCTTGCATCAGTTGCTAATTAAGTGGCAAATCCTGCCCGCGGACGAAAACCCGCCCGCCGATTTACCCACTCCTTCCGATTAGAGGTAACCCCATGATCTTGCTGCTCAACTTCTCTCACCCCCTCACCACCGATCAAATTCAACAGGTGGAAGCGCTCAGCGGCCAGCCGGTTGAGATTATGGACATCCCCGTCCACTTCGACAACAACCAGCCCTTCCTGCCCCAGCTGGAGGCGCTCATGACGCGCCTGTCCCTCTCCCCGGCCGAGTGGCAGAGCCGCCCCATTCTCGTCAACCCGCCCTCGCTCAACTTCATCACCGCCCTGCTGCTGGCCGAGCTGCACGGGCGGATGGGTTACTTCCCCCCGGTGCTCAGATTGCGCCCCGTGCCGGATGCGCTGCCGCCGCGCTACGAGGTGGCCGAAATTCTCAACCTCAACGCGGTGCGCGAACGGGCGCGCGCCGCCCGCTACCCCTCCAACGGAGAGGCCGGATGAGCGCACCGCCCGACCTGCTTTCGCTGGTGCTGATTGTGCGCCCGCTGCCGGCCGCGGCCGAGGAACGCCCGCTGCCGGAATGGTGGGGGCGGGCGGCGCAGGCTCTGTTGCTGGATGTCGTCCGACGCTCCGACGAACGCCTGGCTGCCGAACTGCACGACGATAACGGCCTGCGCCCCTACACCGCCTCGAATCTGCTGGGGCATTTTGAGGCGCGCCGCCCGCAGCCCGAACAAACCTACACCCTGCGCTTTACCGCGCTGACGGCGCCGCTGGCCGGCCTGCTCCTCGCCGCCGCCCAGCCCGGCGGGCCGCTGGCCGCCGGCGCACAGGTGGAGCTGGATTACCTGCCCTTCCGCATCGAAGCCGCCCACTTCGACCCCGTCGCTCACCCGTGGGCGGCTACGGCGCGTTACGACGATTTCTCCGCCGGACACCTGCTGGGCAGCGCCCCGCCGCGCCGTCTGACCCTGCACTTTGCCAGCCCGACCACTTTTCACGTGGATGGCCGTCACCTGCCACTGCCGCTGCCGGAGCAGGTTTTTACCAGTTTGCTGGAACGCTGGAACGCCTTTTCGCCACTCGCCCTGCCGGCCGAAACGCGCCGGTTTGCCGCCGAGTGCCTGCACCTTTCGCGCTTCCGCCTGAACAGTGTGCCGGTGCCGCTCAAACAGGGCGGGCTGCGCATCGGCGCGGTGGGTGAGGCTACCTACACCGCCAGCCACTACGACCGCTTCTGGCTGACCGCCCTTTACACGCTGGCCGAGTTTGCGCTATTCTCCGGGCTGGGCAGCGGGGCGGCTTACGGGCTGGGGCAGGCGCGCCGTCTGGCTTCCCCCAGCCGCACATCGGATTAAGCGCCCGCATCGCGCCTCTGCACCTTAAAAACTGCATACGTCGTTTGAGGTGATGGACTACAACCCAACCGATTCGGATAATCCGGCTCATCCGGCGCTCCCGTTGCGGGAGATAGCCGCGCCGCCTGCCGCGGAAAAGTACGGGTGGTTGGGCAGGGAAAGCCGCTGCCCCCACCGGAAGTGGTGATCGTTTGAGGGTTTCGTATAGATTATGCGTACCCCCCTCCTCATTCCACCAAAAAATAACCGAATTTTGGAGGGGGGTACGCAAAAAAGATTAAAATTGTACGGAAAAAGCAATTTTTTGCCAGAATTGATTGATTTTTTATAAAACCGGTAATAAAATGTACTTATACTAAACGGACTTCACTGAAAAAACAAGAGAAATGCAGAGATGAATCAGTGGTCCGAATCAATAAATGCCCGTAAGGGCATTAAGACAAAGAGGGGGGTATTTTTTTTGTAAAAATTTTTGAAGTCCGAATCAATAAATGCCCGTAAGGGCATTAAGACTAAATCGCCTGCGGGCGGAACTTGTCCTTGCACGCTTTGTCCGAATCAATAAATGCCCGTAAGGGCATTAAGACGTCTCGATGTTCTCATAAACGTCACAAAATCTGATTTCGTCCGAATCAATAAATACCCGTAAGGGCATTAAGACAGAACTAAAAATCCTTTCCACCATCGGTATCATAGAGGAAAGGTCCGAATCAATAAATGCCCGTAAGGGCATTAAGACACGCCTTTTTGGCGACTTGGGCTTATTGTTGCTCATCCTGATCTCTTGATCTGCCTCAACGGGCTCGGCCGCTCATCAGCCGGTTGAAACGACACGACAACCGCCTGTTTTGCGCCCTCATCATCATCCATTTGAAGATCAATTACCGGCTGGACTGGAAAGTTTCGGGTATAATTTGCTGGTATAGCAGGGGGAATTTCGACTGAGGCTCAAGCCGTCAGGATAATAAATGACAATATCCGTTTAAATTGATCCGTAAAGGGGAAAAAAGAGATGATCAACGAACTGGAAACCCGAATGATTTCGGTGATCTTGCAATGCGGGGCATGGTACGCCGAGCCGGAAGATTACCATCTCTATCTGCATGTGGTTGCCGATGGCGAAAAAAAGATCCTTGTAACGACGGTTGCGGAGAGTGAAAGCGATGCCAGAAAAGTGATCCTTGAAGATGACAGCAAAAGAAAAATTCTTTTCACAATCTCCCTTTTCGACTTGCTCGAATTTGCCCGAAAAAACGAATTGGACGATCCGGATGAATGACCCGCCTGCGGAAATTCGCAAAGAAGGTTTGATTTCTGCTCTGCAATAGGCAAAAGCGGGGAAATATCATCAAGACCCCTCAAAATTGGATAGGCTGACCGGGATATGATGCGCAAATTAAGGCTTTTGTTCTACGACATTTTCTTTTTTGTTTCTTTGGGTTACGGGGGAGCGATTCTCTACGGTCTGTATGTCGAAAGTCAAGAACTGCAACTCTGGCTGAAAAGAGCGGTTGCCGTTTGTCATCTGATTTCCATCAGCGTTTTTGGTGCGGCCAGATAGCCCCAAAGAGGCCAGCCCAACCTGCTCGCTGACCTTTGCGGGAAACCGCGAGCCGCCGTCAGGCGGCTCGCGGTGGGGTGTATGACCCCGGCTTCCGGTTTTACTCGTAGCGCAGAGCCTCAACCACATCCAGCCGGGTTGCCTGACGGGCCGGCACAACCGCCGACAGCGCCCCAAACAGCAAGCCAACTGCTGCCGCCGCCAGAATGCCGGAAGCCGGGAAGATGTACTCCATGGGGAAGCCCATCGCCTCAAAGGCTTTGACCGCCATGATGCCCATGTACAGCCCGGCGAGAATACCAAACGCCGTCCCAATTGCCGCCAGAATCAGGGCCTCCGAGAGGATGATCGCCCGCACCTGACGGCGGTTGGCGCCCACCGCCCGCAACATGCCGATTTCGCGGGTGCGTTCCAGCACCCCAATAGCCAGCGTGTTGACCATGGCAATCAGCGAAGGAATGGCGAGAAAGGCGGCCATGGCGTACATGGCGATGAAGATGGCGTCGAACATGCGGGCGTTTTCTTCCACGTACGCTTTGCCGTTGAGCAGTTTGAACTGCGGGTAGTCCTTCAGCAGGGTCATCAGTGCGCTTTCCACCTTCTGCCGGTCGGCGCCCGGTTTGAGGTTGATCTGGAAGAAGACATCTTCCTGCCGTCCAAAGTCGAGGGCGATGTTCGACTGGGAGATGTAGGCGGTGGTCGTCTTGGCGTTGAGGTAGTCGGTTGCCAGCCCCACCACGCGGTAGGTCTGTTTGCCGCCGGGGGTCACCAGTTCAACCTCGTCGCCCACCTGAATGCCGGAGGCGGTTGCCAGCACGCCGTTGATGATCATCGCCCGTTCGGTTTTGAGCGCCTGAAACGCGCTGAGCGGGTCGCCGGTCGTGAAGGTCAGCGATTCCATCTGAAGGTAGGCGTCCGGGTCAATTCCCAGCACGCCCACGGCAATATCGCCAATCTGGGCGGCGGCAAAGCGCAGCGTGCTGACCAGTTCCACACCCTCAATCTGGCGCAGGTTCTCGGCCAGCTGTGGGGAAGCGCCCGTGTTCGAGCCCCACACCGCCAGCGTTGGCGGCACCAGCAGGTAGTCGCTGCCCAGGCTTTTTTCCATGATCCGCGTAAAGGTCAGCGCCACCGATGAGAGGATGGAAGCCATCATCACCACCACGGCAAGGGCAATCATCGTGGTGGAGGCAGTCACGGTTGCGCGGCCCGGCTGTCGGCTGAGGTTGCCCTCGGCTAACTGGGCTGTGCCGTTGCGGGCGTAGATCAACGCCAGCAGGCTGCCGAACATCACCGCAATCGGGTTAATCAAGGCGGGCGCCATCAGGATCAGCGAGACGGTGAAGAGCACCGCTCCCAGCCCGATCAGGGCGGCCTGCCGGCTGAACAAAATCCCGGCGGCCAGCGCCATCAGCACAACCCCGGCCCAAAAGGACAGGCTGGCAACCCGCTTGAAATTGACCTTGCCCAACGAGGGGCGCAGGGCTTCCAGCGGGGTGATTCGCGAAGCCGAGTAAGCCGGGATCAGACCGGCAACGACCGTGATGCCCACTCCCAGCACAATGGAGCTGATCAGCAAAAGCGGTGAAACCTCCGGCGCGCCGACGGTAATATTGAGAAATTGCTTGGCGACCGGCACAATCAACTGCAACACCAGCAGCCCGAACAGGTAGCCCAGCACCAGGCCGGCCGCCGTGCCGATCACCCCCTGCAGCAGCCCCTCGGTGATGATCAGCCAGCGGATGGTGCGGCGGTTTGCGCCGAGGGCGCGGAGCATGCCAATATCGCGGCGGCGCTCGGCGATGATGGTGCGGAAGGTGTTAAAGATGATGAAGCCGCCCATCAACAGCGCCAGAAAGCCCATCAGCACAAAAATCAACTGGGCGTTTTTCAGGTTGGTGTAGATTTCCGAGCCGGTTTCCAGCGCGCCGATTTTGAAGGAATCGCCAAGGGTTTCGGTGATTCGTTTTTGAATCTCGGCGCGGCGGGCTTCATCCAGTGTCCCAAAATTGGCATCCAGGATGTTAATCTTATCCGGCATGTTCATCAACCGTTGAGCATCGCTGAGGGTCACCAGCACTTCTTCGTTACCGGGCATCATCCGCTCCGGCAGGATGCCGACAATCTTCAGTTCGGCAATGCCGGTAGCGGTGGGCAGCGCGAGGGTATCGCCCAATTTGAGGCCGATTTCGCGCGCCAGCGAGCGGGTGATCACCGCCGCCCCCTGATCCTCAGGTTCAAGGAAACGCCCTTCGATGATGTTGTAGGCGATCATCTGGCGTGCGGTCGTCGGGTCAATGCCTTTCAGCAGCAGGGCGGTGATTCGGTCAAAGGCTTGCGGATCGTGATCAAAGTAATCGGCCGGCAGGTTGACGATGCGTTCCAGCGAACCACTGGCAACTTCAACCCCTTCCACGGCGCGCACCTTTTCGAGAACCGAAGGATCGAACGCCTCGCCGGTTTTATGGGTGATGGTGACATCCACCTGACCGGCAACCGCCATCACCTGCGTCTGGTAGGCTTTGACGAAGGTGGGCAAAAAGGTGTTCATGCCAAAAATGACCAGCACACCAAAGGTAATCGCCAGCGTGGTCAGGGCGGTGCGCAATTTGCGTCCGCTCAGGTATCTCCATGCCAGAGTCCAGTAGAGGTTCATCTCATACTCCTTTTACGGCTGCTCAGTCACCAATTTCGCGCATTTTATCCAGCACGGCTTCGGTCTGTTCGCCGTTGCGATGTTCCAGAATAGTTTCATCCACAATTTTGCCGTCTTTTAGAAAGACAATCCGGTCGGCGTAGGCGGCAATCCGGGCGTCATGGGTCACCATCAGGATGGTGCGTTCCCAGGTGGAGGAAATCT
This sequence comes from Bellilinea caldifistulae, assembly GCF_001306055.1. Lineage (GTDB taxonomy): Bacteria > Chloroflexota > Anaerolineae > Anaerolineales > Anaerolineaceae > Bellilinea > Bellilinea caldifistulae. The sequence continues at coordinate 38,237 of NZ_LGHJ01000028.1, read as the reverse complement.
GGCGCAGGAGGGTGGCAATTTCCTCAGAAGAACGCGAATCGAGATTGCCGGTCGGCTCATCCGCCAGAATCAGGGCCGGGTCGGCTGCCAGCGCGCGGGCAATCGCCACCCGCTGCTGCTCCCCGCCGGAAAGTTGCGAGGGGTGATGCGTCAGGCGGTGTCCCATGCCGACTCGTTCGAGCCATTCCTGCGCCCGCTGACGTGCTTCAGCCGGGCGGATGCCGTCCAGAATCATCGGCAGGGCAGTGTTTTCCAGGGCGTTCAGCACCGGAATGAGGTTGAAGAACTGAAAAACAAAGCCCATTTTACGCCGGCGGATGGCGGTCACCGCGTCATCATTGAGGGTGGTCAAATCCTGACCATCCAGAAAGACTTTTCCGCTGGTGGGGCGGTCCAGCCCGCCGATCAGATGCAGCAGGGTGGATTTCCCGCAGCCGCTGGGGCCCATCACGGCGACAAACTCGCCCGGCTGAATGGCAAGATTGACGCCGTCCAGCGCGCGGATGGCGGTTGAACCCTGCCCGTAAATTTTGGTCAGGTCTTCGGTACGAACAATTGGGTGATTCATGATGCCTCCGTAATTCATAGGGGGGATGGTGACTAATCGGGAGATTTGGATTTGGGCGGCCGCCCGCGCGGTTTCAATTCCGGTTCCGGCACCGGCTGATGACTGACTTCGTCCAGCCGGCTTTCGATCATGTCCAGCCAGCGCAAATCAGCCTCCACATGCATGATGGCCTGATCCAGCAGAAGAATGTGAGCCAGCGAGGTGTACGGATCGAGTTCCATACGCAGGGTGGTCAGGCGGTGCAGTTCCTGGAACAGGCTGGTGCGCTGCAGGTAAATCAGGCGGCGCGGGTCGGTTTGTCCGGTTGCCATGGCGAGCATCAGTTTCAGGAAGAATTCATCCCGCTGATGTTCCACTTTGACCGGCGACTCAAACCAGCGGCGCAATTCCTCTTTACCGGCCGGGGTGATGGTGTAACAACGCCTGGCCTGGTCGGCTTCACTTTCCGGCGATTCTTCGGCGATCAGACCGCTTTCTTTCAGGCGGGTCAGGGTGGTATAGACCTGCGCGGGTTTGAGTTCCCAGGTTTCGCGCCCGCCCATCACTGCCTGAAAAGCCTGCAACAGTTCGTAGCCATAGCGGCTGCGCTGGCAGAGCAAACCTAAAAGTGCGTTTCGGACGGACATAGAAAAATACTCACCGGTTTACCAAATTTCGGGAAAATATAAAACCGATGAGTATTTTTGTCAAGGGAGTTGGAAACCGGTATTTGCCCTGCCCCCATTCACCGGGAGAGGGTTGAGGCGGGGGAGGGGGAAAACAAAACCGGGTTTTCGGTCAGGTGCGCTGGAGAAAACTATCTTTGCCTATCCTTGCGAAAACATTTAACCTGCGGCTTTGCAGGCGGTTTTATCCGCCGTTTAAGTAATCCTTCAGGGCTTGTAAAACACGCTCCAGTTCCTCGCCGGCAGCAGCGACCTTCCCGGCCAGTTCTGGCAGGGGGGTGGTTTTACCGGCCTGTTCCAGTTCGGCTGCCATGCTGGCCAGTTGCCCGGCGCCCAGCGTGGCGCTGTTGGACTTGAGGGTGTGTGCCGAGCGTACAAAGCGGGCGGTATCACCGCTGGTGATGGTTTCCTTCAGGGTGTCCAGCAAGCGGGGGGCATCATTGAGGTAAGAGCGGATAATGTCCTCAATGAAACTGTCTGCATCTTCACCCATGAAATCGCGGTAGGAATTGAGCGTACTCAGATCAAGAGACATGTTCACCTCGTCTAATTTTTTGATAGGCATTCTCCAAACCGCGCATTAATTCTTCAACACGGATTGGTTTTGAGATGTAATCGTCCATTCCGATTGCCAGATAGCGTTCGCGGTCGCCTTCCAGGGCATTGGCGGTCATGGCAATCAGGATCGGCCTGTCTTCGGGTGGGTAGCGGCGCTGAATTTCTCGGGCGGCTTCCTCGCCGTCCATTTCCGGCATTTGCACATCCAGCAGCACCACGTCGTAGTGCTGGCGGCGCAGGGCTTCCAGCACTTCCAGCCCGTTGGCGGCCACATCCACGTGGTAGCCCATCCGCTGCAAGATACCGATGGCCACTTTCTGGTTGACCAGATTGTCCTCTGCTAACAGGATGTGCATGGGGCAGCGTTCCGCAAAGGTATGGTCAATGACTGGCGCGGTGTGTTTGCGGGGTTGTTGGCGCGGTTTATTGTTTAACACCGAAAGGATGGTTTCGAATAACTGGTTTGGTTTGAGCGGTTTGTAAAGCACAGTGGTAAACAAATCCTGGGTGGCAGTTTCCGGTTTATATCCCAAAGAGGTGAACAGTACCATCGGCAGGTTTTTGCCTTCCGGTAATTTGCGAATTTCACCGGCAACAGCTACGCCGTCCATTTCCGGCATTTGCATGTCAATCAAGGCGATATCGAAGCTTTCCCCTTTGCGGATCAATTCCAGCGCTTCTGCGCCGCTGGCAACCGAGTAGGGTTTCATTTTCCAGCGGGCGGTCTGGCGCGAGATGATCATGCGGTTCATGGCGTTGTCATCCACAATCAGAATCTTGCGCTCGGCCAGTTCGTCGGTATGGATCTGGTGCGGCAGCAGATGGGTGGCCTGGGTGGCTTGCGCCCGGATGGTAAAGTGAAAAGTTGAGCCTTTGCCCGGTTCGCTCTCCACCCAAATTTCACCGCCCATCATCTCGACCAATCGTTTGCTGATCGAAAGGCCGAGGCCGGTACCGCCGAATCGCCGCGAGGTGGAGGCGTCCACCTGTGTAAAGGGCTGGAAAAGGCTGTTGACACGATCAGCCGGGATGCCAATGCCGGTGTCGCGCACCGCAAAATGAACGCGGTACTCGTCCGGCTCAGTGATCTTTTCAGACTCAACGTTTATAAACACCCCGCCCTTTTCGGTGAACTTGACGGCGTTGGAAAGCAGGTTGACCAGCACCTGACGCAGGCGGGTGACATCGCCCAGCAAGCGGTTGGGGGTATTTTCCTGAACCAAATAGGACAGATCCAGCCCCTTTTCTGAAGCTTTGGAAACCAGCAGATCCATGGCCGACTCGATGCAGTCGCTCAGGTAGAAGGGTTGCTTTTCCATCACCATCTTTCCGGCCTCGATTTTGGAGAAATCGAGGATGTCGTTGATGATAGTGAGCAGGGAATCGCCGCTGGTGCGGATGGTTTCGACAAAATTTTTCTGCTCAGCATCCAGCCGGGTGTCGAGCAGCAGACTGGTCATCCCGATGATGGCGTTGAGAGGCGTGCGGATTTCGTGGCTCATGTTGGCTAAAAATTCAGCTTTAGCCTGGGCGGCAGCCTCAGCCTGACGGCGTGCCTCCAAAAGGTCGCTGATATCGTGGTAGATACCCAGCACGCCTATCGGTTGACCATCCACCACCACCGGTACACCGAAGATTTCCACATCCACCAGACGTCCGTCTTTGCGCTTGCGCTGCCCGATCAGGTGAACTTTACCACGGCTTACGACGGTTGCGCTGAGCGACCTGGCATGTTCCAGTTCCTCTTCCGGTACAATCAGTTTGTCAATATTCTGGTTGTGAATCTCGTTGCGAGAGTAGCCGAACAGGCTTTCAAATGCCGGGTTGCAGCCGGTGATGCGGTGCTGATGATCCAGAGTCACGATGGCAATGGGGGAGTTTTCCACCAGGGTTTCAAAATAGCGTTTCTGACGGCGGATTTCATCTTCCGCCTTGCGCCGTTCGGTGATGTCTTCCATCACCGAAATCACATACTTGATTGAGCCTTCCTCATCACTGAGGGGAATGGAAGTTTGCTGATTGATGAACAATGACCCATCTTTCTTTTTCTCGATCAACTCTCCCTGCCAGAGTTCGCCCTTTAATACCTGTTCGCGAATCTGGAGGTAAAATTCGTCGTCATGTGCACCGGAGCGGGAGAAACCCAGCTTCTTTCAAATCACCTCGTCGGGTGTGTAGCCGGTCAATTCAGTATAAGCCGGGTTGACCCAGACCACCCGATCCTGAGGATCGGCAAGCAGAACGGCGTTAGTGATGTGATTGAGGATGACGCTGTGGAGGCGTAATTTTTCCTCATTAATCCTGTTTTTCAAAATCGTAGCCAGATCACCGGCGACCGACTCGAGATCGAGTGGATTCCAGGCCTCATCGTTGACCGTGTTTTCGTCAATGTACACGGCCAGCACGGCTTCCAGTTGACCATCCACTTCGATGGGAACATACAGGTTGCCGTGAAACTGATCGCGCTGTATGGAACTGATTTCGTTCTGGCAGGTTACAAACTGGATGGCGTTATTGCGCATGGCTGCCCCGCAGCGGCAGTAGCCATCCGGCACCAACCGGCAGAATTGCCCCGCATTCGGGTCAAGGTAGCGTTCGGCGACAATTTTTAGGCTGTTGGTGGGCCTGTCATATAAAAAGATGCCGGCCTGCTTTGCTGAAGAAAGAATCGGCAATTCCAGAATCAAATCCAGCGATTGGGTCAGCGTTTCTTTGAGCGGCAGATTCTGTAATGAAATCTGTAATAACTGATTTAAGATAAACTGGGTTTTATAGGCCTGATCCAGCTTACCAACCCGTTCGTTGACCGCGCTTTCCAGCTTCTGGTTAACGAACAGGAGGGCTTCTTTCTGCCTGCCCAGTAAATAAAACACCACACCCATGACTAGCGGCGCAGAGGCGACTACCCAGATGATCCGGCTGCCTGAAAATAACTCAACGACCGAAAACCATCCGTTGAAGTTGCCGCGCGCGATCAATTCCAGCAAGATTGCAAAAACAGGGAAGAGGCAGCCGATTGCAAAACCGGTCAGGGCATATTGAAGCGCCAGTCGTTTTCTAAGTTCCTGGAAAATCATTAACGTTCTCCTGAATTTGTCCATTTCTCACGGTGTCGCGGTTGAAACAAATTGGAGCGTACCGACATCCAGAATTTCACCCGGTAAAACCGCAATCTGAAACTCATGCCCGATGCGTTGGTCGGCTACGATCAAATACTGTTTTCCGGCGGGCACACCGTCCACCTGGAAGAAGCCGTTGGTGTCGGTAATGCCGGTAACTTCTGTGCCGAGAATGTAAATTTCTCCCTGAAAAGGCTGCCCGCGATCATCCACCACGTAGCCCTTGACACTGCCGGCCCCGCGCACCAGCTGAGCGCTGTCGGAGCGCGCCCAAACCAGGGCTGCCAGTGCAATGACCGTCACCAGCAGCAGCAAAATAATCACCTGCTGGGGGGTTAACCGCTTTTTTGAGGGCAGGTCTTCCCGCAGCCCGTTTTGGAAATCTTTCAATGAGGGTGATTGTTCAAAATTCATTCCAACCTCCTGAACCTGCCGCTAGCTACTTCACTTCAAAGATGGAAAAGTGCGAGGTACAGGCGGTGGTATTGCCCCACGAACGAAAACCTGCCCCGCCATCTTTATACACATGATCGGTAACTTCCAAAACTTTTTTCCCGTCCACCAGAACAGTAAAATTCGCGCCGCTGACAACGATGTCTATATCATGGGGGGTTTTGTAAAGCGCAAAATCAGGCGGAATAGTTGTTTCGGCTATCGGTTTCCAAATTTCTTTGCCGTTCATCCAGCGGCGGATGAGGAAGGAGCCATTGGGTGATCCGTAATTCTTCATACCGGGGTCGTATTGAAAAATGTACCCCGACGCGCCTTGCTGCCCAAAGGTTGTTCTGAAAAACACACCAAATCCCGGCCCTTGGCCAATGACCACATCTTCCAGGTGGATGACATAGTCTTTTAATTCCTGCTTCATCGAACATTGGTTGAAGGTTTGGGTGGCTCCGTTCCAGCAAAAGTTGCCCCCTTGTATGTTGGTGTTCCCAAAATTATTTTGCCAGCCGCTCAATCCCTGGGTAAAGTCATCTTCGCAAATTACGGCGGGTTTGGCGGAAACAGCGCAAGTTCCGCTGTCGGAAAAGATGCTGACGACAGCGCAGTAGACATCCCGCAGGGAAATCCCAAATAGCTGCAAAATCAGCACCAGTGCAACTGCCGCCAGCACCAGAATCAATGCATATTCCAACAATCCCTGTCCCGACTCTTGAATTCTTTTTTCCATCATTCGCCCTCCGGTGTTTTATTTCTTTCTGGCTTTCATCCGCTTTTGAACGCGGATCAGCGCTTCGGAATACGGCTTGGGCGGATTTTTCTTGTGTTCGGGTTTGCTCCAGTAAAAGGCAAAATCTTCAAACAAGCCGCCCAAAGCGCTTTCCGGCGCTTCATAAACGGGTGGCTTACCCAACGTCAGCGCGTTGATCAGCTCATCTCCGGCGAAGGGCAAGACAATCTCGATTCGTTTTTGGAGAACCTTTTCAATCTCTTCTCTGGGCAGTCCTTTGCCTTTGAAAGTCCAGTTCAAGACCAGTTTGACTTTTTCGGGCGGATAACCGATTTTGGAAAACACATCCAGCGCAATGCTGGCACATTGCACCGATGCCAGTTCCGGGGAAAGCACCAGCAGGATCAAATCGGCCTGGTCCAAAGCCGCCAGAGTCGTTTCTGCAAAATTGTGGGGCAGGTCAATCACAAGGTATTCGTTTTGTTGGGAAAGCAAAGTCAGCACCTGTTTGACCTGATCGGCGTTCAACAACTCAGCCTCGTAAGGGCGGCGCGGGGCTGCCAGCACATTGGCGCCGCTAGGGTGCTTCAAAAGGACTTGATAGACCACCTCACTGTCTATTTCTTCGGCGTGGATTTTGGATAATTCCGCCCAACTGTGACGCAGAGGCAAATCCAACATCAGAGCGGAAATGCCGTTTTCAAGTGCCAGATCTACCAGCACAACCGGTTTCTTCCACAACTGGCTGAGCCCGATGGCCGTATTGGCGGTAATCGAAGAAACGCCACTGCCGCCGCGTAAGGAAAATACCGCAATTGTACTGGCTTCGGTTTTGGTCGGTGTGGGCAGGTAAAACCCAGAGCGCCGCAGGGCGACCTGCACCCGAGCCAGAAACTCCTGCGGTTGAAACGGTTTGGGAATGAAGTCATCCGCGCCGGCTTCAAAGGCTTTTAGGCGTTCTTCCAGTTGATTGAGTGAAGTGAGAATGATGATCGGTAGTCGGGCGGTGTCCGAACGATCCCTCAACCGGCGGCAAAGCTGATACCCGTCCATTTCGGGCATCATCACATCCAGAATCACCAGATCCGGCATGATATTGGGAATGGCTGCCAGGGCTTCGGTGGCGCTGGCGGCAGCGTAAACCTCGTATCCTTCTTTTTTGAGTATCCCACCCACCAATTTACGGCTGACTTCATTGTCATCTACAATGAAGATTTTTTCGCGCATAGCATTACCTCCACACAACCTTTAAAAAGATTATAAAAAGTCTTTCCCACGGACTCCGTAACATCTTTGTAAAGATTATTTTCAAGTTTGAAAAGAAAATTCAGGCTTTTTTAACCTGTTGCTTGTGACGAAAGAACGGAAAGTTAAACCATTGGTTCTCTACCTGTGGTGGGGTATCAGGTGTGCGCGGAGAGGGTCGAATTGCATCCCCCTTGCGGGGACGCCCGAACCTGTAAAAAAAACACCCCATCGCGGGGTGTAGAGTGGGCGCGGAGAGGGTCGAACCCCCGAACCTCACGGATGTGAACTGTGAGTCGGGAGTTCGAATTTGAGTTATCTTAAGCCCCAATGATTTACCGGTGAGGCGATCTCATGGTCACGATCAAGATCGTGTTGGGCAATTGCCAAATATCTCTTCACCATATCCAGAGTTGAATGTCCCAAAATCTTTTGAAGTGAATATATATTTCCCCCGTTTCTCAGAAATTGAATCGCAAATGTGTGTCTGAACCGATGTGGAAAAACATGACTTACCCCCGCGTCCATTCCTAATCTTGTTAGAATTCGTCCTAGTAAAACTCGGTCGAGAGGTTTGCCATTGGTTTTAGCGAATAGTGGCGAATTAGCGGTTGTATATTTTCTGTACCAGAGGCATTCCTCAATCGCGTTGGAAGTATTTTTTGAGATCGGAATGTTTCTCTCTTTCTTTCCCTTTCCAAAGACCAAAATATGATTTGTCGCTTTGTTTAGGTCATTTATTGTCAAGTTGCATAATTCAGATGCCCGTATTCCGGTATCCAGTAACAGCAATATTATGGCTCGATTTTGGAAGGGATTGGAAGAGTGGTTTGCTGCCTCTAAAATTGTAAATATCTCAATTTTGGAAAAAGGTAAGATTGTTTTCTTTTCCGCTACTGGCGCTTTGATCTGGCGAACCGGGTTCTCATCACAAATACCTTGCTGGATAGCCCATTGCCATAACGCTGACAGGTCGGCATGATAGTTGCGCAGGGTTTTTGCCGATATTTTCGATTGAGAAGCCATGAACTGGACGATGTTTTGTTTGTTGATTGTACGAATATCCACATCTCCCACACAAGCAAGAAATTTTTTATAGATGACCCCATAATCCCGGATGGTATGCGGTGAATATCGCATCGCAATCCGTTCTTCGATAAATTGTTTGACTGCAGTGCTAAACAACATGGCGTCCTCCGTTAATTGGTGGTAATTTTTTGGTATTCCGATTCTGCCACCTCAAAACGGCTTTGAAAGCATAAACTTTTGCTATATACTATCTAGAAAGACAAATTCAGCCCCACCGCTGGTATCGGCGAGGCTGAGACGGCAACGCGGTGAAGGCGCGTTGCGGCAAAAACAAGCATAGCAAACTTTTGCCGCCCGCGCAAGCGAACCGAAATGCGCGGGCTGAGTTTTTGGCCTATACAGTCTTTCCTGAGCGAAATTCTTATTCCAAAAATCTATTCCTTGACTCGCAGGTTATTTATGGCAAGAATGTACCCTCAGCACTTCCCTGAATGGGCACTGAAAGATGAAAAGCTATCGGCAGAAAAGAAGGTTTACGCGGCCTTATCCACCTTACCCGATAATTACACCGTGTTCTACCACGTGGCCTGGCAAATACGTAGTCTTCAACAAGGTGTAGAAGACGGAGAAGCAGATTTTATTATTGCCCACCCCAATAAAGGTATTTTGATTTTAGAAGTAAAAGGGGGACAGATCCATTATGATGCCAATCTTCAGCAATGGTATAGCAAAGATCGTTATGGACAAGAGCATCCTATCAAAGACCCTGTAAATCAACTCCGAAGAAGCAAGGGGGCTATGATTTCCAAGTTAAGAGAATTACCCTCTTGGGGAAATCGTTATATCAATATTGCTTATTCGGTTGTATTTCCAGATGTAATCGCCGAAAAAATTCTCATACGTCCGGACCTGTCACGTGAACTGATAATAGATGCGGTGGATCTAAGAAACCTGTTAGATAAAATTGAACAGACTTTTGACTGGTTCCATAGAGATGGAAATAAATTCGGCGCGTTGGGAAAACAAGGGATTGAGATTCTTGAGTCTTTTCTTGCAAATTCTATTACGCTGAGTACCCCAATGGGCGTACAACTTGAATATGAGGAGCAAAAAATTATTGAATTAACCGAACAACAAATGGCTCTGTTGCAATTCATCCAACGGCAACGACGTGCACTCATCGAAGGATGTGCAGGCTCTGGAAAAACCATGCTGGCTTTGGAAAAAGCACGCCAATTATCAGAACAGGGCTTTGCAACGTTACTGGTCTGTTTTAATGTACCTCTAGCTGAATACTTACGAGAAGTTGCGCCACAAGAAGTTGATGTATTTCATTTTCATGGACTATGCACAAAATTGGCGAAGGATGCTGGATTGGGTTATCGTTCTTTTCTAAATGATGAGGATTACTATAATAATGTCTTACCCGAAATGCTTTTGGAGGCTTTAGAGAATTTAGGAACTCAATATGATGCCATTATTGTAGATGAAGGACAAGACTTTCATATAGAATGGCTTAAAACTCTAATGATGGCTCTTCATGACGGTGAGAAGGGTATCTTCTATGTCTTCTATGATAATAATCAGAATATCTATCATCGTCTCAAAGATCTGGATAATTGGTTGAAGATCCCCCCGTTTATTTTGAATGAGAACTGCCGGAATACCCAGTCTATCCATAATGTGGTTAAAGAATTTCATACTGCTTCAAACGAACTTGTGTGTTATGGTCCAGTAGGTCTCTCTCCCGAAGTGTATTTCTTCTCTAATTCGGCCCAACAAGAAGAAATTGTTAGAAAATCTTTAGATCGTCTGGTAAATACCGAAAAGGTAGAGCCAAGACATATCACATTGCTGACCACGCGGGCACCAGAACATACCATATTCAATCCTGGGAGGAAGTTGGGAAATTTCATCCTTCGGGAGTGGAGTGATAAAACCTCTCGTCACATTGATATTCGCGTCAGCAGTACTTCGCGTTTCAAGGGTTTGGAAAATCGGGTCGTTATTTTGACCGGGCTTGAAGACAGTGATGCATATTGGATCAATGAGATTCTATACGTTGCCTGTTCACGCGCTCGAACCTATCTGATTATTGTTGCTCATGAACGCTCAAAAAGCCTACTTGAAAAAATACTACCATCTACAAAATGAGGTTTATCATGAAGTATTCTGACCTAGTTCAGTTCGAACCCGTCGAAAATGTAGTCCATGTCCGTGAGGCAGATGACCACCGTATTGCCGAAAAACTTGTGCGCACGTATGTCATTTCTGACCGCATGGCGGATGTCATCCTGCTCCGCATCCTGCCTACTATCAGCCTTGAACGGAGTGAAGATAACGGTGGTTTATTCATTGTGGGATACTATGGCACCGGTAAATCGCACTTAATGGCGCTTATTTCTGCTATTGCAGAACATGCCGAATTACTTAGTGAGGTCACTCATCCTGCTGTCCAGCAAGGCCTTCAGCCTATTGCAGGTCGCTTCAGTGTGATCCGCCAGGAAATCGGCAATTCTGCGATGACTTTGCGGGATATTGTCCTCCAATACTTGCAAGAAGGGCTAGCCCGAATGGGGGTTGAAGTGCATTTCCCGCCCATGAATCAGGTTCCCAACACCAAAGATTTGCTCCAAAACGCTATCCACGCTTTTCAAGCAAAATACCCCAGACAGGGCCTATTGATTGTTATTGATGAATTACTGGACTACTTGCAAGGACGAAATGAACGTGAGTTGATCCATGATCTTTCGTTTCTTCGAGAAATCGGTGAGATTTGCTCTACGACCGACTTGCGCTTCATAGCCGGGTTACAGGAATCATTGTTTGACAGCCCACGCTTCCAATTTGCCGCAGATTCAATCCGCCGGGTGCGTGATCGGTATCAACAAGTCCGCATTGTCCGCGAAGATGTGGCTTTTGTCGTCTCTCGCCGTTTACTTGCGAAGTATGAGAAACAACGCCAACAGATTCGAACTTACTTACAAAAGTTCACCCCCCTGTACGACTCAATGGCAGAGCGTTTAGAAGACTTTGTTGCGTTGTTCCCCATTCACCCGGCATACTTGGAAATGTTCGAGCGAGTGACAGTTATTGAAAAACGGCAAGCCCTCAAGGCAGTCAGTCACGAAATACGTCAAATACTTCAACAGGAAGTCCCAGAAGACCGCCCTGGGCTGATTTCGTTTGATGCATTCTGGCGTTTGATTCTCGAAGACCCTTCTTACAGAGCAATCCCAGAAATTCGGGAGGTGATGGACAAGAGCCAGGTGCTGGAAGAGCGGGTGCGTAATGCCCTTTCTCCCATTTACCGAGATGCCGCTATTCGGATCATCCACAGTCTTTCGCTTCATCGCCTCACTACCGGCGACCTGCGTGTGCCGATTGGATTGACCCCCAGAGAACTGCGCGATCGTCTGTGTCTGTATCTGCCTATTCCTGAAACCGATGCAACTTTCCTACTGACCAGTGTGGAAAATGTTCTGCAGGAAATTTCCCGAACAGTTAGCGGGCAATTTCTCTCCCGTAATCCGGAAAACGATCAGTATTATCTTGATTTAGATAAAGACATTGATTTTGATGCTCAAATCGAGCAACGTGCCGCTGTATTGGATCCGGATACTCTTGACCGCTACTACTTCGATGCCTTAAGGCGCCTTCTGGAATTAAGCGATAGCACCTACCGGACCGGTTTTCGCATCTGGCAGGTTGAGATCCCTTGGCAAGGTCATGGAATTACCCGGGATGGTTATATTTTCCTGGGTACGCGCGATGAACTCTCCACCACCCACCCGGAGCGCGACTTTTATATTCACTTCTTGCACCTATTCAAAACTAACGGAAAAAATGACCAGCCCCGTTCGGATGAAATTTTCTTTGTACTTGAGTCCCCTCAGGAAGATTTTCTGCGCTCGCTCAGGTTATATGCTGGCGCACGCGAAATGTCGACAATTTCTTCCGGAAGTAATAAGATGCAGTATGAAAAAAAAGCAGAAAACCATCTGAGAGACCTTTCCCGCTGGATTCGGGAATACTTCGACAAGGCTTTTTCCATTCGATACGGGGCGGTTTCTCGCCGGGTGGCTGATTACAAGGGCGAGTATCGTCTTTTCCGCCAGGAAATCAATTTGCGCGATCAGATCTATCAACTTGCTTCCGCCATCCTCCAGCCTGTTTTTGACCAAAAGTACCCCGAATACCCATCCTTTGTCGGCATGCAACTTACCTTGAAGTCCTTACCGGAAGCCGCGGAATGGGCAATTCGCGCAATGACAGGTGGCTCGATGAATATCCAAGCCCAGAGTATTCTGGAAGGACTTGATTTACTTCGAAAAGAGAATAATAAACCAGTCTTCACTGTTCTGGAATCTCGTTACGCCCGGGCAGTGCTCAATAAATTGGATACACTTCCTCCCGCTCAGGTACTCAACCGCAAGGACTTAATAGCCCCGCCTGACCCACGTCATGAAGAGCGTGAAGTTCAGTTTGGCCTTGAGCCGGAACTGTTGATGGTTGTTCTAGCGGCGCTTCTCCGTCAAGGCGCCATCACTATTAACTGGATGGGAAAAACATTCACTTCAGATGATCTTAATGAAGTAGCGCGTCTGAAAATTGAAGATTTCATGCAGTTTTCTGCTATTTCTCGGCCAAAGCCGATACCCGAAAAAGCGCTGAAAGCGCTCTTGCAAGGACTGGGGTTCCCTCCAGAATGGGTAGATTACTCCGAACAGCATGAACGCATGGTCCAAGAACTGAATCAGTTCGCTAATGAAGAACTTCAACGCCTAGTGATGGTGATGGATGGACTGCGGGATGGCTTACAGTATTGGGGAGAGCCTGTTCTATCTTCAGATGAAATTCAATCTTATCGTAAGTCGTTGGATAACTATAAAAATTTGCTGGAGATGATTCAACGCTTGAATACCCCCGGGCGTTTGCAGCAGTTTTCTCTCGAAGTTGGGGAAGTGCAAGCACAACTGAAGGGACGAGACACTCTCAAAGTTCTTATCATGCTCCGGGATGTCCTTCAATCGGTACAATCTCATCTCCAGTACATAACACGGGCTGATTTGCATCTTCCTGAGCATCATCCATGGCATCTCGAGGCTCAGCGCTTGAGGAATGAGCATCTTACCTGGTTAAGAAATCCTCAACAACGCGCCGACCCTTCGCTGTATTCCCGTCTGAATGGCGGACTGAGCAATCTGCGGTCGTCTTATGCGCAGGCATATCTTAATCTACATGCCAGAGCGCGGCTCGACCGTTTGGGCGATGAGCGAAAGCAGAAGTTGACCCAAAACCCGCACTGGCGCCATTTGCTTACCTTACAAGAGGTGATTATCCTGCCCAACAGTGAACTGACTCGCTTGCAAAAAGAATTTTCGGAATTGCGTTCCTGTCCGAACCTTACGCTTGAGGATTTATCCAAATACACCGAATGCCCTCACTGTGGCTTTGACCCGCGCAGTGAAATGTTCTCCTTCTCTGCTGTGGAGCGACTGGAGAAATTAGAAGAAAACCTGAACCTGGTGCACAGCAAGTGGATTGCCCGGCTGCGTGAGGAATTACAAAAACCCGAAGTTGCCGAAAATATCACTTTGCTCAAATCGCCCTACCGCGAGCAGATCAAGGAGTTCGTGGAAAAGGGCGAGTTTACTTCTCCGGTATCCAGGAATCTCGTTGAGGCTATCAACGACGCGCTACGCGGTTTGGATAAAGTGGTGCTGGAAGGCAGCGACTTCTTGATTGCTCTTACCCAGCCGGGAATGCCCTGCACCATCGAAGAACTCTACCAACGGTTGAAAACTTTGTTGGATAAGAAAATCGGCGATAAGGATCTCACCAAAGTACGCATTGAGATTGACTGGTAAAGGAAGAGATATGCATCAAGACGAACTGTTTGAGCAAGTCAATGCTACCCCAATGGTTTCCGAAGAAGAACGTCAGCAATGGCGGGAGAAACTATGCCAGCACCTAAAAGATGCGCAATTCCGCCAGATTCCCGGCTTTCCCATTGCCAGCGACGAAGCCATCCTCAACCTCTCCGATCCACCCTACTACACGGCTTGTCCCAATCCCTTCATGGAGGAAATTTTGGCGCAATGGCAGGAAGAACGGCGCCAGACCCGCGAGAAAATGGGCTTGCCCAACGATGCCGAGAACCACTACCATCGCGAGCCATTTGCCGCAGATGTCTCGGAGGGTAAGAACGATCCTATCTACAATGCCCATTCGTATCACACCAAAGTGCCGCACAAAGCCATCATGCGCTATATTCTGCACTACACCGAACCGGGCGATATTGTGCTGGACGGATTCTGCGGCACCGGCATGACCGGCGTGGCGGCGCAATTATGTGGCGATCAAAGAACTGTGGAGAGCCTGGGCTACCGCGTGGATGAGCAGGACATCATCTGGGAAGGTGATAAGCCCATTTCCCGCCTGGGGACGCGTAAAGCCGTGCTCATTGATCTCTCCCCCGCCGCCACGTTCATCGCTTACAACTACAACACCCCGGCCGATGCGCGCGCCTTTGAGCGTGAAGCCCAGCGCATTCTCCGGGAAGTAGAAAAAGAATGCGACTGGATGTACGAAACCTGGCACACGCCCCCCTCTCCCGCTGGGAGAGGGGCTGGGGGTGAGGGGGTAAAAGGCAAAATCAACTATACCGTCTGGTCGGATGTCTTTCTCTGCCCGCAGTGTGGGGCAGAGATGGTCTTCTGGGACGTGGCGGTGGATCATGAAAACGGGCAGATTCGCGACGATTGGCACTGTCCTGGATGTGGCGCCCTGCTCAGCAAGAGCCCGCGCAAAGAAAGCCGCACCCTGCGGGTGGAGCGCGCCTTTGAAACCAAGTACGACCGCGCCATCGGGCAAACCGTGCGCCAAGCCAAGCAGGTGCCGGTGCTGATCAACTACAGCGTGGGCAAGAAGCGCTACGAAAAACGCCCGGATGCCGCAGACCTTGCCCTGCTGGAGAAAATCGAAAACAGCGACATTCCTTATCCGTTCCCGACCTATCCTTTGCCGAAGGGTGACAAAACCAGCGACCCGTTTAACGTGGGAGTTACCCACGTGCACCATTTCTACACCCGCCGCAATCTATGGGCGCTGGCGGAAATTTTTAAAAAAATGGGAAAATCTCCACACAAAAATTATTTGCTTTGGCTACTTACAGGAATTACTGAAGGCTCCTCAAAATTAAACCGAGAAAGGACAAGTGGTATACCTAGTAAATTATCTAGAACTTTATATATTGCATCCACAATTAGAGAGATAGATCCAATTCCTTTTATCTCAAGAAAATTCTATAAACTTCTAAATCTACTGATAAGAACTAAGAAGAATAGTTTTGGTTTATTATCAACCCAATCGAGCAACAGATTAAACTTGCCTAATAATTCATTAGATTACATTTTTATTGACCCTCCCTTCGGCGCCAACCTGATGTACAGCGAACTCAACTTCCTCTGGGAAGCCTGGCTGGGCGTTTTCACCAACAACGCGCCCGAGGCGGTGGTCAACAAGACCCAGCGCAAGGGCTTGCCCGAATATCAAGCCCTCATGGAAGCCTGCTTCCGCGAGTTCTACCGCGTGCTCAAACCCGGGCGCTGGATGACGGTAGAGTTCCATAACTCGCAAAACGCCGTCTGGAACGCCATTCAAGAAGCCCTGTTACGCGCCGGTTTTGTGATCGCCGATGTACGTACGATAGACAAAATACAAGGAACATTCAATCAGGTCAACGCCTTTGGCGCCGTCAAGCAGGACCTGATCATCTCGGCTTACAAGCCCACCGCCATATTTGAACAGCAGTTTGCGCTGGAAGCCGGTACGGTGGAGGGGGCCTGGGAGTTTGTGCGTCAGCATCTGGAGTTCCTGCCCATGCCGATGCTGAAGAACGACGTTCTGCTCGAGTTCGTCCAAGAGCGCGCCCCCTATGTACTGTTCGACCGCATGGTTGCCTATCACATTCAGCATGGGTTTGCCGTGCCCCTCTCTGCGCCGCAATTTTACGCTGGCTTAAAAGAGCGCTTTGCCGAACGCGAAGGGATGATTTTCACCTATCCCCAAGCCAGCCAGTTTGACCGATTGCGCCTGCAAGCCGAGCGGGTAGAGCAAATGCCGCTGTTGATCACGGATGAGAAGAGCGCCATCCAGTGGTTGAGGGTTCAACTGGCAGAAGGTCCCAAAACGTACTCGGATTTGCTCATCCGCTTCAACCAGGAAAGCCGCAAATTGCCCTACGAAGCCATGCCCGAGTTGAAAACAATGCTGGAGGAAAACTTTCTGGAGGATGCAGAGGGGCTCTGGCGGTTACCGGATCCCTCCAAAGAAAGCGACTTGCAAGCCCTGCGGGAGAAGAGTTTACTGCGCGAGTTTGCCGCCTATCTGCAGAGTAAGGGGAAGTTGAAAGCCTTTCGATTGGAAGCCATCCGAGCGGGCTTCAGCCGGGCGTGGAAGGAACGCAATTACGCTGCCATTGTCCAGGTTGCCAATCGCCTTCCGGAACGGGTATTTGAGGATGATTCTCAGTTGTTAATGTATGCCGACAACGCGCGCCTGCGTTGGGAGGATCAGCCAAGACAGCAGAGCCTTTTATAAAAAATTGGAAAGGGGGAGAATAGGCGTATGCACCTTCACGAATGGGAAACTTACTTAGAACCTTATCTCAGCCAAATTCAGTTGCTGGGAGAAATTCCGCTTTCTCGGGAACAGCATGCGGAATTGGAAATAGAGCTGGAAAAATGGATACGTCGGTACGGATTAACCCAAGCCACTCGAAACTTCGGGACACATTTTCCCGCCGTTTTTGTGACCTATCTGTCATTTAAGGCAGCATTCAACGACGAACGCAGTTTTTGGGATAAGGTAGCCGAAGCGTTTGAAATAGATCACGTCGCAATATTTCACCCAAACCATCACTGGGGAAGATTGTTCCGCGAAATTATTCAGCAGTACCCCAATCTCCGGGACTTTCGAAATGAGTTCGAAGAAGGATATATAAATCCCATCCGTCTTCATGGGGGCATTCCGGCTTACTCTCTAGCGGATTTCTTTCAGCACATTTTGCTTCCTTCGGTGCAAAAACCCCCTTACAAAGATCTGGAAGACGGTCGAGCACTGGAAGAATTGCTCAACCATTATACGGCTGAATTGTTTGTGGATGACGTTGTGCGTCACTTTTTCCAATATGGGGGGGAACCGGCCCAACGCTTTTTCAGCAAATGCCGCCAGATGGCGCGTGAAGCCGTGCAAGGGAACCCCATTCCCGATGCAGCAACTTTAGGTATCCGCCCGTATGTGGTACAAGCCTTTGAGCATTTCTGGCAAAACCGGGCTGAATTATCCATTCGCCGGCGTTTGCCGCGTTTGTATTTTGATCCCTACGCTCCCGGCTTAAACATTCAATTGCCTGCCCAACCTATCTCTTCTGAAGAGCAATCGCGTTATGTCTGTTTTTTCTGGAGGATACGCCTTGTTGATAGCACCCAGCCTGTTGGGGAAGAAGGAACCCTTCGTCTGCGTGTTCGACGCAGTGGTTCAGAAGTACATACGGATGAAGTTTCCTACCAGCCGGAGACGCTTGCTCCATATGCCGAAATTTCCTTTGTAGGGCAAAGTGAAGAAGGAAACGAAACAACGCTTTTTAAGCGTTCTCTGCGTCTTTTGCCCTCTTCCGAAGTGCCTGTTTTTGCCTTCCGTTACAGGGATAATAGCGCGTGTTCTCTCAACCCGGTAATCCCTGCAGAGACGTTGTGGCTTTTCTATCCGGCGGATGCTGAATTGTTGTTTTCAGGGTCTGTTCATGAAGTTGAACATTTACATCCTTTCCCACCACCTTTGGACAATTGGCAATCCCAAGCGTGGGATCTCAGGAATGCCAGCCTCATTCGTTTACAGCGCCAGGGGCAGGATGTTTGCCCCCCTTTGCCTGTCCGGTGGACACAAGAGCCAAAAATTGTTGGCATACTTTTACCCCAAAGCCTGCCGATAGAAGAGAAACCCGTCTATCTGGGAAGTCCCGGTTTGGAACTCCCTGTTCATGATTTTGAGCATTTGGAAAGTGAACTGAGCCGCTGGAAAATTCACCTGCAGTCTCGTTTCGCTGCAAACCCGCAAGGGAAGTGGGAGTATTCTGCCGGCGATTTTCCGGGCGAGAACGTTCCGGAAAACAATGTGGTTCGATTATCTCTCCATAAGGTGCTGGGAGAAGCCCCCTGCGGTACTTTTCATCTTACAATCCAGCGGGGCAATAGTTTTCAAGCAGAACTCCCCTTCCGTGTTTTGCCCTCTTCTATTCAGGTGGAAGATCTTCACCCTTATTATCTTCCTGATTGGCAAGGGGCAAAGGATGTGCAGTTTTCGATTCGGCTTCCAGAGGGTTTCTCTCTTTCCCTGTTGGAAGATAGCGAGGCGGAAATACAAAACATAGGCGACAGGTGGCAAATCAACGTACCTGCGGAAGACGAACAGGTTGCTCTGCAAATTGAAAAGCCCACCGAGAAAGAGATCATTCGGGTACCTTTCAAGATTGAAATTCCACACTTGAAGTGGTCATTAGAATTGATATCCGGTAAACCCCGTGAATGGCAAGATAAGCCTTTATCCTTATCCCTCGCCAAAATACTCCAAAGCGACAATCCCCGGTTATTCCTGAAAATTCCTTCTGCGATGGAATTGGATATTGTGGAGCTCCATTTAACGGATGACAACGAGAATGAAACCCTACAAGTACAACCTCCCCAACAAACATATCAACGGGAATTGGTTTTTCAACTCAATGCATTTCATGATACTTTACGAAGCCATTCCAGGGCGTCTATCTTATATTTCATCCTGAAAATGCAATTCAATGAGCAAAGCATTGAGTTACCGGTTTTGCAAGCCCATCGCGATCTTAATATTCAAAAATGTGAAATCGAGATTCTCCAGAACAGAGGCAGGCGGTTGCACTGGTTTGAGCCTGAGCCGTTGCGTCAACGATATGTGCGTATTTGGGGTCTGTGGCAACCCTGGTCAGATCCAATTCAGATTCCTGTTCCTGACGATCTTTCTCCCAGCACGCGACATAACGAGCCGGGTTGGTGGCAAATGGATATTCCGAAAGAATATTCTTTGCCGCCTTCTCAATATCGCCTTCAATTTGTGGCTATGGGACGGTATGATTTGCAAGATCCACCTCCGAGACCACCGGAGAATTCCATCCTTATAGAGATGGTTTCTCCACCTCAAAGGTTAGACGAAATTGAGGAACAACTGCAAATACATCCTCAACGATCCTTTGCCTTGCATCTGGAAAAAGCCTGTATTTACCACAGCCAAAAAAATGCCAGCCAGCTTAATCATGAAATCCAATGGTTATGTTCAAATTGGTCCAGTGCTCCCCTGCGACTGCTTTACTTTCTGCAGGATTGGTTGGCAGAGATTGACCCTTCGAGCAGGAAAGCTATCCTTCTAAACATGTTCCGGAAAGAAACTCTTTTGAGACTTCAGCAAGATTCAGATAAAAATTTTGTGCAAAGGTATCTTGATCTTGTTGTGAATGCAAGAACTCTGAACCCGGAAAGTGCCTATCTCGTAACAGGAATGTCCAAAAATCCTCTGGTCATGCTGAGAGCATTGGAGGTGCTCATCAAAAATTCAGATAGTCGTGGTTTGGATATATTGCAAAATTATTTGCAGCAGGGAAAAATTTCGGAAGAGGGCGCTGCAAACGTACTTCTTGCGAATCCTGAATTTTCGTTTCCTTTCTTGAGAGAAATGCCAGATAGTCCAATTCGATGGAGATTACTGGGCTTTTTCTCAGCCAAACACAGTTGTCCTGATTTAGTGGTACATAAGGGATACTGGGTGCTCAGTGATGCGGGCTGGGGAAAAATTGTCAAAATTGAAGGTTCAAGCAGCAATGATTATTTCCTTCTCGAAAAAGAGAAACCGCGTTTGCACATTGTTTTGAGGGAGGAAGAGACGCGTGAAGAGACATCAATTGCCGAGGAAGCAACTATTGACCTTGAAGCAAATGAACTGAGTTTTATAGGAAGAAACGCAGGCCAAATTTGCACAAAGTGTAAGCGATTTATCACCTGTAAAGGTATTATTGCTTGGGAGAGGCATCGTCACACCACCCAGCACCAATATGATACTTTCCCTATTGTTTTCCCTTACAAAATGACCCTTCCTCTTCGCTTTTCTGTTCACTCCCCCCAAGATGTTTTTTCTGATAAGGAGTAACGATGAAAAACACCCTTCATCCAATTCACACCACAGCCCATCTAAGGGATACCTATATTCGCTACTTGAAGACCATCAAGCCTTTTCAAGATGAGCGCTTGCGCAAGGAGTTTGCCCAAGCCCTGGAAGAAGAAGACCTATTGATCAAGGGACCGTATCTGGAAATTACCCCACCTTTTGAGACAGGAAAGAGCATTCGTGAATTGGTTCAGGAGGGAATTCTTTCACAAAAGTTTCAAACCCTGTGTGATCCAGGAGGATTGGACTACGAGCGTCCATTATACCTTCATCAAGAGACAGCCATCCGCAAAGTCCGCAACGGACGTAATGTTGTGGTCACTACAGGTACTGGTAGTGGAAAAACCGAAACGTTTCTAATTCCTATACTCGACGCATTGCTTCGGGAAGAAGAAAACGGCACGCTTTCCCAGCCGGGGGTGCGTGGAATGTTGTTATACCCCATGAATGCTCTGGCAAACGACCAAATGGATCGTTTGCGGAGTATATTGAAGCAATATCCTGCTATTACATTTGGACGCTATATTGGAGAGACTCCAGATGGTCAGAATATGGCGGAGCAATTGTACCGAGAATTACATCGGGAAAGTCCTTTCCCGGAGCCCCTACCCAATGAATTAATCAGTCGTCAGCAAATGCAACAAACCCCACCACACCTATTGTTGACCAACTATGCGATGCTGGAATATCTCTTATTGCGTCCGAAAGACTCTCCGCTTTTTGATGGGGAAACCGGACAGCACTGGCGATTTATTGTGCTGGACGAAGCCCATGTGTATGATGGCGCGCAGGGTACAGAAATCGCCATGCTTTTGCGCCGTTTACAGGAACGTGTTACTCGAAAAAGCCCAAAAACACTCCAAGCCATTGCCACAAGCGCAACCCTGGGAGACGAAAGTCCTGAGAATTTACAAAAAATTGTTGAGTTTGCTTCCCGGTTATTTAACTTACCTTTTGAATGGATTCCTGAAGACACCAATCGTCAGGATGTGGTTTTAGGGAAACGCAAACCCGAAAGCGAATTAGGAGATGTATGGGGAGAAGGCACTGAGCAATTGTATGTTGAAGTGGCTTCTCTTGCAGAAGGGTGGCGGCAAGGTCAACAGCCATTCATTCCTGATGAACTTTCTGGAGTTCCTGATAACATTCTTTCACAGGCTGCTAAGGAAGCTCAATCTCACCCGGAACAGGCAGTGCCAAGATATATTTACCAGGTGCTTAGAGGGGATGGTCGCATCCATAAACTCCGCAGTTTTTTGAGAGAGAAACCCTATAAGTTCAACGAAATCGCTGGCATTATTTTTGAGGATCTGCCAAAGGAACAAGCCCAATCTTCCCTCGCCAACCTGGTATCTGCGGCTATCTTAGCGCGGGAAATGCCTCAAAGTGCCCCGCTCTTACCTGCCAGGTATCATGTTTTTATTCGGGCTTTGGAAGGAGCATTTGTTTGTCTTAACACCCATGCGCCTGAACATCAAAGCCCTAATCCAAAACCAATTTTGTTTCTCAAGCGACAAAAGTTCTGCCCTCACTGCGGAAGTCGAGTGTTTGAAATAGCCAACTGCACACGATGTGGGGTAACGTACCTGATTGGGAACGAAACATCGGGTAAAGATATTGCGGATGAAAAGTATGTCCGTCTCGATTTAGATTTAGAATACCTCACTCAAAACAGTGTGCTATATCAGAACGAACTGGAAGCCAAGCGAGTAGAGTATTTTTCCTTAGAAGAGAAATTAGATAACGTTGAAGTGGATGAAGATGCCCTGATTGAGGAAAAAGCAGAAATTGATACTCATGTTGGCACTGAAAAGCCTAATCCCGTTGAAATTTGCCCAAAATGTGGTGCTTTGTATTTTCCTGGAACGGGCGCAAGACGTTGTGATTGTGGAGTCCCATTCTTGAAATTAGCGAAAATCGAAATGGAAAAAGGGAAGACCTTAATTCGATGTACTTCCTGTTCAACTTACAACCGGAACGGGGTGGTATATCGCTTTCTTACCGGTCAGGATGCTCCGGTGAGTGTTCTGGCTGGCGCTTTATATGAGCATGTACCTCCTGCGCGAAAAGAAACGGAGCGTCAATACCCCGGTGAAGGACGGAAAATGCTGGTTTTTTCCGATAATCGCCAGCAAGCGGCTTTTTTTGCTGCTTATCTGGAACGTGCTCAAAAGAAGATTTTGCAGCGTCGTTTAATTACAAAGATGTTGAAACAACAAAGTCAACTGGACATGGGAGAACCCATGCGTGTACCCGATTGTTTGCCCCCCCTAATCAAATTGGTTGATCAATATGGGGTTTTTTATATAGAAGAGTCGATCAGGAACAAGCGAATAGAGGTAGCATCCTGGCTCATGCAAGAATTCAGTGGTTTAGATAAACGAATTAGTCTCGAAGGGGTAGGGCTGGTCTATTTCCAACCAAAATTTGGGGCAGGGTGGATGCTTCCAGAAGTTTTCAACCAATCTCCGTGGAATCTGACTTCAGACGAAGCGAAAAACCTCTTAACCATTTTGCTAAATACACTCCGTCGGCAAGGAGCGGTAACTTATCTGTTGGAAGATGAAGGGATTGATTTGTTAGCAGAAAGGCAAAATGCCTTTCTGCCCAGAAATAAATTGTTCTATGTGCGAAATAATGGAGCGAGTGTAACAAGTCAACAAGGAATTTATAGTTGGTGTCCTGCACCCAATATGAAGAATACGCGCCTTGATTATTTGACGCGGTTGTTAAGGCGCCAACAGTCTCAGTTAGCAGAAGACAAAGTTCTTACGCTTAGTCTCGAGTTATTAATGGAAATTTGGGAATATCTCACAGGAAACGCCAGTCCTGTGCAAGACTTTTGGCTGAAAAAAGCAAACATCAAAGGTGAAGGGGTATTGTACCGCCTGAACCATCAAGCCTGGGAAGTTATTCCAGCCATAGATGAAGGTATAGGGAAATGGTATATTTGCGATAAATGCCAAAACCTGACCCCACATAATTTGAATAATGTGTGTCCCACATACGGGTGCATGGGATCCTTGCATCCGCTCGGTGATCATGGTGCATGGCTTAAAGATAACATGTATCGTTCCCAATATCTTCACGAGTACATTGTCCCTTTAGAGGCTGAAGAACACACTGCCCAATGGGTCTCTGCAAAAGCAGCAGAAGTTCAAAAAGATTTTGTTGTAGGGAAAATCAATGTTCTGAGTTCTTCCACCACCTTTGAATTAGGGGTAGATGTTGGAGACTTGAATGCAGTGGTACTGCGCAATATGCCCCCTTCCAGTGCAAACTACATTCAACGTGCTGGACGGACTGGGCGTAGGACGGATAGCGTAGCAATGGTAGTCACCTTTGCCCAACGTCGTCCTCATGACTTGATGTTTTATGATTCTCCGGAAACGATGGTTTCCGGAAAAATCCGTCCACCCATCATTTCACTGAAGAATGACAAAATTATTCGACGCCATTTACATTCGGTAGTCTTTGCTGCATTTTTCCGATGGGTGAAAGAAAATTACAACATTGAGTACCGGAATGTGGGAGATTTTGTGGATCCGGAAAACATATCTTACCCTAATGGGCCTGAATTGCTTAAGAAATTCCTTCAAAATCGTCCGTCTGAAATTGAACTTGCACTTGAGAGAATTATTCCCAATGATGACGAACTGCGCGAAACATTAAAATTGAAAAATTGGGAATGGCAGGTTTATTTACTGGAAAGTGACGAAGCTGTTTTAGATAAATCTGTTCAAACCATTCAGAGAGAAATCAATGAATTCCAAAATTTAGAGCAACAAGCATCTGCGAACCGAAATTATTCCCAGGCACAAAAATACATGCAAATCCAGAAACAGATTCGTGAACGAGATTTATTAGGGTATTTGGGTTCTACGAATGTCCTACCAAAATATGGTTTTCCAACTGATGTAGTTACATTGCAGACGAATCACCTTAATATTGAAATTGCAAAAGATATTCAGTTAGAACGTGATTTACAAATAGCTATTTCTGAATTTGCTCCCGGTGGACAGGTGGTTGCCGCAAAGCGGATTTGGTACAGCAAGGGGATCAAAAAACATCCCCAAAAATCATGGGAACCTTTCTCGTATGCAGTTTGTCCAAATTGTAAGCGAATGAATATAAGAGCGGGTGAGACAGCACCCATTGATCATTGTGCTGTGTGTGGGACGATGGTTAATATCAGGAACAGGTTAGCAGGAACTTTCATTATACCAGAACTTGGTTTTGTGGCTTCAAGCGAAACGGATATACCGGGAGAACAACCCCCAGAACGGATCTACGCAAGCAAGGTTTATTTCTCACACTACACAACTCAATCGAACACCTACGAAAAACTAGATTTACCTCTGGAAATCGACCCAGAGTTCTCATCAGGTATCTCCGTCTACAAGGGTTATTCCCGATATGGTTGGTTAGTGCGGGTGAATAACGGCTACGGGGATGGCTTTCGAGTGTGCAGAACATGCGGATACGCTGAAGTGGTTAATCCTTCTCAACATCGTCACAAGAAACCCAATCACAAAAACCCGGAAACTGGCAAGGAATGTAGTGGAACTTATGCAATTTATCACCTTGGACACCGCTTTATGACCGATGTGCTGGAGCTTAACTTGAGTATTTCAATTCAAGATGAGAAAACTATTTATTCGGTCCTCTATGCCCTGTTATTTGGTGCTGTGGAAAAATTGGATATACCTGTAAATGAAGTGGACGGGGTTGTGTATTACCGAGAGGGTACACCCTCATTCATCTTGTATGATAACACCCCCGGAGGCGCAGGTTATGTCCGCATGATTTATGACAATCTGTATAAAGTATTTGAAGGCGCTTATGATCGGGTGGTAGGATGTAAAGGTTGCAGTCAAGATACCAGTTGCTACTCATGTCTGCGCAGTTATCAGAATCAGTATCTCCATGATAAACTTGAGCGTCGTTTGGCTTGGATAGTTCTTGGGCAGATTCTAGACAAACCTCTACCACACGAGGATGCTATATGACCATTTTTGACCGATTTATCCGTTATGAGTGGGCAGAATTTGCGCTGAATGTGGCCATGCAAAAAGGGGATCCCTCTCAGATTAAACCTTTTCTGATAATGCAAGGGATAGCTCCTCAATCAGGGCGAAGAACAGCAAACATTTTATCGAATATGTGGTTTCCCAAAGAACCACTTTACCAACGATTGAAGGAAAAAGCAGTAGTCCTTTTACCCAATTTATCCACTAATGAGCATTTGGCTCTTCACTGGGGAATGTCTTTGTGTATATTCCCTATATTTAGCCAGACGGTAAAAATAATTGGTTCTCTATCGAAAATCCAAGAGACCATCACAAAGCAAGAGGTCATTTCTAGAATTCTAGGAGAATATAGCAATCAGATAACGATTAAGAGATCAATAGAACGAATAATTCAAACTCTTCTCAATTGGGGAGTCCTGGAACAAAGAGAAAATGGCTTCATCACATCATCTCCAAGGATAATCTCAAATACTGAGTTGATTGAGTGGTTATTTGAAGCAGTAATTTTAAAATCTCCGGACAGATATTTACCGCTTCAAGACTTAATCAGGGCAAATGAAATTTTTCCATTTGATATTCAATTACCTATTTTGTCAATCTACGAAAATCCTTCCTTTAGCATACATCGAGATGCAAGCGGTGAAGAGATAATTGGTATCAATTATTCAGTTATCCTTGGCTAAAAAACCAAACTCAAATTTCTTTTTAGCTAAGTTACGATAGGCACTGGATATCCTGAAAATGGTATTATTATTGCATTCTTAAGCCTATGAGCCGGACTGGGTAGTCCGGCTCTGTTCCCGCAGGGAATTAGCCAGCATAGGCGGATTGCAGGCTGAGGAATGCCCGCGCCATGCGCTGCAAGTGGATGCCTTCGGGCTTGCCTTGTGGGTCATAGCCCTTGCCATCCGTGTTTGCAGCCCAGCGTACCCATCCCTGACCGGCAGGGCCAGACTTCCACACTTCGGCAATGGTCTTGTCTTTCATCTTGCCAAAGTGGATGACGGTCTGACCCGGATCGGCCAGTTCCGCTACCGGTGCAGGCGTTTCAGCCGGTTCAGCAGACGCAACCGCAGGCGCAAGGGTGGGTTTCGGCGCAGGCTGGGGTGTCACTTTGCCATTGCCGTTCGGGGCAAAATCCTTGTGAGACCGCAGTCCCAGGTACACGCTTTCCTGGAAGCCGATATTGCTAACGGCGTTCCCCAAAGCGTTGGTAATCGCCCCTTTCATGGCGTAGGCAATGTTTGCGTTTTCGCTTGCGCCACTGGCATGGATGGAGCAGACATGGGTCACGCTGGCAGTATCATTTTGAAGCCTGTACCAGAACTTCAAATGCGTCAACACCGCAGACCAGACGCCATATTCATTGCCCCTCGCATTGGTGCGGGACTCGTAGCGGTATTCCAGATTGGCAGGGTCATACTCGTATCCCCAGCCGTACCCACACAACCCAAACACATGATTAAGCGTTTTCCGCATCCAGTTCGGGTCAATGTCGGTCAGGTCAACCGCTCCCGGCACTGCCTTGTATGCCCCGGCGGGCAACTCTTGATCCAACTGCTGGATGGCTTCATCCAGCGTCAGACCGGTTAGGGTGAAGATGTTAGAAAGAGTGGACATGGTAAACCTCCTTTTTGCGCCCTCGTCCGCAGCCGAGGGCAATTCAGAGTGTATTGCCCTGCTGCGTCAGGGGTAAGCCACACAGTCTCGCTCCACCCACGATGTACAATCGTGAGCAGAGGGAGGCCGTGCGGCAGGGAGATTTACCCGTCCCGTATCCGCCTATGCTGTTGTTAATGTGCAGTCCCTTGCGGGAAATCACCCTGGCGGACTTGCACCGCCTTTCGCACTGTGCAGGGTGGAATTTTCGGATGGGCAGGGCTGGGTAGCCCTGCCGGGTGTTACTCGCTCGCCATTTGCTCTCGCCAGATCATCTCCAATAAGGGACTGATCTGCTTCCGCCAGGACGGTTCGATCTTTTCCAGACAGTCGAGACAAAGAACATAACTGCCGATCATCGGTGCCGGGTTCAGCGGTACTTCTGCGTTACACAGATCGCAGTACACCTCATCGGCGGTCAGCATTGGACCCTCTTCCAGGAGATTGCCGTCCCAGTCGTAGATGGCATAAGACGGTCTCTCTTCCGGGTACCACAGGGTGATCTTAGCCATGCTGCGCCTCCTCTACCCGTTGCTGGTGTTCCACCTGTGCCAGCAAGATATGCTTGCAAGGCGTTTTGTGGCCCCGCTTCTGGAAGTCCGGGCAGGTACAACGCCATTCACCGGTTGCAGGCTTGTAACCCACAAAGTAGGTCGTGCCTTGCGGATTGCTTTGCCG
Source organism: Bellilinea caldifistulae (assembly GCF_001306055.1). Lineage (GTDB taxonomy): Bacteria > Chloroflexota > Anaerolineae > Anaerolineales > Anaerolineaceae > Bellilinea > Bellilinea caldifistulae. Next base: position 10,260 of record NZ_LGHJ01000028.1, on the reverse strand, counting down.
GGAGAAAATCTCCCACAGTATGGCGGTATTCCCGTCAGGGGCTTTGGCGGTCATCCGCGAGACAATTTTGATCAGCCCGTTGGCTGCACCCAGCAGCCCTTTTTCCAGCCGTTTGAGTGTGGCTTCTTGCAACATGATAATCCTCCTTTTCCCGGTACGCCGTGCCGCACCGGGAGAGACTAGTTCTCCCCGGCACGGCGGGGTTTTTGGCGTTACCGAAAGGAAGGGACGGCTTGCAAGGGTTCGCCATACACGATTTGACCGCTGGCAGAACGCCAAGCGTGGGTGGTGTAACGGCGTTTTCCACGCCCCAGTAACCGCAGCCAGACTACCCAACGGTCATCTCCCAGGTCGGAGACCAGGATGACGACAAAAGTGCTTTTACCAATTCGGACGATTTCGCCTACTTCTGGTCTCATGGCATATCCTCAGCAGGCTCTTCTTCGTCTTCATCAGTCAGCACAGTCAGCACGGCTCCGCAGTCGAGGCAGTGGACTTCCTCGTGGAGGTCATCCCAAACCTCTCCTGCGTCAAAGTGATAGCCGCCGGTAGTGATGACGGTGGTTCGCCGGTGAGGACATTCTTCCTGCTGTTGTTCCAGCCAGGCATCGTAGAGGTAGCGGATTTCATCGTACACATGCTCATTGAGCGCATCTGCCAGATGATCGCACAGGTATTCGATGAATTTCCGCCAATCTTTTGCCTGTTCCCGATAGACCAATGCGTAGAAAACGTCCTCTTCGGTAACGGTGACTTGGGCAACGATTTTGCCCGGTAGAGGGGTGAAAGACATGGCAATCCTCCTTCGGGTCGGCTCCGCACCGCCGACCCATGTGGTGTATGAGTCGGCGGGCAGGTGCGGCTGCCCGAAAGAGAACGAGGCGATTGGCGAGCGATATAACCTTGTTAAGGTGCAAGACGGGATTTATCCGTCCCGTCAGCGGTGAGGTTGGCATGGCGGGCAGGAGGGTGTCCTTCCCGGCGGGAGATTGGACGCCGCAACCCGTTCCCGGCTGTGCCGGAGTTTGCGCCCGCTCTCCCTGAAATGAATTTGGGTATTGCAGGCTCTCACCTCCTTTCGGGTGGGTTTTGGCATCCGGCAGGGCAGAGCCGGAATTGTCAAGCGCACGGTTTCCGCTTCCCGTACACATCCCTCCGGGTAGAGGGACGCCTGTTTATACTGCCCTGCCAAAACCGCCCTGCCGGAGTTGCACCGGCGGGACTGCGAGGGCGGTTGGCTTAGTGCTGTTGGTAATGTGCTGTTGGTAATGTGCTGTCGGTATATCATCGCTCCAAAACGGAGCGGAGTTCTCGGAAAGAGGGCTTTACCCAAGCCCTCTTGGGGGGCAGGGCTGGGTAGCCCTGCATTTTACCGCCGCCAATCCTCCTCACTAGCCGGTCTTACCGGCCAGACCATCCCATGCTCCCAACGCCAAACCCAGTCACCATCGTCTCTTACCCACACGAAAGAGACCGGGTGTTTTGCGTGGAATCGGTGGGCTTTATCGGAGGCGTCAACGGCAATCATTTCGTCAAACTCAAAGAATACGTAAAAGAAGACGAACATGGTTTTCCTCCTTTCGGGTCGGCGCTGCACCGCCGACCAAATAGTTTGGTGGCGGGTGCAGCCGCCCAGAAAAGAGACTGCCGTTGACAAGCGGCGGTGTTAAGGTACTGCGCCCTTTCGGGCAGATCACTCCTGCGGGATTTGCACCCGCACACGGCACTCTGCGGAGCGGTAAATTTGGAGAGGGGCTTTGTGGCCGCTCTCCGGGGGGACTTTACCGCCTGCGGGTCAAAAGCGTGATGATGACCTCACGCTCATCCTTGTCTTTTGCCTGTTTTAGCATCCGAAGGATGAAGTATTTTTGCGCCAGGTCATACGCAATCAGCAACACGGCAAAGATGACCAGCAGGGGGATTGCTTGGAGCAGGTTCATGGCATCACCTCCTTTCGTTCCCCATTCCGGCGGGAGAGTGCTGCTCTCCCTTCGGAGTGGGGAACGAAAGGGATTTGTCCCAGTGGACGCCGGTAAGCCGGTGAACTGCTCGCTTGTTAAAGTCCCGCCACGGGCTTTGTAAGCCGGTGGAAAGTGGCTGTCCGGGAGTTGCACCCAGAAGGCGGCTTATCCGCCAGCCGATAACCAAAAAACCCGTTGGCAAATGCTTTCGCATTCGTCCAACGGGCTTTGTAAGCCGGTTTGACGCTTTGACGCTTTCAGTCAGGTGGAGGGGCTTTGTGAGCCGCTCCTGACCGTATTCTAGCAAAAGAAAAGACAGAGTGCAAGTGGCTTTTCAAAATTGTTTGGAAAGCAGTCGTTCCAGGTCTTGCATCCGCAGCAAGATCAAATCGTCCGCATGGCGTTTGCCCGCCTCGTGCAGCACTACCTGCGGCAGGCGTTCACCGGCGTTGTGGACTGCCTGCGCCAAAGCGTCCTTCAACCAGCCCGGCAGTTCCTTGCGATGCTTGACTTCCACCGCCAGCCGGTCAGTAATGACATCCGGCGTTGCTCCGCCGGTTGCGCCCAGACGCCTGCCGTTCAGCCGCTTTGCAATCGCCCGTTCGGTGTGCTTCCAGGTGGTCATATTCCCTCTACCGCCTCCTGTATTCGCTCGGCGGTCGGGTGCAGATAGCGCCCGGTCGTCTCCAACCGGGAATGTCCCAAAATCGCCGCAAGAGTGGCCACATCCACACCCTTCTCGATGGCACGGGTGGCAAAGGTGTGGCGCAGGGTGTGCGGGCTGGCTTCGACACCGGCGATGCGGGCATACTCCGCCACCATGCGCTGGACATCCCGCTCCGAGAGCGGCTTGCCCGTGCGGGAGAGGAACAGGTCATCGCCTGCTACCTGGGGGCGTTCGTCCAGCCAGGCTTTCAACGCCTGGCGCACCTCGCCGTTCAGCGGTACACGGCGGGTCTTGTTGCCCTTGCCGCCTCTTACCGTCAGCCACCCTGAACGCCCGTTCATTTCGACATCACCCACCCGCAGGTGGACTACCTCACCCACCCGCAGACCTGCCCGTGCCATCAGGTTGAGGATGGCGGTATCCCGTGTGCTGCCTTCGGCGGCAGCCAACAGTCTGCCCAACTCACGGGCGGAGAGAGCCTTGACCGGCGGCGTGACCTGCTTGGGGCCTTTCACCTTCAAGGTGCGTCCCAGGTGGCGCAGGAACGAACGGAGGGCTGCCAACCGCAGATTGACGCTCGCCGATGAGAGCCTGCGGACGGTTTGCAGGTAGGCGGTGTAGTCCTTGACCTCAACGGCAGTGAGCAGGTTCCAGTCCACGCTTGCGCCGGTGGTTTGGGTGTACCAGTCGGCAAATTCGTTCAGTGCCGCCCGGTAACGCTCTGCCGTGCGGGGGCTGGTGAGGGTTGCAAGATACTCGTCCATGGGGTTCATGGGTGCGTTTTCCTCCCGCTAAAAACATTGTGCGACGCAGTTTAAGGCGGTTTTAAGCCCGAAAAATGGGGATTTTGGGGCTGTTTTTGGGGTTTCTGCGTCTTACAATAGTTATTGTACGACTATGTTGTACGACGCGCAAAATGGCCGTTTGCACCTGAATTCTAAGGACTTGTTAACCTATTGTTAACATTTACGACCTCAAAATTGCCCTTATGGAAGCCTCCCTGGCAGTCTGCCCCTGAGTATCATAAAGAAAATACCGTTTCCCGTCTTTTTTCGAACCAAAAATCTCCTTCCAACCGGATACCATACTTTCCATGCATACACTCACGACTAAAAACCTCCATGCAAATATTATTCGCTTCTTTCTTGTCATCAGCCTACTGACCAACACTTTCCTCCCCATCCGGAAGGTCTCATCAGCGGCAAATCCGGTTTCCGCAGGCCACTTTCAACCGGCTGCTCTATCATCCAATCTGGCCTCATCCCCCCTTCCTATTGTCTCCCAATATCCGGTCCCTGCCTCGGTCTCTCAATCCAGCCTCCCCGCTGCATATCACTACGCCAATGGGATTCTGGAAACCGGCTTCGATGGCAGCCCCTGTTCGGGCTATTTTAACTGCGTTGGTACAGTATCCTGGTCTTCCCCCCTCAATGCCATTGGTGTGCAGGATGGGGCCAGCGCCAGGTTGATCAATTCCTCCCATTATGCGGATGGGAACGGCTTGCGAGCCTGCATGGTGGTCACACTAGGGCAAATCGTTCACCTCACCAACGCAGCTATTCAAGCCTTTGTACATCAACCACAAAATGTCACGCAGGATATGGGCATGGAGTTATCCGTATCCCCTACCCCTCTCCCCTGCGAATCGCCGGATTGGGTCATTGCCTATCCTTATCAGGAAGTGGGAGGGTATCAAGGGGCAGGGTGGTATGGTGGAATCTATACCGGTGATGTACAAGCCGTTCGGATTCGCGTTTGGAGTAATGGCGGTAACGCTTTTTGTGATCCAAGGGAATTCTATATCGACTCGGTTCGAGTTTATGGAACTTTATCGGCCCTCTCCAACCGCTCCACCCTGTCCTCCAATCAACCCAAGAACGGGCAGGGTGACCCACGCGAGTGTGCCGTCAGCGCCTGCGGGGATGCAAGCGAAACGGCCGGTGACCCGATTGACACCCGCACCGGCAATTTCGATTACAGCCTTGTAGATCTCTCCCTCCATACCGTTGCTGGGGAACTCTCCTTCCAGCGCTCCTATGCTTCCCTCGCTGTGAACACCACCCTCTACCCCACCAACCTCGGCCCGGGCTGGACACACAATCAGGATGTGCGCCTGCTCTTCGAAGACGATACGGTCTGGTTCAAGGCTCACACCCTCAACCAATACCGCTTCCTTGTACAAGGCGACGGCACTTACTCACCCTACCCGGGAGTGCTGGCTCAACTGACCTATAATTCCCCTACCAACACCTACATGCTCATTGCAGCCGACCGTTCCCGATATACTTTCGATGGCAGTGGACGTTTACAGTCTTGGCGGGATGAGCGTGGTTTCGGCTTCGATTATACCTACACGGAGGGACAATTGACTCGCGTGAGCGAGCCGCTCAGCGGGCGTTTTCTGCAATTCGAGTACCAGAACGGCCGTCTGGCTGCGGTGAGTGACTCGGCCAACCGTCAGGTCAGTTTTGGTTACAATGCCAGTGGTGACCTGACTGAATTCAATGATGTGCGCGGCCAGGTCTGGCAGTATGCCTATCAGGATCACCGCCTGACCACCGTCATTGCCCCCGGCAATCCGCCTTTTGTGGAACTGATCGTTCACTACGACTCGCAGGGACGCGCCTTCCAGCAATACAACGCAGCCAATGAGCGTATTGTCCACCTGACCTTCAACCCCGATGGCAGCACCACCGTGCTGGACGCACTCGACCGACCCCGCACGGACGGCTACGATGACCGCCACACCAACATCTGGCAGAGCGATCCGGCCGGCTATTTGCTGAACAAGACCTACGATGCCAACTTCCGGCCCATTGAGGTGCGTGATCCATACAACCGCAGCATCGAGTATCAGTGGAGCGCCAACGGAGCCAATCTGACCTATGTCCGCGATGCGGCGGGTAACGAAACCCATTTGGAATATGACCCGGTCAACCGACTGGTGCAGCTGACCGATCCGCTAAATCGTACCCTGACCTTCACCTATGCGGGGGCGTTGCTGCAATCCACCAGCCTGCACACCGGCAGCGCCACGCTCACCACCACCTACACCTACACCACTGCTGCCGATTTTCCCCAACCGCCGGGACTGCTCAAAGCTGTCAGTGACGCCCTCGGCCGCACCACCACCTACACCTATGATTCCCTCGGTCAGCTGGTGCAAATTCAGGATGCCGCCCAGAACTTCACCCATTTCGAATATGACGAGATTGGGAGACCGGTAAGTCTGACCGACCCGCGCGGCAGCGTTACCCACCTGAGTTACGACCCGGCGGGCAACCTGATCCGGTGGGTGCGTAACTACGACCCCGCCAAAACCCAAAACGAGGACAATCTCTTCAACCTGACCGAAACCTTCACCTACGATTCGCTCGGCAGGCTGCAGCAAGCCACTGACCCGCTCGGTCAGACCACCTCCTTCACCTACGACCCGGCCGGACGTTTGATTCAAATCACCGACCCGCTCGGCAACTCTCTCCACTTTGCCTACAATCCCGCCGGGCAATTGATTGCCCAAACCGACCGGCTCGGCCAGACAACCTCGTACGAATACGATACTGCCGGGCGGCTGTGGCGGGTGCGGGATGCCCTGAACCGCATGGTGGTGACCTTTTCCTACAACCCCGATGGCACACTGGCTGAGGAAAGTCATCCCACCGCCGCCGGGGACTATCTCATCTTCTACGAAACCTACGATGCCCTGCGCCATCCGCTGCGAATCATGGATAACACTGGACACACCATCGAACTGACCTACAACCAATCCGGGCAGGTTACCTCGCGCACGGATGGACTTGGCCGGGTAACGCGTTATGAGTACAACTCGTTGGGGCTCTTGAGCGCGGTGGTCCAGAACGCCGTTTCCGGGGCAGTTCCCGACGCCCAGACCAACGTGCGCACCCAATACGACTATGACCTTTTGGGCAACCTCACCGGCATCACCGATGCCAACGGCCACAGCACCACTTTTACGTATGATGTACTCGACCGACTGATCGGCATCACCGACCCGTTGGGCAACGTGACGACCTTTTCTTACGATCCGCTCGGCAACCTCACCGCCCAACACGACCCCAACGGCAACACTATCCTCAATTCTTACGACCTCGCCAACCGGCTGCAGGCGGTGGATTATCCGCCCGGCACGGCGGATGTGTCCTTCGAATACGATTCGCTCGGCCGTTTGACGGACATGCAGGACGGGCTCGGCCGCACCAGCTGGTCTTACGACCCCCTCGGACGCATTACGGCGGTTACCGACCCCTTCGGCAAGACTCTGACCTACGGCTATGATGCCGAAGGCAGGCGCACCAGCCTTACCTACCCGCCCACCGCCGGAAAAGCGCTCACTTACTACTACGACCCGCCCGGGCGGCTGGTTGAGGTACGCGAGGGCAGCACGCCGCTGGTGCAGTACACCTACGATGTCACCGGGCGGCTGATCCAGCGCAGTCTAGCCAACGGCGTCTCCAGTCACTACACCTACGATCTCAGCGGGCAGCTAATCGAACTCCAGCACCTGACCCAAGACGATATCTACACCTATGCCTACGAATACGATGCGGTCGGAAACCTGACCCTGAGCGAGGAAAGCCGCCAGAGCCGGGCTACATCCACCCCGACCGTCACGCTCACCCCCAGCCCAACCCCCACCAGCACAGTTACCCTGACGCCCACCCCCTCCGTAACGCCGAGCCGTACCCCAACCCGCACGGCTACCGCCAGCCCAACCCCCACCCGCACATCCACATCCACCCGCACCCCCACGCCAACACCACTACCGCTTCGCAAGGTCTTCCTGCCATTGGTCTGCAACCTCTGCAGTGGAACGCTCCCACCGCCCTATCCGCCACCACCTTCTTCCGGCGGCATGGATGCCCAACGTAGCAGCCCGCCGCTCGACCCCTACCCCGCCCCGCTGCCGGAAAGCCAGACAACCCCCTCCCAAACCTCCCTCAACCCGTGGCCCTGGCTGCAGCCCTTGGCTGATTTCTTCGAGACTTTCCTGACCCGCCTGCAGACCGCGCTGCTGCCCGTTACCGGCAAAGGGCTGGCCGTTCCACCACCTGCCTCTGCTCCGCAAACCGCTGCCGAGGTTATCCAAATTGGGTACGAATACGATGCGCTCGACCGCCTGACTGCGGCTCAATCCAGCACCGGCGATACCTTCACCTATACCTACGATCCGTCCGGCAACCGCCTCAGCCAGACGCAAAACGGCGTGGCCACCCTCTTCACCTACGACGCCGCCAACCGCCTGTTGAGCGCCGCAGGAACAGCCTTCAGCTGGGACGACAACGGTAATTTGCGCTCCGACGGGCTCAACACCTATACCTACGATGCTGCCAACCGCCTGAGCACACTCACCGGCCCCGCCGCTGCTTACTCCTTTGCCTACGACGGGCTGGGCAACCGCTACCGGACCACTGCCGATGGCAGCCTCACCACCTTCACGCTGGATAGCGCCGCCTCACTCCCGCAGGTACTTGCCGCAGGCGACGCTCTGTATTATCATGGATTGGAGCGCATCGCCCGGCAGGATGCCGCTGGCGAGTTGGATTACTTCCTCACCGATCGGCTCGGCTCTGTGCGTCTGCTGACCGATGCGGGCGGAAATGTCATCCGCAGCCAGTCCTTCGACCCCTTCGGGAATTTGCTTTCGGCCAGCGGCAGCACCTTAACAAATTACGGCTTCACCGGCGAATGGCACGACCCCACTGAACTAATCTATCTCAGAGCGCGCTACTACGCACCACAATGGGGGCGCTTCCTCACCCGCGACCCCTTCCCCGGCATCCTCTCCCAGCCCGCCACCCTCAACCCTTATCCCTACGCCCTCAACAACCCCCTTCGCTACACCGACCCCAGCGGGGAGTTCATCGAGACGCTCTTCGATGCAGCCATGTTGGGCTTTGACCTTTACACGATTGCCGATAAGGCCAGGCGCGGCTGTGCCGTTGGCTGGGGAGACTGGGCTGCGTTGGGTCTGGATGCCCTCAGCCTGGCAGTGCCCTTCCTGCCTGCTGGGGGCTTGGTCATCCGCTTTGCCGCCCACGCCGATGATGCAGGTGATGTGGCAAGACTGACAAGAGACATTAATTCCTTATATGACGGTGTTCGTTCTGCTTCCGCTTACCTTCAAAAAATGGGAGTTCCACATTCGCTAAGAAAGCAAATTATCGAGTCGTTTGAGATCCCCACCATTAGAGTTAGGGTATCTACTTTTGCTGAATATGGAATCAGGTACTATGACAATATCAATGCTTTTGAAAAAGGCCGCTTTCTCTTCGAGACATTTCCTGCCTCTCAACAAAGTTTGGCTATTAAGCGCGAATGGAATCAAATGACTCGCTTCAGACAATGGCAAATCCGCCCTGGCACAACAATCATTGAAGGTCGAGCCGCTCCTCAAGGACAGTTCTTACCAGGGGGTCAAATTCAAAAATTCGTGTTGAGCTTAGAGGATTTGATGCCATGAAAAAAGAGCAGGTGGTTACAACCATTCAACAAGCAGTTGATGCCCTTGATGAGCATGTTGCATCCGTTTCAGTTCCTGAATCTGGGCCTATGTCAAGAAAGCAATTGGAATTCTTTCGCGAACAGTTATTGGATATGCTCAAATGCATTCAGGAAAATCGTCAGAGCCTGAGCACTAGGGGGATGATGGGATGGATAATTATAGACTCTTGGCCATTAAATTCTATCCTTGGAGAGATAATCATCAAAGCAGAACAAAACTTTTGGGATTATAACCAGTTATCTAAGAGGAAATCTTAATGCCGAAAATCTTTCCCAACATAGCCGACATAGATTTGCTCCTAAGGTATCCAGATTAGTAATTTTTCCCATTTTTGCTGCACCTTAATAACACGAGCTTTCCTTGCCCCCTCCGCTTCACCGACCCCAGCGGGGAAAACCCCTTCCTGTTGTTAGGCGGTTTCGGCGGCCTGCTGGGTGGGGTGGCCTACGGGTATGGCGTTCAGGTCATCCGCAACCTCAACCAAGGGCTGTGCTTCTGGGATGCGCTCTCGTTCAACATTGATGCCGGGCAGGTGGCGCTTTACGCGGCGGTAGGCACACTGCTCGGAACCGGTTTGGGGGCAGGAACCGCTAGCATTCACCCCTTGCTTGCCCATCTGGGTACCGCGACCACCATCGCCACCACCCTCTCCGCAGATGGAGACCCAACCAATGAAGTACGGACTGGTGCTTACACCGTTTATCAGGTGGTTCAAAATGGCGTAACAAAATACGTGGGCATACCAAATGATTTTGTTCGTCGAGCTGGAGAGCATCTCAGAACACGGAGCTGGGTTATCGAGCCTATCCAAGGCCTGGAGCACTTTAGTCGCGCAGATGCTAGAGCGGTTGAACAGGTTCTGATTGAGAAGTATGGATTAGCAAACCTCTATAATCAAATTAACAGTATTTCTCCAAATAATCCAATCTACCATGATGCTATTTCGCGTGGGGTTGATGTATCATTCTTTCTGTAAATTCTTGGACCTTAACAAAAATGGTGAGTCAGAAGTATCCTTATACGGTGACCAAACCAAATAAGGAGAACCCAATGACTCACCAAAATGATTATAACCTTTCTGCAGGGACGATCGAAGAAATTTTGCGCAA
>NZ_LGHJ01000021.1 GCF_001306055.1 Bellilinea caldifistulae | reverse complement strand
TGGAGGTGAAGAGGTCAAATCAAGATACACAGCCCCTTTATTTTAGGGTGGATACCCCATCGGGTGCGGCTTTTCCACCCCTCAAACAGCCTGCTCGGCGTATTACGCTTGATTTTTCAACTCTCTCTTCCCCGGCGTCCTGGCTAACGATCATGTGGATTTCGATGTCAAGGCAGGTGAAATCCATGCCTTGCTTGGCGAAAATGGTGCTGGTAAAAGTACCTTGGTTCGCCAGTTGTATGGTTTATACCGGCCGGATGAGGGGAAAATTTTCATCAATGGCGAGGAAGTTGTGTTTCACTCCCCCAAAGATTCCATTGCTGCCGGCATTGGTATGATTCATCAGCATTTCATGCTGGTGCCGGATTTGACGGTGGTGGAGAATGTTGCACTTGGATTGCCCTCATCCCGCGGCGTAATATTAGACCTTGACCGTGTCCGTAAAAGGATTGATTTACTCTGCCAGCAGTACAATCTCAAAGTTGACCCAGACGCCTACATCTGGCAGCTTTCGGTTGGAGAACAGCAACGAGTCGAAATTCTCAAAGCACTTTATCGCGGAGCCGCTCTTCTCGTCCTGGATGAACCAACCGCGGTATTAACCCCACAAGAGGTGGACGACCTTTTCATCACTTTACGACGGATGGCGGATGAAGGTCACGCCCTGATTTTCATCTCCCATAAATTACACGAAGTACTTGCCATCAGTCAACGGGTTACCGTTTTACGCGATGGTAAAGTGGTCGGCACTCGTCAAACCAAAGGTGCCACGAAAACCGAACTTGCTCAAATGATGGTTGGACGTCCGGTCATCCTTCAGTACGAAAAGCCTCCACTAAAAATGGGGGAAGTCTTGTTGAAAATTGAAAATCTGGTGGTCCGGGGCGATCGCGGGAACGATGCCCTCAAAGGGGTATCACTGGAAGTTCATGGCGGTGAAATACTGGGTCTGGCAGGCGTTTCGGGCAATGGACAAAGAGAACTGGCAGAAGCACTGGCGGGTTTGCGGCCGGTAAAATCCGGACGGATTATCCTGAACGGCGTGGATGTCACTCACGCCTCTCCCTCGGTACGGATTGCTACCGGTCAATCCTACATCCCGGAAGAAAGAATGAAAGACGGAGCCATCAAAGATTTTAGCGTTGCTGATAATTTCATCCTCGAAGATCACGCCAAACCGCCTTTCTCCTCGCGGACTTTTCTAAATTTTCGCAGCATCCGACAGGTTTCCGAACGGCTGGTTCAGGAGTTCAATGTAAAAACCCCCACGATTGAAACCCCCATCAAAAATCTTTCCGGCGGGAACATTCAGAAGATGATCCTTGCACGCGAGCTTTCCCGGAAACCCAAAGTGCTGATTGCCGCACAACCAACCCGTGGGGTGGATATTGGCGCTTCGGAGTACATCCATCAACGATTACTCGAACAGCGGCAGGCAGGCACAGCCACATTGCTCATTTCGGAGGATTTAGACGAGATCCGCGCCCTATCGGATCGCATTGCCGTAATATACGAGGGCGAAATTGTTGGGGTTGTAGATGGCAAGACTGCCACCACCGAAGAATTGGGTTTAATGATGGCCGGTATCCGCGAAAAAGCCAAAGCCTGAAGCAATTCCTGGCTTTTCAGGCAAGAATTTGCCGATTAGTACTTTAATTTTGACGAAAAATATCGTAAAATATTCTTGAGAATCGGTGGTCGGAATCCGGTTAATTGCCGGACCGGCGTCGGACCTGTGTGAGTCCGTCGAAAAGTGCCGCCTTACTGAAGGAGTCCACCGATCCGATGAACATCTGGCAAAAATATGTCATTCCCCGCTCCATTGAAGAAGCAATCCACTACCTGACTTCCGCCCCCGGCTCCGCCCGGCCGATCGGCGGCGGAACCGATCTGTTACTCGAAATCCAACAGGGACACCATCCACCGGTTCACACTCTTGTGGATGTAACCCGCATTCCCGATCTGCTGCGGTTGCAAGAAATAGGGGAACGCCTTTTTATTGGCGCCGCAGTTCCTGTAAAGGTGATCACAGAGTCGCCTCTCGTTCGCCATCACGCTTTAGCCGTCGCTGAAGCCTGCGGATTGATTGGAGGCCCGCAAGTTCGGAATACAGCCACCCTTGGCGGAAATGTGGCTCATGCTTTACCGGCAGCCGATGGCATGATTTCTCTATTTGCTTTGGATGCGCAGGTTGAGATCGCCGGAGCCACAGGCCGCCGCTTGCAGCCCATTCACACTCTTTTCAAAGGCCCTGGCCAGTCAACCCTGGATTTGAACTCGGAGATTATCGTCGGATTTTACCTGCCCCTACGTAAATCCGGTCAGTCCTCTGCTTTCAGCCGGGTGATGCGTCCCCAAGGGGTTGCCCTGCCCATTTTGAACATGGCAGTGTGGATGGAACGGGAAGAGCAAGTGATCCGCGACATTCACATTGCGATCGGCCCCTCCGGGCCGGTGCCTTTTCGAGCCACGCAAGTTGAAAAGGAATTGATCGGAAAATCCCCTGATTCCTTTGCACTTAAAAGAGCAAAAGAGGCTATTCACCAATCCATCCAGTTCCGCAGTAGTGCCATGCGTGCCAGTGCCGCTTATCGGCATCATCTCAGCGAAGTACTGCTGGAAGAAGTTATCGGTAAAGCCTGGCAACGGGCATTTGAATTGGAGGTAGCATGAACGACCCGAACATGATTACTCTAACTGTCAACGGGAATACTTACCAGTTACCCGAAATCCCCGGTGAAATGCTGGCAGACCTGCTTCGTTATCGTCTCAAATTGACCGGTACCAAAGTCGCTTGTGGCGAGGCCGAGTGCGGTGCCTGCACAGTGATTCTTAACGGTGAACCGGTGCTGTCCTGTTCTTATCCGGCGGCAAAAGCCAATGGTGCAAATATCCTCACTATTGAAGGATTATCCAGCGTTCAGACCACTCCTGCATCGGATGGCAGCCAGATTCCCCTTCACCCCTTGCAGCAGTCATTCATCGAGTACGGCGCCGTCCAATGTGGTTTTTGCATTCCCGGACAGATTATGACTTCTTATGCCTTGTTACAACGCAATCCAGATCCCAGCGAAGAGGACATTAAGGTTGCCCTCAAGGATACTTTATGTCGCTGCGCCGGTTATCCCACAATTATTAGTGCCATAAAGGCGGCTGCTCGCACCCTTCAAACTGGCCGACCGCTGCCACCCCCCCAAATTGATCCTTCCAGCCATGCTGGCCGGGTAGTTGGAACAGTCCAACCCCGTCCGGATGCTGTTGCCAAAGTGACCGGGAAGGCAATTTATACAGACGATATTCAATTTGAAAACATGCTGCACGCCCGCGTAAAACGTGCTGGCGTTCCATCGGGTATTTTACGCAAGTTGGACATTGAAAAAGCTCAAAAACTGCCCGGTGTAGTGGCTGTTCTAACTGCCGAAGACATCCCCGGCGAGAAATATCACGGCCTGGTCATCCCCGACTGGCCGATTATGGTGGGCATCGGTGAGCAAATTCGTACAGTAGGCGATGCGCTCGCAATTGTGGCAGCCGAATCCCGTCAGATTGCCACCCATGCGCTTGATTTAATCGAAGTGGAAATCGAACCGCTGCCCGTGATTGATCACCCGGTTAAAGCCATCCAGGAAAATGCTCTTCGCATTCACAATAACGGTAATCTTCTCAAACACATCAAAGTTCGGAAGGGGGATGTTGAACAAGGTTTTGCACAGGCAGATGTAGTGCTGGAACATACTTACCATACCCCCATGCATGACCATGCCTTCATGGAACCAGAGTGCAGCATCGCCCGCCCGACCCCCGAAGGACGCATGGAACTTTACGTTGGTTCCCAAATCCCTTACTCTGACCGCAATCAGGTGGCGCGGGCATTGGGAGTACCCGAAGAAAAAGTACGCATCATCGGCCAATTAATTGGCGGCGGTTTTGGCGGCAAAGAGGACATTGCCGGCCAGATCCACGCCGCCTTGCTGGCAAATGTCACTGGCCGGCCAGTCAAATTGCTTTTTGACCGTCAGGAAAGCCTGGTTGTTCACCCTAAACGCCACGCCACTCAAATTCGGGTGAAGGTTGGCGCAAAAATGGACGGCTCTCTTACCGCTGTCGAAACCGAGTTGTTTGGAGATACCGGTGCCTACGCCTCCTTAGGCGAAAAAGTTTTAACTCGTGCCACAACTCACTCCTCCGGCCCGTATGAAATTCCAAATGTCAAAGCCGATTGCTACGCCATGTATACCAACAACCCTCCCGCCGGCGCTTTTCGCGGGTTTGGCGTAATGCAATCCGCTTTTGCAATTGAATCAATGATGGACACATTGGCTGAAGTCCTTCACATGGACCCGGTCGAGTTACGGAAGAAAAACGCCTTACGGGTGGGCAGTGTGACCAATACGGGCCAGGTCCTTCGGGAAAGCGTCGGATTAATGGAGTGTATAGAAAAAGTTGAAGCAGAGATGAACCGCTTAAGCGATGGGAGTCCCTTCACTCCCAAACCGGTCGAAGGAGCTCCACATCTTATTCGAGCATGGGGTTTTGCAGTTGGCTATAAAAATACCGGTTTAGGTGGCGGAGCGCCCGATAAAGCCGGTGCAGAAGTTGAACTGCGTCGAGATGGCACTTTTCAGGTTCGCTCCTCCTCTGCCGAATTAGGCCAGGGTTTACCGACAGTGTTGCAAGTGATTGCCGCTGAAGAGCTCAACCAAAATCCGCGTCAGATAGATGTTCTGTTAATGGACACCGACTTGACCCCCGACGGCGGCCCAACCACAGCCTCACGTCAGACCTTTGTAACCGGCAATGCTGTGCGTCACGCGGCGCGTGCCTTGCGCCAATTATTGACCAGCGAACTGGCCGAGCGCTACGATGTACCCCCCCAGGAAATCCGCTTCATTGAGGGACTGGCCCAGGTCAACGGCAAGCAGGTCAGTCTTTCCCATTTAGCCGAACAAATGCTTGAATCTGGCAGACAACCGCTTGCTTCCTATACCTACTGGGCACCTGCGACCCGCCCCTTGGGGCAGGGAGGCGACATGCACTTTGCTTTCTCCTTTGCTGCCCAGGCAGCCGAAGTTGAGGTCAATACCCTGACGGGGGAAGTCAAAGTATTGCGCCTGATTATCGCAAACGATGTCGGCACCGCAATCAATCCGCTTGGATTACGCGGTCAGATCGAAGGCGGTGCAATAATGGGAATTGGTCACGCCCTGACCGAAAATTTCATTGTCGAACAAGGCCGGGTCATCACCGACCGCCTCGCCCGTTATCGAATGCCCTCGATTACCTTTACACCGGAGATCATTCCCTTTGTAGTTGAACATCCGGTTTCTGAAGGGCCTTTTGGCGCAAAGGGTGTCGGCGAAATCGTACTGATTCCAACCATCCCGGCAATTACAAATGCAATTTATCATGCAGTTGGGGTTCGATTTGACCGAATCCCCGTTGATCAGGAAAAAATCCTTTTAGCCCTGAAGGAAAAAGCCGCAACCGCCTGATATTATACAAAGATTATACAAACGGTCTTAAAAGGCTGACTTGAATCCTCTCGTTGGCTAAAATGAACTTAGATTTATGTTCGTTTTAGCAGTGAGAGGATTTTTTATGAAACTGGACTTTTCTGCCAACCTTTATCAAAGCAATGAGCTTAACACACCCCTGATTGTGCCTTCTGATCGTGCCTTTCGAATTCATCGTTATCAACTTTTTTCTTTCCCAAAATCCCATAGTCAGGTTAACTGGCTCTGCCTTCCGGTTTCTGGCACCAATGTCCTGCACGATTGGTTGAAGCTGGAAAGGTTGTGGAGTACCCGAAAAATTACCAGTGCCGAATTGGAATATGTCGTCTCGATTGTTTCGAACGAGTTTGAACGCTCGGCAATCCTGCGTGGGCTGATTCGAAATCCTTCAATCAACTCATTAGATACTTTACTGGCTTGGATCAGCGACGATACCTTGAACAATTCATTGATCATTGAGATCTTCAAGCAGAATATTTCCTCTCTAAAAAATTTCTCCGTTATATCTCAACGGTTAACTTCCCTGTTGGGTAATCCCTCCCTCTCCGAAAAACAAGCGACTACCCTCTTATCGCTAGCAGCTTTGCATCCGGCATGGGAGTTACCCCAATCCCTGACGGAAACGATCTTCAAACGATACTATTCTCACCCAGCGGTTGCTTTTGCCCTTCTGGAATACCTTGTTTCACATCATAATATTGATTTTCTGAACCGGTGGATTGAAAAAACCTTATCTAAATCTGAAGTGCCTTATCCCCTCAATCTGGCGGTCTGGCTTTCCCTAAAACAAATCCAACCCTGGCGCTTTGAAGCTTATTTCTCCACTCTTCAATACCTCGATTGCCGGGAAAATCCCTGCCTCAATCCCCTCAAGAACTCTCTTGAGAAAATATCATCTTTTAATCAAGAACAAAATAAATTACCGCACAACGAACATGATTTGACGATTGCTCAATTCATGTTTTTCGGATCAATCCATCAACCGGGAGTTGGAGACAGCGGCGGCTTGTCCATTTTCCTCAATCAGCTTGGTAATGCACTCGCAGAGAATGAAAATATCCGCCAGATCCTCACATTTGTAACCTCTCCCCTTGCCACTTCTCTTCTGACTCCTGTGGAGAATGGCAACCAGATTCATTTACTGGTGACTCTCCCCATTCACGATAACTTCCAGGTTGATAAGGACGACTTTGTTGCCTATCCCCTCCAACTAAAAACCTTTCTTCGGCTTTTCCTCAATCAAATCACCCCCCTGCCAGACATCTTTCACTTAAGGTTTAACGACATTCGAACATTTGCCGTAGCAGAAATTGCCCGAGAAATGAACATTAAAACCATACTGACCCTCACCGCTGATCCGCACCGAGCCATAGAAAAACACTACGAATCTCGATCCAATCTCCAGCCTGAGGATATTCAAATCCTCAATCAATCGCTCTTCCGCGTGCTGATTGCCGATCAACTACTTCACCAATCGGATGCGGTAGTAATCCTCCCTTCCAAACAAGGCATACTGGATTTACTGCCGTATTTTCCACAACTCACTCAAATTATCCGAAAGAAAACTTTTACTGTCATCCCGGAAGGGCTCGAGGTTGCTTCTGCTAACTTTCATCATATTGACCCGATTCAGCCAGTTTTAACTCGCATTAAACGATCTTCGGATGATTCGAGTCACGCCAATCGCCGTCTGATTTTGAGTGTTGGTCGGCTAAGCCCGATCAAACAGCAAAATCTGTTGGTTGAGGCATGGCTGAAAAGCGATTTATGGCAATCGGTTGATCTTGTTCTGATTGGTGGATCACCTTCAAATCCAACACCCTCCGAGCAGAAAATGCTCCGTTCAATTGAGAAATTGCTTGAACAAAATCCCGCAGCCATGCCGTTTTTCTTCCTGTTGCCAGCAATGCCCAATCACCAGATTCGAGCCCTGGAATCTTACCTGTCAGAATGCTACCCCCTTGATCAACCGCCTGTGTATGTTTGCTCCAGCCTTAAGGAGGAATTTGGCATCGCCATCCTCGAAGCCATGTCAGCCGGATGGCTGGCAATTGGTCCAAAAGCCGGCGGCCTTTCCAGTTATATTCGAGATGGCGAGAATGGTTTCCTGATGGATACTTCCGAGGTTAATCAATTAGGAGATGCTCTTCTGGAGATTCTTTCGCTTCCAGGGCAAAAGTTGCAAAAAATTGCCCTTGCGGGTAAAAAAACCGTTCAGGAAAATTATGATATTCACCGTATTGCTCAACTACTGATTGACCTTTATATAAAAACCACCTCTGAATCCAACTTAAAGCCTCCCCATGAAAACCATCCTGATTATCAGCCCGCCGTTTTACTCGCATTTTAGCCCGTTATTGACCATTGCTAAAGCTATAAGAGTTAGTGGACGTGTTCGGGTAGTGGTTGCCACTGCTTCAGCCTTCGAGAATCAAGTTCGTGCGGCCAAGTGCGATTTTGCCCCATTAGAAGTGGCTTCCAACGCCAATACCGGTATCGCCGAGAAAACTCGCCAGGTCAAAAAAGAAGCCCGGCGTTTGGATCAATTTTTCAGGGCTACCCAAGAAGGCGCAATCCCAACTTTACTCATTCAGGCAAAGCACCGCCGTTTGGATATGCTACCTGAGCCTATGCCAATTTACCGGCAACTACAGCAACTTTATCAACAATGGCAGCCTTCGCTTTTTCTGGTTGACCAATTAAATTACGCGGTCACACTTTCCTTATTTTCATTGGGTTACCCATTTATCACTTTTTGCCCCGGCCACCCCACCTACATCCCGGAAGGCGATCAGACCTTCGGTGTGCCTTACGCCTTTCCATCTGAAATTCAACCGGCGGCAAAGGATTTGCAGAAGCTCAATAATCTGGCTTCAAAAATTGAACAGGAGTTTACGTCCGTATTCAATCAATTTTTAGAACAGTACGCACCTCACCTCCCCGCTGTTGAAAATGCGTTTCGTTTATCCTCCCCCCTGGCAATTCTGTTTAATTACCCTGATTTTGGCCATCTCCACCTGCAGCGAGAAAACCCCGTCAAGTGCTTTGGCGGGCATTGCTTCTCTCCCAACCCGACTCTCAATCTGGAATGGCGGGAAATCATTCGGGAAAACCACTCCCGGTTTCCCAAAGTTCTGCTCAGTTTTGGTACATTCCTCTCCGCTCGTTCGGATGTCATTCAAAAAACTTTGAAGTACTTAAACCAAATTTTTCCTAACGGCTTGTTTATTGCCGCTGTGGGTGGTCGTCTGCAGGAGTATGCCGAATTTCAGGACAGCCGCTTCATATTGAGCGAATTTTTACCCCAAACCGCACTCCTTCCTGAGGTGGATTTGGTCATTCATCATGGGGGCAACAACACCTTTACTGAGACGCTTTATCATGCCAAACCGATGCTGATTTTTCCCTTTTCCAGTGATCAGTTCGCCATTGCACACGATGCAGAACATTTTGGCATTGCAAAAGTGTTGAACCCAAACGACTTTTTGCTGGAAGAATTCGAGGGTAAAATTAAAATGCTACTTTCAGGGGATTGTGATGCCTCCCTGCGCAATTGGTCAAAATTCAGCCACCAACGCGGAGCGACTTTCCTTGCCAATTCAATTTTGTCTTTTGCATAAATCGATATTCCCTTTCAAAACCCGATCCATCCATTAAAAGGAGCATCTCATGGCCAAGCGTCTCATCACCGCTGAAGATCTCTATCGTTTTCAAGTTCCATCAGGGGCAGCAATTTCACCGGATGGAAAACACGTTATCCTGACCCTTCAACGAGTCGAGAAGAAAACTGAAAAGAAATTTTCCAACTTGTGGGTAGTCCCCGTCGAAGGGGGGCAACCGCATCAGTTTACCTTTGGCGAGCAAAGTGATAATCACCCGGTATGGTCACCGGATGGGTCACAAATTGCCTTCCTTTCCAATCGTCAGAATAAAGACAAACCGCCGGCGCTATTCCTCATCCCTTTCAACGGCGGTGAGGCCCGTCCGCTGGCTCAGATAGACGGTGAAATTGGCGAGATAATCTGGTCTCCGGATGGAAAAAAAATTCTCTGTACGGTCAGGAAGTTGGATCAGGAAGTTCTTGAACGTCAGAAAAATCCGGATCTTAAAAATATCAGCACCCCTGCCCGGCATTACAATCGTTTATTCTACAAACTGGATGGCTACGGTTACCTGCCTCATGAACGCTGGCATTTGTGGGTAATTGATGCCGCCAGTGGTAAGCCAACCCAAATCAGTGATCATCCGGTCTGGGACGAAAATTTCCCCGATTGGTCTCCCGATGGCAAATGGATTGCTTTTATTTCCAATCACAGCGATGATCCCGACTCCAACCCGGATCTGGATGATATTTTCATCATGCCTGCCCATGGGGGTGAAGCCCGCCGGCTGGAAACACCTCCCGGTAACAAATCCTCACTTCGCGTCTCGCCAGATAGTAAATGGCTGGCCTATTATGGCCAGGAAGGCATCGGAGAAGGCTTTAAGAATATCGGCCTTTGGGTCATTCCAACTGATGGATCCCAACCACCTAAAAACTTAACCGAAGCTTTTGATTTGAACGTCAGCGCCTGGACGATCAATGACATCGGTGGGGCCGTTACCAATCCACCCTTATGGAGCGCGGATAGCCAGGCCCTTTACTTCCCGGTCACTATTCATGGTTCCAGTATCTTGATGAAAATCCAGGTAGATGGAAGCGGATTAGAAACTATTGTTGGCGAAGGCGGAGTTTTTCACACCCAAACCATCAATCGGGCTGCAACCCGGATTGCGGGTTTATACGGATCCTTTTCGGATCCGGGTCAGGTGATGATCGTGGATCTGACCTCTCACCAGCAGCGCATTCTGACTCGTTTTAACCGCGAAATTCTCGACAAGGTTGATCTCGGTGAGATCGAGGAAGTCTGGTTCAAAGGGCCGGATAACAACGACTTGCAAGGTTGGATTCTCAAGCCACCCCAATTTGATCCGAATAAAAAATATCCATCCATAATGGAAATTCACGGAGGCCCGCTCACCCAATACGGCAAACTTTTCATGCACGAGTTTTACTATCTGGCTGCCCAGGGATTTGTGGTTTACTTTTGCAATCCACGCGGTGGCCGCGGTTACGGTGAGCAGCACGCTGCCGCCATTCACGGCAATTGGGGCGACCGTGATTACGCCGACCTCATGGCCTGGGCCGACTACATGGCGCAAAAGCCCTACATAGACACCGGCCGGATGGGGGTTACCGGCGGCAGTTACGGCGGTTACATGACGGTCTGGATTATTGGTCACACCGAACGCTTCCGCGCCGCTGTCACCCAGCGTTGTGTCAGCAATTTCATCTCCATGTGGGGTTCCAGCGATTTTAATTGGGTCTTTCAGCGGGAATTGAACGATAAACCACCCTTCGAGGCATTGGAATACTACTGGCAGCGCTCGCCAATCGCCCACATCGGCAACGCCAAAACTCCAACGCTGGTCATCCACAACGAGATGGACCTGCGTTGCCCGATTGAACAGGGAGAACAGGTTTATGTTGCCCTCAAGCGGCTGGGGGTGGATACCGAAATGGTGCGCTTTCCCGAAGAATTTCACGGTCTTTCCCGCGGCGGAAGGACCGACCGGCGTATCATACGATTGAATCATATTGCCAGATGGTTTAAAAAATATTTGCTCGATGACAGCCAACCACATTAATCCCCACTTTCCGCTCATTGACTTACACCGTCATCTCGACGGCAGCGTTCGACTGGAAACCATCCTGGACTTAGGGCTGACCCACGGTCTGCCTCTACCTGCCCAAGACATCGAAAGTTTACGTCCTTATGTCCAGGTTAGTGAGGCGCAAGCCGGGGTGATGGCCTTCATTGCTCGTTTTGAGTGGATGACCAGGATTCTCGTTAATGAGGATGCCTGTTACCGGGTTGCTTACGAATGCGTCGAAGACCTGAGTAAAGAAGGCATTGACTTCGCCGAACTACGGTTTTCTCCATGGTTCATGGCTGAAACACATCAACTCAACCCCGTGGCGGTGATTGATGCGGTGGTGGATGGTGTCCGCTCAGCCAGCAGTCAAACCGGCATCCCCATCAATCTGATCGGGATTCTCAGCCGCACCTATGGGCCGGAGATTTGTCATCGGGAACTGGAAGCCATCCTTGCCCGCCGCGAGGCGTTCGTGGCGGTGGACCTGGCCGGCGATGAGGCAAACTTCCCTGCCGAATGGTATCAGGCTCATTTCGCCTTGGTCCGCAATGCCGGTTTGCACGTAACCATCCATGCGGGAGAAAGCGCTGGTGCTCAGAGTATCTGGCAAGCCATTCAATTGCTTGGAGCAGAACGGATTGGGCATGCCGTCCAGGCGCAACACGATGAAACCCTGTTGGATTTTATGACCAAAAAACGCATCGCCGTTGAAGTCAATTTAACCAGCAATGTCCAGACCTCAACGGTAAAAAGTTATAACGACCATCCCGTTCGCCTCTTCCTTGATTGGGGAATTTGTGCAACTTTGAACACAGATGACCCCGGCATCAGTGCCATTACTTTGCCCTACGAATACAACGTGGCTGCCCCAAGGGCTGGATTGTCGCAGCAACAAATCTGGCAATTGCAGCAAAACGCATTGGAAGCGTCCTTTCTTACACCTCAACAAAAATCCGAATTGGTCTTGAAGAAAGGTTCACCCACACTTCATGGAGATGTTTGACTTCATTCTCGCCGGAGGCGGTGCTGCAGGCCTGAGTCTGGCGCTGCGCCTGATTCAAACCTTGCCCCACAAAAAAATCTTGATCGTTGATCGGGCACCTAAGCAAACCAATGACCGCACCTGGTGTTTCTGGTCGGTTCATCCAAGCCCTTATCCATCTGCCACTTACCGTACCTGGGAGAGATTGGCTTTCTTCAACACAAACTTCTCAACCACGTTTACCCTCTCCCCCTACCACTATTATTTGATTCGCGGTATTGACTTTTACCGCTATGCTTATGACATTTTGAACGCGTCCCCCAACGTTCGTTTTGAATTTGGCGATGTGCGTAGTATCAGTGAAGATGAGAATGCCGCATACATTGACCTCAATGGTGTTCACTTTCAGGGGGAGTGGGTGTTTAGCAGCCTCTACGATCCCGGCAAGATTAAAGCAGACCCCAAACGTTATCATTACTTAAAGCAACATTTTCGCGGTTGGGAAATTGAAACCAGCCTTCCCTTTTTTGATCCTCAAACACCGACACTGTTTGATTTTCGCACCCCACAAAACGGGCAGATGCGCTTTATGTACATTCTCCCCTTTTCGGAACGGGAAGCGCTGGTGGAATATACCCTCTTTTCCCCAACCTTGCTGACCAGCGAGGAATATGATCAAGCGCTTCAGCGCTACATAACTGAGGTTTTGAAAATCCGCGAATATCAGATCAGGGCAGTTGAAAACGGTGTGATTCCCATGTCCGATCAACCCCTACCTCGTCAACTTGGGAAGCGCATATTAGCAATTGGCACACTCGGCGGGCGGGTCAAGCCATCCAGTGGTTACGCATTTTTACGGATTCAGAAAGATAGTGAAGCAATTATCTCTTCGCTGATCCAGCATGGGCATCCGTTTGATCTTCCGGAATCTCCAGCCCGCTACCGGCTGTTTGACAGCATCATGCTACAAGTGATGCTGCGCCACGGCGATCAGATGCATCATATTTTTACTCAATTGTTTCGTAATAATCCGGTAAAACGGGTTTTTGGATTTTTGGACGAAGAACAAACCTTCTTACAGAATGTTAAAATCCTGACCTCCTTACCCCCATTGCCTTTTCTAAGAGCCTTGCTGCGACTAAAACTTTTAGGCAGGGTCTGATCCGGTTATGACAGGTTGATAAGATTCCTCAAAGAGTTAACCAGCATTCCAAGATATTCCTTCAGGCTGGTTGTGGTCATTGAAAGATAGCCTGCGTTCGGCAAGACATTAATTATTTGAGCGGGAAAATTTGCCTGCCATAAGCTGCGCCATTCTGCGTCGGTAATCGAATAGTCTGCCGGGGAAGGAATTACATCAATACCTTGCTCACGAAACAAGTAAACCGCCCGGGGCATATGTTGTGCCGATGTAACCAGAATCACTTTATCGAAGCCTCTCTCCCTCAAGATTTGGGTGGAATAAAACACATCTTCGGCAGTGTTTTGAGATTGATCCTGTAATATCAGCACCGAGTCGGGCACGCCCATGAACAGCATCAATTCTCGCATCTCCAATGCCGGTGTCGTTGTGCGAGCGGATAACCATTCGATATTTCCGCCGCTCAGTAGAATATAGGGGGCAATCCCCTGACGATACAGCCGAACGGCATGAATAACGCGATCGCCAGCCCCATTCACCTCCACGCCGCTGCGAGGTGCGTCAGAAGATTCCGTTCCACCACCCAGAACGAGGATGACATCGGCAGGCGGCAACTCGGCTGGGGGATGGATTTTCCTCTCCAGAGTGTAAGTCAGACTATAAGCGACCCAGCGGTTTCCCCCCAACCAGAGTAAAACAAGCGCAAGGACAACCAACCTCTTCTGCCACACTGGCGATACCCGAAGAAGCAGACTGAGTAAAATCAACAGGCAAGCCAAACCGAGGGGATAGATCAATAGAGGTAGAAATTTGGAAAGAAAAACAAACATGATTTTCTGCTCCCAACATGGCTATCCAAAATTAAACTTAAACATTCACCGAATATCCCCTGATGCGCTCTTTTATGATACCCTTAACCATACAATCACAAAAGGAATTCTGAGCATGAGAACAATTCGTTGGTTAAATCTGATTACTCTCGTTTTCACGATTGTAGTCAACACTCTGGCAAACGCTTTGCCCATCAACAACCGCACGACCGGTGAGATATCCGACTCATACCCGGTTTTATTTACCCCCGCTGGTTACGTCTTTGCCATATGGGGATTAATTTACCTGTCTTTGCTCGGTTTTGGAATTTACCAGCTTCTTCCCTCTCAGCAGAAGAACTCCCACATTGATCGGATTGGTGGCTGGTTCATTGCAGCCAACCTCTTTAACGGCGCATGGATCTTTGCCTGGCATTACGGCTTAATTCCACTTTCGATGCTGGTAATGTTGGGCTTGCTGATTTCATTGCTGGCAATTTATCTCCGCCTTGGAATTGGGGTTCAGGAAGCCTCACCTGCTGACCGAAGCCTGATTCATTTTCCATTCAGTCTGTATCTCGGATGGATTTCAGTTGCCACCATTGCCAATGCGAGCGTTTTACTCTACACTTTGAATTGGGACGGTTTTGGAATCGCACCTGAGGTTTGGACCGGTGTGGTAATTGTGATTGGCGGATTACTGGCAATCGCTATGATTCACTACCGAAATGCAATCACTTATCCGCTGGTGATCGTCTGGGCATTCTCCGGCATCCTTTTCAAAGCCGGCGGTTCCGAACAGATTGCAAACATTGCTGGAGCAGTTGCAGCACTCATCCTGATCTTCCTGCTGTATTCTATGCTGCGTGCCCGTCAAATGAAACTGATTTCAAGCCGGGTCAATCGTGAAAATTTACGCTAACCAGCTGATTCTCGGTTATAATCTCTTCAGAAGTTTTCAAACCAAATTTGAATGAACCAGGAGTTAGCCATGAAAGAGAACCTTGTTCTTGTACGCCATGGGCAAAGCCTGTGGAATCTGGAAAATCGATTTACCGGCTGGACTGACGTTGACCTGACCGACATTGGCAAAGAGGAAGCCCGTCTTGCCGGTCAGCAAATGCTTGCAGAAAAATTTACTTTCGATTACGTATTTACTTCGGTGTTAAAACGCGCCATCCGAACACTTTGGATCATTTTGGACGAAATGGACTTGATGTGGTTGCCGGTTGAGCGCGCCTGGCAGCTGAATGAACGGCATTATGGCGCATTGCAAGGTTTGAATAAAGCCGAGACTGCCGCAAAGTACGGAAACGAACAGGTGCACATCTGGCGGCGCAGTTACGCAACCCCTCCGCCTGCTCTTTCACTGGATGACCCCCGTCACCCGCGCTTTGACCCCCGTTATGCCAAGGTTGATCCTGCCCTGTTGCCTGCCACCGAATCCTTGAAAATGACCCTGGAGAGGGTGATGCCTTACTGGAATGAGAAAATTGTCCCACGCCTCAAAGCAGGTGAAAAAATCCTGATTGTTGCCCACGGCAACAGTCTGCGGGCGTTGGTCAAGTACCTTGATCAAATTTCTGACGAAGACATTACCGAACTAAACATTCCTACCGGTATCCCTCTGGCCTATCAACTGGATGATCAACTCAAAGTGGTGTCTCGCCGATATCTGGCGGACGAAGAAGCCGTCAAAGCCGCCGCTGAAGCCGTTGCACGACAGGGTTTGGCCAAAAAAGAATAACCACTGGCTTGTTAAGGATAATAAAAGCGGCTGCCACATACAAGGGCAGCCGCTTTTTGGCCGCATGAATGGAAATTATTCACCACGAGTCCCGAAAATATAGTCCCACAATGGTGAGGAGACTCCGAAACGTTGGTTCGGAGTTTTATAGTGATGCCGCATGTGATGGCGCTTCAATGCTTTCAAGATTCCGCTGCGCATTGGCCAGTGATGCGTAGCATAATGAGTAATGTCATACATCAAGTAACCGACAATAAATCCGGAAAAAACCATTGCTGTCATAAATGGAGCCTGTAACAAAACTCCAAATAATAGATGATAAATCCCATAAAACACAAGTGCTAATGGAATACTGACGACCGGAGGCATTACCAGGCGAGTCTTGCATTGAGGTTGTTCGTGATGTACACCGTGGAAGAGATAAAAAATCTTTTCTTGCTGAGGTGTTTTCGGCTTATAGTGAAAAAGGAATCGGTGCAGCAGGTATTCCGCCAGAGTCCACAAAAAAAGGCCGAAAATAAAACCAAATGGGATAAAGAATACCGAAACAAATGCCGGTTTGATCAGAATCCCCCGAATGAAGAAAAACACCGCTACTGGAAGCCAGATGATGACCACGACAATCGGTGAAATGTGGGTGAAAAATTCCAAAAAATCCGACTTGAACAGACGAATGGGTTCATCGCTGTGATTTATTTTGATAGTGTCCATTTGTTCACCTTGCGAAATGGAATTATTGGATAAATTTAGGGAGGATTATGTTGAAGTATATCACAGGATGAATCATTATATAATACCGGTAAAGCAGTCAATCAGGATGAATGTTCGTGAACAAATCCTCTATCCGCAAAAAAAGCCCGGTCAAGCAATTGCTGGCTGAACGATATTTACTTATTTCTCTGATCAGTTTTGCCGCCACTGTATTGGGCATTCGCTTATTTTTAGAACTGACCAATTACCCACGCGTTGAATTTGGTACTCTGCATATCGCCCATGTCATTTGGGGAGGACTGATATTATTTGCCGCAGCCTTATTACCAATCATGTTTGCCAACCGTTGGGCACTATTCTGGTCGGCATTGTTGAGCGGCATGGGCTTTGGCCTTTTTATTGATGAAATCGGAAAATTCATCACCCAAACCAATGATTACTTCTACCCTCCCGCCGCACCGCTGATTTACGCCAGCTTTCTTCTCACGGTGTTGATTTACACCCAATTTCGCAAGCCGCGTCCTTCCACCACTCGCGAGGACTTGTATCACATCTTTAGCATGATGGAAGAGTTACTGGACGAAGATCTGGACGAGGAAGAAAAATCTTACCTCATCCAGCGCCTGACTCACATCATCCACACATCAACCGATGCAACACTGGTTCGTCTGGCACAATCTTTGCTTCACTTCTTACAAAGCGACCTGCTAACCAACCCGGCCCCTTCTAAATCCGGTCTTCTCATCAAGTGGGAGCAACTGGTCACAAATTTCGAGAGCGTTTTTACCCGACAACGGTTATATTTTTTATTGATAATGGGCTTATTCTGGCATGGATTGATCTCTATTCTGGGTTTATTTAACCTGACCCTGCTGTCCATCCAAACCATCAATGGACAACCAGAAAGGTTTATTGAAATCATCCAGACCCTCCCGCCCAATATTCCCCCAGAATGGTTAATTGTCAAAACCGCAAGTCAGGCCGCAATTGGATTTTTTTCGGTTGCTGCAGGGTTGCTGCTGATTTTGAAACGCGAAAAAATTGCCGTTCGGATCGGCATTCTGGTGCTTACCACTTCCCTCACGATTGTCAACTTATTGGTTTTTTATCTGGATCAATTCTCAGCTTCGATCAATGCCATTTTCGAACTGGCTCTACTGCTTGGATTGGTCAATTATCGCCGGCGTTTCATTCAGAAAGACCTTATTGACGGTGCGGTTGAGATGGCGCGAGATTTAACGCCGGACGAAGAACCATCACTTCCGGTTTAAGCGTGGTTACCTTGGCCATCCCGTGGGTCAAATCACCCAAAGATCGTTCAAAATCAGTCAGATTTGAAAGAGGTATCTGCACTTTAAGGCTGACCCGATCGGTAAAATTCTCTTCTATTACCTCACCGTCCTTGTTCTCAATCAAACGCCGGACTTTTTGATAATCGGAATAACCCACGATACACACTAATTCACATGCCTTCACTTGTTTTGCAAGCGGCAACTCGGCAAGCACCGCCTTGGTCACCTGCTGATAGGCTTTGACCAGCCCACCGCTGCCCAATTTTGTCCCTCCAAAGTAACGCACCACTACCACGACGATATTCCCGATTCCGCTGCCTTTCAAAACGCTTAAAACCGGCTTGCCAGCAGTGCCTACGGGTTCGCCGTCATCGTTACAATGTTCAATGACAGTTGTACCGTGACCAATCAGGTAAGCCGGAACATGGTGGGTTGCGTCCGCAAACTCACTGCGGATACGCTGGATAAAATTTCGTGCATCTTCCACCGAAAAAGCAGGTGCAGCGATCGCAATAAAACGGGAATTGACGATGGTTATTTCTGCTCGCCATTCATTAGCAGGAACTGAAATCGTTTTAGAAAATTCAGAGCTCGTGGTATCATCAGATTTGCCCATAAGGCGAGTAGAACTCCCTCTGCCAAGGATCGAAAAATGAAACACTATTTAGTAGATATTCAGTATACCGCCCCCATCGAGAAAATTGATGAAATTTTGCCTCATCATCGGGCCTTCTTACAGGTAGGCTATGATCGGGGCTACCTGTTGTGTTCCGGTCCCAAAAACCCACGCACCGGTGGAATTATCATTGCCCGCGCCGAATCCGAGGATGAATTACGCATCTTTTTCGAACAGGACCCCTATCATCTAAACCACGCCGCTCGTTATTCGTTTATCGAATTCAATCCGGTTAAATTCCAGCCTTTTTTGGAAAAATGGGTCGCCGGACAGGAATAAAGCGTTACGTCATTGGGGTTGGGAAATCCCCATGCCCAATTTCTCGGCAATAAATTGAGCAATTTGTTGAGAGCCATTCATCGTTTCGATTTGTTTTTTCGGAATGGCAAGAGCCGAAGGAAGCACATCCAGCCATTTGCCGTGGATGAAATCTGCTTCTTCAATCCTCATCCCGTGTAATTCCCATTCCACAAAAGCGGCTAAAGGGGTTGTCTCCCGAAAATGGTTGCGGGGGATGTATAAATACGGCACCCCGCTGTGGTATGCCTCAGCAATCGTGCTGTATCCCAGTTTTCCCACAACAACATCGCTGGCGTTGACCAGATCAGGATGGTAAAAAGAATGGTGATGAGGTAGCAGTAAAAGATTCTCCCGCCACTCATATTGTTCGCTTGCGCCTGGAATGACAAATACAGCCTCGTTAAATCTTTGTAGCGGCCGCAATGGATTGAGAAGTTGAGGGATACCTCCCATGGTGATCAGAACCATTGGCTGATTGGAACTTATTTTCAGGGCATCCCGTAACACATGCCGCGGCATTCTCGGCAAACGCGAGACCGGCTGGCTTACCAGATTTGAAGACCGGTATTCACACACCGGTTCAGTTTGGATATGATAATCCGCCATCTCAAAGGCATCGCGCAGCAGGGTGATAAAATCCCTAAAACGCGGTTCTAATTCAATATAACCCTCATAAATCCAATCCCAGGTAAAGTTTTCCACCAATACCGAAGGAATATTTGCCAATTTTGCTGCCACAATCCCTAAAGGTGAAATATCACACAAGACAAGATCACTTTTGCGTTCTTTCAATAACTCTGCCAGATAAAGGACTTTTTCATTTGTAAAAGGCAAAAAGGACTTTAACCGCTCGACCGTTCCGGGTAAATCTTCAACAAAAGGCGAAAGTTGTACCACCCCCACATCGGTTTCAAAGGGAATGTACGCATATCTTTCGACCTTCAACGAGTCCTCAAAAAACCATTCGGGTACACTGGTAATCACATCGAATTGACAGTCTGAAATGATCCGATGAAGCATTTGCAAAACAGCAACCGTCCGCGATGCGTGACCAAATCCGTGGGGCGAAATGACAGCACTAATTTTCATAATTCAACATTCTTTTGTGATTTAATTACCATCGGAATTGATTGTACTACACTATCCGGTTATGTTGGTTAGTTTATCTTTTTTGTAATGTTTACATTGGATTAACATTATGGGAAAAATTCCAATGGCTACGCGCAATAGAAGACGGCTTTTTTCATCCCTTTTCATCGGAATTGTATTATTCTGGAATTTGCAGGCTGCATTCTTGTTTATCGTTACTCCCTCCCCCTACATCTCTTCGTTTCAACTGGAAGGTTTCTCCGGCAAAGTGTTGGTTCAGGGATTTGGAATTTTGTTTTTGATGTGGAATATCCCCTATGTCTTCGCCTTCTGGAATCCGCTTCAAAACCGGCTTTCTCTGATTGAAGCAAACCTGATGCAATTGATTGGGCTTGTCGGTGAAACCTTGTTGCAATCTTCCCTTCCACCGGGTGAAGCCATACTCCGCGCCACGGCTGCGCGTTTCATCTTATTCGACGGGATTGGCCTGCTGTTACTTTTGCTTGCCCTTTGGATTAGCCGCCCATTCAAATCTCATTCGTCCTGAGAAGGCGGCACAGGTAATCGAACGCTCAACCGGCGAATCTGGTCTTTTCCAGCCGCCGCAATGCGTAAAACCGCAATGGTCATGTCATCCTGTGGTTTTCCCAAATCCAAACGGATGGCCTGCCCTAAAATCGAATCGGCAATTCGATCTGCACTGGGGTTTTCCTCGTCCATTACCGCTTCCAATGCAGTGCAAATATCCAACCCCAAGCCAGAAATATTCAAACCTGCATTGGCTATCCCGTCGGTGTACATCACAACCGTAGTTCCCGGTGTCAGGGTTATTTCCGAAATCAAAGGACGGATATTTCTGGCTGTGCCTATCGGTTGAGATTCACCCGTCAAGCATTCGATATGATTATCTTGAGCAACGAATATGGGGGTAGGATTATTCCTGGAAAGAACAATCGTACCGCTCTGCAAATCAGCACTCAAGATATTCAAATACACCGAATATTGCCCATTTCTTTCGGTATAAAGCAAATCAGACGCCGCTCGAGCTGCTGCACCATCGCGAATGCCGTCCGCAATCAGACCAATCACCTTTCGAACGACCATGCCTGAGATCATCTTGGCTTCCCTGCCGGAAGTCTGACCATCGCACATGACCACCGATAATCCACCGTTAGGCCGTTCAATAATCTCAACAGAATCACCACTCTCTAACGAACCAAATTTGGTGACCTTGGCAACTGCGATTTGAATTTCCATAGCACTGATTTTACAGGTTTTTTAGCCATTCGCAAAGGGAGTTGATTCCTTTTCTGCCACGACAAACCACAGGTGATCATCCCCCAACCGATGCCATACCTGCTCGACACGAAATCCAGCAGCACCATAGCGTTGTGTCCAGATTGTCTGATACACCTCGTTTTCTGGACTTTGATGGGTGATA
Source organism: Bellilinea caldifistulae (assembly GCF_001306055.1). Taxonomy (GTDB): domain Bacteria; phylum Chloroflexota; class Anaerolineae; order Anaerolineales; family Anaerolineaceae; genus Bellilinea; species Bellilinea caldifistulae. The sequence continues at coordinate 30,264 of NZ_LGHJ01000021.1, read as the reverse complement.
CCAAACAACCAGCGAATCAACCGTTTGTACAGCGAATCACCGCCCTGTCTTACGGCTAGCAAAATCACAATTTTTCCCTGGGAGCGCAAAATCCGCCAACATTCCCCAATTGTCCTTTCGTCCAGTGCATATTGGGTGGGGAAGGTCATCAGGATCGTCGAAAAGGAGTCGCCCGCAAAGGGAAGATACTGAGCAATCCCCCGGCACAAACTGGATTGTTGGCCGGCCAGATTCAGCTTCTCTAAACGTTTTCTGGCTAAATGGCACATAAAACGGCTCTCGTCCAGCCCAAAGATGTGTTTTCCTTTCAATAAATATTCTTTTTGCAAATGACCGGGGCCAAATCCGATTTCGAGAATCGGCTCATCATTGAAAAATTTACCGCTTTCATACACCCACTCTTTCCATTTTCCGCCGGATACCCAGGCAGCCACCCAATCATAAGCGAAGGAAAATTGATGATACAGTAATTGAAAGAACCACCGTATCAGACCACCCCAAATATTCATAAGCAACTCAGTCAAATTCATGAACGCTCTCTTTATAACTCCCATTCGGGATTTAACCCGCCAGATGTACTCTTTATTATAAATAAAGTCCGTTTGGGATAAGTTCCACACCATTATTATCATTTGACCCCAACCAAACTGATACTTGCCAGTACAGGAGAGAGTCACGCTCATACCCTCCCAAATGGATTTGTAAGAGATTGACACACCACTCTTCGTCACTTCCCATTGATCTCAACCGTTTAATGTCATTTCAAGTGCAGCGGAGAAATCTCCCCCACAATCCTGCAAACCTTTATGAGAGATGACGGCGACTGCCCAACGACTCCGATAAAATATTTGGAAATCCTTATTCCAAACCGGCAATCCCAAAATTCCGTTGTTTTCTGGATTGCATATTACGAATAAATGTTCTATAATAAGGATGTGGACACTACTAATTTGGCCAATTTCCATCTTCTGACCAGTCAAACCGAGTTTGAGTTAGAAGAATCACACGACACTCCGCCTGAATGTTATTCCCCCAAACCAAAAATGAGGGAGGCACCGGCAATTTTTTGGGCAAAAAGATCGGGTGGCGGCCGTACACCACTCCTGAAAACCCTCTTAACTTCAGCCTGCGAGAAAAACTGCCTTTACTGCCCGTTTCGTGCCGGCCGTGATTTCCGCCGAGCCACCTTACAACCAGTCGAGATGGCCCAAATCTTTTCTCAAATGACCACCGCTGGACTGGTGCAGGGGCTGTTTCTCAGTTCGGGAATGGTCGGCGGTGGGATTCGAACTCAGGACAAGATTCTGGATACGGCCGAAATACTCAGAACAAAATACCAATATGCGGGGTATATCCACCTCAAGTTAATGCCCGGTGCCGAAAAAGACCAGATCCTTCGCGCCTTGCAATTAGCCACGCGCGTTTCGGTCAATCTGGAAGCCCCCAATCAAGAAAGACTGAAGTACCTGGCCCCCCGCAAGAAGTTTCACGAAGAATTGTGGCAGGTACTCCAATGGGCAAACGAACTTCGTCAATCTTTACAGAATGCTCATCAAAATGTCCAAATACCCTCCCTTGTTACCCAACTGGTCGTTGGAGCAGCCAACGAAACCGATGTAGAAATTCTACAAACCTCGGCGGATTTGTTCACTCGGCTTAAACTCAGCCGCATTTATTACTCCCGCTTCTCCCCCATCCCCGATACCCCTTTGGAAAACCTGCCCCCCGCTGATCCATTAAGACCCCTTCGCCTGTACCAGGCCTCATTTCTGATTCGGGATTATGGGTTTAAAACTGACGATTTCTTCTTCACTTCTTCTGGAAATTTACCGCTCGATCAAGATCCAAAAACACTTTGGGCGCAAGCTCATCTCTTGCATTCTCCGATTGAATTAAACAAGGCTGATTTTTCCCTTCTTGTCCGAATACCGGGGATTGGTCCAAAAACAGCCCGGCGCATTCTCCAATTTCGCCGAAACTCAAAAATCAAATCAGAATCTGAATTAAGGCACCTTGGTATTCCCGTGAATCGGGTATCGCCTTATATCCTCCTGAACGGCAAAAAAATCCCCGGTCAACCCTCATTCTGGTGAAATCCATCAACAGGGGATATTTATCCACCTGCATTTTTGGTATAATCTTTTTAGTCAATAACATCATTTTCACCCACATTCGGGGAAGAGACCAAATCCAAATTGGCACCGAAGGGGCAAGGCAATTTTTCCATTCGCCGAATCTCTCAGGTAAAAGGACCCCGGATGAATTCTCCTCTGAAAAGCACCTCGTGCACCCATGGAGCAAATCTCGAAATTCGGGATGAATCTCACAGGTCTATAACAGAGGACATACCTTTGTCTGGTATGTCCTCTGTGTTTTATCCAATCATCTTCTGACAGGAGGTTTCCCATGAATGTCCCACCTAATTTGAAGTACGCCAAAACCGATGAATGGGTCAAGGTAGAAGGTAACATTGCCATCATTGGGGTCTCGGATTACGCCCAATCACAACTATCTGATATCGTCTATTTTGAATTCAAAGTAGATCCCGGCGATACGGTCACAAAAGATCAATCGGTTGCTACTCTTGAATCGGTCAAAGCTGCTGCGGATGTCAACGCTCCGGTTTCGGGCAAAGTGGTTGAATTGAACCAATCCCTCACAGACCAATTTGAAGTAATCAACAGCGATCCCTATGGGGCTGCCTGGATGATGAAAATTGAAATGTCGGACGCTGCCGAACTGGATGCCTTGATGGATGCAGCCGCATATGAAGCCTACTGCCAGGAACGAGGTCACTAATGTACACTCCCCATACCGATTCCGAACGGGAGGAGATGCTCAAGGTTATCGGCGTACCTTCCATCGAATCGCTCTTTGAAGATGTTCCGGCCGAATACCGTTTTCCGAGACTGAACCTCCCAGAACCTTTAACTGAAATGGAAGTTGCTGCTCAGTTGCAGGAACTTGCCAGTATCAATGAAACTACTCGCGATTTGATCTGCTTTCTCGGAGCCGGCGCATACAACCATTATGTGCCGGCTGCGGTGGATGCAATCCTCCGACGTGGTGAGTTTTACACGGCCTACACGCCTTACCAGCCCGAAGTTTCTCAAGGCACCTTGCAAGCTATTTTTGAATATCAGAGTCTCATCGCCAACCTGACCGGAATGGATGCTTCCAACGCATCTCACTATGATGGTGCAACTGCTACGGCTGAAGCCGCCGTTTTGGCCTATCACCATTTCCGGGGAAAACGCACCCGCTTTGTCGTTTCTCCATCGGTCAATCCCCAATACCGCGCCGTTTTACGAACATACATGAACGGCTACGAAAATCTTGAAGTCATCGGCGATGACACCAATCACCCCTTCGCGACCGTTGAAGATCTACTCCCTCTGGTTGACCCCAATACCGCCCTGGTCGTCGTTCAATACCCCGATTTCTTTGGCAGAGTGCAGGATTTAACCAGGTTTGCCCAAAAAGTACATGAAGCCGGCGCCTTGCTGGCTGTGGTTGTTAATCCACTGGCGTTGGCATTGTTCAAGAGCCCCGGCGAAATGGGAGCCGATATCGCCTGCGGCGAGGGTCAGCCATTGGGTATTCCCCTTTCCTACGGTGGACCCTATTTAGGGATTTTTGCAACAAAGAAAGATTACGTGCGTAAAATGGCTGGCAGGCTGGTCGGTGAAACAACCGACAAAGAGGGACGCCGGGGATATGTACTCACCCTCACAGCCCGTGAACAACACATACGGCGTGAAAAGGCAACCTCAAATATCTGCACCAATCAAGGATTGATGGCGCTGGCCGCCACGGTGTACATGAGTCTGCTCGGGAAGACCGGTCTACGGCAGGTGGCGGAATTGTGCTACCACAAGGCACATTATACTGCTCAACAAATTAACCAAATTCCCGGCTTCGAGGTGGACCTCAAGGCACCATTTTTCCATGAGTTCGTCGTCAAGTGCCCCGATTCGGTTGAGGAAATCAACGAATATCTGCTCGATAACGGCATTCTGGGTGGATACGATTTGGGTAATGACTACCCTCATCTGAAAAACCACATGCTGTTAGCCGTAACCGAAATGAACACCCGCGAAGATATCGAAATCCTCTGTGAGGCTTTGAAGGAGTATTCCCATGACTGAGCCCACAATCTATGAACTTTCTTCTCCCGGCCGGGTTGGAGTCCGTTACCCACAGCCGGATGTCCCACTGGCAGAACTTCCTCAGGACCTTGTGAGGAAAGATTTACCCCTGCCGGAACTTTCTGAGTTGAATGTGATTCGCCACTTCATGCACCTTTCTCACCTCAATTACAGCATTGATAGTGGCTTTTATCCTTTGGGTTCCTGCACAATGAAGTACAACCCTAAAATCAACGAAGAAATGGCGCGCTTACCCGGTTTCGCCTACACCCACCCGCTCCAGCCAATTGAGACCGTTCAGGGAAATTTGGCTTTGATGTATGAGTTGCAGGAATACCTGAAAGAGATCACCGGTTTTGACGCAGTAACTCTTCAACCAGCCGCAGGAGCCCAGGGCGAATTCACGGGCGTGATGATCATCCGGGCTTACCACAAATCTCGCGGGGATACCAAACGTACCAAAATACTGGTCCCGGATTCGGCCCATGGCACCAATCCAGCCACTTCTGCAATGAGCGGTTATGAAGTTGTCCACATTCCTTCTGATTCGCGCGGAAATGTGGATATCGAAGCCCTGCGGACCACCTGCGACGATACAGTAGCCGGCCTGATGTTGACCAATCCCAATACGCTTGGTTTGTTCGAGGAACAGGTAGTTGAAGTCAACCGAATTGTCCATGAAGCCGGCGGTCTTGTGTATGGCGATGGCGCCAATCTTAACGCCTTGCTCGGCATTGCCCGCCCCGCCGATTTGGGCTTCGACATCATGCACATCAACCTTCATAAAACTTTCTCAACCCCGCATGGCGGTGGTGGTCCGGGCTCCGGGCCAGTGGCTGTAAAAGGAGCTTTCAAAGAATTTCTGCCCGGTCCAATTGTGGAGGTGTTGGAAGAAGGAGACGAAGAACTGCCCCCCGTTTTCGGATTCTACCAACCCACCCAAAGCATTGGCAGGGTAAAAGCCTTTCATGGTCATTTTGGAATGATGGTACGGGCTTATACCTATATTTCGGTTCATGGAGCGGATGGGCTGCGAAAGGTATCCGAATATGCCGTATTAAACGCAAATTACCTGCTGGCACGAATGCGAGGCACCTACAAAGTTCCGTATGACCGTATTTGTAAGCATGAATTTGTCGTCGAAGGCGTTTGGGACGATGCCCCCGGTGTTCACGCTTTGGATGTTGCCAAGCGTTTGATGGATTACAACTTCCATCCGCCGACCAATTACTTCCCCTTGATTGTTCGGGAAGCCTTGATGATCGAACCAACCGAAACCGAAACCAAACAAACTCTCGATCGGTTTGCCGATGTTATGCTGAAAATCGCTGAAGAGGCTCACCAGCAGCCCGAACTCCTGCGTGAAGCACCTCATTCAACGCCGATTGGCAGATTGGATGAAGTCAAAGCCGCCAAGGAACTGGTGCTTTGCTGCTGGTTACCCGAACAGGTAAAGAATTAGCCAACTGCTTTTGTACGAGTCACCCCCGCTCCCCATGAAGAGCGGGGGTTTGTTATAATTTCCCCATCAAATCAACAGGAGGCCCGCTATGAAACTCAAAGGTTTGAAAATTGTCTACCTTATCGGCGAAGGTTTTGAAGATCTTGAATTCTACGTTCCCCTGATGCGGTTACGCGAAGAAGGCGCGGAGGTTGTCGTCGCCGGCGCAAAAGCCAATCAAACTTATATCGGAAAGAATGGCCTGCAGGGAAAATCCGAAGTCAGCTTTGAAGATCTCAACCCAGCCGATTTCGATGCACTGGTCATTCCCGGCGGCTGGGCTCCCGATAAACTGCGCCGCTACGATACGGTAAAGAAGATGACTCGTTGGTTTTATGAAAACCACAAAATTGTGGCGATGATCTGTCACGCCGGCCTGGTTGGCATAAGCGCAGGGATTGTGCGGGGGCATGAAGCAACCGGCAGCGAAGGAATCAAGGACGATTTGCTGAATGCCGGTGCAACCTGGCGGAATGAAGCCGCATTTCGGAGTGGCAACATCGTCTGGGGCCGCGTGGTTGCAGATATTCCAGATTTTTGTCGGGAACTGGTCACTGCTTTGGAAGAATACCGGCAACAGGTTAGCAAGAACGAATGATTGAAGCACGCGACTTTACCAACCGGCGCAATTTTCCGGGTGAACTCGGTAACGATTTTGATGTCATCCTACGCCGCTATGATGCCATTCAAAAAATTCCACCGCTCATTTTTGGAGTAATTCTCTTTGGGCTGGCCTGGTTACCCGCCCGAATGGAGTGGGGATACGCACTTGCCCTGTGGGGCTTTTTCATGCTCGATTGGCTGATGCTGGCAATTCTGCCAGCCTTCCAACGATCATTTGGCCCACCACAGCCCCCTGTCTTTTTACTCGCCCTGCTGCGATTGCCGTTTGCGCTGTTGCCGTACCCGCTAAATTTTGTACTCCAGGCCATTGGCAGCCTGCTGGTATTTTATGGCTTCTGGGTCGAACCCCATCGCATTACAATCACCCATCAAACCTTGCAAACACCGAAGTTGAAAAGCGGTTCGAAGATCCGTATTTTGCACCTAGGGGATTTGCATGTTGAGCGCATCACCCGGCGGGAAAAAAGATTACAGGAGCTGATCAAGCAACTTCGCCCTGACATGATCTTATTCAGCGGTGATGTTCTCAATCTATCTTACAACCGTGACCCGCTTGCATTGGAACAGGCTCATCAGATCATGTCGGAATGGCAGGCCCCTCTCGGAGTGTATGCCGTTGCTGGCAGTCCAGCAGTAGATTTGGCGGAAATGTTGCCCGCTTTTTATCAGCGGTTACCTGTTCGTTATTTAGAAGAAGAACGCCTTGAACTTGAAATTAATCAACAAACCGTTCATCTGATCGGTCTTTCCTGTACCCACCGCCCATTTGTGGATGCTCCTCGTCTTGAGAAGCTACTTCCCCCCACAAGTGAAAATTTCACCATTCTGCTGTATCACACCCCCGATCTTGCCCCCAATGCTGCCAAGACAGCCGTAGATTTACAGCTTTCCGGCCACACGCACGGCGGACAGGTCCGGTTGCCACTGATTGGCGCTTTGTTTACTGCGTCACTTTACGGACGAGCCTTCTCTTCCGGCCGCTACCAGTTGAACGGTCTGACGCTTTATATCACACGCGGTATAGGAATGGAGGGCGCTGGAGCGCCACGCGTGCGCTTCCTTTGCCCTCCTGAAATTATCCTATGGGAAATTACTGGCAGCGGCGCAGATTAATCTAACGGGCTTGTTTGCCTTCAACCCACTCGTAAACTTTGTTCAAAGCCTGGGGTAGCATGGACGGGTCCTTTCCGCCCGCCTGCGCCAGATTGGGCCGCCCGCCTCCTCCGCCGCCAACCATCGCAGCCACGTATTTAATCAAATCACCAGCGTGCCAGCCTTTCTTTACCAGATCATCACTGATGGCTCCAATCAACAATGGCTTATCATTTTCAACACTCGCCAGCACAACCACACCACTGACAAACTTTTGGCGGAAGCGATCGCACATCTGGCGCAGTGTCTCTGCGTCAGCATTGGACAATTGAGCAGCCAGCACTTTTATCCCTTGAATATCCCGCACGCTATTTAAAGCTTGCTCGAATTCGGCAGACACCAATTGCCGGCGTAAAAGGGACAGTTCATCCTGCACTTCATCGAGCTCTTTGAGTAATGCCTCTGCCTTTGCAGGGACATCATCCAGCGAAGTGGAAAGGATTTGAGCAGTTTGTTTCAAGGTGCGAAACCGACGCTGCACCAGGGCATAGGCCTCTCTACCGGTTACGGCTTCAATCCGGCGCACGCCGGCAGCGGCACTGCCTTCACTGGTGATCAGGAAAATTCCAATATCGCCCGTGTTTTCCACATGAGTGCCACCGCACAATTCGTAAGAAAGAATTTCTTCTTCATCGCCAATCGTGATCGTTCGCACAGTTTCAGCATACTTCTCGCCAAACAGAGCCATTGCTCCTTCGGCAATTGCTTCATTGAGCGGCTTGAATCGGATGTTGAGATGCAAGTCTTCAAAAATGGCGCGGTTGACACCCGCTTCAATCCGTTCCAATTGCTCAACGGTTAATGCTTCAGGATGGGTAAAATCGAAGCGCAGACGGTCGGGTGCAACCAGTGAGCCCGCCTGACGGGCATGTTTCCCCAACACGGCCTGCAATTCGGCGTGAAGGAGATGAGTTGCGGTGTGATTACGCATAATATCCCGCCTGCGCTGAGCATCTACCGCTGCAATTGCCAGATCACCAACGGCTGGTTTACCACGGACAACCTCTCCCACATGAACGATCACCCCGGCGGCTGGTTTGCGGGTATCCTCAACCCGTATTTCCCAGCGAGGATCAGCAACCGAGACAATCGTACCGGTATCCGAAACCTGTCCACCGGCTTCAACATAGAAACAGGTTGCCGGCAGGATCACCTCCACCAGGTCACCGGTCATCACTTCCGGCACGGATTGACCATCCCGTACCAGCGCAAGCACCTTCCCTTCAACTTCCAGGGATGTGTAAGGGTCATAGCGGACACCCTCTAATCCTAACTCGCCACTGGCTTGCAGCGATTCAAGAATGCCGCGGTAGACGTCCACATTCTCACCGCCTAACGGGCCAAAAGCCTTGCCAGCTCCGGAGGCCAGACGATGATCTTCCATTGCCCGCGTAAAACCGGTTTGATCAACCTCCAGTCCCTCTTCAAGCGCAATGTCGCGGACAAGTTCTAGCGGTAAACCATGAGTGGCATACAAATCAAACGCTTTTTCGCCATCCAGTAATTTGCCGCCGCTGTTTTTGACCTCCTGTAATAATTCTTCCAAATGAGCCAGCCCCTGTTCGACCGTGCGCTTAAACCGTTTTTCTTCGCGGGTCAGCGCATCCAGAATGGCTTCACGGTTGCGAACCAGCTCAGGATATGCCTTGCCATAATTTTCAACGACCACATCCGCAACCTGAGCCAGGAAGGGTTCGTCCAGGCCGATTTTGCTACCAAAACGCGAAGCCCGCCGAATAATCATGCGGCAAACGTAATTTCTGCCGGTGTTGCCCGGTACTACTCCATCCGCAATCAAGAAAGCCGCGGCACGAGCATGATCGGCGATCACGCGGTAAGGGGTGATATTGGCATCCCGTTCAGCCTCGCTGTGACCGGTTAATTCACGGACTTTTTCCATGAGTGGGAAAAGTAAATCGGTCCGGTAATTGGAGGGCTGATCTTGCAAAATCGAAACGATTCGCTCCAACCCCATTCCAGTATCCACATGACGGGCTGGCAGTGGCTCAAGTCGGCTGGGGCTGATTCGGTTGTACTGAATGAACACCAGATTCCACAACTCAAGGAAGCGCTTGCAGTTACCGTTCACCCGACAGACATGCCCTTCTTCATGCTGACGATCGCAATATTCGATACCGCGATCATAATGAATCTCACTGCATGGGCCGCAAGGGCCGGTCTCCGCCATCTCCCAGAAGTTATCTTTACGTCCAAAATAGAGAATATGAGACTGATCTATGCCCGGTTGCTGCGCCCAGTACTGGGCTGCCTCCTCATCGGTGGGAATCTCGTCTTTTTCATCTTTGAAACAGGTTGCCCAAAGCCGCTCTTTTTCAAGTCCCCATACCTCAGTCAACAACTCCCAGGCCCATGATATGGCTTCTTTTTTGTAATAATCCCCAAATGACCAGTTTCCCAGCATCTCAAAGAAGGTATGATGGGTATCATCCCGACCCACATCATCCAAATCATTGTGTTTCCCGGCTACGCGCATGCACTTCTGGGAATTTACTGCGCGGGTGTATGGTCTTTGATCCGTTCCAAGAAAGACGTCCTTGAATTGCACCATTCCTGCATTTGTAAACAGCAAGGTTTGATCACCGCCCGGAACCAGCGATGAAGATGGAACGAAGGTATGACCCCTTTCAACAAAAAAATCTATAAACATTTGTCGAATTTCCGCGCCAGTCCAATTTTTCTTCATATCTTTGGCTCCAACCTGATGAAAGAAATTGAGATGATGAATGGCTTTGATTATACAGGAACACTGCCTGCTTAGCAACCAGTCCCCAAATAGCGAGGATCCATCCTTTTGGATGGATCCTGTCACAGAGATGGGAGCCTGAAACTGAAATTAGCGGGATACGCTCATCTTGAGCAATTTTCCTTCCGGGGTTAGTGTCACCCGAGCATAGTGGTTGTGGGTGTGGCCGCCGAAGAAAATCTTTCTTTGAAAAATGAACACCTTTCGGTTGACTAAAGTGTTGCCACTTTCAAAATTTGTATTGTTTTTTCCGTCAGAGACATTTGGATCTACCCCAACCTTTTGCAAGCGATAACGAACATCCGCCAAATCAATACCCGGCAGATAGGCTTCTACCGCTGCTTTGGCTTGTTGAACCAGCTCCTCATTTGCGATACTCAGTTCACCATCGCCGTTAGCATGATCACTGACCGTCTTGATGTTCCAATGGGTGCGGCTTCGGACGTACTTTTTCGATTTAACTGGTTGTGAGTCAGCACAAACCAGAGGATCTCCATATAATACAAAAGAAATCAAAGTCTTTTGATCTTCACCATCCAGAAAACCCTGCCGCTTATTCATCTCACGGGCCATGCCAATTTTTGCCTGTACCAGCGCATCACCCGCCGAATATCCCTCGGCTATGGCTTTCCAAAATAGGTTTGCCAACAAGTCTGCGCCAACCAACGGTGGACTGACTGCCCCATAAGCAATTCCGGTGGAGGCGATTACTGCTCTTGTTCCAATGGAAAGGAAGCGCAAAGCCAGGGAGGTGTTCTCTTCCTTGTCCACAATATAGCCGCCATAACAGGCTTCGCTGAAGACAATTCGGGGCGAATGACCATTTTTTGGCAAATCCGCCAGTGTTAACGCCACGGGATATTCCGATCCATTCCCGCTTTCGCGGGGATCACGCTGGCCGTACCATTCGGCGGTTTCAGCTAAACCGTGCAGGTTGTAAAAGCCCAGCTCGGAGCGCACCAGTTTTTCCGGGTCAAAGGTTCGCGTTTGATGAGGCGGTGAAACCAGCACGGCTGTTTCGGTACTGACCGGCTTAAAACTTGCCACCGAAGAGCGCCTCCACACAGCTGCAGTATATCCAAACCGATCTTTGCTGGAAGGTGAGGGCTGGGGACGGCGATATAAAAATAGCCAGCGTAACAAATCGAATAAAAAGCGCTCTGGTTTTACACCTTTTTGGGTCTTCTGTTTTTTTTGATGATACTGTATCGCACTCCGTATCTGTTGCAGCAATAATCCAGCGTCGGAACCTTTTTCACCGGGTAAGCGCCCAACCGGCCATTCCGGTATGAAATAATTGGAATCCAGGGTACTGTATGGGTTATCGGACAAGACCTCCTCGTCAGAGTCATCGGTTGGGTTCGGTAACCGGTGAAATGGCACCACATCCGGTCCGCCCACAATCATCAAAGCACCAATTCGCCCGCCTTTTCTGGCAAGTGCCTGATCCAAATCTGCCAGCGACAGCTTCATTTTCCATGGATCATTCCCCGAAATGGTTGTCATGCTCAATTTACCCGTGCATTCAAGGTCGTCTGGATAGAAGACCATTGCACCCCACCCCGCCCGTTGACGGATGGCTTCTGCCAGCCGGTTCATTTCCTGATGAAGAATCTGCGTAGTCTGTTCTCCATATTTCGCACGTAACCCGCTGCGGGACGAAAAAATCACATAAATAGGGAAACGTCCATCTGCCTTTGCAACGGCCGGAGATTTGAGACGCTTGGCTAGTTTCTCAAATTCCTGTTCAGTTTCCTTCAACCATGCGGGAGGCTTTTTCTGTACTCGCTCAAAGCGAGGCAGTTTTTCTTCCTTTTCGCATGCGAGCGTTTGATCAACCGATTCGTTCTTAATATCTTGGCTATGCGAAGTTATTTGTTCATCCATGGGTACAGATTGATCATCTGTCAATTCGCTCGGCTCGACCGTCGGAATTTGACTGCCGGCTGGGGCCAAGCGATTCCAGCCCAGTTTTCCTGCAATACTGGCCGGAATGGGAATACCGAAGGTAATCTCGTATCGAATCGGCCACAAGGGTAAGTAGGGATGATTATCGCCCCACCACCGTTTACTGACCTGACCGTTGGAGTCTTCTGCTGCGCATTGATGCAGCATTTGCACGGCTTGCGTCTCGTTACCCGCCAGTAAATGACTCTCTGCCAACCCTAGCCGAAAGACCAGACACTCCGGCCAACGCTGATGATATAACTCACAAAACCGCATCACCCCCGCCGAATCTCCCAAAGCCCGCAGCAACTTGACATGTAAAATTGCCCCCAGCACCTCATCCTGATTCAACGCCAGGGCTTGATAAATATTCACTTCTGCAGTTTCAAGGTTGTTTTCCTGTAACGCTTTCAGCGCATTTTTGAGAATAATTGCCCACCCCGGCATGGATTGAGCGATATCCAATCTTTCCCCAAGGATATAAACCCGGATTGCCGCATTTTTGGATTGCTCATTATTCATTCTGGCATACCATCCGGCAAGCAATTTTTGTACTCGGACGTCCTCCGGGTCAAGACGGGCAATTTTTTCCAAAATTGTGATGCCCTGGTTGAGTTTATTTTCCAAGAAAAACAACTCCCCCAAAAGAGTGTTGACTTCCAGATCCCCCGGAAAAGCCGTCAGCCACGAAAGCACCAGTTGCCGGGCAAAGCGCAGTTCACCGCACTCCAATGCGCAATTCAGCAAGATTAAAGCCGTACTCCGATTAATTCTGCCTCTTGCAATCAGCGTTGCATCTTCATTATCAATTTGCTTTACAGGCATGTTTTCGCCTCCTGTCCGTGATGAACCAGATTCAGTGCAATGATTGCACCAAGCTGACGGCGAATGTTGACATCCTCTGGTGCTAACTCAGCCGCCCTTCTTAGCATAACCTCCGCCGCGGGATAATCTTTACCATCCCGCAAAACCAGTGCCGAGTAATAATAAGGGCGATAATCCTCTGGGTTGACTTGAATAGCCTGCTGGTAAACCCCCAATGCTTTACTGAATTCCCGACGGGTGGTGTACACTTCTCCCAGTTTCAGATAGGTTTCCAACTGAGCTGGTTGCAGCCGGATGGCTTCGCTAAGATGGAACACCGCTCGATCCAGTTGCCCTTGATCTTTGAATACTTCCGCCAAAAGCCGGTGGATTTCCACATTTTGCGGGTTCAGTTTCAATGCCTGCAAGCCGCTCTGCTCTGCCAGTTTGACTTTGCCGGTTTTCATGCAGGTTTGAGCAAACAACCACAAAATCTGCTCATTTTGCGGGTAATTCACCACCAATCTCTGAAGCAATTCCTGTGCTGCCGCCACGCCTTGTAATTCTCCAACCAATCTTGCCCGCTCAAACTCCAGTTCCCATTGCCCGGGAATTTCTTCAATCGCCCGATTCAATTCGGTTAGAGCCTCGCGCAACTCCCCCTGACGGATCAGGATTTTCACCACTAACAAGCGGGTGCCCGCATCCGCAGGTGCAACCTTTTCTGCCTGCCGTGCAAAATACAGCACCTTGTTTTCATCACCCATTCGTAGAGCAATTTTACCAGCGGTGATCCATGCCTTTCCATTGGTGTGGTCCAATTCCACGGCTTTTTCGGCAGCTCTCAAAGCAGCCTTATCGTCATTACACCCCTGTAATGCCAGAGCCATCAGCAGCCAGATTTCGCTGCGCTCGCCATATAAATGGACAACACTTTGCAGCAATTGCACAGCGTGATCAGAATAACCGGTCATCAAATAATGCTGCACGAGCCGGACGAGCAAATCGTAATCATTTGGATTAAGTTGCAGGGCTTTTTCAAGATGATGACGGCAAGATGCCATCTCACCACATCGTTCAGCCAGATCCGCCGCCTTGATCTGCCAGATGATTTCGTTCTCCCAAATCCCCAGCGCAACCTCAATGGCTTCTAATGCCTGAGCATAATCCTGATTCTTTTCAGCCATTCGGGCCAGTACCGCTTGATAGACCGGATGGAAAGGTGCCTGCTCAACTGCATGACGAGCGTAATCAAGGGCTCTTGGGGCATCCTCATCCTCCCAAAGCAGTGCTGAAAGCATTTGGACAAAGGGGTGCTGTCGCCAGATTTCAGCCATTTGCATTGCACCGCTCGGGTTATTAGTGCGCAGATGCATCTCAACCAGCCACGCAAAATCTTCGTCTATGGTAGCAAATGCGCTCAAATCCTGAATACGTTGATAATCCGGCTGGAGCAATGCCTCTGCCCGTGCCACCCAATGATCCAACAGGCGCGAGCGGCTCATCTGGCTTGCTTTTTCCAACATTTCCTTCGCTTGCCGCTGAATAGTCAGTGAGGTAGCCGGCTTCAGTGCGTGGTTTTCAATTCCCAGAATTTGACTCAACCGCTGCCACTCCAGCGCCCGAATCAATCCCTTTGCATAACAAAGATAGGCAGCCGGTTCGTTTTCGTGCTCCTGCAAAACTCTTTCTGCCAGCTGAATACCATTCTGCCACTCCATCAAATCAAAGGCGGCTTCGCTCAGCGTCCGTAAGACTGCAGACCCCCTTTCGTGGTTCGCGGCACTTTTTTCTTCCTGGACCTTCAAAAATACCTGGCGAAACTCGGAAAGCGCTTCCGGAAAATTACCCAGTTTGGCATTTAATCGGATGCGAACAGTCCTGAGATGAAGATGATCCGGTTTATGCGCCAATCCGCGTTGAATAATTTTCTCAGCTTCGATTAAATCTCCGTTTTCAATTTGACTTTCTGCCTGAAAAGCGTGCAGTCCAGCCAGCCAATCTGCTTCTTCCTCGCTGGTGAAACTGGTAAAACAACCGATTGGAAGATTCTGCTCAACCACGGTGGTAATTTTGCTAAACCGTTCAGGAAGAAGCAGCCGGTAGGCAAGATCGGCTACCTGATAAGCCATTTCCAGTGAGGATGGACACAGTTGCAAAGCGCTCTCGGCGTGATAAAGAGCCAGATTTAACTCACCGGCTTCCAGGCATACCGGAACAAACAGACGGTGAACTGTAAAGGTGGTTGCAGGTTGGTACCCCCACACCTGACTGTCCTTGTCATCCACCATTGCTTCTCCTCTCCCCTCTTGACTTTCACAAATTCGTAAAGCCTTCTCCAAAGAGGCAATGGCTGCTTGGGGACGTTGCATTAATTTTTGCAACTCGCTCTGGAAAATATAAGCCTCGGCTGCGTTAGGATTTATTGTAAGAGCCGTTTGCAGGGAATGATTAGCCGATTCAATCTCACCACTGCGCCAGTGCAATAAAGCCAGGTGGAAATGCAGGGAATAATCCGGTTCCTGTGATAGTAAAATCGCCTTGTCAATAGCCTTCTTCGCTGCTTCCAAATCGCCGATTGTCAGGGCTATCTCAGCCATCCTTTTCAATTGATCTGACGTGATATATTCCAGGGATAGCAATCGCTTCAATTCCTCACCGGCTGCCTCATCATTACCGTTCTTCATCCAAAGTCGAGCCAGATTCAAAGCATACTCGACTTCCTGAGGAACCAGTTGAACAAGAGTTTGAAAAGCTTCAATGCTGAGTTGAATTTCATTCAAGCGTTCCATTAAGTTTGCAAACCAAATTAAACCCTCTACGCTGTTCGGCTGAAGCTTCCTCACCTGTTGAGCTACTTCTTTGGATGATTCAAGAAGGTTTAGACGGAAGTACACTTCTGCCAGCAGCTTCTTGACATCCAAATTTTCAGGGGAAGCCTGACTGGCATTTTGCAGGGCTGCCAGTGCCATTTCGTTTTCACCCGAATGAAAAGCAATAACCCCAAGCCCGGATTGGATTCTCCATTGCCACTCAGGTGAACCAGCCAGCTCAAATTCAACCAATCGCTGGAATCCCGGCAAAGCCTGATCCCATTCCTGCAAATTCAAGTGAATTTCCGATTTTAGTAAGAGCGCTTCAAAATGATGGGGTACTTCCTTCAAAACCCGCTGAAGTGCTTTTTGGGCTTTGATTAAAATCCCAACAGACGAATCTGGCACGCTGGAGAACCGCCTCAATTCCAGACCATTCAAAAGAACTTTTGCATATTCCACAAACCATTCCAATCGCGCACCTTCGAATTGAAGTGCCACTTCTAATATCGAAATACCCTCGCTCCTCTCCCCATCCCGCAACAAAATGCGCGCATGTTCATAGGCCAATTCTGGATGAGTCGGCCATTTCAGTCGGGCTCTTTCTGCCACTTCCAGGGCTTCCTTATCATGACCAAGGGAAGCAAGGGTCTTAATCAAGGTCAATGCCACTTCATCTGACTCCGGTGCTAAACGGGCAGACTGCTTTAAGTAGGGTAAAGCTTCAGCCGATAGGCCATTTTCCAAACATGCTCTTCCCATGGCAAGATGTAATTCAGCCGAGTCGGGTACATTCAACAAAGCTGCCCTCAAGGTTTCCAGCGCTCTTTGCGACTCGCCGTTGTGTTTGTACAATCGGGCTAATTCAAGCCATGGCTTGGGCTCTTCCGGTATCAAAAGAGTGGCTTTCGTCAGGTTGGTTTGGGCTTCTTCCAATTTTCCCTCTCCAAACTGAGCCAACCCTAACAGGGTATAAGCCTGTCCCTGATCACCATGCTGTTCGATTATTTGCTGGCAGGTTTGAACCGCGAGATCGTAATTCCTTCCTCCAATCGCACAGGTCACCAGATTCAACTGATCTTCTAAAGATGAATCTTCGAAACGATTCAGGATATCCTGACGGATTTTCAAGGCCGACTCCCAATCATTCCGATCCTCAAGCATTCTGGCGTAAGTCCGATAATGTTGGGGATTGGTTTCCTCCAATAAGATGGCTTCGCGGATCAATCGGATTGCAATATCATCCTGACCCAAACGATGAGCAAGCCGAGCTGTCCATGTCATCAGAGAAACATCTCTAACACGCCGCTTGAGGAACAATTGGGCCACTTCCAGGGCTTCCTGATACAAACTCAGGTGTTCTAAAATTGCCAATAATTCGAAAGGAGAATATTCAAAGACAAATTGTCCTCTAAGGATTTTTTCTTCGTTCTGTTGATGCTTTAACCATTCCCAAACGGCTTCTTTGACAATTTCCCGGCTTTCGTGTTCCTCTCCAATCGCTGCTTCGCTTCCTTTTGCAAATACCTGAACCAATCCAGGCAGATTAAATTCGCTTAATCGCCGCATGAGAGAAACAGGTGGTTTAACCCAAACAGCTTCCTCCATCAATGTTTCGGGTAAGGGTTGAGTGCTGAGCAAAGGCTCAATCTCGTCCCATAATGTTTCGGTTGCTCTGGAATCATTCTTCACCACCGAAATCAATTGCAGGGTTGTACCACCCAGCCAGTGCTGTAATAAATTTCTGGAACGGCTCAAAAACAATTCTGATTGAGCCGGATGTCCTGCTATCTGATGCAGAGTTGCCGTCCATTGCAGATCCAGGGCTTCACCGGCCAATTCAGCCCACGATTTTTGACGCAAGGCATCCCAATCCACGCCGGACAAACCGCCAGTTTTCAGACGACCTTCGCGTAATATTTGGTTTGCCAGCCATCCGGCCAGTTGAGGTTCATCGCAACCTTTAAGATAAACCAGCCATTCAACCTGAGAAGCAAGAGAGATTTCCGCCAAAACCAGCATGAACAGGCGTTTTGTTTCATCTTCACCTAATGGGTTGCCTAACAAGATATGAGTGATCCACTCTTTTGAAAGAACGAAATCCTCTTGGCTTAAAAGTGCTTTCAAATAATCTTCCCGGTCCGGAATCAGGCCGAACAAACACACAAGCGGTGTTTTCCATAATTCGAGGAGGAAAATTTTATTCTTCAAATGAATGGATTTGAGTTCATCCATCAATCCAAGCCAGGTTTGAGTCTTACGCCGACGCTCGCGTAATGCCAGCGCAATCAAACCAGCCTCTCGCAAATTTTGCGGTTTTGAAGCGGTGCGCAGCAAATTTTCAAAAGATTCCAGCGCCTTTTTTCGTATGGAAGGCTCAACCGAGGGGAAATGGTCACCTTGTAAAGCAGCGATATCCATGCGGCTGTTCAAGATCCTCAAAACCAGATTGGCTGGCTGCCAGTCTTCTTTGACCGTTTGTCCGCTGCTCAACCCTTCAATGTTCGAGCTGATCTGGACTGCGTCCCAGACGAGAGCGTCTCTCTTCAACGCTGAAAACACAACCGGCACATCTTCCACCGCCAAACTTGTTTTCAATACTTCCAGGAGGTCTGCGGATGGCATAGGGACTCCTTGTTTTTAATTTGGGCAATGCAGGGAAAACAAATTACTGGATTTGAAAGGCAAGCCCAAAGGCTGCTGCTATCATCAACATGCCGGCAATGATCAAAAATACACCTATGCCAGCTGCCGTCCGCACCAGTTGATTGAGGGATTCGATCAGTCCGGAAGCATTCCCAATCAGACCGGCAACTTCTTCAGCAATCCCCTTTTGAGCCAGTCGGGCGGTTTGTTCTGCGATTCGCTTGATTTCTCCACCCAGCACCCGGCTGACCAGCACAATCACGCCAATCAACCACATGATGACACCCAAGCATAAGGCCACCCCAGCCGTGGTCAGCAAAAAGTCGTTTCTGGTCATTTCGAAAATCATCATACCCTTCCTCCCATAGATCTCTGCTGGAAGGATATGATGCAAGAAATGTGCCAGAAACTGCTTCCTAACCGTTCAGATGGGCTATATCCGCCGGTAAGTCCGGTAAATCAATTGCCCGACCCTCACAAAAGAGCATGGCACGCTCAATGGCATGGCTTAATTCGCGAATATTTCCCGGCCAATCATACTCCATCAGAGCCTGCATTGCCCGTGGAGTAATATCGTCCACATTTACCCCCAGTTTGGCTTTGTATTGCCGGATGAAGAAGCCCACCAGTTCAGGAATATCCATCTTTCTTTCGCGGAGGGGCGGCAGGTGCAAGTCCACCACCTTCAGGCGGTAATATAAATCCTGCCGGAAACTGCCTTCTTGTATCATCTCTTTCAAGTTGCGATTGGAAGCTGCCAGCACTTGAACATCCACTTGAATTAAGTTCGTTCCGCCTACCCGCCGAAACGCATGTTCCTCAATCGCTCTCAGCAACTTGGCCTGAATATCCAACGGCATAGAGGAAATCTCATCCAGAAACAGGATGCCGCCATCGGCTACTTCCATTAAACCGTTTTTACGCCGTTCCGCGCTGGTAAATGCACCTGCCTCGTAGCCGAACAATTCCGATTCAAGTACGGTGGGTTGAATTGCTGCGCAATTAATCGCAATAAACGGCTTGTTCGAACGCGGCCCTGTGCTGTGGATGAACCGGGCAAGCACTTCTTTCCCTGAGCCGGTTTCGCCAGTAATCAATACTGAGACCTGAGCCTGCGCGGCTTTCTGCGCCTGACTGAGCAACGATTCCATGGAATGGGTTTTACCCACTACAAAGGAAATACTTTGTTTCTGGCTTTGCCGTAAATGAGCCAGTTCCCTCCGCATTTGCACGATTTCGCAAGCTCTCAAAATAGAATTTTCCAATTGGGTCAATTGAATCGGTTTGGTCAAAAAGTCATGGGCGCCATTCTTCATGGCGTCCACTGCCATTTCTATATCGCCATGAGCAGTGATGATGATCATCGGTGGCCGATAAGGCATATTTTGCATTTCATACAACAAACTCGGCCCGTAGCCGTCAGGCAGTGAGACATCCAGAAGAACCACATCCCCGTTGCCACGCTGCAGGCATGTACGAGCATCACTGAGAGTCGGCACACCAATTACTTCATAACCCAGCGGGGTTAAGTAATCTGAGATGTTTTTTCTGAGATTGGCTTCATCATCAACTACAAGGATGGTTATGGACATAATCAGGATTCCTCGCTGGCAGGTAGAAAGATACGGAATACAGTTCCGCCCGGGTAACTATTGAATGTAATGCTCCCTCGATGGGCAGTAACGATCCTTTTTGTGATAGACAGGCCCAAGCCAGTACCGCTGGCTTTGGTTGTCACAAAAGGCTCAAAGATCCTTTCTCGAATATCATCCGGGATTCCTGGCCCGTTATCTGACACCGCAATTTCCAAATGCGGGTGCGGAGATACCAGCGTTGAAAGGCTGACTTTCACGCTTAAGACCCCGCCATTCTCTCTCATGGCATCAATCGCATTACTGATGAGATTGTTGAAAACCTGATCAAGTGCCCGCCAATCGCCTTTTACAGGTGGTAGTTTTTCCGCCGATTGAAACACATGGTGTACGTTCAATCTTTCCATACGCGGCCGCCAGCGCTCCAGAATGCGATTCAGCAATTGGGGGACGTCCACCATTTCTTGCTTGGGTTCATAAGGCTTGGCATAGGTTTTCAGTGCTTCCATCTGGTGGTGCAAGCGTTCACAATCATTCTCCATACGGCTAACCAGTTCCTGTAAAGAATTTTCGCTGGCTAGCCGGCGGGAAAGAATTTGTAAGCCGGTAGAAATATTGTTGATTGGGTTGAGAACTTCATGGGCAAAAACACCCATAAACTCGCCGAGAAATGCGCGTTGTTCCAACTGGCGGGATTGCGCCAGAATTTGCTCATGCTCGCTGATATCCCGTACCAGAAGGACTACTCCAGACAGATCGCCATAGTGCTGGATCGGTAAAATTTTCACATCTGCTGCAAAGGTTTGCCCGTTTCGGCGGTGTAAAGTGATGTTTTCCAGCAGGGACGAAGTCTTCGTTGTCATCACATTGGCAAGCGCTGGCAGAAAGCGATCAGGGGTGATCAAAATATTTTCAATCCGCTCCCCCCGAACCTCATTCCGCGTATAACCGAATAATAATTCTGCAGCGGGATTGATTTCGATAATCACCGAGTCCGGGTCAACAACCACAACCCCTTCTTGAACTTCTTCATAAACCGCCCCATACAACTGAAGTTGAAACTCCCTCCGCGCTGCTTCTCTTCTAATGTTTTCTTCCAGAACAGAACGGCTGATGACTTGAGAAACATAAACCGCCAGCACTTCAATGGTCTCTAATAATAAAGGTGGTGGCTGAGATTCCATACCTCCCACAACAAGCAAACCTTCCAAGGCATTTTCTCTACCGATGGCAACACTGGCAACATAAGTGACACCCGCAATCCTTGCTGAACGATGTAAATGAGTGGTCATCCGCTTCCCCGGAGTCCACAACACGGGCAACGACAGGCGGATCAAATCGCTGGACGGCAAGGTATCGGGGAATAATGTCAACTCTTCGAGACTGATCAGCTTGCGCAATTCGGGAAAATCGGCGCTGGCGTGGTAAATACAGATCAGATTGGTTTCAAAAAGTCCCTTTAACACATCCAGCAAATGCTGAACGGTCTCCATCCATTCTCCAGACGAATTCTCCACAAACCGTGGAATCATCTGAAATGTGGTTAATAGTCGCTTTTGCCAGTTGCCGCTCAGATATTGCAAAGTCATTTGGGAAATAACCCTCAATACGACGTAGCCGGTTTGTTGATCCAACACACCTTTGCGAATTTCTACCGGGATGCTCAAGCGATTACGGGTTCTCAACAATCCCGTAGTGCTATCCTCTTTCAAGATTTCTTCGAGGCTGGGATTTTCCAATAAATTCTCTAAATTTTCATTTATGACTTCCTGCTGGGAATAAGCAGAAAGCACCAAAAATGCGCTGTTCGCCAGAAGGACTCGGTTGCCCTCTGGATCATACACCAGCGCCGGTTCTGCAATCAATTCCAGTAAATTTTGAATGGCTGAATAGGGTTCAATCTTATTAATTTTGTTACCAAATAACGCCTGAATCGGACGACTGATTACATCTCTCATATCTAAACCTGATTAACTCTGCGTAAGTGGGCGGGGAGGATACCCTCCATTGCCCGATATTTTGCCACCGTTCGCCGGGCAACTTCATAACCTTGTTGGGCGAGCAAACGCGCCAGTTGAGAATCACTGAGAGGATTTTTTTCCCTTGAGATAATCTCCCGCAATGCCGTCCGCACATTCAGACTGCGGTCAAAGAAATTCGCTAGGGGAATGATTTTCTTGTTGGGCAATTGAACTGTTTTGTTAGAAACCGCCCGCGAAATGGTCGACTCATGAACACCCAGCTCCTCCGCCAGAGAAGCGCGGGTCAACGGTTTAATATAGCGGTCACCGCGCAAGATGAAATCTCGTTGAATACTGACCACCCGCTGCATTAAGCGCTGCATGGTAAAGTTCCTCTGCTGTAAGCATTTGACAAATAATGCTGCCCGTTCCAGATCATTTTTCATTCCAATCCGGGTTTCTTCACTGGCAATCCGCGCCGCTTGCCGAAATAGAGGGTTGACCCTCAGATATCCGCGTATCGGCAAGATAATTTCAACCACCAGGGGGTTTTCTGGAGAATTATTCAGGTAACTGATGATGATATCCGGATGGTAATAGACTTCTCCCGCTTTCGGTGAGGGGTTTCTCACATCCCCCCAATGGGCTCGCGCCGGAAAAGGATTCAGGTTTTCACCAATGAAACGCACCGTCTCCTGAACTTGATGATAAGAAACATTCAATTTGCGGGCAATTTCCGCGTATTGACGGTGGGTGAGCAAATCCATCGCCTCAGCAATGATGTGCCGGGCTAACTCAGGAGTAGGCTTGGTTTCATTTAGGACATCCAGTTGAACCAGCAAAGCTTCCTGTGGATTGGCCGACCCCACCCCAACAGGTTCGGCGCGCTGGATGAGTTGCTTAATACGCAGCACTTTTGAAAGCGGGACATGAAAATACTGGGCAATTTCAACCGGTGCAATGGTCAAGAACCCGTCCTCATCCAGATGAGTCAGGAAAAAGGCGGCAATCCGTCGTTCTTCTCCCTCCAGCTCAACCGCAATTTGACGCAAAATGAAGACGGGCAACTCTTCCACAATGGGTGAAACAGGTTCATCGGGGATCAAATCCGCACTCGAGCCACCGGAAGAGTAAAAATCCTCACGTGGCGAAACAAAAACAACTGGTTCTTCCGCCTGCATACTGACCGGGCGGCTGCACACCGGACATTCACCATGCCCCGGCAGCACCCGATGACAGGTCGGACAGCGGCGTTCTTCTACCAGCTCCAGGGCGGGGTTGGTCAACTCCTGTTGAATTTGCTGATATAACTCTCCCACCGTCTGGTTCAGGAGGGTCATGGTCTGGGTTAAATGAGCGGTAGTTACCGTGCGGATACTGGGACTCTGGATTTGAAACATGTTTTCAACCTGCTCCCTCAAAAAAGTATACTGATCATCAGCAAATGGTGCAAGTTTTATGCCAGGGCAATTTACCCCAAGCGTGGTAGAATTTGCTTTGGGAAACGGAAAATGAAGCAAATTACCGTGATTGGTGGCGGTTTGGCTGGCAGTGAAGCAGCCTGGCAGGCAGCCGAGTTGGGCTGTGAGGTATTTCTATACGAAATGCGCCCGGAAATTCAAACTGGTGCGCATGTCAGCGGCCTCCTTGCTGAACTGGTTTGCTCCAACTCACTCGGCTCTTCCTTAATTGACCGCGCTTCCGGCTTGCTCAAAGAAGAAATCCGCCGTTTTGGGTCTTTGCTGCTTCAATGTGCCGAAGCCACTGCCTTACCTGCCGGTGGTGCGTTAGCCGTTGATCGTGAGGCTTTTTCCAAAATGGTCACCGAACGGATCGCCAATCATTCCCGTATTCATCTCATCCGCCAGGAAGTCAAAGACATTCCCGATGGCATTGTCATTGTTGCCAGCGGCCCACTCACCTCACCTGCACTGGCAGAGGCGATTCAAAACCTCAGTGGAGAAAACCGCCTTTATTTTTACGACGCAATTGCCCCAATTGTGCATGTAGACTCAATTGACTTCTCGATTGCTTTCAAAGCCTCGCGCTACGGAATTGGCGAGGACCAGGAGGGGGATTATATCAATTGCCCCATGTCTCGCGATGAGTATTTCGCATTTGTTCAGGCGTTGCGCAACGCTCAACGCATTGCACTGCGTGAGTTCGAAAAGGAAATTGAAGCAGGCGTTCGCGCCGGAATGGATCACTTCTTCGAGGGGTGTCTGCCGGTCGAAATTCTTGCTCAACGGGGTGATCTGGCCCTGGCGTATGGTCCGATGCGCCCGGTGGGTTTGAAAGACCCGCGTACCGGTAAACGCCCCTTTGCTGTTGTTCAACTGCGCCAGGATAATCTGGCCGGTACGCTTTACAATCTGGTCGGATTCCAAACCAATCTGACTTTCCCTGAACAAAAACGGGTATTCCGTATGATTCCCGGTTTGCAAAACGCCGAATTTGTCCGCTACGGTCAAATGCACCGCAATACTTTTATTGCATCGCCGCTTCTACTTCAACCTTCTCTACAGGCTCGTCAACGGGAAACCCTTTTATTTGCTGGCCAAATTACGGGTGTAGAGGGTTATATGGGGAATATCGCGACCGGATTGCTGGCTGGTATCAATGCTGCCAGACTGGCAAAAGGTCAGCCAACGTTGATCATGCCGCAGACGACCATGCTGGGTGCGTTGTGTCATTATGTCACCCACGCTTCGATGAAAGACTTCCAGCCGATGAAAGCGAATTTTGGTATCCTCCCCGAACTGCCAGAACCGGTCAAAGGTAAACGGGCGCGCGCTCAAGCGCATGTTGAACGTTCACTGCGGGATCTGGGAACCTTTTTTAAAGAATGGGGATTAAAACAGTAATAACCCCATGAAGAGATCTCCCCTCTACTCCCTTGCTCTGTTCATCATTTTATTGCTCACCGGTTTGCTGATCAGCAACCGATTTGGTGGCAGTCCTTCTTCTACCCTTTACCGTTTTGACAAAACCCGTGCATTCCGAGATGTGGAAGTGCAGTTGTCGTTTGGAGAACGAACCCCCGGCAGCCAGGCTCACCACCAGACCATTGAGTACATCCTTGAACAAACCCAAAAGGCAGGCTGGCGGGTGGAATTACACCAAACTCAGCGCATGGGACATCCAATTACCAATGTGGTTGCCAAGCGGTCAAATCCACAGGGAAAAACCATCATCCTTGGCGCACACTATGATTCGCGCTTTTTCAGTGATCAAGACCCCGATCCTGCACAACACAATCAACCCGTCCCCGGTGCAAACGATGGGGCTTCGGGTGTGGCTGTTTTGCTTGAACTGGCTCGCAGTCTGCCACCGGATTTACCTGTTGAAATCTGGCTGGTTTTTTTCGATGCCGAAGATCAGGGTAATATCCCCGGTTGGGATTGGATTTTGGGTTCTCGCGCATTTGTTGAGGAGGTTTCCATCAACCCCACTGCTGTTGTGATTTTAGATATGATCGGGGATGCTGATTTGAACATCTATCTCGAAAGAAATTCCAACCCGCAGCTGGCCGGTCAAATTTGGGATAGTGCCCAAAAATTGGGGTTTGAAAAGCACTTCATCCCACAGTATAAATACAGCATACTCGATGATCACACTCCTTTTTTAGAAAGAGGATTTGCAGCGGTGGATGTGATTGATTTTGATTATCCCTATTGGCACACTCGTCAGGATACCCTCGATAAAGTATCTGCAGAAAGCCTCGGCATCGTTGGAGAAACAATTTATCACTGGTTAACCACATCCGAATAACCCTTGGTAAAAACCTCAAAAATAGCATAAACTTAACCCAATGAACGAATTGGAATTGTTGAGAACAATCAAACCGGTCTGGATCAATCGCGTGATCCAATCTTTGGCACGCGGGGCAGGATTGCGGGAAGACCTGCGGATTCAAGTTGAATCCTTTTTCACCAAACTTGAACAAGCCGTCGAAACCGGTGATCCGGCATGGCTGGATTCGGTGTTAACCGACTGGTCTCTTTCACTAACACTCACCGACCTGGAGGTGAGCACCAGTAGCTTGTTGAAATTCACCATCCTGCTTCAGCAAATCACCATCGAAACCTGTCAGGAAGTCCTCGATGAGTCTCAAGCATTGGGCATGGTCACTACTCTCCTGCCCATATTCAGCTATATCGTGGAAAAAAGCGCTGTGTTGGAAATGGAAGCCAAAGTAAGCCATCTCAGCGCTCAATTGGAACAGACCCGTCAGAATCTAGAAAAACTGGACAAAAGTAAATCCGATTTCATTGCTGTTGCTGCACATGAGCTGAAAACCCCACTCACCCTCATTGAAGGATACACTGCCATGCTGCGCGAAATGCTGGAGCAGCAAACCGGCTTGAATCATTACCTCACAATGGTGGATGGTATTTCCAACGGCGCACGCCGCCTGCGCACGATCATTGATGACATGATTGACGTTTCTTTGATTGATAACCGACTGCTCAGCCTCAACATTCAGCCGGTGTGGATTAACCGCCTCTTCCAGCTGCTTCAGGCTGAATTGCAACCCGCTCTTCAGGAACGCCATCAAACCTTGACCATCCACCCATTCCCCGGTTATGACGAGTTGACTTTCGGGGATCCCGAAAGACTTTTACAAGTCTTCCGCAATGTGCTGGTAAATGCGATCAAATTCACACCCGATTACGGCAAAATCATCATCAATGGGCGGAAATTACCCGGTTTTATTGAAGTAGCCATCACCGATGAAGGCATTGGCATTGATGCGGAAGATCAGCTGATCATTTTTGAAAAGTTTTCCCGCATTGGCAATGTCGCTCTCCATTCCAGCGGAAAAACAAAGTTCAAAGGCGGCGGCCCCGGTCTGGGATTACATATTGCCAAAGGAATTATTGAAGCCCATGGCGGCGCTATTTGGGTGGAATCCAACGGCTACGACGAGGAAAAATGCCCCGGTTCCACTTTTCACATCCTCGTTCCACACCATGTTGAACCACCCGACTTAAAAACCGCCCGATTATTCGCATCTTTACTTACCCCAACACACAAAACTGGAGCCTATGAATCATCAGAATAAATCCATCTTTCGCCCGGCTGATCGAATCGCTTCGTTCAAGCCCTACTTTTTTGCTAGTCTGAACCAAAAAATTACGGAACTCAAAGCCCTCGGCGTGGATGTCATCCGCCTGGACATGGGCTCTCCTGACCTGCCGCCCGCCGATTTTATCACCGAAGTGTTAATTTCCACTGCCCGCAGGTCAGATACCCATGGATACACACCCAACGGCGGTACACTGGCTTTTCGCAGAGCCATTGCAGCCTATTATGCGGATCGTTTTCAGGTTGATTTAGACCCGCAAAAAGAAACCATTGCGCTGCTTGGATCTAAAGAAGGCATCTTCAATCTCACTCAGGTCTGCATCAATCCGGGTGATATTGTGCTGGTGCCCAATCCCGGTTATCCCGTTTATCAATCCAGCACCATGATTGCCGGTGGTCAAATTTTTCCAATGCCCCTGTTGAGCGAAAATCACTTTCTGCCCGATCTGGATTCGATTCCCGAATGGGTGTTGGAAAGAGCGCGTTTGATCTGGCTAAACTACCCAAATAACCCTACCGGCGCCGTTGCACCTTTTGAATTTTTCGAAAAAGCAGTTGCGTTTGCCCACAAACACCAGATTTTGATTGCTCACGATGCCCCCTATGTAGATATTTGCTTTGACGGATATAAAGCCCCCAGCATCATGCAGGTGCCGGGCGCAAAAGAAGTAGCCATCGAATTCAACTCCCTTTCCAAAACCTACAATATGGCTGGTTGGCGATTAGGGATGGCGGTTGGAAACGCGGAAGTCATCCGTTATCTGCACACTTATAAAAGCCAGGTGGATTCTTCTCACTTTGAAGCCATTTTACAGGCTGGTATCATTGCCTTGACCGGTGATCAATCCTGGCTGGAGGAACGCAACCAAATCTACCAGTACCGTAGAGATATTGCCCTGAGCGGTTTGCGGGAATCCGGTTTTAAAGTGGAAACTCCCCCGGCTGCCATTTACATTTGGGCACACCTACCGGAGGGTTATACAGACAGCACCGCTTTTTGTTCTCAATTATTAGAAGAAGCCGGTGTCAGCGTTACACCCGGGGTGGTTTACGGCAAACATGGTGAAGGATACATCCGCATATCCCTCGGCGTACCCACTGATCGCTTAAGAGAAGCCATGCATCGCATGATCGAATGGCTGAAAAAATAAGCGGAATTGACAGATCAAATGGCAAAAAAGATTGCTGAACCAACTCAAACACCGCGCGAACGCGCCATCCTCGTTGGAGTGGATTTAATCGGAGATCCCGGTCTACTCCCCCTCGAAGATTCCCTCGCCGAACTGGCTTTGCTGGCAGATACCGCAGAAGTAGAAGTCCTCGGCGAAGTAACCCAGCGACTGGATAAACCCAACCCGGATACTTTCATTGGCTCCGGCAAAGTCGAAGAGATTAAGATGCTGGTCGAGGAAACTCAAGCGGATCTGGTCATTTTTGATACCGAACTTTCGCCCCGTCATCAACGCGAATTGGAAGAACGTTTTGGCGAACAGGTACGGGTGATTGACCGAACAGCATTAATCCTGGATATTTTTGCCCGTCACGCCAGCACCCGCGAGGGCATTTTACAGGTTGAACTGGCTTACTACGAATACCGGCTGCCCCGCCTGACAAGAGTATGGACCCATCTCGCTCGACAGACCGGTGGGGGTGGTGGTCGAACAGGTTCAACCGGCGGTGTTGGCTTACGTGGCCCCGGTGAAACCCAACTGGAAGTTGATCGCCGCGAAATTCGGCGAAGGATCGCCAGGTTGAAGGAAGAATTGGAAAAAGTTCGCGCCCATCGCCAGCGGTATCGTGAACAGCGCCGCCGCTCCAATATTCCCATCGTAGCATTGGTGGGTTACACCAATGCCGGTAAGTCCACCCTGTTGAACAGCCTGGCCAGGGCGGAAGTATATGTCGCCGATCAATTATTCGCCACTCTCGATCCGACCACACGCCGCGTTGAATTACCCGCCGGTCATACGGTTCTTTTCACCGATACGGTTGGTTTTATTCAAAAATTACCCACCCAATTAATTGCCGCCTTTCGAGCAACGCTCGAAGAAATTACCGAAGCTGATCTTCTGGTGCATGTGCTGGATGTAACGCATCCAAATGCCTGGGAGCAGTGGAAAGCCGTCCAGCAGACACTCCTGGATATCGGCTGCGAGAATATCCCCACCATAACCGCTTTAAACAAAGTAGATCGCATCTCCGATACCGAAGCAATTCGCAAAGCATTGGGTCAATTCACCAGTTCTGTGGCCATTTCCGCAAAAACCGGCGAAGGTCTTCCCAATCTGCTGCGCGAAGTGGAAAACATCCTCTTTGAAAACTTCGCTCCTGTAACCGTTTACATCCCCTACCGTGAAGGTCAGTTAATCGCCCAATTCCACGAATTCGGTAAAGTGGAGGAAAGTCAACCTTTTGGAGAATACATCAAAATCAAAGGTTCGTTGCCCGGACGTTTATTGAACGCTTACCGCCCATACCTGAAACGCCCCACCCCTGCGAAAAGCGAGGTTTGAACAAGAGTATGCTGGGTAATTTCTCGCATTTTCTGGATAAAGTTTCTTCCTTTCTGGCAAACCGCAAGGGATTGTTACCTTTGGCAGGGTTGATTTTGATATTACTCAACTTCATCTTGCAATTTTTCTTAAGCGGTTGGCTGATTGAGAGTAATTTATTTTTACATCTCGGACTGATTCTGGCAATCATCGGGTTTATGCTGGCCTGGGCGCTCTGAGCACCACAAAAAGGCTGCCCGAATCGAGCAGCCTTTTTAAACTTCAGCCATCAAGTTTTAAATTACTTCTTTTTCTCGGCTTTTTCCATACTGATAATTTCGCGGCCCTGATAATATCCGCAATTGGGGCAAACCGTATGCGGTAATCGCATTTCACCACATTGACTGCACTGTACCAGATTGGTGTTTTGCAGTGCGTCGTGAGCCCGCCGACGGTCGCGCCGGCCCTTTGAAAGTTTCCGCTTTGGAAGTGGTACCATTCCTGTTACTCCTGTTTAGCCTAGCCAGATTCCGGCAAATTTTCCAATTCAAAAAGCTGCACTATTGTACCTTCACCCATTTAGAACTGTCAAGTAAAAAATTTCAGAGAGAGTTGAAAAATCAAGCGTAATACGCCGAGCAGGCTGTTTGAGGGGTGGAAAAGCCGCACCCGATGGGGTATCCACCCTAAAATAAAGGGGCTGTGTATCTTGATTTGACCTCTTCACCTCCA
>NZ_LGHJ01000001.1 GCF_001306055.1 Bellilinea caldifistulae | reverse complement strand
TGGAGGTGAAGAGGTCAAATCAAGATACACAGCCCCTTTATTTTAGGGTGGATACCCCATCGGGTGCGGCTTTTCCACCCCTCAAACAGCCTGCTCGGCGTATTACGCTTGATTTTTCAACTCTCTCGTCAATTAGCGGGGCAGCCCTCGTCTTTATCCCAGGTTTCAATGTTCCATAGCGGACTGCGCGCGCCGGCGTCCATCTGAATGCCGCACACCTGCGGGCTGGCGAGGGCAATTTGCAGGCGGAAGTAGAGCGGGACGGCCGGCAGTTCCTCCAAAAAGGTCTGCTGAACGGCTCGCTGAGCCTGCTGGTAGGCGGACGGGTCGCGCGGATCGGCGCGCAGGGCAGCCGCGCATTGGGCATCGTAAACCGGACTGCTCCAACCGCTGATGTTGGTGCCAATCCAGCCGTTGTTGGCGGCAGGAATTTGCGCCGTGGTAAACAGATTGCAGGGCGGTGTGGTGCGTCCGGACTGCCAGGCAAACTGAGCCAGGTCGAAATTGCGCCCGAACAATGCCCCTTCCGGGCCGGGGGCGTAGAGTTCAAATGGTTCAACCAGTTTGAGGCTGACACCCACCCCGCAATTGCGCAAATTTTCGGCGATCATCTCGGCGGTCATTTGATGCAGGTGGTCGGGAGTGGTGCGGTATTCGAACGTCAGGGGAGTATCGTTGAGGACATTCAGCACGCCAACCGCGGTGCGGGGGGTGGCCGGGTCATTGTCCAGATCGCGCCAGCCGGCCTCATCCAACAGACGTTTGCCCAGGTCGGGGTCGAAGGGGGGAGCGCTCAGGTCATCGAAAGCCAGGGGGTGATTGGGCGGGAAAAAGCCGTTCGGCACGGCGGAGTAACCGTACAGCAGCCGATCCACCAGCCCTTGCCGGTCAATGCAGGCGGCAATTGCCTGACGGGTGCGTTTATCCCCAAGGAGATCCTGCCGGTAGCCGCCAAAGGGGGTGTAACCGCCGTCGTAAGCCGCCGGGCGGATGCCAAAGGTCAGTTGCTCCCAGGTGGTGGTCGGTACAGCCTGAATGACGGCGGCCTGCTTTTGCTGCAACTCATTCAGGATATACAGCTGACCCTCCCAGTCCACGGTGTCATCCACAAAGTCACAGTCGCCGCTGGTCAGGGCGGCAATGTTGTTATCGGCCGGTTCGCCGAAGAAGCGGAAAGTGAGCCGGTCGAAGCGCGGCAGTCCTTCGGCAGCGCGGAAGTAATGGGGGTTGCGGCTCAGGCGGATGCTCTCGCCGGGTGTCCAGGTCTCAATCTGGTAAGGCCCCCAGCCCAATGGGTGGCGATTGACTTCCTCGTTTTGCAGCAATTCGGCGGCGGAGAAATTGCCCCACGCGTGTTGGGGCAGCGGCAGAAAGAAGTGCAGGGCGTAGTCGGCTGGCAGATAACCGGGAATGCCCCGCCACTCAACAGTCAGCTCATCCACGGCGCGGTAAGCCGCCGTGCGCAGAGTCAGCCAGCGCACGGCCGGGGTTTGCGGATCGGAGGCAATTTGGAAGGCAAACACCGAATCGGCGGCAGTGAGCGGCACGCCGTCCTGCCAGAGCAGACCGGCTTTCAGGCGGAAGGTGAGGGTCAGGCGTTCCATTTGCAGCGGAGAAACTCCATCCCAGCGGACAGCGCAATCCGCCGAATGACAGCCGGCCGGCAGCACGCGTACGCCGGTATCCAGCACGGCCGGTTCGCCAGCGGCGTCCAGCACATCCTGCCCGCGTTCAACCGAAACGGTCTCGTAGACTGCTCCGCCGTTCTCCGGCGAAGGCAGGCTTTCCAGAATGACCGGCTGGGGCTGGTAAGCCCGGTAATCGAACGGCCCGTCGTAAATCGCTTCCAGAATATTCCACATGGCCCGCGAGCTGCTGCCGCCGTACAGGTACAGCGATTGGGGTTCCTGGCCGATGCAGATGGTCAGCTCGCGCGGGGGCACGGGCGTTAGGGTGGGCAGGGGCGTATCGGTTGGCAGGGGTGCGGTTGGGGTGACGGCCGGTGTATTCACCGGCCCGCCGCTGCAGGCAGCCAGCAGCGTGGCGAGCAGAATGAGCAGCAGGGGTTTCATCAGGCGCATGGTGAGATTCTCCGTGGCAAGTAGCCAGCAGAGATTATAAACTGTAAAAGCAGGATAAACAAATGCTGCTTTGACTTGTTCAAAGCTAGTCAGAAGTTCAACCTGAAATCGCTATTTTCATTCAAGACAAGTAGGTTTCTGGTAGTTGTCATCGCAATGTTCATCTTATGGGTTGTTCTCATCATTTTATGCAAACTCACGGAGAAGGTCTTTCAACGTGTTAACAGCTTTTCTTAATGCTGGCTCGGTCATCTCTTTGAAAAAAGGCTGCTTATGAATTGGCTCGTCAACCTTTCTTTCGCCTTCCAGCAAGGTGATGATATTCAAGTCCACATCGAAATAAGAAAGAAGCGTATGGGTCGAAGGGCTGCCATAAATCACGGGTTTCAATGGCTCACAGTAATCACCGGTTAGCTGGCTTTCTAATTGGAACAATACGCATCTCAAGTTTGGTACAACTTGCTTAAGCAAAGAGAAATCCACCAGAATTCTTTTTAGCATAGCATTTTCGGTGTAAGCCTTACATTCGATACCCATGATAAATCTACCGTCCACATTCACGTGGACATCTGTCCTAAGACCATAAAAATATTGTTCAATATGTGCCTTAATATAGTCTGCCACTTCAACAGGTCGCACTCGCTTCAAATATTCGATTTTCAAGGGGATTCGTATCGTTTCTTTGAAAAAACTTAATCTATTAGGATTTCCTTCTAATTCATCCCATGCAATTTCAACTAAATTTTTAGCAATACTTTCTACAAGAATTCCTTTTGCTGATCTTATAATTCCACCATAAGATCTGTTACCTTCATCGTTTTCTGTATGTGCTCTCTCATCAATACCGCCTACTAAAAGGTTATAAGCATTTCTAATTTCAGCTATACTTTTTGGCATTCCATCCTCCTAAAATAGATCAAGGTTAATCCTCTTTTTTGCTATCTCGCAGTATTCTTGGGAAATATCGATTCCGATAAACTTCCGTCCCAGTTTTTTGGCTACAGCAGTTGTCGTACCAACCCCGTTAAAGGGATCTAACACCACATCCCCCACAAAAGAAAATAATTTGATAACCCGCTCTGCTAACTTTTCTGGAAACATGGCAGGATGTCCAAATTCTTTCATTTTCCGTTCGGGGGCAATGTTCCATTTTGCCACCACCCATTCTTTGAACTCTTCCGCAGAGATATCTACATGTTCAGGTTTCCCTGCTTTTTTCAGTGTCCCTTTGGCAAAAATTTCGATAAACTCCCACGTGTATTTGAGGTAGGGATTACTAGGGCTTTTCCACGACCCCCAAGCAGTGTATTTGCAATTGTAGTTATTTTTTTCCCAGAGTATTTCACCTTTCCAGATCATCTTTCTGGACAGAAAGAAGTTACTAATCATGTGATGAGAGGGAATATAGTCAGAAAACAAGGGCTGAATGTTGACAGCTATTCGACCGCCATACTTCAATACTCTTATACATTCGTCAAAAATGGCAAACAACTTGTCAAAATACTGTTCCCACTTGTGGGCATCGTCTTGTTGATCATATTCCAATCCAAAGTTATAGGGGGGTGATGTAAAAATCAGGTCTATGGAATTATCAGGGACGGTTTTTAAGACATCCCGGCTGTCACCACAAAGGATGGTATTGGTTAACTCTTCTGGTAAGGAATTATTCTCTTTTGAGAAGTTGTTACTGCGGGCATAGTAATACTGAGATCTATTTTCCTCTTTTGTTTTTCTATTCCTTACCTTCCGTTCAGTATTAAAGCCAACGTATTGACGCTTTCCTGCTTTGATGCCATAACTACCAATTTTGCTTACGTTGTCGTAAACGGTTTGGAGGACTTTTGCCACTTTTTCTGAATCCGAAACATGGGTCGGGTCGGCAGAAAAAAGATCACGAGCCGTCAAGGCTTGAAGATGTCTTTTCAGTAATTGCAAGTCAAGCGTATGGAAGTAGAAGACATAGCCATCGGCATTTGGCTCGATATACGGCAATGGTTCGGGTTGCTGTGCCAGATATTGATTAACCCGCTCCACGATCTGGTTATCACATAAAAAGTTTAATGAAAAGTGGATTGATTTATATTCTGACATATCTAAATGCCTTCCCTTTGATTATACTCAATAAGAGCAAAAAACTTTTAGAGAAAACCTCTTACCGCCCATTTTGATTGATGACTCATCCAAACATCCACCTGATCGGGCGGGTGATGATTGCGGCAGCGGTGTGGCTGTACGGGTAGATCGGTGTAAAGATTTTGAGAGTTTCACAAAGAGTTTTACTTCCCGTTCGAAACCTGATAATTCTCTTCCACGTAGATGAATATGGTTTGGGCGCCTTCGCAAGACGCATCAATTCAACTACAGGAAAAAAGGATACTCACAATGAAAACCACAACAAAACCAAAGATTATCGTTTTTCTGTTACTGACCTTTGCCTTAAGCTCGTTTTTTTATGCCAGAATCGTGTCCACTGGTTCGGTTGGCAACTACACAATCGGTTTGATGTGGTGCCCCGGGATTGCCGGCATACTCACCCAGTTGATCTTTGAAAAGAAATTACGCGGTTTGGGATGGAAATTAAGGCCATTTCGCTACCTGCTGCTGGCATATTTCTTACCCGTTATCTACGGACTGGTAGTATACGGTTCGGTCTGGTTGAGTGGATCTGCGCCTCTGAATATAGACCAACTGGCGTTGCAGGTATCTCAACAGACAGGAGAAACAATCAGCCCGCTGAATTTTGTGGTCAGTCATGTTTTGAACATGGCAACTTTCGGAATGCTGTTTTCTACCTTTGCTGCCTTGGGGGAGGAAATTGGGTGGCGTGGTCTATTCGTTCCTGAATTGGCTAAAGCGGGCTCTTTCACCTCAGCATCGGTCATCAGCGGAATTATTTGGGCTGTGTGGCATTTTCCTCTTATTCTCTTTGCCGATTATCACAACCCCGGCACACCTGTGTGGTTTGGACTGGTTTGCTTTACCCTGATGGTGTTGGGAATCAGTTTTACGATGGCGTGGTTGAGGTTGAAATCGGGCAGCCTCTGGCCGGCCGTTTTGCTCCACGCCAGTCATAACATCTTTATCCAGGGGGTGTTCACACCCCTGACGGGTCAATCTTCACTATCACCCTATTTGATTGATGAATTTGGAATTGGTTTGGCGTTGATGGGCTTGCTGCTGATCTGGATCTTCTGGCGGAAACGTGCGGAAGTTGCATCGGTGTGAAAAGGCGAAGTCGTATTTCACCATTTCGCTCTTCAGGTCAAATGCAGTACTCGGATATCCATTCGCTGGCGGCTCAGGCATCCCAGCCAGCGACTGAGGCGGGCAACCCGCCGGAAATAGGGCGGCAATTCGGCCGGGTTGCCCGCCTCTTGAAAACCAAAGCGCGCATAAAACCCGGTCAATTCGGCGCGGCAGGTCAGGTACAGCGGGGGCGGATTTTCCGCCAGCAGTTGACGGATGATGGCGCTGGCCACGCCGCGCCGCCGCCACTCGCCCACCACAGCAATCGAGGCCAGCTCGCGCGAGCCGTCGCGGTGGGGTTTGACCTGCCCGCAGCCGATCATGCGCCCGTCCTCATCCACTGCCAGCCAGAAACGCCGCCAGTCCAGTCCCAGCGGGTTGAGCCGCTCGGCATAAATCAGGCGGCGGATGGCGGCAGCATCATCGGCTTCGGCACGGCGTAAGCGGTACACAGGGCTAAAAATTCCGAATTGAAAAGCATCTGCCAGAATTATATAATAAGCATGGGGTGGTTGTCTGAATCACCTCCCTGCCGGCGGGGGTAGCGGCGGGGTTGTCCATCGTTTTCGGAAAGGAGGGGAGGGCGATGGACGCTGAACTGACTTGTGTACCGGCCAGAGACGAGCAGATTGACGAGTTTCTGGAATTGCTGCGTTTGGATGCCGAAAATTACCTCATTCCCACCATGGAAGTGATGGGCTGGTCGTGGGCGGAATTCGCCCAGCGCGTGCGCGGGGTGGGGCGGGTCTTTTGTGTCTATCAGGGCGAACACAAAGTCGGCTGTTACTGGATTGAGGAGCGCGAGCGGACTTTGCACCTGCACGGGATTGTGGTGGCGCGCGCCTTTCAGGGGCGGGGCATCGGCTCGCGCATCATCCGCCGCCTGGCTGAGGAATACCGCGGGCACATGGACGCCATTGAATTGGGTGTCCATCAATCCAACCAGCGCGCCAAAGCCCTTTACGAACGTCTGGGGTTCGTCACGGTGCGTTATTTGCCCGAGGTGGGATTTTATATCATGCAATTACCCATCCAAGAAGAAAACGAAGCAGGCCGATTGTCTGTGGCGGCTTAATCCATCTGGGGAGGAAGGCGATGAACGAGAGGAGATGCCTTTTCATTCCGTTATGGATTGTCCTGATTGGACTGCTGAGCGCGGTAGGCTGCGGTGGCGGTGGAGTTCCGCCCACCCCCACCGGCGGGACGGCAACTGCCACTCTGACCCCTTCGCCGACCTCCATACCGACCCCCACGCCGACCCTGCTGGCCGCTTCGGCTGCCACTCCGACTCCGCAAATTTCTCCCACACCCTTGTGTACGGATCTGGAATTGGAGATTGATTACCAGCAGGTGCAGCAAGTCGAGGGTCTTTATGCGGAATTGACCGCCAGGGGGCGCATTCCCCTCACCGTGAAAGCCGATTACACGCCGCCGCGTGTGGAAGGAAACGGCCAGGCCGAGGTGGGCGGCGGCGGTCATGCCGGGAATTGCACCTGGGTTTACACCGGATTGCTGGAATACGATTTGAAGGGTGATTTACTGCTCGACCGCCAGCCGCCCGTCATCGCACTGAGCGGCAAACGCGATGCGCGCAACCTGGCGGCAGTCGGATCGGAATGTTACGGCGGGCTGCTCTCGCCGGTCATTTCGGAGGATTTAGCCCTCTTCGAGATCGAGTATCGCGACCGGGCAACCCTGAAATATTCTTTCACTGTCCCCACCATTCACGGCGAAGCGGTCTGGACGCTGCATTTTCGATGCCGCTGATGGCTGACCATACGCCGTTTTGGGGATAAGCAATTCCAACAATCGGTGGAAAATCGTCCTTGCAACTGCGGTAATCACCCTTCAATCTGCAGGAGAAGCATTGCGGAGAAAGAAAGGTGATCTTTGTGGGAGAAGGGTTGGGGATGAGGCCAATCCACAACTATTTGGATTGTGGTTTTGGGAAGATGCTGAACTTTTAAGATTAAGAGGTGTTTTTTCCGCCCCCCTTCAGGTATAATATAAGACAAATGTTCGATATTCGAGGGCGGAAAGATGCCGGTCAACTACCTACAAATTCAAGGACAAATTCAAGCCAAATGTCAGCAAGCCAGTCAGAATCAGCAGGTTTATCAGGATCGGCTGGAGCAGGCCGTCAGGCTGCTCCGCCAGTACGCCGCTGACCTGGATGACCTGCGCGACCGGGTGAATGAAGCCCGGCAGGCGGACCTTTCTCTGCGCTGTGCCGTGCCGTTGACTGAACGGCTGGACACCGTCCGCGATGCGCCGGTGATCCGGGAATTACCGCCGTTGCTGGCGGCGGACGGTTCGCAGGTCAACCCCAGCCGGCATGATGCGGTGGAATTTGCGGTCATCAACACCGGCATCTTTCGGATTTTGCCCGCCACCCATCTCACCCCCAGCGAAGATGCCGAAACTCAACTGTACCTGCTGGATGACCTGCGTAATCCAGATGCGCCGCTGACCGAAGAAGTGGTGGCGCTGCGCCGCGACTTGAACGAGCGCCGCCTGCTGGCCGAACGCGCCGCCCGCGAACCCTCCCAGCCGGTGATCACCTTGACCGACGGGCCGCTGGAACTGTACCGTGAACCGCGCAACAATTCCCAATTTGATCATTTGTTGAGTGAGTACCTGACCGTCCTGCAAAAGACCGGCCGGCAGGGAGCAGTTAGCGCCGGTTACGTGGACAAACCGGGCAGCGACCTGGTGGTGCGCCTGCTGGAGCTGACCGCCGAACCGCGCCAGCCAGTGCAGGAAACCGCCCGCCGCCGGCCGTTGGGCGGAGTGCTGGACCGGGTGATCTTTGCCGGGCTGCTGGCCCCCGGTCAGCGCAGCGCGGTATTTGCCATTCAATCGTCCATGGCGGAGCGTTTTGCGGTTTATGACCCGGCTCTGCAACCCTGTTTCTTTTATCTGAATGTCGGCAACCATCCTGCCCGGCCGTGGATGGCGCGGGTGGAAATTCCCCGCGGTGTTGCTGAACAAACGGACCTGGTAGATGCGCTCCACGCCGTTTTATTGCAGCAGTGCCGGCAGATGGGCAGCAAACCATACCCCTACGCACTGCACCGCGCCCATGAAATTGCCCTGATCACGCGGTTGGAGAAAGAACAGATCGAAACCATGATCGCCCGCGCCATGCGCGCCATGGGTTTAGCGGTGGGGGAGAAAAGTCCCAAGCAGTATCATAAAGACAATTTTTAGGCGGGAGGTGGAAAAATGACCAATTCTTCACTTCACATCGGGCGGCTGCTGCGTTCAACCACCAGCGATTGTGTGATCGGCTGCCGCGCCAGCGAGTTAAACCTGCCGGCTTTTGGCGGCATGGTGCGCATCCCGCTGGCCGAGGGGACGCAGATTTTTGGCCTGATTCACAACATTCAAATCGAGGACGACGGCTTGATCCGCCAGTTGATCACCAGCGACAACGTTCCGCCGGATGTGCTGCTGGATAACCGCAATAACCGCAATGTACCGGTAGAGATTGGCGTGATTTTCATCGGTTACCAACAGGATGGTGTCATCAGCCACCTGCTGCCGCCGCGCCCGCCGCTCAGTCTGGATGAAATTTTCACCTGCACGCCCCAGGAGGTGGTGGCCTTCACCGGCAACGGGCGGTTTGGCTACCTGCGCCACATCCTGCGCCGGGATGATTTGCCGCAGGCCGAACTGCTGGCGGCTCACATCCAGCAGGCCGGGCAGATTCATCTGACTCACGGCAGGCCGGATTGGGTGGAGGCGGTTACCCGCGAGCTGGTCACCCTGCTGCGGGATGATTACGACCGCCTGATGAGCGTTTTGAGCGCAATTGGCGATATCAACCTGTCTTGATTTGGAACGGGAGGAAATGCAATGACCAACAACCCCGAAAACACGTCCGAAAAATCGCTGGGCTATGTGGTCGGCGGCAGCCTGAAAGATTCGCTCAGTGTGCGCCTGACCGTCCCGCCGCAGGAGGTCAAAGAGGGCTCGTTTGTGGTGATCGAAAGCGGCGACTGGCGTTTTTACGGCACGGTAACCGACCTGCAGCTGGGCAGCACCAATCCGCGTTTTGCCGACGAACAAAGCGAAAACCGCTTGCCGCCGGAGGTGGCGTGCCTGCTCCACGGTCAGACCCTGTTCACCAATCTGCAGGTGCTGCCGGCGTTGATGCAGGAAGTCGGTCCCGACCCGGCTTCGCCAGAATATGAGCAGTGGCGCAGCCAGCACCCCGATGACAGCGGACTGCAGCCCCAGCCGGTCAAGACCGTGCCGGCTCATCATGCGCTGGTGCGCAGCGCACGCGCCGAAGATGTGGCCAATATCTTCGGCGAACCCAGTCAGCGCAATTTTGTGATCGGCTACACCCGCGAGCAGAACCTGCCCATCCCGCTCGATCTGGAAAAGTTTGTGCAGCGCTCATCGGGCATTTTTGGAGCAACCGGCACCGGCAAGTCATTCCTCACCCGCCTGCTGCTGGCCGGGCTGATTGAGTACAACAAAGCCGCCACGCTGGTTTTTGACATGCACAACGAATACGCCTACGACGACATCGCCTCGGACACCAAAGAGGTCATCCCCGGCCTGAAAAGCAAATTTAACCCGCGCGTGCGGGTGGTCGGGCTGGGGGCGGGCGCTTCCATCCGCGGCCAGTCGCCCGATTTTAACCTGACCCTGGCGGAAAGCGACATCCTGCCGGAAGACATCGAGATGCTGACCCGCGAGCTCAACCTGCGCGAGACCACCCCCGCCACGCTGGAGGCGTTGTGGCACGATTTTGGGCGGACCTGGTTCAGCGAATTCAAGAAGATGCGCAATGGCGCAATGGAGGAAGACCCGATAACCGGCAAAAAAGTGCCGGCAACCGACAGCGTCGCCTTTTGGGCAAATCAGGCGGGTGTGAATGTGATGGCCGCCGAAGGCCTGCACCAGAAACTGGGACGCCTGTTCAACAAACCCTACATCGTCCCCAACCCGCCGCAGGACAGTCTGGCAGAGATCATCAACCTGCTGGCCAGCGGCAAGCATGTCATCCTCTCGTTTGGCGACCACGAAACCGACCTGGATTACCTGCTGGTGACCAACCTGATCACCCGCCGCATCCGCGATGAGTGGGAAAAGCGCACCAACGCCTACCGCTCCCACCCGCAGAAAAACCCCGAACCGCGCCCGCTGGTGGTGGTGATCGAAGAAGCCCACAAACTGCTCAACCGCGAGATGGCCGCCCAGACGGCCTTTGCCACCATCGCGCGCGAGATGCGCAAGTACTACGTCACCCTGCTGATTGTGGATCAGCGCCCCTCGCAGATTTACGATGAGGTCATGTCGCAGCTGGGCACGCGGGTGAGCGCCTGGCTGGGCGATGAAGCCGATATTGCCGCGGTGCTTTCCGGTCTGGCCGGGCGGGACGCCCTGCGCGGGATGCTGGCACGCCTGCAGCCCAAGGAGGAAGCCCTGCTGCTCGGCTGGGGGGTCAGCCTGCCGATTGTGGTACGTTCACGCCGCTACGACCAGCGCTTTTTCGAGGAGCTGCGCGGCGCGTCGCCACCCGGTCGCAGCGCCGATGACGCCATCCGCGAGCTGTTTGGGTAAGCAGGCGGCGTGGCGGTCTCCCGCAAGGCCGTCGCGGAGGAAGGGCGGGAGGAGAAAAACAATCTTCTTTGCGGCGCAGCGGCATTGAGCCAGTTTTTTGCAACCCATAGATTCTCTTGAACGCCGTGTTTTCTAAATTCCATGGACACGCCTTCGTGTATAATTTTCATAACCAACAGCGAGCGCCACATGCGGGTGTGGCTGGCGGCGGGGTGGAAGATGGAAGCACAGGCAGAAACCGAAGATAGCCGGAGAACCCACTCTGTTGTGGTGTTTTACCTGCTGGCTTTTGTGTTTTCGTGGCTGGGGTGGTTACCGCAGGCTTTGCACGCACGCGGGCTCTTTCCCTTTGACAGCCCCTTGTTCAGTCTGTTGGGCGGATGCGGCCCAACCCTGGCAGCCGTGGTTACACTCTTATTTTTCCGACAGAAGCATCAAATTCCGGCTTTGTTTTCGGCTTTATTCAGGGTGCGGGCTTCAGCGGGGTGGTATTTCTTTGTGGCAGGTTTCTGGTTTGTTGCGGTTGCTCTGGCGCTGGCGGGGATGGGAATTGCCGGCCTACCCCTGCCCGCTTTGAGTTCGCTTGGGTGGTTGAGCCTGATTCCGGTTTTTGTGACCATGGTAATCTCCAACGTTTGGGAAGAAATCGGCTGGCGTGGATTTGCCCTGCCGCGACTTCAAGAGAAATTCTCTGACTTGCAAACCGCGCTGGTCATGGGCCTGTTGTGGAGCGTGTGGCATCTCCCGCTCATGCTCAACCCCCAATCGCCGATGGCTTCCCTGCCGTGGTACGGGGAAGTCCTTTTCAGCCTTTCGTTGACGGTCATTTACATCTGGCTTTACCGCCAGACCGGGGCCAGTTTATTCTTTGTCACCGTTTTTCACGCCATGTCCAACACCGCCGCGTTTGTGCTGCTGGAACTGGGCGTTTTCGTTTCTTCGTATCCCTTTGTGGTGGGGATTACTACCGTTTTTGCGGTTGGGATTATTCTGGGGTTTGGGACAAAACAATTCAGCCGCGCGGCGGTTGGTCAGGCCGGGCGTTGAAGAATCGCTCTCCCCTTCTTGGGGGAAGGGTGTTACCCGTTCCGGCGGCTTTGCTCAATCCAACGCTGCAGCGTCAAACAGGTTTGCGCCATACGTCCGGCATCCAGCAGGCGCAGGTCATCGCGCCGGGTGTGATAGGCACGCCAGAAGGCCGGAGTGCCGCTGGTTTCGATGCCGGTGGCACGAAAGCCGGCCCGCACGAAAGCCTCAAAATCACCGCTCCGCCGCATGGCCAGGTAGGGACGCGCAGAAGGGTCAGCGTTTAGCAGTTGAGCCGTCAAATGCGGGTCGGTGGTAAAGCCCCGCCAGCCGCTCACCCCGCTGAAGACGCGCAGACCGTCCCCGCTGCCTACCATGTCCACGCTCACCACTTCAAGCCGCCCGGCGAGCGGTTTCAGGCGGTTAGCGGCCTGGTAGGCACCAAACAGCCCGCTTTCTTCGGCGCCGGTGAAGAGCAGTCCCACCCGCCGGTGCAGGTGCGGCTGCTTTGCCAGCCAGCCGCCCAGTTCCAGCAGCACGGCAACGCCGGAGGCATTGTCATTGGCGCCCCGCGTAAATGCCCCGTTACTGCCACGCTGATCGTAAAAATCCAGCCCGATGTAGATCAGACCGACTACTCCGAGCAGGGCGCGCACCAGACCGAGCAGAAGCGGGGGAATTGGCATCTGCAAAATGGCCAGCCCGCCGAGAAACGCCGCAATCCAGCCGGCCCGTGTGAGAAGGGCGTGCCAGGTAACCCGCAGGGTGTACGCAAAGCCCTCAACATAGGGTAAAGCGCGTGCCGTATCCACGTGGGCAACCAGCAACAGGTCAAGATCCTCCGGCCGGCTGCCTTCCGGCAGGCACAGCAGGTTTTGACTGTGAGCCGTGCGCGGCAGGCGGTATTGCAGCCACAAACGCAGGGATGGCAGCAAACTGACCCACACCGGAGACAGAACCGCCAGCCATCCGAAAGTCGGCAGCAACCAGGCCGCCGCAATCAGCCAGAGGGCTGCCAGGGTGTAGTAGGGGAAAAAAGCCGGCAGCGGTGCAAAGGCAAATTCCTGCCATTCGGGGCGGTAGCCCAACCCGCCCATCCGTTCGGCCAGCCAGTCCTGAGCCTGTCGTTCAGCCGGGCTGCCGGCCGGCCGTGCGCCGATGGTTTCGGTCAGGTAAGCGGCGCTGGCGCGCAAAGCATCCGGCAGGCCAGGGTTCTCATCCATCGCGGCAGGCAGTCAGCACAAAGCGGTCGAGCGAGTAGCGGAACAGCAGCGGGTCATGACGAAATGCGGCGCGAATCGGGATGCCCTCGGCTTCAAGCAGGGCGCGCTGGGCGGCGTGTTCTTCTTCTCCCTGATTGACAATGATCAGCAGGCCGCCGGGCTGCAGACTTTGCCAGGCGGCTTGCAGCAGGGCGCGCGGCTGGAACAGACTGCCGGGCAGTCCCCATTCAAGGTGGTCCTGACTGAACACGAAGGGAAACAGCATGAAAATCAGGTGAAAAGCGAGCGGCTGGGCGCTGAATCCGCGCGGGATGTAAGTCACGCCCGGCAGGTCGCGGATATGGCCGATGGCGTGATCGTAACGCGAGTGCAGGTCGGCGTAGACGCGGTAGGCGTCAATTTCGTAGCCTTGCAGGTCAATCTGGCGGGGGTGGGGCGTCCGCCACCAGCGCAGCAGAGCCGCCAGCGCCTGCACATAAAACCAGTGGGATGGGCCGATGTCGGCGGCGCGGATTTCCTCCGGCAGGCTGATCTGGCTGGCTTCCAGAGCGCTTTCCAGCAGGTGCAGGTAAAACAGGTTTTCGCGGTAGTTGACCGGCGTGGTTTGGGCGGCGAATTCCTCCAGGTGATAATCCCGCACCAGCCGCCCGGCCAGCGCCACGGCACGCGGGCGTTCCTCGGCCGGCAGGGGCGCAAACGGGTCAACCTCCGGCCGGGGGGAGATGCGGAAACCCGCCCGTCGCCAGCGGAACAACTGACGCAGGGGATAATCCAGCCGGTTACGCACATCGAAAAGCAAGTGACGGAGGAAGTTTTCTCGTCTGCTCATTCAGAATCGGAATATCGTAATTCTTTGACTAAAAATCGGTCTATTTCGTCGTAATTAAGCATGTATTTTGGCGGACGCGGCTGACCGTTGCTGTTTCTGCCCTGATGATAAATTTCCAAAAACTGCTCGTTTTCTCGGTTTATGACGAGGAAAAGAATTTCCAATAAGTCAGCCCGAGTTTTGCGGTACCGCGAAATGCTGGTGCGTTGTAAGCGTTCTATCTCGTATTTCGATTTACCACCCTTAAGCTGCTCATGCCACGTTTGGAAGGTGCGATTATTATCGTTATATTCCACATCGCATAATCCAATGATTAATCCATGAGCACCGTATTGTTCAATTGATCGCTGTATGGCTGACATATCATTGAGAATTGAGCGATGGTCATCGGATTTTATTGCTTTGGCTTTAAGATCCCAATTAATGTTTCTTTTGAGGTCAAAAGAAGCCGTTTTTACCCTTCCAAAACGATCGCCGGGTATTTGAAAATGCTCTCGTAATTTTTGAAAACACAAATACTCAAAATAAAACGACCACCATTCCATTTGCCGCCAGTTATAGTTGGCTGTTTTGAGTTC
Source organism: Bellilinea caldifistulae (assembly GCF_001306055.1). Classification (GTDB taxonomy): domain Bacteria; phylum Chloroflexota; class Anaerolineae; order Anaerolineales; family Anaerolineaceae; genus Bellilinea; species Bellilinea caldifistulae. The sequence continues at coordinate 37,543 of NZ_LGHJ01000001.1, read as the reverse complement.
CAAGATACTTTTTTTCCCATCCCAGAAAGTAGCAAGATTACTTAACCGTTGTAAGGCAATCTCAATATCTTCAAGGACGTCTTGTTGTAGCAGCATTTCTAAAACAATCGCTCCTGTTGGGGATAAACTTCCACTTCCAGTCTTTTCCGGGCAATCTGACAGTATTCTTCACTGATTTCAATGCCGATGAAATTGCGATAATTTTTTCTTGCCATGACGCACGTCGTACCGCTGCCACACATCGGGTCAAGCACTACATCACCGGGCTCAGAAAAACACAGAATCAAATCCTCGGCCAGCCTATCGGGAAAAGTGGCCGGGTGCTGGAGTTTCAGGCGGTTGCCTTCGGTATTACTGGTGGCGTATTGCCAGACTGTGCCGCGGCATTTCATTGGATTGACGGCTTTGGGTTGAATGACCTTGAAACCGCCATTGGTCAGTCGGTCGGTGCCGGTATAGATTTTGCCGGCGTGTTTGCTGGGCACCATCAGATGTTCTTTGTGGAAAGTTTTCGGCTTTTGTCCCTTGAAAAACATGAAGACGTATTCGTGATCCACCCGAAAACGGGTGTTCCACCAGGCGCCGGGGTTGCCGTCGCGTTTGTAGATCACGGTTTCAAACAGCTTCCATCCAATTTGATCCACCCAATTAACCGCCAGTCGAAACGAAGTGAGCGTTTTGGCAAAGTTGCGAGTTGCATCTCCAATCACGACTACCGCTACACCGCCCTCTTTAGTCACCCGTAGCAGTTCTTTTCCCAATGTTTCAAAATCAAAGCGCCAGTTTTTCTTATAATCCCGAATATCATCATAAGGCGGGGAAAATACACTCAAATCCACCGATTCTGGCGGAAAATCGGCCAGTTCTTTCAGGCAGTCCGCCTGGATGATTTGATTCAGACGGGATTGGAGGGGGGGAATATCGTTCATCTTTTCTAGTATAATCGAATCGTGCCGAAAACGCTAATTCAGTACGTTTGCCAGAACTGCGGGCGCACCTCACCGCGCCAGCTGGGACGCTGCCCCTCGTGTGGCAGTTACGGGACGATGGTGGAGGAGGTGATTGCCCCACCAGCCGCCAAATCCAAGCCGGCCCGCGGGCTGAGCAGTCAGTCGCACCCGCGCCGTTTGGCGGAAATTTCCGGCGATGCCGAGGAACGCCTGCCGCTCGGCATGGCCGAGTTTGCCCGCGTGCTGGGCGGCGGCATCGTGCCCGGCTCGATTGTGCTGGTCGGCGGTGACCCGGGTATTGGTAAGTCCACCCTCACCCTGCAAATGACGCTGGAACTGGCGGCCCGCTTTGCCCCGCAGGGCGCGGCGGTGCTGTATGTTTCCGGCGAAGAATCCGAGCGGCAGATCAAAATGCGCGCCGTGCGCCTGCTACAAAACAACCACGCCGATCAGCCCTTGCCGGACAACCTCTTTCTGGTCACCGAGACCAATCTGGAGATCATTTTTGAGCATATCCGGACGGTCGCGCCGCTGTTGCTGGTGATTGACTCGATTCAAACGGTTTATCTGCCAGAACTGGGCAGCAGCGCCGGTTCGGTGGGGCAGGTGCGCGAATGCGCCTCACGCCTGCGCGAACTGGCCAAATCCAGCGGGATGGCGGTGTTCGTCATCGGGCATGTGACCAAAGAGGGCATCATTGCCGGGCCGCGCGTGCTGGAACATATTGTGGACACGGTTCTCTATCTGGAAGGCGACCGTTATCAATCCTTCCGGCTGCTGCGCTCGGTCAAGAACCGCTTTGGGGCCACTTCGGAGGTGGGGGTGTTTGAGATGCGCGAGCGCGGCATGGTGGAGGTGCCCAATCCCTCCGAATTGTTTTTAGCCGAGCGGATGGTCAACGCGCCCGGCTCGGCAATTGCGGTCACGATGGAAGGTACCCGCCCGCTGCTGGTAGAAATTCAGGGGTTGACCAGTTATTCCAACCTCGGCAACCCGCGCCGTACGCCCAACGGGGTTGACCTCAACCGCCTGCTGCTGATCACCGCGGTGTTGACCCGCCGGCTTGGGCTGCGGCTGGCCGATCAGGATGTGTTTGTCAATGTGGTGGGAGGATTACGAATCAACGAACCGGCAGCCGATCTGGCGCTGGCTGCGGCGATTGCTTCCTCAATGCGGGATGTGCCGGTACGTGCCGATGCGGTCTTGATCGGTGAGGTGGGACTTTCCGGTGAACTGCGTTGGGTTGGACAGATGAATGCCCGTCTGCGCGAGGCGGCCAAATTGGGCTTCCGCCGGGCGGTTATCCCGCGCCGTGCCCGCAGCAATGAGCCGTTGCCGGAGGGCATCGAGATTCAACAGGCACGCTCACTGCGCGAGGCTCTGCAACTGGCCTTGTTTGAGGAAGGTTGATCCTCTCCGCCGGGCGGGGATCAAACGGCGCGTCTAATCCATCCTGCCGGGCGGGGTGAGCGGGCTGCTCAACTGGCGGCGCTGACGGATCACCCGGATCATCACAATTGCAAGGGTAAGGGCGGTGATCGGCAGGGCAAAACCGAGCATGATCTGGCTGAACAGCGGCAGAATGGGGTGACGGACGGCATCCAAAATCAGGTAAGCGGTATAGGCAATGTAGTAAAAGAAGAACAACGCCCCCTCGCGGCGTAAAATTTTTGTGCCGGAGAAGAAGATGGGGATGCAGGCCAGCGCCACGGCGGTCATCACCGGCAGGTCGAAGGTCCGCGCACTTTCCGGAATCGCCACGCCGCCGGGGGTGATCAGGGCGGTCAGTCCCAGCACGCCCAGCAGGTTGAACAGGTTGCTGCCCACCACGTTGCCTACGGCAATATCCCGTTCGCCGCGCAGGCTGGCAATCACTGAGGTGATCACTTCCGGCATGGAGGTACCGGCGGCGATGATGGTCAGGCCGATGACCAGTTCGCTGATGCCCAGGGCACGGGCAATCTCAACCGACCCCTGTACCAGCCAGCGCGAGCCGAGTCCCAGCATTACCAAACCGGCAACCGCCAGCAGCGTATTCAACCCCAGCCGGCGCGGCGCGGATTGCGGCGGGCTGCCGAATTCGTGCTCGTATTCCTCTTTGACCTCGGCGCTTTCCCGCTGGCTGATGCGAAACAGCAGGTACAGATAGCCGATTAAACCGGCAAAGAAAATGATCCCTTCCATCTGGCTGAAACGCCCGTCCAGCGTCAGCAGCAGGGTCAACAGGGAAACCAATACCATCAAGGGCACGTCCAACCGCACCAGCTGTTGGGAGATGGTCAGCGGGGTAATCATGGCGGAAAGCCCCAAAATGAACAGCACATTGAAGATGTTGCTGCCGATGACGTTGCCGACCGTCAAGCCCGCCTGCCCGCTCAGCGAAGCGATCAGGCTGACGGCAAATTCCGGCGAACTGGTGCCGAAGGCAACCACGGTCAACCCGATAATCAGGGGAGAGATGCCCAGCGCAGCGGCCAGCCGCGAAGCGCCGCGCACCAGCCCCTCGCCGCCGGCGATTAGCAGGATTAATCCTCCTGCCACCATCAATACCGACATATTTTTGTCCTTTTCGATAGATTATGGCGTATTTTACAACAAGCCTGCCGCGAAATGCAATGAAACGGGTTTGACATTCCCAAACTCCCGGCGCCGGGTTGAAGGAATGCTACCCCGGCACCGCTGAGAGAGGGAAGTGGACTGCATTATAGAAGTATCAGGTTTGGGCGCTGAAAGCGTTTCAGACACACCAGCACAAGGACGGTATCTGCCGCCAGCAGAATCAGCATACCCAGCGTCAAAACGGCATTCAGGTCCAACGTCATCAAGCGGGCGCTCAACCCGGCTTTGATTTCCTCCGGCAGGAATTGGGCAACCAGCATGGGTATGAACCACACGACCAGAAACACCACGCTCATCTTTTGATACGCCTGGCGTGCTGTTTTCGAATGGAGCGAAACCAGAACGCCGATACTGGCAATCAGCACAGAAGCCAGCAAAGAGAAAACCAGAACGGCTGCAAACACCAGCGGGTCGTAAAAAGCCGGCGAACCGGGAAAGGCGAGGTTGACGGTTACGGCTCCCAGCAAAAGGCTGACCAGCATAATGCCCCAGGCGTAGAACACTGCCGCCCCAATCTTGCCGAACAGAATTGCCTGTTCCGGCAGGCGGCTGGCCAGCAGGGTTTCCAGGGTGTGGCGTTCGCGTTCCCCGGCGATGGAGTCGGTGACCATGCCGAGGGTGAGAAAAACCGGCAACCACGACCAGATCAAAATGAGCAGAGGGGTGGTCAGCCAGTCGCGCCCGTTTTGAAACGGCATGAAAATACCCAGCAAAGCCACAATCACCGCCACGCCAAGCAGACCGGATCGCGCCGTGCTGCGGGCAAAAAACATCTCCTTCCATTCTTTGTAAATGATGGTGAGGATGTCAGTGAACATGATTTTCCTCCAGCAAACTTAAGAAGGCTTCTTCCAGTGAAGCCGTGCTTTTACGCACTTCCTCGATTTCTGCTCCCTGCTCGACAAGCAGTTTGACCAGCGCTGCCGTTTCGGCAGGCTCTTTCAGGGCAATTTCCAGATGATCGTTGAGAAACTTAACCCCACCGACGCCGGGCTGGCTCTGCAAGACCGTCAGCGCCCGCTCGTTCAGCCCGCGGCCAAAAACTTGCAGACGCGGCTGCCCGGCGCGCGTGCGCAATTCCACCGGACTGCCCACCGCCAGCAGTTGACCATCCCGAATTACGGCTACCTGGGCGCACAATTTTTCGGCTTCGCTCAGGTTGTGGGTGGTCAAAAAAATGGTGGTGCCTTCCTGAGCAGTCATGCGCAGTAAATCCTCGCGCAGGGCTGCCGCGGTGGGTACATCCAGCCCGGCAGTTGGCTCGTCCAGAAAGATCAATGGCGGACGGTGGAGCAGGACGCGGGCGATCGCCAGCTTTTGTTTCATGCCGCGGCTCCATTCAGCCACGGTTTCTTTGCGTCGTTCCCACAATCCCAGTCCCTCCAGCAATTCCCGAATGCGCTTTTTGCGGCTGGCTGCGTCCATGCGCCAGATGCGGGCATATAAATCAAGATTGTCCTCTGCACTGAGCCGTTCGTACAGGCCGGAATGTTCAAGCAGCGCTCCACAGCGCGAGCGTACGGCTTCCCCCTGTTGCAGCGGATCCATCCCCAGAACGCGCACCTGTCCGGAAGTGGGCGGCAGCAAACCGAGCAGCAGGCGAATGGTGGTGGTTTTCCCGGCGCCGTTCGGGCCGAGCAGACCAAAAATCTGTCCGGCAGGCACTTCCAGCGTCAGGCGGTCCACTGCCCGCAGGCTGCCAAAATCGCGGGTCAGTTGATGGGTTTGAATGGCGTAGTTCATTTCCTGTTTACTCCTGTGAATGTTGGTCCAATTGGTTCAGCCAGTGTTTCATCTGGCTCAGATACCGATCGAGGGCGGTTCTTCCCTGTTCGGTAAGCGAGACTAGCGTCAGGGGCATTTTACCCTTGAAGGTTTTTTCAATCTGGATGTAACCGGCGTTTTCCAGTTTGCTCAGGTGGGCAGAAAGGTTGCCTTTGGTCAGGCTGGTTTCGTGCTGAAGGTAGAGGAAATCGGCTTTTTCGACCACCGCCAGTATGCTGACGATGGCAAGACGAGCCGGTTCGTGCAGCAGCCGGTCAACGGCGCTCCAGTTGGGCAGGGCTTCTTCCTTCATGACTGTTCCTCATCGTTGGCTGGCGGCAGCGGGTTGTTGCGCAGGTAGCCAAGCAGGGTGATTCCCCCGCTGATGAACAGGCCGATACCCAGCGCGCCGAAGAACAAGACCAGATCGTAAGGGGCGGGTAAATTCAAGCGGCTGCCGAGTAAGCCAAAACCAAACTGCCAAACGGCTAAAAGGTAGAAACGCACCAGTCCAATGCTCGCCCCAATCGAGAGGATCAAAATGGCCGTCAGCAAACCGGTCAGGGCGGGGATGAGTCGCTCGGTTTGGGCGGCGGAGAACCAGGCACTCATGATCGTCACGATCAAGGCCACGCCGATGGCGATGCCGGCGCTCAGAAAACGGCGGGTCGGCTTGGGGCGTGGGTATCGGATGTAACCGGTGCGCGGGTAAGTCAGCCGTTCTTTCAGCCTTGCTACCAGCAGGCGGGCAAGAACGCCTCCGCCGATCACCATCACTGGCAGGCCCACCGCCGAAAGCCAGCCTTTCCAGCCCGCTGGTGCGAGCAGGGCAATCGCCAGATTGATCAGCGCCATCAAGAGAATGACAGCGCCGGCCGCCATTTCAGAGAGCCCGTCCTCGTACCAATAACGGCGGGTGCGCTTTTGAGCGGTTTCAAGCGGGGATTTCATGCGGTCTCCTGATTTTATAAACTGGTTTGTATTACAAACTAGTTTATAACAATTTGGAATTTTTGTCAAGAAATTGCCCTTTGGGAGTTGACGGTAAACCACGTCAAGGTTTGGCGAGGGGATTTGTTTCTCTTTTCGACAGCGGGGAAGTCCGTCGCCTCGGCTGATCTTCGCCGTTTTGCGAAATAGCGCATTTCAAAGCAGGTTCAAGGGTGCTTTGACAGATTGGATTGATTCCCTTACCATAAACTTACCGGCGTTCTTTTTTCCCACGAACCATTTTCTAAAGGATCGAATGGCGAGCAACTTTCCCCCTCTGGTCTGCATCGCCGTTTCCGTCCCACTTCTGAAAAACAGGATTGTTCACCTTTTTCGTGGAGGCACACACTGCAGCCCTGGCATGCTCGCCCCGCCAGTAGCGATGGGAGCGTTGATATTTGCCAGTGCAACGGGACTGGTCATGAAACAGTAAAACGGGGCGTGCCAGCGACGTTCGACATGTTTTTCCACACACGAGGGCGGCAAAACAGCCAAAGCACTTCATGGCCAATTCGGCGCACGAAGTTTATCGAATCGCTCATGCCTATGGCGAAGTCAGCCGAATGCTTTCGACAATGGCATCGGCCAGCTGTTGAATTTCGGGCGAAAGCTCGACATCCTCATAATAACGAGAACCAACATCATCCAGACTGATGGTAAAGATCAGATTACCGACCGGGATTTGATAGGGCAAATCCTCTTTGTAGCCGTAGAGGACAACTTTATCCTTGCCCTCGTAGCGGATGATTGTCTTGCGAATGGTTTGACCGACGAACTGCACCGTGCCAACATGAACCGCGTCACCCGCCGGCACGCCGGTTCTTAAGATATGTTTCTTTTCATTCGAGTATTTGAAACGGACTGCCAGACGAATCGAAGGCTCACTATCCGGAAACAGGTATATAGAATTATCACATTCTATGAGATTCCAATCCGAGGGGAATGCTATTGAGAAAGGGTAAAGGTAGTGGTTATATCGAAACCAATTTATTTCCCTTTCAGGAAGGAGCTTCACAGCAGAGACAAATTCCTTGCCACAATATTCTTGGAAAAATATTTCATCCTCTTCCGTAGGGGTTGGAATTCGGGTGGGTTTGAGTGGAATGACCGTTTCAATTTCATCAACCATTTGGGGAGGTGTCGATTTTATCTCTGATGAGGGGGTAATTGTTGGCAAATTTCGAGTCTCAATTGGAGTAGAAGGGAAGTTGTCAATTTCTCCCCTGCAATTGCTTATAAAAACCAACCCTGCAATCAGAAGAAGCTGACGAACAATGCTTTTTATCATCTGCCCTGACCTCCAAAAGAGAAAATCATTAAAACCGAATTGCTCAGTTGTAAATTGTCCACATGTATCCTTCGGGAGCGGTTACACTCAAATTACGCGTCCTTCCGCAGGATGTACAAATCAACATCTCGGTTATGGTTACTGTCCCTCCTCCAGGATAGTTCGCTATAAAGGCAACGTGACCAGGAGATCCTGACCACCACGCGATATTCATCCCTCTATTCGGATATCTTCCCCTGCGCCAATCCGGGTAATCGGGCACTTGTCCATACCACTTACCTGCATCTCCTCGGAACGGCACATAACCATATTTGTAATACACCCACCAGACACAATTTCCCTTGTTGTTACAGCACTCAAAGGGATTACCCGGCGATGTATATCCACAACAGGTTGTGACAAGAGGATTGACTGTGGCAAAGCCTTCCAGCGATAAACCTTGAAACGATTGGGATGCATCTTCCCCCTTGATCGGCTCCTCATTCAAAAAACCAACGGAGTTCAAGACCCTTTTATAAAATTCCTCACCCGATTGATCTCCCCTATGGGTGTACCACAAGCGATAGATATATTTTTCTCCGCTCCACAGGGTCGTCCAAAGAGTGGATTCTTCATAACGAACCGCTTCAATTTCACCGATAGTGATGCGAGACGCAACCGTTCCCAACGGCTGACGGGTATCTTCATACCATTTCATCCACTCATCCATTGTCATTCCCATCGTTTGCCAGATATCCAAATCCAGCAATCCTTGCGAACACCAAGCCGTATAACGCCGGATAATCGCCTGCGGGTCAACAAACGGCTGCGGCTGATCAATCGTAATGCCGATTTGAGCAATCCTTCGCTTCGGTCACAAATTCAGATAACCCTTCCCGGCAGGTTTCATCACGAATTCCCCCATCGGGTAACGGCGCTCCCCCCACCACGGAAAAGCCCACCATAAAGACCAAACCAATCATTCCAAGATTAAAAAGGTTTCTCTTATTCATTACTTCCCTCCCCTTTTCTCTCTTGCACCCATTCGGCCGATTTAAATATACCCTCTCTCAAGACAAACTTCAATATAAGGATTTCCCTTAATTTTTCTCTCGATTTAATTCAACAAAATATGCTGCAACGGCTGCAGTGCGATTGTTCACGCCCAATTTTCGATATACTCTGGTCAGATTAGATTCGACCGTTTTTGGGGAAATTTGCAAGTTTCTCGCAATTTGAGAATTGGTCTTTCCCTCGCACAACAATTCCAGTATTTGCTTCTCCCGTTGGGTCAATCTCAGTTTTATATCCATTCGCCAACTTTAGTTCCAATTTTGTCTTTTAGCGCAAACGGGGGGTGAATAAAAATTCAAAAAATGAAGGAAAAATCCTCTTGCTCAAGGGGGCGATTTTCCACCCACGGTGAGATATAAAAAAGACTAATTTTTTTATAGCAAAAAAGGTCGGCTATAGGAAGTGCCGCCGGTCATGCTCCCCACCATGACTTTGAACATAGCGAAAAAGGGTCCTATTCTCTTCTAAGGATAGACATATTCCACATAAGGGTACTGATGGGTAGAATTCAACGTAAACTGGTGATTACCGAGACTGGCTGTTTTTTTGATATACGAACCACCTGGACATGGGTAATCTTTGTAATAAACATATTTTGAGTCCTCGTAATAACTGCTATTTCGGTTATTTTTATTCTCTGACCGAATATAGTAAGAATAAACATCGTTTGTGCAAATCTGATAAACCGTCCACCAGGTGTAGCCAATAATTGAGATATTTGTGACGGTGCTACTTTTGACAGACGCAGTCCATGTATTGGTGTAGGTGTACACACTTTTTTCTGCAAAATAGGTGATACCCGAAATGGAGCCGGAAACGGTTTTGCTGCCGCCACCAGCCGAACTCTCACCAAATTGGGTGACCAGCAAAATAAAAGCCAGCCATAGAATAAGCCGCTTTTGATGCCTGTTTGTGATCATTGCTTTATCTCGCCGGTGAATCGGGCAACTACCTCGGCAGGCGGGGCAGGTGAATATTCAACTTCCACCTCGAGGCGATTGATTTGTTTATGACTGCCATCGGTCAAAACTGCCCAGTCCTCGCTGAGCAAAAATTGACCAGTTTCCCAGTCATAATAGGAGGTTGAAAAGGATGAAACAATGGCTCCTTCCACCCCTTCGGTATAACCGGCAGAGGGATAGAAATCTTGGGAAAAGACCCGCAGCAAACGCTTGGCACCCTGTTCGATAAGGGAGAAAGTTGCGCTTTTACCGCCATCGTACTCGATCATTCTTTCGAACAGGTCAAGATATAGCCAGTGTTCCTCTTGCCAGCCGGGTAAATTTTCTGGTTGGATCATCTTTCCAAAAGAACCATCACTGACGATTGTCTCAAGTAGAGGTTCTCCTTTAAAACTTTTTACAACAGAATAACCCGCCACTACTTTTAAGTCCTCATTCACCAACAACCATGTTTCGCGCACCCAGTTCTTGGGGATGATTTGTCCGTTCATTGGAACCACAACATATTCCTCGCGGTTGGTGAAGTTCGTCAGCGTCTCGCGCACCATCACCCAGCCGGGTTTGAAGAGATGTTGCTTTGCCCGTTCGACCAAAGCCTCGCGCACCTGTGCCGCGCTCATTTCGACTTCTGCGGCCATGACCGGTGTAACGCTTTGCGCGGCTTGGATCACTTCTCCCACAGCCGTTGGTAAAGCCGTCTGCGCTGCCGCTTCACTTTTTGCCTCACCCGGTTTTTGTGCCATCAACAAGATGAAACCCGCTGCCAGCACCAGCAGCGCAATCAAAACAATATAGGGTTTTCTGTACATATCGTCCTCTCTGCTTCAGCGTTTTTCACCAAAGCCATCATAGCAAATTGAAGAACAAAGGGGAAGTACCGCCGGTCACGCCCCCCACCATGACTTTGAACATAGCGAAAAAGGGTCCTATTCTCTTCTAAGGATAGACATATTCCACATAAGGGTACTGATGGGTAGAATTCAACGTAAACTGGTGATTACCGAGACTGGCTGACTTCTTAACAAAATATCCGGGATTGCAGGAATATTGATAGTGGTCAATCCATTTTATGTCTTCAAAGTAGTTACTGTTGCGGTTACTTTGATTCTCAGAACGAGAGTAATAAGCATAGACATCATCGGTACAGATTCGATAAACCGTCCACCAGGTATAGCCAATGATAGAGATGTTTGAAATTGCGCTACTTTTGGCAGACGCAGTCCATGAGGTAGTATAGGTGTACACACTTTTTTCTGCAAAATAGGTGATACCCGATATCGAGCCGGAAACGGTTTTGCTGCCGCCGGCTGCAATAACCTCACCTGACAGGATTACCAGAAATAGAAAGACAATCGTGAAAACCCTAAATGAGATTGATTTTGATTTCATTATTCCTCCGGCGTGATTGAAAACCCCTCCAAAACCGCATCCGGTGGGGTGGAATTGCAATCAATGCTCATTTCTAGCCGACCAACAAGTTGGCGGTTGCCATCTGTCAGCGTTGCCCACCCCTCACTGAACAGAAACTGACCGATTTCCCAATCATAATGATCCTCAGTGCTAAACGAAATAAGGGGTTGTTTCAGCCCCTCCATACGAATAGGGGAGGGAAAAACGTCTGAATAAACTGCATACAAAACCCGCTTTCCATCCAGCGAAAGAAATTGAAAAACAACCCTTTGAGTCTCACCCTGCTCAATAAGTCGGTCCAAGGTTTCGGTTTTCGTCCAGTAGTCAATCTGAACATTTGGAAGAATTTCGGCATTAAACGCCTTTCCAAAAGATCCATCACTGGCACGCGTCAAAGATACGATTGTGTCATCCAGCATTTTTTTCTCGGAAAACATTGCCTTAACCTGTAAACCTTCATCCACCAACAACCATGTTTCGCGCACCCAGTTCTTGGGGATGATTTGTCCGTTCATCGGAACCACAACGTAGTCTTCGGCCTTGGTGAAATCGGTGAAAGTTTCGCGCACCAGTACCCAGCCGGGTTTGAAGAGATGTTGCTTTGCCCGTTCGACCAAAGCCTCGCGCACCTGTGCCGCGCTCATTTCGACTTCTGCGGCCATGACCGGTGTAACGCTTTGCGCGGCTTGGATCACTTCTCCCACAGCCGTTGGTAAAGCCGTCTGCGCTGCCGCTTCACTTTTTGCCTCACCCGGTTTTTGTGCCATCAACAAGATGAAACCCGCTGCCAGCACCAGCAGCGCAATCAAAACAATATAGGGTTTTCTGAACATATCGTCCTCTCTGCTTCTGCGTTTTTTCACCAAAGCCATCATAGCAAATTGAAGAACAAAGGGGAAGTACCGCCGGTCATGCCCCCTGACATGACTTTGACCCCTATTGACAAATTGGATTGATTCCCTTACCATAAACTTACCGGCGTTCTTTTTTCCCACGAACCATTTTCTAAAGGATCGAATGGCGAACAACTTTCCCCCTCTGGTCTGCATCGCCGTTTCCGTCCCGCTTCTGAAAAAAGGATTGATCGCTTTCCTGAAGGAAGAATTCCCTTCCTTCAAATACCACATTCTCGATGATGATTCGTTCCTCGCTGCCGATTCCCAACGGCCAGAACCGGATGTGCTGATCCTCGATGCACCACGCCTTGCTGCTCTGACTCAGAACGCTTCCGCTCCCCCCCTGCCTACCGCCACAAAGACGTTGCTGATCGCCCCCCACAGCAGCCTGCCGGTCATCCTGCGCGCCGTGCAGCGTATCACCATTCATGCCTGGCTGCCGCTGGAAATTGAGTTGGAAAAATTGGCTAAGGTTATCCAGTTTTTACTGGATGGCCGCACTGATTTCACTTCCCTGCCGGAGATGCTGGACACTTTTCTCCGGGAACGACCGCTGCGATCGCCTTTGAGCAATCGCGAACGGCAGGTGCTGACGTTGATTGCCCTGGGATATGAAAACGCTCGAATTTCTGAACAACTTGCCCTCCAACCCGGCACAATTAAGAACTATGTAACCATGGCTTACCAAAAAATCGGGGTCAAGAGCCGCGCCGGGGCGGTGGTCTATATGTGGAAAAATCCCGACTTATTCCTTCTGCCCGGCGCCGAGGTCACGGATGACCTGCTGGAAGAACCGCCCCCTCAGGGTTAACCGTCACCTGCCGGATATGACACTATTCCTTTCCTTATAAGGGGATATTGTCTGACGACAGGACGCGGTATAATTGAAACAACTTCACCCTGAGGCAAAACCGAATGACCGAACGTAAAATCCGTGTGCTGATTACCAAACCCGGTTTGGATGGCCACGACCGCGGCGCCAAGGTGGTCGCCCGCGCTCTGCGGGACGCCGGCATGGAAGTCATCTACACCGGCCTGCGCCAAACGCCGGAGATGATTGCCGAGGCCGCCTTACAAGAGGATGTGGACGCGGTGGGGCTTTCCATCCTCTCCGGCGCTCACATGGCGCTGGTGCCGCGCGTGCTGGAACTGTTGCGCGCCAACGGACAGGGCCATGTGCATGTCTTTGTCGGCGGCATCATCCCCGAAAGCGACATCCCCGCCCTGCTGGCAATGGGCGTGCGCGCTGTCTACGGCCCCGGCACTTCCACCCAAAAAGTGGTTGAAGACCTGCGGGCTGCCATCTTACAGGAAAACCACGCCTGAGGCCGTCCTTGATGACCACTCTGGCTGAGGAAGTGCTGGCTGGCAGCCGCCTTGCACTGGCGCGTTTGCTGACCTTGATCGAAAACGAGGACCCCCAAGGCGAGGCCGCCCTCGACCGCCTTTTTCCCCACAGCGGACGCGCCCACTGGATCGGTGTGACCGGTTCACCGGGCGCCGGCAAGTCCTCTCTCGTCAACCGACTGGCACAAGCCTTCCGCCGGCCGGCAGACGGCAGTCCGCCGCGCACGGTGGCGATTGTCGCCGTGGACCCTTCCTCGCCCTTCACCGGCGGCGCCCTGCTGGGTGACCGTGTGCGCATGCGCGACCTGAGTGGTGACCCCGGCGTGTTCATCCGCTCGATGGCCTCACGCGGCGCGCTGGGCGGGCTGGCCCGCACCACCCCCGCCGTCGTTCAGGCGTTGGACAGCGCCGGTTTCGACATCATCCTCATCGAAACGGTCGGTGCCGGTCAATCCGAAGTGGAAATTGCACGGCTGGCGCACACCGTCCTGGTGGTCGAAGCCCCCGGCATGGGTGACGATATTCAGGCGATCAAAGCCGGCATTCTGGAAATTGCCGATATCCTGGTGCTGAACAAGGCCGACCTGCCGGGCGCCGAAAATGCCCTGCGCACGCTGCGCGCCATGCTGGAACTGGGCCGCCCGCCCCACGAAGAAACGGCGGAAAGTTTGCCGGTCGTCTGGCGTCCTCCGCTGGTGCCTACCATCGCCACCCAGAACGAAGGCATCGCCGAGTTGCTCGGGCACATTCAGGCACACGCTGCCTACCTCCGCCAGTCCGGCGGCTGGCAGGTGCGCGACCGCAGCCGCCTGCAAACTCAACTGGAAGAATTGCTGCAAACCGCTCTGCTCAAACGCTGGCGCAGCAGCCTGCCAGAGGGGCAGTATCAGCAAATTCTGACCGACCTGCAGGCACGCCGCATTTCGCCCTATCAGGCGCTCCACAGTCTGCTGGGCGAACCCCCTCTGCCGCAATCCATTCAGCGCGGGTCTACTGCGCTGTTCAACGCTTGAATTGAAATCCCAACCCAAAGTGAGGAGAAGAAATCACCATGGAAAGAACCAAAATTGCCGACCTGCGCCAGCACATTGGCGAAAAAGTCAAAGTGCAGGGTTTTTTGCAAACCCTGCGCGATCAAAAGAAAATGCAATTCCTGATCCTGCGCGACCTGAGCGGCCTGGTGCAGGTGGCCTTCTGGAAGGCCAACGACCCGGCCCTGGCGGAGAAAATTTCCGCCACCCCCACCGAAAGCGTCGTTTCGGTCACCGGCACGGTGGTGGATAACCCCATCGTCAAACTCGGCGGGCTGGAAATTCAACTGGAAACTTACGAGGTGATCGGCCCGGCCGAAGCGCCCATTCCGCTCGACCCGACCGCCGAAGCCCTGCCCTCAATTGATTACCGGCTCGATTGGCGCTTTCTGGACATGCGCCGCCCGCCGGTCACCCTGCTTTTCAAGGTACAAACCACGGCTGAAGCGGCCTTCCGCGAATACTGGCTGAAGCACGATTTCATTGAAATCCACTCGCCGAAACTGATGGGTTCACCCAGCGAGTCCGGCGCCGAATTATTCGAGGTGCAGTATTTTGAGACCAAGGCCTATCTGGCTCAGTCGCCCCAGTTCTACAAGCAGATGGCCATGGCAGCCGGTTTTGAGCGCGTCTTTGAAATTGGGCCGGTTTTCCGCGCCGACCCGTCCTTCACCTCGCGCCACATGACCGAGTTCACCGGCATTGACATGGAAATCTCTTACATCGAATCGCATGAGGATGTGATGCGTTTTCTGGAAAACATGCTGCAATATGTTTATCAGCGGGTCAAAGACGCCCACGATGAAGAAATTAAGCAGCACTTTGGGGTGGATCTGCGCGTCCCCAGTGTCCCCTTCCCGCGCATCACCATGGCGCAGGCCCTGGAGATTCTCAAAGAGGTCGGTTATCAAATCCCGCCCGAAAAGAAAGGCGATATTGATCCCGGTGGGGAACGCGCCCTGGCCGACTACATCAAGCGCACTTATGATCACGACTTCTTCTACCTGATTGACTGGCCGATCAGTGTGCGCCCGTTCTACCACATGCGCCACGCCGATCAGCCGCACCTGACCAAGTCGTTTGACCTGATCGCCAACGGCACCGAAATCGTCACCGGCGCCCAGCGCGAACATCGCTACGAGATCCTGCGCCAGCAGGCGATTGAAAAAGGCCTTTCCATCCAGTCCATCCAGTTTTATCTGGATTTCTTCCGCTACGGCTGTCCACCGCACGGCGGTTTTGGGCTGGGGCTTTCGCGCTTGCTGATGGTCATGCTCAACCTGCCCAACATCCGCGAGGCGGTCTTCCTCTTCCGCGGGCCAAACCGCCTGCACCCCTAGGAGGGGCGATGATTTACGGCAATGGATTGCGGCTGCGCGCTGTCGAAAAAGACGACCTGCCCCGTTTTGTACGCTGGCTGAACGACCCCGAAGTACGCGAAAATCTGCTGATGTTCGCGCCGATGTCGCTGGATGAAGAGGAAGAATGGTACAGCAGCTTGTTGAAACGCCCCAAGGAAGAACGTCCGCTGGTGATTGAAATCGAAATCGGCGGGGAGTGGCTGCCCATCGGCAACATCGGTCTGATGAAAATTGAATGGCACGCGCGCCATGCCGAAGTTGGCCTGTTCATCGGCGAAAAGCAGTACTGGAATCGCGGTTACGGCAGCGAAGCCCTGCGCACGATGGTGGGCTATGCTTTTGACTACCTCAACCTGAATAAGGTCTACCTGCATGTCTATGAGACCAACCCGCGCGGCATTCGGGCTTACCAGAAAGTCGGTTTCGTGGAAGAAGGCCGCCTGCGGCAGGATGTGTACAAACACGGCCGTTTCATTGATGTCATTGTGATGAGTGTCCTTCGTTCGGAGTGGTATTCACGCGCCGACTAAGGTATACTTAGGATAGAGAAGAGAATATGCCTACACATAATCATTCCCGCCACGAACGGATGATGTATGGTGACATACGCCTGTATGCAGGCACAGCCTGCCCGGAACTGGCTCAGGACATTGCCAGCTACCTCAATCTGCCCCTGTGCGGTCGGGATGTGATCGAATTTCCCAATGAGAACCTGTTCGTCAAACTGCACGGCAGCGTGCGTGGGCAGGATTGTTATGTCATTCAAACTACCTCGGCACCTGTCCACCGCAACCTGATGGAATTGCTCATTCTGCTGCAAACCCTGCGGCTGGATTCGGCGGCGCGCATCACCGCCGTGGTGCCCTACCTGTGCTACGCCCGCTCGGACAAGAAAGACCAGCCGCGGGTACCGATTACCGCCCGCCTGGTTGCCGATATGATCGAAATTGCCGGCGCCGACCGCTACATCACCATGGATTTACACGCCGGCCAGATTCAGGGCTTCTTTTCCATCCCCGGCGATGTGCTGACCGCCTTCCACATGCTCACCGACTACTTCAAAACCATCCTCAACCGCCTGCACTCGCCGGTGGTGGTCACAGCCGATTTGGGATTTGCCAAAAAAGCGCGCAACTACGCCGCCAAACTGCAACTGCCGCTGGCGTTCATCGAAAAACGGCGGCTGGCTAACAACGCCAAAGCCGAAGCCCTGACGCTGATTGGGGATGTGTACGACCGGGATGTGATCCTGGTGGACGATGAAATTGATACTGGTGGCTCAATCGCCCAGGCAGTCAATCTGGTCAAGGAAAACGGCGCGCGCAACATCTACATTTCCTTTGTCCACGCCGTCTTTTCGCGGGATGCCGCCCAGCGGCTTGCGGCTTTGCCGGTTACCCAATTTGTCACCACCAACACCATCCCCATCCCGCACGAAAAAGCCGCTCTGTTCGGCGAGCGGCTGAAAGTTCTTTCGATTGCCCCCCTCTTGGGGGAAGTCATCCACCGCGCCAATGAAGGGCGCAGCGTGGGTGAGATGTTCAACGAGTAACCCGCTTCCCCGCCCGATCTGTTCGATGAACCATGCCGGAGCTGCCTGAGGTCGAAACGATTGTACGCGCCCTGCAAAACGGCGGGCGGGGAAGTCCCCCGCTGGTCGGGCGCGTGATTGAGAAAGCCGAACTTCACTGGCAGCGCAGCATTGCAACCCCTGAACCCGCCCGGTTCACACAAAAAATCTGCCATCAGCCGGTCAAAAGCATCAGCCGGCGCGGTAAATTCATCCTGATCCATCTCAGCGATGCCGTCCTTTTGATCCACCTGCGGATGAGCGGTGACTTGCGGCTGGAACCCGTCACGGATGAGACCGGCAGCCCGATCCCGCCGCTAATTCACGACCGGGTCATTTTCCACCTGACGGACGGCTGGCGGCTGGCGTTCAACGACCCACGCAAGTTCGGGCGTCTCTGGCTGGTGGATGACCCGCACAGCGTGCTGAACGGTTTAGGCCCGGAACCCCTGGATGAAGGTTTGACCGCCGCAGTTTTTTACCAACACCTGAGCCGTTTTCGGCGCCAGTTGAAGCCCCTGCTGCTCGACCAGTCGGTCATTGCCGGGCTGGGCAACATCTACACCGATGAGGCGCTTCACCTTGCCCGCCTTCATCCGTTGACCCCCTCCAACCTGATCAGTCTCGAAGACGCCGCCCGACTGCTGGACGCCATTCGCAGCGTCCTGCAAGAGGGCATCCGCCGCAACGGTGCCAGCATTGATTGGGTTTACCGCGGGGGGAGTTTTCAAAATCACTTCCGGGCCTACGGCCGCACCGGCCAACCCTGCCCGGAATGTGGCACAAGCATTGCACGCCTGATTGTCGGCCAACGCAGCACCCATTTCTGTCCTGTCTGTCAGCCCCTGAAGGTTGCTCCTGCTGGGGGAAATTCATCCACTTCCTGAAATTTTTGTGAAAGTGAGGCTGTCATGCTCAATCCCGGAAATCTGCTCCTGCCCGCATTGATTTTCACGGCTGTCGGTTTTATCATCGGTGCTGTGGTTGCCTATTTCTTCCTCGACCGGGGAAAAGAACACAGCGAGGAAGAACCTCCCGAACAAAACGATGAAAAACCGGCTCCCAAACCGGCTGCCGAAGAACCCTACACCGGCTTACCGCTGGAACGCTTCAACCCGCTGGTGCGTCTCTACCGTGAAAAATCCACCGGTAAACTGGTGACGGAAATTGACCGTAAAATTTACCTGAGCCGCGAAACCGTGCCGGTGGATCAATTGCGCATGCTGCGCGAGGCTGCCGAATCGTGGACGAATTGGCTGGGAGTTGAAAAAGAAGCACCGCCCCCACAACCCGTACCAACCCCGCCAGCCAGCGTTCCCCTGCCCGACCCATCCGTACTGGCGGCTTCCATCCTGCCGGTGGACAAGCCGCGTGCCACTTCCATCGTCGGGCAAATTGACGAAATCTTGCAAGAAATGCTGGTCAATTCACCCTTTGCCAACCGCACCATCCGCCTGACCCAGGAAGCCAACTTTGGGGTGGTGGTCTGGGTGGATCACGAACGCTTCAACGGCATTGATGCGGTGCCGGATGCCGAAATTCAAACCATCATCCGTGCCGCCGTCAAGAAGTGGGAAGATACCAGCCACACGCTTACGCGTTAACCCGCATCAGAGTTTTCAGCCGGGCCGCGTTGAGAAAGCAAAGGACAATCCACCGCGGCTGAAACCAGCGCGGTAACATCCGGGCGGAACAAACGCGAAAGACTGGTGGAACTGTAGGTTGACCCCATGCCCACCAGATCATAACCCCCGCTGCGGATCTCATCGAGGATCTCGTGCAGAATCAGCCCATGGCGCACCACCACCCGCGCCTCCACACCGAGCCGTTCGGCAAAATCCAATGCCTGCTTCAGGTGACGCGCCTGCGGGGTATCGGTTTGTAGCAGGTGTTCCCAGTGCGAGTGAATTTCCCTTGCCAGGGGGTAATCCAGGGTGATCGGCTCAACCACATGCAGAAAGGTCAACCGTGCGCCGACAGAGCGCGCCAGACGCACAGCCAGCCGCTCCACCGGAATGGTGTATGGCAAACCTCCGCTGCACACGATGATATTTTGCGGCGGCCAGCAGACCTCCCGTACCCGTAAAATTGGCGATGTGAGCGAAGCCTGTAGCCGACGGAAACGCCCAAAGCGCACCCAGCGCCGCCAGATGGGACGGTACTTGTCGCTGATCACCAGCATCGCTTCCGGCATCTGATTCACCTCCCGCAGCACGGCTTTCACCAGATCGCCATCCGCCCAGCGGATGTCCACCAGAACATCCAGCTCCTTCAAAGCCAGTGCGGAACGCTGAACCTGCTCCTCCAGCAGCGCAGATGAGCCAGCCTGACGCATACACAATAGACGAACGGGGGTACGCAGCACCTTTGCCAGATTTTCCCCATATTCCAGCGCTGGAAAAGAGGGATGACTGCTCTGTAATGCAATGAGAAGAGGCGGCAGGTCGTTCATCGCAGCACGATGATCCCCAGTACACCGGCTACCACCAGCACCAGCGGCGGCGGCACTTTGAGGATATAGGCAATCATGGCGCCAGCGGCGATGATGACCGTGAACCAGGTGATGGTTTCACCGGCCTCGCCGCGGAACACATTCCAGGCCACCAGCACCATCAAGGCGGCCACAGCCGGAGCAAGTCCGCGCACAAAGTTACCCACCCACGCTTCACCGCTGATGAAGCGCAGGATGCTGACGATGATCAAAATCAAGATTGTAGGCGGCAGAATCGAACCCAGTAAAGCCACCAGCGCGCCGGGTACCCCGCCGGCACGGTAGCCGACGAACATGGCCAGTTGCAAGGCGTCACTGCCGGGCAGCACGCTGGAAAAACCGACCGCCTCGACAAATTCTTTTTCGGTCATCAATTTGCCCACCGCTTCCTGATACAGCAAACCCACCGAAGCCGGCCCTGAGGTGGTTAATAAATTGACCTTGATGAAAATCCAGAATAACTGCCACAAATTGATCATAGAAACCCAATCTCCAAAATGAAAAGTCCGTACAGGCGGGCTTAATTTGTGCCAGACGGGCAAAATTCAATTACAATAAGCATATCCCATGAAATGCCGATTTACAAGGCTGAAAAATGGCGGCAAGCAGTGAAGAACGACTGAAAATCCTCAAACTGATCGAGGAAAATAAAATCACCCCCGAAGAGGGCATTCGCCTGTTGCAGGCGTTGGAAAAGAGCAGCGCCACCCCCGAAAAAAAAGGCCCTCTGCCTCCACCCCCACCTCCTCCGCCGGGGGAGGCAATCCGGCCGCGGCCACGCTGGCTGCGGGTGCGCATCACCGATTTACGCAGCGGTAAAGTGCGCGTCAACATCCGCCTGCCGGTTACCGTGCTGAACACCGGCATGAAATTAGGCGCCCGCTTCTCCCCGGAAATCGGCGAGGTCGAGATGGGTCAAATTATGGAGGCGATCCAATCCGGCGAAATTGGTCAGATTGTGGATATCTACGACGAAGAGGATCAGGAACACATTGAAGTCGGGCTGGAATGAACCAGCCCGAAATTTTATGAGGCGCTTTCTTCCTCAACGTGGATTTCGGGGAAGAATTGTTTGATGGTGCCTTCCACCCAGCCTTTGAGGGTCACCGGTGAAAGCGGGCAGCCGAGACAGGCCCCGCCCAGGCGCACTTTGACCACTTTGCCATCAAAGCCGATATATTCCACCTCACCGCCGTGGTAAGTTTCGATATAGGCGCTCAATTGCTCGATCAGACCGCGCAATTGTTCCTCAATGCTGTATGCAGGAATTTCAGCGTCGCCCATGTTCAATCCTCCGGTAACAATCCCCATTTTTATCCATATTGGAAGTCAGTACCCGCAACAACTCGCTCTCGGTATGCAAATGTTTTTTTTTGCTCGCCGGCAACCCTGGCCAGGCGCTGGTAAAGCATTGCCCCGGTCTCCGGGCATTCATCACACACGGTTTGCAGACGGCTGCCCAGAATGCGGTACAGGCGGCTAGGTTCCAGAGTCACCGCTGCCGAGGTGTAAATGTGCCTGCCCAGCACCGCCGACCAGCCGAAAATTTCACCCGGCTGAATGGTTGCCACGGTCAGCGGCGGGCCGTCATACGGCTTATATCGAATTATAACCTTTCCGGTAGCCAGAAGGTAGAGATAATCGGCGGAATCGCCCTGTCGGAAGATGGTATGGTTGGCAGGCAGCCACTGCTGCTCGAACTGGCTCGCCAGCCACTCGATTTTGGCAGGGCTCAACCCTTCAAAGATCGAAAAATTGCGAAATTCCGCTGTTGACATTGCACCTATCTTAATAAAAAGCGCGCCTTTCCTGATAGTGGCAAAAATCATGATTAGACAGACAATCATCATCCAAAAAGTCCCACTTTTCGCTGAGGCGGGGGTGAGGTTTACCATATAAAAGACTGCCTGTACAATGACAGGCAGTCTTTTGATTGCGTGAGGGTTGTCTTAATGTTCGTGGGGTTCGAGATTTTCCACGCCGGGCAGTTTACCACTCAATCGCTCCGGCTGATGAATCAAAATGGGCAGGTGCTGGGGGCAAATCCAGAATTGGGTTTCCTGAAAGCGCAGGGACAAGAGGGGAACTTCCTGCGCGCTTCGAGCGCAGTAAACACATTCGGGTTGTGAGGTGTTCATATTCAACTCCATTGACCGGTGAATTTTCTTGGTGGGTTCAGCATACCACATTTTGACCGGCGCTCATTTGCGCCAGAACAAATACGCCGGGGGGATAAACCCGCCACAGACCGCTGTAATTCATCCAGACATTACCAATTTCTTGACCCCATTGCCAGATTAGATTATCATCTAATAAATTAGATAATAATCTAATCGGCCATGCCTGAAATAACTTTTGAAACCGCAACTGCCTACGACTTCTTTATCAGCCTGATTGTGCTGCACAACCCGGCCGATTTTGGTCTGCGGCCCTCGTGGGCGGCGGGGGTGCGCTCGCGCCTGCCGGCCGCACAGCGCGAGTTTTTCGAGCGCAGCCTGCCCTTTCTGGGCGTACCGCTCGGCTGGCTGCACGACTTACCCCTGCCACGCAAAGATGCTGATTCGGTGCTGAACGCGCTGGCACAAATCCCGGCTGCCGAACGCCTGCCCCGTCTGACCTTCACCGCTGAACTGCGCCCGGAAGTGCGCAACGCCCTGCTGGAAATCGCTGCAACCGGCCGGGCAACCCCCGCCATGCGCGCTCTGCTGAAAGCCGAACTGGACAACAAGCGCCACCTCCCGCCGCCCGCCACACTCGAATACTGGATTGAAGCGTGGTCGAACCCGGCCGCCTTTGGCGAGGTCTGGCTGGAGGCCCTGCGCGCTTACCACAACCTGTACTTCCGCGAAGAGGAAAGCCGCCTGCAAACCCCGCTGGAAAACGGGACTCAGCAGGCCACCCGTCTGCTGAATGAATTGCCCCTGCCTCAGGTCATCGAGACCCTCACGCGTGGGGTGAGTATTGCGGAAATCCAGCAAATCCGCCACCTGACCCTGATTCCCTCCTACTGGAGCACGCCCTTCATTTTCTTCCAGCGGTTGGATGGGGAGCGCGCTCTGCTGGTGTTCGGCTGCCGACCGGCTCATCTTTCCCTGGCGGGTGGGGGCGCCGTCCCCCTCGCGCTGGTGGATACCTTCAAAGCCCTGGGCGACCCCACCCGCTTGCGGATTTTGCGCTTTCTGGCTCAGCAGCCGCTCACCCCGGCTGCCCTGGCCGGGCGCCTGCGCCTGCGCGCCCCGACCGTCATTCATCACCTCAATGCCTTACGTCGGGCTGGCCTGGTGCATATCCGGCTGGATGCCGACGGCGAACGCCGCTACGACCTGCGCCGTGAAGGACTGGACGAAGCCCTGACCACGCTCCACAACTTCCTCGACACCAGTGAAGAATCCTGAATTTTCCCCATGGATGGAGGACAACCCTTGAAAATCAGCCGTCTCTTCCCCCGCGCTTCTCGCGTTTTAGCCAGTTATTTTGACCGCGTGCGCGCCTTTCAACCCAACGCCCGTCTGTACCTGACCAGTGTCATCCTCAGCGGTGCAGCCATGGGGGTTTACCGCCTGCTGTTCAATTTTTACGTCCTCTCGCTGGGCTATGACGAAGCCCTGCTCGGTACGTTGATTACCACCTCCAGCCTGACCGCTTTGCTGTCTGCCCTGCCGATGGGTTATCTGGTGGACAACATCGGCCACAAAACCGCCCTGATCATCGGTACGGCTGTGCTGGGGCTGGCGGTGGGGGTGATGGTGCTGTTCCCCTCGGCGCTGACCTTTGTGCTGATGAACATTGTACTGGGGCTGGCACAAAGCCTGACCGGTGTAACGATGGGGCCTTTCCTGATGGAAAACAGCGGCGAAAAAGAGCGTACTTACCTGTTCAGTTTTACCTCCGGATTGCAAATGGCTTCGGCTTTCTTCGGCAACTGGATCGGCGGTTACCTACCCACCTGGATCGGGAGTCTGCAGGGCAGCGCCCCCACCAGTCCTTCGGCTTACGGCGGCGCGCTGGCTGCCATTGCCGTTGCCGGTTCGGTCGGCATTCTGCCGTTGCTTTTTTTGCGCCCGGTGCGCCTGGCCCGCGATAAACGCTCGGTGTTTGCACCGCTGGCATATTTCGGTCAGCACTCGCGCCTGTTGGGCAAACTGATTCTGCCCATGCTGGTAACTTCGCTGGGCGCCGGGCTGATCATGCCCTTCATGAATGTCTTTTTCCGCAATGTGCATCATCAGCCCGACCCGGTAATCGGCGCCATGTTTGCGTGGGGTTCGCTGGCGATGGGGGTCGGCTTACTGATTGCCCCGCCGCTGGCCGACCGGTTTGGTAAGATTCAACTGGTGGTCATCACTCAGGCCCTCTCCATCCCCTTCCTGGTGCTGTTGGGCTTTGCGCCGTGGTTTGCGGTCAGCGCGGCGGCCTACTACATCCGCCTGACCCTGATGAACATGAGCCTGCCGGTTTATCAGACGTTTGTCATGGAGAAAGTCGAGCCTTCGGCACGAGCCACCGTTGCCAGTCTGGTGAGCATGGCCAACAATGTCGGCTGGGCATTTTCCCCGCAAATCAGCGGCTGGATCCAGGTCAACTACGGTTTTCAGCCAGCCTTTGCCGCCACGCTGGTGCTGTATATGATCTCCATTTTCCTGTACTGGCGCTTTTTCTGGTACCCGCTTGGTAAAGAGCAGCCGGTTTCGCCTGTTCCTGCAACCTTAAAGCCCCAGTAGCATCTAACCAAAGGTAAAACTTCATTCTGGAGAGAATTCACACATGGAAATGGTTGTTTACTTCCCCGGCGGTGCGCGGGTGGATGCCCAGTTTGGCCCCTACACCGTTCGCACCGACCAACCCCCGATGGGCGGCGGTGAAGGTTCTGCCCCCACCCCCTTTGCCGTGTTTCTGGCTTCACTGGCCACCTGCGCCGGTATTTACGTGCTGGGTTTCTGCCGTCAGCGCGGCCTGCCCACCGACGGTATTCGGATTGTGCAGCGTGACCGGCGCAATCCGCTGACCGGCATGGTAGAAGAAATCGAGATGGAAATTCAAGTCCCGCCCGAATTTCCGCAAAAGTACTACGATGCGCTGGTGCGCTCGGCTGAACAGTGTGCCGTGAAAAAGCACATGGAGCAGCCGCCGCGCTTCCACATTCAAACCAAAGTGGTCGCCTGAGGCATCATCCCCCCGCCACTGGCGGAAAGAAGTCCAGCACATCCCCGCTTTGGAGGGGTGTTTCCCAACCCTGCGGCAGGGTGCTGACATCCTTGCCGTTGACGAATCCATGCACATGAGCATGGATTTCGTTTTGGGCATTCACCCAGTGCGGGCGTAAATCCGGCAGACGGGCGAGAATTTCATCCACCGCCTGCCGCACGGTTATGCCTTCCGGTAAGTCCAGTTCAAGGCTGCGGGCGCCGGCAATCAGCCGAAAGGTAGCGTAGAGATTGACCTGCATGACTTTTCCTGTGCCCAATTATGCCAGAAAATCAGGCCATCAGCGGCACAACCAGCGGGTATTTTCCATTCGGGCTGCGCATGACCTCCAGCGGTACACCGAATGCCTCGCTCAACATCGCCGGGCGCAGCACATCGCTGACCGTCCCGCAGGAACGCACACAGCCATCCACCATCAGCAGTACCCGGTCGGCATACCGCGCCACCAGATTCAGGTCATGCAGCACCACCAGCGCCGCCGGTGAGTGCGGTTTACCGTTGCCGTTACCGCTGATCGGCTGGCGGACTACTTCCACCACGCGGTTAAGCAGGCCGATTTGGTACTGTAAATCAAGGTGAGTGGTCGGTTCATCCAGCAGCATGACCGGGGTGGCCTGCACCAGGGCGCGCGCCAGCAGCAGGCGCTGCAATTCGCCGCCGGAAAGCTCCCCCACCAGCCGTTCAGCCAGATGAGCCGTATCGGTGCGGCGCATGGCTTCCCGAACCAGCTCTTCATCGGCGGGGCTTAGCTGACCAAACCAGTTCAGGTAGGGAGTGCGTCCCAGCGAAACGACCTGCCAGGCTGTAAACCCGGCCGGCAGGTTACGCGCCTGAGGCACAACCGCGATCATCCGGGCGCGTTCCTGTACCGAAAGCGAGCAAAGGTCTCGCCCGTTGTAGCGGATTGAACCGCACTGAGGCGGCAAAATACCACTGAGGGCGCGTACCAGCGTGGATTTACCCGCACCGTTCGGGCCGATCACCGCCAGAATCTCGCCATCCGCCAGCCGAAAACTGACATCTTTCAAAACCGGCTTGCTGCCGTAACCAACCGTCAGGTGGGAAACTTCAAGCATGGTCAACTCCAATAGGGAAGCGTGCGCGAACGCCGCAAAATCCAGATAAAGAAAGGTGCGCCGGCCAGGGCGGTGATGATCCCAACCGGTAATTCCTGGGGAGTCATGACCACCCGTGCCAGCACGTCCGCAACCAACAGAAAAGCCGCCCCGCCCAGCAAAGAGAGCGGCAGCAGACGGCGGTAGTCGCCGCCGGTCAGCAGGCGCAGCAGGTGCGGGACAATCAGCCCGACGAAACCGATGATGCCGGTAAACGAAACCGCCGCTGCTGTCGCCAGCGAGGAAACCGCAATGATCACCCAGCGGGTCGCCTCAACCGGTAATCCTAACTGCTGGGCCTGCTCATCGCCAAACTGCATGACATTGAGGGCGTGTCCCATCGTCATCAAAATCCCCAGCCCGATCAGCCAGTAGGGCAGCACCGCCAGCACCGGCTGCCAGCCGCCCATCGCCGATCCGCCCATCAGCCAGGCAATCGCCCGGCGCAGTTCACCGGTTGAGCGCAGCAGCAGGAAGGAAGTCATCGCGCCGGTGAAGGAGTTGACCGCCACCCCCGCCAGCAGCAGATTGGTGACCGGCAGGGAGCGCCCAACCCGCGCCAGCATGACCACCATCAAAACCGTAAGGACTGCCCCGCTGAACGAAGCCAGCGGCACAGCCAGCAAGCCAAGCGCATCATAGCGCCAGCGCAGGCTGAGTGCAATCACCGCCCCCAAACCGGCCCCCGAAGCCACACCGATCAGATAGGGGTCGGCCAGCGGATTGCGAAACAGTCCCTGATAGGACGTGCCGCACACCGCCAGCGCCGATCCGGTCAGCGCTACCAGGGCGGTGCGCGGCAGGCGCAGGGAGAAGAGAATGGTATCCGCCACGCGCAGGTCGCCGCCGATTTCGGTTCCGCTCAACCGCGCCGCCACCACCCGGGCCATGTCCATCAGGGAAAGGGACACACTGCCCACCAGCACGCTCAACAGCAGGGCAGCCAGCAGGGCAACCAGAGCGATCCAGAATGGGTGAACAATGCGTCCCTTCATGCCATCCTCATCAAGGCACAGGCACAGCGTGAAGAATGCGCGCCAGTTCTTCCAGCCCGTCCACCAACCGCGGGCCGGGGCGGCTGGCCAGGTCATCGTTGAATGGAAGGACACGCCCTTCTTTGACGGCGGTCAATTCACCCCAACCGGGGCGGGCAGCCACCTGTTCGGGGGTAACCCCAAAATTGGCATCCCCCAGCAGGATGAAGTCGGGGTCGGCTTCCAGCAGGGCTTCGATGCTCATCTGCCCGTATTGGCTGCCCATTGCCCGACCGACATTTTCGGCTTTGGCCATCTCCAACAGCGTGTCAATGAACGTGCCGTTGCCGGTTGTCCACGGTTTGGAGGGATCGGTGCCGTCAATTTCGTAAAAGACGGTCGGCCGCTCTTCAATGTTTGCCAGTTTCTGCTGGACGGCTGCCACCCGCACGCTCAGTTGGGTGACCAGCGTTTCAGCCTCGGCCTTGTGGCCGGTCAGCTCGCCAACCGTGATCAGCATCGGGTACATTTCTTCCATGGTGAGGGGATTTTTCAGGTAAAACACCGTCAAACCGGCATCTTCGAGGGATTTAACCAGCTCCGGCGGGTGAATTTCGGCCAGCAGCACCAGGTCGGGGTTGAGGGCGACGATTTGCTCAATCGAGAAGCCCATAAAATCACCCAGTCCGGGCAGTTCCAGCGCCTCCGGCGGGTAGTTACTGAAATTATCGCGGCCGACCACCTGACTGCCGGCGCCAACGGCGTACAAAATCTCGGTATTGGAGGGCGCCAGGGAAATCACCCGTTGAGCCGGGGCAGCCAGTGTCACCGTGCGGCCGAGGCCGTCGGTCATCACAATGGGGCTGGCAGTGGGGGTTGCCGCCGGCGTGGCAGGCTGAGCGCAGGCGCCCAACACAAGAGTCAGCAGCAAAACAAAGACGAGTAGAACGCCATGACGTTTCATTTCAAAAAACCTTTCCGATTGAATGGGTTTTGGGTTTGGAAACAGGCTGCTGGACGAGCCAGCGGGGTTCAGGGAATGGGAATTTTGGTAAAAGGCGGCGCTGGCTCACCCAACAAAATCTCCCTGCCGGTTGCGGGCAGGGAGGGGAGAGATCGGAATTTGCGGTGTTGCCAGTCCAATGTTCCCCACCTCCTTTCCGCGAGAGTGTGGTGAACGCCTGCCGGGCGGGCGGCCTGGCTTATTCGGCAGGTTTGCCGAAATTACAGTTGCGCGTCAGCACCGGACTTGCACCGGTTTCGCCTTTCAGCCTTTCCATCCGGGGAATGGGGCACCCCGCAGGCACTCATTCAATTGTAACTAGATTGTACGGTTTTCCTGGGTCGGTGTCAAGGAAAATTCCTCCCCCTTCACTCCCTTGTCATGCGGCTGAGCACAAAAATCGTAATCACTCCGGCAATGACGTGGAAGACGATCAGCACACCAAAAGCCTGAGGCGTGCCGCCCGGCATGGGGGCCATTTGGGGATTGCCCATCAAGGCCAGGTTGGGAAGGACGGAAAGCACCAGCGCTACCCAGGCAATCACCTGAAAGGGACGGAGGGGGTTGGGCATCACCCGCGCCATCAGCCAGAAGACCAGCCCGCCCAGCGCCGTGCCGATCAGTGTGAAAACGGCAATGGGGCCGGGGGTGAGCGGTAAAAAGCCGGGCGGGAATTCGATCACCAGCGAAAGCAACTGACGGGCAATCAGGTTGGCGGCTACCGAGTAGCCCACCGCCAGCGCCGCCGCGCGCGGGATTTTGTTCCGGTCCACCGTTGGGGAAGTGTGTGGCGAGTCCAAGTCTTAACCTCCGTTCTGAGATGTGAGATTTTGACGGATCTGCTCCGCCAGAAAGCCGGCCGCCTCGCGCAGCGGACGGGCATCGTGCAGCGTCCGGCTGAGCAGGGTTGCCCCCTCGATGACCGCGACGATCAGCAGGCCGAGCGATTCGGCGGCCGAGGGGTTCACACCCGCCGCCATCAACCGCCGGCTGAACACTGCCTGAATTTGCTGGTAAGCCCGGCGGCAGGCCTGATTGATCGGCGGACTGCTGGTAACCGTTTCCAGCGCCACCAGCATCAACGGCCCGCCGGCGGCGAAACCGGATTGCTCCACCCGCCGGGCAATTTCTTCCAGCAGGGCGCGGATGCCCTCGGCCGGGTCGTCATAACCGGCCAGGTGATCTTCGATGATTCGCGCGGTGGCTTCGGCTGCGCTGTGGACGGCTTCCACGGCAATCTCGGTCTTTCCGCCGGGGAAGTAGTGATACAGCGAGCCTTTCGGCGCGCCGCTGGCCTGGATGATTTCGTTCAGGCCGCTGGCGTGATAGCCCTGCCGTTCCAGCAGGTCACAGGTGGTCAGGATAATCTTTTCGCGCGGACTGGTCATCGGTCAATCTCTATCAAAATATCCTATAAAGATGATTATTATCAATTATATCAACCGGTCTATATATCTGTCAACTGCCCGCCTTCAAATGCAGCATCTTACCGGCAGGAAAGCAGTCCCTTTCACCAACGAGTACCGGCTTCAAGGCAAATCAAACTTGCCTGCTAATCGCTTGCCGAGCATCAACGCAATGATCCAGAGGATTAATCCTTGGTGTGATATTCGGCATAAACTATGGACATTCGTCAGAATTGACATTCTGACTTTCCCCATCTATAATAACCCTAGTTGAATATCAAAAAGCCTTCGGGGCAGGGTGAGGAAGCAGCGCTTCCAATTCCCGATCGGTGGTCAAAACCCACGAGCGCATTTCCGCGCACGACCCGGTGAAATTCCGGGGTCGACGGTACAGTCCGGATGAAAGAAGGCCAAACTTCGCTCCAGCGATTTGTTTACACGCCGCTGCATCCTGCCCCGAAAACCCATCGTTTTCGGGTTTTTTGTTTTACCGGAAAGTGTCAGGAAAATCAACCATGGAAATCAGCATCCCCAACTTGAATAATCTGAAACCCCCGCTGGGGGGAGAGGCCGGCGTTTCGGCCTGGCTGCGCCGCCTGCGTCTTTTTATCACTCCCATCTCACTCCTGCTGGCGCTGCTGATCTGGGAAGGACTGGTGCGCATTGCCCAACTGCCGGCTTTCATTCTGCCCTCACCCGGCCGGGTGGCCAGCCGCTTCTGGCAGGCCCTGACCGACGGCACCCTGCTGCGCCACACCTCCACCACCCTGCTGGAAATCACGCTCGGCCTGCTGGCCGGCACCTTGCTGGCAACCGTGATCGGCTACCTGATTGCCAAATCACCGCTCTTTGAGCATCTGCTGGCTCCCTACCTGGTTGCCAGTCAGGCCATTCCGATTGTCGCCATTGCCCCCCTGCTGGTGATCTGGTTCGGGCCGGGCATTTTTACCAAGGTGCTGATCTGCGCGCTGATCGTCTTTTTTCCCGTGCTGGTCAACACGGTCGTCGGCCTGCGCGCCGTGCCGCAGGAACTGCGCGCCCTGATGCGTTCTCTGCGGGCTACCCCCTGGCAAAATCTGAAGTATCTGGAAATTCCGGCCGCCCTGCCGGTCTTTCTGGGCGGTTTGCGGGTTGGCGCCACCCTCTCGGTCATCGGCGCGGTAATTGGCGAACTGGTGGCCGCCGACCGCGGGCTGGGTTTCCTCATCAATGTGGGACGCGGCCAGTATGATACTGCCCTGGTCTTCGTCGCCGTTTTCACGCTGGTCACCCTCGCCCTATTGCTCTACGGCGTGGTAATCCTGCTGGAGCGCCGCATGTTGGCCTGGCAAAGCGAACCCTACAAACGCAACGGACATAAAATCCTCGACTGACAAGGTGATCGAATCATGCGTAAACTTCATTCCCTCCTCATTGCAGCCCTGCTGCTTGTCATTCTGAGCGGTTGTGCCACACCGGCCACCCCCGCCCCCACCGCCGGCCTGACCCCCATTCGTCTGCCGGTGGGTTTCATCCCCAACATTCAATTTGCACCGCTGTATGTCGCCATCGAGCGCGGCTACTTCCGCGAATTGGGCCTGGATGTCTCACTGGATTACAGCATGGAAAATGACAATGTCGCCCTGGTCGGCGCCGGTCAAATCCCCTTTGCGGTGGTCTCGGGTGAGCAGGTGCTGCTTGGCCGCGCCCAAGACCTGCCGGTGGTTTATGTCATGTCCTGGTACCGCGATTTTCCGGTGGGCATTGCCGCGCTGGAATCGAGCGGCATCCGCCAGCCGGCCGACCTGCGCGGGCGCAAGGTAGGCATCCCCGGCACCTACGGAGCCAGTTACATCGGTTTGCAAGCCCTCTTGAACGCTGCTGGACTGAAGGAAACCGACATCAACCTGCAATCCATCGGTTTCAATCAGGTGGAAGCACTGACTACCGGGCAGGTGGAAGCCGGGGTGGTGTACATCGTCAACGAGCCGATTCAGCTGCGTGCCCTTGGCTATGATGTGCGCGTCTTGCGGGTGGCCGACAGCATTGCCCTGGTATCCAACGGCCTGATCACCAACGAAAAGACACTGAAAGAAAACCCCGATCTCGTCCGGCGCATGATCAGCGCTTTCCTGCGCGGAGTGCAGGATACGGTTGCCGACCCGGATGCGGCCTACGAAATCTCCACCCGTTATGTCGAAAACCTGGCCAGTCTTTCGGAAACCGATGCCGCCACCCAGCGCGGCGTGCTGAGCGCTTCGATTGACCTGTACCAGACCAACCCGTGGGGTCAGTCCAATCCGCAGGCCTGGGAAAACACCTTCAACCTGTTGGTACAGATGAACCTGATTCCTGCCACCCTGGATTGGAAAGCCGCCTTCACCAATGAATACCTCCCCCGCCCGCCGCAGTATTGAGATGACCCATCAACAACTCCCGCCACCGGCGCTGGAAGTGCGCAATCTGAGCATCCTCTTCCCGGCCGAGGGGGGTACTTTTCACGCTCTGCGCGATCTGACCTTCTCGGTGCAGCCGCAGGAATTTGTCTGCATTCTCGGCCCTTCTGGCAGCGGTAAAAGCACCTTGCTGCGGGTGCTGGCCGGTCTGCTGCCCCCCAGCGCTGGTGAAATCCGATACGCGGACGGCAAGCCGCCGCGCATCGGTTATGTGTTTCAACAAGCCAACCTGATGCCGTGGCGCACCGCCATCGAAAACATCACCCTGCCGCTCGAATTACAGGGCATTCCGCGCGCTCAGGCACGCCAGCAGGCCCAGGAATTGATCGAACTGATCGGGTTGAAAGGCTTTGAGGAGGTTTTCCCGCGCGACCTTTCGGGCGGCATGGCTCAGCGGGTAGCGATTGCCCGCGCTCTGATTCAGGATCCGGATCTGCTGCTGTTGGACGAACCGTTTGGCTCGCTGGATGCCCTGACCCGCGAACGGATGGGCAGTGAACTGCTCCACCTGTGGCAGGTGCGCCGAAAAACCGTCCTGATGGTCACCCACTCCATCTCGGAAGCTCTACTGCTTTCCGACCGTGTGCTGGTGCTGACCCCCCGCCCCGGCCGGCTGGCGCTTGACTTCCGCGTACCACTGCCTCGCCCGCGCAGCGATGAGATGCGCTACACCGCCGCGTTTGGAAAACTTTCACGAAGATTAAAAGCTGCAATTGGTTGAGATTTTTTCGAAAAATACTATTGACACAGAACAATTGTTCGTGTATTATAATAGTACAAATGGTCGAATAATTTCAAACAAGGCTTTTTGGTCAAGAAAGTGAGGCAGCATGATGATGGCGAGACGCAGCCAGGGCTTAAGTGAACGGCACCGAAAAATACTGGATTTCCTCACCCGTTTTCAAGAGGAAAACGGCTATTCCCCCTCCATTCGCGAAATTGGGGATAGCATCAACGTCAAATCCACCTCGCTGGTGGATTATTACCTGAACCAGCTCGAGCAGATGGGGTTCATCTCGCGAGATAATCGCGTATCGCGCTCCATCCGCGTGCTGGAACCGGCTGAACGGCTGCTGAACCGGGCCGTCAACACCGTCCGGCAGGCCGGGCGGCAACTGGACGACATCATCCCCATTCCGGTGCTGGGACGGATTGTCGCCAGCGAGCCGATCCCCGTGCCGCCCTCCGATCTGGCGTACTTCGATCCGGACTACAGCGTGGAAATTGCCCGCAGTCTGCTGCCAACTCGCGAACGGCCGGAAGACCTCTTTGCGCTGGAAGTACAGGGGGACTCGATGATTGACGCGATGGTCAACGACGGGGATACCGTCATTCTGCGCCGGGCACAGGAAGCCAACAACGGGGATATGGTGGCTGTCTGGCTGGATGACCGCGATGAAACTACCCTCAAGTACTTCTACAAAGAAAAAGACCGCGTCCGTCTGCAGCCGGCCAACCCGACTATGGGGCCGATCTACGTCGAAAATCCGGCAAGCCTGCGCATCATGGGTAAAGTGGTCATGGTCATCCGCCAGGTCAAATCGGTAGCCGCCTGATTTGCAAAACACAAAACCCCCCGCCTGAAAACGGGGGGTTTTTGATGCTTGCCAGAGGTAAAAAACTAGACAACCTCGACGACCGCGCCAGCCGCTTCCAGTTTGGCTTTGGCATCGTTGGCGGCTTCTTTGCCAACCCCGCTCAGCACTTTGGCACCGGCGGTTTCGGCCATTGTCTTGGCTTCCACCAGACCCAGGTTGGTCAGCTGGCGGATGACCTTGATGGTCTCGATCTTCTTGGGGCCAGCGTCCTTGAGGACGACATCGAACTCGGTCTTCTCTTCCACCGGTTCAGCAGCAGCGGCGGCAGCCGTCGGGGCAACCGCCATAGCAGCCACCGGAGCGGCGGCAGAAACGCCCCATTTCTCTTCCAGCATTTTTACCAGTTCAGCAGCTTCCAGAACCGAGAGTTTGCTCAGTTCTTCAACCAGTTTTTCTAAGTCAGCCATTTCAAATTCTCCTTACAAGAAATTCGTAGTAGTTTGTTTGTTGAAAAGTCCTGTTTGACAGGTAATTGAACCATTGACTAGGCAGCAGCCGGGGCAGCGCTCTTTTCGGAGTAGGCCTTGATGACTGCCGCAAGACCACGGGCGGGCTCGGCGAGGGTGCGAACCAGTTTGGAGGCCGGCGCCGAGATGGTGCCCAGCAGCGTGGCGCGCATGACCGGCAGCGGCGGCAGCTCGGCGAGCGCTTTCACCTGCTCAACGCTGAGAGCCTGAGCCCCCAGATAGCCGCCCTTGATCGCAAAGATCTCGGACTTGGCGGTCGCATCGCTCAACACCTTGGCCAGCGCCGGCGCATCACTGAACGCAAAACCCACCAGTGAAGCGCCATCGAACACCGATTTGTCCTGAATGCCGACTTCTTCCAGCGCCAGTTTCATCAAGGTATTCTTGACGACATGCAATTCAGCGCCGGCTTCGCGCGCTTTGGCGCGCAGGGTATCAATGTCCTTCATCGTCATTTTGTTGTAATTCAGGACAAATACACCCTGGCTCTGCCGCAGCCATTCCACATACTGCGCAACCATTTTGTTTTTGTGCTGTTTTGAGAATGCCAACGAGGATTCACCTCCTTTCTTCTTAAGATAAAAGTCTTTGCCCTGCATTGGCCGGGCAAAGACTTTTAACCACTGCCAGAAGGCAGCCTCAACTTCGCGGAAAAGTCCTCACCTCGGCGGGATATTAAGCCCCTTGCGGGGCACCTGCTTTCAACGGTGCAGGGAATATTCACTTTTCAGGAAATCAGGTTATTTGCCTGTTTCACTCCTTCATTGCCATGCTTTGGGCCTGGATTGCATCCACGCGGATACCGGGACCCATCGTGGTGGTAACCGTCACCTTGCGGATGTAAGAACCCTTGGCAGCCGCCGGTTTGGCTTTTTTGATTGCATCCATCAGGGCTGCCATGTTGTTGTACAGTTTATCGGTGTCGAAGGACACCTTGCCAATCGGTACGTGAATGTTGGCGGTTTTGTCCAGCCGAAACTCAACCCGGCCGGCTTTGGCTTCCTGAATCACGCGCGGCAAATCATCTGCCGGAACCACCGTGCCGGCTTTGGGATTGGGCATCAAGCCGCGCGGGCCGAGCACCCGCCCAAGGCGGCCGGCTTTGCTCATCATGTCCGGCGTGGCAATTGCCACATCGAAGTCGGTAAAGCCGTTTTGAATCTTGGTGATCCATTCGTCGCTGTCGGCCACGTAATCGGCCCCGGCTTCTCTGGCTTTTTCAGCCCCTTCACCCTGGGCAAAGACCAGCACACGCACCGTCTTGCCCAAGCCATGCGGCAGGACGACCACATCGCGTACCTGCTGATCGGCCTGACGTGGGTCCAAACCCATGCGCAGGTGAACTTCCACTGTAGCATCGAATTTGGTAATCGAAGTTTCTTTTGCCAGAGCAAGCGCTTCCTCAGGCGTGTAAGACTTGCCGGGAGAGATTTTTGCACTGGCGGCTAAGTATTTCTTTCCGTGCTTTGCCATGATATCTCCTTCGTGGTGCTAACGGGCCGTAACCTGCCCTCCCACTTTTGCTTAATCTACTACCTGAATGCCCATGTTGCGGGCGGTACCTTCGATCTGCCGCATGGCATCTTCGATGTCCACTGCGTTCATGTCTTTCATTTTGATCTCGGCGATCTCGCGAATCTGAGCGCGGGTGACTTTGCCCACCTTGGTGCGGTTGGGTACGGCTGAGCCCTTTTCAACACCGGCTGCCTTTTTCAGCAGCACCGCCGCGGGAGGCGATTTCAAAATGAAAGTGAAGGAACCATCGGTATAGACGCTGATTTCCGCAGGGATCACTTCGCCGGCGCGGTTTTGTGTGCGGGCGTTGTATTCCTTGCAGAATGCCATGATGTTGATCCCGTGCCCGGCCAGGGCAGGGCCAACCGGGGGTGCCGGGTTTGCTTTGCCGGCCACCAACTGTAACCTTACGACTGCTTTTAGTTTCTTTGCCACTTTTTCTACTCCTTCGTGGTCATAACGGGTGGTTTGGGGAGCACCCTCCCACAAACAATCCTCGTCGCCGAGGATTTATCTACACTGTTTCAGGCTTTTTCCACCTGCAGAAAATCCAGCTCCACAGGGGTTTCCCGGCCAAAGAAATTGACCATGACCCGCACTTTATTGCGCTCCTGATCAATTTCCGCCACGGTACCGCGAAAATCGTTGAACGGGCCATCCACAATCCGGACGCGCTCGCCAACTTTGAAAGTCACCTTGACATGCGGCGCTTCGGCTTCCATGCGTTTGAGGATTTGAGCCACCTCTTCGGGGCGCAGCGGGGTGGGCTGGTTGCCCATGCCGACAAAGCCGGTCACGCCCGGGGTGTTGCGCACCACGTACCACGACTCTTCGGTCATGATCATGTTGACCAGCACATATCCCGGAAAGACGTGACGTTCCACCGTGCGCCGTTTGCCGTCCTTGACCTCAATTTCTTCCTGGGTGGGGATGACCACGTCGAAAATCTTGTCCTTCATCCCCATCGTTTCGATGCGTTGTTCCAGATTGTGACGCACTTTGTTTTCGTAACCGGAGTAGCAATGCACCACGTACCAGGCCCGCTGTTCGGTACCCGGTTCCTCAAAGGTGGGGAGCTCCTCTTCCGCAGGCGGTTGCTGTGCAGCTGAGCGGGATGCGCCGGTCGAACCGGTTGTCTTTTTGACCTCCGGTTGCGGTTGAGGGAGGGGTTTTTCCTGCCCTTCCTCAGGCTCTTTCATTTCGTCATACGCATCCTGCATTCCCATCTACTCCTTTACGGTTGACTTTCTGCCACATTATCCCAACAGCAAACCAATCAAAGCCGAGAAAACATAATCCAGCAAACCCAAAAAGACTGCCATCAAGAACATGACCACCAGCACAATTCTGGTCAAACGCCAGGCTTCCTGGGTAGTTGGCCAGGAAACTTTACGCAATTCGCCAATCGTTTCACGCCAAAAACGCACCAACCGGTTGGGTTGTTTGCTTTTTTCAGCCGATTTGCTCTTTTCGGGCTGCTTGGTTTTTTCAATCGTTTTGCTTTTTTCGGTTTTCTCAGCCACACAAAGCTCCTTCTTACTCAGGCTAAAACGCCGCTTTCCTGCTGATTGCACCTCCGAAAGGTACGTCGGGCCGGAAAGGGCGTTGCCCGGATTGAGGCAGGCCAGGCAGGAGTCGAACCCACAACCCCCGGTTTTGGAGACCGGTGCTCTGCCAATTGAGCTACTGGCCTACGGCAGGGTGAGACAGCCAAGAAATTACGCATCTGCCTCACCCCGATTATACCCTACTTCGTTTCGCGATGCAGTGTGTGTTTACGGCAGCGCGGGCAGTACTTGCTCAATTCCAGACGCCCCGGATCGTTGCGGCGGTTCTTCTCGGATGTGTAGTTGCGCTCTTTGCACTCCGAGCATGCCAGAGTAATTACCGGGCGAATATCTTTCTTCTTGG
This sequence comes from Bellilinea caldifistulae, assembly GCF_001306055.1. GTDB lineage: Bacteria > Chloroflexota > Anaerolineae > Anaerolineales > Anaerolineaceae > Bellilinea > Bellilinea caldifistulae. The sequence continues at coordinate 182 of NZ_LGHJ01000001.1, read as the reverse complement.
ATGCCATACTTTCACTTGCGGCTTATTGAATTAAGCCGACACTCCTTCTCAGTCGAGAATCTTGGTAATCACACCCGCGCCGACGGTCAAACCGCCTTCGCGAATGGCGAATTTCGAACCCTGTTCCAGCGCCACCGGCACGATCAATTCCACTTCCATGTTGACATTGTCGCCCGGCATCA
>NZ_LGHJ01000002.1 GCF_001306055.1 Bellilinea caldifistulae | reverse complement strand
GCCGAATTAACTTGCGGGTGTAGTGTTTCCACTCGATCAATTCATTCAATTTCCGCAAAAAATGATCGGCTGCTACAACTTGGTCGTACAGATAGTCCCCAAAAAATGATCCTTTGCCGGTTTCTTCAAAACGCTGCTTTTCCATCCCGCTGATCTCCAAAGTGGTTTGGTTCGATTGTATTAAGGTTTTCCCCTTTTCGTCAATCCCAGTTATTTGTTTTTCAACAATCTCCTAATTGACCTGATTTGACTCCCCCGCTGTTTTGGGTTATAAAAAACCCAACCAAATTCAAAGATCAAAGGAGGTGTCATCATGGCAGCCATTGCAGGCATTGCCAGGCCTGGCGAACAAGATACGGTCGTTCGCATGATTGAAAAAATAGCCCACCGCGGCAAACGCAGCAAAAAATTGATTCGTAGCCATCGTGCTACTCTGTATGCAAGCTGGAATCCGGTAGAAAAGCAAGCCGTTCCGCTAACCCTGGAACAACAGGCCGTCTGGGATGGTGTATCCGCGCCTTTACCGGATGAGGATTTCCTCTCTTCTACCAGAATATCATTTGCCATGGCGGCGATTTGCGGGGATGAATTAATGCTCGCCCGTGACCCTCTGGGGGTAAAGCCTTTGTACTACGGCAAAACAGGAGAGACGCTTGTTTTTTCTTCAGAAGTAAAAGCCCTCTTACCGGTTATAAAGGATATTCACGAATTTCCACCGGCAACGGTTTTTACCACCAGCCGGGGCTTCCATCGTTACAAAAAATTTGATCCCCAAACTTTCAGCGATGCGGACGAAAACAGTTTGATCACCGGCTTACGCATGCGCCTTGAGCAGGCGATTCTACGCCGCATCATCACCGATGAAATGGGCTGCTGGCTTTCGGGCGGACTGGATTCTTCAGCCATTGCGGCTCTTGCCAGACCCCACGTGCGCAGTCTGCATTCTTTTGTCAGCGGTGTGGAAGGTGCAGAAGACCTCGAATATAGCCGTCAGATGGCGATTCATTTGAATACTATTCACCATGAGCGCATCGTAACACTGGAAGAAATGCTCAACATTCTTCCTCAGGTCATCTATCATCTGGAATCGTTCGATGCATTGCTGGTTCGTTCTTCGATAACCAACTACCTGACAGCCGAGATGGTCTCGGACTTCACCGGGGCGGTGCTATCCGGCGAAGCCGGTGATGAATTGTTTGCCGGTTACGAGTATCTCAAGTCCCTGCCGTTAGAGAACCTCCCGATTGAACTGGAAGACATTCTCAATCGCTTGCATAATACCGCATTACAGCGGGTTGACCGATGCGCGCAGGCAAACGGTGTGGTGCCCTTTGTGCCGTTTACCGACCCGGATGTCGTGGATTTTGCGCTGCGCATCCCACCCCAATTCAAACTGTATAAGCGCGGGGACGAAATCATTGAAAAATGGATTTTGCGACGAGCCGTGGAGGATCTGCTGCCTGCTGCGGTACTGTGGCGACCGAAAGCCAAATTCTGGCAGGGAGCTGGCGTTCAAAACCTGATCGAGGAGTACGCCAACCAGCACGTCAGCGATGCCGACTTCAAGCGCGAGCGTCAACTACCCAACGGATGGGTTCTCCACACCAAAGAAGAGCTGTTTTACTACCGCATCTTCAAAGAGCACTTCGGAGAATTGGAAAACCTCGAATGGATGGGGCGCACCAAAGGCACAGCGGTGCAGTAGATGATTAACCCCATTCCCCGCCGGGCGGATAGAGGTGCGGGTTTTTGAACGGAATTAAAGCCAAAACGACTGCCTGTTCGTAGTAGCGGGCGCGGTCAATCACATCCCCGGTCAGCAGGCCGACCGCGCCGTTTTGTTGCTTGGAGTTCTGTCGGCCGAACAGTCGGTCATCCGCCTCGCCCAGCTCCACCCCCTGCCGGATCATCTCCGCCAGGGCCGGCGGCAGGTCGAAAGTGGCGCTGCGGGCTTTACCGCAGCGGTCGGCTGAAAGAATCACCACCCATGCAAAGGCACTCAGCGTCCCCTTGTACTGTTCAATACCGCCTTCAATCCCCGCCCAAAAGTCGGCTTGCGGCACGGCCTGCTTCGCAGACCGGGCGCGGTTGAGCGCGCCTTGCAGGGTTTCCGCGTCGCTCATCGGTTGAGGACTGACCCCGCTGGGGACATTGACCGCCTGCACTTCAATCTCGGATGGTGGAAACATGCGCTGGAAGCCACTGCGCACGGCTTCCATTTTGACCGGATTGTGCGAAGCCACAATCACGCGGAGGGGCAAACCGCTTTCCAGCCCGTTCATGATTTAACCGCCCGCGTAGCAATGTAGGAGGGAATGTATTCGCCCAGCACGCTGGTGGGGTCTACATCTTCGTAAAAGCCGGTCAGCACCAGGCCGGCCGCCAGTTGACCGCCGATTTGCTCCTCCAGGGAATGACTCCATTCCAGCGGCAGCCCTTCGTCCATGAATTGCTGCAATTTTTCGGGCGAAAGATGCGTCAGGTCGGCGTAAGGCAGTTTGTTCTTGACCACCAGCCGGCCCTGGTCGAGTTCGTCAAAATCGAACAAATACAGCACCGGGTTGTTGAAACCGGCCAGCAGCACCCCGCCCCGGCGCAGCACGCGGCTGGCCTCCCGCCAGACCGGCAGCACATCCGGCACAAAGACATTGGAAACCGGGTGGACAATCAGGTCGAACGCCGCATCGGCGAAAACCGAGAGATCGCGCATGTCCCCTTCAACCAGCGTCAGGTTCAGCCCCTCCCGTTCGGCAACCTGTTGGTCCTGAGCCAGTTGTGCCGGCGAGTTATCGAATACCGTCACCCTGGCCCCGCAGGCAGCCAGCAGCGGCCCCTGCTGCCCGCCGCCTGATGCCAGGCACAGCACCTCGGCTCCTGCCAGCGGTGGAAACCAATCCAGCGGCACGAAGCGGGTGGGTGTGAGCAAAATGCGCAGGTCACCCTGCCGGGCAGCCATCACTTCCTCGTGGCTCACCGGCAGCGTCCACGGATTCTGACGGACAACCTGACGGTTCCAGGCATCGCGGTTATAGGCACGAATATCCAAAGATCACCTCCATCCTGTCCGGCTCTCACCAGCCGGTTCATTGATAAGAACCCTGTCCCCCAAACCTATCCCCCTTCCAAACGATAGCCGTAACCGCGCACGGTGAGGATGTAGCGCGGTTCATCCGGCTGGGGTTCGATTTTTTTACGCAGCAGGAAGATGTAACGGCGCACGGTGGTGGTGTTTTCCTGCCGGTAAGCCCCCCACACCTCACGCACCAGCTCGGTCTCGGCAACCGCTTTGCCGGCGTTGCGCGCCAGCACCTCCATTAGCCGAAACTCGGTTGGGGTGAGCGCCACCGGCTGGCCGCCACGCCGCAGTTCACGCCGGTCTAAATCCACTTCCAGATCGCCAATTTGCAGCAGATTTCTCTCCGAGAACGGTTTGTGACGGGCGCGGTTTAAGACGGCCTGGATGCGGGCGTTCAATTCCGCAAAACTGAACGGCTTGGTCAGGTAATCATCCACCCCCAGCCCAAAACCGCGCAGTTTGTCGGCTTCGGAACTTTTGGCGGTAAGCAGGATGATGGGAACGTCCGACATTTCCCGCAGACGGGCGGTGACTTCCCAGCCATCCATGCCGGGCATCATCACATCCAGCACCACCAGGTCGGGATGTTCGCGGTAGGCAAGCCGTAAAGCCTCGTTGCCGTTTGGGGCGGCAATCACGCTGTATTTTTCTTCGCGCAAGAAGTCCTGCAAAAAACGCAGCAGGGTCGGATCATCATCTACCACCAGAATCTTGGTCATGTTTCGCTCCCCTCCTCTTGCAGTGATCCTTCCGACTCGTTCATTTCCACCAGCGGCAACCAGCAGGTAAAGCAGGCTCCCCCCTGCGGGTGATTTTCGGCACGCACCTCGCCCTGCATGGCTTCAACCAACCGGCGCACGATGTACAATCCCAGCCCGTGGCCATAAATGGCGCGGTTATCCTGACTATCGTGCCGATAAAATTGCTCGAAGAGGTGCGGCAGCGCATCCGCCGGCAGCCCGCTGCCGTGATCGCGTACCCGCAGCCACAACCGCCCGTTTTCCGCACCGGCGGATACTTCGATCTCACCCTGCGGGGCGTACTTGAAGGCGTTATCCAGCAGGTGAAACAGGACACTGGTGAGGGCCTGTTCATCAGCCAGCACCGCCGGGCAATCCTCCGGGAGTGACCAGCGCACCCGACTGGCATCTGGCAGGTGGGCAATCTGGTTTTGCAGGGCAGTGTAAATCCGGCTGACCGGCAGGGGAGCCGGGTAAAGCGGCAGTTTACCGGCATCCAGCGCCGAAAGGTCAAGAATCGTCTCGACAAAATGGGTCAGACGTTCGATTTCGGCTTGCACAAGGGTCAGGATCTGGCTGCTGCGCCCGGAGAGCGGACGGGTGCCGTACATCAATAGCTCGATTCCGCTTTTGATATTGGTCAGCGGGGCGCGTAATTCGTGGGAAACCAGCGAAACAAAGTCGGATTTAAGGCGATCCAGTTCGCGAAGCATGCGGTTTTGCGCCTCTAACTGCTGGTAGGCCTGACTGAGATCGGCGGTTTTTTCGGCAACGCGTCGTTCCAGTTCGCGGTTGAGCCGTTCCAGCTCGGCGCGGTCAGCGGCTATGCGCTCGTAAGCCGCTTGCAGAGCGGCTTGCTGGCGCTTTTGCAGGCTGAGGTCATGCGCCGTTCCGGCAATCGTCAGACGTTTGGCGCTGGAAGAAAGCACCGGCCGCAGAGAAAGGAACACCGGCAGGCGTTCGCCGCTGCTGCGCAGCAGCACCGTTTCACCCGACCAGCCGCGTCCCTCGCCCTCTTGTTCAATTTTGGCCAGATCCAGCCACGAATAAGCCCCCGGCGGTTCAGGCAGCAGATCCGCCAGTGTGCGACTGGTGAGGTCTGCCTCGCTGTAACCGGTTGCGATTGCCAGAGCCGGGTTGACCAGCGTCAACCGGCCGTTTTCATCGCAAATAAAAGCCGGCTCGGCAACGCTCTTCACCAGCCCGGCGTACTGCTCAAATTCAACCTCACCCGTCACCAGCCCCTGACGGGCAATCAGACCCAGCACCAGCAAAACGGTCACTCCCAATACCGGTTGATTGAACTGATCGGTCAATTGCCAGTCCAGCAGGGCAAACCAGCCCAGCACCAGCACCGCCAGAATTGGCAGCAGACTTTGCAGGCGCACCAGCCCGCCTTGCAGCCACCCTCCGCCGGGTTGAGGGCGCACCTCAGTCGGATTGAGCACCCGAATCGCGAAAGGCGTTCGCAGCAGCACCGCCAGCCAGAGCGCATCCCCCACCGCCCAGCCTAAATCCGTGGCTGCGCCAATCTGGTAATTTCCTGAAAAGAGAGCTGTGGCATACAGCAAGTCGGTCAGCGCAAAAACCACCAGCGCTGCCGTCAGCCAGCCAAACGGCAGGGAAGGACGGCGCGCATCGCTGATCAACAGCAGATTGACCACCAGCAGCAATAAAGCCAGATCGGCCAGCGGATAAAGGATGCCCAGCGGGTTGCCGCCAGCCGGCGGAGCGTTGAGCCGCGGTTGAACTGCCAGCAAATACATCAGCGTCAGTGAGGCCAGCGAGGTCAGGGTCACATCCAGCCAGCGCCGCAGCCGGCTGCCGGAAGAAGGTAGCGGTCGCGGAAACCGCACCAAACCGGTTGCCACCAGCAGCGCTCCGGGCAGGTAGAGCACATCGCACACATTTGGGCGCGACAAAAAACCCGGCACGACCGCCAGCACGATCATGCGTAGCAGATCGTTGAGCGCCCAGATGCCCAAACCCAGCCCCAAAAAACGGAAGCCCTGACGCGCCTCACTTTGAACAACCGTGCTCAACCAGCCGGCCGTTGCGGCTGCTGTTGCCCCGCCAATGAGAATGGAAAGATTGCCCAGCCAGTAGCGCTCCCACGGGTCGGTGGAACCCCACAATAGCCAGCCGGCGTACAGGGCTAATAGCAGGCAGACCGCCAGCGGAAGGCGTAAACGCTGGATGGTTTGGGTCATGCTTGTATTGTAGCAAGGCAGGCAGGCCGGTGCAAGACATCGGCGGAGGGTGTTGATCTGGCAGGAGGAAGTTTTCACACCAACCATGAAACACCCTATCTGCTCATCGGCGGAAATCCGCCTTTCAACCATTTTACAAAGCCAGCATCATCCTTGACTTTTACAGCGGTTTATGCCATACTCAAATCACATTCACGGTGGCTTGCACCACCTCAACAATCGCCATCCTAACGAAGAGGAGGTGATGCTGACAATGGCAGATAGTAGTAGTAAGCGTATGGCTGCGGCATCCCTCCTCGGTTCCCGATAAAGGTTGCCGCAGCCAAAGAAAGGCAGAAACCGCCCGCAAGGGCGGTTCTCTGTTTCTGGCGGGCATCTTATAGTACAATGCTGCTCATGAGCAGTACACGCAAACAAATCCTCCTGACCAATGACGACGGGATCGAGTCACCCGGCCTGTGGGCAGCTGCCGAGGCGCTGGCACGGCTGGGCTTTGTAACCGTGGCGGCTCCGCGCGACCAGTACAGCGGCGCCGGACGCAGTCACCCCCTGCAAGCCGACGGTATCATCACTCCGCGCTCTCTTCAAATCGGCCGCCAGATATGGACGGCCTACGCCATTGGCGGTTCGCCCGCCCAAACGGTGATGTTTGCCATCCTCGACCTGATGCCGCATAAACCCGATCTGGTGGTTTCCGGCATCAATTACGGAGAAAATGTGGGCAGCGGCATCACCGTTTCCGGCACGCTGGGGGCAGCCTTCGAAGCCGCCAGTTTTGGCATTCCGGCGCTGGCCGTCTCGCTTGAACTGCCCAGTGGCGAGTATTACACTCACTCGCGCGAGGTGGATTTTTCCAGCGCGGCTTACTTTACCGCCTACTTTGCCGAACGATTGCTCAACCTGCCCCCTCAACCGGATGTGGATGTGCTGAAAGTCGAAGTCCCTGCTTCGGCAACCCCCCAAACCCCCTGGCAGGTCACCCGCCAGAGCCGTCAGCGGTACTTCTTTCCCATCTCCAGGCGCAAAGACGGGTTGGAAAGCCCGGCTGATGTGAACTTCATCATCCGGGTCGAGCCGGGTGAAGTTGAGCCGGACAGCGATGTGTACACCCTGCGAATCAAAAAGCAGGTGGCGGTTACCCCGCTCAGCCTGGATATGACTTCGCGCCTGCCGCTGGACGAACTGGAACAAACCCTGCGCGGCAGGGGATGAACCGGCTGGTGTGTTTTAATCCAACGGCTTGCGCCGCCGTTCGGGCAGGCTGCCCAGAAACACCTGACCGGCGTCATAATCCAGCACCTGACCGGTGCGCTTCAACCAGGCCAGCTCCTCGTCCCGTATGGTGTGGCTGCCAATCAGATCAACCGATTCGATAAACTGGCCGCTGGCAAGGTCTTGAAAGACGTTTTCTCCCCAATCCACCACCACGCGGCCGTCCTTCAACACCAGCACCCAGCCCCGATTGAGGGTGAACCCCTCCGGCATTGCTGCGTTCTCCCCGCCAATCTCTCTCAGGCAGCGGCTTTGACGAACGCCCCAAAAGTGGTCGTGCGCAGTTTTTCCACCAGTTGATCCTGCGCTTCGCACCACAGCGGTCGAATCGGGCAGTCTTCACCGAAGGGGCAGGCATCCTTGGAGTAGGTGCACTCGTTCAACGCAATCGGCCCGTCAATGGCTTCCACCACTTCCAGAATGGTGATCTCTTCAGCCGGGCGTGCCAGGGTCACACCCCCGTGGGCGCCGCGCGAGGTGTGAATCAAGCCGGCAATCGAAAGCTGCGAAATGATCTTTGCCAGGAAAGAAGGGGGAATTCTCTGCTCCTCGGCAATCTGGCTGGTTGCAGCACGCTGATTGGGTTCCAGTTTTGCCAGGTAGTACATTGCCCGCAGGGCATAATCGGCCTGACGTGTGATTTGCATGGCGTTCAATCCTCAATTTACAATCTTCAATTTGGGTAGGAATACTCTGGTTATATGTTCAGTTTATGAGAAAGCTTGTGATGGTGCAAGTGACAGAGGTCACCATTCCAGTTGACATTCTGCGCTTGCTGGACAATTTTTATACAATTCCGGTAAAATTGACGCATGTCCAACTTTAAATTCCACTATCCCATTACCGTTCGTTACGGCGATCTCGACCCGCAATGGCACGTCAATAACGCTCGTTTTCTGGTCTTTTTGGAACAGACCCGGCTGGCGTATGTCCAGAACCTCGGCCTGTTTGATGGCAAGGACTTTTTCAACCTCGGCATGATCGTTGCCGATGTCCACATTGCCTACCGCGCTCCAATTCAATTGAATGAGCCGGTTCGGGTGGGCATGCGGGTCACCCGGCTGGGCGGCAAAAGCTTTCAAACCGAGTACCTGATCGAAAACCAGCAAACCGGCGAAGTCAAAGCCACTGCCGAAATCGTCATGGTCACCTTTGACTATCACCAGAACCGCAGTATTCCGATCCCCGACCACTGGCGCGAAAAAATTGCCGCCTTCGAGGGCATCCCGCCCGGCCCGGCGTCTACCTGAACAAATTTAGGAAAAAGGATCGCCTATGAACCCACTGCCCGAAATCAACCCACAGGAGCTGGTTGACTTTTTGACCGGCCTGCTGAATACCCCCAGTCCCTCCGGTTTTACCGAATCGGCAATTCTCTACACCGCTGCCGCCCTGCAATCCATACCGGAGGTGAGTTACCTGCGCACCCGCAAAGGCGCGCTGCTGGCGGTCTTCCCCGGCGAACAGGCTCTTCAACCGCGCGCCCTGACCGCTCACGTCGACACGCTGGGCGGCATGGTAAAGGAAATCAAATCCAACGGACGCCTGCGCCTGACGCGTATCGGCGGTATTCCGTGGAACGCCATCGAGGCTGAGGGCTGCACCGTGTTTACCGTGGACGGCAAGGCTTACCGCGGCAGTGTCCTACCGGAAAAAGCCTCGGTGCATGTGTACGGCGAGAAAGTCTCAACAACCCCGCGCGATGAATCCAGCATGGAGGTGCGGCTGGATGCCCGCACCACCAGCGCGGAAGAAACCCGTGGGCTGGGCATTCAGGTTGGTGACTTTGTCACCTTTGACCCACGCGTGGAGGTACAAAACGGTTTCATCCGCTCGCGTTTTCTGGATGATAAAGCCTGTGTGGCGTGCATCGTGGCGGCTTTTCAAGCCTTAAAGCGTGCCGGCCTGCGCCCAAAGCAAACCACCTACGCCCTGATCAGCAATTACGAAGAAGTCGGACACGGCGCGTCCACCGGCTTTCCTGCCGAAGTCGGCGAACTGGTGGTAGTGGATATGGCCGCCATCGGCGAAGGGCAAACCTCCGATGAATTTCATGCCACTTTGTGCGTCAAAGACTCCGGCGGGCCGTACGACCACGCCCTCAGCACCCGCCTGCGCCAGCTGGCCGAACAGCACCAGATTGCCTACAAGGTGGACATTTACCCCTACTACGGCTCGGACGGCGGCGCACTGCTGCGCAGCGGAGCGGATTTGCGGGTGGCACTGATCGGCCCGGGGGTGGATGCCTCCCACCACTACGAGCGCACCCATCTGGATGCCCTGCTGGCCACTACCCGCTGGATACTGGCTTATCTACTGGCCGAGTGACCCCTCATCGCCGCAGGATGACGGCAGTTGAATCGGCATAGACTTCCTGCCAGCCGGCGGTTTGCAGGACACTCCGCAGCGGTTCAGCGGCGGGGACAATCGCCCACGCCACATCATAGCGCACCAGCACATCCTCCCAGCCCGCCGCAAGCGTGAGGACTGTCTCGTACTCGCGGGTCAGGGCTTCGCCGTAAAAATCGGTCTGCCCGTCAATAAAGACGCGGTAATCCGGGTAGAGACGGTAAAGCAGATAACCGCCCCACGGAAAATAATTGAACATACGCCCGCTTTGAGGATGCTCTTCGATCCAGTCCACCGCCGCCACCGGAAAGATTTGCGGGTCAAACCGACTGGCCTCGCGCACGGCCGGGACAAACAGGACCGCGAGTATCAAAACCGTGACGCTCAACGGCATCCAGACCACCCCGCGCAGTTGATCTTCCAGCGCCGCTATGGACGTTTCAATTTTCTCCCAGCGTCGCCCGCGGACTTCCTGCGCCAGCGCTTCGGAGAGAATCGGCACGGCAACCACTGCATACAGCGGAATGTTACGGGCGCTGAACAGCCCCATCAGCGTCCAGCCGGCCAGCAGCAGACGTTGGGAGAGGGGCAGGCTGGTCAGCCGGCTGCCCACCAGCCAGACCGAAAGGCCGATCAGCGCCAGAAACGGGTAGAAAGCCGCCTGCTGAAAGTTGGGCGGAAGGTATTCCTGGGTATGCCCGACCAGGTAGCGGTTGCTCAAAAATTCAAAAGCGGTTTTCCAGACCCCCCACCCGACCGGATTGAGCAGCGAAGCGGCCAGCGCCGCCCCGCCGCCCATCAGCAAGGTGCGGCTGAGGGCGGAAAGCCGAAAGGGCTTTTGGCGGGCATCCACCCACAAAGCCTCTGCCAGAAAGGCGGCCGAAATCACAAAACCGGCGATGAACGCGCCGTGGGTGTTGGCCCACACCAGCATCACCAGCCCCAGCCACAGCGGGGAAAGCCGGACGCCTTCACGCATTCGTTCCAGCAACACCAGCCAGATGACGGCGAACAAAAGGGTGAAACCATGCGGACGGGCGAGAAAGTGGACACTGGCGGCTGCCAGGCCCAACAGCGTGATGCCCAGGGCAAGGATGGGCGTACGGCTGCGGCGGCGCGCCTCACCGTAGACCAGTGTCAAAGCCGCCGCCAGTATCAGCACCGTCACCAGGGTCACCCCACTCAGCCCAAAGGCTCGCTCAGCCAGGGCAAAGACAACCTGCGCCAGCCATTCATGCGGAGAAAGCGGCTGTCCGCTCATGGTGTGGGAAAAAATATCCACCCGCGGAATCTGATGGGTGGCAAGGATGGTGCGACCGACCGCCAGATGTCGGCCGGTATCGCCGTCCTGATTCAACAGTCGCGGGGCAATCCTCATCAGCCCGAACAACAGAGCGGCAAACAACATTTCGTTCAGTCGCGGCAGCAGGTACTGAACAGGGGAAGGGCGGGGAGCATTCATCTGGTTTTATTTTAATGGCAATTCGGGATGAGGACTTGACGGGGCGGCGGATCGCCGATCGCGGCGCAGTCCTGCGCGCCGCCGTTGTGCGGGCGGTGGGGGTGAAAATTCACACAGTGTCGCATTTGAACGGTTTGCCCGAAAACTATCAAATTCTATCTATTTTCTATGAAAACTTGTAAACAGAATTGAATGCAACCGGTGGATGGGATAAAATAAGGTGTAGAGAACGCTCACCGCTTTTCGACACTGAAAAAGGAGGCAGCATGAACACCGTCCGACATATTCTGCAAATTAAAGGCACCGATATCTGGACGATTGGGCCGGAAGAAACCGTTTTTGAAGCACTGCGCACCATGGCAAAAAAAGATGTAGGCGCATTGATCGTCATGGAAAATGATCACATGGTCGGCATCATCAGCGAGCGGGATTACGCTCGCAAGGTCATTTTGCAGGGACGTTCCTCACGGGATACCAAAGTGCGCGAGATCATGACCAGTCACGTCCACACCGTTCATCCCGACCAGACAGTGGAAGAGTGTATGGACCTGATGACCCGCTACCGGGTGCGTCACCTGCCGGTGATTGAAAATGACCGTCTGATCGGTGTGATTTCGATTGGCGATGTGCTGTACAACATTATTCAGCGCCAACGCCAGTTGATCAGCAAACTGGAAGACAAGGTGATGGGCAAGGAAGAAGAACCCACCGAACCGGCCGTGCCTCGTTTCCCCAACGTGGGCAAAAAGGAATAACGCTCTTCCCCTTCCACAACTTCACACAGGTCAATAACCCCTTTCCGGGTTATTGACCTGTTTTTCAGTGAGATGAGGGGGAGTGTTCTGTTGACTTTGAAAATGCAACCAGACAAACCGCAGGCAGGGGCAGGTCGATTCTCTCAGCCAAAATAGGTGAGATGCCGATGAGGATTTTGACCGTCCAACTTATGGTACACTTTTCGGTTTTGTTTCTGAATGGATTCGATCATTGGCAGCGGTTCAAAATCGGTGATCAATAAGATACTGCGCCCTTCTTCCAGTTGTGCGAGAAGTTGATTGATGTGATTAAGCGGCACTTCACCGCGCGCCAACAGTTGATTGCCGTCTATCACAAATTGCGGTTCGCCCCTCACCCAGTCAGGGTCATCGGCAGAGGCTGGCGGAATATCAGCAGGGGACGGCAGATCCATCGTACGGGTCAATTCCGGCTGTCCCGCCAGACGGCGCAGCCGGTTGACCAGTTCCAGAGGATTCAAACCGCCTATCCGGGCGGCTTGTTCAAGCGTCGCCAGCCTTGCCGCCGTGCGGCGCAGGAGGGGATTGCGCAGATTCTCAAACGGCGGTGCGGCACGGATAATTTCCTCCTCTAATTGCGGAAAGTGGGTCAGGACATCGTGAATCTTGCTTTTGGGAGTAATTTCCATGATTGCACTCCTTAATGAACATCGGCCGGCAGGCGGTCATATTCCAGCAAGCGGCGTTCACCCTCCAGGCCGCGCACTTCGGTCAGGTCTTGAGTCACTTCCAGCGTACCGAGGTACTCGCCTTCATCACTGCGCACGGCATAATAAACAATGTACACCAATCGTCCATGCAGGTTGATCCAGAAACGAGCGCGATCTTGTTTGCCTTCTTTGAAATCACGGACGATCTGGTTGACGATATGCACACTCTTGGGTGGATGGCAGTACTGCACCTTGCGGCCTAAAATAGCCCGCGAGCGGGAAAAAATGCGTTCTTTACCGGGGCTGAAGTAGCGTACCGTGTCATCTTTGTCCACAAAAGTAATATCGAACGGCAACGTCTTGAACACCTGAATCAATTCTTCCAGCCGAAAACTGCCGGTCGGCATTTGAATGCGCCCATCCTGAGCCAGCGGCTTGCGGATTTCCTTGTGAAAACCACCTTCGGGTATCCACTCAAACTGCGGAGCGTACAAACAGTACCCGTACTCATCACTTTGCAGGTAGATTTCGTACCACTCCTGCTCGGTCAGCAGATTGAGGGCGGTAGGAAGGAGGATTTTTTCCTCTTTGTACACCATCTCATCAATCGCTTCAATCGCCGGTGTAACGGCAAAGAGATTGTAGGCTTGGGCTTCGGCAGCCGTGCAGGCGGTCAATTGCTGCAGCCCTTCCAACGCGCCTTTCAACAACTCCCGCGCTTCGTCGTGCTTGCCCCACATCACCGTTGGCGGGCCGTGCAGGTTGTTTTTCTCAAAATACGGGAAGAGCAGGTTCTCTTTGCGGCGGTAGTGTTTTTCCACATCCATCAGCGCATTGAGCAGCACATGTATGGAGTCCATCATCGAGGCGGCATCCGCCTCAGGTGGCAGGGCTTCGATTTTACGCATCCAGTGGCGGATTTGGGCGGTGGTACGGGTCAGTTCGCGGTTTTCCTGAATAAAGGTATGCACCGGATGACCCGGGGTGGTTTCCGGTGTTTCCTGCAGGTCAAGATGCTTCTTCAAAACTCGCGTGTGGGTATCGCAAAGTTCCTGAATCGCTTCGGCGGGTATGCCTTCCTGGATCAGTTGCATTTCCATCAGGAAAACATCGCTGTAATCGGCTTCGTCCAGCAAAGTTTCCAGCTGTTTTTGCACCTTTTCTTCGGCAACTCCCTGATGCAGTTGACGAATCATCGCTTTCATGATTTCAATGCGCTGCTGGCGGTTGTTGATCAGTTCACTCATGGAAACATCCTTCCAAAAAAGATAATATTTATAATAATTTTCATTAAAAATCTTACCAAAAAGATGGGCTTGCTTCTTTGATTTTCGTCAAATACACCGCAGCAATTTGCTGGAAACGGGTTTGCCCCACGAGGAAAACCGGCTTTTGGGGAGATTTGTTGTAAAATAACCGTAGTCCCTATTCAATTTTCTAATAACCCTGCCCCGGAGGTGGTTCATGGCTGGTGCTCGTGTGGTGCGCGCCCCGCGCGGGACGCAGTTGACCTGTAAATCGTGGCTGACCGAAGCCGCTTACCGCATGATTCAAAACAACCTCGACCCAGAGGTTGCCGAACGCCCGCAGGATCTGGTGGTCTACGGCGGACGCGGTCAGGCCGCCCGCAACTGGGAAGCCTTTGACGCCATTCTGGAAACCCTGCGCACCCTGGAAGACGACGAAACCCTGCTGGTGCAGTCCGGAAAGCCGGTGGCGGTCTTCAAATCCCACCCCGACGCACCACGCGTGCTGATTGCCAATTCCAATCTCGTCCCGCACTGGGCAACGCAGGAACACTTCGACCAGCTGGCGGCCAAAGGCCTGATCATGTACGGGCAGATGACCGCCGGTTCGTGGATTTACATCGGCACCCAGGGCATTTTGCAGGGCACCTACGAAACGCTTGCCTCGCTGGCGGCCCAAAAAGGCTGGCCCTCGCTCAAAGGCAAGTTTGTGCTGACCGCCGGCCTGGGCGGCATGGGCGGCGCTCAACCGCTGGCGATTACCATGAACGAAGGGGTCGGGCTGATCGTGGAAGTTGACCCGGCCCGCGCCCGCCGGCGGCAGGAGATCGGCTATGTGGACGAGGTGGTGGACACACTGGAAGAAGCCATGACGCTGGTGGAGGAGTACCAGCACCAGGGTAAACCGCGTTCGATTGGTTTGATTGCCAACGCCGCCGATATTTACCCCGAGCTGGCTGCCCGCGGCATCACTCCTGATGTGGTCACCGACCAGACCCCCGCTCATGACGTGCTCAGTTACATCCCCAGCGGTTTGAGTGTGGAACAGGCCGAAGAACTGCGCCGAACTGAACCGCAGGAATACGCCCGCCGCGCCCTTGATTCGATGGCGCGCCATGTGCAAGCCATGCTCGAATTTCAGCGCCGCGGCGCGGAGGTGTTCGATTACGGCAACAACCTGCGCCAGCGAGCTTACGACCACGGCGTCAAAGATGCCTTTAACTTTCCCGGTTTCGTGCCTGCTTACATTCGCCCGCTGTTCTGCGAAGGCAAGGGGCCGTTCCGCTGGGTGGCGCTCTCCGGCGACCCCGAAGATATTTACCGCACCGACCAGGCGGTGATGGAACTCTTCCCCGATGACGAGCATTTGCACCGCTGGTTGAAGATGGCCCGCGAAAAAGTACCCTTCCAGGGGCTGCCGGCGCGCATCTGCTGGTTGGGTTACGGCGAGCGCGCCCGCGCCGGCCTCAAATTCAACGAGATGGTGGCGCAGGGCATTCTCAAAGCGCCCATCGTCATCGGGCGCGACCACCTGGACGCCGGCTCGGTGGCTTCTCCCAACCGCGAAACCGAGGCGATGCTCGACGGCAGCGATGCGATCTCCGACTGGCCGATTCTCAACGCTCTGATCAATACGGCCGGCGGGGCAACCTGGGTTTCCTTCCATCACGGCGGTGGGGTGGGCATTGGTTTCAGCCAGCACGCCGGCATGGTAATCGTAGCGGACGGAACTCCGGCGGCTGCCCGCCGGCTGGAACGGGTGCTGACCACCGATCCCGGCATGGGGGTGGTGCGTCATGCCGATGCCGGTTACCCGCTCGCCATCCAGAGCGCCCGGCAACGCGGCATCCGCATGCCAATGTTGAAGGGGTGATGCGTTGCGCTTACGCCGTTTGATCTGGTTTGTGGTGATGATCGGCATCGGAGCAGCCGCCGGCATCTTTTACGGCTGGGTGCTGCGCCCCACCCAGACCAGCGGTTTTGCCCTGCACACCCTGCGCTCGGACTACAAAGCCGATTATGTGCTGATGACCGCTGAAATTTACCGGCAGGATGGCGATCTTGCCGCTGCGCTCGAACGCTTGAGGGCGCTGGAAGATGCGCCGCCGCTGCGTCAGGTGCAGCAAGCCATCCTGACCGGCCAGCAGCTGGGTTATGCCCGCAGTGACATCGAAACCCTTGCCAACCTGTTTCAAGCCCTGCAAAAGGGGCTGCCAACCCTCACCCCCAGCGCAATGCCATGATCGAGGACGATTACTACGAAGAGGATGAAAGCCCCCGCCAGCCGCCGCTTTACCTGTTGACCGGGCTGGTGATCGGTTTGCTGCTGGGACTGCTGATTTCGCTGGTGATTGCTCCGGTGCAGGTGGTGGATACCTCGCCCTTTTTGCTGGCAGAGGCGGAAAAAGACACCTACCGCCTGCTGATCGCGCGTGCTTTTCAGGCTGAGCCGAATCTGGAACGCGCCCGCGCCCGCCTGGGTCTGTTGCGGGATAATCTGCTCCCCCAAACCCTTGCCGATCAGGCTTTGCGCTTGCAGTCGGCTGGCGGTAGCGAAGCGGACATCCGCGCTCTGGCGGAACTGGCCGCCGCGCTGAGTGCCCCGCAAAGTGCCGTTCTCACCCAGCCACCCGGCCTGCCCACCTCCCCGCCATCCGGCGGTGGAGACTTGCCGGGCACCCCGCAGACCTTCCCCACCCTCGACTTGAACCAGGCGGTCTGGACGGCGACGCTCCCGCCAACCCCGACCAGCCCACCGCCGACACCGCGCCCGACCTTCACACCGCGCGTCCAGCCCAGTCCGCTGCCAACCCTGGGGGCGCCGTTTGAACTGGCCGAACAAACCCCGGTGTGCGAAGCGAATCGAGCTCAGCCGCGCTTGTTAATCGAGGTACAGGACAGCGCCGGAAAACCCGTGCCGGGCATCGCCATCACGGTGGCATGGGATGGGGGTATTGAGACCTTTTTCACCGGACTGATGCCCTCGATCAGTTTGGGTTATGCCGATTTCGATATGGAGGCCGGGGTGGTGTACAGCCTGCGGGTGGGGGAATTGAGCGAGACCATCAACGGTTTGCAAGCGCCGACTTGCGGCGAGGGCAGTGAAGCCTTCACCGGCAGCCTGCGGCTGCTCTTCCGCCAGCGCTGATCGGGCATCTGCACCGATAGAGAGCGGTTGAGTGGTACTCAATCACCTGTGCAGGAGATTGCCACGCTGCCTGACGGCGTAGAGCAGGATAAAAAAAACTGATTGAATGAAAGCAAAGTAGCCGTTTCACCCTGAAACACATAGTTTCGATAAAGCGTCTCAGAACAACGGATTGAAACTGACGCAAAGCAGTAAGCAAACATTCAACTTATGCCGTAAGTGAATAAAGTAAATCGTAAGTGATACGCTCTGGTGGCCAACATCAATCATGCCCCACTGGCAAGCATAGGTAAGCGGTCGTGAATCATGCCCCGTGGATGAGTGTTGGTGAGTGCCGGTCAGCGGTCGTGAACATGCCCCGTTGATGAGTGTGGGTGAGTGCCGATCAGCGGTCGTGAACCATGATTCAGACCTGAAAGAAAAGGTAAGTTCGGCGGGCTAATCAAGGTAGGGTTTTCGTGCGTTCGCTCCGCTCCGCTTCACTCACGCACAAAACCCGCCCGCCTCACGGCGTCCTTTGCTACCGCCCTTGCCCTCCGGGCTGCGGGCTAGCAAATGTCCGCCATTGAAAGTTTGCGCCCTGTGGGGGGCAAGCCCCCCACAATGCGCTTGCCCCCTGCGGGGGCAAAGGGTAGGTCAAGCCTACGCCCGCAATGCTCCGCTAAACGCTCCGCTTGCGGGCTTCGGCTTCACATACACACTCGCTCCGCCCTGCGCCCCTTACTCCGTGCGGGGCTTGGGCTACGCTCGACTAGGAAGGC
Source organism: Bellilinea caldifistulae (assembly GCF_001306055.1). Classification (GTDB taxonomy): domain Bacteria; phylum Chloroflexota; class Anaerolineae; order Anaerolineales; family Anaerolineaceae; genus Bellilinea; species Bellilinea caldifistulae. The sequence continues at coordinate 35,044 of NZ_LGHJ01000002.1, read as the reverse complement.
CGGCCTTCATCCAAAGGCAAAACGCCCAACTGCCAACACACATGCACCAGGCCAGCATTGTTAGCAGTACCGGTCATGCTTCGCAAATATGCCGAATAAGCCAAAACGGTTCGCTTACTTATGCCCAAAGACAAAGCAATCTGACCGGTCGTATAACCTTGTGCAATCAGCGCCAAAACCTGTTTTTGTCGTCTGGAAAACTCAAGCCGACTAATTCGCCCGTCCATTGAAAGGCTTCACCTCATCCCAAATTTTTCTAGCCACACTCTCGCCCATCACCCTAACCAAAGCCTCGTAATCTAGCCGTCCCAAACAATCTAAAACATCCGCAAAAAAATAAGCCATATTGAAAGCAGGCACTTTCCCCCGCTCTCTTGCGTCCTTTACAAGGGATAACTGCACCCTGTAAAGAATAGCAAGATTATCTAAAACTTCATCCTCACTGGAACAATTACGAAAAACCATTTATAGCCTCCTCAAAGTGGAATAGATGAACATCCTTAAATTACCACATCCCCCATATATGGCACAAGTAACAATTGACACCCCCATATATGGTAGTAAAACTTCGAAGGGCTTGCACCTTGCGGAAACACCAGCACCCGCAAAGGACAAGCCCTTTTTTGAATAAGGTAAGGGGCGGGTTTCAAACGCCGTTGCTCCGCTCCGCTCCGCAATCGGCTAAACCCGCCCCTAAAATAATTCCGTTCGGCGGGCAAAGCCCGCCTCACTCTGCCCCCCCGCCTCAAACCCCCGCCCCCCCAAGGGGGGCTTCCCCTTGCAAAGCCTCGCATTCGGTCGCTTGTTGCTCCCTCATAACCGCTCGGCTTTGCGCCTCACGCCAAGAGCGGGACGGGCTACGCTCACCGGCGGGCTTCGCCCGCCGGTATGCGCTCCGCCCTGCGGCGGGCTTACGCCCGCCGCCCCGCTCTGATTGCCACGCCGCCTGACGGCGGCTCGTAATGACATGCCCTTGCCGCCGCAACGGCTTGGGGGGAAACCGCCGCGCCGCCTGTAAATGACCCTCACCTCAACCCACCGGCGCGAAGCCGCGCAACAAAAACTGACCGACTCAAATCCAGCAACCCTTGACTTTTCTATAATTATCTTGTACAATTATTCAATGATACAATAATACAATTTTAATCCACGATGCGGAGGACGGTTTGGCCAACCTCAACCTGCACATTGACTTTCGTTCCGAAACGCCCATCACCACCCAGATTGTCGAACAAATTCAAAACCGGGTGTTGAGCGGCGAACTGAAGCCCGGCGATCAATTACCCACGGTACGTCAGCTGGCAACCGATTTACGGGTCAACTTCAACACGGTTGCCCGAGCCTACCGCATTCTCGATAGCATGGGGCTGATCTCCACCCAGCAAGGGCGTGGCACCTACATCTGGTCGGCCGGACAGGCGGAAAACCGCGAGCGGGAGCGGCGGCAGGCATTTGAGCAACTCACCCGCCACTACCTGCGGGATGCGCTGGCGCTGGGTTTCAGTATGGATCAAATCCGCGCCCTGCTGGAAACACAGATCGAGCAATTGAATCACACGCAAACGGCCGAGGATTGAGCCGTTTTCGAAGATCATGATCAAAGGAGTTTGCCATGCAAAAGAAAGAATCGCGTAAAGAGAAATTAGAACCGCGCCTGAGCCGGGAACTCCCCTTCCGCGTCAGCGGAATCGGCGTGGCCGTGGCGGTCATCTTCTGGGTGCTCGGCACGCTGGCTGCCATTTACCTGGAAAACCGCGTTTCGGAGGGCTGGGCAGCAGCCATCTTCTTGCTTTTCCTGCTGATCGGCTTCTTCTTCCTGTTTGCCATTCAGGTGGCGCGGCAGTGGGAAAAGGCGGTCGTGCTGCGTTTTGGGCGGTTTGTCGGACTGCGCGGCCCGGGGCTTTTCTTCATCCTCCCGCTGGTGGATCAGGTTTCGACCTGGATTGACCATCGCGTCATGGTAACCCCCTTCAATGCCGAAAAGACCCTCACCCGCGATACCGTGCCGGTGGATGTGGATGCGGTGCTCTTCTGGGTTGTGTGGGATGCCGAAAAAGCCGCCCTGGAAGTGGAGGACTACAAAACCGCCATTGCCTGGGCTGCCCAAACCGCCCTGCGCGAGGTGATCGGGCAGAAACCGCTTTCCGACATTCTGGTTGGGCGCGCCAAAATGGACGCCGAATTGCAGCAGATCATTGACGAGCGCACCACACCCTGGGGAATCACCGTGCAGAGTGTCGAAATCCGCGATATCGTCATCCCTCAGGAACTGGAAGACGCCATGAGCCGACAGGCGCAGGCAGAGCGCGAACGACAGGCACGGGTCATCCTCGGGGAATCCGAAAAGCAAATTGCCGATAGTTTTGCCCAGGCCTCGCAGGCTTACATCAACAACCCGACCGCGCTGCACCTGCGAGCAATGAACATGCTCTTCGAGGGCCTCAAAGAAAAAGGCGCGCTGGTGATCGTACCCTCCAGCGCGGTGGACACCATGAATCTGGGCGGGTTGAGCGGCGTGGTCAGTCTGGCGCAGCAGCACACGGAGGAGAAATCGTGAACTTCGAGGAACTTACCCGCTTCCTTCCCTTTTTAATCCCGGTGGTCATTCTGCAGGGGGTGCTGATGCTGGTGGCGCTGATTGATCTGCTGCGCCGCGAACGCACCCGTGGGCCAAAGTGGGTCTGGCTGCTGGTCATCCTGTTCGTCAACCTGTTCGGCCCGATTGCCTACCTGATGTTTGGAAAGGAGGAAGAATGAGCGCCATTCGCATCGAAAATCTGGTTAAGACCTACGGCGCGGTGCGTGCGCTGGATGGACTTTCACTGGAAGTTGAACCGGGCAGCATCTTTGGTTTTCTCGGCCCGAACGGTGCCGGTAAAACCACCACCATCCGCATCCTCACCGGACTGGCGCACCCCAGCGGTGGTCATGCCAGCGTGGCTGGCGTTCAAATTGGTCATAACGGCGCACTGGCGCGCCGGATCGGCTACCTGCCGGAAGAACCGGCGTTTTACGGCTGGATGAGCGCTCAGGAATTTCTGGAATACATTGGCAGGCTGTTTGGTCTGGGCGGGGCAGCCCGCCGCAAACGCGCCGAAGAGCTGCTGGAAAAGGTTGGCTTGTGGGAAGTTCGCAAACGACGAATTCGCGGCTTCTCGCGCGGTATGCGCCAGCGGCTGGGAATTGCCCAGGCGCTGGTCAATCAGCCGGAGGTGTTGTTTCTGGATGAGCCCGCTTCGGCGCTGGATCCAGCCGGGCGGCGGGATGTGCTGGAATTGATTGCCGGCCTGCGCGGCCAGTGTACCGTGTTCATGTCCACTCACATCCTGGCGGATGTGGAGCGGGTGTGCGACACGGTCGGTATCATTCACAAAGGGCGCATGCTGCGAGTGGCACGGCAGGAAGACCTGACCGCTGCCTATGCCCTGCCGGTCTTTCGGGTGGAAGTGACCGCCAACGGTAACCGTCCGCTGACCGAATGGGCCGAAAAAATTGGCCGGGAAGCCATGGTGGAACAGGTACAGGTGGACGGAAACGCCGTCCGCATCCGCGTTCGGGATGTAGAAAATGCCCGCGGCTGGTTGCTGCAGGCTCTGGCCGAAAGTGGACTGGCAGTGGAGCGGTTTGAGGCGGTTAAGCCTTCGCTGGAAGAAGTCTTTTTGAATCTGGTCAACGAAGAGGTGCACAGATGAACCTGTTTTGGGCCGCACTATCCAAAGAATTGCGGGAGCAGTGGCGCACCTACCGCCTGCTGGTGACGGTGATCGTCCTGAGCCTGTTCGGTTTGCTTTCGCCGTTGCTGGCTTACTTCACCCCCCAGATTTTAGGTGCCATTCCGGGAGGCGAAGCACTCGGCGAACTGATTCCGCCGCCAACAGTGGTGGATGCAATCGGTCAGTACATCAAGAATCTGAGCCAATTTGCCATTTTGTTTGCCATATTACTGCCGATGGGATCGGTTTCGGGGGAGAAGGAACGCGGCACAGCGGCGCTGGTGCTGAGCAAACCCCTCCCGCGCGGGGCGTTCTTAATGGCCAAAGCGGCTGCGTTTGGGCTGGTTTTTGCCCTCAGCCTGTTGATCTCCGGACTGGCGGGCTATTATTACACCGGTCTGCTGTTTGAATTCCTGCCCTTTGACCGCTGGGTGGCGATGAACGGCTTGTTGTGGCTGTACACGATGGTTTACGCCGGGCTAACCCTGCTGTTCAGCACCATCAGCCGCAGTCAGGCCGTGGCGGCCGGGCTTTCCTTTGCGGTATTGTTGGGCTTGAGCGTGATCGGCATCAGCAAGATGGTGGCGGTTTACCTGCCGGCGCAGCTGGTGACATGGAGCGCAACGCTGTTCATTCAGCCGGAAACGGCTTACTGGGGCAGTCTGGCGGTCAGCACCGGCATGCTGGTGGCGGCGCTGCTGGCAGCCTGGCTCATTTTCCGCCGGCAGGAACTCTGACAGAAATCCGGCTGAATCGACGGGGCGGGCAAGCGCTCGCCCCGTTTTGTTTCACGTGAAACGAATCTGACTTTGGGTGATGTTTCATGTGAAACAGCGCTTATGCTATACTCAAAGCGGAGGGGATGGGTGTGTTTTCTAAATTATTAGAATATTTGTTCTATTCCCTCCAGGAGACCCAGATGATCAGTGAAACCGATATCCTTGTGCGAATTTTGATTGCCACTGCCCTGGGCGCAGTCATCGGCTTCGAGCGCGAACGACAAAACCAGCCGGCCGGCTGGCGCACGCACATCGTCCTGGTAGTCGGCGCCACGCTGGCGATGACCCTTTCAATCAACCTTGCCATGCAATTCCACCAATACGCTCCCAACGGCGATCCGGCCCGTCTGGCAGCCCAGGTCATTTCCGGGATCGGTTTTCTGGGCGCCGGCGCCATTTTGCGCTACGGCCCCAACGTCAAAGGACTGACCACCGCCGCTTCTCTGTGGACTATGGCGGTCGTTGGGCTGGCCGTAGGCGCCGGTTACTACATCCCGGCTGCCGCCGCCACCGGTTTGCTGCTGGTGGTGCTGGAATTGCTCGATCTGGCCGAGAAAAAACTGTTCGGCCCCGATTTAGCCGTGACCGTGGAATTGCATCTTCAAGACCGTCCGAATGCCCTCAAGGACATCAACAAAATCTGGAAAAAGCACAAACTCAACGCCAAAATCGTCTCCATCCGTAAAAATATCAAAAACAAACGCCTGGAGGTGGAGGTTTCTTTCCGCTCCCGCAAGACCGATTTATACGAACTGATTACCACCGAGATGAACGAACTGGAAGGGCTGGAGAGCTTCAAAATCTCGTAGGTTGATTGTCCTCATCCGCGCGCAGGAAAGCCACCGCCACCCCTTTCTCATCGCTCATCACAATTTCCAAATGGTGACCGGGGCGATAATCGGCCACGCGAATCAGACGCAGGCTTTTGCTCAACTCCGGCGGGATTTCGAGCCATTGACTCAACCGGTCGGGCGTGTGGTAGAAAAATTCGCGCCGAAAAACGCTGCCGGGCTGATCGAGGTAGATGGCCAGCGGGTAAATTTGGGACTCGAGCAGATCCTGGAAGAAATGAGTCCCCAGGGACGGCTCCGGCGGCAGGCCATAACCCTGACCGGCCAGTTCGACCAGCGCACGGGCATGGTAAATGTCGCCGTAATCAATCGGCACACCCAAATCGGAATTGCTGCTGCCCCAGCGCCCCGGCCCAACGCAGATGAAACGCTCGTTTTCCAGCGCGCTGTTCAATCGGCCGATGGCGCGCGCCAGTTCATTGCGCAGGTTCAGGTTTTCCAGCCCAAAGTAGCCCTCCGGCGGCACAAAAACCACGTAGTCAATCCGCTCCAGCGTGCCTTCGGGCACCACAAAATGGGTCTTGAAGATGACATCCTGGGGATCTAAATCGGTGGGCAGCGCCGCTGCCGCGGTCACCTGCAACTGGCTTTGCGGACGGCACTGCAGGATGGTGATGCACAATTCCGGCACGCCGTTCTTTTCGTGAATCGAGAGGGTGAATTCAACATCAACCGGGGCCTCGTAATGGCGTTCCAGCGTGCGCAGAAGATCACGCATCCGTTCGGCAAAAGGGGTGCGGCGCAGCAATTCTTCAAAGGTCAACACCAGGTGTTTGCCATCGCCAAGATAGCGTGAGCGTAAGGAGGCAAAGTAACCGTCTTCCTCCACCTGAGCTACATACCGCAGCACCGGGTAGTCTCCCTTCAGCACCTCCCCCACCGGCAGGGTTTTGAAGGCATTATCCTCCAGATCAATCAAGTCCACGTACTGTTGGGAATAGCGACGGATGGCTTTGGGGTCGGTCGAAGGACGCAAGAGCGGATGGCTGAGCGCAATCAGGCGCGGAAAATCGTTGCCCACCCGGTCCACGGCGCGGGTGCCCAACCCCCACACCAGCCTGACAAAACCTTCCTCACGGCGGATCTGAGGTGCCCAGCGGTATAAATTGCGGCTGAAAGCCACCCCGGCGGCATGCGGTAGAAAATACCGCCCAAAACGTTCGCCCTGTACCACCTGAATCAGGATTGCCATGCGCTCGTCGTAATCTTGCAGGCCGCGAGCCCGGCGGTAGAGCAGGGCGTTCGGGTTGAGGGTGGAGGCATACACCCGGGCAATCGCCCTCGTCAGAGCGCGCAGGTTTTCGGACGGACTGCCCTGATTTGGCAGGAAGACACTCTCGTATTTTCCGGCAAAAGCCGTGCCGAAGTTATCCTCCAGCAGGCTGGACGAACGCACGATCAACGGATGTTTGCCAACACCGCCCAACAGCGCCTCCAGCCGTTGAGCAATATCCGGACGAAAATCCCCCTCCATGAATTCGTGCAGAATCTGGGGGTAATCGGCGCGCATCTCGGCTTCGGTCTTGTACTTCTGGTCATTCCAGTGAAACAGATTGTTGATGGACATGAACGAGTAGAACACGTCCGCGCCGACATAGTACGAATCGGGGGTGATCAGGCAGGTGTCCTCACCCAGCGAGTTGGTCTGGCGTAAAATGCGGTGCGCCAGCAGCATACCGGCGGCTTTGCCGCCGATGCGCCCCGGCCCAATTTTGTGGCGGCGGATTTGCTGCAAATCATCAATGGTAAACCAGCGCTTGGCAATGTTGATGTAGCGCAGTTGATCGCTGATCAGGCTGCGAATCAGCACCACCTTGGTTTCCTGAAGGCGGGCTTCGTACTTCTGGCGCTCCTCCGGCGGCAGGCGTTCAATGGTCATCGCCTGTTCAAAGACCAGATCCAGCGGGGCAGTTTCCGGGTTGAGCGAGAGCATCAACCCGACCATGTCAATGCCGCGTTCACTCAGCACTTCGCTGATGATGTTTTCCAGCACGTCCAGCGTCAGGTGCTGGCTGAAGCGCAAATCGGTCAGGTGATCGCGAATGCGGCTGATCCGGATTTCCCACACCTCGGCGGGTTCTTCGCCGACCGGGTTGCGCAGGCCTTCGCGTTCCTGCGAGAGGATCGCCAACCGGCGCACCTCGTTTTCAAAGTCGGCCGGCTGGATGATGCCGCGCGCGAACAACTCGCGGCGCATCTGCTGGCGGATGCGTCCGCTCAGGATGGGGTACTGCGCCAGCGCCAGCACCACATTGATCAAGCGGTCGGTGTGAGTGGGGGTAAACGCCATAGCCTGTTGGCACAGATTTTATCATGCCTGACCGGTTTGTGATAAAATAAATTCACAAAAGCGATGAGGCTCGCTTTAACCGTCGAATGACTGATAGCCTCTACTGAATCGGCAGATCAGTAGAGGCTTTTTGTTACGATGAACCCGGTATGGTGAAAGTATGACGATGGACTCGATTGGATTGTTGTATCCCTCCCCGCAAAAAGCGGCCGGCGTGCGCGACCAGCCCCCCGCTTACTTCCGCGACCTGAATCTGGATCAGATTGTGGATTGGATCACCGCCAGCAAGCAGGATTATGACCTGAAACCCGATTATTACACCGCCGTTCAGGACGAAGAGACCATTCGGTTTCGTCAGGAAATCGTGCGCGATTTGATGACGGAAACGACCCTGATCAAAATGCAGACCTTTGCCGCCCAAATGGTCATTCTGCGCCGTTACCAAAAACTGAGCAGTGAAATTGACCATCAAAATCATCGCGAAGGATGGTTTCTGGAAGCGGCGCTGGTGTATGTACGGTCTGTCCTGCAATTGGAGCAGGATTTGAGCAGCGCGGACTTGCAATCCCGAGGCTTGCTGGCTTTCCGGCAGATTTTGGGGGCGTACACCGCTTCATCGGAGTTTCAGCGCCTGCGGGACGAAGCCGAGCAGTTGAAGAAAGACCTCTCGACAGTGCGGTACTGCGTGCTGATCAAAGATACCACCGTCAAAGTACGCCCCTACGATGGGGAAACTGATTACAGCATCGAAGTCGAAAAAACCTTCGAGAAGTTCAAACAAGGCGCAGTCAAGGATTATCTGGTCAAGCTGAATATTGTGTCCAGCATGAATCATGTCGAGGCGCAAATTCTCGATCTGGTGGCACGCCTGAACCCCGAATTGTTCGAGCGTCTCCATCGCTTTTGCGCTGAACATAGCCGGTTCATGGCTGATTTCATCCTCACCTTTGACCGTGAGATGCAGTTTTATGTGGCCTACCTGGAAACCATCCTGCCGTTGATGAAAGGCGGATTGAAGTTCTGCCTTCCCGCCGTCAGCATCCGCAGCAAAGAAGTGCTGGCAGCCGAGGCTTTCGATCTGGCGCTGGCCATTCAACTGCGCGGTGAGATTGCTCGCATTGTCCCCAATGACTTTCAATTGAGCGGAAATGAGCGGGTCATCATTGTTTCCGGTCCAAATCAGGGCGGTAAGTCCACTTTTTTACGCAGCATCGGGCAGGCGCAAGTGATGATGCAGTCGGGTATGTTCGTGGCGGCCGAGCAGTTCACGGCAAACCTTTGTTCCGGCGTGTTCACCCACTATAAGCGCCGCGAAGACAGCAGCATGAAAAGCGGCAAACTGGATGAAGAGTTGAGCCGGATGAGCGCCATCGCCGATCACATCCGCCCGCATGCCCTGGTCCTTTTCAACGAGTCATTTGCGGCTACCAATGAGCGGGAAGGCGCGGAAATTGCCCGCCAGATCACCCTGGCGCTGCTGGAACGCAAAATCAAAGTATTCTTTGTGACCCATCAATTCACGCTGGCGGATGGTTTCTACAAGCAGGGTTTGCCCAACGCACTCTTTTTACGCGCCGAGCGCAAAAGCGGCGGACGGCGCACCTACAAATTGTTTGAAGGGCAGCCGCTCCAAACCAGTTTCGGAGAGGATGTGTACAGGACCGTGTTTGAATCGGCACCCTGAGCCTGCACCCGTGTTACAATTACCCCCAATCCACTCGGAAAAGGGTTTTCGATGACCGAACCTCGCTGGCTGGGCTGGGTACAGCAAATTCAGGCGCTGGCACAGGATGGGCTGGCGTATTCGACCAATCCATTCGATATTGAACGGTTTAACGCCCTGCGCCGGCTGGCAGCCCGCCTGATGGCAGAATACGGCCAAACCGAATTTGAGACGCTCGAACGCATCTTTGCCGCCGAAGCCGGTTACGCCACCCCCAAATTGGATGCGCGCGGGGCGGTCTTTCAGGACGGTAAACTGCTGATGGTGCTGGAAAAAGCCGACGGCGGCTGGACGTTACCCGGCGGCTGGGTTGATGTGGGCGAATCGCCGCGCAGTGCAGTCGAGCGCGAGGTGTTCGAAGAATCCGGTTACCAATGCCGCGCCGTTAAACTGGCCATGCTGGTGGATCGCAACGCCCCCAAGAACGGCCATCCACCCTACATTTTTCACCTGTATAAACTCTTCTTCATCTGTGAGTTGACCGGTGGGCAACCGGCCGAGAGCATCGAAACCGGCGGAGCGGCCTTTTTTGGTGAGGATGAAATCCCGCCGCTTTCGGTGGCACGCACCACCCTGCCGGAAATCCGCCGTCTGTTCGAGCATTACCGCAACCCGCACCTGCCCACCGATTTTGACTGATGCTTGCTCCGTGGCGCTTACTCCATCATTTACCTGCTCGGCGGAGGGTAGCCCCCCTGCTGGTGCTGCTGACCTGGCTGCTGGCGGCCTGTACGGCGGTTTTACCGCCGCCGCAGGTAGAAGAAGCAACTCCTCAAATCACCCGCACCCGCCCGGTCATGCCCACCCTCATGCGGACCGATACACCCACCCCGGCGTACACACCCACAGCCAATCCATTTGCCGAATTGCGCGGGCTGGAAATCCGCCTGCTTTACCCGTGGACGGGCAGTCTGGCAGCCGCCCTGCAACAGGCGGTAGCCGAGTTCAACCAGACCAATGAGTGGGGGATTACCGTGCTGGCCGAATCGAGTGGTTCGAGCATGGCAACCGCCCAACGGCTGGAAACTCCCTCGCCGGAAGCCGTTGCACCCGACCTGATCGTCGCCCCGTCGGAACATCTGCTGTACTGGCATGCCAACGGCAACCGCATCCGCCCCTTGAATGATTTTTTGCTCGACCCCCGCTGGGGGTTGAGCGAGGCACGCCGCGCCGATTTTCCGCTGGTGTTCTGGCAGCAGGATCAGGCCGACGGTCAGCAAATCGGCATACCGGCATTGCGCGCCCCGCGCGTCTTTTTCTACAACCTGACGTGGGCATCGGAACTGGGTTTCAGCCGCCCGCCCGAAAGCGCAGCCGAATTTAAGCAACACGCCTGCGCCGCAGCCCAGGCCAACAACACCGACCGCATCGGCAGCAATGACGGCAGCGGCGGCTGGATGGTGGATACCGACGGCTGGACGATTTACGCCTGGCTGAAATCATTTGGGCTGGCCAACCCCCTTCAGGGTGAGCCGGCGCGCCTGTCGTTCAATCAACCGCAGACCCTCCAAGCAGCCGAGTTTTTACGCGGCATGGTGGATGAGGGCTGTGCATTTTTCGGGCGCATCCCACCCGAAGAAGCCTTTGCCACGCGGCGTGCGCTGTACTTTTCAGCATCGCTGCTGGATCTGCCCATTCTCACTGCCGCCATGCAGCGTTTGGGCAGCCAGGATGTCTGGATGGCGCTGCCCTTCCCGGCGAGTGACCGGCCGGTGGTGGTGGTTGGCGGCCTTTCCTACGGCATTTTGCGCAGTCAGCCGGAACGCGAACTGGCGGCGTGGTTGTTTATCCGTTGGATGACTCAACCGGAAATTCAGGCGGCTCTGCTCCAGGCTGGCGGAGGTTATCCGCTGGGGGCAGCCTCGGCAATGCTGGCGCAGGAAGGAATGCGCCAACAATACCCGGCCTGGCTGCCGACCTTGCAGTGGATTCCGATTGCCCAGCCCCTGCCGGTCAGTGGTGAGTGGCGCTTTGCCCGCTTCATTCTGGAAGATGCTTTCTGGCAGGTGCTTCAGTACTATGTACCGCCGGCTCAAATCCCGGCGGTGATCAACCAGATTGACCCGACCTTACGCGAGGTGATCGAAAGGCACGCCGCTCAAACCAGCCCGTGAGCGGCGAGCAGGTCTGCATCGGCCAGCAGGGCGCGGCTTTCGCCATCGGCCACAATTTGCCCCCCGTCCAGAATCACCATGCGCGGGCAGAGTCGCCCGGCCAGATCCAAATCGTGGGTGGCGATCAGCAAGGTTTGCGGCAAGCCGTTGAGCAGGGAAATCAATTCGCGCCGCCCACGCGGATCCAGACCGGCGCTGGGTTCATCCAGCAGCAGCATGGCCGGGCGCATTGCCAGCACGGTGGCAATGGCAACCCGTTTCTTTTCACCCATGCTCAGATGGTGCGGCATCCGTCCGGCGAACGCCTGCATCCCCACCCCGGCCAGGGCTTCTTCAACCCGCGCATGCACCTCGCCGGGGGGCAGATCCTGATACAGGGGAGCAAACGCCACGTCCTCGTACACGGTGGGGGAAAACAACTGGTCATCCGGTAGTTGGAAGACCAACCCGATACGGGCACGCAGACGCGGCAGGCTGGCGGGCGTCAGGAGTGTGCCATCTACAAGAATGCGGCCTTCGGCGCGTAAAATACCGGCCAGCGCCAGCAGCAGGGTGGATTTACCGGCGCCGTTCGGGCCAACCAGCGCAACCCGTTCACCGGGCAGGATTTTCAAGCCGATCCCGCGCAGAGCCGGTCGCCCATCGGGATAGGTGTAGGTCAGGTTTTCGACTTCCAGAAACGGATTCATCGCCCGCCTCCGGTCGTCAGCCATCCGAAAGCAATCACCAGCAAGAAGAAAAACGCACCACCACCGAGGATGCGATACGCATCCGGGGAAAGGTCGGGCTGGGGAAGAGCGCGCACCTCGCCATCGTAGCCACGCGCCAGCATGGCAGCATACACCCGTTCGGCGCGCTCGAAGGAACGAATCAGCAGACTGCCGGCCATCCCGCCGGTGACCCGCGCCCGCCACCCCAGACTCCCGCCCGTCCGGCGGTGCGGGTCGGGCTGGCTGCTACGCGCTTCGCGGGCTTGCAGTAATTGGCGGGCGGTTTCGCCAAAAACGAACAGGTAGCGACTCATCAGGGCAATGACCATCAGGAGCAGGCGGGGAACTTTCAGAGCGCGCAGGGCGAGAAGGATGGCAGGGATGGAAGTTGTCAGCGTCAGCAGGGCAGCGGCTTGCAGCGAAATCCAGGCTTTGAGCAAAACGGCGGTAAAGCGCATCAGGCCGGCGGCGGTCAGGGTCAGCCCTTCCCCCACCGGCAGAGTCAGCAGGGGCGTGCCGGGTGTGGTAAAGAGCAACGGCAGGGCAGCCAGCCCGAACGGCCCCGCCAGCCAGCCGCGCCGAATCAGACGGGTGAGCGGCACACCACTGACCAGAGCCGCCGCCCACAAGGCACTGATTAATAGAAGGTAGGCACCCCCGGGGCGGTTGGGCAGCAAAGCAGCCGTCAGAATCAGCCCCAGGGTCAGGGGTACTTTGACCCGTCCGTCCAGACCGTACAGCCCGCGTCCGCCGACCGTCAGGGGCGGGAAGGATTCGTCCATCAACCCTGCGGGCGTGTCCGCCGACGTGCCAGCCCCGCCGACATAGCCGCCAGACTGACCACCACCAGCCCGATGACCCCGGCCAGAATGGTTGCCAGCGCCTCATTGGAGATGCCGGGGACAAGATAATCAGGGATGATTTCAAATGCGGGCGGGCGGGCGGTTTCGATAAACTGCAGTTGTTCGGCAACCCATTCCAGGCCATCGGGATGGCTGGAAGCCAGCGGCGAAAAGACCACCAGCACCAGCGCAATCAGCCCGCCGCCCAGCCAGACCGGGCGGTTGACCGCCTGAGAACGTCCTGCCGGGGTGAGCAAATCGCGCCGGGCTGCGTAAATGAAAGCCAGGGCGCCAACCGTGATCAGCCCCTCGCCGATGCCGATCAGGGCGTGAATACCGCCCATGGCCGGCACAGCCAGATTGGCGGGTGAAGTCCCCGAGAGAGCCAGTTCCAAGGCGCAGGCCAGCGCGGCAACGAAAATCGAGCTCCACGCCGCGGCAAAACCACCCGCCAGCAGGCCGGCGCGCGTTTCCCCCGTCAACCGGCGGATAAGGGAGAAAACGGCGTACGCCACCCACACCCCGACAATCGCCATGTTGAACAGGTTAGCGCCCATCACCACCAGCCCGCCATCCTGAAAGAGCAGCGCCTGCACGCTGACCACGGCGGTCATCACCAGCATGGCCGGGTAGGGGCCGAGCAGAATGGTCGCCAGGGCTGCCCCCAGCAAATGGCCGGAGGTGCCGCCGGTCACCGAAAAGTTCAACATTTGGCCGGCAAAAATGGCTGCCGCCAGAATGCCCATAAGGGGAATTTCTCGTTCCGAGAGGGTGTGTTCCAACCGGCGGATGGCAATGCCGATCAGCCCAATCGAAACCACCCATAATGCCAGCGCAACCGGCAGCGAAAGAAAACCATCGGGAATGTGCATGGGTTGGGGACTGTAAAGCATGTCGGAATCCTCATAAATTTGATAGAATTGGGGAAAAGGGAGTAAACATATTATAATCCAAAATTTGCAAATGCAAATATTTGCAAAACAGTGTTGAAATGAAATCTTCCTCAGTTGATGCAGCCATTCTGGACGTGTTAAACGCCCATGCACCCGGCCACCTGACGGCGGCGCAGGTGTACGAGCAGATACAACCCCGCCTGCCGGCGGTTAACCCCTCCACCGTTTACCGGGCATTGGAACGGCTGGCAAAGAAGGGGCACATTTCGGTATCGGATATTGGCAGCGGTGCGGCAGTTTATGAAGCCTTCAGCGATCCTCCGCATCACCATTTGGTTTGTCAGCAGTGCGGCAGGGTGGAAACGCTCTCTCACCAGCAAGTAGAGGGGCTGTTTTCCGGCATTGCCGGTCAGTACAGTTATAAAATTGTCACCAATCACTTGATTTTGTTCGGGATTTGCCCTGCCTGCCAGAAGTCAGAGGAAGGGACGAAACCATGAACGCCGAAAACCTGAACCTGATTCAATTGACCCCCGAATGGCGCGAGGAACTGTTGGATCTGGCGCGGGATTTTCACGCCGCAGGGGATACCCGCTTCAACGGTTTGCTCAAGGGCAGTGATGAGACCTTTTTCATCTTCCTGCAAAATCTGGCAGAGGAAAGCCGGGAGGACGACCTACCGCCGGGTGTCGTGCCGCAAACGACTTTCTGGCTGGTGGGTGATGAAAAGACTCTGCTTGGTTTCAGCCGGCTGCGCCACCGCATGGCAGATACGCTGCTGGAAAAAGGCGGTCAAATCAGCGTCGAAATCCGCCCCTCGGAGCGCGGCAAGGGTTATGAGGATGCCCTGTTGCGCCTGACGCTGGCTCAGGCTGCCGCGATGGGATTGAGCGAGGTAAGGTTGACCTGCGCGGAAGAGGACACCGAAACTGCCACACGGATCGAGGCAGCCGGCGGCGAATGGGTCGAAACGCGCACCCTGCGACGCTCGAGTCGGCAAATCCGGCTATACCGGTTAGTAACTCAATCACAGATTTAGAGCAACAAATCGAAAGGCAAGTCGCTGATGTCCCGCAAGCGCCGTCCTTCGATGAGGGTATTGAGCATATCTTTTTGATCTTCCAAGCTGCTCCCGGTATTTTCAATTAATTCTTCAATGGCTTTCTGTAATTCCGGGAGCGCAAAGTGGTATACACAGTCCAAATCGCCAGTACCCAACGCCAGAGAGGCAATTCGCATCGGCAAAGGTTCACCGGTAACGGCCACAATTTTTGGGACGCTTCCCTTGCGGTTACGAATGAGATTTAATGCTTCCGTCCGCGAATTCTGACCACGATCACTTCGCAAAGTCCATTTACAAGAAATACTGGCATGCAATATCAATTTTTCCGGCGCATTGGAACGAAAGATAAATGGAGAAAACGCAGCAATTTCTTCGTCATCAGAAATGACTTCTCTTTGAGGGCGGTTGATATTTGAAGGATAAACAGGCTTTTTTGCTACGACAATATCCGGCTTGATGATGTAATCTCCCCCAAGTGTGGCAGCAATTTGCGGATTTTCACGGCTCAATTTTTCCAAAGCAGCTAAATGTTCATATTGATCGAATCGTGAAATCGGGATGCTGGTGTAATAGAGCCACTCGCCAACCCTGAGGTGAGTGAGCAGATCAAGTGCATTTTGTAAGAAGTTACGCGTAATTTCCTCAAAGCGTCCACCGGCTGTTTGAGCTGTGATGGATTGATCCTCAACAAAGGTTATACTCTCCGTATTGATTTTTTCGATTAATTTCCACGCAATTGCAATGCTGTTTTTGCTGCTGCTATCAGCAAAAGATGGATATCTACTACCCTTGTCAGGATGAGTGTTAAGACGAACAATCTTTTGGAGAATTTCTTGATGATAGTTTTTCCTTAGTGAACTGAGCTCGCTCATTGCTCCCTCTAGGCAGGTTTATAGAAACCGATTACATATTCCTCGTGCATTCGTTGTTGAATTTGTGATTCGGAATTATTTTGTAGAGTCGCTGGCATCATACGTTTATCTCGATCTAAATTTCTTACTCCAATTTCAGGAACAATAAAGCCCAATTGTTTACCAATATCCGCAAGACAGAGATGTGTTTGAGTATTTCTACCCCGCAAAATCGAGGTGGCAACCACGACTATGGCACATTTTCCCGGCTTCAAAACCCGGTAAATTTCCGTTAGCACCCGTTTCATTTCCGAATAATACCGTTCGAGCGCCATGCCTTTCCGTTTATCCAATGAGGATATGTCCACGATAACAGATTGGGTATAAGCAGGAAGAACTTCGGCGCTGGTTCTGGGTTGCGACTCAGCGCCAATATATTCACTTCTTTTACTGCTCAGGGAGGAAATGGAATACCCCAGCCAGACCAGTGAAAACTTATGCGCTCGCATGTAATCAATTGCATTGGAGGCATAGGGAGGCGAAGTTACTATCAAGTCAACAATATTGTCTTTCAAAGGGATTTTTTGAGCATCGCTGAGGATGTGATAAACCGGCAACGAGGTTATCTCTTGCAGGCCTCTAATGTTGACTTTGAGTTTTTTCTCAAATTCCTCAAAAGGAGAACGATATTTCTTGACCCAATGAGAGCGAGGTGGCTGGCTTTCTTCAATTTCTGAAAACAGGATTTGGCTGTTTTTATCAAGGACTTGCTTAACACGATGAGGCCGTGTGTGAGCTAAATCCAACGCCATCGAAACGCCACCGGATTTCGTAATAATAATTCCCGAAAACACGACATCAAAGAAACGACGCAGGGCAAGGTCATCAATTTTTTCAATTTGAATTCGTAACGAGGCCAGTTCTCTTTGAACAGATTTCAAGAACCAGTAATCAACAAATTGGCGGGTTTCATCATCCCACCGGCTTTGGAGATAATTTTCGATGATCTCGGGAGAAGTATCCAGCATCATGCGGGCGGCTTTTAGCAGGCGCAAGCCTGTTTCGTACACCGCTAACGGTTTCAACGAGCAGGTTTTGACTTGAGAAATTTTCAACGCCAGCGGGTCAATATCCAGACCAATACCAATCCGCTTGGCCAGTCGTGCTTCCAGCACAGTTGTTCCCGATCCATTCATAG
Organism: Bellilinea caldifistulae; assembly: GCF_001306055.1. Lineage (GTDB taxonomy): Bacteria > Chloroflexota > Anaerolineae > Anaerolineales > Anaerolineaceae > Bellilinea > Bellilinea caldifistulae. Next base: position 18,017 of record NZ_LGHJ01000002.1, on the reverse strand, counting down.
GATCAAGGACAATTTCTCCAACGTCCGTAAGATTTTGGATAAATACATGGGGTAATTGAGGCGGGAACTTAGCCGGGAATGAATGGAAGTTATGCGATGCGTAAGAACTCTGCATCTGGTGAAAATCCAAATCGCCTTGCAGTAATTCACTCAAGGTCTTGAGTTGTTTTTTTATGTCGGAGGATGCCACGACCATTTTCCAAGCCTGTCCGAAATTTGTATTCATTCTATCATACCCGGCAGGATGCTTCCGTACCAGCGCAGGTAATTTTCCACCTGACTGCGCCAGTAATCCTCGTCGTGGGCACCGGGGTTGACCCGCCATTCATGCGGGACGCCCAGCTCGGCAAGCCGGTTGTGAAATTCCTCAATCGCGCGGTAGTAGCGGTCTTTTTCCCCAACATCGAGATACACGGCCGGGAAACTTTCGGCAGAATTCTCCTTTAACCCAATTGTCAGGCGGCTTTCCATGCCGTAAAACGGCGGGGCAGAGTGCCCGCCAATGGCCGCAAATCGTCCGGGTCGGGTCAGGCCGATCATCAGCGCCCACCCGCCCCCCCGCGAAAGCCCACCCAGCGCGCGGCAGGCTACCTCCCGGCAAACCGCCGGATACTCTCCAACCAGCCACGGTAAAAATTCTTCGAGCAGAGCCAGATCATAACCGCTTTCGTAGGGATTGCGCAACGAGTATTCCTCGTACGGCAGGGCAATCACCAGCGGTGGGATGACCCTTTCGGCAATCAGGCGATCAGCCGTCTCGGCCAGACCCAGCCCCAGCCACTGCCCGGCATCTGCCGACTGACCGTGCAGCAAGACCACCAGCGGAAAGGTCTGTTCGGAATTCGGCTCAAAGCAGGGCGGCAGGTACAGGTAACCCCTCAGCGGTTTGCCGATCACCGCTGAAGGCTGGCTGAACGGCTCCACCCGTCCGCCTTCCAGCCGGCAATCGTCTTGGGGGATTGAGGCGGCGGTGGGCTGCGGCGCAAGCGTCGCCGTCGGGGTGGCTGGTCTGCCGGCAGGCAGCGGTGTGGCGGTTAAGGTTGCTGCGGTCTCGGGCGGCGCAGCGACCGGCAGCGCCGGTACGCAGGCGTAAACCAGCCATCCCAACACCACCAGCCACAACCTTGCCGTCCTTCTTCCTTGACGATTAAGCATGGTTCGGATTATACTCTGACCCGCCGGGGTGTAGCGCAGTTGGCAGCGCACCGCGTTTGGGACGCGGGGGTCGGCGGTTCAAGTCCGCCCACCCCGACCATACGGCCAGAAACCGCCGAGTCCACTCGGCGGTTTGTCCGATAAACCCCAGCCTGATTTTGAACATGTGGAAGCCCAGCCATGATGAAACTGCTCAAACGAGAGAAAACCCCCTCCAGTTTGCCCTCACGCTTCGATGTAGTCATTGAAGCGGTGCGCTATAATGAGGACGGCAGCCTGAAAACCGCCCGAATTTACGAGCGGCGCGGCCCAACCTGGTCTGACCGCCTGCTGATTTCCCGGCAGGAATTGCTGGAGCGTCTTAAGAAAGGCCAAAAAGTGGTCATCGGCGCCCGCAAGCCCTATCTGGCCAGCACTTTCGAGGTGTTTGGGAATGTCCGGCTGGTCAACCATAACGGGCGCGAGGTGTTGATCAGCGGGGATAGCGAAGCTCCGCAGGACAGCCTGCCCCAGGCACCTTTGTTCTAATCAGTTTTTTCAACCTTTTTCAACCATACTTTGACCTCACCCCTTCTTTCCATCATTATTCCCGCCTATAACGAAGAACGGCGGCTGCCGGATACCCTCCAAAAAATTGCCAATTTTCTGCTCCGGCAGGATTACACCTACGAGGTGGTGGTGGTCGAAAACGGCAGTACCGACCGTACCCTGGATATTGCCCGCCTGTTTGAACAGGATTATCCCTTTGTGCGCGCCATGCACCTCGAAGGACGCGGCAAAGGGCTGGCGGTGCGGGCCGGCATGCTGGCGGCTGAGGGTGAATACCGTTTCATCTGCGATGCCGACCTTTCCATGCCCATCGAGGAAGTCAACCGCTTCATTCCGCCGCTCAAACCGGAGGGGGACATCATCATTGCCTCGCGCGAGGCGCCGGGTGCCGTGCGTTATAATGAGCCCATCTACCGTCATCTGAGCGGACGGGGTTTCAATCTGGCTGTGCGCCTGCTGGCTTTGCCCGGTTTGCGGGATACTCAGTGCGGCTTCAAGTGCTTTTCAGCCGAAGCCGCCGAGACAATCTTTCCGCTGGTGACCATACACGGCTGGACATTCGATGTGGAAGCCCTCTACATCGCCCGGCGGCGCGGTTATCGCATTGTGGAACTGCCCATCCCGTGGTACTTCAACCCCGAAAGCAAAGTCCACTTGCTCCGGGATTTTCGGCAGGTGGTGCGGGATCTGCTGCGTATCCGGCGCAACGCCCAACAGGGGGTTTATGATGCGCACCCCGCTTCGGACTGACCGCAGGGCATCCCCCACGTTGAGCCTTGAGCGTCAGTTGTGGGACAGCGGCTGCCGGTTGGTCGGCGGGCTGGACGAGGCCGGGCGCGGCGCGTGGGCCGGCCCGGTATTTGCGGCGGTGGTGATTCTGCCGGCAGGGTGCGAGGGTGAGCACCTGTTGGCGGGTGTGCGCGATTCCAAGCAGATGACTCCCCGCCAGCGCGAACACTGGGCCGAAAAGATCAAACAGACGGCCGAATACTGGGGAGTTGGTGCAGCCTCCCCGCAGGAAATTGACGAAATGGGCATTGTACCGGCAACCCGCCTGGCGATGCAGCGTGCCTTACAGGCCAGCGGGGTCACTCCATTGCATCTGTTGATTGACGCCCTGCGCCTGCCGATGCTCAACATTCCTCAAACCGCACTGATTCGCGGCGACCAGCAATCGCTGAGCATTGCCGCCGCCAGTGTGCTGGCTAAAACTTCCCGCGATGCGTGGATGCGGGCTCAGGAGGAACGCTTCCCCGGGTATGGGTTTGCCACTCACAAGGGCTACGGCACCGCCCGCCACCGAGCCGCATTGGAGCGGCTGGGGGCCTGCCCCCTGCACCGGCGCAGCTTCGCGCCGGTTATGCGCCTTACTCCCTGATCTTTCTCCATACCTGATACAAGCCCAGTCGCCCGCCTTCGCCGTCCGACTCAAATTCCTCGATGATTTCAAAGCCGCTTGCCTCTGCCAGACGGCTCAATTCGAGGCGCGAAAACAGGTGGACATAACGCAAGCCAACCTGCTCCGCCTGCCCCGACAGGTGATGCCGCCAGTCCAGCAGGGTGTCGCCCTCTTCCAATTCCCCTTCCTCAATCCCAACCCGCCACCACGGCTGAATCCGCGCCAGCCAGCGCGGTGAGTGCTGAAACTGCCACTCCGAGTGGATGAACAAACCACCGGACGGCAACAGACTGTTGACCTGCTGGAGGATTCGCCGCCGCAGCTCATCAGAGGGAATGTGGTGCAGCACCGCAAAGGCCAGCACGACATCCACCGGAAAGCCAGCGGCAATTTCCACCCAGTTGGGGTCGGCAAGATTGGCGCGGGCAAAGCGGATATCCACCCCGCCGGGCAGAGCAGATCGCAGGGCAGCGCGGGCTTCTGCCAGCAAGACGGGCGAGGCATCCAGTCCAAGGTAGGAGCCGGTCTGCCAACGCCGGTCGAGTTCCAGCGCCAGCGTGCCAGAGCCGCAGCCTAAATCCAGCAGGCGCCCGCCCACCGGCAGGTTTTCCAGCACCCGGCGCACGCCGGGCTGAAGGCGCCGGCGGGTGGCGGCAAAAGCAGCCCCAAAATTCTGGTAAAATTGGTCGTTAATCTCAAGAAGTTTTTGGATCGTTTCGGCACGCATTGGTTTTACATCAGAATGCAAGCTGGTTTGCGCTCAATCATACCGCAAAGTATGCTTGCCGCAATGCCTTGGTTTCGACGGTATAATTTTAGCGGTGAACTATGGACAAACAACTCTGGCTGGCCAACCGCCAGTTGACCCCCGATAAAATGGAATACGCCCGCGCCGTGCTGGAAGATGTCCGCAACGGGACGGATGTCTTTCAGGCCGTCCGCCGCCATCCGCTGCCGGGAGGCGGTTATCTCTCCAAGTCCATGCTGGTGGCGGCTTACCGCGCCCTGACCGAAAACGGCGAATGGCCGGCCGATGATGACCTGCTCGCCCGCCTGCGCATGAAGCCGGTGCGCACTCTCTCCGGGGTGACCACCGTGACCGTGCTGACCAAGCCCTATCCCTGCCCGGGTAAGTGCATCTTCTGCCCGACCGATGTGCGCATGCCCAAAAGTTACCTCCCGGATGAACCCGGCGCGGCGCGCGCTTTTCAAAACGACTTTGACCCCTACCGTCAGGTACAAACCCGTTTGGATTCCTACCGCGCCAACGGCCACCCGACCGATAAAATCGAACTGCTCATTTTGGGCGGCACATGGAGCGCCTACCGCCGCGATTACCAGGAATGGTTCGTGCAGCGCTGCTTTGACGCGATGAACGGCTTTGACTCGCCTTCGCTGGTTGAAGCCCAGCGCGCCAACGAAACAGCCGCCTGCCGCAATGTCGGGCTGGTGATTGAAACCCGCCCGGATGAAATCACCCCGCGCGAGATCGCCTGGCTGCGCTATCTGGGGGTGACCAAAGTCCAGATGGGGGCGCAGTCGCTGGACGACCGGATTCTGGAGATCAACCAGCGCGGACACACTGCCGCCCAAACCCTGAAAGCCACCGCCCTGCTGCGGGCAGCCGGCTTCAAAGTGGTGCTCCACTGGATGCCCAACCTGCTGGGCGCCACGTTGGAAAGCGACCGGCAGGACTTTCAACGGCTGTGGCAGGGCTACTGCCCGGATGAGATCAAAATCTACCCGTGTCAATTGCTGGAAAATGCCGACCTGTACGCATACTGGCAACGCGGTGAGTACCATCCGTACACCACCGAGGAATTGATTCACCTGATTGCCGACCTCAAACCCAGCATCCCGCCCTACTGCCGGGTCAACCGGGTCATCCGCGACATACCTTCCACCCACGTGGTGGAAGGCAACCGCCGCACCAGCCTGCGTCAGGACGTGCTGGCCGAGTTGCAGCGCCGCGGACAGTCCTGCGGTTGTATCCGCTGCCACGAGGTACGCGGCGAAAAGGTGGACCCGCAAACGCTGACTTTTGAGGATTACACCTACACCGCCGCCGAGGCGGAGGAGCATTTCCTGCACTACCGCACGCCCAACCGCAAGATTGCCGGTTACCTGCGCCTTTCGCTGCCATTGCTCGGTGCACCCGACATTGGGCTGGCCGATTTGAGGGAGGCAGCCCTGATCCGCGAGGTGCATGTATACGGTCAGTCCCTGCCGGTTGGCATGGATCAGGAAGGGGCGGCCCAGCACAGCGGATTGGGTACGCGACTGATTGGCGCCGCCGAGGAGATCGCCCGTCAGCGGGGATTCACGAGAATGGCGGTGATTGCCGCCATCGGCACGCGCGGCTATTACCGTCAGCGCGGCTTTGAGATGGGCGAATTGTACATGGTCAAGGATTTATAAGGCGTCCAACGCCAGCGAGCGCAGCAATCTCCTGCCAAAACGGGAGGAAGATGCTAAAAAAATTCTCCCGCATGAGGGAGACATGCGGGAGAGGCGATCAGGAAGAGTACGGACGGCGCCCTGCTGACCGGGCGCAAGTCCCGGCTTAGGGGCGCAGAAAAGTATCCCACAACCGATCAGGGCGATTCTCTCGGCGGGGTGGATACGACAGGCAGGGGTGTTCCGACGGCAAAATCATCCTCAATTTTTGCGTTCTTCGGATTGCAGACCGATCAGACTGAGTGCCACGAACATCGTCCCTACCGCTGCAACAACCAGATAAACCACTGTAGCCATTTTGACCTCCTCCTCCTGAAGGACCACACCAGTTAAAGGAGCCGTTCATCACGCTGCACATCAGGAGGCTCTTGAATTAATATAACCCTCGTTTCACCCAAAGGGTTCACGCGTTCGACGGGTTTTGGACCTGTCTGGGGGGTTCGTTTCGACCTATCCAAATGACGAGGCAGGTCTCATACTCACGGCCCCCTGCTTGTGCAGACATTTCATACTCTCATTGTAGCAAAAATTTGCTGCAATTCAAATAAAAATTTTGTAAAGTCCGCATAAAACACGCCGGGTTTCTCAATCAGGTATACGGTTAAACCCCCCAAAAAGTTCCCGCTTTTTTCGCCGCATTCTCCAAACAGGTAAAACTTTCGGCAGGGGAAAAGCCCCTAAAGCAGTTTTCCCAGTGTATCCAGCAGGCGCTCGATCTGCTCGCGGCTGTGAGTGGCGAAGATGGCAATCCGCAAGGCGCCGCCCGGCGGCGTGGAACTGTACGAGGTCACATGCGCCACGCAAATATCCCGCTCAAACAAGTCGGCGCGCAGGCGGGCTAAATCCACCCCCGGACGCGCCCGCAGGCAAAGGATGGGAACCGGCGAATCGGGCATCTCCCAGCCCAGCCGGCGCAGTCCGCTGCGCGCCAGGGCCACATTTTCCCACAACCGCTGACGAAGATGCGGTTCGCTGCGGGCAATTTCCAGCGCTTTGGCGGCGGCTGCGGCAGCCGGCAATGGCGGCGGACTGGCGGCCACATAAACCCGCGCCTGACTTTCAATCTCACGGATGCGTTCCCGGCTGCCAAACAGGATTCCGCCGTAGCCGCCCAGGGCTTTGCTGAGCGTGGCGCATACCTGCACCCCCTCGGAGGCACTCACCCCCAGCCACTCGGCCGTGCCGCGCCCATTCGCTCCCAGCACCCCCACGCCGTGAGCATCATCCACCCCCAGCAGACCATCCCGGTCTTGCACCAGCGGCAGGTACTCATCTAACGGGGCCGTCTCGCCGGAGATGGGGAACAGCCCGTCCGTCAGCACCAGCGGACGCTCCCCCGCTCGAAGGTGAAGACGCAGACTTTCTGCCAGATGAGAAGCGTCACGATGACGGAAGAAGTGCAGCGGTTTACCGCTGGCGCGGGCGGCGTCGCCCAATGAGTAATGCGCCGATTCATCCACGAAGAGGCGTTCAAAACGCCCGGCTAGCCCCTGAACCAGCGCCGCCCCGCCCAGATAACCGGAGGCGTAGTACAATGCCGCCTGTGAATCGAAAAAGGCGCACACCTGCTTTTCCAAGGCATCATAAACTGCGTGTTCGCCATATCCGCCGCGCGAGGTGGCGGTGCTCATCCCATAACGTTGGATGGCCTGCCAAGCGGCTTGTATCACCTGCGGGTGATTGTGCAGCCCCAGATAGCCGGTACCGGAGAAGTAATCCCGTTCCCGCCCGGCAATGACCACTCTTGCCCCCAGCGGGGTTTCAAATGCCAGACCGGTCATTTCAGGTAACCCGATTTTCGGACAGTAAGGCTTTGTTCAAGGAAATCCCGTCCTCCCGCCTACCTGAGGGAAGAACCTCCCCGGCCGCCTGTGGCGGCTCGCAATGAGGGCAACACCATCATCTCACCCCAAACCGCCGTTGAGATAGGTGCGCGCCCCGACAAAATGCTCGCGCAGGTAGGCATCCTTCTGGATATTGTCGTAATACACCCCGTTGCGCGAGCGCGAAGAATGCACAATCTCCCATCCGCCCAGGCTGATGGCCACATGGGTGATGCTGCGCTTTTCGCCGTTTTCGCCAAAAAAAGCCAGATCGCCGGGCTGCATTGCCTCCGGCTCGACCGGCCGGCCGTCTTCCATCTGCATATCCGCATCACGACGGATGCTAATCCCCACCCACCGGTGGAGCAATTGCGCCAGCCCGGAGCAATCAATCCCGTGAGCCGTGGTGCCGCCCCACAGGTACGGCACACCGATCAGCCGCGCGGCATCCGCGACGATCTGGGCGCGGCGGGCGGATTCGCTCTGCGGCAGGCTGGTCAGACTGCGCAGGTCCTCCAGCGGCAGCCAGCCGCTCTGGTGGGCTTGCAGGTAAGCCCAGCCGTCTTGTTCCTGCCAGACCTGCACGAACGTGCCGCCCAGCACACGGGTCAGCAGGGGGGCATTGAGGCGCGGCTCGCTGCGCAGCAAACCCACCGCCGCCACGACCAGATGAGTCGGCGGAGGGGCCGGTTGCTCGTGCAGATAGGGGCGATAAGTCCAGCCCAGATACCCATCATCGCAGCGCACAAACGCCCAGCGATCCTGCTCTTCGAGCACCTCCACCCGGCGCCCGTACAGCAGTTGGGTCAACTGCTCAGCCAGAAAAGACGGCTGGCGGTGCAGGCTGGTCAGGTTGGTTGCCACCGTCAGGGTTGCCGTAGCAGAACGGCGCAGCACCCGCACGGCGTGAGCGTCCATCGTCCAGCCCGGCGGCAGGTGCTGGCGCAATTCTTCCAGATTCGATTCTTCCAGCACCCGACCGCTCAAGATCACCTGAGAATCGGTTTGTTTTTCGATGTGCAGGTCAAACAGATGTTCGCGCTCATCGCGATGATGAGAGGCAATTTCTTCCAGCAGGATTTCAATGCGATTCATGGTCGTTTTTCTGCTCCTCAACAGCTTCCTCACGCTTCAAAATGACTCCCAGACCGGGACGTTCCGGCACGCGGATGCGCAGGTTTTTATCGTAGGTAATGCCCTCGAAGGGATCGTTGGCAATCAGCAGGGGCGCATCCAGATCAATCCACTCCGCCAGCCCGCACAGGTGCGCCATGGCGGTCGTACCCAGGGAAGTTTCCACCATGCAGCCCAGCATGATCTTCAAGCCCAGTTCACGGGCGCGGTTCAACATGCGCAGGGTGGGGGTCAAGCCGCCGGCTTTCATCAGTTTCAGGTTGACTCCGGCAACGCCGGCTCTGGCCAGTTTTTCGATGTCCGCCAGGGTGCGCACCGCTTCATCCGCCACCAGCGGAATGGGGGTGAGTTTTTGCAGTTCGCCCATTTGCTCAATTTCGTTGACGGCGAGGGGTTGTTCGATCATCTCCAGATCGAGACTTTCCATCAGACGGATGTTGTCGAGAGCCTCCTCAAATGACCAGCCGGCGTTGGCGTCCACCCGCAGGCGGGCATCCGGACGGGCGCTGCGGACGGCGCGCAGACGGGTCAGGTCATCTTCCGACCCCAATTTGACCTTGATGATCGGAAATTCGGGATGGGCGGCGGCCTGTTCGGCCATCGCATCCGGCGTGTCAATCGCAATGGTGAAAGAAGTCGGCAAACCACTGGGATAAGGCAAACCCAACAAGCGATACAGCGGCAGGTTGTGAGTTAAGCCGATGCAATCATAGAGGGCTAAATCCAGGGCGGCGCGGGCGGCCGGGGGGCCTTCTTCTCCCAGCCATTCTTCAATTTCGGCGGGGGTTTCAGGCAGGCGGCAACCCGACTGCGACATCTTCTTCCAGTATTCTTCAAAACTGGCGAAATCCACCCCGTAATAAGGCGGCAGGGTGGCTTCTCCCCAACCGGCGTCCTTTTCCAGCCGCAGCCAGTAGGTCTGGCGTGTTTCACTTACGCCATACGAGAGGCGGAAAGGATTGCGCAAAATCAGAGTCAACTTTTGCCACTGCATTCGACACGTAACCATGGGTTTATTCTTCTTCCTCCTCCCCGAAGCGCATCCGCAGGTAGGACTGGTAGCGGCGCGGGGAAATTTCGCCGCGTTGCAGGGCGGCCTGCACCGCGCAGCCGGGTTCGCTGCGGTGGGTGCAATCACTGAAAGCACAGTCCTGTACCAGTCCGCGCAGTTCCGGAAAGTAACCGTCCAGTTCCTCCGGCTGCACATCCCACAGCGCCAGCATGCGCAAACCGGGCAGGTCAGCCACGTAGCCGCCGTCTTTCAGGGGAAACATCTGGCGGATGACGGTGGTGTGGCGGCCCTTGGAGGTCGCCTGACTGACCTCGCGCACCGCCAGCCCCAGTTCCGGCTGGATGGCGTTCAGCAGGCTGGATTTACCCACCCCCGAAGGCCCCGCCAGCGCCGAGAGTTTACCTTTCAGGCAGTCGTGCAGCTCCTCAAGCCCCTCACCGCTCTTGACCGAGGTGAAAATCACCGGATACCCCAACGGCGGATATTCGGCAAACAGGCGGCGGGCTTCTTCCGCCGTCACCAGGTCGGTTTTGTTGGCGACAATCCACGGCGGTATGCCCTGCTGCTCGGCAATGACCAGAAAACGGTCGAGCATGCCCAGCCGCGGAGCCGGATTGGCGCAGGAAAACACGAAGACCACCTGATCGGGGTTGGCCAGCAGCACCTGTTGGTACTCTCCGCGGGCGCTGGGGGCTTTGCGAATGAGAGCGTGCGTGCGCGGTTCGACTTCTTCAATCACACCGCTTCCATCCGGCAGGGGGGTGAAACGCACCCGGTCGCCCAGTGCCACAATATCGCCCTCGGCAGGCTGTTTTTTCAACCGCCCGCGCAGCCGACAGACCCACGTCCCGTGTTCATTCTGAACCGTATAAAAGCCGGATAACAATCGCGTGACCTGTCCGTGGAGGGTTGGCTGATTCATAAATGTGCGGCGAGCGGCTCCAATCAGGGTTCGGGGGTTGGGCTGGGTTCGGGGGTGTCGGTGGGGCGTGGGGTGTTGGTGTACAGCGGCGTTGGCGTGCGGGTGATGTAGAAGGTGGACTCCCACGGGTACAGGCGGCTGGGTCGCCCGAAGAAGTACGACTCAACCACCCGCCGGAAGATTGGAGCGGCAATTTCCGAACCTTCGCCGGCGTTTTCGGCAATCACCGCCACGGCAATGTCGGGCAGGTCGCTGCGTTTGGCATCGGTGTAACCCGCAAACCAGGCGTGCGGTTTACCGCCCGGATTGCTGGCGGTGCCGGTTTTGCCGTAAACCGGCACCTGCAATCCCACCATCACGTATTGAGCCGTTCCGCGCCGGTTGGCAACCACGCTCCGCAGGGCATCCTGAATGATTTTGAGATTTTCCTCAGAAACCGGCAGTTTGCCCTGGGCTTCCGGCTGGAACGTAACAATCGGGTTACCGTCCGGGTCGGTAATTTTTTCCACCACCTGCGGGCGGTAGAGCGTGCCGCCGTTGCCGATGGCAGCCATGAAGCGCGCCACCTGCAAGGGGGTGACCAGCATGGTGCCCTGTCCAATCGCCAGCTGCACGGCATCGTTTTCATTGGCGGGGTTGGGCATGTTGCCGGCAATTTCGGTGATCTGGTCAATGCCGGTCGGGCTGCCCAGTCCAAAAGCGCGCGCCATTTTGGAAACATCCTCGGTGTAACCCTGCTGGTAGAGCGAAAGGCCAATGTGGTAGAACCACGGGTTGCAGGAACGCATCAGCCCTTCCGGGAGAGTCAGGCGGCCGCTGGCAGGAACTTCTTTTTCATAAGTCCAGTCGTAGAGGGTGATGCCGGGCAGTTCGGTGAAGGTGTAACCGCAGTCGTATTCGCTTTCGGCGGTGAAGGCGCCGGTTTCGAGGGCGGTGGCCATGGTGATGATTTTGAAGACCGAGCCGAGCGGGTAACCGCTTTGGGTGGCGCGGTTGAGCAGGGGTGTGGTGGCCGGGTCGAACAGGTCGTTCAGCAGCCAGCGGCTGTTGTAATTATTGGGATCGAACAGGTTGGGGTCAAAAGAGGGCGAAGAAGCCATTGCCAGCACCCGCCCGGTATCCCGCTCCAGCACCACCACCGCCCCGCGAAATCCCTCGATGGCGCGCTGCACCTGCAGCTGAAAATCCTTGTTGAAGGTGGTGTAAATCGAGTTGGAAGGCGCCGAATCGCGCTGGGCAAGGCGGGTGATGGTCACCCCCTGCGGGTCGACCACGTACAACGACGCCCCGCGCTGACCGGCGAGATACGACTCGCCCCACAATTCCAGACCGGCCCGTCCGACCCGCTCATCGCCGCGGTAGCCGCGCCGGCGGTATTCATCCAGTTCTTCCGCCGGAATCGGCTGAACATAACCGGTGACGTGCGGAGCGGTGCTGTCGAAGTAGTAGCGGGTGTTGTAGGTGGTCATCACCAATCCGCCGAGCGAGGAAAGCACCTCAAAGCGGCGCTGGACGGCCTGCGCCGAAACATCCGCCACCGGAATGTACCAGTCCGGGGCGGCAAATTCGTACAGAGAACGGATGTAGTCGGTGTTCAAACCGGTCAGGTTGGAAAGTTCCACCAGCAGGGCGCCTTCCTTGCCTTCCTCGATCTGTCCGGGGACAATGCCGAGCGCCACCGCATCGGATTGAGCCGCCAGAGCGCTGCCTTTGACATCGTAGATGTTGCCGCGCGAGGGGATGCTGATGTCCATCACCAGTCGGTTGCCGCCGCGCAACTCCGGCAGAATCATGCCGTCCTCCCACTGCACCTTCCACTGCCCGTTTTGCAGAGAAAGGTTCATCAGCGTATCGCGGGAAAGGCTGCCGAGCAGCACCGTCTGATAGACGGCGCGGTAAGCCACCTGGGCTTCCTGCGGGTTTTTGATCAGCGCCTGGGTGATTTCAAACTGCGCCTGCTGCAGCGACATGGTCACGGCAACGTCTTTCAACCGTTTGGAAAATTCCTCGTACGAGAGGGCGTCCCGCGAGAGGAGGGTCAACTGGTCGTACATTGCCTGATAATTTTCGTTCTGCCACGCATCCAGAAAAGCGCGCGCGGCGCTCTGCACATCCGGCGCGGGGGTGATGTTGACCATTGGCGCGCGCAGGGTGGGTGTGCCTTCCGGACCGGTGGGCAACGGGGTGGTTGTGGCGGAGGTACAGGCGCTAAGCAGCGCCAGCAGAAACATCAACATCGAGCGGACTTTCATGGTTTCTCTCCAGAATGGCCGGCCTGATTCAGCCAACCGACTCGCCGTTAAGCACAGCCTGCCAGATGGGACAGGCATACTTCAGATTGGATTGACACGCGCGAGGCACATCCTGCGGCGGGGTAAGCTCCAGCCGGGCTGCCAGCCGCTGCAGATGACACAGCGGCAAGCCCATCACGCTGGCAAAACAGCCGCCGAACTCCACCACCGGACGGAAGCGGGGGTGCTGAATGGCGTAAGCGCCGGCTTTGTCGAACGGGTCGCCGCTTTGAATGTACTCCTCGATCTCGGCGTCGGTGTAATGGCGCATGGGAACGTGGGAAATGCAGACATCCTGCACCAGCAGGGCGCGCCAAACGTCCATCAGCGCCACGGCGGTATAGACCTGATGGGTGCGGCCGCGCAGGCGGCGCAGCATGGCGCGCGCCTCGGCGGCGTCAGCCGGCTTGCCGAGGATGCTGCCGCCGTCGGCGACGGTGGTATCGGCGGCCAGCACCACTGCCGGCTCGCCGGTGTAGCGGACGGCAACGGCGCGGGCTTTTTCACCGGCAAGGCGCAGGACGTACTCCGCCGGCGGCTCGCCGGGCAGGGGGTCTTCGTTGAGATTGGCGGGGTCGAGTTCAAACGCCCAGCCGCTCCACGCCAGCAGCTGGCTGCGGCGGGGCGAGTTGGAAGCCAGAATCAAACGCGGTTGTGCCATACGCGTTCGATTCTAACACAAGAGCGGGCTGGCTTGCGGTCGGTTTTAGGGCGGAGGGGAAGGGGAGTTGCGCCGCGCTGCCGGTTGAGCGGGAGGGGTGCGGAAACAGGCGAAAGCCCTTACGGGCATTGATTGATTCGGACGAGGAAACTGAACGGCTATGTTTTCCGTCAAGAGTTAGCGTCTTAATGCCCTTACGGGCATTTATTGATTCGGACAGGGGTGAGCCCTTGCGATAATAAGCGCAAGAACAGTCTTAATGCCCTTACGGGCATTTATTGATTCGGACAGAATGGATAAAGTGATGGGGTATATCGAGGATGTGATGAAGTCTTAATGCCCTTACGGGCATTTATTGATTCGGACTTACATCGTGCCGTTCAAAGACAAGGCGACTTTGGTGTCTTAATGCCCTTACGGGCATTTATTGATTCGGACAAACGGGCAGAATGGAAGGGGTATAAGATTTTATATCCCGTCTTAATGCCCTTACGGGCATTTATTGATTCGGACTTTACTATTGCGAGGCAATGAACAATTGCTTGCACCTTTATGTCTTAATGCCCTTACGGGCATTTATTGATTCGGACCTTCGAGATACTGGTCGGGGCATTAGTTATTTATATGGTAGGTTTTAATGCCCTTACGGGCATTTATTGATTCGGACTGCTGACTCGTACCTGCTTTTCTCCAATGTTTTTTCTCATCAGTCCAAATTACTGTCATCATTCTATCATTTTCTTCACCAAAAATCAACCGTTTCTGGCAAAAAATTTGCCTTTGCGTACAATTTTAATCTTTGCTGCGTACCCCCCTGCCGGTTCCACCAAAAAAATACCGATTTCAGGAGGGGGGTACGCATAATCTATGCGCAATGCTTGCCCCCATGCACGCTCCCCTCACCCGCTCCCGCCCGCATCGGGCTGCACCGGCGGCTGCTGGCGCCTCTTAAACTCCTCCAGCGTTTTCAACAACTGGTCAAGTTCGGCCTGAATCTCGTTGCGGTCGGCAACCGCCTGCGCCAGCAGCGCCTCAAAGGCCGGCTTTTGCGCCGGCGGCAGGGTGTTCAGCAGCCGTTCCGTGCGGCTGATCTGGGTCTGCTTGTGGCGCAGTTTGCTTTCCAGCCGTTCGCGGTAGCCCTCGTAAAAATCCTCGTCATCCAGCGGGCTGTGCAGCGTGCCGGTTGCCATCTGGCGGGTAAGCACCTCCGCCACCGTCAGCAGGAAGTCCTCCGGGTCGAGCGGTTTTTCGATGAAATGCGCCGCCCCAAGGCTGTAGGCAAACGCCTTGTCCTCGGCGGTCAGGTAAGTTGCCGAGATGAAAATGAAGGGAATCCGCCGCGTGGCAGGGTCTTTGCGGATGGCGTGCGCCAGGCTGTAACCGTCCATCTTCGGCATGAGGATGTCGGTGATAATCAGGGCCGGTTTTTCCTGAGCAATCCGCTGCATGGCTTCCTGCCCATTGCGGGCGGTCACCACCGGGTAGCCCTTGAAACGCAGGGTGGTTTCGATGAGTTCGAGGACGTTTGGGTTATCTTCCACAACCAGAATCGGGCCGCTGGGTATGTTCATGGGTTCTTTCTCACCGGTTTGTTGATCAGGGCTTCATCCAAAGTATATCAAAAATCACCGTGAATTTCACCCATCAGTCTTGTAAAGAAACCTTCCAGGTAGGCGTGTCTTTCCTCGGCAATCCGGCGGGCGGCGGGGGTGAACAGGCGTTCTTTGACCCGCCGCAATTTGTAGAGAAATTCGTGGTAGGCGCTGTGCGGCTCGGCGGGTTCTTTTTCGCCAGTTTCCAAAAAACGCGCCGAAGGCGGGGCGTAAGCTGGCTGGCCGTTTTGCTGGGCGTAGCCCAGCACGCGCACCACACCGATTGCCCCCAGCACATCCAGTTTGTCGGCGTCGAACAGCACTTTGGCTTCGAGGGTGGCGGGCGGTTCGCGCTGGTCGCGGTAGCGGTGGGCGCGAATGCAGTGCTGAACGGCGGCGATGCGCTCCTCCGCCCAGCCCTCGCGGCGTAAAATTTCGGCGGCGATCTCCGCCGATTGGTGATGGTGGTCGGCGCGGTTCTGTTCGCCGGGGTGGCTGCCTTCGATGTCGTGCAGCAGGGCGGCGGCGCGCACAATTTCCAGGTCGGCGCCTTCGGCTTGCGCCAGGCGTTCTGCCATGTGGTAAACCCGCTCGATGTGGTCAAAGCCGTGGACCGGGTCGTTGAGCGGGTACCACTTCCGTGCGGCTGCTAAATCCAGTGTCATGGGTCATTTTCTCCGCTTGTCTCAGTAAATCAACTCGCCACGCTTGAAAAGGTGCGCCGCCAGGTTGCCGCCAAAGCGGTAGCCGAGATGGCGGTAATCGCTGACGGCGAGAATCAACAGGTCGGCTTGCTTGCCGGCTTCCAGCGAGCCAATCCGCCCGGCCTGACCGATGGCAGCCGCGGCGTTGATGGTGGCGGCGGCAATCGCCTGCGCCGGGGTCAGGCGCAGGTAGCGGCAAGCCAGCGCAATCACAAACTGCATGCTCTCGCACCAGGCCGTGCCGGGGTTCAGGTCGGTGGCCAGCGCCAGCAGCCCGCCGGCTTGCAGAATTTGTGCGGCGGGGGTGTAGTGCGGGTCAGCCAGTCCAAAGGGGGTGCAGGGCAGCGAGACTGCCACGGTCTCGCTGGCGGCCAGCGCGGCAATGTCCTGCGGCGAGGTCTTGACCAGATGATCGGCCGAAACCACCCCCAGTTCGGCAGCCAGCGCCGCTCCGCCGAGGTTGTCGAATTCATCGGCGTGAATTTTGAGCGGAAAGCCCAGCGCGCGCGCCGTTTCCAGAATGCGGCGGGACTGTGCCAGGTTGAAGGCTATCGTCTCACAGAACACATCCACAAACGGTAGCGGGCGGCCGGGGGCGTGGGACTGCCACCACTCGCGCACCTCGGGCAGCATCTGCGTACACAGCAAATCCACGTAGCCATCCGGGTTGTCTTCAAATTCAGGGGGGATGTCGTGGGCGCCCAGGTAGGTGGGGAAAATGTCCATCTCTTCTTCGGCGTCCAGTTCCAGCAGGGCCTGCAGTTGATGCAGCTCGCCGGGGTGCTGGAGGGCGTAACCGGTTTTGGCTTCGGCGGTGGCGGTGCCGTGCCGCAGCATGGCTTGAATGCGCGGGCGGGCCTGGGCTTTGAGTTCCTCCACGCTGGCGGCGCGGGTAGCCCGCACGGTGGAGCGGATGCCGCCGCCGGCCGCCGCAATTTCCTGGTAGGTTTTGCCCTGCAGGCGCAGTTCAAACTCGGCAGCGCGGTCGCCCGCCCAAACCAGATGGGTGTGCGGGTCAACGAAAGCCGGCATGACCACCCGTCCGCCGGCGTCGAAGCGCGGTTCGTTGGGGTAGGTTTGCAGGAGGATGTTTTCCGGCCCGATGGTTTCGATGATGCCGCCGCGAATCAGCACCGCCGCATGCGAAAGCAGGCCGAGGTTGCCCAAATCGGCGCCGCGCTGCGGCCCACCGGCCAGGGTCAGTAATTGGGAGATGTTGTGGATGATCATGGGTTTTGAAGGATGAGCAAAAGCGGTTGAGATTAGTTGTATTTTACCGTCAATTTGGGTCAGGGTAATCAAACAAATTGCCGGAAAAAATGGCATGTCGTTGCGAGCGAGCGCAAGCGAGCGCGGCAATCTCTCGCAAGACCGGCGGGGAGACCCCTCACTCCGTTCGGGGTGACATTAAGGGGTTTACTTCATTGCAAGCGAGCGCAGCGAGCGCGGCAATCTCCCGCAAGACCGGCGGGGAGACCCCTCACTCCGTTCGGGGTGACATTAAGGGGTTTACGTTATTGCGAGCGAGCGCAAGCGAGCGCGGCAATCTCTCGCAAGACCGGCGGGGAGACCCCTCACTCCGTTCGGGGTGACATTAAGGGGTTTACGTCGTTGCGAGCGAGCGCAAGCGAGCGCGGCAATCTCCCGTAAGACCGGCGGGAAGACCCCTCACTCCGTTCGGGGTGACATTAAGGGTTTTACGTCATTGCAAGCGAGTGTTAGCGAGCGCGGCAATCTCCCGCAAGACCGGCGGGGAGACCCCTCACTCCGTTCGGGGTGACATTAAGGGGTTTACTTCATTGCAAACGAGCGCAGCGAGCGCGGCAATCTCCCGCAAGACCGGCGGGGAGACCCCTCACTCCGTTCGGGGTGACATTAAGGGGCTTACGTCGTTGCGAGCGAGCGCAGCGAGCGAGGCAATCAGAACGGGGCGGCGGGCGTAGCCCGCCGCAGGGCGGAGCGCATACCGGCGGGCGTAAGCCCGCCGGTGAGCGTAGCCCGTCCCGTTCTTGGCGTGAGGCGCAAAGCCGAGCGATTATGAGCGAGCAACAAGCGAGCGAATGCGAGGCTTTGCAAGGGGAAGCCCCCCTGGGGGGGCGGGGGTTTGAGGCGGGGGGGGTTGAGTGAGGCGGGCTTTGCCCTCCGAACGGGATTGTTTAGGGCAGTTTTAGCCGCTTGTGGAGCGGAGCGGAACAAGCGGCGTGAAGAAACTGCCCGTACCATGAGTTTAGGGCTTGTCCTGTGCGTGGTCTGGTGTTTACGCAAGGTGCAAGCCCTTTGAATACCACTTTTTACACCACTATATATTGGGTGTCAAT
>NZ_LGHJ01000003.1 GCF_001306055.1 Bellilinea caldifistulae | reverse complement strand
TAGCCCACAATCTACGAAAATTGGCTGCCTGATCAACAGCCAATTTTTTTTGCTGGTCAAAACGGGTTTATTTGACCTGTTTTTCCTTACCAAAAGGGCTGCCTAGATGTTCTTTCCAGACAGCCCCAGGTCATCGGTGATGAGATTAATCGGAAAAGCCAGAAAAGCGATGGTGCTGTAAGCCGGCTCAGCGCAATACCACGGCCACGGCAGGGGCGGGTAGGTGATGTAGAAAGGCAGGCAGCGCCAGACCACAGCCAGTGCAACTGCTAAAGCCAGTAAACCCACGCCAAAACCAACGAGAGCGCCCCTTCTGGCAAAGCCTGCCCAGGCCGGAAAACGACCTGCCGGCAACGGCGGCGGACTGGACGGCTGGTCATCCGTCGAAATCAAACTGGATCGGCGTGGATCTCCCATCGCCCCTCATCTTTCGGATCGCCTGTCATCATTTTGCAAAATCATTTTTGTGCTCTTTCCAACAGCAGCCTGTAAGCCGGTTTTGGAGAATTGTTAATTAACGGTGCGCGCTTGACCTGCGGCGAGCCAAGCACAGCGAAGCGAAGCCATCAGGTAGAGGCACGGGTTGGGCAGGCCCATGAACAAAATATGGAATCTGGTTTCACGATGTTACTCCTACAACGTCCTTATCACCACAATTCACCTTCACGCCACTCCGCAGAAAGTGGTGCATTTAGGTCTAGCGGCGGTGTTTTCGGAAGACGTAGAATCATCACCTGTTCTTGGTCTGGAGATGGCAACAAGTCTGTTTGAGTTCTGATAAACAACGGACCGTGCCAAAGCTCCCAACCAAGTCGCTCATAGAATGCAACGCTGGATGGAGAAAGAGCTGCCAGTTCATAGTCCTGAATCTCATCAGCGACGCGTTTCATAATAGCTGTTGCAAAACCACGACCGCGATAGGCTGGGTCTGTGGCAAGCGCTTCGATGTACGCCGTGCGCAAAAGAGGACTGTTTCCAACTTGCAAATCGCGGGTCACCCATAGCGCATGGCTTGCAAGAAGGCCATTATGGTAACCAAGAACATGAGTTGCACCAACAAAAGTGTTGAACAGTGGTTCCAAGTCTTCCTCACAAGCGCGGTTACAGAGCGCGATGATGGGTTTCCGATCTTCATCTGACAAAAATGCGCTCTGTACTACCTGGATGGTTAGCTGGTTATTCATGCGCTCAATTGCTGTTTCTTTACCAAGATACCCATTCATGATTGCCGGCCTGCCCAACGGCCTGCCGCTCAGCCGCGCCGCCGAAGGCGGCGTCGGCTGCAGCGGCGGGGCTGGCAAGACACCTTCACCTAAAAATCAACTTCGCTGGCTCGCGGCGCATACCCTGAAGCGGCGAAGCCGCTGCCTTCACTGAGCGTAGCGAATGTGTCCGTTGCAAACAGTGTTAGCCCGCGTTTATTTTAGAACAGTTTATCATGTCCCAGGTTCTGTGGTCGGTTGTGGCGGTGGTGGCGGTGGAAGAATTGGCTGCCCTTGTTCAGCAGGCTGACCTTTCTGAACAGTTGGCGCTGAGACAAGACCCGGAAAGTACAGGCTGAACTCATAAAGCACTCGCTCGTCCTGCAGCACGCTCACATACATCGCTGGCGTTCTGGGCGTGATCATATCACTGCCGCTTTGCACTATGGCATAGGGTTGTCTGTCGGTGTAATTCCTATCCGCCTGCCAGACATACACCCTTATCGTCCAGCCCGCTGGCAACTTGCTCAAATCAAGTGCATGAAGGGAGCATAGATAAAACCCGTCGCGTGTCAGGTTGGTGGAACAGCCGATTTGCGATAGAACCGTTTCCACGGGAACCACAGTGGCAGTGGGTGTTTCTGTCGGTGTCAGGGTTGCTGTGGCTGTGCTGGTGGCGGTTGGCGCAGATGTTGGCGTCAGGGTTTGCGTAAGCGTTGCGGACAGTACGGGTGTATTTACCACAGACATTGGAGCAGGATTAGCAGAGACATCGCTCAACGATGGCGAACAAGCCGAAAGCATGAAACTGACGGCTATCGTTGCCGCTGTGACAAAAGCGGATAAATGCTTTAGCCATTTCAGCTCTCGTAACTTTCCTTTCATGACAACCCTGTGATGCAACATCTTACCAAGCGGGCTAATGGAAAAGCTTACCTGCACAGTGCAGCGGAAGCAGCATCAGGTTCAAGCGCGGATTATGCCGCCTCTTACTGTTGCGTGCGTCTCTTCCTTGAGGAAATTCTGTAATACCTCCTCTGAAAACGGCGGATAACCACTCTTAAGTTCCTTTTCAACAAATAGCTGAGCCACTCGCTCAAGTGTTTTGTAACTCAGAGGATCGTATTTCCTGCTTTCCTCCTCGACATAGTTTCTTGCACAAAGCCAATATCGATCGAGCCAATATGAGAAATGAACGAATGCGAGGTCAGCATCGATTGCTTTGCGTTCATATAGGAAAGCTATAGTAGAGAATAGTTCAAGCAAATCCTCTAACTCATAGTTGGGTCTCTCGTTGCTCAGTAGCTTCTGTGCAGCAACTTGGCGAAGCGCTTTAAACTCGGGAGAGTGGAGCTTGTCATCTAACCTAAGCAACAGATCAACTTGCAGGGCAAGCCTATCCCTTCTTATCTCGACAACAAGCGCAATAATGCTTACGAGTACAGCCAATATGCTGAATAGTGAAGTGAAATCGCTGATCGATATCCGCATTTCTCTACCCTGTGAGCCTTAAGACGAACTTGCTGTATCTCCATAATGGAGATGCAAGGCGGGCTAACGCCCCAGGTGAGCGACGGGCGGGACTTTGGCGGCACGCCTTCGAGGTCAGAGTGCCTTCGGGCGCACGCTTACCCTCGGACGGGGGAATCCCCGCCCGTCCGCTCCACCTGGTTGTTAGGTTGCGCTAAACAGGAAAATATAATTGCCATGTTTATTATGGTGGTGGGTAAGGCCCGAGTGGTTGTGGCTCCTTGTATTCCATTGGTGCTGGATAGGGGTTTGGGGAGTTCAACGGATTCCCGGTTGTTCCTCCGCCATTTAGTATCAGTGGCAAAAATATCAGAGCAGGGAATTTGATTTCAACTAATTGGAAGCGTTTGTTAGACCCTAAATCTATTGTGCTAAGGGGTTTGTCAACTTCATCAAAACCTCCTGCGTTAGAGTGATAAGTGACATAGAGATCATTCTCATCCTCGTCGGTAACTATCATTGTATGAAAGCTTATCCATTCCCCGTTATCTTCGTATTGAATCTGTATCACATCTCCTGGAGAAAGAAAATATTTGGCAGTAGATACACTTGTTGTCCATCCATGAGGGATTGCATAATCGTTCTGATATGCAAAATAATCTCGAAATGGCCATGGAACGCTCCAGCTCGTTGACCATTCCCAATTGCGAAAGTCACCAGTACACCACCATGGAGGAGATGGATTTGATTCGACGTACCATTCTGTGCTTGTATTCTCATGTTTACATCCATCACCACTCCCCTTCTCAATAAATCCGCCCGCTTTCATCGCTTGACTCACAAAATTAGTACAGTCATCAGCTCCGAAGTCAGGGTAGGCTGGGTTTCGACTTGTGCCCCCAGATATACTCCACTGATAAGCATAGGCAATTGCATTTGAACGCCCCAATGATGTTGAAAGGTTGATAGCTGTCAACCTCTGCTCTCCAAATTTTTCCGGCGAGGCTGCTTCTTCTGTGTCTGGCTCGTTATAGTCTCCATATAGACCTTTGTACCCCGAATACTTCCAGGCATAATCGAGCACATAGTCTAACTCTTCCTGGTTCTTGACGAAATTCGAGCCATTTCCTGTTAACTCAGGATATTCACCCCATACAATGCCCCGCATGAATATTTTGTATTCCTCTGTACCAGGTTCTATATCCATTCCTTTTGAATCTATGAAAGATTGGATGATTTGTTCCGCCTGTGTTTCCGTTTGCTCATTAATCTCCGGTAATGGGTTGATGGCAATTCCCAAAACAGCTAATAGAAGTAAGATAACTTTGGTTACGTTCATTGTGAAGTTCCTTTGCTTTTCTGGAAGATATGCTTACGTTAGTTGTTGCCTACAGTCATTTGTTAGATTCAGTTGTTGGTGCTGCTTCTTCTGTGTCTAGCTCGTTATAGTCTCCATATAGACCTTTGTACCCCGAATACTTCCAGGCATAATCGAGCACATAGTCTAACTCTTCCTGGTTCTTGACGAAATTCGAGCCATTTCCTGTTAACTCAGGATATTCACCCCATACAATGCCCCGCATGAATATTTTGTATTCCTCTGTACCAGGTTCTATATCCATTCCTTTTGAATCTATGAAAGATTGGATGATTTGTTTAGCTCGAAGTTCTTGCTTGGTTGGCATATTTTTTGCTACCCAAAATACAAGAGCGAATCCTGCAATTGCAAGCAGGAGTAGTAATACCATTTTTATTATTTTGGTTCTCATTTTGCGCTTCTCCTGACTATTTTTTGTGAGCGTGCAAATCGGCACGTGTTAAATCTTAGCAACCTAACAACTAAGCTGAGCGGCGGGGCGGGCGGGAACGGAATTACCTTCGGGACCTGCGATAACCCTTCGAGCGCACGCATACCCTCGGGGGAGAGTCCCGCCCCGTCCGCTCCAGCGCCAGGTTGGGCCGCATTATTTGATAATCCACTTCAAACCGCATGTATCATGGCAAAGGAGTTCCTGCCTCTACAATTATTGGCGGTATTGTCCGGTCTTCTCGTCGTAAAGCAATGTGCTCCATCGCGGCCTTGACATCGAAGTAGGATGCAAGGTTATTTATTCGTTCTTGCACATCAGATGGGAAGAGATTTTGAATATCCAGCCCATAGTCTGTTCCATCTCTGGGGATCACGACTTCCTCAATTCTTCCATCAGGCGACAGCTTAATAACAACAGGAACGCTACTAGCTGTGCCTGAGGCCGTGCTAGCAACTTGGCATAAGGCCCACACATAGACTTCTTGTTCATTATGCCCCAGAATCGACCATTCGCATAAACCTTCACTTTCTGATTCGGATGGATAAGCACCAGCCAGTAAAACCTTTGCTAAGGCTTCTTCGTATTCAACCCATCTATAAGTTGAAGTTTGCACTGGCGTTTGTGATGGCACTGCCGAGTTTACAGGAAGTTCGCTTATCCCCTTTGATTGTGTGCAAGCGGATAAAGCAAAGGCTGTGGCGAATAATACGAATAAAATGAACTCATTTAGTGAAAGAGAGTTTTTTGGCATTTCGAAACCTCACATATTTAAATGTTTAACCCTACCTGACATAGACATGAGAATTGGGTTTGTAAGTGTTCGAGCAAGATAATGGGTGCGTTTTGGTAGTCGCGCAAATCTTTGTTGTCTGATGTCAGGTAGGGTGGTGTGTGATGAGATCTGCTATTTGCTACTTTCGGTATCCCGAAATGGTTATTGAATACCAAGTGTACCCACTATAGTTTGAGAGTGGGTAATGGTAACGGTCGGTATCATGTGCGTCAACAAGGATGTTGGATGGCACATGGCAATCACCTGCGATTGAGACCACCACTACGGTATGTTTCCATGTTCCGCTCTGCTTCATTGTAACCACATCCCCCTTGGAAAGATTGCAGGTATAGGCCCCCGAACTGTATCCATAAGGGCCTTTTCCAGTATTCGAGGTGAGGAAGGTATAGAGGCCCCCTACATTAACCCACGGATATGAGCCACTATGCGTGTAAAAATCATAGTACCACATTGTATTGTAGTTTGTGGGGTCTGACATCGTATGCTCAGTGCCCTCATAAATCGCTTGGGAAGCAAAGTTAGTACAATCATTGCCCGATTCATCATGGTAAGTGGGGTTTATTGAGTTCCACCAAGTGTCAGCATAACTTGCGGCTAATGTCCGTTTGTAAGAGTAAGTGGCTTCTGGTTGCGCCGATTGACCTGTAGTGCGCCCCAAAAACTGGGCATCACGATTAATCTGGATGTTCCTTAGAATATCGTCTTTTGTTGATGTCTCTAATAGTTCGATTGTTTCGTCGCGATATTGATCATTAGAGATTTTCCAACCCCCGTTCATGTTCTCTAGTGTAATTGTATGTTCCAGATTTGCCGTCCTGGAAGGTAATGTAGGATTGGAGGTAAAAAACACTTCATTACTTTCCAGCAACTTGGCTACAGCTTCATTGCCGTTTATTTCAATGCTTTGATAGTCGAGAAAGAACTTGTACTCAAGGTAACTTGTCTTGAAAGTTTCGGCAATAAAGAGTTCAACATCCTGCCTATCCTGTTCTTGACGAAGCCATTTCTCAGTTGATACATTGTCAGTCGTGGTAGCTAAAGACGAGAAATCAGCAGGCTTAAGCGATTTTAAGGCTTCGTAACGTAACTGGAAGTAAGAATTTATGGTCTCTTTGATTTTGCTCTCCTCCTGGCTGTCTTTATCCGAAGCTGAAGCCACTGTAAATGTATTAAAACTGAATAGAAGTACCAAGATTGTGGCCGCGGAGATTGTAAGCTTTTTGATATTCATTTTCTGTCTCCTTAGTTTGTGATTGTGGTGAGTTTCCAGCTCTATGCATTTCGGCTCTTGCTCACATAGTATTGTGCTGTGAGCCACACGCTCCTGTTTCGTAGAAGTACGCCGGCGCTGACCGTGATATAGGTTTTCATGTTGCCATGCCATTGCCCTGGACAGGCTCACGCCCTCTACGCGGGGTTGTGACTCTATGAAAACCATTGTTGGTATATTGTCTTACTATTGTGATTGTTGTGACACTGCGGCCCAACTATTAATTATACAGACTTCTGATACACTGCATTTTTGCCGTATACTCATTCTAAAAAAGCATGTTATGCTGCTATTATGCTTGATTATCTGAAACCCTCCGATTAGAATAAATGCTATATTAATTATAACATCCCCACATGTAAAAAGATTAGCTGATCTTACGCCTGATCCATCCTCTCCAAAACCCAGAAAACTGCTCGACCAGATTCGCGATGCCACTTGCCTGAAACATTATTCTCCCACTTTCGCCACCCCTGAACAGTCAATCAAAAAAGCGCTCTCCAGTCCTGGAGAACGCTTTTAATATTCTTTTATTGAAGCGTGTTTATCGTGCGCCGTCAAGCACCGGCCGAAACTTATACCCGTAAATGATAATGCCGCGTTCATTGCCATCCGAGCGAATCTTGCGGGTGACCATCTCCACCGGCATGCCAATTTCCACCTCATCCGCTTCCACGTCCGTCAACTGCGCGGTCACCACCGGCCCTTCCTCCAACTGCACCAGCGCCACTGTGTAGGGGGCGGTTTCTTCAAAGCCAGCCGGCGCTTCGGTCACGTGCGTGAACGAATACACCTTGCCCCGCCCGCTAAAGGTGAAGGTGGTGCGGGCATCATTCCCGCAGTGCGGACATACATCTCGCGGCGGGAAGATCTTCCCTTCGCAATGCGGGCAAATCTCACCTTGCAGCGAGTAACGCTGTTTCTTCAATCGCCAATGTCGCGGAATTTCCATGATTTTTCTCTCCTTCTACTTTGTAAATCAATCCAGCATACAGTCTATCGGCCTGATCCTGTCAATTCCTATCAAGAATCATCCGGATTCCTATCAAAACCTATCAAACCTCATCGCTTTTCCAACACATGGGCAAAAGCGGATGAAGCCGGCCCGCCCAAATTGAGTGTCAACGCCATGCGAGCACCGGTAACCTGATTGGCGCCCGCCTCGCCGCGCAGTTGCTGAGCCGCCTCCACAATCTGGTACACACCTGCGGCTCCCAGCGGATTGCCGCGGCCCTTGCTGCCGCCCATGGTGAGAATGGGCAGACGCCCATTCAACCGCAAGTCGCCATTTTGGCCCAAACGCCAGCCTTCACCGCGCTCGGCAAATCCGGCCGCTTCCAGCCCCAGCACGGCGTAAATCGAAAAAGCGTCATCCATCTCAAATAAATCCACCTCGCCCGGAAGAACACCGCCCATTTCACAGGCACGCTGCACGGCGTAACGAGCGGCATCGAAGGCTAGTGGGTCGGGCCGGTCATGCAGCGCCAGCGTATCAATCACCCCGGCTGAACCGCGCACGCGTACCAGCGGGTGGCGGATACCGGCTTCTTGTGCCTTCTCAGGGGTGGTCAGCAGCACCGCTGCAGCGCCATCGGCGTAGGAAGCCTGATCGTATAGATTGAGCGGGTCGGCAACCGGCTCGGCTTTCTCATAAGTCTGCTGGTCAATGGCCCGCCGGTACATGGCAAACGGGTTGTTGACCGCATTGGCATGCGCCAGCACCGGAAACGCCCCAAACGCCGAACGGGGCGCCCCGTACTGATGCAGGTAACGCTGCATCAGCAAACCGGCCTGTCCGGCCAGGGTCAACCCGACCATCGCCTCATAATCGGCGTCCATCGAAATTGCCAGGGCGGCCTCTTGCTCGCTGCCAATCGCATCGGTGTACTTTTCTACGCCAACCACCAGTGCCGCATCCACATAACCGGAAGCCACCGCCATGAACCCCATCTGAAAAGCAGCCCCACCGGAGGCCTGGCCAGCCTCGCAGGTGAAGGCTTCAACGCCGGTCAGACCGGCGTTATCGGCCAGCAAGGTGCCGAGATTGGACTGGTGCGAGGTCACAATCGCCAGATAGTTTCCCACATACAGGGCATCGGGCATCAGACCGTTGGCATCCCGGCGGGCGGCCTTTATCGCCTGATAGGCCAGCGAACGCAGGGAAATATCCCACAACTCGCCAACCCGTGTCTGACCGATACCGGCAATCACCACTTCACGCATGGTTAGCCTCCTCAATCCGCCAGCTTGCCGCGCAGCCGGACGTACATGCCGTAATCAATTTCGGTACGGCGGGCAATATAATCCTGCGTTTGGAGAGCCAGCCGCTGGCGTTCGACCAGCGCTTCGGTAGTCCGGAAGAGGAAAGCATCCGAACCGGCGCCTGAGCCAAACGAGACCACCAGGATACGGTCGCCGGGTTTGGCGCAATCCAGCACAGCCGAAAGCCCGATCATCGCCGCGCCGGCGTAGGTGTTGCCGATCACCGGAGAGAGCAGGCCGGGCTGAATCTGCTCCGGTGTAAAGCCTAGCATTTTGGCTACCCGCTGCGGAAACTTGGTGTTGGGTTGGTGAAACACCGCATACTGGATATCCGCGGCAGTCACGCCCAAGTCCTTCATTAACTGCTTGCCGGCTTCGGTAATGTGCTTGAAGTAAGCCGGGTCACCGGTAAAGCGCTGCCCGTGTTGAGGGTAACGTTCATGCGCCCGCCGCCAGAAGTCGGGGGTATCGGTCACATAGGAATAGGTACCCTCCACCACCGCCAGCGATTCTTCCGCCGGACCGAGGATGTAAGCCGCCCCTCCGGCAGCAGCGGTATATTCCAGTGCATCGCCAGGACGTCCCTGAGCCGTATCCATGCCAATCGCCAGCGCGTAACGACCCATCCCAGCGGCGACCATTGCAATCGCTGCCACCATCGCCTCGGTGCCGGCTTTGCAGGCAAATTCCCAATCACCGGCTTGAATGCTGACCGGCGCACCGATGGCTTCCGCAACAACCGTTGAACTGGGTTTGACGGCGTAGGGGTGTGATTCCGAGCCCACCCACACGGCGCGAATCTCGTGAGCGTGAATGCGGGCGCGCGCCAGCGCATTGCGAGCGGCTTCGATGGACATGGTAATCACATCCTCATCCGCCCCGGGCACCGACTTCTCGCGTACCGGGGCTTCGTCCTTGCCGCCTTTCCAGATGCGCGCCACTTCACGCGCCGGAAGGCGGTAGCGCGGCACATAGGCGCCGTAGCCGACAATCCCAACCGGACGGGCGGGTTTGTGTGCCAGAATAGGGGTTTCAGGTTTTTCCATAATACAACGCTCCTTTTTTATGGACTTCTTTCAACCAAAGAGGGAGACCTTTCAACTTTCTCCTCGGATTTCCTTCAAAATCTGCTGGGCGCGGTCAATCCGCACCACTTTTTCGCGCACCATTTGTTCTGCCACGCGGTTGACCAGCTCACCGCTGGCGCCTGCGGCAATCGCCACCTGACGAGCATGCAGACTCATGTGGCCGCGCTGAATGCCCTCGGTCGCCAGCGCACGCAAAGCAGCCAGATTCTGGGCCAGCCCCACCGAAACGATGATTTCGGCCAGCTCACCGGCGGCTTTGACACCCATCAAGCGGATCGCCGCCTGTGCCGCCGGATGTACACGGGTTGCCCCGCCGACAATGCCGACTGCCATGGGCATTTCCAGCGTCCCGACCAGATTGCCCTGCTCGTCCTTGCCCCATGTGCTCAGGCTGGTATAACGCCCGCTGCGAGCGGCGTAGGCGTGGGCGCCGGCCTCGATTGCCCGCCAGTCGTTGGCGGTGGCAATCACCACCGCGTCCACACCGTTCATAATGCCCTTGTTGTGGGTGGCAGCGCGGTACGGGTCGGCGGCCGCAAATGCCCACGCGGCAATGATGCCATCTCGCACCTGTTCGGCGCTGAAATTTTCAAAAGCCAGTTCCTCCAGCCGAATGGTCACGCGGGCACGCGCCAGACGGCGTTCGGCCAGATTGGTCAGAATACGCAAATGCGCCCGTCCGCCGGTGATTTGCTCAACCCGCGGCGCCAGCCGTTCCAGAGCGGTGTTGACGGCATTCGCGCCCATCGCATCCCGCACATCGTAAATCAGGTGCAGCACCAGAAAAGTGCCAATCGGCGAGGCCTCGATGATGCGTACCTCCAGCCCGCGCGGCCCGCCGCCCAGGCTCGCCAGCACCGGGTCAATTTGAGCGGCTTCAGCCAGCAGTTCGTCCCGCGCTTCCAGCAGGCGCAGGCGGGCGGTTGGAGCATCCGCCACTCCTAAAATTTGAATTTGCCCGATCATCTCCGGCGGATCGGCTTTGGCAACAAAGCCGCCGCTGGAACGAGCCAGTTTTGCCATAAAGGAAGCGCTGGCTACCACCGATGGTTCTTCCAATACCATTGGCACCAGCACCTCACGCCCGTTGACGATGAAATAACGGGCAACCCCCAGCGGCAGCCCATAAACACCGATCACATTCTCAATCATGTGATCGGCCTGCTCAACCGTAAGGCCGGCTGAGCCGCTCAAGGCTGCCAGAGCGGCTTCATCCAGTTGACTTTGAGCGGAAATCCATTTCAGCCGTTCGGCTGGCGGTAAGTCGTAAAATTTTGCCCGGTTTTGTTCAGGCATGTTGAAAAAATTCCTCCGGCAAATCAAATTGGGCAGGTTTTCAACCAAAACCTACCGTATGTTACCCCCAAAGGTCACTCAAAATCTATCAAATTTGTGCGGAAAGATTGTACAAAACTGAGACAAAAGCCATACACACCGGACAGAGAGGGTGAAAGGTCACCACGCCGCCTGCGGCGGCTCGAGGTGACGTAAACCAATTAATGTCACCCCAAGCGTCAGCGACACTTGCACCGCACTACACACATTAATGTCACCCCGAACGGAGTGAGGGGTCTCCCAGCCGGCCTCCGTGATGGTTTGGCGGGAGACCGCCACGCTCGCTTCGCTCGCTCGCGGTGACGTAAACCAATTAATGTCACCCCAAGCGTCAGCGACACTTGCACCGCACTACACACATTAATGTCACCCCGAACGGAGTGAGGGGTCTCCCAGCCGGCCTCCGCAACGGCTCTGCCGGAGACCGCCACGCTCGCTCCGCTCGCTCGCGGTGACGTAAACCAATTAATGTCACCCCAAGCGTCAGCGACACTTGCACCGCACTACACACATTAATGTCACCCCGAACGGAGTGAGGGGTCTCCCAGCCGGCCTCCGCAACGGCTCTGCCGGAGACCGCCACGCTCGCTCCGCTCGCTCGCGGTGACGTAAACCAATTAATGTCACCCCAAGCGTCAGCGACACTTGCACCGCACTACACACATTAATGTCACCCCGAACGGAGTGAGGGGTCTCCCAGCCGGCCTCCGCAACGGCTCTGCCGGAGACCGCCACGCTCGCTCCGCTCGCTCGCGGTGACATTAACTCAATGACCGCCGCACTCGCTCGCGGCGACGTATACGCGATTAATGTCACCCCGAGCCTCAGCGAGGGGTCTCCCAGCCGGCCTCCGCAACGGCTCTACCGGAGACCGCCACGCTCGCTCCGCTCGCTCGCGGTGTCATTAACTCAATGACCGCCGCACTCGCTCGCGGCGACGTATACGCGATTAATGTCACCCCGAGCGTCAGCGAGGGGTCTCCCAGCCGGCCTCCGCAACGGCTCTGCCGGAGACCGCCGCGCCGCCTGACGGCGTCTCGCGGTGACGTAAACCGGCGCTCAGTGAACCCTGCCTGAATTCCTCAATCCGGAATGGCGTTGGCTTCAATCACCTGCCGGTACCACAACGCACTGTCTTTGAGCAGCCGGCGTCCGCTGGCGTAATCCACCCACACCAGCCCAAAGCGCTGCGAATAACCCATCGCCCACTCAAAATTATCCATGAACGACCAGACGAAATAGCCCTTCAACGGAACGCCGGCCTCAATGGCGCGGTGGGCAGCCGCAAGGTGACCATGCAGGTAAGCGATGCGCCGTTCATCGCGCACTCGTCCATTTTCATCCGGCGCGTCCGAAAAACTGGCGCCGTTTTCGGTGATGTAGATTTGACGCGGTCGGTAGGTCAGCCAGACTTGCAGCAACAAATAGAAAAGACCCTGCGGGTAAATCTCCCAGCCCGTTTCCGTAAAGCCTTCGGGCGGGTTGGCAGTTGGGGCGATATTGTTGATCAAGTCCTCACTACCGGCGCGCAGCACCCCGCGGCGGTAGTAATTCAACCCCAAATAATCCAGCGGCTGGCTGATCAAATCGTAGTCGCCCGCTTGAAGAAAGTCCAATCCCTTGGGTAAATGCCCGCGGCGAATGTGTTCGCTGACCACATCGGCCGGGTATTCGCGTCCGTAGAGCGGATCGAGGAACCAGCGGTTGTGGTGGCCATCGAACCAGCGGTAAGCGGCATAATCCTGCGGTGCATCGGAAGCCGGCTCGGCGGGGATGGGGTCAATCACAAAACCCACGTCGGCTTTGGGGCAGTTGGCGCGCAGTGCCTGCACTGCCAGCCCATGCGAAAGCAGCAAATGGTGAGCGGCGCGCAGCGCCGTGTACCAGTCGCATATCCCCGGAGCATGAATACCCAACTGGTACCCCAGCAGACTGGCACAGGTCACCTCGTTGTGAGTCGTCCAGTCGCGGATACGGTCACCCAAGCGCCGGCTGATCGCATCGGTAAATTCGGCAAAGGCGTAAGCCGTTTTGCGATTGCTCCAACCGCCTTCATCTTCCAACGCCTGAGGCAGGTCCCAGTGGAAAAGGGTTGGATAGGGAGTGATCCCGGCGGCCAGCAGGCCATCCACCAGCCGTTCGTAAAAATCCAAACCGGCCGGGTTGACCCTGCCGCATCCTTCGGGCAAAATGCGCGTCCAGGCAATGCTGAAGCGGTAAGCCTTCAACCCGATTTGCTGCATCAGCGCAATATCTTCTGGCCAGCGGTGATAATGATCGGCTGCTACATCACCGGTATCCCCGTTGAGCACCTTACCGGGCGTATGCGCAAAGCGGTCCCAAATCGATTCGCCCTTGCCGTCTTGATCCCAGGCACCCTCAATTTGATAGGCAGAGGTGGCTGCCCCCCACACAAACCCATGTGGAAAAATCCGTTTTGACATCTTCTTATTCCTCGCGAGTAGAAGCAGATGCTTTATCTTAACACAAAATCTCCCCCCTGCGGGGTGCAGAGGGGAGATCAAAATCATACCAGGTTGGGATAACGGATGAGTCAGGGCAACCTGGCTTCCTTGCCAATGAGGGGGAAGTAATAACGGAAATAGGCTATCCAAACACGAGCCTCTGCCGTTTCCTCTTCGGTTTGAGGAGCATCGTTATCGTGATACAGTTGATTGATCAACCACCCTTCCCCAGCAGTATTTTGTACCCGTACCTGATAGGTGATTGTATGGGTGGATTGGCTCATGACCGAATCGAAGCAAATGGCCATGCCGTCGGTGATCTGGCTTAGTGCCTGATCGTTATAGGCATATTTGATCCCGCGAAGGCCACTGGCATCTTCCAGCCCAATCGTGCCCGTATCCAGTCCACCGTTCAAATTGTCGTAGGCGAAGATGATTTCGTATTCGCCCGGTGTGTCATCCGCTTGTTTGGCAAGGTAGAATTCCACGTCGTAATCCTGGCTTGGATCACCGTAAACGTGTACATTATCCATCTCCAAAATATGCCCAACCGGATTGCCTCCCGAGTCATTTAAGTTTGCCATTGTAATTCCATAATTGTTCGTCGCATCATACTGAACTTCAAGATCTTGCCAGAAGAACGCCAGCAAGTTGTTCGGCTCGGCGGGAGTGGGGATGTCTTTATTCTCCCACGGAGTGTCACCCGGTGTAGAAGGATCAAAGAATGCAATCCCGTCATCCATAAAGTTGATCGTATTCCCAACGTTTTGACCAAAATATTGGATCGGCCCCCCACCAGTTGCCCAAACCCACCATTTTGTATCACCCGAGAGGACGCTGTTGGTAAATAAACCATATTGTTCAAGATTAACATATCCACGCTTCGTGGCAAACGGCATGGCACAAGCGGGGTCCTCTTCGCTGGTGGTCATTGAGTAGGTGGGGTACGAACCACTCACCACACCACTCCAGATGATTTTATGATTGACGCTATCATAGGTCGCTCCGCCGGTCAGCGAGCCGGGAATGAGATTGACACCCTGCGGGAGTTGATCTTCGATGGTGTAAACCGCATCAAAAGGATTAGGATTGTTGATGCTTATTGTGTAGGTCAGAATATCGCCGACATGGGCTGTTTCGTGATCTACGCTTTTGACCACTTCCTCACCAAGACGACGCACATCCAGGGCAACCACGCCGATATCGCCTTCTGTGCCGGGCTGAGAACCGACACTGAAAGCACCGTATAGCCGGTCGCCGGGTTGGGTTGTTTCATCCCAGATCACTTCCAGTTCAAATGGGGTTGTGCTGGGGTTGGAAGAGGGCCCATTAACCGTCAGGTTGCCTTCGTCGGTGGCAGGAATCACGCCCAGCGCAAGAGTAAAAGAATCATCGGCATTCCCGTCCCAGTTCTGGACCAGTACCCACCACTTTCCCGGTGGCGGGGACATCTCGCTCAGGTATTCCAGAGCGGCAGATGTGGCGCTCACGTCGTAAATTTCATTCTCTTCCGGCAGGCTGTTATCGTTCAGGTCAATACCAAGGTAAAGGTCCAGGTCATTGGCAGTTGTGTTTGTAATTTCTGCTACAAGCCGGACGGCATCATCTGGCACTTCTATGGTGGTGTACCACACCTGAGCGAGGTTATCGAAAGGATCGTCGGGCGTCCCATCCGGGTCAAGAATGTTCTGGAACAGGTTGGCTTTAACCAAACCGTACTTTATGATGCTGAGATCCACAATTTCCAGCGCCTTCAGGTTTTCCAGTGTTCCGCTGGCGCGATTGCGGTAGGTATCAAACTGCACCAGAGAGGGCAGGTTGCCCGCGGTGGAAAATACCGCCACCGGCAGATGCAGGTCGGCGATTTCCGTCCCGTCGCCAAAAGCGCTGTCGGTGTTAAGCCTAACCGTTCCAAATGTCCACTGATCCATCGGCAACGTGCTGACATCCGCCGTGAAGGTGATGGTTTGGGACTCTCCGCTTTCCACCGAAAAGACGGATGGTTCAGTCGTCATCCATGTTGGTGTGGTAATAGCCATACTCACCGCAACACCGCTGACATTGGTAAAGGTGCGCGTCCATGAGCAGGCAGCCACGCAGAAGTTATCCTGCAATGCCGGCAGGTTGAGCGATTTGGGGTCGCCGCCGTTGGCCGGGTCGGTGGCTTCAAAGTTGGCGGTCGTTTCATCCAGTATCAAGGCGGTACGGGCGGCTGCGCTCAGGTCCACCCGGCCGGCGCCGTGGTCGAAGGGGTCGGCGGGGGTGGTGCGGTCTTCTTTGCGCAAACCCTCGGTTTTGGCGGTCATCATCAGCGCCGATTTGATCGCCGCCGGGCTCCAAGTGGGGTGCAGGGCTTTGAGTAAAGCGGCTGCCCCGGCCACATGCGGGCTGGACATGGACGTGCCCTGATAAAAATCATATTCTGCTTCCGAATCGGAGGTGATTTTCCCATCCGCAACCGCCGCCAAAATTTCTAAACCTGGAGCGGTAATATCGGGTTTGAGCACCTCGAAATCATTGTAACTCGGCCCTCGGAAACTGAAATCGGCTTTGATGTCGCCGTAATCCCCCACCAGCCTGTCGAAGGCGGTGATGGCTACATAAACAGGAAGCGAAGATTCATCCATCACCTGAAGGATATAATCCCGCAAGGCTTCGCCGTCCTGCTGATCGAGCATGGCGGAAGGGATGGTGGTGGTCTCCAAACCCGCCATAGGGATGGCAAAGCCATTGTTGTTAAAAACAAGCACACCCACAGCCCCGGCTTCGGTGGCGTTATTGACTTTCGTTGCAAAGGTACAACCTCCTCGCTGTATCAGGGCAATTGAGTCAGCAAAGAAATCTGAATTGAAGGATGCGCAACCAGTGGCATTATTTTCATCGTAGCGAATTTCAATTGGATTTAGATAGGTAGTGAACTTTGGACCGGTACCCGGCACGGCAAACAATCCCATCAATTCACTATTCGCAGGATCAACCACATCCACCAGGTGCCCAAAACGGCGGTTATGGCTGCTGGCGGCAACCGTCATCACCCACGGGCTGACATGGTTGACCTGCCCATCGGTGGTGGGTTCGGTTCGCAGGTTGCCGGCGGATGCCGCCACGAAAATCCCGGCATCGAAAGCTTCCAGAAAAGCCAGTTCCACGGGATCGGTATAAGGCGTTTTACCGCCGGAGATGGAGTAATTGATTACACTCACCCCATCCTCAATAGCTTGCTGCACAGCAGCCACCGAAGCGGTTGTTGCACAGCCCGAATCATCGCATACATCATAAGCAATGATTTGCGCGCGCGGGGAGACGCCGGAGATGGTAACATTGGATACACCGTTGAAGGTGGAGATGGTCAATGGATTTCCCGCCACCGTAGAAGCCGTGTGCGAACCATGACCGTTAGTATCTTCCGGCGTAACCGCTTCGTTCGTGAAGGAATACGCACCGATCAATTTGTTGTTACAGGCATTTTCGTAAGGCCCTCCACTCACCGCGCACACCCCTTTAGGTGGCGTGTCCGGGTAGGTATAAGTTGGATCGGCATCATCAGCAAAGGATGGATGGTCAAAGTTGATGCCGGTATCCAGAATACCGACAACAATCCCCTCGCCTTTTGTGGCAACAGCGCCCGGCGTGCTGCCGCCCCATATCGCATCCGCCCGGATAAACCACGGCCCGGCGTCCGTCAGCGGCTGCTCCAGCCGATCGGGGATGACGGCGCGCACGCCCGGCAGGCTGCGGATGCGGGCAGCCTCGGTCGGGCTGAGTTGGAGAGCAAAACCGTTCAGCACCACATCGTAGCGGAAAATCGGCTGTACACTGCGCTGGATCACCCGGCTGATTTGCTGTAAGCGGGTATCCTGCTCACGCCTGAGCAGATTCAGGTATGCCTGAGCCTCCAGCGAGTCCACCTGAATCTGACCGGAATCGTCGGAGAAACTCTGCACCAGCGAATCACCATCGAAAAGGACAAAATAACGCCCATCGAAGGGTTGCACCTCGCTGCTGGCATCCGTGAGTTGCAGCTTTTGCCCCGGAGATGAGATCGTCTCCGTCTCTGCTGAAGGGGAGGGTATTGCCTTCGGCGAAACACTCCCCGCAGAAACCGGCGCCGCCAGCATGCTGAACAGCAGGATGGCGGCTAAAATTACGTACACTTTTGATTTCATCGTGCCTCCTCTGAGATAGAAATATCCACACACACAGCAGCGGTCGAAGCAACCCGCTCTGTGGAGTTTCAAATGTTTACATTGTGATGATTGAGGAAGACCGATAAGATTTCGGGGAGTATTTCTTAAAACAATAAAAAACCAAGTTGATTATACACTCAAACCTAAAAGTATCATAAAAAAACCATGGGATTTTTGCCGGCTTGAAAGGATTGTGCCAATCATGATCAATCTCAACAACTAGGCTTCCTCAATGCGACGGCAATAAATTGTTCCATAAATTCAGTGTAAAATATTAAAACAATTCATTGGGGGAGAAAGATTCCCTCAAATTCACCGCTTTTCTGAGAATTTTCCCTGTTGCGCCAATGGGTTTACCATGTCAACCCCTGCTGAACTTCTTCAACGACTACGTCACTTCGTGCAACGCGAAGCTCAGGCACAGGCCGAAGCGCTTTCCAAACAATGGAGTTACCCGCTAGCCGAACGAGTTGCGCGCGGTTGGGCCATTGAAGGACTTGAGGTCGAGTCGTTTAAAAATGAAATTTTAAAGATGCGCTGCACGACCAACGATTCGCGCTTTCGCGAAGGTGACTTGATGGTACTCCATCGCGGCAACCCGGCCGACCCGGATGCTTTGCACGTTGAGCTGCAATACGACGGAGAAGATGAATTAGAATTCAACCTCATCCGGGGAAATCCCTATGAACTTTCCCAACACACCAGGGGTTGGATTGCCGATCAGGACTGGTTTGATTCCAGTACTTTTTATAAAAATGCTCTCGACCAGGCAGCCGATACGTTGCGCGGCCGCTCGCTTATCCTTCCCTTACTGATGGGTCGTCTTCAACCACAAATTGATTTCGCCCGTTACGAACGTGCCATTGATTACTTACTCCGCAATACCCGGCTTGATGAAAGCCAGATTCAAGCCGTGGCGTTGGCTTATGCGAGTGATGTACTCTACTTAATTCAAGGACCGCCCGGCACCGGAAAAACCTGGGTACTGGCCCACATTGCCGTGATGCTCGCCGAAGAAGGTCAGAGAGTGTTGATCACCGGGCTTACCCACCGTGCCATCAATAACGCGCTCAACAAAATTGCACAATTAGGAAGTGAGGTGCCTCTTTGTAAAATTGGCCCATCGCGTAACGCAACCGACTTACAAGCCGATAATTTCGAATATTTCTCCGAATCCGGTTTTGGCGACATCAACGGCGGTTACATTATCGGGGCAACACCGTTTGCCTTGCTAACCAAGCGCCTGAGTGGGGTCGAGTTTGACACGGTCATCTTTGACGAAGCCTCCCAGGTTACCCTTCCACTGGCAATCATGGGCATGTTAGCCGGCAATAAATATATCTTGATCGGCGATCAACAGCAATTACCCCCGGTGAGTATTTTTTCACAACCCGAATCAGCTCCGCCTTCGATATTTTCACTGCTTTCTCAGCAAACTTCCAGCACCCTGCTTAGCACCACCTACCGCCTTAATGATGTTTTGACAGAGTGGCCCAGCAAAACTTTTTACGACGGCGAGCTGCAAGCCAGTCCCGAAGCGGCCCCTAGAAGACTGGTCTTATCCTCCGCACATACCCCCTGGGATTTCGTCCTTGACCCTTCCCGTCCAGCCGTGTTCCTTGACTTACAGCACCGAAACACCACCGTTCGCAGCCACCTGGAAGCCGAAAAAGTGGTTGAACTGGTTCTCGCCTTGCTCGAACACCACATTCCACCTCAAGAAATCGGCGTGGTGGTTCCCTATCGTGCCCAGAGCCGCCTCATTCGCAGTCTGTTGCGCCGCAACTTGCCGGTTTCCGATTGGTGGAAAGAAATAGTGGCAGACACGGTGGAACGAATGCAAGGTCAGGAACGGGAGGTTGTCCTGGTTTCCTTAACCACCTCCAGCGTCACTTTTGCAGCTCAGGTAGCCGACTTTCTGCTGCAACCTCAACGGTTGAATGTGGCCGTTACCCGGCCGCGCACAAAGCTCATCCTGCTTGGCAGCCAGTCCCTGATTAAAAGCCCTCCCCAAGACGAAAAACTGGTTGCCTCGTTCGACCTGTTGCGTAGTTTACTGGATCACTGTGATTGGTTTTCACTTCCCAATGGATCTTTGACCTGATATGGCACATATCCTGCCGCAAACCCCTCCTCGGAATTTACCTCCGGAAACTTTAATCGTTTTCCGCGCTCTTAAATCTCTGCCCGATTCGTATTTCATCTGGCACCACCTGGCGCCCTGGCAGCCCGACGCACCGGATTTTTTAGTGATTACTCGTCAAGCCCAGGCCGTTTTGGTCAAAGTCAGCACGGCAAAACGCGATCAGATGAGTGTAGCGGCTCAATTACGCCTGATTGAAGATCACAGCCCGCCCCCCGGAATCATCGAGGAAACCCTCCTGATCAACTTCCGCCGGTCTTTAAGCCTTCCCGAAAATGTGCCATTAGGTCTGCTGGTGATCTTCCCTAACCTCAGCCAGAGTCAACTTAACGCCGGGCGGCCAGCCAGTTCCGCTGCTGAGGTAAAGTGGGCTGGCCGAGAAATTCTTCAGTCAGAGGGTGAAGCCGGCTGGATCCAATTCTTCCCCCAGCAAAGTCTTTCTTTCGGTCAAATCCATACTCTCCGTGAGCGTTTTACGCCGGAAATTGTTGTTCCCACCGATTTGACAGTCCGCCAGCAAGCCCCCCGCCGCCTGGAAGCAAGCCTGACGGCATTTCTTCTCGACTACAATCAGGAAATTGCGCTCAAAAGCGATCTTGAATTACCCGACTCGGATGAAGCATTGACGCGCGATTTTCGGGTGAATATTATCAACGGCGTGGCTGGCAGCGGCAAAACCTTGATCCTGCTCTATCGTTTGCGCCTGCTCTATCACTTTTACCCCGACCGCCGGTTTCTGGTCTTAACCCATAACCGCCCGCTCAATCACGATTTACAAAATCGTTTCTACCGATTGGAAGGCAAACAGCCCGAAAATATTGAGTGGGCTACTTTCAACCGCTGGTGTTACCAGTTATGGAAAACCAGCCACACACCCTGGATTGATCCCCTCCCCTACGGGAAACGAACCGCGCTCCTGGAACAGGTCTGGCAGGAATTATTGGAAAATTCCTCCATACCTCGCCACTTATTCATCAGCGAGGTGGATTGGATCAAAGACCAGTTACCCATGTCGCTGGAAGATTATCTCCATGCGGATCGCCGCGGACGTGGTTTTGCCCTGAATAGCGATCAACGCCGCCTTGTTTGGCAAGCCTTTTTGCGGTTTCAATCGCTGCTGGAAAACCAGCGGGCTGTGGACTGGAGCGAAGTGCCCCGCCGTATCTGGCAGTGGAATCAAGAGGGTCATTTGCATCTTCCCCAATACGATTTTATTTTCGTGGACGAAGCCCAGTTCTTTGCACCTCTCTGGTTCGACCTGATTCGAAAAGCCTTACGCAATCGTACTGCTCATCTCTGTCTGGCTGCCGACCCAACCCAGGGATTTCTGGGTCGCCGCACCAGTTGGAAATCTCTCGGCATCGAAGCTCGAGGCAGAACCCATCATCTGGTCAAGAGTTACCGCACCACCCGCGAAATACTGAACTTCGCCACGCTTTTTTACCGTCTGCGCTGTACCGACAGCCCGGAAGAAGAAATCCTCTACCCCGATTTGACCCAAATGCCCACCGGAGTTGTCCCTCAATTATTGATTTTGGATAGTTCTCAGGATGAAATTAGCCGGGTTGCCAATGAAGTTGCGGCTCTTTTGAAACAGGGCATCCCCCGTCAACATTTGCTGATCCTGCACAGCGATGGAGCAGTGGTGCAACGCCTGATCAGCGCAATCAACCGTAAAGCAGGCAAGGATGCGGCAATGGATCCCAAGTACACCTATCCCGGCAATTATGTGCGGGTGACCACGCTGAACGCCGGTGCCGGTCTCGAAAGTCCCATTGTGTTCCTTTGTGGATTGCGTGAGTTGTTTGAAGAGGAGCAATCCCTGCGGCTTTCGGATGAAGAACGGGAAGAAATTATTCGTTCTAACACTCGAAAGGTATATATGGCTGCCACCCGTGCCGGGCAGCGGCTGGTACTGACCTATGTCGGCGAACTGCCGGATGCCCTCCAACAGGCCATCACGACCCGTCCGCCCGCCAGCTAAGCCGATGAAGTCAGAGCACCCCTTTCCACGGACAAGGAAAGGGGTGCAAAATGCGACTTATGGAATATGCAACCCTACTCCACCCGGCCGGTTTGGATGGCGCGTTTGACCTCGGCAATTGCCTGAGTGATTTTGATCTCGCGCGGGCAGGCTTCGGTGCAATTGAAGGCCGTGCGGCAGCGCCACACCCCAAACTGATCGTTGAGAATTTCCAACCGCTCAACGGCTGCCTGATCGCGGCTGTCGAAAATAAAGCGGTGGGCGTTGACAATCGCCGCCGGCCCTACATACTGCCCGTTCGACCAGAAGGACGGGCACGAGGTGGTACAGGCCGCGCACAAAATGCACTTGGTGGTATCGTCAAAGCGCTCGCGCTGCTCCGGCGATTGCAGGCGTTCCTTTCCGTCAGCCGGCAGTTCATCATTGACCAGATAAGGCATCACCGTCTTGTAATGCTCAAAGAACGGTCCCATGTCCACAATCAGGTCTTTGATGACCGGCAAGCCGAGCAGCGGCTCCACTGTGATTTCGGTGGTGCCCAAATCCCGCAGCAGCACCTTGCAAGCCAGATAATTGCGCCCGTTGATGCGCATGGCATCCGAACCGCAAACTCCATGCGCGCATGAACGCCGGAACGCCAGCGTGCCATCCACATCCCCGCGGATCCATTCCAACACATCCAGCACCCGGTCGGTCGGCTGCGCCTCAACCGTAAAGACATCATAGTGGGGCTTACGGTCTTTCTCCGGGTTGAAGCGGAAAATCCTCATGCGAACTTCCATGCCTGCCTCCTCATCAGTAAACGCGCTCTTTGGGCGCATATTGGGTAATCACAACCGGTTTATAACCCAGCCGGACGCTGCCGTCCTCATTCAGCCAGGCCAGGGTGTGCTTGAGCCAGTTTTCGTCGTCACGGCGCGGGTAGTCCTCGCGGGCATGCGCGCCGCGGCTTTCCTTGCGCTCCAGCGCCGAAACGGCCGTGACCAGCGCGGCATCCAGCAGGCAGCCCAGTTCCCAGGTGTTGAGTAATTCGGTGTTGAAAATCTTGCCGCCATCGCTGACGCGCACCTGTTTGTAGCGCTCGCGCAACTCGCGCACCTTTTCAACTGCCTGCTTCAGGCCTTCTTCGGTGCGGAACACACCCACATCATCCATCATCACCTTGCGCAGTTCCCGCCCAATTTGAGCAGCCCGTTCGCGTCCGCTGCCGTTGAGCAGGTTATCCAGCTGGCGGCGCACCCCCGCATCCGGGTCAGCCGGCAGACGTGGCAGATCTGCCCCTTTGGCGTACTCGGCGGCTTTAATGCCAGCGTATTTTCCAAACACCACCAGGTCCACCAGCGAATTGGTGCCCAGTCGGTTAGCGCCATGCACCGAAACGCAGGCGCATTCCCCGGCAGCATACAGACCGGGCAGCACCGTCCCCTGATCGTCCACCACGACCTCGCCGTATTTATTGGTGGGAATGCCACCCATGGCATAGTGGGCGGTCGGTTGAATCGGCATGGGGTCTTTCACCGGGTCAACCCCAAGGTACGTCCGGCAAAAGTCGGTAATGTCCGGAATCTTGGAGAGAATTTCCTCGGCAGTAACCCGATAGGGCGTGCCGTCCGGGCGGGTACGCCCGTCCAGTTCGGCATATTTGTTAACCGTCTCCGGGCGCACGTCCAGATAAACATAATCCTTTCCGTTGATTCCGCGCCCCTCTTTGATTTCAAGGTAAATCGCCCGGCTGATCACATCCCGCGAGGCAAGGTCTTTGATGGTCGGCGCATAGCGCTCCATAAAGCGTTCGCCCTTACCATTGAAGAGGATGCCCCCTTCGCCGCGCACCGCTTCGGTGATCAGAATACCCAGTTTGTAAATGCCGGTGGGGTGAAACTGGAAGAACTCCATATCCTCAGCCGGGATGCCATTGCGCAGGGTGATGGCCACACCGTCACCGGTGTAGGCATAGGCATTCGAGGTGATTTCCCACATGCGCCCGTGTCCGCCGGTGGCAAACACCACCGCCTTGCTGTGAAAGACATGCAGCTCGCCGGTCGCCAGTTCCACCGCCACCACCCCGGCGGCTTTGCCGTCCGAGAGGATCAAATCCAGCACCTGAAATTCATCATAAAAATTGATGCCGTTCTTGATGCACTGCTGATAAAGCGTTTGCAGAATCATGTGGCCGGTTCGGTCAGCCGCGTAACACGAGCGGCGCACCGGTTTTTTGGTCAGGTTGTTGGTATGGCCGCCAAAAGGCCGCTGGGCAATCCGCCCGTCCGCAGTGCGCGAGAAAGGCAGGCCGAAATGCTCCAAATCATAAACGGCCTGCACCGCTTCGCGGCACATGAACTCAATCGCATCCTGATCGCCAAGATAGTCACTGCCCTTGACGGTATCAAAGGCGTGCCACTCCCAGTGATCCTCTTCCAGGTTACCCAAAGCAGCCCCAATCCCTCCCTGCGCCGCACCGGTGTGCGAGCGGGTTGGATAAAGCTTGCTCAAAACAGCAGTTTTTGCGCTGCGCGAGGCATTCAGCGCCGCCATCAACCCCGCCCCGCCGCCGCCTACAATAACTACATCGAACACATGCGTTTGGGTCATTCTCTCACTCCCGTCCTGCCGCTATTCCAGCGGAAATTGTTGATTGACGCCGCCGATCAGCGCAATCGCACCGATCAGAAAAATTGCCAGCCAGAAAATGAACAAGCTCCAGTTGAGGATTTTGCGTCCCTTTTCGCCGTGGATAAAATCGTTCAACACCTGGCGCAGGCCGTTCACACCGTGCGCAAAGGCAAAACCCAGCAGCAGGGCGTCAAATACCCGCCAGAACAGACTTGCCCAGCGCTCAGCCACATACCCCAGATCCATCGCATGCACCCCCACCACCACATCCTGCAGAATGGCATGAATCCACACCAACGGGATGAGCGCAAAGGCCGAGTAGCGCATCCACTTCCAGGCGATCATTTCATAATTGGGCTTGACCTTGACCCGCCGTACCGTTTCGGTTGTCGCTGCCATGTCAACCTCCTATCCGCCAAACAAGACAATGCCGTAATTATGAAGCAGGATATTGCGCACCATCCAAACCGCTGCCGGCAACCACAGGATGATGGCAATGATCAGCGTGGTGCGGGTGGTTTTGCGCTGCATCTCAATGCTCCACAAGCCCGGTTTGAACATATCGAAGTAGGCAATGCGCAGCCCATTGACGCCGTGAAAGAACACGCAAAAAATCAGCGCAATTTCGCCAATACCAAACAGCGTGGTTTGGTAAAGCGCCAGCGCATCCAGGAACAACGCTGGCTGAAAATAAACAAAAGCAATGTCAACAATGTGAATGGTGAGAAACAGGACTACTCCCAACCCGGTAATCCGGTGCAGAAGAAAGGCCCAATGACCTTCCCGTCCACGATAACCGGCGTATCCGGTCAGGGTCGTCTTCAGAGTGGACATATTCACCTCCGTCTATGTGATGGGACGGTTAAATTGTAGCATATTCAAAAATCGAAGTGTAGTAATCGGGTAGAAAAATTCCACAAGCAAAAGGGTGATTTTTGATTAACCTCCCCCTTCCTACCGCCGTACCATCGGCAAAAACACCTCAAAGATGGGGGTGCAGGTCTGATGGAGATGAAAATCGGGATCTTTCTGGTTGAGAAACTGATGCAAAGCACTGCCTGCCAACGGGTAGCCATCCGGCACACAAAAACGATTGTTGTTTAGGTCCAACCCATCCGAATTGGCGGGGGGGAGCGAACCGGGGTCGAACAGAGCCGTCAGGCTGGTCATACGGTCGGGTGGAAAGCCCAGCAGCAGATTGTCATTCAGCCACAATACCTTCAAAGCAGTCAGATTTCCGACATTCGCCGGCAGCACACCGCTGAATTGATTATGGTCAAGGTACAGATACTCCAAAGAAATCAGGGAAAATAACCCAACCGG
Organism: Bellilinea caldifistulae; assembly: GCF_001306055.1. Taxonomy (GTDB): domain Bacteria; phylum Chloroflexota; class Anaerolineae; order Anaerolineales; family Anaerolineaceae; genus Bellilinea; species Bellilinea caldifistulae. The sequence goes on along the minus strand of NZ_LGHJ01000003.1, from coordinate 29,042 downwards.
TATTCCACCACCCAATTGATTGCTGCTCAAATCGAGAATGGTCAAATGATTTAAATTACCAATCTCCGCTGGTAATGCCCCGCTTAACTGATTATCCCGAAAATTGAGTTCGGTCAGATAGGTAAGCGCACCAATTTGGGACGGCAGGCTGCCCTGCAACTGGTTGGCCGGCAGACTGAGCCGGCTCACATGGCCGTCCTCCACCGTCACACCCAACCAGTTGGAGGGGTTTGTTTCCACCAGCCAGCCAGCGGCATCATTCCACTGGTCGCCATTTGTGGCCGTGTAAAGACTCACCAGCGCTTCACACTCAAACGCAGGTATTTCCACAACCGTTTGGCAAATATCCGTTTGAGGAAAGGTCTGGGCAATTGCAGGACGGCTCAGCAGGCCGGCAGTCAGCCAAGCCAGAAGGAAGAAAATCACCATTCCAGGGACGCCTCGCATCTCGACCTTCCTCAAGCGCTTTGAATATGATTGATTTATTTTACCAAAATTATAAATGTTTCACCAAGCCAATCCATCGGGAGTTGATCCACGCGGCAAGCGCTTTCAAATCGGTTAAACCGTCTTTTTTTGTTCACCCGGGCCGGATTCACGGGAAATTTAGGCCGCTTTTACTCCTTCTTAATAGACACCGCTTTTTCCTTTTGTTAAGTTAAATCCGGATTACTCGGCTTTTCTGGGATTTTCCCAACCTTACCAACCCAATTGCACAATGAATGGAGCAAGCATGTTCAACTTTTTCAATCGTTCAATCCGCAGTCAATTGATGACCCTTCTTGCTGGCGTGGTGGTCGTCCTGCTGATTTCCGGTATCGTCAGCGTCCTGGTCAGTGCCAATGCCGTGCGCGCCGAGGTGGAGCGCGGCCTGATGGACTACACCCTCGCCAAAGCCAATCAGATGGACGGCTTTCTGGCTGCCATTGCCCGCGTGCCGGTTCAGCTGGCTGCCAGTATCGAAGCCGACCCCCAGCCCAATCTTGACCTTCTCAACCAGCGCATGGCCGCCATCCTTAAAAGCAACCCGGATATTTACGGCACCTGGGCGGGCTTTGAACCCTACACCTATCAGGCCGACCAGGAACTGCTGGCAACCTACCACTGGTACGACAACGGCAAACCCGCCTTCGTCGTTACCACCGATCAGGATTATCTGGATGCCGTCTGGTATGCGCCCGGCAAACTCACTTCCAAACCCTTCTGGACCCCGCCCTACTTTGACGAGGGGCTAGGCAATGTGCTGATGACCACCGTCTCTGTCCCATTTCATCGGGATGGCAAGTTCTGGGGAATCGCCACAGCGGACATCTCCACCCAAGCCCTCAATCAGGTCTTGCAGGGGATTGCCGCCAGCGAAGAATACAACCGCCAGGCCCATGCCATTCTTTTCGATGGGGAAGGGAACATTCTGGGCATTGACGATTATCAGCTGGCAGCCGACTCGGTGGAGGGCTTGCTGGAAGTCAACGCCGCCTCGCTTTTCGGCGGTGTATTACAGCCCATATTGGAAGACTCCCAAACCACTTCTTACGGCTATCGGTTGATCAAAGACCCGTTTGGCAACGCCGGTCAGGTGTACGCCGCTTTTGCTCAACTCCCTGCCACTGGCTGGACGTTGATCACCTTCGTGCCTCAGGCACTGGTTCAGCAGCGCGTTTCGGCGCTGATGATCACCCTGGCGGTCGTGGTGGTGCTGGCAGCCCTGCTGCTGGGCGGGGCACTCTTACAATACTCCCGCAGCCTGACCCAGCCGCTCCAGGCTGTTACCCAATCGTTGCAGCACATGGCGCGGGGTGAACTGGAAGGCGACTTACGCCTTGACCAGCGTGTTCTCAAACGCAGTGATGAAATCGGCATTTTGGGACGTGAAACCCAGCAAGCCGCCGACTTCCTGCGCGAAATGATCGAAGTCGCCGGCCAGATCGCCAGCGGCAACCTGCTGGTCGAGGTTCAGCCGCGCAGCGAAAAAGACCGCCTGGGGCAGGCGTTTGTGCAAATGACCACTCATCTGCGCGGACTGGTCACCCAGATCGTCGAAAATGCCGCCAGTCTCCTCTCGGCTTCTAGTCAGTTGACGCTGGCTGCCGATCAAGCCGGCCAGGCTGCCAACCAGATTGCCACGACCATCCAGCAGGTTTCGCGCGGTATCACCCAGCAGGCCGAATCGGTTTCCCTGACGACAAACACTTTTCATCAGATGGAAAACGCCATTCAGGAGGTTTCGCGTGGGTCGCGCGAACAGGCCACCGCGGCAGAACAGGCCGCCGCCATCACCGCCGAAATCAGCGAAGCGCTGCGGCATGTCGCCGAAAATTCGCTGGCGGGCAGTGAGGAAGCCGCCAAAGCCGCCGAATATGCCCAGAGCGGCGCAAAAAAGGTCAATGCCACCTTGAAAGGCATGGAAGTGATTCGTGATCAGGTGGCGCTTTCCGCCGAAAAAGTGGAACAAATGGGCGAGCATTCCGCAAAAATTACCGTGATTGTCGAAACCATTGAAGAAATCGCCGCCCAAACCAATCTGCTGGCACTCAACGCCGCCATCGAAGCCGCCCGCGCCGGCGAACACGGCAAGGGGTTTGCGGTGGTAGCCGATGAGGTGCGTAAACTGGCCGAACGGGCCGCATCATCAACCCGCGAGATCAGCGCCTTGATCCAGAACATTCAAAACACGGTTGGAGAGGCTGTGGCTGCCATGCAGGTCAGCGCCCAGCAGGTCGAAGAGGGAGTGCATCAGGCCGATGAAGCCGGCAGCGCGCTGGAAAGCATTCTCAAATCCGCCCAGGTGGTACTGGATCAGGCTCAGCAGACCTCCAAAGCCGTCCAGCAGATCAACCACTCGGCCAATAAACTGGTCAGCGCGATGGACGCCGTTTCGCGGATTGTCAGCCAGAACACTGCCGCTACCCAGCAAATGGCAGCCGGCTCCAACGAAGTCAGCCTGGCAGTGGAAACCATCGCCTCGGTCAGCGAGGAAAACAGCGCCGCCGTCGAGGAGGTTTCTGCCTCGGTGGAAGAGATGAGCGCTCAGGTGGAAGAAGTGGCAGCGGCAGCCGGTTCGCTTCAGGACATGGCAAACACCTTCAACTCGCTGGTTGCCCGCTTCCGCATCCGCTAAACCGCTTTCCATAGCCGAACATCAACCCATTCCCGAAGAAAAAAGAACAACCTCTCTCGCCGCTGAGAGAGGTTGTTTCAATTAGATGAGGGCTTGTCCGGCAATTTGTTTCACGCTCCAAAGGGATCTAAGCCGCTTCCATCCGGCAAACAGGTGGATACCTCTCCGGCGGTGTACTCAGCCTCCCACGGCAACGCCCCGCTGACCTCCCACACGGTCACTTCGGCATCCACCACGGCCTGCCCCAGTGCATGCGCCACCGAAATGCGGTGATGCCCATCTTCGACGAAATACCGGTCGCCAACCTGAATCAGTTTCACGGCATCCAATGGTTGACCCTGAAAACGCAGCATGGCACTCGCCACCCAGCGGTCACGACTGCGGTCATCCAGCGGATTAAATTGATCGTCAAAATCCTCGCTGCGGCCAAGCGTGCCGTGAATTTGCTCGATCAGTACCGCGCGAATACCGCCATAGTGCCGGTTGCTGACCCGCCTGGAGGGCAGGCAGTTGAGATCCAACAGGCGGCCGACTCGCCGGCGCAGGGCATTTTTCAGGCGGTAGAGAGCCGCCGCAGAACGGGCTTGTTCAAAAAGCTTCAAAGCCTGCTTGAAACAATCCACATGCCGGTGATTGCCCCGTCCGTTAGGGCTTGAGAAAGAATCCTGAAATGGATTTTGAAAATCCAGCATGATTTCACTTCTTCTTTCTGCTTAATGCAATGCGCTTGACTCACCTCACGACCTTGTTGAATATACTCCTGCGGCGGGTTGATCTCATCCTGCTGAAGGAGCAACCAGCCTTAGCCATTTGACCAGTTAAATTTTCAGAGCGGAGTATAATTACCGTCCGCAGCGGAACTTCCTGTCCCGCTGACATCTATACTCTATCGCTCAAAAGGATCAACTGGATGAAACAAAAACTGACTCTACTGGTTCTCCTTTTTACCCTGCTGGTTTCGGCGTGCAGTCCGGCCCAGCCCACCGAGACAATCACGCTCAAGGTGGCCATCCTTCCCATTCTGGATGTTTTGCCCATGGTAGTTGCCCAGCAGGAAGGCCTCTTTACCAAAAACGGCGTCAACGTGGAGTTTATACCGGTTGGCTCGGCCCCCGAGCGCGATCAGTTGATTTCAGCCGGCCAGGCCGATGGCATGGTCAACGAACTGGCTTCGGTCATGTTCCTGAATCAGGATCAGATTCAGGTGCAGGCTGTCCGATTTGCCCGCACAGCCACAGCCGATCAAGCCCTCTTCCGTATTCTGGCCGCCAAAGACAGCGGCATTCAAACGGCTGCCGACCTGAAAGGTGTGCCGGTAGGGGTTTCGCAGGCGACCGTCATCGAGTATCTGACCGAGCGGCTGCTGCAAGCCGAAGGACTGAGCGCCGATGAAATTCAAACGGTGGCCATCCCCAAAATCCCCGACCGGTTGGCGCTGCTCGGTAGCGGCGAATTGAAAGCCGCCATGCTGCCGGAGCCGTTTTCCACCCTCGCCGCCCAGCAAGGCGCAACGGTTGTGCTGGATGATACCCTGCGCCCGGAATACTCTTTCAGTCTGATCACCTTCCGTAAAGCCGTCATTGACCAGCATCCGCAGGCGGTGCGCGCCTTTTTAGCGGCGATTGAAGAAGCCGTTGCCCTCATCAATGCCGACCCGCAAAAGTACAGCGGTTTGATGGTGGACCAGAAGATGGTGCCGGCCCCGCTGGCAGAAAGTTTCAAAGTGCCGACTTACCCGCTCAAGGGAGTACCCACACAGGCCCAATTTGACGACACCCTGGCATGGGTCAAAGAAAAAGGGTACCTCAACAAAGACTTTGCTTACACCGATTGTGTCAACGGGAGTTTGTTGCCGTAGCATTATCATCAGGAAGGGGTGGTCACAAGCCACCCCTTTTTAGCAAACTGCCATGATCGAACTGGACTCAATCACTTTTGGTTACCAGCCCGCCCTGCCAATTTTCGAAAACTTCTCATGGCAGGTGCGGCGCGCTGAAGCCTGGGCTGTGATTGGGCCTTCGGGCTGCGGTAAGAGCACTCTTCTCTCACTGATTGCCGGATTGCTGCGCCCTCAACACGGCAGGATTTTGGTCGAAGGGCAGCCGCTCAACCGCCCCCGACCGCAAACCGGTTTGATCATTCAGGACTACGGCTTGCTGCCCTGGGCAACCGTCCGCGAAAATGCCCGTTTGGGGTTGCGGGTGCGTAATTTTTACGGCCCGGATGGCGTTCACGCTCCTGCCGACTATCAACGCACGCTGGATGTCGAGCCGTGGTTGGATCGGCTGGGTTTGTTGCCCTTTGCCGGGCAGTACCCGACCGAACTTTCGGGTGGACAGCGTCAGCGGACTGCTATTGCCCGCACGCTGGCACTCAACCCGGATATTTTACTGATGGATGAACCCTTCTCCTCGCTGGATGCCCCCACCCGTGAAGGCTTACAGCGCCTGACACTGGAACTCTGGCAGGAAAACCGACTGACCCTGATTCTGGTCACCCACGCCATTGAAGAAGCCGCTCTGCTGGGGCAAAAAATTTTACTGCTCAATCAACCGCCTAACCGCACGGCGCAGATCATCGAAAACCCGCTCAACCTGCAGCCCGGCTACCGCGAGTCAGACGAATACCGCAGCCTGTGCCGCCACTTGCGCGAGCGTTTGGAGGCAGGATGAAACGCCGCGATTTGCTGCTTGCCAGTGCCGGCTTGCTCCTGATCTGGCAGGTGATTGCCATGCTGGTCAACCAGCCGATTTTGCCACCGCCGGGCCGCGTGCTGGTCACCTTGTGGGAGGAAACCCGTCACGGGAATTTGAGCGGTCATTTTCTTGCCAGTCTGTGGCGGGTGGTGGCCAGCACTCTGCTGGCCGTCCTCACCGCCGCGCCGGCCGGTCTGGCGCTGGGGCAGTTCAAACGCCTGAATGCCGTGTTCTCTCCCATCATTTACATTCTTTACCCCATCCCCAAAGTGGTATTTGTGCCGGTGGTGTTGCTTTTCCTCGGCATTGGCGAACTCTCGAAAATCGTTGTGATTTACCTGATTCTCTTTTTCCAGATTCTGGTGCTGGTGCGCGATCAGGCAGCCGGTCTGCACCCCGAACTGATCCGCAGTGTGCGCAGCCTCGGCGCAGGGCGGCTGGCGTTGTTTCGCTTCGTGTTCCTGCCGGCCAGCATTCCCGGCATTCTCACCGCCCTGCGGCAGTCGGTTGGGACGGCGGTTGCCGTGCTGTATATCGCCGAATTATTTGCCACCCAACGGGGACTGGGTTATTACATCTATCTGAACGGCAACACTCTCTTCAATTACCCGGCCATGTATGCCGGTGTAATTGCCATGAGCATTTTGGGGCTGGGGCTTTATTTCACCGTGGACGGGTTGGAACGCCTGCTCTGCCCGTGGCAGGTTAAAAACCGCTCCACCAGCGGCTGATTAACAGTCCCCCCGTAAACAAAACTGCAAACAGCAGTTCTAACTGGCCGGTTTTCCCCAGCAGCACATTCAACCCCCGCCCACGGGTATGCGCCACCTGGCGAATCAAACGCGCCGCCAGCGGCAGGCTGAGCAGACTGAGCAGCGCTGCCACCGGCAGAATACGGCTGATCACGCCCATCAGCGCCACCCCATAGGCCAGCCCAACCCACACGCCGTATTCGATGACCGCGCCTTGCTCCCCCAGGCGCACTGCCAGGGTGTGTTTACCGCTGGCGCGGTCGGTGGCAATGTCGCGCAGGTTATTCACCGTCAGAATGGCCATGGCCAGCAAGCCAACTGGCAGCGAGGAAACCAGTGCAGCAGCGCTGACGCTACCGGCCTGCACAAAATAAGTACCGCCGACCGCTGCAAAGCCAAAAAAGAGCAGCACGAACACTTCCCCCCAGCCGTGATACGCCAGCGGGTACGGCCCACCGGTATAAGCCAGCGCCGAAAGGATCGCAACCACCCCCAAAATCAAGGCGGGCAGTCCCGCCACCCAGATCAGATAGAGGCCGATCAGTGCGGCTGCGCCAAACACCACCAGCATTCCGCCGATCACCTGGCGCGGGGTGAGCAGTCCTGCCTGAGTCACCCGCAGTGGTCCAATTCGTTCGCTGGTATCGGCTCCTTTTTTGAAATCGAAGTAATCATTGGAGATATTCGCCCCAATTTGCAGCAGCAGCCCCACCAGAAAAGCCGCCAGGGCTGGCAGTGGGCGAAAAACACCCTCCCAGACGGCCACTCCGCAGCCCACCAGCACCGGCGCTGCCGCCGCCGGCAGCGTGCGGGGGCGCGCCGCCAGCAGCCAGATCTGCCAGACCGAAAGGTTGGAAGCAGTGCCGGGGTTCATACCAGCGGATTATATCAAAAACCCCGCGAGGATAAGAATGAAGGATTAGACAGAAAATCATCCGTCAGCGTTGTCGGGCGGTATAATGGAGTCAAACATTGATAGAAGAGGTGTAAGATGTCTCAAGTTACTGCTCCCGCGCTTTCTCCCGTACCCGCAGCCGCCGGTATGCCGGTGTTGGGTGTTTTGCCGCGTTTCGCCCGCGATCCGCTCAACTTTCTGCTGAATGCAGCCATTCGCTATGGTCCGGTGGTGCGCCTCGATCTTGCCAGCCGTTCCACCTATCTGGTCAGTCATCCCGAGGGTGTCAAGTACGTGCTGCAGGATAACAACCGTAACTACCACAAAGGTTACGATCAGGCCAAACCGTTGATGGGTGAAGGATTGGTCACCAGCGAAGGTGAATTCTGGCGCAGCCAGCGCCGCCTCATTCAGCCTTCTTTCAGCCGCCAGAACCTGAATCAGTATGCCACGGTGATGATCAATGCCACGCTGGAACGCCTGCCAAAATGGGAAGAATACGCTCGCCAGCGCCAGCCGGTCAATTTCGGCGAGGAAATGATGCGCCTGACCCAAACCATCATCGTGCGCACCATGTTCAGTGATGATGTCGGTGACCAGGCCGATGCGCTCGGCAAAGCCTTTGACCAGACCCTCGAACACCTTAATCAGGTGCTTTTCTCGCCCCACCCGATTCTGGAAAAATTGCCCACCCCGGCCAATCTCCGGCATGAGCGCGCCTTGCGCTTTTTGGACGAATTCATCTACCGGCTGATCGAAAAACGCCGGCAAAGCGACACGGATAACGGCGATTTACTATCGCGCTTGTTGATGGCACGCGACCCGGAGAGCGGCGAAGGAATGCCCGACCGCCAGATCCGCGACGAGTTGATGACCATCTTCCTCGCCGGGCACGAAACCACCGCCAACGCTCTGGCATGGACATTCTACCTGCTGGCTCAACACCCGCTGGTCGAATTCCGTCTGATGGATGAAATCCGCCAGGTCATTGGCGACCGCCCCCCCACCGTGGAGGATTTGCAGTCCATGCCTTACGGGGCAATGGTCTTCAGCGAGGCGCTGCGCCTTTTCCCGCCTGCCTGGATGTTTGCCCGCCACGCCATCGAAGATGATGTCATTCAAGGCTACCCCATTCCCGCCGGAACGATGATCTTCCTCAGCCCGTATGTGACCCATCACCATCCTGATTACTGGGAGAACCCCGAAGCCTTTGACCCCGAGCGTTTCAGCGAGGCGCGTTCGGCTCAGCGCCTCCGTTACGCTTATTACCCGTTCGGCGGAGGGCCGCGGCAGTGCATCGGCAATCATTTTGCCCAAATGGAAGCCCAATTGCTGATGACGATCATCTTGCAGCATTTCCGGGTGGAATTGGTAGAAGGAATTAAGGTGAAACCAACCCCGATTGCCACCTTGCAGCCACGTCCGGGTGTGTTGGTTTACTTTGAAAAACGCCAGTAATCCCGCTCAAGTCACCGCCAGCCGCCGTCAGGCGGCGTGGCGGTCTCCCCCAAAGCCCAAAAGATTTCCTGTCCCCTTACGCATCTTCGTTTCAGGCCCCAAATTCGTTTCCTCGCCTCTTCATGGTAAAATAATCCCCATTCACAAGCTCAACCCGTCATTTCCTGGCTGAATTTGATAAGCCAAATCAAGGAATGAATGAACGGGGCTGCATTATAATTGATGAAGAAATTCTGCTCCATCAGGAGGAATGATGGTTAACCCGGAACTGCTGGAAATTCTGCGCTGCCCGGCCTGTGTTCGTGAAAAAGAAGGGCTGCTGGATTATTACAAAGAAAGCTGGCTGATCTGCCGTGACTGCGGACGCAAATACCCGATTGTGGAAGACATCCCCGTCATGCTGATTGAAGAAGGCGACAAGTGGATCCACACCGCTACGGAGGCTCTACCCGTCCCCCCACCTCCCATGGAATAACTCTCTTCAAGTGGAATGGATCTTGCACCCTCAAGGGGCATGATCCGAACTTCTACGCGTTATCGAAAGATCAAGATGGCTCAACGACAACAACGAATGGCATATAAGCGGACACCGCTGGATCGGGTGACGCTGATCGTCCTGATTGTTTTTATCATCCTGGCGGTCATTACTGCCGTGGTAACCTTCAACGTCGCCCGGGATCTTTTCAAATCCTGGACGGCAACCCCCCTGGAAGGCGTTGCGATTGGCAGTACCTCCAATAATCCGGCTGTCCCCACCCTGCCGCCCAACACCATTTTACAGCCGTCGGGCGGGCCGCAACCTCAACCGTGGGACGGCAAAAACCGCGTCAACGTCCTGTTGATGGGACTGGATTATCGCGATTGGGAAGCCGGCGAAGTGCCGCGCACCGACACCATGATGCTCTTCACCCTCGATCCCATCAGCAACACCGCCGGAATTCTCTCCATCCCGCGGGATATGTGGGTCAACATCCCCGGTTACGATTACCACAAGATCAATCAGGCTTATTACTTCGGCGAACTGGATAAACTGCCCGGCGGCGGTCCGGCTCTGGCGATGGAAACCGTCAAGCAATTCCTCGGTGTGGATATTCAATACTACGCCCAGATTGATTTCAACGCCTTTGTGCGTTTCATTGACGAAATCAAAGGCGTCAAAATCCGCGTTGAAGAACCCATCACCGTGGTGGTGATGGGCAGCAACCGCAAGATCACCCTGGAGCCGGGGGTGGTGACCCTGCCGGGGGATATTGCCCTCGCCTACGCCCGTCAGCGTTACACCGAAGGCGGCGACTTCGACCGCGCCCGCCGTCAGCAGCAGGTTGTGCTGGCCATCCGTGACCGTATTCTCAGCTTCGATATGCTGCCGACGCTGATCACCCGTGCCCCGGTACTCTATAACGAGCTGGCTTCCGGGGTACGCACCAACATGACCCTCGAACAGGTCATTCGGCTGGCGTGGCTGGCCCAGCAGATCCCCGAACAGAACATCAAACGCGCTGTCATCGGCACCGATGCCGTTGAATTTGGGACTTCCCCGGACGGGCTGGACATTCTCATCCCCATTCCCGACCGCATCCGCTTGATTCGCGACGAGATCTTCACCAGCGGTGGGCCGGTAGGGCCGGTGGCTGTTGCTGAGGATGCGGCATCGCTGATGCAGGCAGAGGCAGCGCGGGTATCGGTGCAAAATGGCAGCGGAGCGGACGGCCTGGCCGGGCAAACCGCAGCCTGGCTGCGCCAGCAGGGTTTAAACGTGGTGGATGAATCCACCGCGGATCAGTTCTACAACGTGACTACATTCTTCGTCTACAACGGCAAGCCGTACACCCTGCGTTATCTGGCTGGCCTGATGGGAATTGAGAATCCGCGCGTGTATAACCGCTTCGACCCCAACGCCCCTTATGACATCGCCGTCGTCGTCGGCAGCGATTGGGCGGCCTCCAACCCAATGCCCTGAGCGGTTCTTATTTACCCAGCCGCTTGATAAATGCGGCTACTTCCCGCAAAAAGTTCATATAAGCTTCCCGGTGCACATTGTGACCAGCAGCCGCAATGCGCACCGTTTTGCTTTTGCGCCATGCCTTCTCGATCTGGCGAATCACCGGCGGCGTAAGCACAGCCCCCAAAGACGGTTCGCCGGTGATGATCAATCCCGGACAGGCAATTTGCGGGACAATCTCAGACCATTCGGGCTGGGGCTGGACAATCCAGTTCAGTGCTTCCAGTTTGACCTGCTGTTTGGCTTTTGCCCATTGGAAAAATTCGCTTTCATCCCAAAGCGGATTGAGTCGTTTGCCCTCGGCGATAATCTCTTCCAGAGACTTTTGTTTCAGGCTGGTCAGCCATTCGCGCCAGTCGCCCAGTTTTTTCTCGCGCCGCGCCCCATCGCCGCTGCCAATTTCCTGCCACGGCGGATCTTCCAAAACCACTCCCCGCACCACCTTTGGCAGTTGAGCGGCGGTCAACGCCGCCGTTACCGCCCCCATCGAATGACCGATCAGGATTGGCCTGTGCAATTGGAGCGTTTCGATCAGGGTACAGACATCCTGAGCCTGAACCAGCGGTGAAGCCCCGCGCTCATCCAGCCCGGAAGAGCCATGCCCGCGCGCATCCATCAGAATGACATCAAACTCCACTTCCAAAACCAGCGGCACGCGGTTCCAGCACAGGGCATTGTCGCTCAAACCGTGCAGTAAAATGATCGGTGGTTTTTGCCCACCGGTACGATAATATTGAATGCGTACCCCATCCGAGAGAATGTGTCCGTAAAATAGTTGCGGCATGACTGATTTCCCTCAAATCCAAAACTCAGTATACTCCCGTTTCAAGCCGCGGGTAATGTTTTATAGAAAAATCTATTTCAAAACATCAAAACGGCACCTTGTGAACATCGAAAAACTTGTTATAATAAGTATAATAAGTATAGCTAGAATTCATCCTGTATTGAATTATGGTCACACCCATCCGACAAACGACCAGACCGCTGTACCAGCAGGTTGAGCAGGAACTGCTCCGCCAGATACGCCACAACCTGCTCAAACCGGGCGATAAACTCCCCTCCGAGAGCGAACTTTCCCGCCAGTTCAATGTCAGCCGCATCACCGCCCGGCGGGCAATCAACAATCTCATTCAACAGGGCTATGTCTATTCGCTGCAAGGCAAAGGCACCTTTGTAGCCCAAACCCGCATTCGCGAACTTTCGGGGTTCCGCTCGTTTAGCGAGGATATCCGCGCGCGCGGCATGACCCCCTCATCTCGCCTGCTTCAAATCCGCCGCATCCAGCCAAAAACTAATCTGCGGGCTGAGTTGAACCTGCCGGCCGGTATTGCCGTCTACCGATTGGAACGCATCCGCCTGGTCAACGATGAGCCGGTAGCCTACGAAGATGCCTATCTGCCCGCCAGCCTGTGTCCCGGCTTGGAGCAGTTTGACCTTGAAAAGCGCTCGCTGTTTGAAGTCCTGCGCAGCGAGTACAATCTCCATCCCACCTGGGCAGATGCCGAGCTGGAAGCCGCCGCCGCTGATGAAGCGCTGGCAGCCCATCTCGCCATCCGTCCGGGTGAACCGGTGTTAATTGCCCTGCGCCACACCTACACCGAGACGATGACCGTCATCGAGTACGTGCGCTCTGTGTACAGCGGCAAAAACTTCACCTTTTACACCGGACGGCAATACATTGGGTAAAGCCCCACTTTAATTCCACTTTTCAACATCCATAAGGAGGAAGGTATGCGTGCAGTAAGTCGTCTTGTTTTTGTGGTGGTTTTGCTTGCTCTGGTGGTGATGAGCGCAGCCGGATGCGCGTCTCCACAGCAGGCGAGCGGGCCGAAAGTCGTCAAGGTGCTGGCCATGCAGCAAGCCGGCCCCACCCCGGAGGAGATGAACGCCATCGTCGCCAAGTTCAACCAGTCTTCTCCAAATGTCAAGGTTGAAATCGAGTATGTTTCCTACGACGCCCTTCACGATAAAATCGTCACCGCCATGGCGACCAATCCACCCTCTTACGATGTCGTCCTGGTAGATGACATCTGGTATGCCGAGTTCGTCAAGAACGGTTACCTTTGGGATGTGACCGACAAAATTGACCAGAACACCAAGCAGGAAGTATTCTCCACCGCCTGGGACATTACCTCGGTCAACGGGCGGATTTACGGCATGCCGTGGCTTTTAGACCAGAAGTACTTCTACTACAACACCGAAATTCTGGAAAAAGCCGGCGTTGATGTTCCCCAGACATGGGAAGACCTGATTGAAGCCAGCCGCAAGATCAAAGAAATGGGTCTGGTGGAGTATCCGATTGTCTGGTCGTGGGCGCAGGCCGAAGCAGCCATCTGCGACTTTGTCGCCCTGCTCTACGGCAATGGTGGCACCTTTGTGGACAGCAACGGCAATCCCGCTTTCAACAATGAGAAAGGCGTCCAGGTGGTCGAGTGGATGGTCAAGACGGTTGACGAAGGCCTGTCCAATCCGGCTTCCATTTCGTATGTGGAGGAAGATGTGCGCAACGTCTTTTCCCAGGGCAAGGCCGCCTTCGCGCTCAACTGGCTGTACATGTACGATTTAGCCGCCCTCAATCCTGACGAATCACAGGTGGTGGGCAAAGTCGGACTTGGACTGGTGCCGGCGTTCAAAGGCAGCGGCGTACCCAGCGCCACCATCAACGGCTCGATGGGCTTTTCGGTGATTGATAAATCGCCCAACCGCGAAGAGGCCTGGGAGTACGTCAAGTTCCTGACCAGCGAGCCGATTCAGAAAGAGTACTCTGCCCATCTTCTGCCCGTCTGGAGCGGCAATTACGAAGGACAGGCGCTGGAAGAGTTGAAATCGCTGAACGAATCCAACCCGGTGACGGTGCCGGCTTTCAGCGCCCAAATCGTCTATGCGCATGTGCGCCCCAAAGTGCCGTTCTATCCGGAATTTTCCAAAGCCCTCCAGCTGGCTTTGCAGGAAGCCCTGACCAAACAAAAGAGCCCGGCTCAGGCATTGAATGATGCCGCTGCCAAGTGGAACGAACTGGCTACCAAATAATTAACCGCTTCCGGCAATGGGGCGGGGAAATCAATCCCCTCTTTCCCCGCCCCCCTTTTTTATGGACGAGTTTTATTGATGAGTATTCCAGCGGTCAAACCAAATGCGATGACCCTTACCCAGCAACGGCTGCGGGATGGCTTCTGGCTGATCCTGCCCGGTTTACTGGTGATCTTCGGCATTACCCTGTTCCCGATTATTTACACCTTTGTCCTCAGTTTCACCGAAACACCCATCTCCAATCCGGCGCCGCAGGGTTTCGTCGGCTTTCGTAATTATCTTTATTTTCTTTCCAACCCGGTTTTCTGGGCAGCCATTCGCCGCACGCTCTACTTTACCGTTGTCTCGGTTGGCGCTGAATTAATTCTGGGTATGGGGCTGGCATTACTCATTCATGCCCGCCCGTTTGGCTGGCAATTTCTGCGCACCAGCCTGATCATCCCCTGGGCAATCCCGACCATCGTCAACGGGGCTATGTGGCGCTGGATCTACAACGCCGATTATGGCGCCCTGAACGGTTTACTGTACCAGTTAGGCATCATTGACCGCTACAGAGCCTGGCTTTCCGAGCCGGTGACGGCCATGAATCTGGTCATTGTTGCCGATATCTGGCATTCGGTGCCTTTCATTGCGCTGATCTTGCAGGCAGCCCTGGCAACCATACCCCGCGAACTGGAAGAAGCCGCCGCCGTTGACGGCGCCAACGTCTGGCAGCGGTTCTGGAAAATCCGCTTCCCGCTTTTACAACCCGCCATCCTGGTGGCGCTGGTCATTCGCACGGTAGAGGCTTTTCGCGTGTTCGACATTATTTATGTCATCACCCAGGGAGGACCGGCTTTTGGCACTGTGACCATCTCTTATCTTACCTATCTTGAATCGTTTTCATACGGACGGCTGGGCGGAGGCGCGGCTCTCTCGTTTCTCATTTCAGCCTTTACGCTGATCATGGCTTTACTGTACATCCGACTCCTGTACCGGGAGGATTTGCGCTGATGAACACATCCCGTCAAATCGGCAGTAAAGTCCTCTACTTTTTGTTGACCCTGCTGGCGCTGCTAGTCATCTACGCTCCGATTGCATGGCTCTTTCTGGCCAGCATTTCCACCCGCGCCGACCTGCTGGCCACCCCGCCGCGCTGGATTCCCGAACACCCCACCCTAAAAAATTATCTGGATATTCTCGTGCCGGGCACAGCCGTCTCCGAAGTTGCCCGCACTTTCAAAATCACGCTGGGCAATTCCCTGCTGGTAGCGCTGACCACCACCGTCATCTCGCTGGTAATCGGCTCGCTGGCAGCATACGCGCTGGCGCGTTTGCGGCTGCCATTCCGCAATGCGGTGTTTTTTGGCGTGCTGAGTGTCCGGATGATCCCCGAAATTTCTCTGGTCATCCCTCTGTACATCATCGCCGCCCGCTTGAGTATTCTGAACAAACCGATTGTGCTGATACTCACCTACCTGAGTTTTGCCCTGCCCTTTACCATCTGGATGCTGACCACCTTTTTTGAAACCGTGCCGGAAGAGCTGGAAGACGCCGCCTTGATTGATGGCAGTTCCCGCCTGAATACGCTCTTCCGTGTCGTCATTCCGGTGGCAGCGCCGGGCATCATCTCCACGGCCTTGTTCACCTTCTTACTGGCATGGGACGAATTTTTCTTTGCTCTGATTTTCACCAGTACCGTCGCCGCTAAAACCGTTCCGGTTGCCATTGCCGAGTTTACCGGGCGTTATGCGGTGGATATTACCGCGATGATGACCGGCGGTATTCTGGCGGCCCTGCCGCCGGTACTTCTGGCTTTGATCTTCCAGCGTTTCATCGTCAGTGGACTTTCTGCCGGAGCGGTTAAGGGATGAGCCAGGAAGAATTTGTTGTTGGCATTGATCTGGGCGGTACCAACGTCCGTGCGGCGGTTGTCAGCCGGCGGGGAGAAATCAAAGCCTGGGCTCAGGCGCCGATTGAGGCAGCCCGCGGCGTAGAACAGGGAATTTTGCGGATTCAAAATCTGATCCATCAGGTGATGGAACAGGCCGGGATCAAGCAGATCGCCGGAATTGGCTTTGGCAGCACCGGTCCGCTTGACCGCGAAAACGGCTTCATCCAAAACCCCTACACCCTGCCCGGCTGGGAAAATGTGGATGTCCGCACCCCGCTAAGCCGGGCGTTTGACGCGCCGCTCATCATGGAAAACGATGCAGACGCCGCTGCCCTGGGAGAAGCCTGGCTCGGTTCGGGCAAGGGCACTTCCCGCTTTGCACTGGTGACGGTCGGCACGGGGGTCGGCAGCGCTTTCATTCTTGACGGGCATATTTACCGCGGCATGGACGGCGAGCATCCCGAAGCCGGTCATCAGGTACTCGACCCGAACGGCCCTCCCTGTTATTGCGGTGCAAGAGGCTGCCTGGAGAGCCTCGTTTCTGGCCCGGCAATCGTTGAAAGCGCCCGCCGTGCAATTCCGCAGTACCCCGAAAGTTTGCTGGCGCGGCTCGAACAGAACGGCCACCCCCTTGATGCCGTCCAGGTCGTTGAAGCCGCCCGTCAGGGAGACCGGCTGGCACAACAAATCATCCGCGAGGCAGCCACCTACCTCGGTCTGGGATTGGTCAATGTTCTTTTATTTTACCTGCCCGAATGTATTGCCCTGGGCGGTGGGGTGATGAAGAACTACGATTTGTTTATCCCGCACATTTTACAGGTGCTTTCTCAACATGATGTGGTCGTTCCCACCCGCCGCGTTCGGATTACACCGGCCTCACTGGGCAACAAAGCCGGCGTACTCGGCGCGGCGAGGGCTATCTGGCAGCAAATCAGAGGATAATCAACATGAACAACAACCCGTATGTGCAAGATATTCTTTCCCAACCCGATGCCCTGCGCGCGGCGTTGCAGGGCTATCCGGTGCAATTGTTGAGCTCAATTGTTCAGGCCGTCCGCGCCGGAAAGTTTGACCGTATCTTAATCACCGGCATGGGAGCATCCCTGAATGGTTCGTATCCGGCCGTATTGCGGTTGAGCGCCTTACCCCTCCCAATCCTCTGGGTCGAAACGGGTGAACTGGCTCATTTTTCCGCCTCACAGATCACCCCTAAGACACTCTTGTGGGTGGTCTCGCAATCCGGGCGCAGCGCCGAAATTGTGCGCCTGCTGGAAATTTGCCGCGAAAACCGGCCGGCCGCCATGCTGGCAGTGACCAATGAAACCGACAGTCCGCTTGCCACAGCAGCCGATTTCCTGCTGCCGCTCAACGCCGGGGCAGAATCCACCGTCAGCACCCGCACGTACCTGAACACCCTGGCCGTCATGGGGCTGGCTGCCACCCAGATGCTGGACGAGCCGATCGGGCCTGCACTGGATGCCTTCTACGCAGCCGCCGATGCTGCCGAGAGTTATCTCGGAAGGCTGGACGAGCACCGCCAGATTATCTCCGGGCTTGCCAAAAACCTGCAAAACTTGCTGCTGGTCGGACGGGGCGGTTCGCTGGCGGCGGTTTTCAACGGGGCGCTGGTGTTGAAAGAAGCCGCCAAATTCCCTGCCGAGGGGATGAGTGCGGCGCAGTTCCGCCACGGGCCGTTCGAACTGGTGGACGAACAGTTTTATGCAGGGGTGTTTGGCGGTGATGAGCCCGCCCGCAGCCTGAACCTCAATCTGGCAAGGGACATCCTGCACCACGGCGGCCATGCCGTCTGGATTGATACCCAACCCGAACCCGACTTACCCGCCTGGCTGATTCCACCCTCCCAACCGCTCACCCGCCCCGTGCTGGAGATTTTACCCGTGCAGGTGTTGAGCATTGTACTGGCTGAACTGCGCGGTTATGAGCCGGGACAGTTCCGTCATCTGGGCAAGGTTGTGCTTCAGGAATAAAATAAGAAAAAAAACGGAGTTAACCTGATGAAAATCCTGATTGCAACCGACATGGAAGGGGCTTCTGGCGTGGTGAATTTCGACCAGACCGACCCCAGCCACGCCGAATACGCCCGTTTCCGTCGCCTGCTGACCGGGGATGTCAACGCCGCCATTCAGGGCGCAGCCGCCGCCGGCACAACCGATTTCATTGTCGCCGATGGTCACTGGAACGGCAGTAACATTCTCATTGAGGAACTCGATCCGCGCGCCCAGTTATTTTCCGGCAGCCCCACCCCTTGGGGCATGGTGGACGGTGTGGATCAGGGGGTTGATGCTGCCCTGTTCATCGGCTATCATGCCCGGGCCGGCACGCAAAACGCCATTCTGGATCACACCTGGTCGAGCGTGCGGGTTTTCAATGTCTGGCTGAACGGCCGACTGGTGGGCGAGTTCGGCCTCAATGCAGCCGTGTGCGGGCATTTTGGCGTGCCGGTCTTGATGGTCTCCGGCGATCAGGCGGTCTGCGCCGAAGCCGCCGAATGGGTCAACGGCATCGAAACGGCAGTGGTCAAAACTGCCGGCGGAAGGATGAGCGCGCAGTGCCTTCCGCTGGAAACCGCCCGCCGTGTCATCCGCGAAACGGCCGAGCGGGCCGTCCGCCGGCTGATAGCCGGGGACGCTCCACCCCCCCTGCGCGTGGATACGCCGGTCAACCTCGAAATCGAGTTTCACTACCCGCAGATGACCGATAACGCCGCCCTGCTGCCCGGCAGCCAGCGCCTGGACGGGCGGCGGCTGGCTTACCGCGCCGCGGATATGCTGGAAGCCTACCGCGCTTTCCGCGCCGCGGTCGGACTGGCTGCAAAGTAAACTCAATTCGGGATCCTGTTTACCGTTCAATAATCAGCAGGTCCCGCTACCCGCGGTGGCATTTGCAAAGATAACTGTCACTCCGAGCAAAGCGAGGAGGCTCCAGCGCTGGGTCAGCTCGCTGCGTTGCCACCATGACCGCTCCGGCTTTTGACTGTCTCATTTGTTCAGGAAAGCGCCCCGGTTTTGGTCGGGTACGGGCATAAATCGCGCAGTGGACAACGCGGACAGGCCGGTTTGCGGGCGTGGCAGACTTCCCGCCCCAGCCGAATCAGGTTGAGATGGGCTGCTCCGTAATCTTCCGGCGGAAACAGAGCCGCCAGATGGTCATGCGCCTGTTCCACCGTCATGCCCTCAGGCCTCAACCCCAACCGGCCGCTGACGCGGTAGATGTGGGTATCCACCGGGAAAGCGGGTTTGTCCAGCGCAAATTGCAGCACAATTGCCGCCGTTTTGCGTCCCACCCCGTTGAAACGCATCAGCCAGGCGTGAGCCTCTTCGGGTGGGTAGTCGCGCAAAAAGTCCAGATCCAGCTGTCCGCGTTCGGCGGTAATCTGGCGCAGGACGGCCTGAATGCGCGGCCCTTTCTGATTGGCCAGCCCGGCCGGACGGATGGCTTCAATAACCTCCCCGGCCGGTGCATCCCGCACCGCTTCCCAGCTCGGAAAACGGGCTTTGAGCGCCTCGAAAGCCGCATCCCGGTTGCGGTCGTTGGTGTTTTGGGAAAGGATGGTGGAAACCAGTTCATCCAACGGCCGTAAAGGCTGGCGCCACTCGGGTCGCCCGTAAACTTCCAGCAGACGCCGGTGAATTTCAGCAGCACGCCCGGCAAGTTCGGAAGGGGGGCTGGAAGGCTGCATTCGATTCAACCCCATTGCAGGTTCAGGCGGAACACCGGGCGGATTTCTCCAATTTCCAGGCCGCGCCAGTTGGTCAGCGGACGGGCTGCAACGTTGGCCAGTCGGGTGCGAAGGTCATCCTCGCCGAGCAAACCTAACTGGCGCAAAATCTCCGCCGCAATCACCGGGCGCGCCCGTCCGGAGGGGTCTCCATCCGCCACTTTGAATACAATCCCCAGCGCCGGGCTGTTTTCACTCAACGCGCCGGGCATGACCGCAATAGCCTGATAGCCCTCTGCCCCAGCCTTGCAGATGAATTTACCCTGCCCGGCTTCCATCGCCAGAGTGTCAAACCGATCCGGGCCGGCCACCATAAAGGGCTCGGCTGCCATGGCGCGGGTAACCCGCCGGTAGGCCTGCGCCCGCTTTTCCGGCAGGCCGCGCGGGTCGGCCAGACGCGCCAACCCCCAGGCAGCGTGATAAAGCGGCACCGCAAATACCGGCGCCGAACAGCCATCAATGCCGATGACCACTTTTTCAGCCGGGTAGTTGACCATTTCTGCAAAAGTTTGCAGCACTCTTTGCTGAACCGGGTGGGCCGGGTTGATGTACTCCGCCTTTGAGAAGCCGCTCAGGACGGCCTGCGCCAGAAAACCGGTGTGCTTGCCGGAGCAGTTATGCCGGTTGGGGGTGGGTGATTCCCCCCGCCGCATCAGGGCTTCCTGGGTGGGTTGATGAAAGACCGGATGCGTTCCGCACAGCAGATCGCTTTCCCGCACCCCAACTTTTTCCTGTAACGCCAGAATAGCCGCCAGATGCTCATCCGTGCCGGAGTGCGAAGCACACATCAGAGCAATCTCACGGTCGGTCAGGTGAAAGGCCTCGGCTCCACCGTTTTCCAGCAGCGGCAAGATTTGAAACGGTTTGGAAGATGAGCGCAAAAAGGTGACATAATGCGGGTCACCCAGAGCGGCACGCAGGTTGCCGGCCGCATCTACCACCGCTACGCAGCCACTATGAAAGGACTCGACAATGCTGCCGCGGGTCAATTCGACCAGGGGAACACAGGAAGTTTCATTCATTGATAAGCCGTCCATGCAGAGAGATGATTGGGAGGATTACTCGTCCAGTTCCTGACCCATCGAGCGGTAATGGCGGTTGTAGTACTGTTCCAATCCCCACTTCAAGCGCTGATAGTACTGGGCTTTGCGTTCGGGCGGGAAACTCATCCCGTTCAGCAAATCGTTGATCCAGTTGCTGGTTTCGGCTGGTTCGCCTTTGCGGGCTGCCAGATCGTCCATGCGCGCCTGAATGTTTTTGAGGTACTCGATCTGCTGGTGAACATGTTTGTGGGTGATCAGGCCATTGCGGCCGCTCACCAGCAGGTGATTCTGGTAAGGCGGGGTCAGCAGCGTTTGCAGGGTTTCCAGCCATTGGGGAATATCCGCCCCGGCCAGAAACGGAGGCTGATTGACCACCACCGCATCACCCAGGAAAATCAGACTGCGTTTCTCCAGAATCGCCCAAATTGCCCCTGCTGCCGGGCCGGGGCGGTATTCCAGTAAAAGCGGGTCTTCATCCCAGTGAATTTTCATCCGCTGCGTGAAGGAGATTTCGGGAGGCGCCCAGCGGATACTGCCCAATCCGTTATGATATTCCCAATCGGCGCCCGTGTCGGCACCCTGGGCTTTGAAGGTCATCGGGCGGTTGCGGAAAACCTCCGCCATTTTTTCATGACCAACCACCGTGCATTCCATTGCCCGTGAGCCAATCGTCCGGTCGGCATGCACATCCAGATTGATCAACAACCGCTCGACACCGCCGCCCAAATTGAGCATGGCTGCCCGCCACAGGCGGATGTCATCCGGGCGGAAGGGAGCATCAATCATCACCTGACCGTGGGGGGTGATGATCAACCCCAGCACAACTCCCGGATATGAATCTTCGATATAAACGCGATCCAGTATTTGCTGCATTGAAACCCTTTTCTCCCGATAAGATGGGGATGATTAGCGGATGGGCAGCAGGAAAATGAAATGACTGCCTTCACCCAGCGTACTTTCAACCCAGATTTTACCACCATGCGCACGTACCGCTAACCGGCAAAATGCCAGCCCCAGCCCCAAACCCTTTGGGTAGCGCTCCCCTTGTAAGCGGTTAAACTTCTCGAAAATCAATTCCAGAGCGTCCTGCGGGATGCCGGGGCCGTTATCCCGCACCCAAAAGCGAATCATCTCCCCTTCGCGGCGGCTGCCCACCTCAATGGCGCCCTGCATGGGGGTGTACTTGATTGCATTTTCGATCAGGTTAATCAGCACCCGCCGAATCATATCCACATCCACCGAGATGACCGGCAAATCATCATCCAGCACAACCGATAATTGCTGACGCTTGCTCTCGGCAAGGGTGTGGGTGGCGTCCACCGCCTCGTTAACCAGGACGCGCGGCTGAACCGGGCGTTTGTTGATGATCGGCTGACCGGCTTCCAGCCGGTTGATGTCCAGCAGTGAGCTGATTAACCGCTGCAAACGCTCGGCAGCCCGCACGGCAATATCAAAAACCGGTTGAATGTTTTCAGCCGCATCCGGCGGCAGCAAGGTTTGAAGAATATCCAGACTGGAAATGATGTTGGCCAGCGGTGAACGCAGGTCGTGGTAAATCATCGCCGAGAGATCATCCCGCAGGGTATCCAGTTGTTTGCGTTCGCTGATATCGCGTAAAATCCATTGCAGCATCGGGCTTTCACCCACCATCACCCGCCGGATGTACACCTCCACCGGTAACGGCGAAATCCCCTGGCGTTGCAATTCGGTCTCGTAATGTACCGTCTGGCCCTCTTGCAGGGCGTGAAAGTACTCGCTCAGTGGCGGGGTTTGCGGGCTTTGCAGTTGATCCATGCTCGATTCCAGCAGCATTTCCAAAGAGCAGGCCGTAACCGCCTGGGCCTGCCGGTTGGCTTCCAGAATGCGGCCCTGCCAGTCGGTAATCAGGATCGGGTCAATGCTGTCCTCGAACAGTTCGCGGTAACGGCGCTGGGCTTCCTGCATGGAGCGATACAGGTGTGCATTGCGCACGGCAATCCCCGCCAGATCGGCAATGCCTTGCAACAACGCCAGATGATCGGTGGTGAAAAAGCCGGTTTGGGCGTGCACCAGCGTCAGCACGCCGGTCAATTGGCCGCTGGAAAACAACGGAACACAGATGGCCGACTTGCTGCCGGTTCGCTCGGCTGCATCATCCGGCCGGCGTGTCCAGCGCTCATCCTCGCGCGTGTTGGGGATCAGCGCCGGCTGGCGGTTTTGGGCTACCCAACCGGCCAGCCCGCGTTCCAGAATGGACTGCATCTCCTCCACCGTCGGGTGAAAGACCTGGCCGTGAATGGCGATGGCCGCTTCCACCGGCTGGCCGGTTTCGTTCAAGACGATCAGACTGCCGCGCTCTGCCCCCACATTCACCGTCGAAAGCAATAAGACCCGTGCCAGTACCGTGCGCAGTTCCAGGCTGGCCGCCAGTTCGCGGCTGATATCCAGTAACAATGCCAGAGAAGAACGTGAAATGGCGTCCTGCTGGTGTATTTGATTCTCCATTACGGCTGCTATTCCTCCCTGCCTTGGCGAATTTTGGCATTCTGCTGAGGGCATCAAACCGTTGCCGGCGCTCCCAAAGAAAGGTTACCTGCCTTGGATAATGTATATAATGCGGTCACAGGTAAACGGCGGGTAAAGCGTTCTTGCTTGTAACGATCACCGCTGCGCCACCCGTGGCTCTTCAGATTTCATGTTCAGTATAGCATAATCTCCCCGTCCCTTTGCAGGGACAATTTTCCCGATTTGTCAAATCTTTAGAATGGACAGCCCATTGTCTTAAACCGCTCTCAGGTATAATTGAATTAAACAACATGAAATTGGGCACTGCTGAAAGAATTCATCGCCGGGCGGGTTCGCTCTGGCATTTTCCAGTGTTTCAACCAACGCGCAAAACTCTGCTAGAGGTGTGATGATGTTTAATTTATTTAACCGTAGGGATGAAGAAGAACGCGCTCGCACTGAAAACCGCCTGCCGCCCGGTCAGGCGCTGACTACCAAATTTCCGGTGCTGCATTACGGACCGGTTCCCACCGTCAATCTGGAAACGTGGACTTTGCGCATCTGGGGCGAAGTCGAAAAGGAAGTGACCCTGACGTGGGAAGAATTCAACCGTCTGCCAAAGACCCGCGTGCGCATGGACTTGCACTGTGTTACCCGTTGGAGCAAACTGGACACTGAATGGGAGGGGGTTTCGGTGCGGAGCATGATCGAGCAAGGCGTGTTCAAGCCGCTCCCCACCGCCCGCTATGTGATGCAGCACGCCGAATACGGCTTTACCGTCAATCTGCCGCTGGAAGTCGTGCTGGCGGATAACTTTCTGCTGGCAACCCACTACAACGGTGAACCGCTCACTCCCGATCACGGCTACCCCCTGCGCGGTGTGGTCGGTTACATTCCCAATCGTCCTGACCTGAAAACCCCTTACCTTTGGAAAGGCGCCAAATGGCTGCGCGGTCTGGAATTCATGAAACACGACCGCCCCGGTTTTTGGGAAGAGGCCGGTTACCACAACGAAGCCGATATCTGGAAAGAGCAGCGGTTTGGATAAGCCCCAAAAAACTGCTGATTGACGAGAGATTTTGAATCGGGTATGCTTACATCAACAAGAATAACTGCGGGAGGTGAACATGGCTGGCACAAAAGATGTTTTGGCGGTCATTCTGGGCGGCGGACGGGGCGCGCGGCTTTATCCCCTCACCGCAGTGCGTTCCAAACCGGCGGTACCCATCGCCGGTAAATATCGTCTGATTGACATCCCCATCTCCAACTGCATCAACTCCGGGATTTACCGCATCGCGGTGCTGACCCAGTTCAACTCGGTTTCATTGCACCGCCACATTGCCAATACCTATGTATTCGACACCTTCCACACCGGCTGGGTGCAGATCTGGGCAGCCGAACAGACCATTTCCAGCGCCGACTGGTATCAGGGAACTGCGGATGCCGTGCGCAAACAGCTATTTGAAATCCGTGCTACCCGCGCTCCCTATGTCCTGATTCTGGCAGGCGATCATCTCTACCGCATGGATTACGCCGCCATGTTCGACTTTCACCTCGAACACGGTGCGGATATTACCGTCGCCGTTCAGCCGGTTCGCAAAGAAGACGCCGGCCGCTTTGGCATACTCAAGCGTGACAGCCACTACCGCATCACCCGCTTCGCCGAAAAACCAAAGGACGAGGCTATCCTGCGCGAACTGGTCAGCCGGGATGACCCGGCCCGCCCCTTCCTCGGTTCCATGGGGATTTACCTGTTCAAAACCGACATCCTCGCCGAATTACTGGAAGGCTACCCCGATTACGACGACTTTGGCAGTGATGTGATTCCTCACGCCATTGACAACCTCAAGGTTTTCGGCTACGACTTCGACGGCTATTGGGAAGATATTGGGACAATCCGTTCATTTTACGATACCAACCTGGCTCTCGCAAAACCCAACTCGCCGTTCAATTTCTATGACCCGCAACGGCCCATTTATTCTCACCCGCGCTTTTTGCCCGGTTCACTGATCGAAAACAGTCATCTGGAAAATGTGCTGATTGCCGAGGGCTGTTGTGTCAAAAATGCCCAAATCTCCAACTCGGTCATCGGCTTACGCAGTCAAATTCGCTCTGGGGTGCGGATTTCAAACTCCATCATCATGGGCGCCGATTATTACGACACCACCAGTTGCAGCGAACCGGAAAGCACCTCTGCGGGGTTAATACCTTTGGGCATCGGCCGCAACTGCCAGATCAGCGGCGCCATCATTGACAAAAATGCCCGTATTGGAGAAAATGTGGTCATTCAACCTTTCCCAACCGGTAAAGACCTGGATGGAGAGGGTTGGGTGGTACGGGATGGTATTGTGGTAATTCCCAAAGACACCATCATCCCTCACGGTACCCACATCGTCCCGTAATCTCAACTCCCAAGCCAGCCACTGCCACTGGCTCACATATTCTCCTGTGACATAGCTCAACTTTGTTGGAGTTTATTCCCACATGTCCCATCGAACCGCTGAAATTTCCGCTGCTGGCCTGGCTGAGCGCGACCTCAAAATTGCCTGGCACAGTCTGGATACCGAAACCCTGCTGGAGGAACTGCACACCCACCCGCAAAGCGGGCTGAGCAGTGCAGAAGCCGCCCAACGTCTGGCAGAGTACGGCCCGAACCAGTTAGCCGAAGCGCCACGACGTACTTTCCTTCAACTGGTGATTGGGCAGTTGAATAACTTTGTCGTCATCTTGCTGATTGCCGCAGCGCTGATCTCTGCCGTGGTGTCTTACATCGAAAACGAACCGTTCATCGAATCGGCTGCCATTCTGGCAATTGTGATCCTGAATGCCGTGTTGGGCGTGATTCAAGAGAGCCGTGCCGAGCAGTCACTGGCTGCCCTGAAAAAACTGGCCGCCCCGGATGCTCAAGTCCTGCGGGACGGGCGGCGAATCAGCCTGCCGGCCAGCCAGCTGGTGCCGGGCGACATCGTCTTCCTCGAAGCCGGTAATTTCGTCCCGGCCGACATCCGCCTGCTGGAAACGGTCAACCTGCGCATTGAAGAAGCCGCCCTCACCGGTGAGTCCATGCCGGTGGAGAAAAACGCCACCATGGTGCTGCAACCCGATGCGGCCATTGGCGACCGTAAAAATACGGCTTTCATGGGGACAACCGTTACCTACGGGCGCGGGCGCGGTGTGGTCATCAGCACCGGCATGCGCACTCAACTGGGGATGATTGCCGGCATGCTCCAATCGGTGGATCAGGAAGAAACACCCCTGCAGCGGCGGTTGGATCAATTGGGCAAAACCCTCGGCTGGGCGGCGCTGGTCATTTGCGGACTGGTGTTCCTCGCCGGTATTTTACAGGGCGGCGAGGTTCTTCACATGTTCATGATCGCGGTCAGTCTGGCGATTGCCGCCGTCCCGGAGGGGCTACCGGCTATCGTCACCATCTCGCTGGCCCTGGGGATGCGCGAGATGGTGCGACGTAACGCCCTTATCCGCCGGCTTTCCTCGGTGGAAACGCTCGGCTCCACCACCGTGATCTGCTCCGACAAAACCGGAACGCTCACCCAAAACGCCATGACCGTCACGCGGATTTGGGTGGACGGGAAGATGTACGAAATCAGCGGAGCCGGTTACAGCACCGAGGGTGAATTTCGCCTGAACGGAGAAAAAATCCACCTCGACGACCATCCCGCACTGCTGACCGCGCTGTGGGTGGGCACCCTCAACAATGATGCCGTCCTCGAACGCCTCGAAAGTTCCAACGGTCACTCTTCCTTTCGCATCATCGGCGACCCGACCGAAGGTGCCCTGCTGATTGCCGCCGCCAAAGCCGGCGCGTTGCCGGAGGAATTAAACCGCGCTTACCCGCGCGAACAGGAAATTCCTTTCGATTCCGAGCGCAAGCGCATGCTCACCATTCACCAGGTGCGCGATCCGCACCGCGAGGACATTTCGCCGCTGGATGATCAGGCCGACCGCCGTCAGCACATCATTCAAGTCAAAGGCGCGCCGGATGTGGTGCTGGAATTGTGTCGCTACTACCAAACCGCCAGTGATCAGCCGGCGGTGTTGGATGAAGCAACCCGAAAGCGAATTCTGGCTGCCAACGATGAGATGACCCAACAGGCTTTGCGCGTGCTGGGGGTGGCCTACCGGATTGTTTCGGTGCTGCCGGAGGAAATCAACGCACCCGAACTGGAACAGGATCTGGTCTTCGCCGGTCTGATCGGGATGATTGACCCGGCCCGCGAAGAAGTGCGCCCGGCGCTGGAAAAAGCCAGCCGCGCCGGTGTGCGCACCATCATGATCACTGGCGATTACCCCAATACCGCCCGTGCCATTGCGGAGAGCATCGGCTTGCTGCGCCCTAATCAAAAAGTACTGACCGGCGGTCAGTTGAGCGAAATGGATGACGCCGACCTCCAGCGTGAAGTTCCGCACACGGCTGTATTTGCCCGCGTTTCACCGGAGCATAAAAAACGGATTGTGGACGCCCTCAAAGCCAACGGCGAGGTGGTGGCGATGACCGGTGACGGCGTCAATGACGCGCCGGCCATCAAACGCGCCGATATTGGCATCTCGATGGGCATCACCGGCACGGATGTGGCCAAAGAAACCGCCGACATGGTGCTGACCGATGACAATTACGCCAGTATCGTTTCGGCCATCGAGCAAGGGCGCATCATTTACTCCAATATCCGCAAATTCGTTTACTACCTGATTTCCTGCAATCTGGCAGAAATTTTGATCATCTTTCTACCGACGGCCTTCGGCAAATGGCTGTTTCCGTTTGCCGGTGAACGAGTTCTTTCGCCGCTGACACCAATTCAATTGTTGTGGCTCAACCTGATTACCGACGGCGCCCCGGCGCTGGCGCTCGGCACCGAGAAGGGTGACCCGGATATCATGGATCAACCGCCCCGTCCGCCGCAGGAACCCATCATCAACCGCTCCATGCAAATTGGCGTGCTGATCCAGACGATTGCCATCACGGCCGTTACCCTGACGGCCTTTGGGCTGGGATTAAGGTATGAGCCTGCCGCTGCCGAAACCATGGCATTTTTGACCCTTTCGCTGTCCGAATTATTGCGCGCTTTTACCGCCCGTTCCGAGCGCTACCCGATTTTGAAAATCGGCGTTTTCAGCAATCCGTGGATGAACCGTGCCGTTCTTTTTTCGCTGGCGCTGCTCTTGATGGTGGTGTATGTCCCGTTCTTCCACCCGGTTTTCAACACGGTTGCGCTGGGTTGGGAAGACTGGCGGATCATTCTGCCGCTGCTGCTGATTCCCTCGATTGCGGCGGAACTGGCCAAATACTGGATGAGCCGCCGCCCTCAAAAAGCCGCTGCAGAGGCAGGGCGGAAGAGATCCACTTTGTAAACCTCATTGCGAGCGAGCACAACGAGCGTGGCAATCCCCCGCAAAGCCGCTGGGAAGTCACCGCTATCAACGACTCCCTCGTTTACACAAGGCATCAGAGCTGATAACCCCAAACCCTTCCCTCAAACATTCTCCCCGCTCTCTGAGTGAAAGCGGGGAGATAAGGGGTTTTATTAACTCAGACGAAAGCCGATCAGCGCATCCACTTGCCGGCGCCCTGTACCACCATGCCGACGCCCAACAACAACAATCCAAGGTAGGTGAACAACGTCTTCAGCCAGGCCTGAACCGGCGGCATGAGATTTCCACCCGTCACCGGGATCAGCACGGTGGTCGAGGGCGGGGGTGGCGGTAAAGTCGGCGGGGGCGGCGGCTGATCGGTCGGCGCGGGAGTAGCCGTCTCACCCGGCGGCGGCGTATCTACCGGTGTGCGCACCACGCTGGTTTCGGTGATTTCAATGGTCTCCTGTGGGGTCGGCGTCACCGGTGTGGGGGTGGGTTCGACGGTATCCTGTGGGGTCGGCGTCACCGGTGTGGGGGTGGGTTCGACGGTATCCTGCGGGGTCGGCGTCACCGGTGTGGGGG
>NZ_LGHJ01000012.1 GCF_001306055.1 Bellilinea caldifistulae | reverse complement strand
GAGACCTATGCGGCGGATAAAGGCTATGATGACGGCAACAATCACTTCTATTTAGAACTGCACGGCTTACACTCGGCAATTCGCTTGAAAAAGACGCGCACGCAGAAGAAAGACGCCAACAAAGACAGCTGGCTGGCCTTGGAGCAGACCCAACCGTACCGTCAAGGCTTGAAACAGCGCTACAAAATCGAACGCAAATTTGGGGAAGCCAAACAGTGGCATGGGTTGGGACGCTGCCGGTATTTGGGAAAAATGGGCTTTGCGGTGCAAGCCTTTTTGACGGCGATAGCGCTCAACTTGAAACGAATGGTCAAGCTCCTGTTTGGCGTCGGGTTCAAAACCCCGGCTGGGGCCGCCATCCAAGGGTGAACTCCCATGCGGAGGGTGAAGTGTCGCTGGTGGTCAAAAATCCAGAAAAAATGGAAGTGAAGAGGTCAAATCAAGATACACAGCCCCTTTATTTTAGGGTGGATACCCCATCGGGTGCGGCTTTTCCACCCCTCAAACAGCCTGCTCGGCGTATTACGCTTGATTTTTCAACTCTCTCGAAACAGGGTGGTGATGTTGATGATCTCGTTCTGAGCGGCTTTGCTCAGCCGATCCACCACGCCGCTTTCTTTGAGCAGGTTGCCCAGCATCAGGGTTGCAATCAGCGGGGCGGCATCCGGCGCCAGCAGGCTGATGACAACGGTCACGATGATGGGGAAGGCAATCACCACCGTATCCGAAACGGGTCGGGCGGCGTATTCCATGCGGATGCGGCGCTCTTTGCGGGTGGTGAGCAGTTTCATCACCGGAATCTGGATGATGGGGATGAGGCTCATGTAGGAATAGGCCGCCACCGTCACCGGCGCAAGAATCTCCGGGGCAAGTTTGGTGGTTACAAAGATGGCGGTCGGGCCGTCAATGGCGCCAATGGAGCCGATGGAAGCGGCCTGATTGAGCGGAAAACCCAGCAAAATGGCCAGCAGCAGGGTGGCATAAATCCCGAATTGCCCGGCGGCTCCCAACAGGGCCATGCGCGGCATGGCCAGCAAAGGGCGGAAGTCAATCATCGCCCCGACGCCGATGAAGATGAGCAGGGGGAACAGCTCGGTTTTGATGCCGGCCTCGTACAGGGCTTTGAACATGCCGTGATCGTTGGACATGCCCAGATTGGCGAGAATACAGCCAAAACCAATTGGCAGCAGCAGGACTGGTTCAAATTCTTTGACGATGGCCAGAATGATCAAAACCAGGCCGGCGGCGATCATGACCGCATTACCCCAGGTGAAGGCGGTAATGCCTTTGGAAATTTCGACTAGCAGTTCGCTAAAGTCCATATTATCCGCCTCCGTCAGTCGGCGTATTCCAGTAAGGCCTGTCCATGGCGCACAGAATCGCCCTCTTTGACATAAATCGTGGCGATTTTGCCATCCCGCGTCGCACGGATGGCATTTTTCATCTTCATGGCTTCAATGGTGAGCAATTCTTGCCCGTACTTGACCTCTGAGCCTTCCTTGACCAATACCGAAACTACCGTACCCGGCAGGGGGGCGGTCAGGGCTTTGCTGGCATTCACCGGTGCAGCGGGCGCTGCCGGGCGGCTGACCGGGGTGGGGGCTGCCGCAGCAGGTGCAGGTGCGGGGGTCGCCGGGACTGCGGCGCGGACGGCAGGCTGAACAGCCTCTTCCGGATAAACCTCAAAGGTTTCTCCATCTACCGTCGCAAGGATCGGACGGGCGTTCAGGTCGGCAATTTCCACTTCGAAAGTTTGGTCGTTGATTTTGACATTCAGTTTCATCGCACAGAACTCCGGGTTTTACGAGAGGTAATTTGAGCATTGAGGGCAAACTGGCTGCTACGGCGGGCTGCCTGCCATGCGCTGATTGCTCCACCGGCAGGAGGAGCAACCCGCATTGCCGAACGCTGCATAGCCAGTGCGGCGGCCACCGCTGCGGCGGCTGCACGCGCCCGTAAAACCTGCCGGTCATCTTCGGCTGGTGGCGGGGCGGCCGCTTCAACTTGGGTCTCTTCAGCGGCGGGGACTTCTTCTTCCTTCTCCTTTGTCCCGATGGGCAGGCTGGCAATCAGGTTGATCAGCCCCCACAGGAAGATGAGCGCCAGAAAAACCAGCCCCATCCCGATCAGGGTCATCAATAAACCTTGCGAAAGTAATTCTGACATGGATCGCGCTCCTCTTTAATCCGTTTGCCGGCTAAAGCGGGATGTTGCCATGTTTGCGGGCAGGGGTGGAAGCAGCTTTTTCGCGCAGGGCTGCCAGCGCCGCAATCACTCGCATGCGGGTTTCGCGGGGCTCGATGACATCATCCACAAAGCCGTCGGCAGCAGCCGCATACGGGTTGAGGAATTTCTTGCGATATTCTTCGACGATTTTCTTGCGCTCGGCGGCCGGGTCTTCGGCTTCCTGAATCTGTTTGCGGTATAGAATATTGGCTGCCCCTTCGGGACCCATCACGGCAATTTCGGCGCTTGGCCAGGCAAAGGAAATGTCGGCCCCCATCACTTTGGAGGACATGACGATGTAAGCGCCGCCGTAAGCCTTGCGGGTGATGATTTGAATTTTCGGGACGGTGGCATTGGAGTAGGAATACAACACTTTGGCGCCGTGGCGAATCACGCCGCGGTGTTCCTGGTCCACGCCGGGCAGGAAGCCGGGTGAATCGCAGAAGGTTACCAGCGGGATGTTGAACGAATCACAGAACTGAACGAAGCGGGCAATTTTATCGGCGGAGTCGATATCCATGGATCCTGCCATGAAGGCCGGCTCCTGAGCGACAATACCGACCGTGTAGCCGCCCATCCGTGCCAGGCCGATGATGGCGTTGCGGGCAAACGGAGCCTGTAATTCGATGAAGGTGCCGTTGTCCACGATCTTCTCGATGACTTCATGCATGTTGTACGGCTCGGAGGGGTCCAGCGGGACGATGGTGTTGAGGGAGTTGTCCATGCGGTTGGGGTCATCGCCGGTATCCACATAAGGCGGGTTTTCGACATTGTTGGAGGGCAGGTAGCTGAGCACCTTGCGCGCCATGGCGATGGCTTCCACATCGGATTGGGTCTTGATGTGCGCCGTACCGCTAATGCCGAGATGCACATCGGCGCCGCCCAGACTTTCGGTGTCAACTACTTCACCGGTAACCGACTTGATCACCTCCGGGCCGGTCAGGAACATGAAGGACTGCTTTTCAACCATGATGATCATGTCGGTGACGGCGGGGGAGTAGGCAGCACCTCCGGCGCACGGCCCCAACACAAGGCTGATTTGAGGGATAACGCCGGAATACCAGGCGTTGCGCTGGAAGATTTGGGCATAACCGTACAGGCTGCGCACACCTTCATTGATGCGCGCCCCGCCGGAATCGATCAGACCGATCACGGGAGCACCAGCCGCAGCCGCCATGTCCATGATGGCGGCAATCTTCTTTCCCTGGGTTTCACCCAATGAACCGCCCATCACGGTAAAGTCCTGTGCGTAGACGTAAATGGTGCGGCCGTCCACCGTGCCGTAACCGGTAATCACGCCATCGCCGGGGTACTTTTCGGTCATACCCAGGTCTTCACTGCGATGGGTGGCATACAGGCCGATTTCGTGGAAAGAACCGGGATCGAGCAGTTGTTCGATGCGTTCGCGGGCGGTCAGTTTGCCTTTGGCTTTGTGCTTGGCAATTCGCTCTTCGCCGCCGGCCAGCCGCGCCTTCTGGCGCATTTCGCGCAATTCAAGAATTCGGGGATCTTCTTCAGGCATAAGGCATCCTCGCTTTTTGGGGGTTTGGGATTTTAAGTAGAAAACAGAAAGAGGGAAGACAAATGCTTCCCAATGGAACAGGTTAAGCCTGCCCATGTACTTATTTATTTTAGTCAACAAAAGGGCAGATTTATATCGTAAAATATACCATTAATTGCCTGATTTTCATCCCCTTTTTTGATTAAATGTCAGATAACTGACAATTTTACGAAAAAAAATCCTGTGAGGGTTTCAATCGAACCGCTCGGCGTAACCGCAATACCGTCGCTGGCCGTTGTGTAAGACGTACATACCATTGCGGTCTTGTTGAACGATGTAGTCCTGCCACAAACCGGCGTTTGCGGCCAGCAGGCTGGCGGCACGGTGCTGGCTGAGGTTGAAAGACTGCCATGGTAGATTGTCGGGGCTTGGCTGGCCAGCCCGGCAGGCCAGACCAATGAGGATTTCCGTTCTTGCCGAGGCTGGTAATTGATTTTGCTGAGCCAGTCGAATCAAATCCGGTACCGCATCGGCAGAGAGGGTTTGCAGGTAATCCCCATCCAGCTCCTGACCGTTGAGCGCCCGCTGGATGTTTTGGCGGGCAACCCAGCCATCTACATTCCAAATACCCAGCAGCAACCCAAATCCCAGAGCAAAGAAGATCAGCGCAAAGCCCATCCGCCGCATTTGATTACTGAGGATCAACCCTGAGACGGTCAGCAGCAACAAGCCAAGCCACGGGATGAACAGATAGGTATAGGTTCGCAAGCGGGTGAACCCATAAGCCTGTTCATAGAGGATCAGGCGCTGATAAGCCGAAGCGAGGATAACCAGCACCAGGGCTATCAGCAGGACGTTCAGGGCGACAAAGACCCGCTGGCGGGTAGTGGTATTGCGCCGGCTGATGGTATGCAAGGTCAGAATCAGCGAGAGGGTGATGATCGCCACCCACACCAGTTCCCCAAAACCGCGGCGGGCGTATTCGGCATAGGTGAAACCGGCTTCGTGAATGTTAGCCTGCCCGCCAAACAGATAACGGAATTGGAGAATCACGAAGAAGAGAAACAACGCATTGACACTCCCCAGAAGAATGCTGCTTTCCGTCCAGCCAAGAAACGGGGAGAGAAAGCGACTTTCTTTGGGAGATGGTTTGACCTCATGCGCCGGAAAGACGGCATGCAGCAGTACCCCGCAGAAAATGAAGGTCAACACTCCGATGTAAAAAAGGCGGAAGAGTGTTTCCGGTAATTTTTCCAGCCGCAGGGCATCCAGCGCCAAGTGCAGCCGTTGGGCAAAGACCAGGTCAGCCGAGGCCAACAACAAGGCCAGCAGTCCCACCACCGGTAGCGCCAGCAGAATGCCGCGCAAAACAGCCCAGCCCTGGCGGGAAAGCGGGGAAGCCTGTTGTTTTTCGGGCGGATCGTCTCGAGAGGTGAGCAAAGTAAATGACCGGGTGAGGGCGGCAAAGACTAAAATGGTGACGGCTCGTAGGGTATCCCAGAGAGTGTAATACAGCCAGTGACCATTGGGCAGAGTGACAGCCCAAAGCATCAGCGCTGCCAGAGCCAGTAAAAGCCCCAAGGCAGCGGTGAGCGGCTCGGCGCGCAAGAAGGTGAGAGACGCCAGGGCGAGGATGATCCCGCCGAGCACGATATTTGCCCGTGCCGGGTGTGAGCCGTGTCGAAAATTCAAGAACAAAGCACCGCTGATCGCTAACAGCGTCCAGATTGGAAAGGATACGCCAACCGGTTTACCCCAGAATAGAAAATCAACCCCTGCAGCAATCAACAGGGCAGTGATCCAAAAGGCATTGTAAGATTTCGGCATCATCGGTAATCTCCTTGATCGTTGGGTGGGCATTAACGGCGCATACTGCCGCTATATGGGGTATCAGACTGACCGATTGCCGATGGGGATGGGGAATACCGATTCTGGGCGGGGTTGATTAGAGGGTAGAAACCACTGACAAAACCATTGCCAGAATGATCATCACCGAGAGAATGATAAACACCAGGCGCTGCATGCGCACGGCACGCTGTTCGGGTGTTTCGCGAGGTGTTGGTTTTTTCTTGCTTTCTTTCGACATACGTTTCCTCCACAAACCGTCCTCATTGTAACGGTTTTGGGCATTTCCTGCAAGGCAATCGTGCATTCCCTCCCCATCAGATGGGTCGTGCTTATGGTAGGGGAATGGTTCTGCCAAAAACTATCACCGGGGTATCAAAGTCTCTCACGATAATAAAACAAAAAGCCCGGAAATATCCGGGCAAATCAGGACGCCCCCGCCCCAAAGGCAATGCCTGCCCTGTTACGAGGTTGTGGTTGAGCCGGTGGAAGTATCGCTCTTCTCTGAAGAAGTTGAGGAGGCACTCGATTCGCCGGAGGATTTGCTTTCGCCGTGGCCGTTGGAGGAAGTGCGCCCCTGTCCGGATGGCGAGCGATGATCGGTGGCGTAGAACCCGGAGCCTTTGAAGACAATGCCCACCGGGGTGTAAACTTTCCGCAATGATTTCTTGCCGCATTCCGGGCACCATGCCAGAGGCGGCTCACTGAACTTTTGATTGCGTTCGAATTGAACTCCACAATTTTCACACCGATAGGTATAGACCGGCATACGACTTACTCCCTCATAAAACAACTTGCACTTTGCAACTTGAACAACGACCTCTTATTGTAAGCCTGTTTCGTTAATTTTACATTAGAAAATCGTTTGTGTACATCAATATTTTATCAGCGCGCCCAGTACAGCAGGCCGTCCAGTGCAATCGCGTAGACTCGCGGCGGTTTCGGGCCAATCAGGACCTCGTTTTGGATGAAGACGGTGGGTGTTCCGAAGAAGCCGGTTTTGACCACCTCGGCAAGCTGTTTTTTGACCGCCCACTCGGTTTGCGGGTCGTTGGCGCAAAAGGCAATCGTCTCCGGGTTGTAGCCTGCTTCGGTCAAAGTCTGGCGGATGAACGCCTCATCTTCGATTTGACTGCGCTCGGCGGTGAAGAAGCTATCCACCAGCGACCAGTATTTTTGCGCGTCCTGGCGGTAGGCGCAGTAGCCGATTTTTGCCAGAAGATCGCTGCTTTCTTTGACCGGGTAGTAAAGGAAGGTGAAACTGGCTCCGCTCTTTTCGGCCAGTTGTCGCACCACCGGATACGCCTTGCGGGAATACTCGCAGCCATACGAGCCGATGAAGACGATACGCTTTTGCGAATCGCCGTTTAGAACCGGGAAGCCGCTCAGGTTGACACCTTTGAGCGAAACTGGATCTTCACCCGGCAGGACTACCGGACAACTTTCGCCCACATTGGAAATCTGATTGGACTGCCCGGTCGGGTCAAATACGCAAAAGCCGCTCTGGTTCAATCCGTTGCAGGAACCGGTAACGTAGAAAAGATAGACCCCGCGCACTGCAAAAAAGGCGCTGCCCAAAAACAAGAGGATGAACATCCACGAGAGCGGTTCAAAGAAGCGGTTGAGAATGCGGGCGCCGGTTTCGGTTTTGGTGATGACAAAGCCGAGGATTTTGGCTTTCATCTTTTCGTCAAAGCCAGTGTTGCAGGGTCTCAGGGTCACCCGACGCAGGACACAATCCAACGCTTCGCGCGCCAGTGAACGATTTTCGGCGCTGAACACACTCAGGATGGAAAGGACGATGAAAGAAACGACGCAAAACATGATTAAAGCACCTTGCGAATCTTGATCAACGCATCCACCAGCTGGCGGGTTTCTTCCTGCGTGTTGTAGAAATACAAGGAAGCCCGCACCGAGCCGGGGATGTCGCGAGCGTTGAACCACGAGTGAACGCAATGCTGCCCGGAACGCACGGCAATCCCCGCCATCTGATCGAGCATCAGGGCGATGCGGTGATGATCCACCCCGGGGATGAAGAACGAGACAATCCCGCCGCGCAGGCGCGCATCGGCAGGGCCAATGATTTGCAGACCGGGCACGCTTTTCAAGGCTTCGCTCAGGTATTGGTTGAGGGCAATCTCATGTTTCTCGATCGCCTCCAGCCCGATCTGCTGCAGGTAGCGGATGGCAGCTGCCAGCCCGATGATACCGGCGTAATTTTGCAGTCCGGCTTCGAACTTCTCCGGGGGCGGCAGAAACTGGCAGTCTTCGTAGGTAGAAGAAGCCACCGTATCACCGCCGACCAGGAAGGGCTGCATCGCCTCCAGCAGACGGTACTTGCCGTAAAGCACACCAATCCCGGAAGGTGCCAGCATCTTGTGACCTGAAAAAGCCACCCAATCGGCGTCCAACCGGCGGACATCAAGCCGCTGGTGAGGGGCGGTCTGGGCTGCATCCAGCAGAACCTGGGCGCCGTGTTTGTGCGCCAGCCGTACCACCTCCTCGGCCGGGATGCTGACGCCGTCCAGATTGGAGGTAAAGCCCATTGCCACCAGCCGAACACCGCCCTGTAAGGCTTGCTGGTAGGCCGACAGATTGAAGGTGTTATCGGGGTTGGATGGCACAAATTTGAGACATACGCCGAAGCGTCTGGCCAGCATTTGCCAGGGAATCAGGTTGGAATTGTGCTCCTTGTCGGTCAGCAACACCACATCGCCGGGTTTCCAATCCAGCGCGTTGGCAACCAGATTGATGGCCTCGGTGGTGTTGCGGGTGAAGATAATCTCTTCCTTGCGGTTGGCGTGCAGAAATTTGGCAACCGTCTGGCGGGCTTCATCCACCTGCCGGCTGACCTCGTTCGCAAGGCGGTGCATGCTACGCCCGGCGCAGGCGGGGGTTTGTTCGTAATAGCGCTGAACTGCCTCAATCACTGCCTGCGGTCGCAGGCTCTGGCAGGCGTTATCGAGGTAAACAATCGGTTTGTGGCCGTTTTTCGAATTGAGTAACGGAAAATCCTGTCTGATTTTTTCAATATTCATCGCTTGAATGCCATTAAAGAAATGTCTCTGAAAACCCGTACCATTATACTCGACATTTCTATCCGATTTACCAGTGGATTAAGTCCCCCTTTGAGGCGGATGAAGTACACCTCTTAAGGTGTATTCGGTGGCATCAGGCCATATACTGCCAGGGCGATGAGGGTGCCCAGCACAATACCGCCGAGTACCTGCCGGGGGGTGTGACCGAGCACCTCTTTCAAGCGTTCCTGCGAGATGGGGTGGCCGCTGAACAATTCTTCAAACAACAGGTTGATCTTTTGGGCGTGGTAACCGGCCTGCCGGCGCACGCCAGCGGCGTCATACACCACAATCATTGAAACGGCAAACGCCAGCGCAAATACCGGCGAGTCGAAGCCATAGTATAAACCAATCGAAAGCGTGGTCGCTACCATCAGCGAGGAGTGGGAACTGGGCATGCCGCCGCTACTGAACCATAGCGCCCAGTTCCAGCGCCGCCTGGTCAGGTACTCAATCGGCACTTTGAGAAATTGTCCGAGAAACCACGCCAAAATGGCGGTGATAAAAACCCGGTTGTTAAGCAGATCCTCCACCACGGTTATTCCTCTGAATCCTCTTCTGCCTCGAAATCAACCGCGCTCAACTGCCGGACACGCAGTTCGGCCTGATCCAGCAGGGCGGCACAGCGTTGTACCAGCGCCTGTCCGCGTTCGTACAACTGCAGGGCTTCTTCGAGCGAGGGCTGTTCGTTTTCCAGCCGTTGAATAATCATTTCCAGTTCGGCAAAGGCCTGTTCATAGGACATCTGCTCGGCGGGGGCAGGTTCAGCGCTCATCTCTGGCTTCTCCTTCCGTGGGAATCGAGGACAATCTGGCGGGCAAGTGCTTCGACCCGGCCGTCTTTGAGCCGGATGGTCAGTTCATCACCCGGGTGAATTTGCTGGACGCTGTGGGCAACCTGACCGTTACGCTCCATTACCACAGCATAACCGCGCTGCAACACGGCCAACGGGTTGAGTGCATTCAGGCGATGCTGCCATCCGTTGAGGTGCGTTCGGCGCAGGGAGATGCTGTTCATCAGGGCGCGTCCGGCTCGTTCTAACAGGGCGTCCAGACGTTGGCGGTCGTTTTGAATCCAGCGGCGTGGGGAAAGCAGCCTTAACCTCCGGGCGCGTTCATCCAGATGACGGCGTTCGGACTGAATTTGGGTTTGCAATGATCCTCTCAGCCGGTTGCTGCGTTCGGTCAGCCCAAGCCGCAGGTCGTAAATATCCGGGGTGATCATCTCGGCGGCGGCAGTGGGGGTGGGGGCGCGCAAGTCGGCAGCGAAGTCGGCGAGGGTGAAGTCGGTTTCGTGACCAATGCCAGTTACCACCGGCACAGGGGAAGCGGCAATCGTACGCACAACTTCTTCATCGTTAAAAGCCCACAGGTCTTCCAGCGAACCTCCTCCGCGTGCCACCAGAATGGCATCCAGCCCCGGCAGGCGGTAAAGCCGCTGGAGCGCGGCTATCAGCGCGGCTGGGGCTTCTTCTCCCTGGACGGCCGCCGGGGATAGAATCACCTCCACCAGCGGGTAACGGCGGCGCAGTGTGTTGAGCATGTCCTGCAAGGCCGCGCCGGTCGGGGAAGTGACCAGCCCAATCCGCCGGGGGTGAGTCGGTAACGGACGTTTGCGCTCCGGATCGAACAGTCCTTCGGCCTCCAGGCGGGCTTTCAGGCGCATGAACTCCTGAAACAACCAGCCTTCTCCGGCGGGGCGCAGGGTATCCACGTATAACTGGTATTGCCCGTCTCGCTCGTACAGGCTGATGTAGCCGTGCGCTTCCACAGCCTGCCCGTTGCCGAGATCAAAGCGCAAGCGGGCGGCATTCATCCGCCAGATGACACAACGCAATGCGGCTGTTTGATCTTTGAGGGTGAAATAGACATGCCCGGAGGTCGGGCGGGAAAGATTAGAAACTTCTCCGCGGACCCAAACATCCTGTAAAATCTCGTCGCTTTCCAACAGCTGACGCAGGTAGCGCGTCAGTTCGCTGACGCTCATGGACGGGAATAAAAACGGGAGAGGTTGTTCCATGGACTTCCAATCTCACGCAGCAGATTGTACGTTGATTCTACCAAGAAACGGCCAGGGAACAACGATTTAGCCCTTTCGGCTTCTCCATTCCCGTCCGCCCATCTTCCAGACGGCCTGTAAAGTGCTACTGACCCCTAAACGCTGGCGGATGGCAGCCAGATGCAGGAAGACGGTGCGGCGGGAAAGCCCCATTCGGACGGCGATTTGTTTGGCGGTCAGACCCTCGGTCAACAATTGCAGGATGATCTGCTGACGGGGTGTCAGCGGGGGGCAGTCGTTGCAGGGCTTTGGGACGCTGCTGTTTTGGCTGATTGGAACGACCAGCAGTAAATCTTCCCCCAGCGGTAAAGCCTGCCAGCTGGATTTATTGCGAAGGGTCTCGGTCAATCGGCCGGGAAATCCCTTCCCGCTGCGAAATTCGGCCGAAAGTTCCTCGGCTCGCCGCTCGTCCCGGGCCAAAAATTGTACTTTTTCCTCGATCAGGCAAATAATCCACGTCATGATTTTCTCCAAGTAGAACATTATTTCTATTTTCCTGCTATTGTCCCAATAAACAAGACAGATTTTTGGGTTAACCCGATTGGTGGTGAAGGATTGGGCGGTCTCCCCCCATTCCCTTGCCCGGCAGACAGCCAGGAATTGCGATTATAATGGCTTGCATGAAAAAACTTTTCCTGAGCGTTTTGACGGTTTGGCTGCTGACTGCCTGTCAGCCATCCGCGTCGGTGATACCTACCCCCACCTTGCGTCCGGTGTCTGCGGTCACGTTGACCCCCTACGCCGGGCCACTGCCAGCGGCCACCCCCTCTTTAACGCCGGCGGATACGCCGACCCCTCTGCCTACGGTTACGCCAACCCCGCGCCTCCACACAATCCGGCGCGGCGAAGACATGTTTGGAATTGCCCTGTTTTATGGTATTGCCTTGCAGGATTTACTGACCGCCAACCCG
Source organism: Bellilinea caldifistulae (assembly GCF_001306055.1). Classification (GTDB taxonomy): domain Bacteria; phylum Chloroflexota; class Anaerolineae; order Anaerolineales; family Anaerolineaceae; genus Bellilinea; species Bellilinea caldifistulae. Next base: position 292,920 of record NZ_LGHJ01000012.1, on the reverse strand, counting down.
ACCGTGAATCCCTATGCGCTGCGGATCGGAGACCAATTGATCGTCCCGGCGGCGCAATCCACCCCCACGCTTGACCCGCGCAATCCGCCATCCCCTACGCCTGTGGGGTTGAGCCTGCCGCGCCCGGACTGTTACCCGACACGGGATGGCGGGGTGTGGTGCTTTGCCATGCTTGACAATCCTCAGCCTTTTGATGTGGAAGGGATTTCGGTGGTTTTTCGTCTGTACGACCGAATAACCGGTGAAATTCTCAGCCAAACCGCCTTTCCGCCCTTGAATCGCCTGCCGGCCGGCGGACAGATACCCGTGGCGGTCTTCTTTCCGCCACCGGCGGCACTTCAATTCGATGCCGGGTTGGAACTGTTGACCGCGCTGCCCATTCCGCCTGAAAGCCGGCGCTATCTGAACACCGAAATTATACAGGAGGAAATCAGGATTTCAGCGGATGGGCTGTCTGCCGGTGTCAGCGGTCTTGTGCGTCTGGGCGGGGAAGAAGGGGAGGCCGGCGCTGCGGGGGTGATTGTAGTCGCGGTGGCGCTGGACGATCAGGAGCGGGTGGTCGGTGTGCGCCGTTGGGAATCGGGCCAGCCGTTGGCGACTGGTCAAAACCTGCCTTTCGAGATGCAGGTGTACACTGCCGCCGATCCTATCGCGCGGGTGGTGCTGCTGACCGAAGGCGTCCCTTAATTCGGCTGCATTCGAGATGGTATGAACCCGGCGTCATCCTGTCTCCCCCAAAGCCGCAGTGGAAACAGTGGGGAGGAGATTCCCCTGCACTGTAAAGTGTCGCTTCGCTCGGAATGAAGTAAACCGGAACGCGTCACCGCGAGCCGCCGTCAGGCGGCGTGGCGGTCTCCTGCAAGGGGGTTCGGGAGATGCCCCCACACGGACAAGCGCCCTTCGTTCAGACTGGATGGCCCTTCAGCGGTAATTCCAGATCAGGTAACTATCGGCCTTGCAGATAGGCTGCTCGGCCGGAATGTTCAAACACACCCGGAAAGCGACCACGCTACCGTTGGAAAGCGCCGGTTGAAGCGGCGCAATCCGCAACACCGACCGGCCCTGGGCATCGGTGGGCGGCAGGTAGTAGAGGGCTTGCCTGCCATCCGGGAGAGTCAGTGTGAGGGTAGCCTCAACCGAGCTTAACGGCTGGTGATCGTTCTCCCGTAGTAACAGCATTTCAAACTGCTGGGGTTCTTCGGCGGTCAGACGCGGTTTAGCCGCGCTGATCACCAGCCGGATCGTCTCAGCGGTAATTTCAAATGGAGCCGGCTGAGACACTGCCGTGCCGTTCATTTTCAAGTACTCCCGTCCAAGGGCAGTCATGCGTACCCGTTCTGTTGTGCCGGGACGGTTATCGTAATCCAGACAGTAATTTTCAAAGCACTGGCGGTAGAGGTTATCGCCAATCCGATAGGGTTCGCTCAGCGGGACACCCGAAATTTCCATCCCGCCATGCGAGGCGATGAATCGGTCAAAGACCAACGGTACATGAAAGCCATTTTCCCCTTCTACCGGATAGAAGACAACCCCATCAGCCTCGCTGTAACGGCGCGGCATCGGTTGACCGGCCGGCATGCCCACCAGCACAGCGGCCGGGCGCAGACGGACGGCGTTGGGGTTATCCGGCGGGGCGTAAAGCACGACGTTTTCGTAAACCTGTTCACGAAAGCCATCTGCTGTAAGATAGGCGTGGGTCAGCGGCAGGCCAAAGACCTTGACACCTCCCAATCGCACCAACCGCGGCAGGAAGGGTTGTTCCATTTCCACCACATTGCGAATCACGATGGCGCTGGCAGGCGGCGAAAAACGGCAATCTGCCGAACAGGCAAACACGCCGTAAGAAAGCAGGTAAGCCTGTCCCTGCGGATCGTCCAGATTGCGGTAGAAGCCGACGTTCTCGAAATACTGTTCAATGCGGTTTTTGTTGGGATTGAAACGCGGCGGGGTCAGCGGCTTACCAACGTACTGAGAACCGTACAGGCGCTGATAGAGGTCGGTAAATTCTTCGTAGATGGGATATTCATTTTCCGGGGCGGTCATCCCGCTGGCATCGGTAAAGTCGCCCAAATCAAAAGTTCGTCCCAGGGGATACAGGCTGAAACGCTGGATTCCCTGAGCCAGGGGGTCGAAGCACATTAACACGTTTTGGGTGTACTGGCATTGCAGATTGTCCAGCGAAAAGAGGGCGGTGATGGCCGGGCCGAGGATTTCTTCGCCGCCGAGCGAGGCATAAAACTCGCGCAGCAGCGGGTCAACGCTAAAAGTGCCGGGCTGCTGGATGGTGACCGGCGCGGAATGAGAAGCACACGCGCTGAGGCCGCCTGCCAGCAGAACCATCAGCGCTACCCAGCAAATCAGCCCCCTGCTTCTCTTCATGCCGATGTGTGAACCTCCCTTTACGGTGAGTATAAAATGGGTTTAAGCAAAATAGTTGGAATTTCAGGAGCAAAGAAGAGGTATAAACCTCGATGCTATCAGCATACCCCCTGGGTGTGGACAAAAAATTGACAGGTTCAGATGTCCTGATAAGTTCGGCTTATCCATTGCGCGGACGCAGGCGCGGATCGCGTTCCAGGGTCAAACGCAGGCCGGTTTCCAGAGAAATTGAGGGGTGATAATTCAAGAGGGCAGCAGCCCGTCGTAAATCGGCGCACATGCGCGCCGGCCCGCCGTCGCTGCGCGGGTTGTAGACAACCTCCGGCTCGTTGCCGGTGACCGAGATGACCACCTTGACCAGATCGCGCACACTGGTTTCCACCCCGCTGCCGACATTAATGGTCATTTGATCCACTCCCGGCGCGGTTGATGCGGCAATCATGGCTTGAACAACATCATCCACGTACACATAATCACGGGTTTGAGTTCCATCCCCATGCACCACCAGCGTCCCGTTTTGGAGCGCCTGCCGCAAAAAGTTGAGCAAGACCGGCGCATGAACCGGGGGCAGGTGCTGACCCGGCCCATAGGCGTTGAAGACCCGCAGACAAACCGTTTCGATGCCCCACAAACGCCCAATGGTCTTGACGTAGTACTCGGCCGCCAGCTTGGAAACGGCATAGGGCGAACGGGGGTTGGGGATGGCATCCTCGCTGACCGGCTGAATTTCCTGATTGCCGTAAATTGCACCGGAAGAAATCAACACCACCCGCCGAACGCCCACATCCCGCATGGCTTCCATCAGTGTAACCGTGCCGCCAACGTTGACCTCGTTGTATTCGCGTGGGTACAACACCGATTCGGGCACCAGTACTTTGGCGGCCAGGTGGTACACGCAGTCAATTTCTTGCAAAAGAGTCCACAGTTTGGGGCGGTCGTTAACATCGCCGCGCACAAAATGAACTTCGGGGGAGAGCGCGGAGGGATCACCTGTGGAAAGGTCATCCAGCCCGCGTACCGAATGGCCTTCCTGCACCAGACGATTTGCCAGCGCCGAACCGAGGAAGCCGGCTGCACCGGTGATTAGAAATCTCATTGGCTGTTCGTCATCCCGGAAATTGTGAGGATTGGAGTTCCACGCGGATTATAGCATATCCACTCCGCCCTAATTGAAAAAATCATCCCCTTCCTCGCCTTCCGGAATTGCAAACTCGGGCGATTCCGCGGCATCCCGCACCAGTTGATGATCGCTGGTGCGGTAATGTCCGCGCAGGTCATCAATCAAGGTACCTTTCCACAGAGGAACACCATCGAAGTACGCTGCCCGGCCGATCATGTGGGCGGCAACCGGTACGGTGAGCAGCAGAAAGACGATGATGGCTAAAACCCGCAGGGTAATACCGGATTCGCTGAAATACAGGGCAGCTGCCAGCATAACCAAACCGGCACCAAGCGTGGCTGCCTTGGATGTGGCTGACATGCGCGAAAACAAATCCGGCATGCGCAGCAACCCAATGCTGGCGATCAGCATGAAGGCGGCTCCCAAAATCATCACAATTGCAACAATCCATTCGCGCAGCATCACACCCTCCGCTCGATGTAGTAAGCAAAGGCAATTGTCCCCAAAAAAGAAATCAGGGCAATGATGATGGCAACATCCAGAAAGGCCGGCTGGTCGAACAGGATGGCGTAACTGGCGATAATCCCAATGGCCAGGGCAACTACCAGATCAATCGCCACCACCCGGTCGGGCAGGCTTGGCCCGCGCACCAGCCGGATAAAAGCCAGCACCAGTCCAAGACTGATCATCGCCAGGGCAAGGAAATACAACACTTCGATATTCATTGAAACAACTCCTTCACCCGCCGAACAAATCCTTCCTGCATGTAGCGCCGAAATTCTTGCGGGTCGCTGGCATTTAATGTGTGGATGTAAACCATCATGCGGTCGCTGGAAACATCCAAGGCAAGGGTGCCGGGGGTGAGGGTAACCAGATTGACCAGCAAGGTGATCGCCGCATCGTTGGGTAAGTCAATCGGAACGGCCACCACGCCCGGTTTCAGGTTCATGTCCCTTCGCAAGACGGTGATGGCCAGGTTGAGATTGGCCTTAACCAGCTCTTTTAGAAAGAAGGCCATGAAGGACAGCACGCGCGGCACGCGGGTAAAGTAGGAGCGGTTTTCGCCGCGCACCGTCAGCCACAAGACCAGATAGCCAAGCAAAAAACCGAAAATGAGATTGGGCGGGTCAAACTGCGCCGAAAGCGCTGACCACGCCAGTGCCAGGAGGACGTTGAGCAGGAAGATGGTCATCGCAGCCCTCCTAAAACAGCCGCCGCATACAAAGCCGGCTGCATCAGCACCCCTGCGGCTTGATCGGCAAGGCCGTAAACCGGTTGAGCCAGAACACCCAGCACCACACTGATCAGTCCCATGGCCAGTGCCGGAAATACCAGCGAAAATTTGTAACCAGCCTCACGGTTCTGCGACGGGGCTTTTTCGGGAATGGGCTTCCAGAAGGCTTCCATCCAGATTTTGGTCATCGAAAAGAGGGTCAACAGGCTGACGGCCAGGGAAACCGCTACAATGGCGTATTGACCCTGTGCCAAACCGGCCCGTACCAGCGCCAGTTTGCCAAAAAAGCCGGAAAGCGGTGGTAAACCGGCCAGGGAAAGGGCCGGGATCAGGAAGAGAATGGCCAGCCACGGTTGATCGCGGTACAATCCTCCGACCCGCCGCAGGTCGAACGAACCGCTGACGCGCCGGATGATGCCAGCCACCAGAAACAGGGCTGCCTTGGCGGCGATGACATGCGCCATGAAGAAAATGGTGCTGGCCAGGCCGGCGCGGCTGTACAACCCCAGTCCCATCAGCAGGTAGCCAATCTGACTGACGATATGGAAAGAAAGCAACCGGCGCATATCGTACTGAGCCGCTGCCCCTAACACACCCACCACCATCGTGAAACCGCCCAGCACCAGTAAAACCGTGTGCGTAAAGGCTACATCGGTTAGAAAGAGCAGGGTGAATACCCGCACCAGAGAATACACGCCCACTTTGGTCAGCAGGCCAGAGAAGAGGGCGGTAACGGCGACCGGCGGGGTGTGGTACGAGGCCGGCAGCCAGAAGAACAGCGGAAAAATGGCCGCTTTGATGCCGAAAGCAACCAGATAGAGCATGGCAATGGTGGTCACCAGGCCGGGGGAGTTGACTTCCGGCAAGCGGATTGAAAGATCGGCCATGTTGAGCGTACCGGCGACACTGTAAAGGATACCGGTTGCCGAGAGGAACAGCGCCGAGGAAGTCAGGTTGAGGATGACATACTTGATGGCGCCTTCCAGTTGGGCGCGTTCACCACCCAGCGCCATCAGGACAAAGGAAGCCATCAGCATCACTTCGAACCACACATACAGGTTGAAAATATCCCCTGTGAGAAAAGCGCCGCAGACGCCCATCAGCAGAGCAAAGAACAAGGGGTAGAAGCCGTGAGCCACCCGATTTTCGTCAATTCCTTCCAGCGAGTAAATTGCCACCAGAACGGCAACTACTCCGGTGATGGTCAGCATGATGGCGCTGAACAAGTCGGCCACCAGGGTAATCCCGTAGGGAGCCGGCCAGTTGCCGATTTGGGTCACGGCAATCTCGCCGGTTTGCACCTGTGCCAGCAGGCTGAGGGCCGCCAGCAATAAGGCGCTGCTACCGAACAGGGAAAGCATCCGCTGCAAGCGCGGAGCGTTCCAGGCAAACAGGGTCAGCACAATGAATACCAAAGGAATCAGTAATGGGAGGAGTACGGTTTGCACTACAAACCCTCCTCTTCTTCCGGCACGGATTCCGGATGATACTTGGGGATGATGTCGGTATCGCGTAATTCGTTCATATCATTAGTGCCGAGGACGGTGTAGGTTTGACGCGCCAGCACCAGCGCAAAGGCGGTTACCCCAAAACTGATCACGATTGCCGTCAGGATCAGCGCCTGGGGCAAGGGGTCGGCAGACTGGCTGATTTGCTCTGCACCCAGCGGAATCAGGGGCGGTTTGGCACGCTGTAAGCGTCCGGTGGTGAAAATTAGCAGGTTGATTGCCTGACCGAGCAACATCAGCCCAATCAGCACCTTAGTCAGGCTGCGGCGCATCATCATGTACAAACCCACCGTGAACAAAACGCCAATCACAATTGCAAGTAATAAAGTCATCTCACTCCTCCGCCAGTGTAAAGATGATCAGCAGGGTTACGCCGACCACCACCAGATACACGCCGACATCGAACATCAAAGGCGTGCCAATTTTACCGATCACCGGCAGGGGGTCTTTCAGCCAGAGGCCGGTCATAAACGGTTTACCGGTCAGCCAGCCAACCAGCCCGCTGGACAGGGCAACCAGCAAGCCGCTGGCGATCAGCGCACGGGGATGGACACGCAAGATCCGCCGGGCTTCCTGAACATTGTTGGCGATGGCGTAGAGGATGAAGGCCGCTGCGGCTACCAGCCCGCCCACGAAGCCGCCGCCAATTTCATTGTGACCACGAATCAGCAGGAACACCGAAAAGACCAGCAGCAAGGGCATCAGGTAACGGGCAGCCAGATGGAGGATGATCGAGCCCATGTTTATTCCTCCTCCGCCGGTGGGATAATCACCTGGCGCCGCCCGATTGTCAGGCGGATGAGAGCATAGACGCCGATGCCGGCCAATGCCAGCACGGTAATTTCACCGAGCGTGTCAAAACCGCGGAAATCTACCAGAATGACATTGACCACATTGCGCCCGTTCGCCAGGGGCAGCGCATTTTGCAGGAAATACTCGGAGATATGCGGAACAACCGGGCGGGCGGTTACGATCAGGGTGAGGAGGGTCATCAACAGGCCGCCGGTCATCGCTACCAGAAAATCGGCCAGCCGGGCTGGCGGACTGGTCAGACGGGTGAATTTGGGCAGGCGGTAGACCACCAGCACAAACAGAATCACCGTCAGGGTTTCGATGGCAAATTGAATCATGGCGAGGTCCGGCGCGCCGTACAGCAGATAAATCAGCGCCAGACCGTAGCCGACAATGCCCATGATGGCGATGGTTGCCAGACGGGAACGGGTGCGGGTAATCGTAAGCGCGGCGAGGATGATCAATACGCCCAGCACAACTTCGTAGAAATTGATGGCTCCCCAATCGTTGCGCAGGATCAGCCCATTGGTGCTTCTCAAGTAAGCCAGCCCTGCCAGAGCGACTGTGGTCAGGATGATGGTCATCAGATAGAACCGCAGGTAGCCGTTTTGCAGGCGGTAAGTCAGCCAGGCCGCAAAGCGGCGCAGGTTTTCCAGCCCCACCTGATAGGCGTGGGCCGGGCCAAAGCGACCGAGCCAGCGCAGGCGAGCCGTAAAGCCCCAAACCGGTTGCCAGCCAACGTACAGCCCTATCCCCAATGCCAGCGTCAGCGTACTGAGGGCGAGCATCGGATTTAGACCGTGCCAGAGGGCTAACTTGACTTTGAGCGGCTGGATCAAGACCGCCTGCGCCGATGCCTGCACCAGCGGCGCAGCCAGGGTCATCGGCAACAGACCGCCCAGCAAGCCCAGCCCTGCCAGCAGCAGGGGCGGCAAATCCAGCGAGAGCGGAGCGGGGTGGGGATGGCGGGGTGTTTGGCCCGCTGCGCCGAAGAACGGCTTTAACCCGACCAGACCGGAAACCGCCACCAGCAGCGCATTGCCGATCAGCGCTCCGGCAGTTAACCAACCGGATACCGGCTGAGCGGCGAGGGTGGTTTCATACATCACTTCTTTGGCAATGAAACCCAGGGCGGGTGGCAAACCGGCCATCGAAAGAGCTGCCAACCCGGCGGCAAGCGCAGTACGCGGCATGGCGCGGCGCAGACCGCTTAACTTGCTGACATCCCGCGTGCCGGTTTCGTGATCCACCGCACCGGCAACCAGAAACAGAGCGCCTTTGTAGAGGGCGTGCGAAAAAAGATAGAGCATTGCCGCTTTGATCGCCAGATCGCTGCCCCAACCGAGCAGCATCACCATCGTTCCCAGCGAAGCGACGGTGGTGTAAGCCAGCAATTTTTTCAAATCTACCTGACCGATGGCCAGCAACGCTCCGGCTAAAAATGTAGCCAGCCCAAAACCGGTCACCAGAGTTTGCCATTCAGGGGTGGCGCTGAATATCGGGCTGAGCCGGGCGAGCAGGTACACCCCGGCTTTGACCATGGTGGCCGAGTGCAGATAAGCGCTGACCGGGGTTGGGGCAGCCATGGCGCCCGGCAGCCAGAAATGAAACGGGTACTGAGCCGATTTGGTCAGCGCACCGGCCAGAATGAGCAGGAAGGCAGGCAAGAACAGCGGAGAAGCCCGCAAGATATCTGCCATCTGATTGAGCTGGCTGATTTCGTAAGTGCCGCCAATCTGGCCGAGCAGAACCAACCCGGCCAGCATCGCCAGTCCGCCCCCACCGGTGACCAGCAAGGCCTGCAGGGCAGCAAACCGCGAGCCTTCTTTTTCATGGTCAAAACCAATCAGCAGAAAGGAACTGATGCTGGTCAATTCCCAGAACACAAACAGCGTCAGGGCATTATTGCTGACGACGACGCCGAGCATTGCGGCCATGAACAGCAAAATGAAGGCGTAAAAACGTCCCAGTTGATGATGACCGTGCAGGTAACTGCCGCCGTAGATCAGAACCAACGCACCGATGCCCAGAATCAGCAGGCTGAAAAGCAAGCCGAGTCCATCGAGGTAGAGAGAGAATCTCACCCCCAAAGCCTCAGCCCAGGCCAGTTGATAGGTGAAAACCTGCCCGGCCAGAACAGCAGACAAGCGGCCGAGCAGGGTCAAAAACAGACCGGCCGGCAAAACAGCCATCAGCAGACCGGCGCGGTGAGGCTGCGCCTGCTGGATGAAAGGCGCAAATCCCGAAAGGATCAACAGGAGCAGAATAGCGGTGGGCAGAACAATGTCCATCGTCCTTGCTTTCTTCTTGATATGGATGATAAAAAGCGCAGCAATGTTACAGGGTAAACCAGACTTCTCCCCGCGAAGTTACGGTTCCCCCGGTTAAAATCCGTACCAAATATACTGAATAAAGGTACAGGTTGTCAAGTTGAACGCGTAAGGCTTGATCGGAACCCAAAGATGCGGACTGCATTCGCTGCTGATATCAATTTGTGCGCGTACGAACCGAGCAAGGTAATCCAGAAAAAATACAGCCGATAAATCTGATTTTAAGTAAAATAATCCTTGATTAGTATATTTCAAAATGAACACTCGTAAACCTTTCCCACTGACTACCCCGCTTGGATTATCCTTTTTTCTATCACTGGTCTACCTGTGGCCATTGGTTATTCACCCGAATTACATCCCCACTACGAAGTTTCCACAGGTTACTACAGATTTTGTCCTGTCTCATCTGGCATACTCCCGGTTTATTCACCAGCGTTGGTTGATGGATGGGCACCCGCCATTATGGAACAGTAGTATGCTCTCAGGAACACCACTGGTTGCCGACCCTCTTGCCGGCTATAGCTATCTTCCAAACTGGTTGACCTTTATATTTCCTGAGCCAGTGACTTTTACATTACTTTTCGTTTTGCACTTAACCTGGAGCGGATGGGGGCTTTATTTGTTTCTTAGAAGATTGGGAATTGCTCCTGCAGCGGCAATTTTTTCATCTGCGGTGTGGATGGGTACATCGAAGTTGATTGGCTATGTTGGCGGTGGTCAGGTTTCATCAGTGTATGCAATTTGCTGGTTGCCATGGTTGCTATGCTCGCTCAGATTTGCTGCTGAACGTTTTTCAGATTACCGCCGGGTTTTGCTTTCTTCAGCGGTGCTTTCGACAATCGTGTTAATTGATATTCGCTGGGGATTTTTGTGTGGTCTGATTGGTTTGGCATTTTTGTTGGGTTACTTGCCTTACCGCAAATTGTCTATCTCAAAAGTTTTTCGTGGATTATTCCTTTTGGGTTTTGGTACAGTTTTGTTGACAAGCAGTTTAATCTTCCCACTGATTGAGTTTATGCCGCAATCGGACAGAGCTGTTCTTTCTACTTCCGAAAGGGCTATTCTTTCATTGAATGTTCATAACTTGATAGGGGCTATAACCCCTCAATTAGGGATCATTTATGAATTAATTACCTACATAGGACTAGTTGCTGTTGTATTAGCCTTTTTTGGAGTAAAAAAACAAAATTGGTTCTGGCTAAGCCTGATATTATTTGGCGTTCTTTTCTCTTTAGGCAATCATAGTTTTCTTTTTCCCTTTATTAGTGAACTTTTGCCTGGTCTTGGCTGGCTGCGTGTCCCCTCACGCATGTGGTTCTTTGTTGTTTTTGCAGTGGTTGTCTTGGCAGGATACGGTCTGAATCATCTTTTGACAGTCGCGATTCCTCAGTCTATTTCAAAAATCACTCTTCGTTTGTCAATATTTTTTTCATTATTCTCTGTCATTCTGGCAGGTGGTGTGGCGGTTTTGTATCCACCTCTGCCCGGTGGGCTGCTGGTTTTCGCAGTAATTCTACCAATTGCCCTAATTTTGATTAATCTCTTAATTCATAAGCCGCGAATATCCTGCGTTATGGCTATTGTTTCTCTCGCGGTGATAGATCTGCTATGGGTCAATACATCTTTTCTACGCAGTGTACCCCTAGAACCATCGCCGCCTGTAGTGAGATGGCTGGAAAATCAACCGGCTTTGTTTCGAGTGTATTCTCCTTCGTACAGTATTCCACTACCACATCAACTTCAAACTGCCGAGGGGGTAAATCCGCTCAGGCTCAAGTCTTACAGCCAATTTATGGCAGAAGCGAGCAGGATTCCAGCGGAGGGATATAGCGTCAGTGTCCCATCAATATACCTTGACGAAAAATCCCCACCTGAATTGTTTCAAGTTGCATCCTCACCTGATCTTGAAAAACTGGGTCTCCTCAATGTCAAATACATTGTCTCAAATTTTCCAATGAATATCTCTTCGCAAATAGACGGTGATTTTGGAAATGTGTATGTGTATCTCAACCCGTTGTACCGAGAACGTGTTTGGCTCAGTCAGCAGGGTTCGGTTGTTGTCCGATACTGGTCTCCAGACCTGATAATTGCAGAAGTGGACTCGCGTACAGATCAGATGGTGGTTTTTAGTGAAGTGTATTACCCGGGATGGAGAGCAAAAGTAAATGGTCAATCCGTGTCTGTTGAAGTTGTGGATGGTTTATTGAGAGGAATTAAAATTTCACCCGGCAGGCACACAATTGAGATGCGATTCAGACCTTTATCATTTTACAGTGGTTTGGGGCTCAGTTTGTTTAGCTGGCTAATATTGCTGTATATCGGGAGGGACTATGTTCGTTCGCTGGTGGCAAAAGATCGATCCTTTATTTCCAGAACAGGAAATTTATAAGAACAAATTACCGTTTCGGGTGACGCTTCCGCTCTTCTTCATTTTGACCCTTATATTTTCCTGTGCTGCTACTTTGATTCCGGCAGATGGCTTCTTCGCTTTTGATTGGGTTCACTTTTTCGGCATTCAACGAGTTCCTCCATTTTACCCCCCATGGACTGTTTACATTATACAGTTTCTTACCTACCCCCTATTGGTTGGGATAACCTTGGCCGCTTTCTCGCTTGCAACCATTCAGCGTTCCGTCCATCCAATTAGCGCAATAGCCGCTTTTTTCTGTCTGCCGTTGCTTTGGACGGTGTTTCTTGGTCAATTAGAGGGCTTAGTGGTTCTGGGTTTGTTAGGACTGCCTTGGTTGGTACCTCTATCTCTGATTAAGCCGCAAATCGCTGTATTTGCCTTAGGTGCCAGACGGTCTTATCTCGTAGGCCTGTTTTTCTGGTTAATAGTTTCTATTGTAATCTGGGGTAATTGGCCGAATACAATGCTGTTAGCGGAAAGTTTTTATGCCGAAGGACGCTATGAACAAAATATCGGTTTGGGCTGGTGGGGATTGCCCTTTTTTTTGCTGACCATCTGGTTTTCGAGAGGTGATATGGACATGTTGATGGCGAGCGGGGCTTTCATCTCTCCTCATGTTATTTTCTATAATTTGTTGCCGATAACGCCTGCTATTGCCCGCTTGAGACCACGTGCAGCGGCTATTGCTTTGCTATTGTCTTTCCTGACTCTTTCATCCAATTGGTTTGGGCCGTTGGGGTGGTGGTTGGGATGGGGGTTTGTGCCATGGGTTTGGCTTAATCTAGCAGCACAGCGTTATCCTGATAGCCGCTACTTGCGATGGTTGAGGGTTATCAACGGTTAGAACTTTTACGCCAATTGACTTAATAAAGATGTCAATCAGGGTGATGTCAACCTTTCTTCTGCTATTTTTGCCGCCGGGCGGCGCAGCCAGAAGAAGATGAACAACAGCGCGCTGAAAATGCCGCACAACCCGCCACCGTACCAGATTGCCTGCGGGCTGAACCAGTCGTTCAAAAAGCCGCCGGCCACCGGGCCAATTCCGGCGGCTACGTTCCAGGTCAGGCCGTAAAGGCTCATGTATCGCCCGCGCATGTCGGCAGGGGCTAAATTGGCGGCGTAGGTGGAGGAAGTCGGCACCAGCACCAGCTCACCAAGGGTCATGACCACCATGCTGAGCCAGAAGCCCCAGAACCCCGCCCCGAACGCCACGCTGCCCACGCCCAGCCCGTACAGCAAGCCGCCTAACGCCAGAACCGGCAGAGGACTGAACCGGCGGGTGAGCATGGTAACCGGGATCTGGAAAAAGACCACCATGAGGGCATTGGTCATCGGAATCAGGCCATATAATCGCTCGGTAACGCCATAATGGGTTTTGGCATACACCGAAAGCAGCACCCACATAATCGAGGCGCTCAATTGGGTGAAGATGAACGCCAACAGAAAGGTCATATAGGGTTGGTCGCGCAGCACACGCCCGTAACCGCCAAACCTTTCGGACTTTTGGGGCAGATCGGCTGCTTCATTGCCGGTCTGGGGGAGGGTTTCGCGCGCCAGAAAGGCAATCAGCAAGCCGTATATGGCTAAGCCGGCGGCTGCGCCATAAAATGCAAATTGATACGAAACCGAGGCGATCAAACCGCCCACGGCCGGCCCGATGGCCACACCGACGTTGTTGCTCAGGCGCATCAGCGAATAGCCGTCCACCCGTTTTTCGGGCGGAATCAAATCGGCCATCATTGCATCGGCGCCGACGCGGTAGAGCGGGTTGGCCGAGCCCTGCAGAATCATTAACAGGACGAAGGCCGGGTAAGTTTCAGCGCGGCTCATCAGTAAGTACCCCAGGCCGTTGAGCAGCAGACTGATAGCCATGACCCACTTGCGCCCGAGACGGTCAATCACCGGCCCGGCGATGAAGGAACTGATCAGTCCGCAGACGGAATTGATGGTCAACAAGCCGGCGCTGACGGTCAGCGGCATGTTCAGCCTCTCGCTGACGTAAATCATCAAAAAAGGCCAGATCATGCTGGCGCCGATGGTGCTGATCAGCATTCCGGCAAACATCAGCCAGAATTGAGCCGGAAAGCGGGTTTCAAACAATCGTCGCATAGGGTAGAGAGAAGACAGGGTGCAGGTAAAAGCCGGATTGATTTTACTACGATTGGCGCAGGACGGCGGCAGAGAAGAAAAAATTTTTGTCCTTGACAAGCCGTTCATTCTGAAGATAATAAGGATATTCCATATCCGCAAACGGCAATGACGGAGGAAAGTAAACCGGCGGAAACCGACAGGGAGGCCGGGGCGCAGACTGAAACCCCAGCCCGGCAGAAACCGGTCGAAGTTCCCTCCTGAGCCGCCCGGGGGAACGCTCTCCTTAGCGAGAGCCAGTAGTTCGGGCCGCATCGCCAGCGTTAACCGGCGCTCCAATCGTTCTGCCGGATGGTAGAACCGTTGGGTTGAGTGGGCTGCTACACCGGCAGCCAAGCAGGGTGGTACCGCGGGAAAATCCCTCCCGTCCCTTGACCGGGACGGGATTTTTATTCACCGCAAATCGAATCGGGAGGTAAACGTGAACGATTCCGAAAACATCTTGGAAGAACTTGACCGCATTTTACAAAATGGACTGGACGCCTTGCAACAGATTCAGGATGAAGCCCAACTGGTCGGCTGGCGCACCGCCCATCTGGGGCGCAGCGCGCCGGTGATGCAGGTCTTTGCGCGGATGGGCAGCATTCCCAAAGAGCTGCGCCAGCAAGTCGGGCAGAAAGCCAATCAGGTCAAGGTAGCGCTGGAAAATGCGCTGGAAGAACGCGCCGCCGTGCTACGCCGCGAAGCGTTGGAACGCAAACTGACCGCCGAACGGCTGGATGTGACCCTGCCGGGGCGGTTACCGGCTTTCGGCCGGGCTCACCCGGCTACGCAGGCGCTGGATGAAATCTGCGCTATCTTTATCGAGATGGGCTTTCAAATTTACCGCTCGCCGGAAGTGGAGACGGAGGAGATGAACTTTGAACTGCTCAACATCCCCGCTCATCATCCGGCCCGGGATATGTGGGATACCTTTCACACCACCACCCCCGGCGTCATCCTGCGGACACACACATCCCCCGGTCAGATTCGCGCCATGCGTGAGATGGCCCCCAACCCGATCCGGGTTATCCTGCCGGGCATGGTCTACCGCTATGAGCAGACCAATGCCAGCCATGAGATGCAATTCAATCAGGTGGAGTTGCTGGCGGTGGGGCAGCACATCACCTTTGCCGACCTGAAAGGCACGCTGGAAAGCTTTGCCCGGCGCATGTTCGGCGAGAATGCCCGCACCCGTTTCCGGCCGTCCTACTTCCCCTTCACCGAGCCGAGCGCAGAGGTGGACATGGAGTGTTTCATCTGCGGCGGCAAGGGCTGCGGGGTGTGCCGCGGCAGCGGCTGGCTGGAAATTGGCGGCTGCGGCATGGTGCATCCGGTGGTGCTCCAAAACGGCGGGTATGATCCGGCGGTCTATTCCGGTTTTGCAGCCGGACTTGGACCGGAGCGGATTGCCATGTTGAAGTACCACATCGAGGATATCCGTTACTTTTGGGCGAATGATATTCGTTTTCTGGAGCAGTTCTGATGAAAATACCGCTTTCCTGGCTCAAAGATTATATCGAGATTGATCTGCCCCTGCTGGATCTGGCCAGAACCCTGACGATGGCCGGGCTGGAGGTGGAAGAGATTCAACTGGTGGGCCTGCCCGATCCGTATGCCGGCCTGCCGGCCGATACGCCGCGCGAGTTCAAGGTGACCGGACTTTCGTGGCAGCCCGATAAAATTGTGGTTGCTCAGATTGACGAGGTCATGCCGCACCCGAATGCCGACCGGCTGGTACTGTGCCGCTTGAACGACGGCACGGGTGAAATCATCGTTCTGACCGGCGCGCCCAATTTGTTCGAGTACAAGGGCAAAGGCCCTCTGCCCAAACCGATCAAGGTGGCTTATGCTCGTGAAGGGGCGCGCATTTACGATGGTCACCAGCCCGGTCAGGTGCTGACCACCCTCAAACGCGCCCGGATTCGGGGGGTGGATTCGTTTTCGATGGTTTGTTCCGAGAAGGAACTGGGCATCTCCGATGAGCATGAGGGCATCATCCTGCTGGATGATGACGCGCCGACCGGTGTGCCGCTGGTGGATTACATGGGCGATGCCGTGCTGGAAGTTTCGATATTGCCCAACATGATTCGGAACGCCTCGATGATTGGGGTGGCGCGCGAACTGGCCGCATTGCTCGGTAAACCCCTGCGTTACCCGCAGGCAAAACTGCCCGAAAAAGGCCCCTCGATGAAGGGCAAAGCGGCAATACGGATCACCGACCCAACCCTCAACCCGCGTTTTGTGCTGGGGCTGGTGGAAGGCGTAACGCCGCAGCCGAGCCCCTACTGGGTTCAGCGCCGACTGCGTCTGGCGGGCATGCGCCCGATCAACAGTGTGGTGGATGCGACCAACTACGTCATGCTGGAACTGGGAGAACCGCTGCATGCCTTTGATTACGATGTGCTGGTGCGACGCGCCGGCGGCGGTTCGCCGACCATCATCACCCGCGCGGCCGAGCCGGGCGAAAAACTGACCACGCTGGATGGGGTGGAGCGTACCCTCGAACCGTTTACCGTGCTGGTGTGCGATACGGCCGGACCTCTCTCGCTGGCCGGCGTGATGGGCGGGCTGGAAAGCGAGGTCAGCCCGCAGACCCGCACGGTGCTGCTGGAAGGTGCGGCCTGGAACTTCGTCAATGTGCGCCGCACCGCCTTTCATCAGCGCTTGAATTCCGAAGCGGCTTACCGTTTTTCGCGCGGGGTGCATCCAGCCCTTGCCGAACAGGGCGTTGTGTTGTGTTTACAGCGAATGGCGGAGTGGAGCGGTGGTCAGGTGTACGCTGATCTGGTGGATGAATATCCCCTACCGCCCCAAGACCCCGAAATCCGCCTGAGCGAAGCGGATGTGCGCCGTCTGCTGGGGATTGAACTGAACGCGGGTCAGATTGCCGAAATTCTCAACCGGCTTGAATTTAC
Organism: Bellilinea caldifistulae; assembly: GCF_001306055.1. Classification (GTDB taxonomy): domain Bacteria; phylum Chloroflexota; class Anaerolineae; order Anaerolineales; family Anaerolineaceae; genus Bellilinea; species Bellilinea caldifistulae. Next base: position 276,102 of record NZ_LGHJ01000012.1, on the reverse strand, counting down.
CTGCCGGGTTGAGGGGGACGAGGTGCTTGCCAAAACCCCGCCACACCGTCTGGATATTGGCAGCGGCGAGACTGGTAAAGCCGATTTGATCGAAGAAATTGCGCGCATTTACGGTTACCAGAACATCCCCTCTACCCGTCTGGCTGATCCGCTGCCGCTGCCGCGCTCGGATGCGGCGTTGGAGGTGGAAAAACAGGTGCGCCAGGCCTTGATTCGCTTTGGGCTGCAGGAAGTCATCAACTACCGCCTGACTGCCCCGCAGCGCGAGATGCGCCTCTACCCGCCGGAGAACCGTCCGCCCGAACCGGCATACCTGACCCTCCGCAATCCGCTCAACCCGGAACGGGCGGTCATGCGCCGTTCGTTGCTGGCCTCGCTGCTGGATACGCTGGAAAAGAACGCGCGACTGAGCGAACGGCTGGCTCTGTTTGAAATTGGGCCGGTCTTCTGGCCGCGCCAGGATCAGGTTTTGCCGGATGAGCCGATTTTTGTGGCGATTGCCCTGAGCGGATTGCGTCAGCCACCGGCCTGGGATAATGCCCGCCCGCCTTACTACGATTTCTTCGACCTGAAGGGCATTCTGGAATGCTTGGGCAGCGACCTGCACCTCCAACCGCTGCGCTTTGAACCGGCAGCCCATCCCTCCCTGCACCCCGGCAAATCTGCTGAATTGTTCAGCGGGGATGTCCGTTTGGGAGTGTTTGGGGAACTGCACCCGCTGGTCAAAGAGCAGTATGACCTGCTGACCCCGCCGGTGATTGTCGCTGAATTGGACATGCAGGCGATCCTCGCCAGCCGCCAGAGCCGCCGCGAGACGCAGCCCGTGCCGGTCTTTCCGCCGGTTCTGGAAGATATTGCTGTGATTGTGGATGAGGATGTACCGGCGGTGGAAGTGGAGAAAGCCATCTGGCAGGGTGGCGGCAAAATGCTGCGGGCGGTGCGTCTGTTTGATATCTACCGCGGTGAACAGATTGGCGCGGGCAAGAAGAGTCTGGCCTACAGCCTGACCTACCAGGCCGACGATCATACCCTTACCGCGGCTGAAGCAGCCCAGATCCGCCAGCGGATCATCCGCCGGTTGGAGCAGCAAGTCAACGCCAGACTGCGCGGCTAGAGGGCCGGCCTGTTTGTCCGGCTGCCCTGCTCCGGCTAAACACGGAAGAAGGGCAGCCGGACAAGACTTTAACCGGGTGGCGATTCTTGGATGATTTTCTTGCTGACGCCCAACAAAAACACAACCTTGTAAAAAACCTTGCAATTTTACGAGTTCGGTTATAATTAGATTGTTGATCTATGCTAAACCGAAGCGGACGAGTAAGTCACTTGATGATGGGGGACGAGGCAGTATGCCTGAGTGACCGAGGGACGCTTCACAAACAATCTTGATGAACGAGTCAACTGGTCATATTGGTGTTGAACCTTTGAAATTGCTCATTTGAATGCGAGGGGAAAGTGGGTTGGTGAACACACCCGCTGAGGTGTGAAGCATGAATGGATGGACTTACCGCCTTTCGCCGAAATTCGGCGTTTGCCTGCAACTTTAAGAATCCGTTGAGGAAGTATCATTTTTGAATCCGAAGGTTAATTCATAAGCCGTTATGTGGGTATTACACGCTCACTGGCAGCCGCCGCGCCGTCCCACAGAGAGTGGAGGGGTCTTGTTCTGGGCAGAAAGCCCGGAACAAAAGCCTGAACCTCGCGGACGGGGTTTTGCGGCAAAACGCACTCAGGTGCGGGATCATCCTTTCTGCCTTGAACCGGATACCATCCGTTTGCAAATTGGCAGTGGTACCCCGCTGGATGATGCCCAGATCGGCGCGGTGCGTCTGCGTCTGCCTTCCAGTCAAAACATTCCGCTTCCCTCGCCGGACCTGAACCCGGAGTGGGAACCGGATGAGATTTCTAACCCCAAATTGCTGCCCTGGCTGGTGCGCGGCTTGTGGCTGCCGGCCGGCAAGGCGTTCGGCGTGCTTGCCAACCTGCCCGCTGAAAGCCGAACCAGCGGCTTCATGCTGGGGCCAGACGCGCGCTACTGGCAAACCGTATGCGGGCTGGTGCTGGAAATCCTTGCCGGGCAGCGCATTTTGCCCACCCTGGAGCAGGTGATTGCCGAAGGTCAGCCGGAAATGTACTTGGCGCGCTGGCGTCCGGTGCTGGATGGGCAGGAAGACGGTATCCGCCTTGCTTTGCTGGAACGCGCCATGCCGCCGATTTGCCGGGCTGAAGTGAGCAGCGCGGTTGCCATCGGGAAGACCATCAAACAGGTCAGTCATACCTCGCGCAGCCTGCTGGATAGCTTCTTGAAAATGACTTGTGACGCGCTGGCGCGCTCCTGGGGACGCTCCAAAGCCCCATTGCTGCTGCCTGAAAAAGAGAACACACTCGACATCTGGCTGGCAGCCCTGTTCACCGCCGATCCGCGGGTCAAAGCCAGCCCGGCCCAGTTGAAAGCCCTTTACAGCAGCCTGCGGGCCTGGATGCGCAATCTGGAAGCCGCCGGGGACGAACATTTCCGGGTGGCGTTGCGCCTGACGGCACCGCCGGCTGACGATTCTTTGCCAAACCCGCGCTGGACTCTGGAATATCTGCTGCAATCCCGTAGAGACCCCAGCCTGTTGATCCCGGCTGAGGATATCTGGTTCCGCAGTGCGGCGGACATGAAGGCGGTTGCTCATCTCAAACACCCCCAGGAATTGTTGCTGGCGGGTCTGGGCTTTGCGGCCAAGTTCTTCAACCCCATCCGCACCAGTTTACAGGCCAAACACCCCACCGGTCTGGAACTGGACACCACCTCGGCCTACCAGTTTTTACGCGAGGCAGCCCCGCTGTTGGAACAGTCCGGTTTTGGGATTCTGGTACCGCCGTGGTGGAATCAGCGCGGCGCACGGCTTGGGGTGCGGGTCAAACTGTTCCCTCAAAAGGATGTGCCTCTGCAGAATGGCATGCCCGCCCATTTTACATTCCAGACCCTGATTAACTATGAGTGGGAACTCTCACTGGGGGATACCACTCTTTCACGCGAAGAATTTGAGCAGCTGGCTGCCCTGAAAGTGCCTCTGGTACAATTGCGCGGTCAGTGGGTGCAGCTGGATGCCGAGCAGATCGAGGCAGCCATCCGCTTTTGGGAAAAGCAGCAGCGCCGTGGGCAGATGGGACTACTGGAAGCCGCCCAACTGGCGCTGGGGGCCGATACCGCCCACGGCCTGCCGCTAGATGAAGTCCAGGCGGAAGGGTGGGTGGCGGAGTGGCTTGACCGCCTTTCAGACAATCACCGCCTCAGCGAACTGCCGCAACCGGCTACGCTCAACGGCAGCCTGCGTCCGTATCAGCGGTTTGGCTTTTCGTGGCTGGCTTTCTACCGCCGCTGGGGATTGGGGGCCATTCTGGCGGATGACATGGGGTTAGGCAAGACCATTCAGGCGCTGGCGTTGTTGTTGTATGAAAAAGAATCGCTGGGTAAGTTGCCGGCTCCCACTTTGCTGATTTGCCCTACCTCGGTTGTGACCAACTGGGATCGCGAAACTCGCCGCTTTGCCCCATCCCTCAAGGTGATGGTGCATCAGGGGCCGAACCGGCTGCGGGATCAGGCCTTCATTCAGGCCGTTCAAAATGCCGACCTGGTGCTGACCAGTTATGCCCTGCTGCGTATGGATGCCGAAACACTTCAATCGGTGCGCTGGTACGGGGTGATCCTCGATGAGGCGCAAAACATCAAGAATCCCTCTGCCAAACAAACGCAGGCGGCGCGCAAATTGACTGGCGAATTCCGTTTTGCGTTGACCGGTACCCCGGTGGAAAACCGGCTGACCGAGTTGTGGTCCATTATGCACTTCCTCAACCCCGGTTACCTCGGCTCGCTGGAAAAGTACCGACGCGAGTTTGCCATTCCCATCGAACGCTTTGGCGACCGCGAAGCCACTACCCGTTTGAAACAAATGGTCGGACCGTTCATCCTGCGCCGGCTGAAGAGTGACCCGCGCGTCATTCAGGACTTGCCGGAAAAGATCGAGATGAAGGAATACTGCTACCTGAGCGAGGAACAGGCCACTTTGTATGAGGCGGTGGTCAAAGATGCGCTCAAGAAAGTGGAAGAAAGCGACGGCATCACCCGGCGCGGGCTGGTGTTGACCATGCTCACCCAGTTAAAACAGGTTTGCAATCATCCGGCTCACTTTCTTAAACAGCCGGCTGAGCGCGAACCTTTCGGCAACCACACCAACGGGCGCAGCGGCAAATTGACCCGCCTGGGTGAGATGCTGGAAGAAATTTTGGAGAGTGGCGACCGCGCCCTGGTGTTTACTCAGTTTGCCGAGATGGGACACCTGCTCAGCCAGTACCTGCCGCAGATGCTGGGCTGCCCGGTGTATTACCTGCACGGTGGCACTCCACCGGCAGCGCGTGATCAGATGGTACGCCGTTTTCAGGAAGACCCCAGCGCCCCGCCGATTTTCATTCTTTCTTTGAAGGCGGGCGGGTTTGGACTCAACCTGACCAGCGCCAGCCATGTGTTTCACTTTGACCGTTGGTGGAACCCGGCGGTGGAAGATCAGGCCACCGACCGCGCCTTCCGCATCGGTCAGACCCGCAATGTACAGGTGCATAAATTCATCACGGTTGGCACGCTGGAAGAACGGATTGACGAGATGATTGAATCCAAGAAGGGGCTGGCGCAGTCTATCATCGGCACCGGTGAGGAGTGGTTGACCGAATTGTCCACCGAGGAACTGCGCGAACTGGTCATGCTGCGCCGTCCGGTGTGATCCAAGGGAGAGGCAACGGAGTTTATGGACGATGAAATGGAAGGCTGGGGATGGGGGTTAAGCCCGCGCAAGGTGCGCGGCGGCATCCGCGCTCACAGCGTAAGGGGATCTTTTGGAAAAAACTGGTGGGCGCGCCGCTGGATTGCAGCAATGGAAAATCTGGTTTCGGCGCCGCGGCTGGCGCGCGGCAAGTACTACGCACGGCAGGGTCAGGTAATTTCCATTGATGAGGATAAGGAAGGCATCACAGCGCGGGTGCAAGGCTCCCGCCCCAAACCCTACCGGGTTACCATCCGATTGACCCACCTGACCAACGCCCAGTGGAGCAAGGTGCTGAATGTGCTGGCCGATCAGGCCATTTTTGCGGCGCAACTGCTGGCCGGGGAAATGCCGGCAAATATCGAGGAAGCCTTTGCCAGCGCTGGGGTCAGTCTATTTCCGCAAACGCACCACGATTTGATTACCACCTGTTCCTGCCCCGATAAAGCCAACCCCTGCAAACACATTGCCGCGGTACATTACATTCTGGGGGAGCGGTTCGACGAAGATCCCTTCCTGCTCTTCCGCATGCGCGGGCGTTCGCAGGAACAGATTCTCGCCTCGCTGCGCGCCCGGCGTTCGAACGGCGAACCGCCAACCTTGCAGGTGGATGATCAACCGCCGCCCCGCCCGAAGGAAGAACACAGTCCGCTGGAAGAACAGATTGAACATTTCTGGCAGATTGGAGAACATATCCGCGATTTCTCGGTTCAGGTGCGCGCCCCCGAAATCCCCCAGCCGCTGCTCAAGCGACTGGGAGAGCCGGACTTTGTCAGTGACTTGACTTTACAGAGCCAGTTAGAGGATGTGTACAACGCAATTACCCAGTTTGCCCTGCTGATGGCGTATGGGGATGCTGCTGCGCCGCCGCCGGAAGAGGATTAATCTTCGCTGGAGGGTCACCAGCGAAAAAGCGGAGCGGTCAGACGGCGAAAGAAAGCCGTGATTGCCGGCGCATTGTCCGCGATCAGGTAAAGCAAAAACAAGCCGATCACAACCAGCATGAAAGGCACCAACGCGCCAACTCTTTCCCCCGGTTCTGCAAAAATGAAGCGGAAGAAAGTCCATGCCAGCAATACGGCAGCCACGAGAATGATCCCCCACAACAGGAAAGGGTTGATGTAGAAGGGCAGTTGAGGCAAGGGCGGCATTTGAAAAGGCCCGGGCATGGCTTCACCTCCTGAGAAAATACCTCATCTCAGCGTTTTTAATATCATAGAGGAAATTACCTCGGTTGTCAAAGTCCTTCTTCAGCCGGGTCGTTCCACCGGCTAAAAACCACACCAACAGTTTCTTACTCTTTAATCGTTGCCATCAGGTCATCGAAGTAGACGGTGAAGCCAGTGGGTGAAAGGTTGTCCCATGAGGCGGCATAAAGCGCCACCCAGCCATCCGGTTCAGCAGGTATGAAGTTGATGTCTGCTTCGAGGTTGCCGTTAATTTCCAGGCGGATGTTTTCGGGGGTGCAGCGCACGCTGATCTGATTGACGGCGTAGGGGTCGTCCTGCAGGTAAAGAGCATCTACCCAGTCGCTGGATGTAAACGGGGTGAATTCGTCGTTTTGTTCCCTGCCGATTTGGTAGCTGCGTGCATCAAGGTCAATTTCGACGTAGTCGTAATTGCTGCTGTCTTGAAAGTTGCACATGATCCCAAAGGTGCCTTCACTGGCATTTCCTTCTACCTGAACATTAAAGCGGATAAAAGTCGGGTTGAAATCGGTGGGGATAAATGACCATGCAAAGTACTCTGGCTGGAGAACTTGAATGAAGTAACGTCCATCCCGAAAGCCGTGGACGGAAATGTCATCGGCTTCCTCAGCCCACTCGAACAGGTTGGATGAAAAGTCGTCCATCAAAGTGTCTTCGGTCAGGCTTTGCCCGATTCCCGGCTGGGCAGGGAGAGTCGGAAGGACAGCCAGCGTAGCCTCCGGTATCAGGGTTGCCAGGGGGGCAAGGGCAGTTTCCATCAGCTCGATTGGTTGAGTGGCCACCACAAAGGGCTCCTCCGTGGCGTTTAACGGCACAAAGGTCTCAACAATCGGCGGAACGATCCCATCTTCCGAAACACTCCCTTCGCTCACAAATTGAAAGAGCGCGATTCCGCCAATTACAAAAGTCAGGCAGCAGCACAACACCACCAGCACCAGTACCACAATCAACCAGGTGGGAAATTTGCTCTTACCGCTGCCGGAGGGTGGGGGAGAAAACGTGGCAGCCGGAGGCGGAGGCGGCGGGGGTGCTGGCGTTTCTTCCGCGGGTGGTTCAGCAGGGGCGGTTTCGGTAAAGCTTGCCGGCGGCGTAGATGGCGTTGCCGGGGTTTCCGGGCTGCTTTGCAAATACTCCATGGGAGAACCGCTGCCGCCAACCGGCTGCCCGCAGCCTGCGCAGACTTTCATATCCGCTTCCAGCGGCGCACCGCAAAATTGACAAAATTTTAAGTCGTTGAGCATGGAAATCTCCTTGTCTGAATGGGTTTTACCCCCTTTCACTATCATTTTAACGAAAAATATCCGATTCGGTTGCAGATTTCATCCATCCAATTTGTTCCACTTCGCCGTTGTACCCCCGCGCCTTGGAACGCGTGCTAGGCAGTGCCCTAAGGCGGCAAAACTGGCGTGTTTTGGGTGTTTTTTCTAGAATTGATTTAAACCCCAATCATACGGACGATAAATCAGGCTAAGGGTGTGGCGGTGCGTTTCGATCCATTCACGGCGGGGGTCGTTTTCCGGTAGATAGCGTCGTAAAAAGTCAATCACCCCCTCTTTGCCGCCGAAATCACCCTGATACCAGCGGAAGATGCTGGAAAGGCGCAGGCTGTTTCCCGTTGGCCGTTCGACGTCTTGATCTACAAAATGAGCCGTAGCAAGGTCAAGCTGCCGGTCGAGCTGTTCCGGTTGGTACACCCCAATCGGCGGACAGGAACGGCTGGCGCAGTTGAGCGTGAAATGAATGCGTTCATCAAGGCGCGGTAGGACCCAGTCCAGGCGCGGGTCGCCATCGGCAAACTGAGCGCCGGGCAGCAAGGGATGACCCCGATTGACGCGCAAAATGCCATGTTCGATGTCATCCAGAGAGAGCCGCTGCCCGCCTATCCGGTAAGCAGCCTGTCGGAAAAAGGTTAAGCCCGCCCAGCGTTCGCTCACCGAGCGCTGCACCCCCAGCGCAATTACGCCGTGCAGCACCAGTACGTTGTAGATGTTGATCCAGAAACTCATTTGCTGCGGTAATTCGGGAAGGTCGGCTGGATTAAAATGAGCCAGTCCGGCTGCCAGTTCCATGAAATCTTCTCGGAACAGCGGACTGGTGCGCAGGCGGGCATAGTCCACCCGGCTGCCGTCCGGGCTGACGGCTTCGCCGATCAGACGGTTCATCAACCCGCGCAGGGCTTCGTCCAGCGGTTGGGAAGGTGTAAGAGTCGGGGCGCGCCCGGTGGACTCATTCAAGACGCGGTCGGAAGGAGTGCCGGTTAACCGATCCAGGAGAAATTCGCGAATTCGAATCAGCATGGTTTCGTTTTATGGTACCTGCTGCGAGCCGAAAAGACAATCATTTGTGAAGTCCTGGTCAAGGTCAGTTGGGGATAGGTGCCACGCCGTCTTGCGGTGGATGGCGATGACGTAAGCACCCGCTAATCGGATGCCGGGTGTTGTGACACCTGACAGTGTGGGTGGGGGTTCCCCTTCCCGGTGTTGAATTCTCGACTTTGAACCGGGTCTCTCAAGGACAGGCGGGAGCGTTCAATCGGCCGGACTGGCAGCGCCCGCCAGAACCGGCTCATCACCGTTGAAACGGCGCAACTGCGGCCAGCGCCAGGTGATAAGACCCACCGCCAGAATGCAGCCAATCCCCCCGGTGATGATGGCGGTTGGCACACCGAAAGCCTGCGCAACCAGACCAGCTTCGATTTCACCCAGCTGCGGGCCTCCCATGAAGAAGATCTGGTTTATGCTCACCATGCGTCCGCGCAGTGCGTCCGGCGTTTGCAATTGGCGGATGGTATTGCGTAGCACCGTGGAAACGGCATCCGCCCCGCCGATCAGCGCCAGCGCGAGGAAAGTCAACCAGAACCAGCGCGAGAGACCGAAAACAATGGTGGCTGCTCCAAACACCAGCACCGCATCAAGCAAAATCATACCCTGCCGACGGAGGTTACTGCGCTGGGAGAGTGCCAGCCCCGCCAGTATGCCGCCGATGGACTGAGCGCCTGCCAGCCAGCCATATTCCACCGGCCCGACTCGCAGAATATCCTGCGCAATGAAGGGCAGCAGGGTGTTGGCCGAGGAAAAGAAGGTCGCCAGGAAGTCCAATAGCATGGAGGAGAGGATGATGGGTGAGTTGAGGATGAAGCGGATGCCCTGCCGGATGGCCGGCCAGTCTATCCCGCGGATGGGGCTGAGCCGTGCGGCTGATTGCTGGGGCACCTCTCCCATGGCAATCAGAGCGCCGATCACGGCAAGGTATGAAACGGCGTTGAAAAGGTAGGTGAATTCCTGCCCGGCGTAAGCAATCACCACACCGCTGAGCGCCGGGCCGACAATCGAACCGGTGGTCATCGCAATCGAGTTCAGGCTGAATGCGCTGGGCAGGTCTGCTTTGGGCAGCAGGTTGGGAATCAACGCCTGACGGGCCGGTGTATCAAAAGCGATGGCGGCGGCTTGCAGGGCGGTCAACAGGTAGATGTGCCACAATTGAATGACCCCAAAAGCCGTCAGCCCGGCCAGCGCCAGAGCCGTGAGCATCATCAGGGATTGGGTGGTCAGCATGACGCGCCGGCGGTTGTGGCGGTCGGCCACCAGACCGGCAAACAATGAGAGAAGCAGAATGGGCAGGAAGCGTGCTACACCAACCCCGCTGACCGCTACCGGCTGATCACTGAGGCTGCGGATGTGCCAGAACAAGGCCCATAACTGCATTTGTGAACCGGCTACCGAAATCAACATGCCGGCCCACAACAGGGCAAATTTGCGATGGTGTAAAGCAGGAGGCAGGTGGAAAACCGGCTTCATGGGTGGCTGGTATTGCTCTCAAAATCTTTTTGAACGCGCCAATCTTATCCCTAAATCCCCAGAATGAAAAGACCTGACGGATTATAATAACGCAGGCAGGCTGACCAATCCCACCCGACAAGAGGAGTTTACCGCGGCGCATGAACACCCCTTTTTCCTACCTGAGCCATCTGGAATGTTCTCATTGCGGGCAAACCTATGATGCCCATCAGGTACAGACCTTCTGTCCCATCTGCCAGACTCCGCTGCTGGCAGATTACGACTGGACTGCGGCTGCTGCTCATCTAAAGCGTGATCAATTTCAAGCCCGCCGCAAGGGAATGTGGCGCTGGCATGAGCTGCTGCCGGTGGGGGATGAAGCCCACATCGTGACGCTGGGAGAAGGAGATACGCCCATTCTGACTTTGGCACGGCTGGGGGATGAACTTGGACTTCAACGCCTGTACTTGAAAGACGAGAGCCTGAACCCAACCGGTACGTTCAAGGCGCGTGGGCTTTCGGCGGCTGTTTCGCGAGCCAGAGAATTGGGTGTGCAGCGGCTGACCATTCCAACTGCCGGCAACGCCGGCGGAGCCTTAGCAGCCTACGCTGCCCGGGCGGGCATTCCTGCTCAGGTATTCATGCCGGCGGATACCCCTCTTGCAAATATCGAAGAGTCGCGCATTACCGGGGCTGAAGTGACTCTGGTCGAGGGACTGATCAGCGATGCGGCGCGCCTTTCGGTGGAGGCGGCCCGCCAAAACGGAGCATTGGATGTGTCCACTTTCAAAGAGCCGTATCGCATGGAAGGAAAGAAGACGATGGGTTACGAAATCGCCGAGGCGTTTGACTGGCGTTTGCCGGATGTGATTGTCTATCCGGCTGGTGGAGGGATGGGGCTGGCGGCGATCTGGAAGGCGTTTGGCGAGCTGCGCCGGTTGGGCTGGCTGGAAGGAGATCACCTGCCGCGCATGGTGGCGGTGCAGGCAGCCGGCTGTGCGCCGGTTGTAGCGGCATTTGAAAAGCGGGCGGAGACTTGCGAGTTCTGGCAGAATGCTCATACTCAGGCCTCCGGTTTACGGGTGCCAAAGAGTTTTGGGGATCGTCTCATCCTGCAAACGCTGTACGAAAGCAACGGGCTGGCACTGGCGGTCAGCGATGAGGAGATGATGCGGGCGCAGCAACAACTGGCGCGTTGTGAGGGAATTTTCGCCGCCCCCGAAGGGGCTGCCAACGTGGCGGCTTTGCACCACCTGATCGAGAGCAACTGGTTAGCCGCTGATGAGCAGGTGCTGCTGCTGAATACCGGCACCGGTCTCAAGTACCTGCGTTGAGGTTCAGCGATGGCCGTTGCCGACGAAGGGGAAGTAGTACTGATACGGCGCGTTGACTTTTACCTCAACCAGAATCTCGCTGAGGATTTCCTCGCCGCTGCGAAGTTCTATCACGGCCCGGTGCATGCCCGGCGGTAAACCCGCGCTATTGACCGTCAGGTTGAGGGGAATTGTGCTGCCGGGTGGCAGGCTGCCGCTTTGCGGTTCAACCTGCAGCCAGTCGGCTTCCTGCCACAGCAACAGGTCATCCAGGTAAATATTGGTCGTGGCGGAGGTGGTTTGCAGGGAATACACTTGCAAGCGATGGGTTTGGCCGTCGGCAAAAGCCGATAAATCCACCTCCCGACGGCTATATTCACTTTCCCAACATTTGATGCCGCTGGTGGTTAGTTCCCAAACCACGTTATCGTCCATGGAAATCTGAATGAAATCGTTGGGGCTGCCGCATCCCTTAATTTGCAGGTAATAGCGCAGGAAAGCCCTGCCCGGCGGGATGGTGACCCTCTGTTCAAGCCAGCCTTCTTCGGGCTGGGTTGCTCCGCCAAACCATGCCCACCACTGACCGCTGTGCGGCAGTACCGTCCCGTATCCGCCGCAGGTAGCCACGCTGCATAAAGGGGTACCAAACAGGCGGGAGTACTGCTGCCACGGGCTTTCTGACGTAGTTCCCAGTTCGAAACCGCCATCTGCCAGAATGGACGGCTGACTGATTACCCGCTTGGCGACGGAAAAGAGGGTTTCCTGCCAGCCGGAATTCGAAAGGGTGAGCTGCTGAGCGGTTTGCTCACCGCCGAGTAATTCCACTTGAAGGACGCTCACGTCGGATTGCAGGCAGGGGTGGTCCGACATCAAATCAAAGTTTTGCACCAGGGTCTGGCCGGGTGAAAGGCTCACATTGGTTTCCTGAGCGACCATTCCAGGGGCGGAAACCATCAGACGGTAGTTGCCGGCGCTTAAAGTCAGGCGGTAGGTACCGTCGGCGGCGGTGGTGGTGATGCGGAGCGGCTGGCCGGGCGTTTCGGCTGGATAAACGGTGATGGTGGCACCATGGATCGGCATAAAATGAGACACATTGCATTCCTGGCTGCCGCGCACCAGCCCTTGCAGGTTTGCACTGGCCGTACAACGGCGTTGGGCTTCCTGCACGGCGGCCAGGGCGTTGATTTCACCCCAGCCGGCGGCGTAATTGGGCAGGTTGGTCGGTGTGGCAGGCGAGCCGTCGTCGTAATACACCGGGGTGGCGGTTTGTTCGATGATTGTTTCGGTGAGGGCGTAGTTGCCCACCAGACAGGGCGCCGCCTGCCAGATCAACGCTACCAACCCGGCCACATGCGGCGCGGACATGGATGTTCCGTTGAGGTTAGCGTAAGCCGTGTCCGTTCCGGTATAAGCCGAGCGAATGGAGACCCCCGGTGCCAGTACCTGCGGTTTGAGGGTGGCGAACCCCTGACGCGGGTTGATAGTGTCGGGATTGTCGGTTGGGCCCCAGTTGGAGTGGGCGGCATACTCGCCGTTGCTTTTACCGCTGGAACCCACCCCGGTCACATTGCCGTAACGCGCCGGGTTGCCAACCGTGTTCAAACCGGGCGGGAAAGGATAGCCGCATCCACCTGCATTGCCGTTGGAAAAAACGGGGTAAATGCCGGCCGCCAGCCAGGCATTGACCGCGTTTTGAAACCAGTTGTCATATTGTCTGCCGCAGTCTCCCCACGAGTTGTTGACCACGTGCGGACGCAGGTCGGGGTTGGGTTGGGTAGCGTCGGTACGGGTGGGCGCCAGCACAAATTGGGCGCAGGCCAGCAATTGAGCCTCGCCGCAGGTGTTGCCTTTGCAGCCGCGGCAGGCGATCCAGTCTGCCCCCGGCGCCACCCCAATTTGATTGTTGCTGCCGTCCTTTCCGACCATGATCCCCATCGTATGGGTGCCGTGTCCGTTGTTATCGAGCGGGGCGCCTGTCAACGTATACGGATCGAACCAGTTGTAGTCATGGGAAAAGTTACCCCCGCCCAGATTGCCGCGGTAGGCGTTGATCAGGGCGCGGTGGGTGTAGTGCACACCGGTATCAATGTTTGCAACCGTCAGGCCGCGCCCTGTTACACCGATATTCCAAACCTGCGGAGCCTGGATTCGGCTCAGGTTATCTTCCACCGCCTGAACGGTGACCGGCAGGAAAAGGGGGCGCTGAGGATCGTGCAGGTAGATCTGGCGCGGGGCACGGATGGATTGAATCTCCGGATAATTCAAGACTTGCTGGAGGGTGGCCTGGTTCGAGCCTTCCACATAAATGGCGTTTTGAATCCAGAAGGACTGGAAACGCACCCCGCGGCGCTGCAGCTCTGTTTGAACGCGCGCCTGAGTCAGTTGAGCGGTGCGCGTCAGCTGCTCGTACACGTATCGGCCGCGTTCCTCCCAATCCATCCACATGGCGGGGGAGAGATCCACGCTCGTGTCAAAGGTGATCCAGTAGTCGGCGCTGCCTTCTTCCTGAATCTCCCGCAGGACTTCAATGTCCACCGGCGGCTGATCGTCGGTGAACATCGAATCCGCGCCAGCCCGAGGCGGAACTGCCAGCCAGCCGCTCAGCAGCGCAATCCAAACTGCGATAATCCAGAAGAAACCTGACCGCCCTTTCATTGATTCCCTTCTATAACTACTGTGATTAAACTGTAACACGCTTAAGGTGGATTTACCTTAAAAAAGTTGTAAATGTTTTTGACGGGCGATGCCCATGCTTAAAAAAGCCGTTGCAGAATTTGCAGCGGCTTTTGGTTGGGAAAACACCTTCCACTCAGGCGTATGCGAGTGCCTGATCCAGATCGCGGAGAATGTCTTCGATGTTTTCCACGCCGACCGAAAGGCGCACCAAACCATCGGTCAGACCGATTTTGAGGCGTTCCTCGCGGGGGACATTGGCGTGGGTCATGCTTGCGGGGTGTTGAATGAGGGTGTCGGTATTCCCCAGAGAAACCGCCAGAGTCATCATTTGCACATGGTTGAGCAGCGCTTCGCCAGCGGCCAGTCCGCCTTTCAATTCAAACGACATCATTCCCCCAAACGCGTACATTTGTTTCCTGGCCAGGTTGTAATCGGGGTGCGATTCAAGGCCGGGGTAGTACACCCGTGCCACTTTGGGGTGATCTTCCAGATAGCCGGCGACCTGGAGGGCGTTTTCGCAGTGGCGCTGCATGCGCAATTCAAAGGTGCGCAGTCCCTGACTGGTCAGCCAGCAGTCGAAGGGGGCTGCCGTGCCGCCCAAGGTTTTCAGCAGGCTGGTGAGCGGACCTTGAACCCAGTCCACATGCCGGCTGACGGCTGCCCCGCCGACAATTGTGCCGTGACCGGAGAGGTATTTGGTGGTGGAGTGCAGGACAACATCCGCCCCCAGCGAAAGCGGGCGCTGGGCATACGGGCTGGCGAAGGTGTTGTCTACAAACACCCATGCGTTGTGACGGTGGGCAATTTCAACCACGGCGCTTAAATCCACAATTGCCATGGTCGGATTTGCGGGAGTTTCCACGTAGGCCAGCACAGCGGTGGGATTTTGCTCAAAGGCCTTTTCCCAGGCGTGGGGGTGCAGGTCTCGCAGCCAGACGACCTTGATCCCAAAACGCGGCGCAATTTGATCCAGGAAGGTGAAAGTGGCGGCGTACAGGGCTTCCTGGGCAATGATTGTGTCCCCGGCTTTGACCCTTGCCAGAATAGAAGTAGTGATGGCAGCCATGCCGGTGGCAAAGACCTGACCAGCCACAATTTCATCCGGCTTGTGGTTGGGGTGGGCGCGGATCAGATCCAGTCCTTCGAGTGCAGCAATTTTCCCGGCCAGTTGAACCTGATTGGGATTTTTAATGCGGGTATAGGTGTAGCCGCTGTCTTCTCCCTTGAAGATGGCTGCGCCGGTAGCCACGTCCGGAAAGCCAAAGGTGGAAGTCTGGTAAATGGGAGAAACATGCGCGTGATAGGGATGTTCTCCCTCGTTAAAATGATTGACCAGTGTACCAATGCCCTGCCTTGAATCGAAGTGCCCCATTCGTTTCTCCTGAATAAGATTTGGTTGACGGGATGATATCCCCTAAAGGGGATGATATCCCCTAAAGGGGATTATATCCCCAAACAGGAATTTCGTTTCAGGATGGCGGGCATAATCGCCGGCAGACCTCATCGAAGGTTTTTGAGTCAGCCAGGGCAAGCAGGGTATCACCCGGTTGAATGACCGTACCGCCGCTGGGCATGACAAAATCGTTCTGGCGGGCGATCAGTACCACCAGAAAATCATCCGGCAGCCCCAGTTCCACAATGGCTTTACCCGCCATGGGGGAATTCGGGGGGACGGCCAGTTCTTTAAGTTCACTCTTGAATCCACCAACGGGGGTGTACTCAATCGGGTAGATGCGTTTCGGTAAGGCGGGAGCATCCAGCTTCAGCCAGCGGGCTGCCGGTGTGATGGTTGTACCCTGCAACAGGACGGAGGTGAGCACCACGAAAAAGACGATGTTGAAAATCAATTCTGCCTGCGGGATTTGTGCTAGCAAGGGGAAAGTTGCCAAAATAATCGGCACGGCTCCGCGTAATCCTACCCACGAGACAAAAACTTTTTCAGGTAGGCTGAAACGGCTGCCGATGAGGGAGAGCAAGACACCTAACGGCCGGGACAGGAACATCAAGCCCGCTGCAATCAGCAGTCCGCTACCGGCTACGGCCGGCAGTCGGGATGGGAAAACCAGCAATCCCAGGGTGAGGAACATGGCAATTTGCATCAGCCATGCCAGCCCGTCATGAAAGCGCAGTAAACTGCGGCGGTGGATGAATTCGCGGTTGCCCAGCACAATGCCGGTCACATAAACGGCAAGAAAACCGCTGCCGCCAAGGATGCTGGTGACTCCAAAGGTCAGGAAAACGAGCGCAAGACTGAGCACCGGGTAAAGGCCTTCATACCCCAGGCGGATGTGATTGATCAGCCACCCCATCAGCCGCCCCATCACAACGCCGATGACGCCGCCAAGCAGCATTTGCAGAAAAAATGAGCTGATTAAGCTCAGCGCAGATTGCTCCGGGGATTGAATTAACTGGATCAGTCCAATCGTCAGGAAGATGGCCATCGGGTCGTTACTGCCGGATTCGAGTTCCAGCAGTGGTTTCAGGTTGCCTTTCAGGCTGATGCCTTTGGAGCGTAAAACCGAAAAAACGGCAGCTGCATCCGTGGAGGATACAATAGCGCCTAACAACAGGCCGACCAGCGGCGGTAAATCCAAAAGGAAGATGCAAATCCAACCGGTTATCAGAGCGGTGATTAAGACGCCCAGCGTGGAGAGCAGGATCCCCTCTTTCAAAACCGCCCGTACCTGCTTGAAATCCGTGTCTAAACCGCCGGAAAACAAAATCAAGACCAGCGCAATCACCCCCACAAACTGAGCAATCGCCGGATTGTCAAAGTAAATGCCACCTGGCCCATCGGAGCCGGCTAGCATGCCCAGACCAAGAAACAGCAGCAAGGCCGGTACACCGAACCGATCCGAAATTTTGCTGACCAGGACACTGATCAGCAAAAGACCGGCGGCTGCAATCAGAACATATTCATTCATCATTCCAATGAATTATACTTGCCCGCCGTTGGAGAGCCAACAGGATGACACCTGACAGAAAAGGGTCAAGGTCGTTCGTTCGGACGCGATGCTGGAAATTCAGCTGGTCTAGGCTCCGCCGGCGCCGTAGAAATTCGGGTCGGTGGGGGTTTGCCCGGAAGGATCCCACACATAAACCCAGTCGCCCTCTCTTGCCCAATCGAACAGCCACTTCGAATCGCCGATGGATAAATTGACACAGCCGTGTGTCCCGGCATACCCGAACAGCGTACGCCAGTAAGCGCCGTGCAGGGCGCGCGCCTGATCAAAGTACATAGTCCACGGCACATCCTGCAGGTAGTAATAGTCGGAGCGGTCGGCTTCAAAAGCGCCGCTCATGGTTTCCAGTTCTTTTTTCTGGTAAATCTGGTGCAGGCCGGGGCGGGTGAAGAAGGGTTCGCCGCCGCTGGCGATCAGCGTGGCAAAAACCAGCTGACGGTTTTCATAAACGGCGAGGGTTTGTTCAAAGAGGTTGACTTCAATCCAGCGGTCGTTGGTCACACCTTCGGGGGGTGTGGGGTTGACCATCACCTGGCGGATGTAACGGCGCTCGACCCACTCGTTTACGCCGATCATGAACCAGTCGGTGTTGTTGGCTGATTGAACGGCGTAAATTGGGACGACATTTTCACGGTAAAGGGTCTTGCCGGTGGTTGGAGCGTTGTAACCGGGTGCAGACCTGACTTCGACGGTGTCCATGATCCAGCCAAAGTTGTGGTTCGGGGTTTGTTTAAAAATCAGACCTTGAAAAGAGGAATACGCCACCGGCGAGGCGCGCAGCCATTCGCCGGAACGCAGGCGAACCCACGGCTTATTGTTATAGTACTCCACGGCGATGTAGGAAACATAGCGTAACTGGCCCGGGTCAATAAAGCGGGTTGGGTTGTTGCCGCTGACGGCGTCCTCAAACGTGGCGTACAGCGGTACTTTCTCGTTTTCCGGCAGGTTGATGCGGGCAATGTTGACCGGCGCGCGGGTCAGATCCGGGGCGGGGCGATAAGCCGGCAGCGGCGCATCGGGATAATGGTAGGCGGTGGTCTGGGCCAGTTCGGTCAGGCGTTGTGCCGGGCCGAGCGGCAGGCAGTCCTGCGGTTCTTGCAGGTAGACCCCCGGCAGACAAAGCGGCTTGCCGGCGGATTCGGCCGTTATTTGCGGAAAAAAGGATTCTGCCTGTGCGGGGGTGGGTGGTACGAACCCCAGCAGCAATCCCATCCATACCAGTAAGAGCAGTTTTTTCATCACACTCATCCATTAATCGGATTATTGACCTACTGTTCCAAAAGAAATTATACCATGCTGGTAGGGGTAGCATCGGTTGCCTGGAACGCCTCTCATCTGGGCGAAATTTGGAGGTAAAGGAGGTGATTTTCAACAGGAGCAGCAGCGGATTAAGAAGCCAATCGGTACGGGCGTGGCGGAGCGCACAAATTTTGCTGCGGAAACGGTTTGCGTTCAGCCGCACGCGGAGCAAGTGCAGCGAGCGGAGCGGGGCGGCTGGAACCACGTGTTAGATTGTCGCACGACTTAATCATATCCATTCTTTGGTGTACTTGCAGTAATTGTACTCGTCTATCGCTTTCAATGGATTTCGACTAATAGTTTGCTCCCCGCCAAGGGTTTTAATCTGCTCCTTCACAATTCGCATAAAACGACGGTACTTGTCGGCATTGGTACCAATCTTCACTAGCGGAAGGTTGTAAGCCTCGGCTATGACGCGGTCCAAAAGCGGAAAGAAAAGCGGTGCCAACAGATGCAAAAACTTTGCAGCACCTACAGGGCCGAGAACCTCCTCGAAAGCCTTGAAAACGTGCTTAACTTTTCCTTCATCCTCCTGCTCCTGGTCGAAACCTTCTATGGAGCGTTGTCTGAAAGCGATGAGCATCAAACAGTGGTCATTGATAAGCCGCTCTATCTCGGCAAAATGTTGTCCATCGAATTTTCTGTATTGATAGAACGTCTTGTTCCATATCTGAAGGAGCACGAATAATGCTTCGGCAACACTAAACGATGACCTGCCTTCCAGCGCGCGAGCGACACCAACTCCGTTGCAGTATGATAAAAGAGATCCCGCGGCTCATTTGCCTCAAAATCTTGTCTGGATGCTTCAATATCTTGTATGGTTGGTATTTGAACCATTCGTCTCTTCTGCCTCAAGGCGGGCTAACGGCTGGCATCAGCGGTAGCGTGCAGTGCCGTCTGCTACATGCTGTTGTTAGGCGCTAGGCGTGTATCCGTGCTCATCATGGTACACTCCCAGTTCTCTAATGCCGTCGCACGGCCTTCACGACTGTCTTAAGGCGCTCTCTTATTCTGCTGCCTAGCCGCTCAAATGGCAGTGCCTCAAAAATCTCGCGGATGAGTTCCTCGTCCGTACGTAGCAAACCGTCGGATGTGACCCACGCGGCGATCTGCCGCAATTCGCGGTTGCTGTATTGGTCGATTGTCTCGCGCACCGGCACGGGCGGCCGTGGTCCCCGCTGCCGCCCGGTTGGTTGCTGCTGAGCCTGCCTCATGGGCTGAGTACTGCCCACAGCTTGCGGGGTGCGGCCACCGGCGTCCGATAAATCCGCCCAGCGAACAGCCTCCTCGTATGCCGCAATTGCGCGCTCAATCTCTTGCTCGCGGTGGTAGAACCAGTCGGTCGACCAGATGCGGTGGAATCGCCAGCCCAGCCGCTGGAGATGGGCTTGCCTAAGTCGATCGCGGTCCCGCGCAGTGGCGCTCGAATGATAAGATGCCCCATCGCATTCGATCGCGAGAACCGGCCGACCCGGCTTCTTTGGATGCATGGCGACCAGATCAATGCGATAGCGAGACGCGCCAAACTGTGGTCGCGTCTTGACGCCCTGAGCCTCCAAAGCGTCGCGGACATCGGCCTCAAATGCATTGAGACTAACTTCTCCCGCGCTCTCGTCCTCAGGCAGACGCGTGCCTCCACTAGCAGCGTACTGCAGATACGCTTTGAGCAGTTGTACGCCCCGACTCCCGGAGCGATTCAGATCGATCTCATCGTGCGAAAAGGAACTTATGACGCACATCCGGCGCCTCGCCCGAGTGATGGCCACGTTCAGGCGGCGGTAACCGACGTCCTGCGTGAGCGGACCAAAGCGGTGTGGCAGATCGCCATTTGCCGTTTTGCCATAGCCGATCGACAAGATGATGGCATCACGCTCATCGCCCTGCACGGTCTCTAGGTTCTTGACAAAGAAACGCTCTTCGCGGTCCAGTGAGAAGAAATCCGACAGATCGGGCCGGAGGTCGAGGGCGCGGTCTAGAGCAGCCTGTATGCGGTTTGCGTGCTTGATGCCCATAGTGATGACACCGAGGGACTCGTGTGGCCGCGTTTCCGCGTGCAGAATCGCCTGACTCACAACCTCCTCGACTTCCCGCGATGCACTTTCCTCCTGTCCACCTAACGCGGGGTCGTGCGGTACAAGAATGTGCCGAATTGCCTCCTGACCACGCGCGCCCGGAAAGGTTACGAGGCGCCCCGTGTACACATGGGTGTTGCTGAAAGTGATGAGCCGCTCGTCCTCGCTACGGTAGTGCCACTCCAAGAGCCAGTTCGGCAGGAAGGCTTCCAGCGTGTCGAGCAAGCTCTCAAACCCACCAATCGCGGCGACAGGCTGGTCCGTCTCATTGTCATCGAGGCTTTCGTCCTCGCCCTCGACAGCTGTCACAAAGAACGTCGTGGGAGGCAATTGGTGCCGATCACCGGCAACAACCACTTGCTCCGCGCGGTAGAGCGCGGGGATCGCCTCCTCTTGAAGGATCTGACTTGCCTCGTCGAAGATGACGAGGTCGAAGTGCCTCTTGCTGCCATCCAGCAGTTGGCTAACCGAAAGTGGGCTTGCGACCCAGCAAGGTGCGATCCCAGTGAGAACATCAGGCGCGCGGGCCAACAATTCGCGCAGCGGAATGTGTCGTGACTTCTTGGCAGCCTCTCTCCGAACCAGATCTGCCTGATCGAAGTGGCGGTTCATCGCCTCGATCGCTCGCTCGGCGTGGACTCTGCGCACGCGCTGGGCAGCGAGGCGGATGCGTTCATGATCCAAACGCTTGAACTCCTCGATGACCTGTTCGTGTGCTCGGCCGTTGAATGAAGCAAGAGATGGATCGGATGCCAACGCTTGCTCCAGCGCCGAGTAAAGCCAGATGTACTCGAATCGCGCCGACCAGTGCTCGGCAGCAACACCGTGCTTGCGGAGATCATCAATAAAACCGACGAGATTCGCCTTGCTGAACAGCGATCGAAGATCGTAGATGCTTGGTAAGCGGAACGGGGTCTGTCGGTCGTCTGCGAGCGCCCGCAACCGTGAGCCCGCCGACGAAAGCTGCATGCCGTCAAACGGCCCTGCTTCCGTCATGGCCCCAAGTTTCTTTGTCACCTCGTCAAGGGCGTTGAACGCAGCACTTAGTTCCATTTCAGCATCCGCCCGAACAGGCACGGCCGAGGTTGGGGCAAGGGTCTGCCAACGGCGGAGGATATCCTCGGCTCGTAACGCCTCTTCTCGCAACGTTGCGACCGGTGCCGGTTCCGTGCGCAATGCGAGCAGGCGTTTGCGCGCAGCGCGGTACACCGGGTTGCTCAGGAACGCCCAGGCGCGGGTGACCCATCCGGCCGCCGCGGGCTGGAGTGCCGTCCCCAACTCGCCAGGCTTTGATGAGAAAAACTCGGCACTGTACTGCTGGCGAATGCTTCCCGCATCACGGAGAAGGGACAGGAACACAGCAACCTCACTGAGCGTATTCGGTGGCCGGACGCCAAGCTGGTTCACTACCTGTTCGAGAAGCCGCTCGAACTCAGGCCAGAGCTCGTTGGCTGCTTTGGTGGCCAGGTCTAGGGCTTCCTGTGCGCCGCGACCGTCCCTTATATCCGCGTTGTTCCACGACGAGGGATCTGTGCCGAGGAAGAGAGTCGGGTTGGCAGCAGCCTGTTGGATCCACTGCTTTACCTCGCTTGCGCGCTCAGCCGTGAGCGCGGCCAGTGTCTGTCCACGGAGTCGAAGCGTGGACTTCGCCGCTGCCGGCAGGCGGAGCAGTCTGCCAACCATCTGGTTCACAGAAAGTCCCGTCGGTTGGCGAATCTGGTTTACCCGACGTGCGTGTTCGTTTAATTGCTTGCGCCGAACCTCAAATTCGCGGTGAAGTGCCTCGACCCCGTCAGCAGGCAGCGCAATACGTATCTGCTCCAATGCATCTGCAAGCCGCGCCATCACCTCCTTCCGCGACACAGATGCACCGTGTAGATCGAGCACTAGATGACCAAGCCCCACATCCGGATGGCTAAGCCGCTTGATGACCGCATCCAGCGCCGCCCGCTTCTGTGCGACGAAGAGCACGCGGCGCCCCTCGGCCACGCTCTGAGCGATGAGATTCGAGATGGTTTGGCTCTTGCCAGTTCCCGGTGGCCCTTGTATGACACCGTTCTGCCCTTTGCCGACAAGCACGATGGCGCGGTGCTGCGTGGAGTCCGCATCGAGCACCAGGTAGTCGTCGGACGCCGGGCGGTCATCGATCTGGGCTGGCGCGATATCGATCGCCGCTTGGGCCAGCTTCTGTCGTGAAAGCGAATGGCCGGCGACAGCCGCAACGATGGTGCTCGAAGCTATAATGTCCCCGTTCCTCTTCAGATCCTCGACCATAGCCATCTTCGCGTACTGAAAGTTAGCCAGGACCACACGCTGCGTTATCCTGAAGCCCGGTACGCTTGTAGCCGCATGTTCGATGTGCTCAAACACTTTCTCTAGGTCGATACGACACTGCCCTGATTCGTCTTCGCCGCCGCACATGCTCAGCACTGAGGACGCGTCGATGCGGATCTCGTATTTCTCCTCGAGCACATACAGAAGTACCGGGTTTATTTGTGGCTCGCCCGCAACCGCGAGTCGCAGGTCGTCGCCCGCCCGGCCGCGTGCCTCGATTCGGGCCGGTAGCAGCAGCACGGGCGCATCGTACGGCCGCCCACCATCGTCGGCGGGCCATGTAGCCATCCCCATTGCCAGGTGGAGCGTCTCGATGCCTTTCTCCTCGAGGTTGCTCAACGCCTTGCGCAGGAGCGAGATGAGCGCGCTCCGTACCTTCTGGCGTACCTCGTCCTCGGCTTGGGTACGTACGGCGGGGTCAGGGCTCTCTGCGTACCGGCCTGTCGAGACCAGTGACTCAACTGTGAGTTTGTCGCCTGCCAGCAGACGGTCCACAGCCTCCGTCTCCGCAGTTAGGTCGAGAGTGCCAACCTTGAGGTCGCGGTAGAAGAGGAGGGAGTTGGCTCGCGAGTAGTCGATGAGTCGGCGGGTCCATAAAACGAGCGCGGCATTGACGGTGCGGCGAATCTTCGGATTCAAGTCTACAGATTGAGGTTCAGTCATCGAACACCAGCCATGGATTGCCTACATCGTGAGGCGCCTAACTATTAACGGACTTCTGATACACTGCATTTTTGCCATATATCCAGACCAAAAAAGCGGGTTATACTGCTATGATGCCGGGTTGTCAGATATGCTCTGAGTAGAATTATTACTGTATGGATTATATATCCAATCATGGAAAAGTTTTAGCTGTTTTTATGCCCGATCCATTCTCTCCAAAACCCAAAAAACTTCTCGACCAGCTTTGAGATGCCATTCGCTTGAAGCATTATCCTTACAGCATTGAAAAAAACCTATCTTCACTGGGTCAGGCAGTATATTCTTTATCATAACAAATGTCATCCGGCAGAAACGGTTGTCGCTGAGATCGAAATCTTCCTCACCTTTTTTGCAAAAGAGGAGCATGGATGAGTCTGTCACAAAGCTGGTGGGTTTTAGTAAAACAGATTGAGAAACTGGACATGTAGCGGATGGTTGGTCTTTAAACCCCGGACACTACCAGTCATGAATTTGCCAACCGTTTTTGTTACAAACCCGACAAAAATTAGGGGTTGAAATGAGCATGAGATAGTAGTATTATGATATTGATGATAAAAATAGTCAACAACTCGACTGGGTTATTATCCATATATTGACGAGAGACACGCGGGGATGAACCCGCGTGTTTTGATTCTCCACCCCTGCTCCATTCCCGATCCACAGCAAAGTCGAGCATCTCAACTTTCTCACAGTTGAGAGGGCTATTCCACCCTTGTTCAGAAAAATGGAGGTTCCTATGCCGTTTACCGATCATTCAGATCTGTTCGGCGCCGTCCATGAGGACGGCATCAACCGGCTGGTGCGCCACATCATGCGCCAGCGTCCCTCGCTGTTCAATTACGCAACACCCTTTTTTCACAACAATGCGGGATTGTTTTGCGTAAAGTTCGAGGTGGATGAGAGGGTGTTGAAGGCGAAAAATCCGCTGTTTACCGAGCAGGAACCGTTGCCCATTCTGGGGGCACCTGTGCCAATTGGTTTGAACTTTTGTCTGCAATTGACCGATGCCCAGATTGATTTTCACCCCGGCAATGTTTTTGGGCTGCCGCCGGAACTGGGGGCGCTGCCGGCTCAGCGGTTTGCCCTGCGCCTGAAAGGCTGTATGGGAATTGACTGTCCATCAAAGGAGATCATTGACGAATTGCTGCCACTCATCGAACGTTTCCTGGTTTCTCAGCAGCAACTGGCCATCGGCGAAATCAAAGAGCGCGTTCCGGGGATCTCCACTCACTACACTCCCCCCGTGGCAGCAGTGGATAACCGTGAAAGACCCCGCACCATTCCCCTGCCAACCCGCCAGCTGATCTGCTTCTGTCTGGAACTGTTTGCTGTGGGACATTTTGAGTGGGGTAGCGTACCCGGCTCCCAGCAAATCTGGCTCAAAACCCGCCTGGACGGTCTGGAAATCGTGGACATGCAACCCAACGACATGGAAAGCGCCATCGAATGTTACCTGACCACCGTTCTCAAGCTGGGCATCCTGCCGCGGCTGATCATCCCGCTGGAAAAAATGGTGCTGGACGTCAATAAAGAATTTCAGGAAATGGGTTTGACGCTCGGCAGGACCGTGACGCTGCAACCCTCTGCTGTTCCGGCGGATGTGCCCAACAACCCGGCGGTTGAAGAGGATCAGCTCAAAGCATTTATGAAATTGATCATCACAGGAGGTGCATAATCATGGCTGACCTGACCGTTGCCGTATCCGAAAGTGCTTTTCAGCGTTTGTTTGTGGTGCTGCGCGATAGCATCCGTTGGGAAGCACAGGACAGCACCAGTTTTGGCCCGTTTACCGCCGGCTATCACGTCAAGGGGCATCTGGAAGGGGGCAGTGTGGATTTCCGCTCCGACAATTCGGTGCTGGTGGATGAACTGGATGTGCGCTGGGATATGTTTCAGTTCACCCTTGGGCTGGATATTCCCGAAATTTGCGTGGGCGGCGGATGTATTGATATGCCGTGGCCGTTCCCGGATATCTGTCTGCCGCGCTGGTGTGTCTTCTCCGCCAACCCGGATGTGTCCATTTCACCGGATCTGGCCGCTTTTGTGGCGCAGGAATTGAGCGTCGCCGGACGTCCGGTGGTGCGCTATTACGATGCCAGTATACCGCCGCCGTTGATTGACCCCTGCGGCTTGTTGAGGGATTTACTGGTGAACGCCAGCGTCATTGATCCCTTTCCTGACCATAATCAGTGGCATATTTTCCTCAACCCGGATTTCATTGACCTTGACCTGTTCGACTTTGCCGACATTGTCGGCAACCTGATTGAAAACGCGCTGACCGCCGCAGTGACGGCGCTGCTGCCCGGCGGCTGGGTGCGCGATTTGATTCTCGCCATCATCGGCGGTATTGCCGATTTCATCCGCTGGCTGCTGGATATCCCCGATGAAATTGACGAGTGGCTGAGCGATTTGTTCAACATCAGTTTTGGGTTGGGAGACCTGCTCATTCAACTGGTGGGTGAATTCTTCGGGGCGTGTGTGCCGTTGATCCGCGTGGATGACCCGCTGGAGGTACTGGCAAAAGAAATCAGTACTTCGGTGCTGTTGAGCGGTTCGCCAGTTGAACTGGTGGCGGTGACCGTTCCGGTTCGCAATCTATTTGTGCGGGTAGATGATGTCGAAATGGTCGTGCAAGCGGATGTTGGAGGTTAAGCGATGACTAGTAATCAAAAACAAGCTACATTGAACCGGGCGTTATTCGCTCAACGCTCTTTCGATAGCACCCAAATCAGCGTGCTTTCTACCTTGATCCATCACTTCCAGGAAGCGGGGGATTACGAGGTATTCATCAGCCGCACCAACCGTACTCCACTTCGTCTGGTGGTCACGGTGGTGGATGGGGATGCTCCGTATCAGCACAATCTTGATCTCTCTACGATTA
Source organism: Bellilinea caldifistulae (assembly GCF_001306055.1). GTDB lineage: Bacteria > Chloroflexota > Anaerolineae > Anaerolineales > Anaerolineaceae > Bellilinea > Bellilinea caldifistulae. The sequence continues at coordinate 250,079 of NZ_LGHJ01000012.1, read as the reverse complement.
AGAATCCAACAGAACGGGATTGCTGTCGCGAGGATGCCGACCTGCGGCTGCACACCGGTGGGGTGCTGGGTTTTTACAGCTCACGAGGCGTTTCCACCTTCCAGGTTCGGATTATTCGGCTGGGTAGCAAGGAAAAACAGGTGCTCCTGAATCACGCTGAACAAATTCCGGCGGGTGACTTTTTTACGGTCACTCCTCTGCGTCCCGGCGTTTACCGTGTTGCCGATCTCTTGAACAAAGCTGAGATGGCGCTCAAAGTGGTGATGCCGCCCTTGCCGGAGCAGGGAAAGGTGGAAAAAGGCGCCAAAGCCAAAGGCGAGCGGCCGCCCTCCACATACCGCCCCGATCAACCCTTGCTGGTTTCGGTGGGTAAAAAAGGTTTTGACCGCCGCGAAGCCAGTTTATTATCCGGTCAAACGCTGGTCTTTCAGGTGCAAAGCGCTGCCAGACTGCGAGTTGTACTGGAAAAAGAGGACGAAGCGGTTACTTCACCGCCCAAAAAACGCCCTGACAAGCCAACTCGGGCAAAAAAGCAATCCTGAGCAGTCTACTTTAGCCGTTCGGCAAACTGCTTGCGAAATTTGCTGACTTTGGGCTGAATAACCACCTGACAATACCCGGCGTAGGGATTCTTCTCGAAATATTCCTGATGATATTCCTCCGCCGGGTAGAAGGCCGTGAAAGGCACTACCTCGGTCACAATCGGCTTTTGCCAGATGCCTTCCTGATTCAACTCGGCGATCAGGTTTTCAGCGGTTTGACGCTGTTCCTCGTTATGATACAGGATGATCGAGCGGTATTGGGTGCCGACATCGGCTCCCTGCCGGTTGCGGGTGGTGGGGTCATGCACCGAGAAAAATACTTCCAAAATCTCGCGGTAGGAAATGATCGCCGGGTTGAAGGTGACCTGTACCACCTCGGCGTGTCCGGTCAATCCGGTGCAGACCTGTTCGTAACTGGGCGCAGTCGTCTTACCGCCCGCGTAACCGACCACTGCGTCTTCCACGCCTTTCAGGTGGGCGAAAATGGGTTCAAGACACCAAAAGCAGCCGCCTCCCAGGGTTGCCACTTCCAGATTTTCGGATGGGTTCATGGTTGTTCATCCTGTTTCGATTATCGTTAAAGGGGCTTTGTTTTACCAGTGGAAAAGTTCGTTTGTAAAAGGTTTACCTCACGGGTGGGTTACCAGCGGCAGAAAGAGCGGATAGGAAGTCAAAAACCAGGGGGTTGCGGCCGGATCGCTGGTAAAAAATTGTAAAAGCAACCGGGCTACTTTTAACCGGCCGGCGTCCGAGGGGTGAGTACAATCGCTCACCAGATCCTCCGGCAGCCAGATAAAACCATCCTCGCGGGGGTTGATGCCGTCAGCCCACAGATAGGCTGCCCACATCAGGTAGGGCGCGCGCACCGCTCCGCGTTGAGGGTCGTAATTTAAGTCCGGCGTGCCGCTGATTTGTTCCTCGATCAGCCACTTGACGGCAAAACCGCTTTCAAATGCGGCCGGCTCCGGGCTGAGCCCGTTCCAGTAGGTATAGGAACGGGTGCGACTGGAAAGAAAGACCATTTTGACTTGCGGGTACTTAACTTTTAAATTTTGGACAATGGTGGTCAGGTCGGCTTGCAGGGTTTGGGCTTTTTGGGGGAAGTTTCCACCGCCGGTGCGGGTCAGCTTGAGCCAGACTACCTGAACCTGCTGGGGTGATAAACCGGCGGATTCCAGGCGTTGGTTGACCACTTCCCAGGTTGGTGAATCGAGACTCAGCCAGTACTCCGCCGTCTGACCGGCCTGGGCGCCGTTGACCAGTACCAGATGCGGATTCAGGCGGCTATCGGTCATCACCAGGCTGCGAAAGGTGGAAAATTCCATTGCCGTATTCGACATACCCACCGAAATCATCCCAATTTTGCCGTTGCGAAAATCGGGACTGCCGTTTGAATCCAGCGGGACAATCTGCTGAGCAATGAGCCTGCCGGCAAGCCAGTGAGCGGCAGGGGGCTGGTTTTCGCCGTTGGGGTACAGGCCGCCTGTAAAACCGGTCGAGTTGCCGTCCATGCGGATGTATTCATGGTTGCCCAAATCGGTGAGAGGCAGACTGACCGGCAAAAAACTGCCCGTACAAAGCCTTTCCTGCGGAAGACGATTGAGGGGCGGGGCGGTAATTTTTACGGCGCTGGCCTGCCCTGCCTGAACGAGAAGCAAAACCCCGACTGCAATCCACAGGATGACGGCGTGAAATTGTCCTTTTGAGGTCATATTTGGTTCTTTATACACCGGATGACCCGCTTTGGCAACCTGCCGAGGGTTCAATTGCTTTCTGCAAATCTTCAGCCCGTTCCGTCCAAAATTCTCTCGATTTGTTAAGAAATAATCCATTGATTTTGTTGTATTATGAAATTGAGCAAGTCAGGTTTTATTAATTGAGGGTTCACAAAATCTCTTCTCGTTTAGGGGTAGGGGTAAACGGGGTGGTCATCGCCGTTGACCAGACGAAGGGAGATTTTTTATGTTTAAGCACCTTTTCAAATTCAGTGTCCTTGTGGCTGTAATCAGCCTGTTGGCGGCCTGCACAATCACCTTCATGCCCCCTCATCCCCTCAATGATCTGGCAGCCAATTATCTGCTGGCGATTGCGGTGGATTCCCAGGGTACAAAACATATCGTCGGCGAAGATCCCACTACCCATCAACTTGTCTATCTGCGTACCAGATTGGGCATAATCGAGGATAAGCAGCCGATTCGTCTCATAACGGGTTGGTGGCCGGCCGCTCCTGAAATCGGTGTGCTGGCTGATGGGACTGTAATCCTTGCGTGGTACGAAAAGTATGACGCTTCATCCCCAAAGTACCGCATTTGTATCAAGATTTATCCCTCATCAGTGGATGTTGTCTGTACTCCAGATTTTTCTGACAATCCCCCGGATAGTTTCAGCCCGATAGTCAAAGTCATCACCCGCGGCAGTACCGGCTATGTGATCTATTCAAAACAAGAAGGTACTCAGTACACGCTGCGTTATGAGAAAGTGAGCAGTGGAAGTGAAAGAGGAAAAGTGAACTCGGAAAGCTCCGACCCGATGGTTAGAACGGTTGAAGGTGTGGTTGATTCGGCCGGCTACCTGCATGTGATCTGGTATGCCAGGGGCGCTCCGGGCACCGGCCGTGTTCTGTATGCCTCCAACCGTACCACCGATGGTAGCGGAAACATGACCCAAAACCGCATCTTGCTGATCGCCGATAGCGACCTGCTCAATCCGCCTGCCATTACCACCTACTCAACAGCCGGCAGTGAGCGGGTTGCGTTTGCCTATGTCAAGGATAATTCCGGCAGTGATGATGAGATTTACCACCAGAACATCAAAGTGGACAACACCGATTGGAGTGGGGAAATGAAATTGACACTGTCCGGCGGTGCCTATCGGCTGGGGGATGTGCATCTGGTTGGGGTGAACAATGCCTACCTGATCGGCTTTTTGAGGAACAACACCATTTCGGCTACTTCCGAGGTTTGGCTGCGGGATGCGGCGGGTATGATTACGCAAATCACCAATAACACCTATTCGGAACGCGAACTGGAGATGGTGCCGGCCGGCGGAGGTTTTGTGATGGCTTACAAAAGGCAGCCCCAGTCCAGCGAACCACGGCAGGTGTTTATTTATGACCCGATCAAAGGGGAGCGTCTGATTTATTCCGAATCATGCAGTTCGGATAATTCCGGCGGAGAGATGGCCGCCAGTGGTGAGGTGGTTGCCGGGGTGTGGGCGCAGTGTGACAGGGTCTGGTTCAGCGCCAATGCTGAGCTGGTTTACCTGCCGCTTGTCAGAAAATAAAAGAGGAAGGCTGCGCCGACAAGCCAGTTGGCAGAGAAATCAACCTCAGCCGATTGCCCCGTGAAGATAGGCGCGAGTCAGCTCGTGTTGCGGGTTGGAGAAAATGGCTGACGCTTCGCCGCACTCGACCATTTCACCAAGGTACATAAAGACCAGATAATCCGCCAGCCGGCGGGCCTGCCGAACCGTATGGGTTACCAGCACGATGGTGTACTTTTCGCGCAGTTCCAGCAGTCGCTGTTCAATGTTTTGTGCTGAAATCGGATCAAGCGCAGAGGTTGGTTCGTCGGCGAGGATGATCTCCGGTTCCACTGCCAGCCCGCGTGCCAGACACAGGCGTTGCTGCTGCCCAATGGACAGGCGGACGGCCGGCTCCCGCAGCCTGTCCTTGACCTCCTCCCACAGCCCTGCCATTTCCAGATAATGCCTGACGGCTCGGTGCAAGTCTTTTCCGTCCGCCATGCCGTGAATGCGCAGTCCGTAGGCGACATTGTCGATGATGGACATGGGCAATGAAAAGGGCCGTTGGGCAAGCAGACCAACTTTGGAACGGATGTCAATGGGATCAACTTGCGGGTCGTAAATATTTTGACCGTCTATAAGAATTTCGCCTTTAATGGTGACGTGGTCGCTCAATTCCAGAAAGCGGTTGATACTGCGTAAAAGGGTCGTCTTGCCGCAGCCCGACGGCCCCATGATCGCTGTAATCTGACCGCAGGGAATATCCAGATGAATATTTTTTAACACCAGTGTGTTGCCGAAAGCAACGTTGAAATTCCGGATGGAGATACACTCGGCCATGTAGCACCTATCGAACCAGATACTTATTGAAGCGAGAAATCAGCCAGCGGCTGATGAAACTGATGACCAGGATGATGATGGTCAGCACTAAGGCGGAGGCGTAGGCCCGCTGCTGGACGGCGGGAAATGGTGTGCCCAACTGGAAAAAGACCGCCAGCGGCAAAGAAGCGGCCGGCTCGAACAACGATGTGGGGAGGTGGTCGGTGTAACCAGCAGTGAACAGAACCGAAGCGGCATCGCCAATCCCGCGCCCGAAGGCGAGCAGGACAGCGGTGATCAGGCCGGGAAGAGTCTGACGGCTGATCACTTTGAGAGTGGTGTCCAGGGGGGTGGCGCCGACTGCCAGTGAAGATTGCACCAGCTCTTCCGGTGTGGTGCGGATGAACTCGTCCATGCCGCGGATCAGAATGGGCAGTTCCAGAAAGGCTAGCGTGATAATGCCGGCCAGTAACGATGCCCGCAATCCCAGCGAGAGCATGATTAGAAAGCCGAACACGCCATAGACAATGCTGGGAATGCCCCATAATACATCCAGTGCCAGGCGGATGAGAGCAGCGCGGCGGGTTTTTTGATGGAGATAGGTGGTCAGGTAGAAAACCACCGGCAGAGCAGCGATCAACGCCAGGAGGGTGCCGCCGGCTGCCAGATAAAGTGAGCCGAGGATGGCGTTGAGGATGCCACCTTTGCCGCCAAGGTAATAACCGCCCTGCGGCGGCTGGCTGATCAGTTCCCAACTCAACACCGGCATCCCCTTTATCAGGAGTGTTGCCAGAATCCAGCCCAAAATCATAACAACCGAAATCAAAGCCAGCCGCATCAAAAATAGGAATGCGGTTTCTTCAATCCGCGCCAGCCGACGTCGAAGGCGGCTTTGGGGGTTCATTGGAGCATTCTCCGTAATGCCAGTGAGGAAAGAATGTTAAAACTCAGCACGATGAGCAGCAAAAACAAAGCCGCCGCCATCAGCGCCGAGTCGTACAGCGGGATGGACATCATCTCACCGTAATTGTTGGCGATCAACGCGGGGATTGGATAGGCCGGGTCAAACAGAGAGCGCGGCAGAGCGGCAACATTGCCAACCACCATCAAGACCGCCATGGTCTCACCCAACGCCCGCGAGGTGCCTAAAATCATTGCGGCAATCAAGCCGCTGGTTGCTTTGGGCAAAACAATGTACTTAATGGTTTGCCAGCGACTGGCGCCAACCGCCATGGACGCCTCGCGCAGCCCCACCGGTACTGCCAGAAGAATTTCGTACATGATGGCAATCAGAATTGGGGCGATCATAATCGCCAGAACGATGCCGGCAGATAAGATGCTGAAGCCGGTCGGGTTGCTGGACTGGAACAGGCCGATGCCCGGAAAGGCGCGGCTGAATAACGGCGCAACAGTGGTTTGCACTACCGGTACGACTACCAGCACCCCCCACATTCCATAAATAACCGAGGGAATACCTGCCAGAATATCGAGTACCGGCTTGATGACCGTACGAGTCAGCGGCCGGGCATATTCTGCCAGATATATCGCCGAAAACAAACTGAGCGGCAGCGCAAAGGCTATTCCCAAACCGGTTGTCCAGAAGGTGCCGAGGATAAACGGCAGCAGGCCGAACAATCCCTGATCTGGTTTCCACACCCGGCCGGTGAGGAAATCCGGCAAGCTGACGTTTTGCCATAACGGTAGTGAACGCTGCACCAGCATTGTCACAATGGCAAATAAGACCAGAAAAATAAAACCGGCTGAAATGGAGAACAACCGCCGGGCAATGCGGTTACGCTGCTTGCGTACCCCTGTTCGGCTTTCAGGCCGTTTTGCCCATCCGGCGGCTGTATTCATCGGCAGTTCTCCGCTTCGCGGCAGCCTATGGCTGATCGTCCAGACGAGCGCGCATCTCCTGTATCCGGTCGGGGTTCAAGGGGATGTAACCATTCGGTTCAACATAAGCCTGTCCCTCATTGAGGATCCAGTGGATGAAATCCCGCACGCTGCCGGAAGGATTGCCTTTGGTGATGATGTACAGGTCGCGGGCAGGCGGTGAGGGATAGCGCCCGTCGGCGACTGCCTGTCTTGCGGCTGATTTATCGGTAAAGATTTCGTCCGGGTCGATGAAGCCGTTGCCGTTCAGGTCAAGCGGCATGATGACCACCCCGCTGACCGGTTTTTGGGTTTCGGCATCGAACACATAGTTGAGGTTGTTATAGCCGATTGCCAGCGAATCCCTGATCACGGCTTCAAGAATGCCGGGATCGGAATTGACCCCAATACCCAAAAGGTCGCTCTGCTTTTTGCCGGCAATGTAAAGCGCCCACATCTCGGCTGCCCCGGCCGAATCGGAGCGGGTAAAGACGCGGATTTGATCGGTGATCTCCGGCATGCCCAACACCTCTCCCCATGTGGTGATTTCACCGGTGATGTAAATACCGGCCAGGATTTGGGGGTTGAAGCCTTTTTGCAGAATCTGGTCAAGGTACGGGTTGGCGGCGTTGAGGGTGCCAAAGACGGCATCGCGTGCTACGGCGATTGGAAAAGCGCCCTGGTTGAGTTCCTCCGGTGATAATTCGCGTGAGACCATGCCGATATCTACCGCCCCGGCCAGTGTATCGGAAACACCCTTGCCCGCCCCACCGGCGGTAACATCAATACGCACCCCCGGATTGTTTTTTTGATAGGCATCTGCCCATTGGGTCATTAATGGATAGAGGGCAAATGCGCCGGAAACTGCAATGGTTTCCTGCTTTGGGCTGCTACTGCCACAACCCGTCAACAAGAGGCTGGTTAGGAGAACTGAAAGAACCCACCGGGGGATTGGATTTATTTTACGGATCATTTGAATCCTCCTGACTGGAAAGGAGCAAAGACCGGCGCTGGACAATGCTGGCAAGGGTGGTGTTATCCAGAATAGCCGTTATTGCGTCGCGCACATCCGCCATCACCATACACAGACCGCAAGATTTTTCGTCAGGGCAGTCGCAAGGGGCGTAAGCGGTTTTGCTGACGCAGGTAACCGGCGCCAGCATGCCGTCCAGAATACGGATGATGCTGCCGATAAAGATTTGTTCGGCAGGTTTTGCCAGTTTGTAACCACCGCCGGGGCCTTTCTGAGTGTGAACCAGACCAGCATTCCGCAGCGGGATCATGATCTGCTCCAGAAACTTGACCGGGATGTTTTCTTTCTCCGCCAGCGCCTGTAGTGAAATCAGTGGCTGCGGCTCCTTCGCTCGTTCCGCTAAGTGCAGCAATGCCCGAATGCCATATTCGCCACGCTTGGAAAGCCGCATAACACGTCTCCTTTCCCTAAGCCACAGCCACGTCCTGCCGGCCAGCCCATCTTCCAGAAAAATACCCTAGTAAATCTATAGGTTAAATAAAGTATAGCAGGATAAAGAAAGGAATTCCACCCTCAATGCTTAGAAATTGTTTATAAAACAAGTACTCTATTTTGCCAGAACTCAATTGGAGCGGATGGCAATCCCCCGTCCGGTGTAAGCCGTAGCAAAACGTTCTGCCGGGATTTGAGCCGCGACCTGCAGTGCCGGTGTGCGCCCGGAGGGGTTGTGCAGTACCAGCGCAGCCACATCGTTTTCTTCCACCCATGCGCCAAACACCAGCACGAGATGACCGCCGCGTTGGGTGATGGTCCGGTTTGTTCCGATTTCATGGGAAACCGAGGCAATGATCATCCCGCCGCCAGCGAGGATGGCTAAAAACTCTTTGAGGGTGAGCGGCCGGGCTTCGGCAAAGAAGCCTGCCCGGCGGATGAGTTCGGACAGGGCGGTGTGCAGCCAGCCACGTTCGGCACGGCTGCCATCCGGTCGTTTTTCGCTCAGGTAGCCGCCCAGGCGGACGCCGCGCCTTGCCCATTCGATCAGCGGCTGCCGTTCACCCCCCAGAGCCTCGACCGCCATTTTGACACAGGCGGCTCCGCAGGCGCGGTTTGTCCAGTAAAGGTATTCTTCCAATGTGTATGCACCGCTTTCGCCCCAGTGGGGGTCGAGGGCCCGGTTCAGACCTTTTTCAAAAAAGGCATTCGCCAGCCATGGGCTGGCAATTTGGGCGTAATACGGCACGCAATAGGGGACGGTGATCAGGCTGGCGGACAAGGCGGGCGGGTCAATTCCTTGATGAATATGGAGAAAGTTGGTCTACAGATGGACTTTTCCTCGGCAGGGGGGAAATTTTCCCCGCCCCTGTTCAGGAACAATTTTGCCTACTGAAGGCTTTTGCGCCCCAGCCCGGTGATGATCCACACGATCCCAAAGAAAGCGGTGCAGGTTAAAACAATTGCCGCGCCGGAGGCAATGTTGAGGTAGTACGAGAGATACAGCCCAGTGATGCCGGAAAGTGAAGCGATCAGGGCTGCCAGAGCCATCATCACCGGCAGGCGACGGGTGAGCAGTGAGGCGGCCGCCGCCGGGGTGACCAGCATGGCGACCATCAGGGCGACCCCCACAGTTTGCAGGGAAACCACAATGGCAATCGCAATCAGCACCATCAGCAGATAATCCAGCAGACGAGCCGGGAGGCGCAGGGTGGCTGCCAGGACGGGGTCAAAGGAGAGGACGACAAATTCCTTGTACAGCAAAAAGATGATCAGCAGGATGGCGGCTCCAAAGGCGGCGGTCAGGAGCAGGTCGGGTGTACGCACGCCCAGGACATCCCCAAACAGGAAATGGGCGAGGTCAGCCGTGTAACTGCGCACCGAGGAGATCAGGGCAATGCCGAGCGCAAACATTCCGGCAAAGATGATTCCAATTGCCGTGTCTTCCTTAATCCGTGCGCTGCGGCTGATGGTGCCAATTCCGAGGGCGGCAAAAACGCCGGTCAGCAGCCCCCACCAGAAGAGCGGCCCGCGTGCCCCCCCGCCGAGCAGGTAGCCGACGGCAACGCCCGGTAAAATGGCATGGGCGAGGGCATCACCAAAGAAAGCCATGCCGCGCAGGACAACAAACACACCCACCACCGCGCAGACGATCCCCACCAGCACAGCGGCCAGCATGCCGCGCTGCATAAAGGCGTACTGCAAGGGTTGCAGCAAGATTTCAAAGATGGTCATGCTCTCCCTCGTCGCAGCAGGTATCCCCCAGTGCGATCAACCCTTCCCGCGATGGAATCAGGCGGAGATGACCGCCGTAAGCCGTCAACAGATGTTCGGGAGTGAAGATTTGTTCGGCGGTTCCAAGGCCGATCAACCGGCGGTTGAGCAGCATGACGCGGTCGAACCGTTCAGCAGCGGTTTGCAAATCATGCAGGGCGACCATAACGGTCACACCCTGACCGCGTAGAGCGTCCAGAATGCGGAAGAGTTCTTCCTGTGCCGGCAGATCCAGTCCGGTGAACGGTTCATCCATCAACATCAATTCGGCTTCCTGCGCCAGGGCGCGGGCAATGAACATGCGCTGCTGCTGTCCGCCGGAAAGCTGGCCAATTTGACGGTTTGCGAGCTCCTGCATACCGACTGTTTCGAGAGCGCGTTTGACAATCTGCCGGTCAGCCGCCGTGGGACGGCGCAGCAAACCGATTTTACCAACCCGCCCCATCATCACCACATCGCTGACCCGCAGCGGAAAGTTCCAATCCACCTGACTGCGCTGCGGAACATAGGCAATGCAGATGTGGCCATCCGGTTCGGAACCGGCCACCTCGACCACACCGTTGGTGGGGCGCAGTACACCGGCAATCACCTTGAAGAGGGTGCTTTTACCCGCTCCGTTCGGGCCGAGCACCGCCAACCGCTCACCACGCCGCAGTTCAAAGGTGATGTCATCCAATGCCCGACCGGATTCATACTGAACGGTCACATTTTGCAGGCGCAAAATTGGTTTCCCGGCTTCATGGGCATGAAGCCGGGGCAGGATGACCAGTTTTGACTTCTCTAAATTACGAAACAGACCCATTCAAGCGGCTTTCACTTTAAAGCGTTGACCATCTGGCTTACATTATACCGTAAGTAATCCAGATAAGTCGCCGCCTCCCCGCCGGGTTGGGAGAGCGATCCGTGATACAGGCCAACCAGCTGAATGCCGGTGTCTTCGGCAACCCGCTGAGCAAGATTGGGATTCACGGTTTTCCCGACAAAGACGGCTTTCACCCCAAATTCGCGAATGGCATCCTCAATGGCGGCGATTTCCTGGGCGGTGGGCTGGGCGGCGGTGCTGTAACCGGGGATGATTGCGCCAATTTGCTCAAAGCCGTAGCGCTCTGCAAAATAACCGAACAGCAAGTGATCGGTGACCAGTTTGCGGTTTTCGAGAGGAATCTGGGCAACCTGTTCGCGAATCCAGGCGTCAATCTCATCGAGCTGCTTGAGGTAGGCTTCGGCATTGGCGCGGTAAGCCGCTTCATTGGCCGGGTCGGCTGCCGTCAGCGCAGCGCGGATGTTTTCCACCCATATTTTGACAAGATTGGGATCTGTCCAGGTGTGCGGGTCACCGCCCTCGTGAGCGTGATCTTCACCTTCGTGAGCATGATCTTCACCTTCGTCGCCGTGTTCATGATCGTGTGCGCCGAAATCTTTCAGTTCGATCCCGTGCGAAACTTCCACCACCCTGTCGGCTGAACCGGCATTCTCGATCAGGACGTTCAGAAATTCCTCCAGGCCGGCGCCGTTGACAAACACCAGTTGGGCATCGGCCACTTTAGCCAGATCCTGGGGAGTTGGTTCGTAGGTGTGGACATCGCTTCCGATGGGCAGCAGCGTAGTCACCGAAACGCGCTCTCCGCCGACGTTTTTGACCACATCGGCGACAATCGAAGTGGTCGCCACCACTTGAAAGGGTTGCGGCTGACCAGCCGCCGGTGGAGGAGTGGATGTGGCAGCCGGTGTGCAGGCGCTCAGCGCAAGCGTCAGAACGAGCAGAAGGGGTAATAGAATCTGTTTCATCGCGTTCTCTCCTTGATTGAAAATAGTAATGATAATCATTTTCATTTAGTGGCATATAAAAAAATCAGGCATGACAGAGCGGACAAACACCAAACAATTGCAGCCAGTGTTCCTCCACCTGATAACCGGTTGCCTGTTCAACCCGGCGTGCCAGCGGATCAAGATCATCCCCCGCAAACATCTCCACCCGCCCGCAGCGCGTGCAGATTAACAAGTGCTGGTGGCCTTCAAAGGCGCGCAGGTAGCGGTGGCAGCCATCCGGGCTGTGGACGCGCTGAACCAGCCCCAGTTCTTCCAGCCGTTCCAGCGTGCGATAAACGGTTACCAGCCCCAGCCGGGGATATTCCCTGCGGCCGCTGTCGTAGATCTCAATTGGGCTGAGGGCGTGGTCTGCCGTGGCGACCAGCTCGACAATCGCGCGGCGCGGTTCGGTCACGCGGTAGCCGGAAGCCTGCAATTGTTCCAGCCAGTTTTTGATCAGATCAGAAGTTTGCATAACGGTATCATTTTAATTGAAAATGATTTTCAATACAAGAGAAAGATTAAGGTTTTCTAATCCATAGGGGGTGATTTCGGAATCCTCATCGGTCACCTGTGGTTGACTCTTTATCCACAGCGGGCTGCAAAGGTGCGGGAATTTTTCGATGGGTTTTGACGGTTTTCCAGTCCAACCGGTATAATCGGGGTTATTGATACCTTCCGAGGAGACTTTTGGCATGGCGCTGACAATTGAGTGGAAACACCGTATCGAATTGTGGGAAAAAGCCCTGTGGAATGCCTGTTACCGCCCCCTTCAAACCCTGTATTTAGAGGGTTTTGCCACAACCGAGCATCTCACCCCTCAGCAGGCCCTGCAGCGTACCTTTTCCCCCATGCCTCCCGGCACGGCGTGGGGCGCCAAGTGGGAGTACGGCTGGTTTCGCACGCTGGTAACCATATCACCCGAAGCGGAGGGCAAGCGGGTGGTCATTCGCATTAATACCGGCGGGGTGGAGAGTGTGGTGTGGATCAACGGTCAGCCGGCCGGGTCGTTTGGGTGGGGACACACCGAAATCACCCTGACTCGGCAGGCAGCCGCCGGTCAGCGCTTTGAGATATTGCTCGAATCCTACGCCGGCCATGGTCACATTACGGTGGGGGATGGCCCCTACCCGGATGGGGTCGAATCGGTACCGGAGCCGGGCCCGACCCAGTGTGTGGTGGGCGATTCGAGCGTGGGTATCTGGCGGGAGGAAATTTATCAGGCGGCGGTGGACTTTTCCACGCTGTTCGATCTCAGCCAGCTTCTCGATCCGCGCAGCCTGCGCGCCTGTCAGATTGACGAAGCCCTGATGGACGCAACCCTGCTGATTGACCCGGAATTACCCGAAGAAGAGATGCTGGAAACTATCCGTGCCGGACGTGAGCGAATGCGCCCCGTGCTGGAAAAGCGCAATGGCCCGACGATGCCGACCCTGTTCGCCTTTGGACACGCCCACATTGACGTGGCCTGGCTGTGGCCGCTGGTGCATACACAGCGTAAAATGGCTGCAACCGTCCTCAATCAACTGGCCTTGTTTGAGGAATACCCCGAATTTCGCTTTTTACAGAGCCAGCCGCACCTTTACTGGATGCTGCAACAATATTACCCGGAGATTTACGCGCGCTTCAAACAGGCTGTGCGTGAAGGTCGGGTAATTGCCGACGGTGGTATGTGGGTGGAGGCCGATACCAACCTGAGCGGCGGTGAGAGTTTGATCCGCCAGATTCTCTACGGGCGGGCTTTCTTCCGCGACGAATTGGGGGTGGACAGCCGCGTGTTGTGGCTGCCGGATGTCTTCGGTTATTCCGGCGCATTGCCCCAAATCCTCAAGGGCTGCGGCATGATCGGCTTTGCCACCCAGAAGATCACCTGGGCCTACAACGGCGGTGAGCAGTTTCCATATAACATCTTCTGGTGGGAGGGAATTGACGGCAGCGCCATACCGGCGCACATCTTCACCGATTACAATAGCGAAATGCGTCCGCGCAACCTGATGGAGCGTTGGAATACCCGCCTGCAGGCGAACGGCATCCATTCGATGATTCAATCCTTTGGATGGGGGGATGGCGGCGGCGGCCCGACCCGCGATCATCTGGAATTCTACCGCCGGGTGCAGGACCTGGAAGGCCTGCCGCGGGTGCGGATGGCATCGCCGGCAGAATTTTTTGAGGATTTATTCGCGCATGGTCTGCCCAGAGAACGTTATGTGGGTGAGTTGTATTTTCAGGCGCACCGCGGCACCTATACCTCGCAAGCGCGCACCAAACGCGGTAACCGGCGCAGTGAATTTGCCCTGCGTGAGGCCGAAATGTGGGGATGTGCGGCTCGTGCTCTGCAAGGCTTTGATTTTACGCCTCAATCCCTGTGGGAGCAGTGGCGCAACCTGCTGCTCCACCAGTTCCACGATATTCTGCCGGGTTCCTCCATTGCCCGCGTCTATGAGGAAGCCGAAGCCGCCTATGCCGAGATTCTGGCGGCTGCCGGTCAAACCGCACAACAGGCTGCCCGGTTGCTGAGCGGCAGCGGGGCCGGCCGGACGGCGTTCAACTCGCTTCCCTGGCCGCGCCGGGCGCTGTTTGCCACTCCGCAAGGTGAGGTGGAGGTTGAATTGCCACCCTGTGGCTGGGCAGCCATTCCCAATCAGCCAGCGGATGCAAGCCCAGCCCCTTCGGCACGTGCCTTCAAAGCAGCGGATGGTTTTGGGCTGGAAAATGAGCTGCTTACCGCCCGCTTCAACCGGCGCGGAGAACTGATCAGCCTGTGGGATAAGGAGACCGGGCGCGAAGTACTGGCCGGGCCGGCTAACCGCCTGTGCCTTTATAAAGATGTTCCTACGAAGTGGGATGCCTGGGACCTGGACAGCATGACCGAACTGCTGCCGGTAGCGACGGATGAACCAGTTGAAATGGAAGTTCTCACTGAGGGCGGACTGGCTGCCCGTTTGCGTCTGCGCCGCCGGCTGCATCATTCGACGGTCGAACAGGTGATCACCCTGCGCCGGGGCAGCCGACGGATTGATTTTGCTACCTGCGTGGACTGGCAGGAGCGACACAAACTGCTCAAAGTTGCCTTCCCATTCAACCTGCATACCAATGAAGTAGTCAGCGAGATTCAATTTGGGCATTTACGCCGTCCCAATCACCGCTCGCGTCAGTACGACGCCGACCGCTTTGAGATCTGCAATCACAAATGGAGTGCGCTGGTTGAAGAAGGGCGCGGTGCGGCCGTGCTGAACGACAGCAAATACGGCCTGAGCGCCCGCGGTAATACCATCAACTTGAGTTTGCTGAAATCGGCAATGGCGCCGGACATGAACGCCGACCGCGGTTTGCAAACTTTTACCTACGCCGTGTATTACTGGAACGGCAGTCTGCTGGAAAGCGGTTTATTGCGCGAGGCCTATGATTTGAATGTGCCGCCGCTGGTGGTGGAAGGCACCTCCGCTGCCGAACCGGTATCCCTGTTCAGGCTGGATCAGGAAAACATCGTCATCGAGACGGTCAAACCGGCGGAGGATGGCAGCGGGGATATCATCCTGCGCTTGTACGAGGGTATGCGCACGGCTACCCGTTGCACGTTGAAAACGGCTCTGCCGGTACAGGCCGCCAGCCAGACCAACCTGCTGGAAGAGGGTGCCCAACCGCTCGATTTTGCAAACGGTGAAATTCAACTGGATTTTCGCCCGTTTGAGATAAAAACGATCCGCCTGCATGTGTGAATAATGAGATGACCACTGAGAGCCTGTTTGAAACTGTGTGGGCAACCTATAAAAGCCGCTTGCTGGATTTCATTCAAAAGCGGGTGGGGGACAGGATGACCAGTGAGGACATTCTGCAAGAGGTCTTCCTGCGCATTTATTCGAATCTGCCTTCCTTGAAGGACGCTACCCGGTTGCAAGGCTGGATTTATCAGATCACCCGTAACGCAATTGTGGATTATTACCGCGCCAAACGTCCCTCTCAGCCCTTGCCGGAGTGGCTGGTCGCGCTGCCGACAGAGGAAGAGCAAAGCGTTGAGAAAGAACTGGCCTGTTGTCTGCTGCCAATGATTGACGAATTGCCTGAGAAGTACCGTGAGGCCATCCTGCTGGCTGAAATCGAGGGAATTGCGCAAAGTAAAATTGCGCAAAGCCAGCAAATTTCCCCATCCGCGGTCAAATCGCGGGTACAGCGCGGCAGGCGGATGCTGAAAAAGATGTTTGAGGATTGTTGTCGCTTTGTTTACGACGTGCGCGGCACGTTGATGTTTTATGAACCAAAATGCAATGACTGCGGCGAAAAGGCGTGAGATTCCGTTTGCGTCCATTTCAAGTTTCTTCCGTCTTTAATTAGTAGTACAAACTCACTTTTGGAGGAATTTAATGGACGACAATCGTAAAGAGATTCTTCGCACGGCGGTGCGGGAAAATTACGGAAAGATCGGTGCCACTGGCAGCAGTGGATGTGGTTGCTCTTCTTCGGGTGGCTGTTGCAGTTCGGCTGATGACGGGAGGGTGGTGGATATTTCTCTCTCGCTGGGTTACTCGGCTGAAGATCTGATCAATGTGCCGGATGGTGCCAATCTCGGTCTGGGATGTGGCAATCCGCAGGCGATTGCTGCGCTCAAACCCGGTGAAACGGTTCTTGATCTCGGCAGCGGCGGCGGGTTGGATTGTTTCCTGGCAGCGAAGGCGGTCGGGTCGCAGGGGCGGGTGATTGGTGTGGATATGTCGCCCGAGATGATCAGCCGTGCAAGGCGGAACGCGCAAAAGGGCGGTTTTACCAATGTGGAGTTTCGGCTTGGCGAAATCGAACATTTGCCGGTAGGGGATGGCAGTGTGGATGTGATCATTTCGAATTGCGTGATCAATCTTTCCCCGGACAAGGAGGAGGTTTTTCGCGAGGCTTTCCGGGCGCTCAAACCGGGCGGGCGACTGGCAGTTTCGGATGTGGTGGCGATTGCAGAATTACCGGCGATCTTCAAAGAGGACATGAGCCTTTATACCTCCTGCGCAGCCGGTGCAGCCACCATACAAGAGCTGGAACGCTTTTTACAGAAAGCGGGGTTCGTGGAAATTCGGATTCAACCGAAGGATGAGAGTAAATCTTTTATCCGGGACTGGTCGCCGGGGAGTAAAATTGAGGATTATGTGGTTTCGGCAGTTATCGAAGCCAGAAAACCTTCTGCTTAGTACTCTGCCCCAAAATTAGAAAATCGAAGGAACGCTCAACCCAAAATTGTGCTACTATACTAATGGTCACAATTTTGGGTTTGTTTTGTCGGGTTCGCAGAAAGGATTTTAAAAGATGATGGGCAACCAATCCGTGCGAGGTGCACTTGCCGGTGGGGGTGGCTGGCTGGCGGCGCTGCCGTTTGCGGCTTATGGACTGCTCAGCCTGGCTTTCCATTATCCGCGATTCCTCCCCTCCTTTCCATTCTGGCTTAATCCGATTTTGATTTTCTACGGGCTGGTCTTGACCGGTCTGCTGGTGGGGGTGATGCTTGGTTTTCCCCGTTGGGCGTATGCCTTCCTCTTCTGGGCGATGATCACCGGCTGGTGGCTTGCGGGAATGAGGGCGGATGGGGTTTTACTGGCAAGGTCATTATGGGTGGCGGTGCCGGTGGCGCTTGTAAGCGGAGTGTTGCTGCGCCGCTCCACTCAGCCGCTGAAGAGGATGCTGGCGGGCTTGTGGCGGGATTGGACGTTGCTGGCGTTTGGCTTTTTTACGTTCATCGGCTGGTTTGTGGTGCTGTTCGATGAAAACCATCACCCCTTTCTTTACGGCTTCATTCTGGTGGCCACCTTCCTGTTGGTGACGGCTGTATGGTTTTATTCCCGCCTGCAAAACCCGCTTGCCCGCGCGTTGGTGCTTGTTGGTGGCGCGGCCGGTGTGGTGATTGTGGATCTGATCAACAGCCTGACGTGGGACTGGCGGGCTTACTACAATTTACGCGATGATGGTCAATTGTCCTATTACAGTCCCCTCGGCTTGATCGCAATTGCCGGCTTGCTTGGTGTTATGGCCTTGACCGGTTACCTGACCCGCCGGCGCAATTCCAAACAAACCCTAAACGGTGTTTAGGCGTTTTGCCTTGCGGTACCAACGCCAGATGATATAGGCGGTTATCAGCACCAGCAGGCAGGCGATCACAACCGGTACGACTACAGCCAGAATGGAAAAAATGGTGGAAACCACATCCTCGGCGATGCTGACCGGCACATTACCGGCTCCGCCGGTGGTGGCGGTCACCGCCGGGCGGACGGCCAGGGTTTTTACGGCATGAACCCCCCCGGCTACCAGCAAACCCAGACCCAGCGATAAAACCGGATGCACATCGGTGATCACATTGGCGCTGGCGGCAAAGGCAATTGCCCCGGCAGTAGGACGGATGAAGGTCTGAATCAAATCGTTAATGTGGTTGACAGCCGGTACTTTATCGGCGAAGAATTCGATCAGCGAGAGAACCACCAGCAAGCCGATGATCCACCAGGATTCGAGCGCATCCCACGGCGGGCGCAGGGTGAGCAGGTCGGTAAATTTTGCCAGCAGCGCAACCACCAGCAGGGGAATGTAGGCGTTCAAACCGGCGCTGGCCGATAACCCAAAAGCAGTGAATACTCCCAGCAATTCCATCATGCGAATCTCCCCGGTCGAGTGCTTAGAAAATAAACCCCGACCATGTTCCGGTTAAAGTATAGCGCAACCAGTCCACCGCACCAATCTGCAATAGTGCGGTGGTGAAGCCGGCTGTCAGGATCACCCAGCCGCTCTTTAAAGTGTCCATTGAATTTTCCTGATGAAAAATGGTCATCCACAACAGGCTGTAACACATGCCCAAAACCAGCCAGACGGTAACAGCGCTGAGGACGGCCAGTACGGTGATCAGCACCGGAATTTGCAGGTACATGGCTGCCGAAACCAACCCGACCAGCAGCAGAAGCAGGAAGACCTGCCGGTAACTCGCCAGCGCCGGGCGCGGGTCGGGCTCAATCCAGAAGTATTGATTGAACAAAGGCAGAAAGATGACCGCTACCAACACCCCCAGTCCACTGCCGGTGGCCAGCCGCAGCAGGTTACTGGGCGGGTAAAGGGTGGGCGCCTGCGGGAAAAAGTGCAGGTAAGAATTCAGCCCGTCCACCCCAAAGGTGATCAAAAAGA
Source organism: Bellilinea caldifistulae (assembly GCF_001306055.1). Lineage (GTDB taxonomy): Bacteria > Chloroflexota > Anaerolineae > Anaerolineales > Anaerolineaceae > Bellilinea > Bellilinea caldifistulae. The sequence goes on along the minus strand of NZ_LGHJ01000012.1, from coordinate 231,413 downwards.
CACTGAGCGGAATGCTGATGCGCAGCGGCGGCAGCGCCGAGCGTTTTCCCTGCGCCCATTGAAAGATGAAGCCGGTCAGCATGCCCAGATACATCCCCGAACAGCGCGCGCACAGCGGCGTTGGGCGGTCGCCAATCCAGAAGGAACGCAGCTCGATGCGGTGGCAGACGGCATAGCCAATGGCATCGGCCTTGCCAAGTATGCCGGGCGGAGTGAGCGCCAGCCAGATGGTCAATACCACCAGGGCAAATCCTGCCAGACCACTTTTCAAATAAATTTGTCCCTTTGGCCCGATGCGCCGGATGATCCTCATGCCAGCCATTATAACAGCAGGGAAAAATAAACCTGTACAAATAAGCGCTTATTGAAGTATCATCGGCTATGGATTTTGTTTGCCGGAGGCGTGTTCCAACCATGAAGAAAATCGGATTTATGCTTGCATTGCTGATCGTGTTGCTGGGGCTGGCCGCCTGCCAGACCAATACCCCTCAACCAACTGCTCAACCAACCACAGTCATTGATCTGGAGGCGACGGCCACCCGCAAAGCGCTGGATACCCCCTTCCTGCCTGCTACCAATACACCGGCGCCAACCGCCACCGAAACGCCAGCGCCCACCCTCACCCCTACGCTGGATTATCCGGCCGAGGGTTACGGCCCGACCAATTTCCCGGCGGATGTCAATCCTCTAACCGGTTTGAAGGTGACCGACCCGCAAATCCTCAACCGCCGCCCCATTCTGATCAAAGTTCAGAATCTGCCACGGGATGACCGGCCGCAATCCGGACTTTCGCTGGCGGATATTGTCTATGAGTTTTACACCGAGTACGGCACCACCCGCTTTGCCGCGTTGTTCTACGGGCAGGACGCCGAGCAGGTCATGCCGATACGCTCGGCGCGTTATTCGGATGTGAATCTGATTCGCATGTACAAACCCATCTTTGTTTTTGGCTACGCCTATGCACCGGTGTTCCAGCGGCTGGTCAATTCCGAGTTCAGCAGCCGGCTGGTGCTGGAAAGCGGCGCATCCTGCCCGGCGGTATGCCGGGTTGACCCGCGCGGAAAGAATTATCTGGCTGCCAATACCATTGAACTGCAAAACCTGATTAAAGCCCGTGGGATTGACAATACCCGCCCAAATCTGGACGGGATGGCCTTCAATTACACGCTTCCCGCAGGGGGTAAACCGGCCGAGCAGGTGTTTGTGCGTTTTTCGGCGGCTATTTACAACCGCTGGGATTATGATGCCGCCAGCGGCCGTTACCTGCGCTTTTCCGAAACCCGCAATGATCCCGATGGGAACGCTGCCGAGTACGCACCGCTGACCGATGCCCTCACCAAGCAGCAGATCGCTGCGGATAATCTGGTCATCATTCAGGTGCGGCACAATGAAGTTGACCCGCGCCCGGATGTAGAGGTGCTGGACATGAGCATTCTCGGCAGCGGCCCGGCTTATTTGTTCCGCGATGGGCGGATGTTTGAAGTCAAGTGGCAGCGATTGACCGAAAGCGACGTGCTCACGTTGGTGGATGGAGAGGGCAAACCAGTGGCTTTCAAACCGGGTAAAACCTGGTTTGAGGTGATGACGGTCAATACGACGGTTGCTCAGGATGGGGCGGTATGGCGGTTTCGCTTTGTGAGCGATTGGTAAATTGCCGGCTCTGCCCATTTTACTGAATTTTGGAAAATATCGCGCCGCCGCAAGGCGGCGCGATTAATTTGGGGTGATGCAACTAATCTCCATTTCCTGCGTATGTTAAGCATGACCATGCGGTATTATTTAATCGTCCAAGGTTGGCTTTGCCGGCAGAATTTCAATCCGTATCGGGCGGTTTGGGGAGATGCGCGATGAAACGCTTACTGCTTCCGTTTGTAAGCCTGACAGGCATCCTCTGGTTGACTGCCGGCTGGTTGACCTGGGTCATTCGTAACGAGGTTGGGATGGTCAACGGAATTGTACTGGGCGGTCTGGTCACACTGGCAGCCATCTATTTGCTGCGCACGTGTGTCAGTCTAATGTCGGCCCGAACCTTTGTGGCGCTTCTCACCCTTTCGCTGGTCTTGTTCAGCATCCTGATGGTGTTTCGTTATGAAGCGGATATCTGGCAGAGTATTGTTCTGGCGGCTGCCTTCATTCTGGCGCTGGTCGGTTTGACGATTGGCGTTGACAAACTGACCGGCAGTGGCTGGGAATTTACCTTACAGCAAATTCGCGGGCTGTTGACTGGCTGTGTTTTGCTGGTAGCGGCGGCTTACCTTCTGCCGTCGCTGGTGTGGCTGGTGAGCAATTCGTGGAATCAACCGGAGTGGTTATCCAACGCCAGCCTTTTGCTGACGAGTTTTCGGTTTCGATAATAAGGAGAGTTAAAATGCATCGTAATCGTTTGTTTGGGGGGCTTATTCTCATTCTGCTGGGGACATTATTCCTCTTGCAGACGCTGGGTGTGCTGGCGTGGAGCGTATGGACCTATTTCTGGCCTTTGGTTTTGATTCTGCTGGGAGCGTGGATCTTGCTGCGTCCGCGACTGGCAGGTAAACAATCGCTGGAAGTGGAAAATCTTGCCATTCCGCTGCAAACCGCCGGCGAATCCAGCATCGAATTCAACCACGGAGCCGGGCGGTTGCTGGTCAGCGGCGACGCAGCTCCGGGACAACTGCTGGAAGGTTCGTTTGTGGGTGGTGTACGCCACTCGGTACAACAGGAAGGCACACTGGCGCGGGTGACCTTGAGTGCAGACCCGGTATTGACCCCGCTGGATATACCCTGGTCGGGTGAAGAAGGGCTGCGCTGGGATGTCAAACTCAGCCGCGAAGTGCCACTGGATCTGACCTTTCATACCGGGGCGGGTGAAAACCGCATCAATCTGCGCGATTTGAGTGTGAAGCGGGTGGTGCTGGAAACCGGGGCGAGTTCGAGCGAAATCACCCTGCCGGCTCAGTCGCCATTCTGCCGGGTGGTTGTACGCGCCGGGGCAGCCTCGGTCGTTTTACGCGTCCCCGATGGCGTAGCCGGACGAATTGAGATGGAGAGCGGCCTGGTGGGCAGCAAAATTGACCCGCAGCGCTTCCCTTTCAACGGCACAACCTATGAAACACCCGGTTATGATCTGGCAGAACGCCGGGTGGAAATCAAAGTCGAAGCAGGGCTGGGTTCAATTGAGATAACCAGCGGATAAATTCTCAAAATCAAGGAGAGAAATCATGTCGAGGTGGAATTGGCGTATTCTGGCGGGAGGCGGGTTAATCCTCATGGGAGTGATTGCCCTGCTGGATGCCGTCTTTCAGGTTGAATTGAGCGGTTTGCTCTGGTCGTTTTTATTCCTGCTGGGTGGGGCTGCCTTTCTGGCAGTTCTGGCCAATGACCGCAATCAGTGGTGGGCAGCCATCCCCGGCTTCACCCTGCTGGGGATTGGGGCACTGATCGGTTTGAGCCGGCTTGCCCCAGCCGCTACCGATCAGATCGGCGGCGCCATTGTGCTGGGCGGGATTGGACTGAGCTTCATCGTGGTTTACATCCTTAACCGTAACTTCTGGTGGGCAATCATCCCGGCGGGGGTAATGGCCAGTCTGGTGGTCATGCTGGTGCTTGAGCCGGTTTTCGGCGAGTCGATTGCCTGGATCTTTCTGCTTGGTCTGGCGGCTACCTTTGGGTTGGTTTACCTGCTGCCCACACCGGGTGGAGAGCGCATGGAATGGGCACTCTGGCCGGCAGGGGTGATGGTGGTCATTTCCCTGATTGTCATGGGCGTCAGTGTGGAATGGGCAGCATATGCCATTCCCGCGTTGATGATTCTGGCGGGCATTGTGTTGTTTGTGCGCGCGCTGCGGCGCGGATGAGGAGGGGATCATGAGTGAGTACAAACCGGTTCATCCTCGGCGTAGTATTTTCTGGCCGTTGATGTTGATCGTCCTGGGGGTGATTTTATTGTTGAACACGTTGGGTGCCCTGCCGGGCGATGTGTGGGCAACTTTGCTGCGTCTGTGGCCGTTGATTTTTTTGATCGGCGGGATTGATCACATTTTGCGAGGGGAAGGCTGGGTGTGGGGCATCTTCTCGATTGGTTTGGGGACGGTCTTTTTGCTGAGTAATTTCGGCGCCTTGCCCGGGAATGCCCTGAATATGCTACTACGCTTGTGGCCGTTGTTTTTGATTGTCATCGGGTTGGACATCATCCTGCGCGGTAGTTCGCGCTGGGTAACACTGGCGGCCGTGCTTCTCACACTTCTGGTGGTGGGGGCGGTCTTCTGGCTGGCGGCAGGAAATCAGGGTTTGATGGGTGGACAGGTGGTTGCCATCTCCCAACCTCTACAAGGTGCCGAGCGGGCGATTGTGCGTCTTTCCAACCCGGCCGGTGGATTGATGGTGCAAGGTACGGCAAGTTCTCAATTACTGGCTGAGGGCCAGGTCATTCTGGCGCGGCAGCAGGAGCTGGATGACCGCTACGTGGTTCAAAATGGGCTGGGGAGTTATTCACTGGGCAGTTCCGGGGTGGTGTACCTGCCCTGGGCGGGCAGTTTTCAATCCCCGAACTGGCAGATCAAACTGAGCGGAGAGGTGCCGATTGCCCTGGAAACCAACACCGGCGCCGGCGATCAGATATTGGACTTGGACGGATTGGACCTGGAACGGTTGAACGCCTCGGTGGCGGTGGGGCAGTTGACGGTGCGTCTGTCGTCCGAAGATGCGTTTGAAGGGGTGATCAGCAACCCGATTGGCAGCCTGACCATCGAAATTCCGCGCGGGGCGTTGGTGGAAATTCACGCAGATACGGCTATCACGATGCGCAATATCCCGGCCGGTGAGTTTCGGACTGAGGGGGAGTATCTGTATTCGCCGGGTGCGGATGCCCAAAATGCCCGGATTCGCTTGAAGGTTGAGCAGCCCATTGGGGTACTTAACTTGCGTCTGCTTCCCTGAGAACGGGCAATAACATTCCAGTTGAGGCGGGAGAGGGTGATGATCCATCCTCTCCCGGTTTTCATACCTGGGAACTTTTTTGGGGGAGCAGCGTCTTGAAAGATGTAACAAATCTATGATTGGGTTCGATAAGGAGGAACCATGAAAACGCGTTGGACTTTGCTCATTATTGTTGTTCTGGCCGCCAGTTTGCTGGCTGCCTGTGCTGGAACGGCGCCGGCCGCCAATCAACCGATACGGCAGATTAATGTGACTGGCACCGGTAAGGTGTATGTGGTACCGGATATTGCTTACATCTATATTGGTGTGCGCAGTCAGGCAGACGATGTAGCCACCGCGCTTGGACAAAACAACCGACAGGCGCAGGCAATTGCCGATACTCTCCAGCGGCAGGGCATTGCTGCCGAGGATATTCAGACGACGGCTTTCAATGTCTATCCGATGCAGGAATACAACCAGGATGGCACGCCGAGTAAGATCACTTATGTGGTCGAAAACACCGTGTTCGTCAAAGTGCGTGAACTGCAAAAACTGGGTGAGATTCTGAATGCCGTGGTCGAAGGCGGCGCAAATACGATCAATGGCATCAGTTTTGATGTTGCGGATCGCGCTGCGGCTGAAGCGGAAGCCCGCCGGCTGGCAGTGGAAGATGCCAAAGCCAAAGCCAATGAAATTGCCGGGCTTGCGGGTGTGACCCTTGGAGCGCTGCAAAACATCAATGTGTACTCCAGCGGTGGCCCCATGCCGGTTTATGAGGCTAAAGGCGGAATGGCGGCATCATCCAGTGTGCCGATTGCTGCCGGGCAGCTGGTCATTCAGGCGGACGCCAACCTGAGTTACGAAATCAAGTAATCCATCCCGACCTGCGGCAAGGTCAAGCAAACAGTTCAGAACCGCCCCCCGTTTTGCGGAACAAAACGGGGGGCGGTTGCTTATGGAAAGCGTATTTCCATCAATAGTGAATTGCGCTGATTTTGGAAAGTTTGGTCAGCCGGTGGGTGGAGATGATGCGCCGGCTGGTGCCGGTCAAGCCGCGCAGCACGATGCTGTCGGTTGTAGCTCCGCCGGGGTAATAATCTACCCCTTTGAGCAGTTCGCCGTTGGTGATGCCGGTGGCGGCGAAGAAAACATCCTCGGATGAAACCAGATCATCAATCGTTAGCACGCGGTTAAAGTCGTACCCCAATTCCTCACCTTTGCGCCGCTCTTCTTCATTCCGGGGATGCAGTTTTCCTTGAATCATTCCGCCGGTGCAGCGCAAAGCGCAGGCTGCCAAAACGCCTTCCGGCGTTCCACCGATTCCCAGCAGCACATCAATGCCGGTTTCCGGTAGAGAAGCCATCAACGCACCGGCCACGTCCCCGTCCGGGATCAAAATAATGCGGGCGCCAACCCGCCGCACGCGCTTGATGAGTTCTTCGTGACGCGGGCGGTCGAGAATGACGCAGGTCAGGTCTTCGACATTACCGCCTTTGGCTCTGGCAATTTTACGCAGATTGTCCTCCACCGGCGCTTCAATGTCAATCACATCCCGCGCCTCAGGACCGACTGCAATTTTGTCCATATAGACGATTGGACCGGGGTTGAACATGGTGCCGCGCGGGGCCAGCGCCACCGTAGCAATTGCATTGGGTAAACCGAAAGCCGTCGGGCGTGTCCCGTCAATCGGATCAACTGCGATATCCACCTGAGGGGGTTCTCCGGTTCCCAGGCGCTCCCCGTTGTAAAGCATGGGCGCTTCATCTTTTTCACCTTCACCAATCACAATCACACCGTCCATCTGGATGGTGTTGAGCACCAACCGCATGGCGTCCACCGCGGCGCGGTCAGCAGCGATTTTATCGCCCCTGCCAACGTAGCGACCGGCAGCCAGTGCGGCTGCTTCTGTAACGCGCACCAGTTCCAATGCAAGGTTTCGGGTGGGTTTGGAGTCGATCATCGAGCTGTTCCTCCTTTTGAAAATGGGGTATAGAGATGGGTCAATCCGCTTACCAAAGCCAAAGAATCAGGTAGTAGCCAATGGCTGCCCCCCACAGCCACGAATCGATCCGATCCAACACGCCGCCGTGAGCGGCTAATAAGCGTCCCGAATCCTTGATGTTGAACTGACGCTTGAGCATGCTCTCGCCCAAATCTCCCAGCGGGCTGAGTAATCCCAGTGCCAGCCCCAAAAACAAGCCGTGCATGGGCGTAATCAACGGGGAGCGTAATCCCCACAGGAAGGCAAACAACAGTCCACCGGCGATGGAAAATAGCAGTCCGCCAAAATACCCTTCTCTGGTTTTATTGGGGCTGATTCGCGGTGCAAGCGGGGTTTTCCCCCATGCTCGTCCGATGAAGAATGCACCGGCATCGCCGACTGCAATGGTGGGGATGGTGAGCATCAGCCACCACAACCCATCCGGTAGAAAACGCAGGGAGATGAGGTAAGAGCCCATCCATCCGATGTAGAGAATGCCGGTCAGGGTGATGGTGAAATCCATTCCGGCGGTGGTGCAGCCGTGCTGGCAGGTAAAAATGTGGGCAGCCATGCTGGACAGAATCAGGCCGGCCAGCAGTAAATCACTCGATTCAAACCCCCAAAAATAGCGGCTGAAGGCCAGAATGAGCGTTCCACCGATCAGCATGACGGCGGACGGGAAATAGCCCCCGTGAGTAAAAAGCCGCCAGTATTCCCAGGCGGCTATGGCAAGTAAAAGACCAATGAATACGGTGTAGGCTAATCCACCCAGCAGGACGAAGGTGACTCCGACCAGAATAAGAATGATGGCCACCAGCAGGCGGCTGCGCAGGCTGACCCCACTGCTTTCAGCAGCAGCCCTGATCGGAGAGTTTTCCAAATCGTCTTTCCCGCTGGCTATACTCTTGTAGGGCTTTGTAAAACTCTTCCCGGTTGAAGTCAGGCCAGAGGGTTTGGGTGATGTACCATTCTGCATAGGCGGACTGCCAGATCAAAAAGTTGGAGATGCGCATCTCGCCGGATGTTCGGATGATTAAATCCGGATCAGGAATACCGGCAGTGAATAAATAGCGGCTGACCAGTTCGTCGTTAATTTCTTCCGGGGGAATGCCGTCTTTGACAATTGAACGAATGGCACAGACGATTTCATCCCGACCGCCGTAATTCCAGGCAATGTTGAGAATTAACCGATGATTGTCTTTGGTGAGTTCAACAGCGCGTTTGACTTTTTCTTGCAGCCGTTCCGGAAGCCGGTCGAGATGACCGATGTGGTGAAGCTGTACACCCTCCTGATGGAGTTCACCCAATTCCCGGTCAATCACATCTTCGAGAATCATCATCAGCCCTTCGACTTCTTCGGCTGGCCTGCCCCAGTTTTCGGTGGAGAAAGCGTAAATCGTCAGGATTTTGACATTGAACTCGACACAGGCGCGAATGATGGTGCGTAGATTTTCTGTCCCGGCGCGATGGCCGGCCAGACGCGGTAAACCGCGTGCAGCAGCCCAGCGTCCATTGCCATCCATGATGATGGCTACATGGACGGGGATTTTGGTGAGAGGGGGAGAGGCGATTGCCTCTGATTCATTCATCAGTAGTCTTAAAACTCCATAATTTCTTTTTGCTTGATTTCTCCGATCCGGTCAATCTCGCTGATCATTTTATCGGTCAGTTTTTGAAGTTCGTCTTCACCTTTTTTGAGTTCGTCTTCGGAGATCAGTTTTTCTTTTTCAAAATCGCGCAGGTCTTTGAGGATGTCACGGCGGACATTTCGGATGGCGACCTTGGCTTCTTCCAAACGTTGATTGACCACTTTGACCAGATCGCGCCGGCGTTCTTCGGTCAGTGGAGGGAGGTTGAGCCGCAGGGTTTTCCCGTCGTTATTGGGTGTCAGGCCGAGGTTGGAAGTGATGATGGCGCGTTCAATGGCTTTGAGACCGGATGCGTCGAAGGGTTTGATGAGCAACGTGCGCGCATCGGGTACGCTGATGGAGGCAAGTTGCATCAAGGGTGTCGGGACGCCGTAGTATTCCACCGGCAGTTTTTCGATCAGTGCAGGGGTTGCCCTCCCGGTGCGTATGCCTGCCAGGTCTTCTTCCAGGGATTGGATTGCGCCTTTCATGCGATTTTCGGCATCTTTGACAGTTTCTTTAATCACCGCAACCTCCTTGTCAGATGAATGAAATATCAGCCTGCATAAAGTAGTGGTGTGTTAAGGATACCGCAAAATAGCAAAAAATACCACAGATTAAATATTTTATTGGTTTATTGACAAAATAGTACATATGTTCTATAATCAAGTAAAGTTACCAAAGGAGTAAGCCATGATTTCCCTACCGATTGTGGATATACCGGTCAATCAAAAAGAAGCGATTGAGGTTGATCTTCCTCAATGGTCTTCCCCAAAAGGTAATCCTTCATCCTCAAAACCCATTCCTGAGTACGGGTTACGCAATTACCTGAATTCTTTGTTGCCCCTTCCTTTGCGGACGGGTTTTTTGGGGGTCGATTCTGATGAAAATCCCCTGTTGTTTGATTTGATGGATCCTCGTCCGGGTTCAATTTTGATCATCTCCGACCCTGAGGCAGGAAAGATGCGTCTGGTGAAAACTTTGATGTACTCATTGATTCTTACCAACCCGGTTTATGAAATTCAATTTTCCCTGATCAGCGCACGAACCAGCCTGTGGAAATTTGAGTACGATCGTTACAAAAATTATTTTTCTCATTTTACAAACAATTATGACCATCCGGCAGGCAAAGCCATTCTGGACGAAGCCGATCGGGTTGAAAGCCGACAGCACGGCAGGAATGAGGGGGAGTGCCGGTTAATCATTTTGGATGGTTTTGATACTTTACCATATATGGATTTTGATGTTCGGTTGAATTTTGAATGGCTGCTGGAAGAAGGCCCTTTCTATGAAATCTGGCCGATTGTGATCATGGACAGTCGCACTGCTGCCGAGCAAAAAAAATGGGTGGAAAAATTTAAGACCCGCATCATCGGCAAAATGAAGGATCATCGCCTGGCATCCACTCTTTCAAATCTTTCCGGGTTGAATTCCAACACTCTCATCAACGGTAAGGAATTCGTTGTCCAGATTGGTCAACGAGAACACCATTTTTACCTCCCCGATTCGATCTAATTTTTTGGAGGTCTGTATCATGAACATCGGAATGTTATGGTTCGACAACGATCAAAAAACCGATTTATCTTCCAAAATCAAACGCGCTGCCGATTATTACGAGAAAAAATACGGCGTTCGACCGGATGTGTGTTTTGTTCATCCCAGCATGGTTAACGAGGATACCCTTCAACGAAACGGGATTCTTATCAAAACCAACCGACGCATTTTACCCAATCATTTCTGGCTGGGTGTACAGGATCAGTCGGTCAAGTCTTTGTCTTCGCTCTCCGGCTGATTCGGATTGTCCTCCGGTTTGACTTCGTCCACATCCAGCATCATTTCTTCGGGGAGGATGCCCAATTCGAGTTCTGAGGCATCCTCCAATCCCTCTGCAACCAGGCGAGTCAACTTGCGAAAAAGGTTGATCAACTTGCGGACCGGATTGGGTGAATACCCCTCGGCAAAACTCCGCGCGGCATCCTCCAACTTGATTTCCTGGCGGAATTCTTCTCGCAGATAATAGAGGTGTTCGATGATCCATAAATACAAATCGGCCGAGGTACGTCCGGGGAACTCTTTGCAAATCCCCAATTCTTGAATGACTTTGACCAGCGGGGAATAAACCTCATCATACCAGGAGGCGACGGCCTCCTCAAAAGGCACTTCGCTTCCTCGTTTTTCTCCCATGTACCAGCGGTGCACCTGAATGTGTTCCAATAACTTGGGGTACATACCCGGCAGGGTCAATTCGATGTTGGCATCGGGACGCAATTCGTGCAGGCGGGTTTTCTGGTAAAACTCCGATTTTTCGTGCATCCGCACCAGCCAGTTGATGTCGGTGTTTTCGTCAATTGGAATGTCGGTTACGATTTCGGTGATGTAAGCATCAATGTACTTTTGCCCTTTTTCACGAGCCACCGAAACACGGTGGTTGCCATCCTTGACAAAATACACATCCCCGATTTTATAAACCTCGATGGGTGGTAGTTCAATTTCCTTCATTTTTGCCACATCAATACTCACCCAACGGGAGCGGATGTGACGGTGGCGGGGCAAGAATGCTCGGTCAAAATCGTTATAGCGGCCGACACTCCCGACGATTTTGTCAATCGGAATCTGGCGTACCCCCACATCGTACTGTCCGCGTATTGGCAGGTATTTGCGGACTTCGTCAAAAGCCAGTAATTGGTTGGTTGATTTATTAAACCAGCCTAACACCGAACGCCAGAAACCCTTGCGAAGAGCCTGTTCAAAGTCCTCGCGGGCAATCTTCTCGAAAAACGATGAATTGATTGAATCACTCATATTTGATCCTCCGCCCAAAGCTGGATTGCATATCGGGCAGCGGCCGATTGACTTCTTGAAAATTGAATTGAATTTCGCGATAACCGTAGCAATTGATGACGGTTGTGCTGCCGACTCGGGTTTCTATCTCGGTATCATTGCGATAGACGTGAATATGCCCATGCAGGTGGTAGGTGGGCTGGAATACCTGAATCAACCAGTTGAAAGCCTTAATCCCACGGTGCGGTAAATCATCCATGTCATGAATACCCCACGGCGGCGCATGGGTTAAGAAAATGTCCAGATACCGCCCAAAACGGAGCTTGTTCAGCATCAGCGCCGGGGTTAGACCCAGCACCATCCACCACATTTCGGCCTGGGTGTATTGATGCGGGCCGTAATTGTAACGCAGGCTTCCCTCAATGCCGGCCAGCAAAACTCCCTGCGGGGAGCAGACAGCCCGGCGGTGCAGATCAACCGCCCCCCATGGAGAACTCCGTTCACCAGCGGTGGTGATTTCTACTTTGCTGGCGTGGTTGCCGCGCACGTAGTAGAGCGGCCGGTCAAGCACGCTGATAATGAATTCCAAGTAGTAATATGGAAGGTCTCCGCAACTGATGACAAAATCAACGTTCTTGAAACGCTGTCCAATTTGAACGTTGTAGATAAATCCCAGTTCAATATCACTGACTGCAAGGATGTTCATTCCAGACCGGCATCGGTTTCCTGCTCCCGTTGGGGAAAAGGACGTTCAGGGCTGCTGCCCAGGGCCACGGCAATGGCAACGGCATGGGTGCGGGTGTGACTGATGCTGACCGACCACTGCTCTAAACCGAGGTACTTAGCAATTTTAGCAGCATTTCCGTGCAAGTAAAGGACGGGTTCGCCGCGTTGACCATCCAGGCATTCAATATCCTGCCAGCGGACAAAACCGATGCCGGTGCCGAGAGCCTTGGAGACGGCTTCCTTGACGGCAAATCGGCCGCCGAGGTACTCGGTTTGATTATTCGATTCGGCCAGTTCTGCCGGGGTGAACACTCTCTTCAAAAAACGCTCACGGATGGACGGCTTGACCGCATCCAGGCGCTCAATTTCCACGAGATCAACGCCGGTACGCAAAATCATGTTTCTGCGCTCCCATCCGGGCCGGCGCTGACGATGACCATACCGCTGCCGTTCAGGTAACGCCGCGCGGTTTCCAGCACCTCGTCCCGGCTGACATTTTCGATGATTGAAGGGTAACGGCGGTAATAGTCCAGCCCCAGCCCGTAGCGTTCAATGTTCAGCAGAGCACCGGCCACACCGGAATTGGACTCCAACGCCAGCGGCAGGCGTCCAATCAGATTGGCTTTGCTGTCGGCCAGTTCTTCCTCGCTGACCGGTTGGTGAGTGAAGCAGGCAATTTCGTCGCGAATCAGGTCAATTACCCGCTGCAGATTTTGCGGGTCAACCCCGGCCGAAACTTCCCACGAGCCGGCGGCGGTCGAAGCCACCAGATTTGCGGCGGCGTAATAAGCCAGCCCGTACTGCTCGCGGATGATTTCTCCAATCCGCCCCATCATTCCCAATTGTCCGAGGATGTTGTTGCCGATGATGGCCGGGAAGAAATCCGGGTCAGTGCGGCGCGGGCCAAAAGTGCCAACCACCAGATCGCACTGGCTTTTGCCGTCAATGGAAACATGCCGGCGGATGTCCTGCGCGGGCGGTTTCAGAGGCGGATAGACCACCGCTGGGGGTACGGTTGGGGTTTGCCACCAACCGAGATGGTGATTCACCCAGTCCAGTACCTTAGCCGGTTCAATGCCGCCCACCACCGCTAATACCATGCCGGCAGGGGAATAATACCTTTGATGAAAATCGAGCAGATCCTCACGCCGGATGTTTTGAATGCTCTCCGGGTAGCCGTCCTCCGGTTTGCCGTAGGGGTGATTGTTGAAGAGGATTTCATCGAAAACCAGTGAGGCCATTTCGGCGGTATCCTGCGCGCGGATTGCCAGGCCGGTCAGGTGCTGAACCCGGAGACGCTCAACCTGATCCGGTGGAAAGGTGGGCTGGGAAAGAACCTCGCTGAGGAGTTCCAGCAGCATGGGCAGGTCTTCCACCAGACAGCGTCCGCCAAAACTGACGGTGTGAACGCTGCCGGCAAACCCCAAACTGGCTCCGGCGGTTTCAAGCGTGTCAAAAATTTGTTGAAAATTCCTGCGCTGGGTTCCGCGGGTCAACCCCAGAGCGGTTAAATAAGCCAGCCCCAGTTTTTCCGGCGGATCGTACTGACTGCCGGCTGGCAGGTAACCGCTTATCACCACCGAGGGGCTGAAGGGATTACAGCGCATTAACAGGGTAATCCCGTTTTCCAGTTCAACCCGCTGGATGTCATCGGCCCCCGGCAGGGCATGCAGGGATTGCGAGTTGCGCCTCTTCATGCGCCTGGCCCTCCGTTGAGGGGATAATACACACCCACCACTCGTTGGTTGGAAGGCAACCAGCGCTGGGCAGCCCGCTGGACATCGGCGGGGGTTACTTCGGCAAGACGGGTCAGGTAGCCGCTGAACCAGCCGTAATCTGCGAACATCTCGGCAAAGCCCAGCCAGAAGGCTTGATTGGTGATATTTTCACTGCCGTAGGCAAACATGGCACGCGCCTGTTTGATGGCGCGTTGAATTTCTTGCTCGCTGACAGGAGCATCTTGCAATCGCTTGATCTCGTCATCCACCACCGCCAGAACTTCATCCGGGTTGCGGTCCGGCCGCAGTGTGATGGTCAGGTCGTACAGGAATGGATCAAAGGTTGCCTGCATGCCGCCTGAAATACCGACAGCCCATTCGTTTTCCACCAGGGCACGGTACAAACGGCTGGTCTTGTTAGAAATTCCGCCGCCGCCAAACATGTTCAGGCTGGTGGGGCCTGCCAGCAGCGAATCCAGCACCGTCATGGAGAAAAAGTCAGCATCGGCGGCGGCTGGCGAGCGGTAAGCAATTTGCAGGTAAACCGTTTCGCCGGGTCCGCTGACGGCGAGATGGCGCTCTTCTGCAACCGGGGGTTCGGGTGTGGTTGGGTTTTGGGCCGGCTTGCCGGGGGGGATCGCCCCGTAGCGGTCTTCGATTTGCCGCAGGATTTGGCCGGCGTCAAAATCTCCGGCGATGGCTACCAGCGCATTGGCGGGGTGGTAGTAATGCCGGTAGTACTCAAACAGGTCATCACGGCGGATGTTTTGCAGGTCTTCGGGTGTGCCGATCACCTCGTTGCGGTAGGGATGTTGCTCAAAAGAGGCTTTCTGGACGGCATCGCTGAGCAGGAAGAGCGGTTCGTTCAGGTTGCCAGCCAGTTCCGAGAGAATGACCGTCCGTTCGGCTTCGACTTCTTTGGGGTCAAACAGGCTGTTGACCATCCGGTCGGATTCAATCTCCAACGCCAGGGACAGGTGATCCGCTGGCAGGGTTTCAAAATAGGTTGTCCAATCCATGTGAGTGAAGGCATTCCAGGTTCCGCCGGTACGGGCAATGGCTTTATCCGGTACACCGGCCGGAAACCGGGGTGTTCCTTTGAATTGCATGTGCTCGACCCAATGCGATATGCCACGCTTTCCGTTCTGTTCGTAGCGCGAGCCAACCCGATACCAGACCCAATGACTGATCAGCGGGGCAGTGTGGATTTCTTTCAATTGGACGGTTAGACCGTTGGGGAGTTGCGCGCGCAAGATGTCATCAGCCATGGGTTGAATGCTCGATTATTCTCCAAATAACCAGCGGCAAAGCGGCAGAGGTGGGTTGCCACACAACGCCTCAGACCACGAATTGGGGGTCTGGTTCAACAGTTCCCGGTAAGGCAGCACGACTTCTTGTAAACCGGTAAAAGGTTCGTGCAGGTCGGTTTCCCGCAGCGGGATGTCCACATTCACATCCAGATTGACGGGAATTTCCTGATCTACCGGCACTTCCAGGTCCAAAAAGATGGGCAGGTCGGTGCCGGCTTTGAGAACGATGTCGGCTGGGGCATTGTAGATTGTCAAACCGCCGGTGTTCAGGCGCAGCACCTGGGCGTTGGGCAGCAGGGTATCCTCGGCGAGGGTGACCGTCGTGGGGGTCTTGATGTGGAGTGTGAAGTTGGCGCGCACTTTCTGATCCCGAACCGGTATGACCGTGCGGATGTGGGCTTCGTCCATCCGCACAAAATTTTGATACAGCCCTTCAATCAATTGTTCGGATAGAAGGCGCTTGAGCGTAAAGAGTTGACTTCCCACACCGATCAACACGGCGATCAGGATGGCGTTGACAATCAGCGAAAGGATGCCGGTAATCGTCCAGAAAGAAGGCAGTAACTGATTTGGGCGTAGCATTCGCCGCCGGGTAGCAGGGGGTTGGGCGGAATTGGGGGATGCTGTTTCCATGACTTCACCTTGTATACCACTATAGCACAGGCTTGAAAAAGAAGCGGACAAAACGGGGTATAATTAATTCGGCTCGTCATCTTTCTCCACCGGGGTACGATACATGGATCAATCTGACCGCCACATTGTGGCAATTGTAGGTGCGGGACCGGCGGGGTTATTTGCCGCACGAGAACTGGCAAGTCAGGGTGTACAAGTGGTGCTGTTCAACCGGGACATTAAACCCGGCGGGCTGGCAGAATACGGCATTTACCCGGATAAAATTAAAATGAAAACCGGTCTGCGGGCTCAATTCCGGCAGATTTTGGAGTTGCCCGATGTCGAGTATTTTGGCAATGTGCTGATCGGTCAGCAGGGGGATTTGACGCTGGATGACTTGCGTCGGCTGGGATTTCAGGCCATTCTGGTGGCAGCCGGAGCGCAGGGGACAAAATGGCTGGGTTTGCCGGGGGAGCATCTGCGCGGGGTGTATCACGCCAAGGATGTGGTCTATCATTACAACAAACTGCCGCCCTTCAGCCAGCAGCATTTGGAAATCGGCAAGCGGGTGGCAATTATCGGGGTAGGCAATGTGATGATGGATATTGCCCGCTATTTGATTTCGGTGCGTAAGGTGGATGAAGTGGTTGCTTTTGCCCGGCGCGGGCCGGCGGAGATCAAGTTCGATCGAAAAGAGCTCGAAGCGGTGGTTGCCAACCTGGATCTGGCGGCTTTCGACCGCGAAATTGAGCGGGTAGCCAAAGAGATGCGCGCCATTGGACAGCATCCTGAGGTTGCCAGAGAGTTCATACACTCCGCCGCCGCTCGTGGGGTGTGGATGCAGAGCCACACCCTGTTCTGGATTCGTTTTCTTTCCTCACCGAGCCGCATTCTGGATGACGGCAGCGGGCGGGTTGGCGGACTGGAGATTGAGGATACTCATCTGGTGCTGGAAGGTGGAGAGGTCAAGGCGCGCGGTTTGGGGCAATTTCATGTTTTCGATGTGGACACGGTCATTTTTGCGATTGGCGATAGGGTGGATGAAAATCTGGGGTTACCGGTGCATAACTTTGCCTTCGATAAAAATCCAAATCCGCGTTTTCCAATCGAGGGCGAATCCTACGAAGCCTACGACAGCGAAAAAGACGAACCCATCGAAGGTGTTTTTGTGGAGGGCTGGTCACGCAAGGCTTCCAGCGGACTGGTGGGGGTGGCGCGCAAAGACGGCGTCAATGGAGCGCGGGCGGTGTTACAGTATTTAGCCGGATTGCCGCCGGCTGCGCCGGATGTTTTACCCAAAGTTCAGGAAACCCTCAGTCGCCTGCCGCATCCGGTGGTTACCCGCGATGCGCTCAAATTACTGGAAGCCGCCGAACAGGCAAAAATGCAGGAACTGGGGGTGGAGGATTTCAAGTTTGCCTCCAATCAAGAAATGCTGGAAGTGATGGGCTTGCTTAAGGCGGTATCCTGAGTGTGGAGGTCGCCGTGAATTGGGTTGTAACGGGCGGGTGTGAAGAAAAATCAGCGTATTCTCCCCGTCCGTTTTATTTCGCCAAAGGAGGATGAACCGAATGACATTAAGTGACGAAACTCGTCTGGAAATGTACTGGATGATGCTGCTGTCCCGCCGGTTAGATGAACGCGCCTGGGTGCTGCACCGGCAGGGCAAAATTGCTTTTCACATTTCGGGCATCGGACAGGAGGCTGCTCAGGTTGGGGCGGCGTATGCCCTGCGGCGGGGATACGATTGGGTCGCCCCCTACTACCGCGATCTGGCATTGATGCTATGTTTGGGCTACGAACCGCGCGAATTCATGCTGAGCCTGATGGGCAAGCGTGAAGAGCCCAGTTCCGGCGGGCGGCAGATGCCCAGCCACTGGAGCCTGAGGCGCGCCAATGTGGTCAGCCACTCGGCGGTGGTGGCAACCCAATGCTCCCACGCAACCGGCATTGGGCTGGCGATCAAAATGCGCCGTGAAGATAAAGTGGTGCTTGCCAGTCTTGGCGAGGGCTCAACCTCACAAGGCGAGTGGTACGAGGCGGTTAACTGGGCGGCGGTGCATCAACTGCCGGTCATCTTTCTGGTGGAAAACAACCAGTACGCCATTTCGGTGCCTGTGGAAAAGCAGATGGCGGTACCCAGCGCGGCTGACCGCGCCTGCGGGTTGGGCTTGCGCGGCGTGGCTGTAGACGGAAGCGATGTGTTCGCCGTGCATCAGGCCTTTACAGAAGCGGTTGAACTGGCACGCAGCGGCAAAGGTCCCACGTTAATTGAGGCGAAAATGTACCGCATCACGCCGCATTCCTCGGATGATGACGACCGCACCTACCGCTCGCGGGAAGAGGTCGAGGAGCATAAAAAGCGCGATCCGCTGCTGGTCAACCGGCGCATTCTGGAAAGGGACGGTCTGCTGACTGCTTCCCGTTTGGAGGAGATGGAAAGCCGCGCCAAAAAGATGGTGGATGAAGCCGTTCAATACGCCGAACAGGCGCCCTATCCCGCCGCGGAGGAAGCGGCTTATCCGGTGTATGCCGAGGAGGTGCGCCATGACTGAAATTACCCTGGTGGAAGCCATCCGGCAGGCAATGGATGAGGAGCTGGCACGCGATGAACGGGTGTTCATCGTAGGTGAAGATGTCGGCAAGCGCGGTGGCGTCTTTCGGGCAACGGTTGGCTTGTTTGAAAAGTACGGGGAAGAACGGGTGATTGACTCACCGCTGGCTGAACTCTCCATCGTCGGAGTGGGGATTGGCGCAGCGCTGTATGGGATGCGCCCGATTTGTGAAATTCAATTTGCGGATTTCATTTACCCGGCTTTCAATCAAATTGTCAGCGAAGCGGCTAAAATGTGCTACCGTTCGAACGGCGAATGGACGGTGCCGATGGTCATTCGTGCTCCTTATGGTGGCGGTATTGGTGGAGGTTTGTACCACTCGCAAAGTGTGGAGGCTTTCTTTGCGCATGTGCCGGGCCTGAAGGTGGTCATACCGTCCAACCCGTATGACGCCAAAGGGCTGCTCAAATCGGCGGTGCGTGACCCGAATCCGGTCATCTTTCTGGAACCCAAGAAAGGTTACCGCCTGATTCGCGGCGAGGTGCCGCAGGACGAGGAGATTCTGGTGCCGATTGGCCCGGCGAGGGTTAGCCGGCAGGGAAGTGACCTGAGTCTGTTCGCCTACGGGATGATGCATTATTACGCCCTTCAAGCCGCCCAAAAAGCCGCCGAGGAAGGCATTGACGTGGAGGTGGTTGACCTGCGGACACTCTACCCGGTTGACCGTGAAACGATTTTGACCTCCGTCCGTAAGACCGGTAAGGCGTTGATCGTCCACGAGGATAATCTGAGCGGGGGTTACGGGGCAGAGGTTGCCGCCACGATTGCCGAAGGGGCTTTTACCGACCTGGATGCGCCGGTGCGCCGGTTGTGCGGGCCGGATGTGCCGGCGGTGCCGTTCAGCCACCCGATGCAGGAGTGGTTCATGCCAAATCCGCAGAAGATTCTGCAAGCCATCCGCGAACTGGCGGCTTTTTAGGTTTGAGAGGAGGAGCCATGGCTACCAAAGTGATCATGCCCCAGTTGGGTGAATCGGTTGTGGAAGGTACCGTCACCCGCTGGTTGAAGCAAGAGGGCGAAATGGTCGAGGAGTTCGAATCGCTGCTGGAAGTGAACACCGATAAGGTCGATTCGGAGATTCCCAGTCCGGCGGCGGGCACACTTTTGAAAATTGTGGTGCCGGAGGGTGAAACGGTCAAAGCCGGTACGGTAATTGCGTGGATCGGTGAGCCGGGAGAAAGCATCCCGGATGAGGTAGGCGCTGTACACCCGTCGGCAGCGGAAAAGCCGAAACAAGCCCAGCCCGAATCGGCTGTGGCCGTCCCCGCACCGGGGCGGGATCGCGATCTGGGATTTATCTCCCCGGTGGTGGCGCGGCTGGCGCAGGAATATCAGGTTGACCTGAGCCAGATTCGGGGCAGCGGGCAAGGCGGGCGGATTACCAAGAAAGATGTGCTGGCTTACCTTGAACAGCGAGAACAACAACCCGTGGCTGAGCAGCCGGCTATTTGGGAAACGCCGGGTGAAGGCGATTTGTTTCGCCCGACCGAATTGATGTTCCCCGGCAGTCAGCCGGCGATGGAAACCAAACCAGTTCCGCCGGTTCAACAGCCCGGAGACCTTCCCCCCGGCAGCCGTTTGATCCCGCATACCAAAATGCGCCGCAGCATTGCCGAACACATGGTCTTCAGCAAGCGGACAGCCCCGCACGTGACCACGGTGATGGAGGCTGACCTCAAGCAGGTGGTGGCTCACCGCGAGGCGAATAAAGCCCTGTTTGCCCGTGACGGCGTTAACCTGACCTACACGGCTTACTTTGCTGCCGCTGTCATTGCCGCGCTCAAAGCCTTTCCACAGGTCAATTCCTCATGGAGCGAGGAGGGGTTGATCCTGCATTCGGAAATCCATCTCGGCATTGCCGTTTCGCTGGGTGAGGAGGGACTGATTGTGCCGGTGATTCGCCGTGCGGATGGTCTTTCCTTGCTGGGGCTGGCGCGGGCGATTAACGACCTGGCCCATCGAGCGCGGGCGCATCGTCTGCTGCCGGATGAGGTGAAGGGTGGCACCTTCTCAATCACCAATCACGGCATTGGCGGATCATTGTTCGCCACACCGGTCATCAACCAGCCGCAGTGCGGGATTCTGGGCGTGGGTGCCATTCAAAAGCGAGCGGTGGTTGTGGAAGGGGATGCCATTGCGGTGCGCCCAATGGTGTATCTTTCCTTTACCTTCGATCATCGAATATTAGACGGCGCATCTGCCGACGGCTTCTTAGGCAAGGTGGTCGAAACTCTGCAAAATTGGAGCGTCTGAGCCCTTCTAACAAATGTTCGATTTGTGGTACACAAAGCCCCTTAACTCGCTTCCTGCGGGTAAAATCGTAGGGGTGATAAAACAGGAAAATCGGGCTGGCATAAATCAGCTCAGCCAAAAACTGGATCAAAGAGGATGGAACGATGAGTGACTATGATGTAATCGTAATTGGTGCCGGGCCGGGCGGCTATGTGGCAGCCATTCGTGCTGCCCAGTTGGGCTTGAAAACCGCCGTGGTCGAAAAAGAATTTCTGGGCGGGGTGTGCCTGAATGTGGGCTGCATTCCCTCCAAATCGCTGCTCCGAAATGCCGAGCTGGCGCATATCTTGCGGGAGCGTACTGCCGAATTTGGTTTCTCCTTTGATAACCTGAAACTGGATTATGCCGTTGCGGTTGACCGCAGCCGAAAGGTTTCCAAGCGGCTGGTTCAGGGTGTCGGCTTTTTAATGAAGAAGAACAAAATTGATGTTCACATGGGGATCGCCCGGCTGACAGCCCGTGATTCGGTTCAGGTGACCGATGCGGAAGGTAAGACCCAAACCTTTACGGCAAAGAATATCATCATTGCCACCGGCGCGCATGCCGCGATGATTCCGGGTGTCAAGCCGGATGGTGAAAAGGTGCTGACCTACTGGGAGGCAATTTTGCAAACCCGCCGCCCGGAGTCGGTGGTGATTATTGGCGCGGGAGCGATTGGGGTGGAATTTGCTACCATCTGGAATTCCTACGGCACGCAGGTTACACTGGTTGAAATGCTGCCGCGAATTGTGCCGTTGGAGGATGAAGAAGTCAGCACGGAACTGGCCAAAGCCTTCCAAAAGCGCGGCATTCAAATGTTGACCAGTCACAAAGTCCAGTCGGTGGAAACCACCGAAAAGGGCGTGCGCGTGACCGTTTCGGATGGTTCGAATCAAAAAGTACTCGAAGCCGAACAAGCCCTGGTTGCAATCGGCTTCAAACCCAATACCCAGGATATTGGGCTGGAAGCTGCTGGTGTGGAATTGACCGAACGCGGCTTCATCAAAATTGACGAGCGCATGGCGACCAATGTGCCGGGAATCTGGGCGATTGGTGATGTGACCGGTCAACTGCTGCTTGCCCATGTCGCCTCCGCCATGGGCATTGTTGCGGCGGAGAACATTGCCGGCGTTCCAACCGTCAAACTGGATTACCGGATGATGCCACGAGCGACTTACTGTCAGCCACAGGTAGCCTCCTTTGGCCTGACCGAGGCGCAGGCAAAGGAACAGGGTTATGAGGTCAAAATTGGGCGCTTCCCCTTCCAGCCCAACGGTAAAGCACTCGGTTTGGGGGATTACGCCGGTTTCGTAAAAATTGTGACGGATGCGAAGTACGGCGAAATTCTCGGCGCTCACATGATTGGCCCGGAAGTGACCGAACTGCTGCCAGAATTGACTTTGGCGCAAAGCATGGAATTGACCGTAGAAGAAATTGCCCGGAATGTGCATGCCCACCCCACCCTGAGTGAGGTGATCATGGAAGCAGCCCATGCAGCCACGGGGCACGCCATTCACATTTGATTTGCGCCGGGGAGATTCGTGCTCCCCATCCAATTCACATGGCGGATGATTAACCACGGGTCAAATGAACTTTTATCATTTGACCCGTGCCTATTTTTTACGGGGGTTGTCTATGCTATAATCCACCCGCAGAGAGGTGATTGTTTATGTTCAAAAAGATCGTCAACATCTTGGGCGTTGACCCGAATAAACGAGAAATACAACGGCTGGCGGCGCGCGCCGAGCAGATTAACGCGCTGGAAGCCGAATTTGAAAAATTATCGGATGATGCATTACGCGCCAAAACCGATGAATTTCGCGCCTACATCCGGCAGGCAACCGCCGGTATCGAAAACGAGGCCGAACGCCGGCAGGCTGAAAAAGTCGCACTGGATGAAATTCTGCCGCAGGCTTTTGCCGCCGTGCGTGAAGCCAGCAAGCGCACCATTGGTCTGCGTCATTACGAAGTGCAATTGATCGGCGGTATGGTGCTCCATGAAGGCAAAATTGCCGAAATGCGCACCGGTGAAGGCAAGACCCTGGTCGCCACCTTGCCGCTCTACCTGAATGCCCTGACCGGACGGGGCGTGCATCTGGTCACGGTCAACGACTACCTTGCCCGCCGGGATGCGCGCTGGATGGGGCCAATTTACGACTTTTTGGGCCTGAAAGTCGGCGTGCTGCAAATGGCCAGCCGCACCGAAAACGGGCGCAAGGCTTTTCTGGTGGATCTGGAAAAAACCTCACCGTTCGAGGACCAGCATCAACTGCGCATGGTGGATCGGGCTGAAGCCTACCGCGCCGATATTACCTACGGTACCAACAGCGAGTTCGGTTTTGACTATCTGCGCGACAATCTTGCTTACCGGCTGGAAGAACGATCACAGCGCGGGCATTACTACGCCATTGTGGACGAGGTGGACAACATTTTGATTGATGAAGCCCGTACCCCGTTGATCATCTCCGGTCCGGCAGCCGATGAAGCCGAATGGTACATCAAGATGGCTCAGGTGGTGCGCGCCCTGCGCGAAGAAGACTACGAAATCAACGAGCGCGACCGCACTGTCACCCTGACCGAAGTGGGGATGGCGCATGTCGAGGAATTGCTGGATATGCCGCTGGTGGATCCGGAACGTCCGGAGGATATCAATCCCGAACAGGCCCGCTTGCTGGGTTATCTGGAACAAGCTCTCAAAGCGCAATTCCTCTTCAAACGCAATAAGGACTATCTGGTACAGGGCGGCAAGGTGATCATCATTGATGAATTTACCGGCCGACTGATGCCCGGACGGCGCTGGTCGGAGGGGCTGCATCAGGCTGTCGAGGCTAAAGAAGGTGTTAAGGTCGAGCCGGAAAATATCACCTACGCCACCATCACCATTCAAAATTACTTCCGCATGTACGAAAAACTGGCCGGTATGACCGGAACGGCGCTGACCGAGGCGGAAGAATTCGCCAAAATTTACAAACTGGAAGTGCTGCCCATTCCCACCAATCTGGAATATAAGGCGATACAACCCAACCCGACACTGGTGGAAGTGCAAGGCAAGGACGAATACGGCTATAAATACACCTATTACGCCCGGCGGGATGACCCGCTCAAAGCGCCAGTGTTCTGGAAACGCAAAGACTACCCGGATGTGATTTATCGCACCGAAGAGGCGAAAATCCGTGCCATTGTGCAGGAAATCATCCACTACCATGTGCGCGGCCGGCCGCAATTGGTGGGTACCACATCGGTGGAGCATTCGGAGCGGCTTTCGCTGCGCCTGCAGCCCGAATTGCTGCGTCGTTTAATGCAGGTGATGTTGATTCGAGATGCCTGGCTGCGCAAGCACAACCGGCAGGAAAGTGAGACCGCCATTCCCGAATTGCAGTTTTTGTACAAACCGTTGCCCGACCTGAACACCGCCGAATTGCGCAATTTTGCCCGCTCGGTCGGGATGACCTCCATCAACCCGGAAGACCCGGAAAATGTGGAGCGGTTACTGAATTTGCTCAATTTGAGAGAAGAAGACCGTCCGCGACTGGTCAGGGTGTTGCAGGGCGGTGTGCCGCATCAGGTTTTGAATGCCCGCAAACACGATGAAGAGTCTCTGATTATTGCGCGCGCCGGCGCCTTCGGTGCGGTTACGATTGCCACCAACATGGCGGGGCGCGGTGTGGATATCAAACTGGGCGGTGAACTCGACGAGGATATTCTGGCGGATGTCAACCGGGTGTTGAGAAGCGCCGGCGACGACCCCTACGAGATGACCAACGAGCAGCGCCGAAAACTGCTTTTGGAAATGAATCCGGCCGATTACGGGATTTATGAAGAATCGGTGCGTGCCTTTTTGCAGTACATGGATGAGATGGAAAAGGTGCGGGAACTGGGCGGTCTGCATGTGATTGGCTCGGAACGCCACGAAGCCCGCCGGATAGACAATCAGTTGCGCGGACGGGCTGCCCGTCAGGGTGACCCCGGTTCTTCCCGCTTTTATCTCTCCATGGAGGATGACCTGATGCGTCTGTTTGGCGGCGCGCAGGTGGAAAACCTGATGGCGCGGTTGAATATTGACGAAAGTCTGCCGATTGAGAATAATCTGGTTGCCAAACTGGTGGAGCAATCCCAGGCGCGGGTGGAAGGCAATAACTTCGACATCCGCAAGCACCTGCTTGAGTACGATGATGTGCTGAACATGCAGCGCAAGCGCATCTACGAGCAGCGTGACCGGGTCTTTACCAAAGAAGACCTGAGCGAGGATGTCCGCGAAATGCTGCAAAACGAACTGAAAAACCGGGTTGAAACGGCTTTGACCGATGAAGAAGGGCCGTGGAAATTGCTGGCGTATCTGGAAGACATTCAGCCGCCAATCACTTTTGAGGGGGTGGCCTATCCCTCCTACACCTTACGCCTGATGATGGACGAAATTGAGGAGCAATTTGGCGAGGAAGCCATCACCGCCGATCAACTGCGGAGGGCGCTGTTGGAGTTAGCCCGCCGGGCGCTGGAAGCCGAGCGCAATCATCTGCTGCGGGCGATTGAAAGTTTGCTGGAGCGCAGCGAAGAGGCTATCCAGCAGCAACTGGCCGAGCGGCTGGAAACTGTGGACACCTTTTTTGAAGGATTGCCGGACCGGCTGGAGGAGTCCGGCGGCAGTTTGCGCCCGCAGGAACTGGTGGAAGAACTCTCCGGGCTGGTGCGCGTACCGCTGCGTTTGAGCAGTGAAGAGATGCGCGCCCTGGCGCAGGGGGGCGATCATCTGGCCGAGCGGGTAAAGGAGCAGGTTGAGGCTGCGCTGATGTCGGTAACGCTAAACCGGGTGATTGGGGCGATTCAACGGCGCATTGAGGAACTGGATGCCCGTCCGGCTCAGTACATGGGCAGCGACTGGGACGAGGCAGCCCGGATGTTGTACGGTGAGGTTGAACGATTGCTCAACGAGCGGGTTGAACGGCTTTCCAGCCCGGATGGTCCGATCGCCCGGGATCTGGATGCCGCCCTCGAACGGGTGGGGGACGGGAAAATCCTGCTTGCGCAAAATCAGGCAGCTTTGCTGGGGCTGCTGGGGATCATGACGCAAGGCACTCGCCTGACGTTCGACCGCCGCACGCATCGGCGGGGACGGCAGCAAGTCATCCGCATGACCTACATCTTTTTGGCAGCTGGTTTGCTGGAAGGCCGTGATGCGGAGGAACTCAGCGAGGAGATTCTGGAACATCTCGAAGGCGCGCGGCTGGCATTGCAACGGGTGTGGGGCAATTATGAATTGCGCCGTCTGATTCAGACCGAAACGCCGCTTTCGCGTCTGAGTCAACCCTTGCAGGAACGCCTGCGTGCCGTGCTGGGCAACGAACGCTTTGAAGAAATTGCCGAAAGTGACTTGAAAGAATTGCCTGCCGAAGACTTGCAGGAAATTGCGCGTGTGTTGGGCGAGCGCTTACAAAATCAAATCTACCGCGAAATTCTGCTGGGGGTGATCTCCCAATTGTGGGTGGATTACCTGACACGGGTGGATGCCCTGCGTGTTTCAATTGGGCTGGAAGCCTATGCTCAGCGTGATCCGCTGGTGCAGTACAAGAGCCGGGCAACGGAGTTATTCTCGCAATTGCTCAAGGATATTCGCGGCGGCGTGGTGGCGCGGATGTTCACCTACCAGCCCAGCCGCAGTGCAACGGTGCAGGTTGAACGCGACCGCAGCAGCGTGGAGACGGCAGCCAGGCCCGAAAATGTGGTGGCCGGAGCAGTCGAACGCAAGGACGAAGCCTCCCGTTCGGCTCGCAAGAAGAAACGCCGACGGCATTAATGCGGGGTTGTCAAGATGCTTAATCGCCTTTATAATGGGCAGTAACTTTTTTCATTGGAGTATTGGATCGTATGGACCAAAACCACGCACCTCTCGAGCAGGAAACCCAGCCCGAGAATCATCAGACAGAAAACAATAACATGGCTTCCCTTTTAGAGCAGGAAGGTGCAATGATTGACTTCCCGCAACAAGGGGAAATTCGCACTGGTATGATTGCCAGTATTGCCCCCGGTCAGATTTTGGTGAGCGTGGGTACGAAGTCCGAAGGTGTCATCAGCGGGAAGGAATATGAGGCCATCCCGCGTGAGGAATTGGATGAGTTGAAAGTCGGGATGGAGATCCCGGTTTACGTGGTCAACCCGGAAGATTCCAGCGGAAATGTGGTGCTTTCATATGTGCGCGCCCGGGAAGAGGCCAGCTGGAAAGAAGCCGAACAACTACTGGCATCCAAAGAAACCTACCACAGCAAGATCATCGGTTACAACAAAGGTGGGCTGATTGTACCGGTTGGCGGGCTGCGCGGTTTTGTCCCGGCTTCGCAGGTCAGTCTTTCGCGGCGCGCCGAAAGCAGCGGCGAAACCCCGGAGCAGCGCTGGAGCAAGATGATCGGTGAGGAAATTGACGTGTGCGTGATCGAAGTGGACCGCGAACGACGGCGATTAATCCTTTCGGAGCGAGCCGCCAATACCGAAACCCGCGAAACGATCAAGGAACGGGTGATTGACAGCCTCCAGGAAGGCGAAGTACGCACCGGCAAAGTGACCAGCCTGGCCGATTTTGGGGCATTCGTCAACATCAGCGGTGCCGACGGTCTGGTGCATCTTTCCGAAATTTCGTGGGATCGCATTCAGCACCCCTCCGAGGTGCTTAAAGTCGGGCAGGAAGTCAAAGTAAAAATTATCTCGATTGACCGCGAGAAAAAGCGCATTGGCCTTTCCATCCGTCAATTGCAGAAAGACCCCTGGCTGGAAAAAGCCTCCCGTTACCAGGTGGGGCAGTTGATTGAGGGCACCATCACCCGTCTGACGAAGTTCGGCGCGTTTGCGCGCATTGATGACGATGTTGAGGGCTTGATCCACATTTCCGAAATCAGCGAAAAACGGATTGAGCACCCCAAAGAGGTGTTGAAGGAAGGGGATGTGGTCACCCTGCGGGTCATCAAGGTGGATGCGGAAAACCACCGGATTGGTTTGAGCATCCGGCGGGTTGAATCCATGGCGTATGCCGATTTAGACTGGATGGCGCTGGAAGAAGTCCTCGAAGAGGACGATACCGAAGAAGAAAGTGAGCAGTCATCGGACAAACCCGCTGAATAAGCGAGTTGTCTGTTGAAAAACAGGTGTAAGATTAAAGAGACGCCGTTTCAGGGCGTCTCTTTCACTCCCCCGCCGATATGAAACCTCTCATGTGGATTGATGCTCATCAGGATATTGCCTACAATGCCCTGACTTTTGGCCGGGATATTCGCCTTTCGGCTTACGAAACCCGCCGGGGCGAGGCGGGCAGTTCCACCGTGGCGGTGAACGGCGAGGCGCTCTGCGGATGGGAGGAGTATCAACGCGGGGGCATTGGGCTGATCATTGCCACGCTGTTTGTCATGCCGCGTCGTTATAAAACCGGCGCCTGGGAAAAACTGGACTTTGCCACTTATGAAGAAGCCTACCGTCTGACCCGGGCGCAGTTCGATTACTACCTGAATCTGTGCGACCGGTCGCCCGATCAGTTTTGCCTGATTCGCACCCGTGCCGAGCTGCGCGCGCATGTGGAGCGCTGGCTGACCGCACCGCCGCTCTTCCCACAGCAAACTCAACCGGTTGGAATGGTTTTGAGCATGGAAGGTGCTGAAGGGGTGCGCGATCAGCACGAGCTGGAAGAATGGTGGCAGGAAGGATTGCGCCTGATTGGGCCGGTTTGGGCGGGAACGCGTTATTGCGGCGGCATGTACGAGGGCGAAGGCTTTACCCCGGAGGGTTACCGTCTTCTGGAACAGATGGCAGAAATCGGCTATACTCTGGATATTGCCCACATGAATGAAATATCAGCCCTACAGGCGCTGGACCGTTACGAGGGCGCCGTCATAGCCAGCCACTGCAATGCAGCTGCGCTGTTGAAGGATGACTCGGCGCGTGCCCGCCATCTTTCGGACCGGGTTATTCGCCGGCTGGCTGAACGGGACGGGGTGATCGGTGTGGTGCCGTTCAACCGTTTTTTGCGCAGCGGATGGAAAAATGGTGAACCGCGCGAATGGGTCACCCTCAGCCATCTTGCCGATCACGTGGATCACATCTGTCAGGTGACCGGCAGTGTGCGTCACGTGGGTATCGGCACAGATTTTGACGGTGGATTTGGCTTTCCGGCTGTGCCACTGGAAATGGATACCATTGCAGATTTGCCGAAACTGGCCGACCAGCTGATGGAGCGCGGTTTTTCGGAACAAGACTTGCATGCCATTGCGCATGCCAACTGGACCCGCATTCTGGAGCAAACCCTGCCCGCATGACCTCACTATCCGGATCTTCTCCCTCTGCGTCGGCCTCACAGCCGGTTGAAAGCCGCCCTAATCAGATTTTCTCCCTGCGGCGTGTGCGGGTTGGGTTAGCCCTGACTTTGCTGGGTTTTGTCATCTTCCTGCTGGGGGCACGCCCCAGCCTGTTCGGGCTTGACCGCAGCCCGGTGATTGGTTTTGTGCAGATTGCGGTGTTTCTGGTGGGGCTGGCTTTCATCTGCATTGGCGGTTATATCAGCCTGATGTCGCTTTGGAAAAAACGTCAACCCAGCATCCTGGCCGATATCGGCCTGCGCATGGTGGCAACCGGTTATGTGATTGCCGTGTTTGCCGGCATGGCGGATGTGTTCGGGGCGGGTAGTCATCCCCTGCCGGGTGTGCCGTACTTTGGCCCGTGGCAGGCGCGCGGGGTTGAAA
Organism: Bellilinea caldifistulae; assembly: GCF_001306055.1. Classification (GTDB taxonomy): domain Bacteria; phylum Chloroflexota; class Anaerolineae; order Anaerolineales; family Anaerolineaceae; genus Bellilinea; species Bellilinea caldifistulae. The sequence continues at coordinate 202,161 of NZ_LGHJ01000012.1, read as the reverse complement.
TTGGTCAAATCATCATTGCCATTGGTTTCTTGATGCTGATTCCGTTTGGAGATCGTCGGAAAAGTTAAGCCGGGGGTGCGTAGAATGTGCGTAGGTAAAGCGTTGCTTGACCATCCGTTTTAGATATGTTATATTGTCACCAGAAGGAACCTGATTCATGACCGAAACATCGCCACCGAACGATCCGTTCCGTGCCGATCTTGACTCAACCAAACAGAGCGATCCAGTCAGTCCGTCACTCAAAGCCGGCGGGATAGGCGATTTATGGCAAACCGTGGTGGAAATGGGGCTGGGAGAGGCCGCCATGCGGATTGGTAGCGGTTTGGCTTCGCTGGCGCTGGTGCTGATGGTGGTTTGGGTGATGAGCAACTTCTACCTCAAAGGTCAGGTGGCAACACCTCAAACTGCGGCAGTTGCTGCTTCGTTGCCCACGGCTACCCCGACCATTGAACCGCCTCGCTTTGACCCGGCCGCAAACAACATGGTGCATGGTATTTTCCGGCTGGCATTGCTGCATACCACCCTGCCAAGCCGCCCGCGTTTCGATTTTGTGGAATACGAAATTCAACCCGGCGATACCCTGTTTACCATTGCCGAGCGTTTTGGCCTCAAGCCCCAATCGCTGATGTGGACCAATCCCAAAGAACTGGGTGACCCGCACTGGATCACCCCCGGACAGGTGATCAAAATTCCGCCAACCGACGGGGCGGTTTATGAGTGGCATGCGGGGGATGGTTTGAATGCTGTCTCGCGCTTCTTCAAAGTGACTCCCGAGGACATCATCAACTGGCCCAGTAACAACCTGACGCTGGAGAGTGTGGGTGATTTTGCTGCTCCCAATATCCAACCCGGCACGGTTTTGTTTATCCCCGGCGGCGAAGGCCAATTCATCACCTGGAACATGCCGCGTATTACACGTGATAATCCGGCGGTTGCCAAAACGGTTGGTCCGGGTTACTGCGGTACGGTGTATGACGGGGCGGTGGGTACCAGTACATTCGTCTGGCCGGCGGCCACGCGCTACATCTCCGGTTACCGCTATCAGCCGGAAATTAACCACTTCGGCATTGATATTGGCGGTTCGACCGGTGTGGGCATTTACGCATCCGATAACGGCGTGATTGTCTATGCCGGCTGGAACGACTTTGGCTACGGCAACCTGATTGTGATTGATCACGGCAACGGGTGGCAGACTTACTACGCCCATCTCTCCCAGATCAATGTGGTCTGCGGACAGAGTGTCTATCAGGGCGATCTGATCGGTTTGATGGGTTCCACCGGTCGTTCGACCGGCCCGCACCTCCACTTTGAAATGCGCAGCGATGTGTACGGCAAGGTGGATCCGCTGAATTTTTTGCAGTAAAACAAAAGTATAACTTATTAGCCCCTTCTTTGAAAAACAAGTCTAAAAAACGGGCAAATCTTAATTTTCTAAACAATTCTTAACCATCAAAGTCCTGTGATTTTCATTGGGGTTTAGAAGGTAAGTAAAAATATCCATCTTTACGGTTAGAAATTGGTTCTGATTATTGACAGAAGTAAGTTTTTTATTATAATTTTTTTCAGGAGCATCTCTGAACTTTTTTGGAAACGGAGAAAAAATGACGTTCAAGAAGTCACTTGTCATTTTCTTCGTAGGATTGATGATGTTTCTTGCTATTGGCAGTACAAATGTATTAGGATACCCGCAAACACCCCCTCAGCCGAATTATATACCAGCAGAGATATCTGTATCGCCATCTGCCCAAACCGTTTTTTCTCCGCAATACAGAGCAGTGTGGAATGTCTATATCGAGGGTGAAGGAAGTAGTTATTGTATTCAGGTTAATTGGGGAGATTCTTAATGAATATTTCTGCCAAAGTCAAAAAAATCCAAATCAAACTGATAAGGGGTTTGGAAAGTCAGATTCCGATTACAATCATTGGTCTGGGGATTTTATATGTTGGTCTATTGGTTTTCGTAATCATCCTTCACACAATCGAAATAAAAACGACCGCACAACTTTCCCAACATTGGCGTGGAGCGTATGATTTACTTCTCCGGCCTCAAACGGCAATCACTCAGGTAGAAAAAGAACATGGCATAGTAGAAGGAAATTACCTTGGAGCATCACAAGGTGGAATCACGGAAGAACAATATGAGTGGATAAAAAGCATGCCGGATGTGGAAGTCGCTGCTCCGATTTCGGTGGTTGGGTTTATGATGAATAATTTGGGGAGCATCGCGGTCAGAATTGAGCCCTATCTACCTAATAATTTATATGAAATGAAAATAGGATGGTATGGCGATGAGGCTGTCGTCCAGGAATTTCCAACGCCCAGCGCTTATTTTGCTGAAAGCGATGATAATTTTCTATTTAATGATTTTTTGAAAGGCGATCTGTCTTTTAGCGGTGCCGGGATGGTAGGAGATTGGGCTTCTCTTAATATTGGTTCTTTGCCTCCTCAATGGATACTGGTGGCAGGGATTGATCCCGAAGCCGAAGCCAAGTTAATCGGATTAGACGAGGCGATTGAAGAGGGGGACTATCTCCAAAACGAAGAGCTTAAAGTAGGTTTAGATGGGGTTAAACAAAAGGCAGTAAAAATACCCCTGTTGGTCAATCGTCAAAGTTTTATCAACTTGGGTGTTGAAATATTATTACGAAAGCTGCCTATCCAATCTGAGGATGTCGAGAAGTTAAAGGAGGATGAGTCGAATGAAGTATTGCGTGAAAAAATGGTGGAATTGGACCAAAAGGGGGAAGTATTAATTCGTCAAAGATATGATTTATCAAGCGCCCTCCGTCCGCTTGTCCTTCAGTCTGTAGTTTTTTCAACCAATAAACCACCCCGATTGGAGGCAGAAGGAGGTTATATACCTCTTGACTCAAATATAATTCTTCGTCCCGGCATTTTTAAGTATGAATTTCATGAAGGTTCGGAAGATTTTCCATCTCACTTTAGTATCAAACCATATGGTAATTGGGAGGAAATTGTTCGGAATGAATTGGATGCAGAAGCGAGATCAAAATTTGACCCCCAATTTTTGAAGAACTTGCCGTTACTTAATGGTGAGCAAACTGTTTTTCGCTCATTGGAAGCAATTAAGCCGCTGCCATTTATTCCTGATGTAAAAGGCGTATATAATATTGGGTCAATTATCCAGCGATTAGACCCGCTATCTTACGTTCCCCTCGGAATTTATGAACCGCCGCAAGAAGTACTGGTATATGACGAAAACGGTTCCATTCTAGAACCTAAGTTGCTTTCTCCGGGCTTGAATCCGGGTAGTTTTAATCCCCGACCACCATTAGGTTTAACAACCCTTGAGGCTGCTCAGTACTTGGTGGGACGGCCTGACTATATTGATGCGATCAGAGTGCGAATACGCGATATATCGGGGTATTCATCCGAAAATGTTCATAAAATTGAAAGAATTGCCACCGAAATTCAAGAAAAAACCGGTCTTCATGTTGACATTGTGGCTGGTGCATCTCCCCAAAAAATTCTTTTATATGTTCCGGGGATAGGGTACGTTGAAGAAAATTGGACTTCCTTGGGATCTACCCAATATATTGAGAGCGGTGTTAACTTAATAAACCTAATTCTATTGCTTCTTTTGTTAATCGGCTCTATTTTGTTGATTATTACAAATACTAATTTATTTGTTCTCTCTACACTGCCTGAAATTGGTTTGTTGAAGGCGCTAGGATGGGAGAATCGTTATATTCTTCGAAGGCTGGTAAAGTATATTTCATGGATCACCGTTTGGGGGATTGTCCCGCTTACGGTTTTAATCCTTTTTCTCTCCATTTTGTTGGATCTGAATATTTCTATTCGTGAAATTGTGACCATCGGTAGCGTTGTCGGAGGGGTTTCTATCGTGTCCAGTCTCCCGTTGTTCATGAATGAGGTGAGAAAGAGAAGCTACCACCTTCTACATTTTGGCGAAACTTCAATAAAAAGAAGAAATTGCTCTACTGATTTTACATTTAGTAAATTGGTTCTTTATCAAATAAGACGACGGCCGAGACGGTATCTCGTCAATGGAATTTCTATTGGCTTAATTACTTTCACCTTTGTATCAATGATTTATATCTGGTCTGTTAATAAAGGAGATGTGAATCTAAATTTGCTTGGGAAACACTTAATGATCAGTCTTTCGCCCTATTATTTACTCCTGACCGCTTGTTCATTGCTAATAGGGATATTGATTCTCGTCCAAAATGTTGTGCTGAATGTGGCACAAAGAGAAACTGAATTCAGAACTTTGGTGTACATAGGTTGGGATAAGAAACAACTCTTTAGAATGGTCTTTTATGAAAGTTTCATGCGGGGGGGGATTTTTGGTGTTATGGGTGTTTTATTGGGCATGATAGCGGTTTCATTTTGGAAAGGTATCCCTGCAAATTTTCTAGGATTAAACCTCTCTATCCTTGGAGTTGCCTTGGCGCTGATCTTAATCGCTTGTTGGGTTGGCACTTCAAAATCGTTGGCGTATCTTCATCTTCCGGGCGTACGCTCATCTACACATCGTTTCAAGTTTGGGCAAATTCTGTTACTGCTTTTACTTTTCATTGGTCTTGTTAATTATCTGGCTGGAAATCTTATCCGCATCACTTCTTTGCCGACAGTGCAAACTCCGCTTTCCACCAAAGGTAATGGAGACCTGACAATAGACGAAAATCAAATCAATGAAGTTATGAAAGAATTGAATGGGGTAATGGAATCCGCTTCTTCCTTGAATGACCGAAACGAGATCATTGTCCGGATATTGCTTCAAAAATTATCCTTAATGGGGGTGAATGTTTATGAAGAGTGGGTCCCTTACCAAACCGCAGATATCTTTGATCAACAGCAAAATCTTGTGTTTCAATTACTGCCTTATCGCAATGAAGGGAATCCAATGTCGCTGGTAACTTCTGCGACCCACTTTAAGCTTGCTTCAAATCTTCTGAACCAAAGAACACCGTTAATTTATAGCCCAATTGACCAAGTGATAGAGGTCTGTGATTCCTTGGATCAAAGATGGTTAATGCTGGCTGGTCATAGCCGTGAGCCTGTCCATTTCATTCATCCCGTGGTGGAGCTGCTTGAAAAAAAATGTGCTCTTCCCATGGGTATTGTGGGTGTTGCGCTTCAAGACCCTGCAGGAATTTCTTCAGATGTAAAACAAGTTATGGAGAAAAATGTTGAAATAAAGTTTTATCAAGCAAAGGTTTTGGGAGCAACCATTCGGGGTAGCGTATATCCGGAAAAAGAAATTTGGGTCACCACTCATTACGATGCCAGAGAAGGTACTCCTGCGGCAGATTTAAGCCTTACAGGGACGGTTACGCTATTGGAGCTGGCTCGACAATTTGCTGAATCCGGAACGCCTTATACGCTTCGTTTTATCTGGTTGCCGGGACTGGCCAGCCAATATAGTGGGCTGATAGCATATATTCAGAATCATTTAACAGAAATTCCAAGTGTTGTGGGGGTAATAGATATTTCACAGACGGGTAACTGGCAATATATCGCTGTGGACAATGACTTGAGTTCATCGGATATCAATAATCAGGAAATAGATATTGCAAGGGTAAGAGAAAATTGGATGATGAGCATCAATCTGGATGATCCAAACTTAATGGATTGGCTAAATGGATTGTTGGAAAAGAAGATGGGCCTTAGTGAAAGTCCTGAGATATTACGGAATTCAATCTTAAAAACAGGCGAATCATTCGGCGTTTCTATCAAATCAACGAATTACACCTGTCCACTATCGTTATCTATCTTACTTTCAGCGAATTTACCATCTGTTGGTCTTTGTGGGGCAGGCAATGAATTTATCGGCTCGCTTTTTGATGATATTTCCACGATTGAAATGGACAAACTTTCCCAATTTACCTCTTTTTCCTATGTTGCGCTTCAAAACCTGATGGATGAAATGAAATGAAAAATTCAATCGTGATTTGTTCTGGCGTATCCAAGGTGTATGATACCGGCTTTAATAAAGTCACAGCCCTACATAATTTAGACCTGGAAGTAAAGAAAACTCAACTCACCACAATCATTGGACCATCGGGTAGTGGAAAAACCACTTTGCTGAACCTGATTGCGGGGATAGATAAACCTACATCAGGGCATATTATCGTTGGTGATGTAAACTATTCCAATCTTTCGGAAGATCAAATAACGGCATTCCGCCGAAAGAATATCGGTTTTGTATTTCAACTCTATCACCTCTTGCCTGTACTGACCGTGATTGAAAATGTGATGCTGCCCTTGCTGCCTTATCAACATTCATTGGGTTTTAACTTGAAAGAAAAGGCAATGCACCTGATTGAATGGGTAGGACTTGGAAATCGGATCAATCATTTACCGGCTGAGTTATCGGGGGGTGAACAGCAACGGGTGGTTATTGCACGCGCTTTGATCCATGAACCGTCCCTTCTCTTGGCCGATGAACCTACGGGAAACCTGGATTCAAAGACGGGTATGGAAATTGTTAAGTTGTTTCGCACGCTGGTAGAAGATAAAGCGCTATCCGTCTTGCTCGTCACTCATGATTTGCGTGTTGCTGAAGAATCTGATTGTGTGATTAACCTCCATGATGGAACGATTACAAGTATAAAATATAAGAGCGAGGTAAATTTTTTGGAGTGTTAGAGGCTCTGCGGTGGATTGGTGAGGTGTTTGGGTAGATCAAGGAAAAGTCCCCCATCATTTTTCGTCAATTTCTTCAAGTCGGAGCGTTTCAATTCCGCTGACGGGGACATTAGCGCACAATTCCAAGAAAAAAGCCGCTTCAACGCGGCTTTTTGACTCTGGTGGGCGGTATAGGACTCGAACCTACGACCTCTGCGATGTCAACGCAACGCTCTAACCAACTGAGCTAACCGCCCGTTTGCAACCCCAATTATAATCGAACGCCTTTGAAAGTGCAAGAAAAAAACCGGCCCTGAGGCCGGAAAATTCTGGCGGAGAGGGCGGGATTCGAACCCGCGGTACCTTGCGGTACACGCGCTCTCCAGGCGCGCGCGTTAGGCCAGACTACGCTACCTCTCCAAAGCGGTATAGTTTACCGGGCGCGGTGATTATACCATAAAAAGCGCTTTCCAAATAAAAAACACCCCTGTTTGGAACAGGGGTGTTTTGGCTTTTGAGTTGAGAATTTTACAGAATGGTCAAGCGGGCAGCCTGCAAGCCTTTGGGACCCTTTTCGATGGAAAATTCAACTTTTTGCCCTTCGTTCAATGTGCGGAAGCCTTCCGCCTGAATGGCAGTGTGATGGACGAAGACATCCGGGCCGTTTTCCTGAGAAATAAAACCGTAGCCCTTTTCACTATTGAACCACTTGACATTACCAACTACACGATCAGACATTTGAGATACTCCATTTGTTACTAAAAAGATTTGATGATTTTTCGATCGGGTCATAAAAAAATCGCCTTTACCGAAATCGGAAGGCGATACAACCATGACGCGATCTCTGTAACCATTGAGCGTTTCACACTCAACGGAATTGATTGTAACACATTTTTGAAAATAAAAAGGCCTAAAAGCCACTCAAACATTAGAGTTTCATTAGAAAAAGAGCCACCGGTTGCAATCCGGCGGCTCTTTTTGCGTGGACAATCGAGAAAGATGCTCAGGGGGTGGCCTGTTGCTGCAGGTGGCGCACATAGTTGACCACGTCCCAGCGCATTTCGGGGGTTGGGAGGTTTTCGATCAGCGCCGGCATACGCCCTTCAATGCCGTTGGTGATGGTCAGGAAAATTGCCCCATCGCTGATTTGACGGGCGTTGGCGTCGGGCTTGACCAGGTTGGCGGGCGGGTACTGCACCAGAAAACCGGAGAAAGCCCCGCCGCCGTTGCCGGTTGCCCCGTGGCAGAGAGCGCAGGCATTGTCATAGTACTCCTTGCCGCGCTGAATCGACTCCTCGGTTGCCGGAACGGGGTTTGCCGGTGCGCCCAGTTCGGGGATGTAAGCCGCTCCCTGTACCGGCACTGAGCGAGGCGGCAGCGGCAGGGGTGCTTCCATCGAACGGTAAGAGGGCTGAATTTCCATGAAGGAAATCCACTCGATTTTGATGATGTCGTAGGTGAAAAGCAAGCCGATCAGCAACGGGCTGGCCAGCACCACCAGAACAAGGATCAAACGTTTGGCTACGGCCATAACTTCTCCTCCTCTACCTCATGTACCACTTCGGCGCCCAATTCGCTGAGGGCGGTGTGAATTTTTTCATCCAGTTGAGCCGGGCCGCTGAACAGGATGCCGATGTGTCCGTCACTGATCTTGGGGTGGTAGCCTTTCGGCCCAAACGACGGTGAGATGGTTTCCACGAATACGCCGATGAAGGTGCTGATCAACAGACCCAGCATGGTCAGTTCAAAGGTAACCACAATCGAGGTTGGGATGGGAGTCAGTCCCATGGCGGCCACGCGAATGGGATACAGCAAGGGAGTACCAAAGTTCAAAAACGTTGCCACCAGAAAGCCCAGTACTGCCCCAGCCAGCCCAATCCGGCCGATGTTCGTCCATGACATTGGCCTTCCGAGGATGCGCTCGGAGTATGGGATGCCGGAGATGACCGAAATATCGCGATCGCTGATGCCCAGTTCGTGCAGGCGGGAGATGGCTTCGGCGGCGTGATCAATTTGTTCTTCTTTGAAAAGTGCCAGATGAACGACTTTTGCAGCCATACGTTTGCTCCTTGATTACTCTTCCAGTTCGGTCACCGAGGGTACCTCGGCTTTGCCGACTTTGCGGAGAGTGTGCGCCATTTGACCTTCCTGTACTTCCCAGACCGGCACCAGCGGGATGAGGCGTGAGGCAGCCAGATACAGGAACATGAACAAACACAATGTGCCTAACGCAATGCTGATTTCGGTCCACTGTGGGTTATACACACCCCAATCAAACGGGCTGCGTTGATGGCCGAGGGTGAGGGGGATGATGGTGTAGCGTTCGGCGTACATGCCCACATTGATCAGCAGGGTGATGATGAACATCGCCCAGGGTGTGCGGCGGATGGTCTTATTCCACAGCGTCAGCCAGGGGATGGCGACATTGCAGATCAGCATGGTGTACCAGACCCACGCCGCCGGGCCGGTAGCGTGCAGGGTCAGCACCTGTTTGACGGCAGCATCGCCACCGTACCACGAAAGCAGGTACTCGTTGAAGAAGAAGTAAGCCCATGCCATTGAAAAGACCAGCAGCAGTTTACCCAGCGCATCAAAATGCTCGACGCGGATGAAGTAGTCGAAGTGTTTCATGGTGTTGCGCAGGACAAACAGAATGGTCACCACGGCTGCTACACCCGAAAGGATTGCGCCAACGATGAAATACGGGCCGAAGATGGTCGAATGCCAGCCGGCCACCATGCCTACCGCAAAGTCCCACGAAACGATGGTGTGCACCGAGAACATGACCGGGATGATGGCAAAGGCAAAGATGTTGATGGCTTTACGCAGGCGGTACCACTCGGCCTCGGTGCCGCGCCAGCCCAGAGCCAGCAGCTTATAAATCGTATGACGCCAACCTTTGGTACGGTCACGCGCCATGGCCAGGTCGGGAACCAGCGGCAGGTAGAGGTAAATGGTGCTGGAAAGCAGGTACGTGGTGATGGCGAGAAAGTCCCACACCAGGGGGGAACGGAAGTTTGGCCACAACCAGCGAGCGTTGGGATAGGGAATCATCCAGTAGAACACCCACACCCGCCCAAGATGGATTAGGGGGTAAAGCGCACCGGCTGCCAGCCCGAAGGTGGTCATCAACTCGGCTGCCCGGGTGAAGGGGCGGCGGAATTCAGCCTTGAAGACTCGCAGGATGGCCGACACAAACGTTCCGGCATGGCTGATGCCGATCCAGAAGACAAAGGTGACGATGAACACACCCCAAAAGATGGGGCGGCGGACACCGGCAACCCCGATGCCGGTCAAAATCATGTTGCCCCAGGCGCCAAACAACAAGACCGCCACACCCAGCCCAAGGGCGATCAGCCAGATCCAGTAGCGGCGGGTGGTGGTGGTCATCGCCTCCATGACCATGCGGTTCATTTCCTCGCGCGGGCGCGGGTCGAACATCAAATGTTCGCGGGGGTCTTCTTCCGCGTGTTCGGCTGGCTTTACGGCTTGCAGCAAATTGGTCTCAGCCGCCATAGCGTCCTCCTCCTTTGAGATAGGTTACCCGGGGTAGCGTGCCCAATTCTTCCAGCAGTTGATAGCGGCGCTGATTGCGCGCCATCTGACTGGCTTTGCTTTCGGGATTGCTCACATCCCCAAACACCAGCGCACCGGCCGGGCAGGCCTGAACGCAGGCGGGTTGAATCTCGCCGTCTTCCACTTCCCGTCCCTCGGCAGCGGCTTTCTGTCGTCCGCGCACAATTCGCTGGACGCAGAAGGTGCATTTTTCCATCACGCCACGGCGCCGAACGGTCACATCCGGGTTGAGGTAGGAATTCATCGGTTCGGGCAGCTCGTAATCGAAGTAGTTGAACTGACGGGCGTGATAGGGGCAGTTATTGGCGCAGTAACGGGTGCCAACGCAGCGGTTGTAGACGGCCAGATTGATTTGCTCTTCCTCGCTATGCACCGAGGCGAAGACCGGGCAGACCGGTTCACAGGGGGCGTTGCCGCACTGCTGGCACATGACCGGTTCAAAGGCCGGCTTGATTTCGGGATATTCGCCGCGCCATTCCCGTTTGTTGTAGAGCCAGTACAACCCGCGTCCGTAAGCCACTTCGTCCTCACCGACGAAGGGGATGTTATTTTCCATCGAGCAGGCGGCGATGCAGGCATTGCAGCCCGTACAACGGTCGAGATCAACCACCAGTCCCCATTTTTGAGGTGCTTTTTGTTCAGCCATGAGTCTCTCTCCTTGGTTATTTCATCGCTAACATTAATGTTCGCCGTAAATGCCTTCTTTGCTCTCCACACGAGCAAGCGGGCGGCGTTTGCCGGTCGGCAGGATGGTGGCCACAACACTGCCAAAAGTCAGGTCACCGGCGGCGTTGGTGGTGGTGGGCAGTACCTGAGCCGGATTGCAGCCGCGGCCTTCTGCCCAGCGTCCCAGGGCAGTGTGCCCTTGCCCAAAGGGTATGGCAATTGTATCCGGCCGGATGGCGGGATAGCGATAGACGCTGGCTTCCACAAATCCGAAGGGGGTGCTGATGCGCACCACATCATCATCGTGCAGGCCGAGTTCTTCGGCCGTCTTGGGGTGAATTTCAACCCACGAATTCCAGGTGACGGTGGTCATCCAATCGGGCAGTTCTTGCAGCCATGGGCGATTCGCCCCACTGCCATCCCCGAAGTGATTGGGGAAAGTGATCAGATAAAATTGCTTGCCTTCTTCTAACTCCACCGGCGGGGTGAAGGGGAAGGCTTCTTCCGGTGGGACGGCTTGCCGTGGCGCAGAAAGCTCGGCTTGCGGCTTCCACCAGCCGCCGTATTGCAGCCAGCGTGACCAGAAGGTGAAAATCTCCGGCGCGGTGTAAAATCCACCCGCTTCAATCAGCGGGAGCAGTTTTTGCTGGATGTATTCCACCTCGTCTTTGTACGGGAAAGCCTGTGCGGCTGCCATTCCCAGTTGTTTGACGGCTGCCAGCAGAACATCGGCGGTTGCGCGGGTATCGTACAGCGGCACCACCACCGGCTGGAAGGAGGAGTAGGCCGGGCGGTCGCTGCCCGCCAACACCCGTTGGTAGCCAAACGACTCCAGGGGCGTATGGTCGGGCAGGATGTAATCGCTGGCCAGGGCGGTTTCATCCGGGAAAGAAGCAAAGGAGATCACCAGTGGCACTTTGGCGAGGGCCTCGCCAAAGCCCAGCGCACCGGGCAGTTCAAACAGGGGGTTGACCCCGTGAATGAAGAGTACCTTGACTTTGCTGTCGGTCATCCGTCGCACCAGCTCTTTGACCGCTGCAAAATCGGTGGCGGCGACTTGTGCCGGGGTCAGGAAGACGCCGCCGGGCTGGCCGAGGTTTTCCACCACGGCGTTCAGGTAAAGCAAGGAGCGGGCCGTCATCAACCCGTCAGCCTGAGCCAGGGCGCTGCCGCCGGGGATGGCGAGTGGATGACTGGCAGCGGCGAAGAGTTGCGCCAGCTGGCGGATTTTCTCTTCGCTGACTCCGCTGGCGGCTGCAGCGGCGCTGACCGTCACCGTGCTGAAAGCCGGTGAAACCGGCTTGCCGCGCGCTTCGGCCACCAGCCGGTTGAATACAGCCGCCAGAATCGCCTCGCTGCCGGGCCGGATGGGTATCCACTCATCCGCATTGCCGGCGGTGAGGGACTGGCGGGCTTCAAAGACGACCAGATAACCGCGCCGGGTCGGGCGTCCTTGACGGAATTCGCCGTAGGCGCGCGTGTAAGCCACCGGTGAAAGCCAGTTTTCCAGGAAGTTTGCGCCAAAGGCGAAAGTCACATCGGCGTTGGCAAGGTCGAAGTAAGGCAGGGTTTCCTCGCCAAAAGTTAGCCGGGCTGCTTCGAGCAGGGTTGTGCGTCCCTCAAAGGTGGTCAAAGCGTTGTAACGCACGGGGGCAGGGGCGCCCAGCGTGGCGGTCATTTCGCTGACCAGATCGAACAGGTGATCGGGGGCTGCCCCCAGCAGGAAGGCGATCTGGTCAGGTGAGCTGGCAAGGGCTTGCTGGACGACATTCAAGGCTTCGTCCCAGGTAATTGCTTTGGCACGGCCGGCATCTCCGCGTGCCTGAAAAACCGGGCCGCGGATGCGGTCGGGGTTGTAAAGACCTTGCTGGGCGGTTACCCCGCGCGAGCAGAGCCGCCCGCGGTTGACGGGGTGTTGCGGATTGCCCTCGATGGTGATCGCCCGGCCTTCCTTGGTGCGAACGATGATGCCGCATCCGGCCGGGCATTCACGGCAGGTGGAAGCGTAGTAGGTACTCAGCCCGGTCTGGTTGTATTCGGGCATGCTGGTGTATGGCTTGCGGACGATGTAGCGCGCCATTGGCCCGCAGCCGGTCAGCACTGCCGAAACAGCCGCCCCCAGCCCGCTCAGTTTCAGGAAATCTCTTCGTGATAGGGTATTGCTCATGCTGTTTCCTCGCTCCAAATCAATAATGGCAGGTTGCGCAGTCGGAAAGTTTGGTCCACTGTTCCGGGGCCATCTTTTGATGACAGGAAAGGCACCAGCCCATGTTCTGACGCGGCTGCGGCTCGGCAACGGTCATTTTGGTCATATCCCCGTGACAGGTCTCACAGGCAATTCCGGCGCTGACATGCGGCTGATGATTGAAGTGGACGAATTCCGGTTGAATGGCAACCGGCACCCATGGAATTGGCTGGTTGTTTGCCACGTAGGCAGCCAGTTTTTCCAGTTCGGGTGACTTTTTCTGGACTTGCTGGTGGCAGCCCCAGCATTTGTCAATACCCGGCAGGCCGGCGTTGGGTCCCCAGGCGGTGCCGGGGTGACAGTAGGCGCAGGGCGCACCCAATCCGACGTGCCGATTGTGCGGGAAGGCGATTGGCTGTTCGGGTGGAATCTGGGTGAGATACACCGCGCTGACTGCTCCGCCAAGCAAAATCAGCAACACCAGTGCAATGCCGACCCGGAAACCGGGTTGTTGCCACCAGGGTTTGGGTTGCTTCATGCTCGTCTCCTTTCTCGATGTGCGATCTTTGTACGGATTTATTTGCGGTTGCGAATGGACCACACAACCAGCAAGAGAATACCTACCAGTAAACTACCCAGCACCACAGCAAAGCCCAAACTGGCCGCCATGGCGCCCAAAGCGGTGAGAATGCCGGTGATGAGGTTATTGGCCGGGCCGCCCGGCTGGCTGACGCTGCCGCCCGGCTGCTCTCCCAGCGAGGGGCTAACCGGTTGTTCCAGGCCGGTGGCAAAAGATTGGGCGTACAGCAGAACATCGCGTCCTTCCTGTGGACTCCAGCCGAGGTTCAAACCGATGGTCATTTGTGGGGCGCGGGCCGTACCGAAACGGGTGCGGTGCAAAAAGCGCCACGGGTCCTGAACGGCCAGCGTTCCCAGACTGACCGTCTGGCCTTCATAGCGGAAGGTAATCGTCTGTCCATCACTGCCGTGGCAGGAAGCGCAGCCCTGCTCGTACAGGGTTTTGCCGCTTTGCAGGTCTCCGCCGATGGGTTTAAGGCTGATGCGGTCAATGAAGCGATTATCGTCAATCACCCCCTGCCGGATGAAGACCGCCAGCGCTTCCAGGTCGGCATCGCTCAAGTAGGCGGAGAAATCATGCTGGGGGTCTTTCTGACCGCTCAAGATGGCTTTCAAGTCCTCCAACGGCAGGCTCTGGGCGTCGTAAACGCCGGGAAAACCGGTGTAATTTGCCCCGGCAGCAAAGGCACCGTCTTTGCCCTGATAGTCCCAGCCGTGGCAGGAAACACAGCGCCAGGTATCCACCCCGCTGCGGGTATTGGTGGTCTGGCGCGACCAGATGGGGTGATTGCCCTGCGGCGGAGCCTGGCCGGTGACTTGCGTCCAGTCGTCGTATAATTGCGCGCCACGCACCAGCGGCTCATCTTGCTGGAAAATGGTGTTGAAAGCCAGCACAGGTTGAAATTGAAAAGCGATCAGACCGGTTACCAGCATCAGGATTGCTATCAGAGTAATAAGGATGGGTTTGCTCATTGCCAGTCTCCTGATTTCTAAAGCCACATTTCAAAAACAAGCCGCAATCTTTTTTCCCGCCCCGGCTCTTTCAAAAAAGAATGAAATATGCTCCGAAGAATTCGTCTGGTGATCCTTAGGGTATTTGTTATAAATTATACAATATTGGTTAAATTAAAAACCAGATTAATGCGGGTGATTTTTAAATAACCCAACCACCTTACTCCGCCAACTTGACTCTTGCACCGTTCTTATCATAATCAAATTAAGAGTTGCGTTTGGTGTTTGAAGGCAGGTTTGAATTCTTATATAATAAAGTTACCAATTGGAGTTTTTTCCTGTGATTTTGTTTGTTATTTTCCCTGACACCCAACCCGTGTTTGACGAAAGGAGATTTCCTGATGGCGACTGTGAAAAACCTGTTGAAGATTAAAGGAACGGATGTTTGGAGCGTGCCGGTGACGGCTACCGTGCGCGAAACGCTGAAGTTAATGGCCGAAAAGAACATTGGCGCGGTGCTGGTGATGGAGGGAGAGAAAATTGCCGGCATCTTTTCGGAGCGGGATTATGCGCGCTTTGCGGCTCAACGCGAATCGCTGCTGCTGGATGAGCCGGTCAGCGATTTGATGACCCGTGCGGTTTATTATGTCAGCCCCACCCAAACCGTGGAAGAGTGCATGGCGCTGATGACCTCCAAGCACATCCGCCACCTGCCGGTTCTGGATGAGAATCACAAACTGGTTGGTTTGATCAGTATTGGCGATGTGGTCAAGCAGGTTTTAGAGGAAAAAGAGACCACCATTCAGGGGTTGGAAAATTACATCCTTGGGCGTGGTTACAGCGGATAGGTACAACCAGAAAAGCGGAAAGGATGCTGCCAATGGCGACAGTAAAGGATTTGCTGAAAGATAAATACACACAGGTGTGGTACGTAACCCCCTCTTCCACCGTCCTGGATGCGCTCAAGTTGATGGCGGAGCAGAAAATTGGAGCTGTGCTGGTGGTGGAAGCCGGCAAGATTGTAGGCATCTTCTCCGAGCGGGATTTTGCCCGGCAGGCGGCCAGCGGAAAGGTCTCGCTGCAATCTCCGGTCAATGATTGCATGGTCGGGGCGGTTTATTATGTGACCCCTGAGCAATCGGTTGAATCCTGCATGGCGCTGATGACCGCCAAGCGCTTCCGCCATTTACCGGTGCTGGACGGCGATAAACTGGTCGGTGTCATTTCAATTGGAGATGTGGTCAAGCAGTTAATGCTTGAAAAGGACATGACCATTCAGAGCCTGGAAGACTATATCTGGGTACACATGATCTAATGCCGGCAACTTCCGGGCTGATTGAAGTAGAACTCCTCCGCCATACCTTTGGCGGTAGCAGCATGGGGCGGCTGGCGGATGGCAGGGCGGTGTTTGTTCCCTACGCCTTGCCGGGCGAGCGCGTTCGGGTTGAGCTGACCGAGGAAAAGCGCGGTTTTGCGCGGGCGCGACTGGTGGAGGTGCTTGAATCCGCACCGCAGCGAATCATCCCGCGCTGCCGTCATTTTGGGGTGTGCGGCGGCTGTCACTATCAACATCTTGCCTATGCCGATCAGCTGAAAGTCAAAAACGAAGTGCTGCGTGAGCAACTGCAGCGAATTGCTGGTTTGAGCGACCCACCGTTGGAAGCTATTCAGCCATCGCCGCAGGCGTGGCTCTACCGCAATACCGTCCAGTTTCATCTGGATGAACGAGGCCGGCTTGGTTATGAAGAAATGAACAGCAACCGCGTGGTTGCCATCGAGGAATGCTTCTTACCCCAACCGCCGCTGGATGAAATCTGGCGGCAACTGGATTTTGAAGCGGGATTGGGCATCGAGCGGGTTGGTTTGCGGGTTGGAGCCGATGAGGAAGTGCTGCTGATCCTGGAGGGTCAGCCGGTTGAATTGCCGGCTTTGGAAGTGGATTTGCCCATCTCAGCCGTACACCTCAGCCCGGCCGGCAGCATTGTGCTGGCTGGGGAGGACTGGCTGCCAATGGAAGTGAATGGCCGGCTTTTCCGCGTTTCGGCGGGGTCGTTCTTTCAGGTTAACACGGCTCAGGCGGGGGCAATGGTAGAGTACCTCCAGGAAGGGCTACCTCTCGACCAGCAGACGACTTTGCTGGATGTCTATTGCGGGGTGGGGCTGTTTTCGGCATTCCTGGCCGAGCGGGCTGCCCGCTGTATCGGCGTGGAGGTGTCCCCATCCGCCTGTGATGATTACGCGGTGAATCTGGATGAATTTGATGGAGTGGAGCTTTACATGGGTGCGGCAGAAGAAGTGCTGCCGGGCCTGCGGTTGAGCGGTAAGGTGGCGGCTGTGATTGACCCGCCGCGTGCCGGATTGGACCGCCGGGCGCTGGATGCGCTGGTTGCCTTGCAGCCGGGGTGGATCGCTTATGTTTCGTGTGACCCGGCAACCCTGGCGCGCGATCTCAAACGACTGCTTGAAAAGGGTTACCGGCTGGAAAAGATCAAACCCTTCGATTTATTCCCCCAAACCTATCATATCGAAAGCATCAGCCTGTTGCGCCGCACCGCTTAGGGGAATAAGCGGCGGGCTTTGACTTCGGCAACGGCATCCGGGCGGTAGCGGTAGAGCAGCGCCGGCCGGCCTTCTCCACTGCGGCGATGCGGGGTAGCTTCAATAATCCCGGCTTCCAGAATGCGGCGGCGAAAGTTGCGCTTATCCAGCTTTTCGCCCAGAATCAACTCGTAGGTGTGCTGCAATTCGCTGAGGGTGAAAAATTCCGGCAAAAGTTCAAAACCTACTGCGGTATATTCCAGTTTGTAGCGCAAACGGCGCAGGGCATATGCCAGAATGTCGGCATGGTCCATCGCCAGCCGCGGCAGTTCTTCCAGGGCAAACCAGTGGCTGCCGCTTTTTTGTTCGGCGGCCGGCAGGAGACTATCCGCCGGGATGAGAGCAAAATACACAATTGAAATCAGGCGGCAGGTCGGATGCCGGCCCGGGTCGCCGTAGGTGTAAAGTTGTTCCAGATAAACTTCTCCCACACCGGTGAGCTGCTCGATCTGCCTGGCGGCGGCTTTTTCGAGGGCGCAGTCGAGAACGGGGGCGGCGGGAAGCATCCACATATCCGCGAAGATGGGGTCTTTAGAAGGAATCAATAAAACTTTCAGGCGGCTTTCCTGCAGGGTAAAAACCACCACGCAAATTTCGAGATGAGGCGGAGAAACAGCCGAATCACTCAATTTGGGGTCTTTCCAAGAAGGTATTTATTGAGGTACAAATCAATTATAGCGTAGAATATTAACAGCCATAGTATTTGAAGTTGGATTGGTCGCTCTGGAGGAGAAAGGAGTTCCGTATGAAAAGAAAGCTTTCGATTGGCTCGGCCGTGATGCTGCTGCTGGCGCTAACGCTGGCGTGTAATTTGCCCGGCCGTCAGGCTGCACCCACTCTGTCAGAACCTACCCCCAACCGGACGATGACGGCTTTGTTTGAACTGGTGCAAACGCAGGTGGGTATTCCCTCGCCGCTGCCTTCGGCTACCAGTGAGCCGGTCATCAGCACCAATACGCCCCCGCCCGCGCCTTCGCCGCTGCCGACCAGTACCGCTGTGCAGCCAACCCAACCGCCGGCCTCCCCCACTGTGACCCAAACGGCAGCACTGCGCTCGGCAGGGAGTTATACGGCGCCTTATCTGAGCGAAGCGCCCAAACTGGACGGCGTTTGGGATGAGTGGAAAACCACCGCTTATCCGATCAAGCCGGTGGTTTTTGGCAAGGAGAATCACACCGGCAAAGAAGACCTGGAGGGGTCTTTCCGAATCGGCTGGGATAATACCTACCTTTATCTGGCAGTCAAGGTGATTGATGATCAATACGTCCAGAACGCCAGCGGAATTGACCTGTACAAAGGCGATACGATCGAACTGCTGCTGGATGTTGACCTGTTGGGCGATCTCAATTCGCGCGAGTTGAGCGGTGATGATTATCAGCTGGTCATCTCGCCCGGCAAGGGATCGGTCAGTGGTGATAAAGAAGCCTATCTGTACTACCCCGCCGGAAAGGCGGGCAGCCGCTCGGACGTAAAAATTGCCTCAGAAGGTGGTTCCGGGCTGTACCGGGTTGAGGCTGCCGTTCCATGGAGTTTGTTTGGCATCACCCCGGCCGACGGTCAGCGTTACGGTTTTGCCGTCTCGGTCTCGGATAATGACAAGGAAGGCGAAAACGTCCAGCAGAGCATGGTTTCGATGGCTCCTAACCGCCGCCTGACCGATCCGACCACCTGGGCGGTGCTGGTGTTGAGAAGGTAAAGTCGATTCAGAACAGAATGCTTGCCAATTCGCGGCGGTAACTGCGGGTTTGCGGGTTGTCGTCCCCCAGCACTTCCAGCAGACCGAGGATGGTCAACCGCACGGGATCGTTGCGGCGATCCTGCCGTAGTAAGTCCAGCAAACCGTCCAGTGCCAGCGGAATGCGTCCGCGGGCAGCCAGCCGAATGGCGTTCCAGTAAGCCGCACTCTGTTCATCCGGTTCTTCACCCGGCTGATGATGGCGCAGGTCTTCCATCGCCTTTGCCAATGGCAGAAGGGTTTGCGCGTTGGCAAACTCACGACTGGCGGGGAAGGCGCTGAGAATGTTATGGGCTTCGCGGGCTTTACCCTGCGCCAGCAGCGCGCGTGCCAGCCCCAGCAGGGCAGGCGGGTTGCCGGGCATTTGCTCCAACACCTCGCGTAAAATCGGTTCGGCTTCGGCCCACTGCTCCTGATTGAGCAGGCTAAGGGCATGTTCGAGTGCCAAACCGGCCGGGCTGGGCGGCTGAATGCGGCTGAGAAATTCGCGCAAACGTGATTCGGGTTGAACACCGGTAAATTCGCCGACAATTTGACCACCACTAAACGCTTTGACCGCCGGTATGCTGCGCACGCCAAAGCGGATGGCAAGGTTGGGGTTTTCATCCACATTGACCCGTGCCAGGCGGATTGCACCGGCGGTTTCCTTGACCAGTTTTTCCAGCATGGGTGCCAGCACTTTGCAGGGCTGGCACCAGGCAGCCCAAAAATCCACCACTACCGGGGTGTTTTGAGAATATTCGATCACCTCGTATTCGAAATCGGCTTCGCTAACATCAATAATGTTGTCAGGCGTCATGTCACTCCTCCATCCAAAAAGCCGGTAAACTCTCCCAGCATGTCCATTTTACCCAATTCTTATTAGAGTTTTATCGGAAAAGTGGAGTGGTCTGTAAACATTTTTTCAGAATCATTCTCCTTCGTCCTCGCCGCTGATCAGGCCGGGCTGGTCAATGCGGATCACATCGCCGTGAAAGTTGATCACGATCCGAAAGCCCATCATCCCCATATAGGCACGTCCTTCCTCCGGAATGCCGGTTTTGAGCAGCTGTTCGAACTGCTGATCAATGTTGCGAAACTGTTTTTCGATGATGGCTTTAGAAAAAATGTCATCCTGGCCGAGCATTTTCGCCGTCTGTTCGGTGAGCAGGTCTTCGTGTCCGCTGATTTGTTCTTTGAGGAAATTTAACACCTGCCGATCCACATACTCAGCGGGGATATGGCGGCGGAAACCGGCATCATTGACGACGTACATCGGCTCGGAGCCAACCATTGTGGTTTCCACCACTTGATCGTTTTCGTCAACAACCAAACCTGCAAAAAGCGGTTGTGGCATGGCTATCTCCTCCGGGGCAGGCTTAATGGAAATCGGGTCAAGCCATCGGCTTGTCTATTACTTTAACCATTGTACCGGTTTTTTCGATGAGAGTCACCTTTTGTAGAGGGACAGGCGGGTGAGTCCAGCGGTATACCCAACGCGAGTCGGGGATGGACAGGTTGATGCAGCCATGACTGCGCGGCCTGCCGAAATTGTTGTGCCAGTAGGTGCCGTGAAAAGAGATGCCGTTGTCCATCAGGTAGCACACCCACGGCACACCCGGTAAATCGTAACTGTTGGGGGCGGCCCGGTCGCCGGCTGCCATGTGGCGGGAGGGGCGTTTGCGGTTGGTGATGTAAATTCCCGGGGGGGGTGCGGTAATCGCCATCTATAAAGCGGGCGCCGGTGGAAGTGCGCGCCATGAAAACTGCCTGCTCTCGCTCGTAGGCGATGACGATTTGTTCAGGCAGATGAATTTCGATGAGTTTTTCGTTCGGCGGCACATCTGCCGAGAGGGGGGCGACATCCTCCTCCTTGACAATCCGCAGGTGGGTGGCGTCCGCGTAATAAAAGATTTTCCACTTGTCATCGCGGATGCGGTACCAGAATTTCCCGTTTTGATCCTGCTGGATTTGGTCCACCCAGTAGGTAGTTCCGTAGTACAGGCGATAAGAAAACCAGTCCTGGCGGCGTAAATCCCACAGGGTGTCGGTGAACGGTACACTGACCTCGGCCAGGGCTCCGCCTTCCGGCAGGCTGGCCACCGGAGATTGCTTTTGCAGATTCACCGGTTGAATATCGCCGGAATGGACATAAACGCCATCCTCAACCCCATACCAGATGCGATTGTGGCCCGAATCTTCCCCGCCGAGGGTCACTTCGGTGATGGACAGCACCAAATCCCGCCAGTAAGTTTTTTTGAGCTCGGCATTGAAAGAGGGTCGTTGATAGCCATCAATTTTGGGGGCAGTTACGCGCCCAAGGCGGGGCAGCGACACTTCGGTTTCCGGCAGTCTGGTAGAAAGCAGCCGATCCAGGCGCAGGGGCAGGCTGAAAAATGCCAGCGCACCGATGCCGGAGAGTTTGAGAAATTCGCGGCGGGAAATTTGGGCAAGATGGGAAGAAAACAGGCTAAACATCAAACCCAGGGATCAATCATGGATGTTGACCAGCGTGCCAACCGAGGCAAAATCGAACAGCCAGGCGGCATCTTCGGTGCGTAAATTGATGCAGCCGTGGCTCATGGGCGTACCAAAATTATTGTGCCAGTAAGTTCCGTGCAAACCGTATCCTTTGTAAAAATACATGGTGTAGGGTACATCGGGAAGGTAATAACCCGGGCCGGCCATGTCGGTGTAACGGTATTTGACATAGATGCGATACTGTCCGGTGACGGTTGGTGTGCGCCACGTGCCGGTGGACACCAGAAAACTATTGACCAGTTCCCTACCGACATAGGCATAGACCATTTGATCGCTCAAATCCACATCTATCCACGGCTCGTCCTCGGCTACTTCAACCTCCATACCGCCGCTGATCAAGAGCGGGGTGGCGGTTGGCTGAGGTGTATCGGTGGGCGTGGGTGTTGGCGTGTCGGTGGGGGTTGGTGTGGAGGTTTCGGTGGGGGTTGCGGTGGCAGTGGCAGTGGGGGTGAAGGTGGCGGTGAAGGTCGGTGTCAGCGATGGTTTGAACAGCGCTCCCACCGGACGGGCCGCCGAGGGACTTTCGGCAAGCGCCGTTTGCAGGTCCGGCAGCACCAGCCAGAGCAAAATCGCCACGCAGATCACGACGATTGCCGATAGCAGACTGATCCACGCCAGCGTGGGAATGCTGCGGAAAATGGAGGCGGCAGCTTTGACCGTGGGCGGGGTGACTGCTGGCGGGCGGGCGGAGGCAGGCAGCCGCAACGGTTGGGTATCCTCAGCCGCCACGGCTTGAATGCGACGGATGCGCACCGGTAAAGTTTTACCGCTGGCCACATCGTTTGCAGTTGAGGGAAGTTGCGGGGGTGCGGCGGCCGGCTGATGTCGCAAGCGTTGAATTGCCCAGTGCATTCCCCGGCGCGCCCGCTGACTGGTGGGGTTGATTTGCAAAGCGCGGTTGAGATACTGGATGCTGGCATGCGGTTCGGCAAGCGCTGCCAGAATGAGCCAGGCTTCTTCCAGATCGGGTTGTGCTTTCGCAGCCTCAGCAGCCAGGCGGCGGGCAGTGCTGCGTTCCCCCTGCCGGAGGGCGCGGCGGGCTTCCGCCAGAACTTGCCGCGGGTCTGGCTGCTGCTCCATCCTCATTGTCCGGTATCCAGCATGGGAATGGGCTCGTTCCGCACGTAGCACAAAATGCCGGCGGTGATGCCGCGCGCAATCAGATCGGGTTGTTCGGTCAGGATACGCCGATCCAGATTGAGGAAACCGGTTTCAATGATGGCCGCGGTGGTATCGGGGTCAACCTCGCGGAAGGTGTGGTAATAAACCATGTCATTGGTGGTTGAATTGGCGTGGAATTTCAGGTTGGTGATCTTGCCGTAGCGTTCAATCAGGCAGCCGCTCAGACGTTGAGCCTTTTCCGGAAAGGCGCTGGAAGCGGCTGCGGCCACTTTATAGCCGGTGGCTTCATCATTGATGTATTCGCACGAGTCGTTATGAATGGAGACCAGCGCCAGAGCCTGATAGCCATTCATGCGCTCATCAAATTCCTGCAGCAGGTCCACCTCGAACCCTTCCTCACGCAATTGCTGTTGAACACGGTTGGCAATTTCCAGATTGACCTGCATTTCAGTCAGGCCATCCGGACAAACGGCGCCGGAATCATTGCCCCAATGCCCGGCAACGATCCCGATACGCAGGCGCGGAGCGGCAGTTGGGGTTGGGTAGGTGAGGGTTGGATTGCTCTGGATCGCCTGAAACATGCGGTCGAGCATCTGGTTGGAAAACAGGTTGGCGGGTGTCCACAGGGTGAACAGGGTGGCGACCACCAGCGCTATGCTGAGGATCGTCCAAAGTGCGCTGAGTGCCGGTGGATTTTTACCGGTATCTTCGGAGGAGGGGGTGGGTTCACTGCTCATCATTGTCTGGATTTCATGATACCTTAATCGGAGGGATTTTGGCAATTATTTGTTAGCGGAGTGCTTTAAGCGACGGGTTTTGTTTCTTTTTTACCATTGTACATCAAGCGTTGCAATCCTGCGTTCGACAAGGGCTTGACTTGTCCGGTGCTGAAAAGTATAACCGTAGTGCCGGATTGGGGTGCAAGTTCACTGCCAGCCGGCAAAAATGAAGCAGGAGGTGAAAATGGAATCTGCAATGGGAGAAGCCCTGCGGAATGCCATGCGTCACTGGACAACCGGCGTGGCGGTCTTAACCGGGCGTGCCGGTGAAATTCAACACGGTATGACCGTTAATTCATTTAATTCGCTTTCGCTTGATCCTCCGCTGGTGGGTGTAACCCTGGCGAACACCACCCGAACCCGCAATTTAGTCGAACAATCCGGCGTGTTTGGAGTTACAATATTGGCAGAAGATCAGGCTGATATTGCCGACCGTTTTGCGGGGCGGATACCGGAAGATGAAGACCGAATGGCGGGCATTGAAACCTTCACCCTTGTCAGCGGTGTGCCCCTTTTAACCAGCGGACTGGTTTGTCTGGATTGCCGGGTGGTGCAGCGTTATCCGATGAAGAACTCTACCCTGTACATCGCTGAGGTTCTGTCCGTTCATCACAACCGACCGGGACAGCCGCTGGTCTATCACAATCGGGTGTACCACAGGTTGTGTGATGACAGAGGAAAAGTTAACCGAAAATGAACGCAAATTGCTGTTGCAAGTAGCCCGCGAGGCGATTGAAGACGCCGTCCACGGGCGTCCCCTGCGCCCGTTGGATTGGGAGAGCATCCCACCCCGTTTGAAGGAGGAAGGTGCCACCTTTGTAACCCTGACCCTGAACGGCAAATTGCGCGGCTGCATCGGGACGCTGGAGGCGCATCAGCCATTGATTGAGGATGTGCGCGAACATGCGATTGCTGCGGCACTGGCGGATTACCGCTTTCCTCCGGTACGGCCGGAGGAAGTGGATCATCTCCAGATCGAAATTTCCCGACTGACCACGCCGCAGCCGTTGGACTATGACTCTCCTCTGGATTTGATTCGCAAACTACGCCCGGGGATAGATGGCGTGGTACTGATGGACGATGGCCGGCGGGCTACCTTTCTCCCGCAGGTCTGGCATTCCCTGCCGGATGCGGAGAATTTTCTGGATCAGTTGTGCCTTAAGATGGGCGCTCCGCGCAAGTTGTGGCGGTTGAAAAAACTCACGGTATTGACCTACCAGGTGGAGGAATTTCACGAATAAAAAGAGCAGCGCTGCGTCGGTATAAGCAGCGCTGCATTGATTTTGATTTCCAGCCGGATGCGGGAGATTAGCCGGCAGCGCTAACCACTACACGATTCTGGGTGGCGGCATTATACGCCTGCCCGTACAGATGTCCCATCACGGCGACGGTGTAGGTGTAGGTTAGAATCACACCAACCACACATAAAATGGTGCCGAGGGGGGCAATCAACCCGCCGACAAAAGAACCCAGCAGGACGATCAGATAAGCCCCGATATTGGCGCGCACCAGTCCGAAGACTTCACCCAACGCAAAACCGGCGCTCAGATTGCCTTTGGCAATGTAGTTGCCGTAGGCGGCCGGCAGGACGATTGCTATGGCAATGCCGTAAAGGAAGGCAAACAGGCCGAAGCACAGGGAAAGAATGGCAATCAATGTATTGGCTGCATCGGAGCTGGACTGACCGGCAACAACCGAGTCAAGAATGCCAAAGACAAGCGCGAAAAGGGTGATCGGCAGGGAATAAACGAAACCAATCACAAAGGCTGAGAAGCCGCGTGCCAGATCGCCGCCAAAATCCACTTCGGGGAGTGGTTCGGGGTGGCGGTCAATGACCCGTTTGGTGATGTTCAATGACCAGCCGATCAGCACCAGTTGACCCAGGATGGGGATCAGCGAAATGAGCGCAACGATGCCCACTTTGCGCAGCCAATCCTTGTCCTGAAATACATATGAAAATGCCAGACCAAAATCCATGATATTCTCCTTATTTTGAAATGATTGCTGGAAACAGGGATGCCTGTGGTTTACTATACCTTCTTTTTGGAACGGTGCAATCCCTGTGCCACATTAATTTGATGCCCGTTTCTCTCATGCGGCCGGCTGGGCGTTGATGCGGTCAAAGTAGTTTTTAACGGCCGCATCGTTGTAAAACACCAGCGCCAGAATACCAACGATCAAGGCAATCGCATTCCCAAAGGCAATGCACAGAATTTCTAAAATGGCGATGGTTTGGGAAAACTGAACCGGTACAGGCGGGTTTGCCAGAATTTTCAGGGCATAAAGCACTTCGAAGATGCCTAGAATTGCCGGCAGAAAGGTGATGGGGGCGCAAATCAGACCAATGCCCAGGGTTGCCAGTACGGTTGCCGTGGTAATTCCCAAACCGGTCAGGATGTTGATGATACCGCTGACCAGCGTCATGACTCCCAGTGCGGTAACCAGACCCGGTTTGAGCATCGCATTTGAATAGGTGGGTTGAGGATTCTGTTCGATCATGGAATACTCCGATCATTTTTTAGAATGGGATTTACCCCAGTGGGATACATCATACCCTATTTACGTCAGGCAGAGTAAAAAAGTTGCACAATTCACCCCGCCAGCCGATTAAGGAGGAAGGCTCAGAAATGATCGAAGTGATCCACTTTCAGGACAAAAATCACGGCGCGGCTCTCTTTGCTGTCCGCTGGTTGGGGGGGTAAGGCAGCGCGAATCTGCTGCAATGCCTGTTCCAGTTGATCATCCTCAACGCCGATGAGCAGGGTTGTTTTACCCCGCCGCAGAAATCCTCCAGTGGAGGCGATGCCGGTAACGCGGAAATTGTGCGAGGTGAGCGCCTGGGAAACCGGCTCGCTGGAAGTATCAGGGACGATGGCAAGAATGAGTTTCATGGCTATAACTCCTCGTAATGTTCAATTTCCATTTCGAAAATGGTCGCCCCGCCAATGGTGATCGGGGTGGGGGTGGGCAGGGGCAGTGGCGCGCTTTCCAGCGGCACAGCAATGTATTCGACCCGCTGCCGGCAGGTTTCGTGCAGGGCATCTAACACCGTCTGCCGGCGGCTGCTGTGAAGGGCAACCAGCAGGGTGGCATTGCGTCTGCCGAGAAATCCCCCGTAACTGGGCAGGCGCGTGACCGGGAATCCCAGTTCCATCAAAGCCATTTCGGCGCTTTCAGCGTCCTGAGCTTGAACGACGACCCACATACACAGGTCAGGGGGTGGGGAAGATGCTCCTTTTTTTGTCATTCAATCTGCTCCTTTCGTCCTTTGCGCTATGGATGGGGAGGCGTCAACCAAATTTCCTGCGGCGAGTTTCCGTCATACACCCAGGTTTGACCGTTGGGCAGGGTGATGCGGGTAGAATCGGAAAGAAATGTGAGTGTGATTCTCCGATATTGTACTGTAACCGGGAAGGAAAAGGGGTTCAAATGAGTGAGGATGATTCGTTGGTCGCCGAGAAGGCGTACCCCCAGCAGTCGGATGAAAAAGCCCAAGGGCGCTGCTCCGCCAAGGACATTCTGCTCGCCTTTTCCCTGTCCGCTCATCGCATCATAGGCGGCTCGAAAGACATGTTCTTTCCTCAATGACTGGGTGATGGCTTTCATCCAGCTTTCAAACAGCTCCACGGCTTCCCGGAGGTAGCCGTAGCGAATCAGGCCCTCGCCAATCAGTACATTCCAGGCCAGCAATACCGGCGGATTTTGTCCGCTGCCGATTTTTGTCCCGCGCACCGGATGGGCTACCAATCCGTATGGTTGGAGGTAACGGCTGCGCAGCGTTTCGTTGACCAGCCGGGCGGCGTGTTCAGGCGAGGGAATACCCGCCCACAGAGGTAAGAGCATTGAGATGTCCTCATCGAAAAAGTCTATGGTGGCAATGGTGGCCTGATCACCGGGGTGAAGGTTGACCACTTCGATGCTGCTGATAAAGGAAAATACGGATGGACTGGTATATCTTCCGCCGCCATGCCGCCAGCTGATCTGCTGGGGGGTGATTTCTTCTTCCAGCGGATTGCCAAAGGTATCGCGCCCTTTCAGGCACAGGTGAATGCGGCGGGTCAGTTCGGTCTGGGTTTCCAATTGCAGCCGAAGGCGGGCCGGGGGATTCAGGCGATGCTGTAACCGGTATTCACCCGGCGAGTCGAAGGTCAACAGCACTTCTCCACGGCTGACGGTGTGGGTATAGGCGTCGCGGGGCGTGTAGATGCCCTCTTCTTCGTTCCACAGTCCCTCAACCAGATCCCGCAGGTGCTTTTGCCGGGCTTTCAACCACTCCTGGTCGCTTTCCTCGCCCAGTGCGGCGGCGATTTTCAGCAGGCAGCCGGCTTCATTGAACAACATGGCCGCCAGAGCGGGGGTTTCGATAAAGGTTGGCTCAATTCCCTGACTTGGCGAAAAAGTCACATCGAAGAGGGGCGAAAATTCCAGGCCGGATTGGTAAGGATGCTCCCATTCCGGGAAACCGTCCTGGTCACGGTCATGATCGGGTGAAAACCAGGCTTTAAAGAAAGCCAGCAAACCGGTATAGACTTTTTTCAACCATTCGGTATCCACGAGGGTCTGATGCGCGTCCCAGGCCAGTTGAGCCAGAAGCGGCTGGGCCATGCGCCGGCTGCGCTGACCGGCAAGACCGGGTTTCCAATCCACCTGACCTCTGGAGTCGGCGGTGGCGAGAAAATTCTCCACCACCCCGGCCACCCGCTCGGCCATGCCCGGTAAAACCAATCGGCTGAGATACCAGCCATCCAGCGCGGTTGCACCATTCCAGAGACTGTTGTAGTCGCTGCCATCCCCGCGCAGGGAATAACCCTGATCCGGCTGGCGAGCCAGTACAAACGAGGGACGGGGCAGATGAGCGCTGGCCGGGAAAAAGAGGGAAGCCGCCAGACGCTGCGAAAGTTTGAAGACGGCATCCCATTCGGGATTGCCGGTGGTGATTTCCATACACTCGCTGCGGTTGGTCAATTCAATGCGGGCGAGGTCCGCTTCCCATGAGCGGGCACAGATCTGGCGGGCGAGTTCGTAACTTTGCGAGGTTTCCGGCAGGCTGGCCAGTGCCCAGACAATCTGGCGCATTCCGCCGGGAGAAAGACTGACCTGCTCGGTGAGACTGGGATAGGGGCCACTGCCAGCCCGCAAACCGCCGGTGATGAAACACACGGGCGCCAGGCCCTCGATTCGACCCTCTAAAACCGGATGAATGCCAAATTGAGTGGTCCGCATACCCCCTTCACCGTCCTTCAATGGGGTGAGCAGCCCGCACCACTCGAAGATGAACTTTTCGCCCAGCACCGAGGGGTTATGGAAGGTGAATCGCCCGCCGATGGCCTGTGAATTGAAGACGCGGTACTCGGCGGTTACATCCAGTCCGCTGAAGGGTGAAAAGCGCACTTCAATATCATTGGGGAACAGGCGGGTCACGCGCGGCGGTTGGAAGAAATCCGCTGGAGCACTGATCACCGTGTCTTTGCGCAAGAACCGCGGAAAAAGCCGCATGGCGCGCACCCGTAGCCCAAAGGTGGTGAACAGGGTGAGGGCTTCGGGCTCATTGCCGCTGAAAGAAATCTGCCAGATGTGATCGTTCAGGTAATCTACGGGGGAAATGCGTGCATCAGCGCACAAGGTGAGCATCAACGGGTCGTTCATTCCGAGATTCCAGGTTCGCATACTTTCATTTTACCTGAGTTGCGCCCGGATGGATTATGCTAGAATGAAAATGCAATGGATTGACTTTCTGGTACAATGCTTGCAGCCTTACTAAGCGGCGCCGCGAACAAAAAAAACCTGTGGCGTCTTGAAGGAAGGCAGATGGAATGCAATCCGGGTGAGAAATTGTCAATCTGAAATCCGTCAATTTGTAGAATGAAAATGAGCGAAGAACCGAAAGAACCTCAGGAAAAAAAACCGCTGGATGATACCCAGCCAACCCAGCCCGGTGAACGTCTGCGCCGTCTGGTTGCTTCGGCGCAGGACGGTGATTCATCGGTGTTGACCGGCGGCACCGGCCCTTTGCGAATGCCGGAACAGCCCGGCAGTAAGGAGGGCCAGCCACCCCAACCGGCAGAAGCGGACAAGTCCTCCGCGCCTAAAGAAGAAACCCCCAGCCCGGCTGAGGAAAGCGCATCCGTTAGTGAGCGCCACCCCACCGGAGAACCCGAGGAAACGGCCGGCTGGTTTGGTGAAGACCTGGAGCGTCTGGAAAAGGGCGAAGCCCCGGCGGATACGGCGGCGGTGAGCCGTCACCCGACGGGTGTCCCTGAAGAAACGGGCGGCTGGTATGGCGAGGGGCTGGAAGAACCCGCCCCCGGCGTGAAGGAAGAACCTGAACAAACCCGCCCGAGTGCAGCACCGCCATCCGCCCCACTGCCCGATTCCCAAGCCACGCGGGTCAGCGGCGGCGCTCCACAACCTCCCCCGCCGCCTTACGGCAAAAGTAGCACTGACCTGCCCCGTCGGGTAGAAGAAGTTGATCCGGATGCCACCCGGGTAACTCCGGCAGCTTACCAGCGTTCGACGTCGGCCGCCCAACGCTCACGTCAGACCACTGCGGCCGGCACGCCAACCAGAGCTCAACGCCCCGGTGGAGCGCCTCGCCCCGGTGGAGCGCCTCCCTCGCGGACGACTTCCAGCGCCGGACAAAGCGTTTCGCCGCCTTCTCAACCAAAAGCCAACAACGCCTGGAAGAAGCCACTCGGTTGCCTGTTGAGGGGGTTGATCGGGCTGCTGTTTCTGGCGGTGATTGTGGTGGTGCTGGTTGGATCGTTCCTGGTTGTGCGCTATTTTTCGATTGCCGCCAGCTTGCCGAGCATCGAGGACTTGCCCGGTAAAGCCTCTCAATTTGAAACGACCCGTCTGCTCGACCGCAACGGTAACCTGATCTACGAAATCATTGATCCCAACGCCGGACGGCGAACCTACGTGCCTTTGGAGAAAATCTCTCCTTACATGATTGCGGCGACGATTGCCACCGAGGATAAGGATTTTTACACCCACCCCGGTTTTGACCCTTGGGCAATTGCGCGCGCTTTGTGGCAAAACTACACCACCGGCGAGGTGGTATCCGGCGCTTCAACCATTACTCAGCAGCTGGCGCGGGCTTTGTTGCTGGCCGATGAACGCTACGAGCGGACGGTGGATCGAAAAGCCCGCGAAATTGTGCTGGCAGCCGAAATTACCCGCCGCTACAGCAAAGAAGAAATCCTCGAACTATACCTGAATGAGAATTATTACGGCAAACTGGCTTACGGGGTGGAAGCCGCTGCCGAAACCTACTTCAACACCACCGCCGACAAATTGACCCTTGGTCAGGCAGCCTTCCTCGCCGGTATTCCGCAGGCACCGGCCATTTACGACATTGAAGCCAACCGCGAGGCAACTTTGAACCGCTTTCGCACGGTGGTGGTTTTGATGTACGAGTTGAGCCGTGAGCGCAACTGCATTGATGTCAGCACTTCGCTGCGTCCGGTGTGTGTGGATGCTCAGGCAGCTGCCGAAGCGGTGCGCGAGATTGAAAACTACAACTTCCAACCCGCCCGGCAGGTCTACCGCTTTCCACACTGGGTGGATTACATCCGTGCCCAATTGGAAGAGCGTTACGACCCGGCGACCATCTACCGCTCCGGTTTTACCGTTTATACCACCCTGGATCCGGCTTTGCAGGAAACGGCCGAGCGGTTGGTGCGTGACCAGGTGGCTCAACTGGCGGGCAACAATGCGACCAACGGCGCGCTGGTGGCCATTCGCCCGTCCACCGGGGAGATTCTGGCAATGGTCGGCTCGCCCGATTTTTACAACGCGGCCATTTCCGGGCAGGTCAACATGGCAATCAGCCCGCGGCAGCCCGGTTCGGCGATCAAGCCGTTGACTTACGCGGCTGCTTTTGAAAAGGGCTGGACACCGGCAACCCTGATCTGGGATGTGCCGAGCGAATTTCCACCCTCCGGAGATCCGAATGACCAGCGGGAACCTTACCGCCCGATTAACTACGATGAGCGTTTTCATGGACCGGTGACCGTGCGCACGGCGCTGGCTAATTCCTACAATGTCCCGGCGGTCAAGGCGCTGCAATTTGTGGGAATTTATGACAACCCTGCCACGCCCCAACAAGAAGGCCTGATTGCTTTTGCGCGGCGCTTGGGAATTACTACGCTGACGAGACCGGATTACGGCCTATCCCTGACGCTGGGCGGCGGGGATGTATCGCTGCTGGAATTGACCGCGGCTTACAGTGTATTTGCCACCGGCGGACGCTTGATTCCACCCGTTTCGATCACAAAGATTGTGGACTTTCAGGGCAATACTGTTTACGAGTACAAAACCCCGGCTGGGGAGCAGGTCATCCGCCCGGAACACGCTTACCTGATCAGTTCCATTCTTTCGGATAATCAAGCCCGGGCGCTGATGTTTGGAATCGATTCGGTGTTGAATATTGGCTTTCCGGCTGCCGTCAAGACCGGCACAACCAACGATTTTCGCGATAACTGGACGGTGGGTTACACCCCTGATCTGGCGGTGGGGGTTTGGGTCGGTAATGCCGATTACACGCCGATGATCAACACAACCGGCCTGACCGGTGCGGCGCCGATCTGGTCGAATTTCATGCGCCTTGCTGTGCAGCAAATCACCGGTGGTAATCCTACTCCGTTTGCCCGTCCGGCCGGGATTGTAGATCGGGTGATTTGCGCCATCTCCGGAACCGAACCGTCCGAATTTTGTCCGTTACAGCGCAATGAAATTTTTGCCTATGACCAACCCCCTCTGCCCAAAGAAGAAGACCTTTGGAAGAAGGTACGCATTGATACCTGGA
This sequence comes from Bellilinea caldifistulae, assembly GCF_001306055.1. Classification (GTDB taxonomy): domain Bacteria; phylum Chloroflexota; class Anaerolineae; order Anaerolineales; family Anaerolineaceae; genus Bellilinea; species Bellilinea caldifistulae. The sequence goes on along the minus strand of NZ_LGHJ01000012.1, from coordinate 170,032 downwards.
CGGGACTGCTGGCTTCCTCGGCCTGTGCCGATTTTGTGGAGGAGAAATTTGCCCTGAACGTGACCGATAAAAGCGCTATCCGCTGGATTCTGGAAACTTCGGAAGGACAACGCTGGGCCGAGCAAATGGGCTTTCAGCAGCCCATCTTTTTCACGCCGGAGCGTGAATGTACGGTCAATGACCAGCGCCCCCTGATTTTGTTCGCCGGGTTGAGTGAGAATCAAACCATTACCCGCTCGCCGCTGGAAATTTATGCCCTGATCAAAGTGCCGGAAGCGTATGAGGACTACCGGCTGGAATACGGAATTGGGGATGAACCGGCCGAGTGGAAAGAGCTGTACCGCGGCGGACCGCAGTCCGATCAGCCGCAGTTCCTCACCGACTGGGATCTGACCGATGTGCCGGCCGGCAAAGTCACCTTGCGGATTGTGCTGAACAGCCGGAGGGACACCTACGCCATCCGTACCATTCACCTGAATATTCAAGTACCCACGCCGACACCTACGCCCACGCCAACCGTAACTGTCACGCCAACCGTAACTGTCACGCCGACCAGCACACAAACGCCCAGCCTCACACCTACCCCGCCGCCTACCCTGACACCAACTCCCAGCGATACACCCACACCCTAGTTTCAGAACATTCTCATCTGAACGGCGTCCTCCCATTGCGGGGGGTCGCCGTTCAGCAGGTCTTCCCATTGATTCTCGGAGAGGTAGGGGTATTCGCTCAAATAACGCAGGTGACGGAATTTAAGTAAGCGCCAGCCTTTTTGGAAGGCTTCGCTCAATCGGGGGTCGCGGCGTATTTTGAAACCAAGCAGCCCGGTACGGCCGCCCGGCAGAACCAGGACACAGCGAGAAGGCGGCGCCCTGTGGGCTTGATACACATACGGGCTGATGATGCTGCTTGCCAGCAGGAAAAACAAATAAACCGCCTCATCCTTTTCGTTCAGCCAGACCATCGGTTGATCGCCTTCGATGCGGAAGCCCAATCTTTCACCAATGAGTTTGAGGCTGTGAGCCGCATTGGTGAGATCGGTTCGGCGGCGGGCCGGCTCATCTTCTGGGCGCAGTTGCCACTGGTGAGCCTGCCCGTTGACCGGCGAGGCATACGATTCCAACACCGCTGTGATCAGCGGCCGAGACGGCACCAACAAACCCGGAAACAGGGGGTAAAGACTGCTTTCCAGTTGATTGCGCTGGATGAGTTTATGCTGGACGAGAAATTTGACAACCTCTTTTTCTACCCGGTCGGCCAGAGGCAGGCTGGCTGGGTGCGGATCGCTCAACCACCAGGCACCGCTTTCTTCAGCCTGACCGTGTCCGGCATAACGGACGAAAAGACGACGGTCTTCCAGCACCTCTCCCACTTTGGCTTGCAGGCGGGCGAGATCGTCGGGGGCAATTTCCTCCGTCCGGCGAGGGAGCAGGCCGTTTTCGAGCAGCGTAGATAAAGCAGCGGCAAACAAAGTCAGGTAGCGGGCTGGCTCTCCGCGCGCTTGCAGATAGCCCTGGAGAGCATTTTGCAGAAGCGGTTTTGGGCTGATTGGAGCGGGGGCGGGTTGTGACGTTGGCACGGATTGCCAGTGAAATTGGGCCAACTCGCTTTCGCGTTCCAGCGAAAATCCTTTCAAGGTGAAACCAGCCGTCAACGGGCCGAGAAAGGCGGCCAAAAGAAAACCCGGTGTAGTCTCGCTGGCCAGTGCAAAAAAAGGCGTACCTGCGGGGATGTGGCGGGAAAGCTCGCGTAAGGCACGTTGAATCGCATGGGACATCCAGTACCAGTCGTAACGGCGGCGTTCCAATGCACCGCGCAGCGGCTGAACAGCCTCTCGGCCCCACAGCCATCCGGACCACAGGGCGCTGAGAGTCCAAAATGCCTGATTGGGCCGGGGGAGAATGCTGATGATCGCCGCCGGTTGAATTGGCATGGTCGAAGGCGGCAGGGCAGAAATCCTTCCGCGGAACAGACAGATACCCGCCCCCTCCGGTAATTGCGGGTAAACCGAAATTTGTACCGGCTGAGCAGGAGAACTCCACACCTCTACGGCATTTTCCAGAGCCAGCCAGAGGTTGTTTTCCCGGAATTGAGTGGGGATGGTCAGCTGACGCGGGCGGGGGCGGACTGCCGGGTGTTGCCAGAGGGTATTACCCTCGTCACAAACCTGAATCAGCAGGGCGGTCAGCAAGCGTTTACGGTCTTCGGGTAAGGCGAGGGTATCTATCTTGTTGATGAGCGTGGTCAGTACATACAGGGGGCGCGGCAGGTAGGTTTTGAGGGCTTCGCCAACCTGTTCAGCCGAGCTCGCTGACGGGTCGCCGATCACCCGGGATAGGGCACGGGCACGGTGGAGAGCATCGTTGCCGGGCAGGCTGAGCTTTTCAATGTCTGCCGGGGTAATCGGGCGTTCGCCCTCATCGCCGCAGGACGGGCAGCGGTAAATTCGGCTTACCATCCGCAGCGGTTCGCTTTGCCAGATGAAGGCTTGCGCCGCAACCAGTTGACCGCAGGCAGCACATGGGGTGTGATAAAGACTGAGGAGATGTCGTTCAAGGCGTTCTTCACCGCGTTTGCTGGCTGCCAAGGCAGCCAGAGCGGCTTCGAACTCGCGGCGGGGAGGGGCGGCTGCGAGGATTTCCAGCATGAAGGAGAGAATCGGGTTGTTACTGGTGATGAGAATGCGATAGCCATCCCGGGCTGCTTCCAGTGCCAGCTGGGGGTGAGCCCCAATCGGGTCCAAAAGCCACGCTCCCACCGGCACGTTCTGTTTGAGCCAGGCACCGATCATCCCGCCGGGAAGCAATGGCAAATACCGCCCAAGCGGTAAAAGAGGGGCTTCGCCTGTCCCGCCAACGAAAGGTTGCTCCAGTACACTCATCCTTAAATCAGTATAAGGATTTAAGCGCCAAAAATCCAGATGTTCCAAAAAAATCAGACCATTAACTTGATCTTAACTTGTTCTTGAAAAGAATTAAATCTTGCGTTGCTACAATGAATTCAAAAAGATTTAACCGCTCAGGACTGAATGGAAAAGCCGATGTCCGAAAATGAACTCAAACCGGTGTTCGATGTGAATGATTTACAAACCATGAAGGTGCTGGTTTCGCGTTTGCGGCTGAAAGTGCTGCGGGTGTTGATCGAGCAGCCTTCCACAATCCGGGAAGTGGCGCGCGAGTTGAATATCCCGCCCAACCGGTTGTATTATCATTTCAACCTTCTGGAACAGTGTGGGGCAATCCGTGTGGTGGAAACCCGCCTGATTGCCGGCATTCTGGAAAACCGCTATCGGGCGGTGGCACGCAGGTATCAGGTGCGTCCCAATCTGCTGGACGAGGAACTGTCAGAAAACAACCCGACTACCACACAGCCATCTGCGCCTTCGATTGAACAGGAAAAGTCCCTTTAACCATCTGGTTTAATCATCCAAATTGGCGGATAATTGGGGGTGTTCAGAAGTCATTTGCAGATTGTCAACGGGGTACTTAGAAACGAGGTAAATGGACATGAACGCCTATTTACAAGCCGCCCAGCAAGGACGTAACGAATTCTGGCGTTATGGGGTGGTGATTCTGGCCGTGATCGTGGTGACTTTTGTGGTACAAATTGCGGCTACCATCCCATTTTTTCTGATCGAAGGCACCACCGATATTTTTCAATTCTCGCCACTTTCGCTGTTGATTTTGACGATGATTCCGTTCCCGTTTGCCGGTTTGACTGTGCTGGCGGGGGTGGCATTTTTCCATCAACGTCCGTTGAAAACCCTCTTTCGGCCGGTGGGGTCTTTTCAGTGGCGGAGGATGTTCCTTTCCGGGCTGGTGTGGTTCGGCATTTCGGCTTTGGCAGATCTTGTGCTGGCTCAATTGCAGCCGGGCAATTATGTGTGGAATTTTAACCCGCTGGAATTCGTTCCGTATTTCATCCTGTCCGTTTTGCTCATACCCTTACAAACCTCTACCGAAGAACTGATTTTTCGCGGATATCTGACCCAGTGGCTGGGTCGGTACAGCAAGGGGTTGTGGCTGCCGCTGCTGGTGCCTTCGCTCTTGTTCATGCTGCTACACGGTGCCAATCCGGAAGTGGGTACATACGGGTTGTGGTTCACGATGCCTTTTTACCTTGGGATTGGTCTGCTGTTGAGCTGGGTTACCCTGCGGAGTGAGGGGTTGGAACTGGCGCTGGGACTGCACGCCGCAAATAATTTATACGCTGCATTGATGGTGACTTTCCCCAGTTCGGCAATTCCCTCACCGGCGCTTTTTCGCATTCAGACTTACGATCCGGCAGCGGGACTGGCGGTTTTTATGGTCATGGCGGTGGTTTACCTACTGATCATGAACGGCTTGCGTCTGACTCGTCGGGTTCAGATACTGGCCAGTCTGATCGGGATGATTGTTTTACTGAGCGGGTTGGTTCAACCGGTGGTAGCAAAATCGTATTCTGCCGAACGCTTCGACGTGGAAATCAATTTGCAGCCCAACGGCGAGTTGCTGGTAACCGAAACTGTTTTGTTTAATTTCGAAGGCGGGCCTTTCACCTTTGCGTTTCGGGAAATTTCCAAAAACGAGTTGGATCGGTTAGAGTTTGTATCGGCGCGGATGGATGGCCTTCTTTTAGCGCCGGGCAGTCAGGCGGGTCAGGTGGAAGTCAGCCAGGACAGCGAGGCGTTGAAGGTTGTCTGGCATTTTACGCCGACCAGCGATGCCCGCCATACCTTTGAGTTAACCTACCGCGTCAGTGGGGCGGTTCGGCAGACCAATCAGGGAGATGGGTTAGCGTGGGTAGCCATTCCGCCCGAACATGAGTACGCCATTGGGAAGAGCCAAATCCGGTTGGTCTTGCCGGCGGGAGTCAGGCCGGTTCAACCGATTATTCTGCGCGGAGAGAAGATTGAGCCTTTGGATGAGGGATCCGCCTTTCTTTTTCGCGTCAGCGAGATTGCGGCAGATGAAGATGTGGTCATTGAAGCGTATTTTCCGCCCGGCAGTCTGATTCAGCAGCCTCCGCAATGGCAGGCGCTTCAATTGGAGCGCGGCCGCCAGTTGCGGGCAGGGATACCTTACGCAATGGGGCTTGCCATTGGGATTGTCGGCGCCTGTATGCTGGCTGCCGGCCGTATCCGCCGCCGCTACGCATTTGACCCCAGCGCCGTCATTCCGCCCGGTACGATCACCGAGCCGCCGGATGACCTGACTCCTGCTGCTGCCGGTTTCATGCTCTACAACGGCCGAGTTGGGTTATTTGATTTGTTCGCGCTCTTGTTGGAGTGGGCGCGGCGTTCGTGGGTCAAGATGGAATTGGTGGAAGGTAAGGGGGTTTTCAAAGCGCGGGATTTTCGATTGTCTTTGCTGCAACCGCTCAGCGGCAGCGATCATGAAATCCTGCTTCAGCGGTTGATCTTCCCGCCAGATGCGCTTTCATCCAAGAAGGAGATATTCCTCAGTAAGGTAGGGCAGGTTTTGAGTTCCAAGACAACTCAATTTACTCGGATTTTGACCAATGAGTTGGTTAACCAGGGTTTGGTTCGGCCAGAGGCGGTTGAGGCACGCCGTCGTTTGAACGCTGTGGCGACGTTTCTCTTTATTTTTGCCTTTGTGGTCGGAATGGCTGGCTTATTCTTCATCTTAACAAATTTTGTTTCTCCTTTTGTGGGAGTGGTGTTGATGGGCGTGGGATTGGGGTCAATGATCGGCGCGTTCTCTTTCTGGATAACGGCTGAAAAACTCTCCATTTTTATGCTCGGCGGAATGCAGCGCTTTCAACGCTGGGAATCCTTCCGCGGCTACTTGCGCCAACTGATGAAGCCGGAAAACAGCAGTTTGCTGCGTCAGGAATGGCTGGAAGAGTTTTTGCCGTATGCGGTTGCCTTTGGGTTGGGTGATGCCTGGGTGAAAGCCTTTCGCAATCAAGGGTTAAGTACGCTTCTTTCGTGGGCTACCGCTTTGGATGGGTCAGCCGTTGACAGCGCTGTGCTGACGGGGGTGATTACCACCTCTTCCATGGGCTCCGGCGATGGCGGCGGTGGCGGGGGCGGCAGCGGGGGCGGCTCTTCCGGGGCTGGTTAAACTAATAAAATTGAAAGCCGGTCGTGGAAATAAACCGGTGCAGGCGAAACAGGTATAATATCTAAACAGAGAAGATGTCTCATGTCCGCCAACTGGTATGCCCTGCAAAGCCACCCGCATAAAGAATCCGTTCTTGCCAGTCACCTGCAAGAAAGCGGTTTTGAAGTATTTTATCCGCGTCTGAAAGTCAACCCGGTTAACCCGCGTGCCCGCAAAGTGCGCCCCTATTTTCCCGGCTATCTCTTCGTCTATGTGGATCTGGAAGCGGCTGGCGTCTCCACTTTTCAATGGATGCCGCACGCCAAAGGGCTGGTATCCTTTGGGGGTGAACCGGCAGCCGTGCCGGAAAGCCTGATTCATGCTATCCGGCGGCGGGTACAGGAAATCAATCTGGCGGGCGGGGAAAGGCTGGAAGGATTGCAGGCGGGTGATGAGGTGATCATCGAGCACGGACCTTTCAGCGGCTATGAAGCCATCTTCGATGTCAAACTTCCGGGCAGCGAACGGGTAAGAGTGTTGTTGAAAATGCTCAGCCGACAGCAGGTGCCGCTCGAACTGAATGCCGGCAGTATCCGCAAACGAAAGAAATCCTCCTGATCCCCATTTTCATTGCCATAAAAATCAATTTTCATGATGAGTCAATCCCCGGGTAATTCAACTCCAAAATCCTCTTTGTTCAACGGACGCACGCTCGAATCTCGCCGGGCGGGCCAGATCAACCGCTATACCCCGCTGGTAATGACCGGTTTGCTGCTGGCGGGCGGCTATGCCTTGCTGGTGAGCGGCCTTTCGCTGGTGTTTCAACAAGCCCTTGGCTGGAATTCACCGTGGTTGAGTGCGCTGCTGTTTTTTATCATGGCGCTGGCTTTCTTCCCGCTGCGCAATCGTTTGGAAGGACTGTTCTCTTCCTTGAGAGGTGTCTCATTGCAACAATCACCGCGGCGGGTTGAAATGACCGAAGCGGTCAGTCTGTTGGATACACTCGACCGGCGCGAGATCATTCTCCGTCTGCGCAGGGAGTTGTTGGAGAAATTGGGGGTTGAAAAAGCCCACTTGTTTTTATACGATCTGGTGAGTGATTCGTATCAGGCGGCTGAAGACCAAAACGGCAAGAAAACCAGTGATCTGGTTTTTCAATCCAACAGTCCGCTGGTTGAGCACCTTACCAAAATCAAGGGTTTCTTAAGTTTGAATGAAGCCGATGCGGTACTGATGGATGAATTGCGCGGCGAACGAACCCGCTTGAGCCTGCTGAATGCGCGCTGGTTTTTCCCCTTACCCGGTAACCAGCGCCTGTTGGGTTGGCTGGCGCTGGATGGACAAACGGGCGCAGGATTCACCCCGCCAGTTCTGGAAGCCGTCGGCAGATTGTGCCGTGAGGCTGCGCTGGCGCTGGATCGCGCCCAGATGGTCAGCGAAATGGAAAACAGCGTGCGCGAGATGAATATTCTCACCCGCGTTGCGCAAGGGGTCAATGTCACCCTCAATCTGGATGATATTTTTGAGCTGATTTATGCTCAAATTACCCAGTTAATTCCCGCCGATCAATTCCGCCTGATTCTCAAATCTCCCCAGGGGGATGGACTGGTACAGGTTTTCTTCATTGATGGGGAAGAGCGGGTCAGCGAACAGGAAAATTTGTATTTGCCGGTTGAACCGAGCCTCGAAAGTGAAGTTGCTGCCAGTGGACGCGGCAGCATGACCGATGATTACAGCCGCGAATCACGCCAGCGCGGCTTGCTGCCTTTGACCGACGCCATCTACGCGTGGATGGCCGCCCCGCTGAACGCCGGCGCTGAGCCGATTGGGATCATCTGCTTGGGACGGCGCGACCCCGCCCAGCGGTTCACTACCGAGCAGTTGCGCATCCTGCAAGCGCTGGCTGATCAGGCGGCTGGCGGCATTTTCAAGGTGCGCCTGCTGGCTGAAAGTGAGCGGCGCGCCCGTCAGTTGAAGACTCTCAACGAGGTTACCCGCCAGTTGACTTCTACACTCGACCCGGAGCGCCTGTTGAAGAATATTCTGCAAAGTGCGGTAGATATTTTGAATTGTGAGGCGGGCAGTTTATTGATGCTGGATGAGCATACTGAGGAGTTGGTCTTCAGGGTGGTGCTGGGGCCGGTAGCCCATGAGTTGGAAGGTCAGCGCATGCCCGCTGATAAAGGGGTGGTCGGGCGCTCTTTCCAGACCCGCCAGCCGCTGATTGTCAATGATGTGCGTTCTTCCAAAGACTGGTTCTCCAAGCCGGATAAGATGACCGGCTTTGTGACCCGCTCGCTGCTGGTTGTACCCCTGATCGTCAAAGATACGGTGCTGGGGGTGATTGAGGTGGTCAACCGTAAGGACGGCTCCAACTTCAACCTGGATGATCAGGAACTGTTGACCGCTTTTGCCTCGCAGGCAGCGGTGGCGATTGAAAATGCCCGGCTTTACACCCTGACTGATCAGGCGCTGGCTGCCAAAGTTGAGGAACTCTCCGTTTTGCAGCGGATTGACCGCGAATTGAACACCAGTCTGGATGTCAGCCGCGCCATGACGATTACGCTGGAATGGGCGATGCGTCAATCCGGGGCGGATGCGGGACTGGTGGGGGTGGTGTTGCCGGAAGGGGTGCGTGTGGTTGCTTCCCAGGGATATGCGGACGAATTGAGCATTTTTGAAAATGATTTGATCCCGGGGGATCGGATTGGACTGGGGCGGATGATTGACCTGCGCCGCGCCATTCGGTCCTACCCGGCTGAGGATCTGCCGGGGTTGTTTACCAGCGCAGCCAGTCAAGTCTTGATACCGATCCAGCGGGAGCAGAGTGTGATCGGTTTACTGCTGCTGGAAAGCCGCAAGCCCGAAGTCTGCGATGAGGATATGCTCGAATTCTTGCAACGCCTTGGTGATCATGCCGCCATTGCGATTGCAAACGCCCAGTTGTACAGCGCCGTACAATCCGCCAATGTGGCTAAGAGCGAGTTTGTGTCGTTTGTTGCCCACGAACTCAAAAACCCGATGACCTCGATTAAGGGGTACACCGAACTGCTGGCTGCTAAAGCGGTTGGGCCGGTCAACGACGCTCAGGCTAATTTCCTGACGGTCATCCGCTCCAACATTGACCGCATGAACACTCTGGTTTCGGACTTGAATGATTTGTCCAAGATTGAAGCCGGGCGGTTGCGCTTGGAGTTTGCGCCCATTCACCTTTCCGAAGCCTTGCAGGAAGTTGAGCGTTCTACCCGCCGGCAGATCGAAGAAAAGCAACAGACCCTTACCATCAACCTGCCCGCCGATTTGCCGCCGGTGTGGGCAGACCGTACCCGTCTGGTGCAGGTGCTGGTCAATCTGGTCAGTAATGCGCACAAATACACCGAAGCCGGTGGAAAAATTACCGTAGGGGCGTTACGCACCAAAAATGAATGGGACGAAAACGGGCCGGCGGAAGTGGTGCATGTGTGGGTTCAGGATACCGGGCTGGGAATCGCCCCGGAGGATCAACCCAAGATTTTTCAGAAGTTCTTCCGTTCCGAAGATCCAAAAGCGCGGGAAGTGCCGGGGAGCGGCTTGGGTTTAAACATTACCCGCAGTCTGGTGGAAATGCAGGGCGGGCAAATCTGGTTTGAAAGCGAGTACCGCCGCGGTACAACCTTCCACTTCACCATACCCGTAGCCGAGCAGTAAGCCAATCCGCGCGGAAGGGAGGCAGGCATGAGTCTGGTCAGTGCAGTGGGGTACAGCAATGAAATCAACGGACGCGAAGCCGCTCAGCAGGCCGCTCAACAAGCTTTGAAGGGACTGCGTTCTGCCAGCCCCAAAGCGGCGCTGGTCTTCTTTTCGCATCTTTTTGATCCGGCGGAAATCAGGCCGGTTTTGAACGCTCTGCTGGGAGATATTCCCCTGTGGGGTGGTACTACCTCGACGATCTACGCCGCTTCTGCCCCCCAGAAAATGGTGGTGGTGATTTTGGGTGGAAATTTTGCGCTGGATACCACCTGGATCGGACATTATTCGATAGATCCGCTTGGCAGTGCGCTGGAATTGAGTGGGCGATTGGAGCATGCCAGAATTAACCGCCACTGGCATTCGGTGCTGCTGGCGGCTGACGGGTTAAATGGGGAGATCAGCACGCTACTTCCTTATTTTGAACAGGTGCCGTTGGGGGTGGGAGGTTTTCTTTCAGGAGCTGGTTTCCCGCGCGGAAAAAATTTTTTGTTGGGGGAAACCTTTTGTGCCGAGGGTGGACTTTCAGCGTTATGGTTAGGAGCCGGCATTCGCGCGGGGATGGCTGCTGCACAGGGTTGGAAGGATAGCGGGGTGTATTTTCGGGCAACTGCCAGCCGTGAAAACCGCCTGATTCAACTGGACGGTCAACCAGCAGCCGACCAACTTTGCACGGTTCTGGGTCACACCCCGGCTGAGTGGACAAAACCGCCGTTACAAGATCTGCTGCGCCTTTTTCCGCTGGCTTATCGGGAAGCAGGACAATCCGAAACGGTTCTGGCTGCGCCGTTGACCGTCGCAGAGGATGGCTCTCTGCGGATGAATGTAGCCATACCCGAAGGCAGTATCTTACGGTTGATGACGACGGATCCAACTGCTGCTCTGCAAGCCGTTCGAACCGCGATTCAGACTGCCAACCAGCTGGCAGGTGAGGGAGCGGCGGGCGTGGCAATGCTTTTCCTGGATGTGGGTTGGTTTGAGTTGTTCCGCACCAGACCGGCGAAATTATTGGAGGTCGTTCAAGAAGAAGCCGGCGAAATACCGTGTTTTAGCGTGGCGACTTTGGGACAGATTTGGCGGGGGAGTGAAGATGCTTTGCCCGTTGCGGCAAATTTGGGAGCGCTGGCGGTGGTGTTCAAGGGCGAATCGTAGCGCTTTTTCTCAAATTTGAGCATTTTTCTCAGGAACTTACCCAATACAGGAACTTTTTGGGGCGTTCATCGTCTTTATTTTTAACCTATTGTTTCGTGTAGCGCCTTTTGCTATACTGATTTTGTAAATTTTTTTTCTTGATCCAGGAGGGATCGAACCATGAACAACTCAATTGTCCTAAAATCTGGCTGGAACGGGCTGCGTCTTATCGTAACGCTGATGGTCATCAGCGTTCTGGCATTGGCGCTGCCTTTAACCACGGCTCAGGCCTATTCCGGTTATCCCACATTTGACATCTCAGAAGTCAAAAAGGATCAATCGGTTACCATTCAGATGAAAAACCTGCCTCCTAACCAGACCTTTACGGTGCGCATGAACAAAATAGGCACCAAAGGGGTCGGCGGAGAAGTCGTTGGCAGTTTCAACTCCGAAAGCGGCGGCAGTAAAAAATTGACCTTCGACATTCCTGCCTCGCTCAAAGGATTGAAACTGATCGCCATTCGGATTGACAGCCCGCAAGGTTATTATGCCTATAACTGGTTCACCAACGACCCGGCCGGCGCAGACACCGGCACGCCAAGCAAGCCCTACACCGGCATCCCAACGGTGGATATCGTATCGGTCACCAAAGATGACGAAGTAAAAGTCAAGACCAACAACTTCCCGGCCGGAAAGACCTTTACCGTGCGGATGGGTGAATACGGCACCAAGGGCGTCAACGGCACGGTTGTAGGTAGCCTTGATTCAGGCAGCGGCGGAAAGCTGGAAGCCACTTTCAAAATTCCGGATGGCCTGAAGGGTAAGGATCGGATTGCCATTCGTCTGGAAGCCAGCGGCGGTTACTTTGCCTATAACTGGTTCTACAACAGCACCGGCAGCGGCAGCACCCCCGCGCCCGGCACGACCCCGACGCCAGCCCCCGGCTACAGCGGAATACCCACCTTCAGCATCAAAGCCGTGGTGCGGGATGGAAAGGTAACCATCAGCGCCAAAAACTTCCCGGCCGATCAAACCTTTACCGTCCGCATGGGTGCCTACGGCACCAAGGGGATTGGCGGTGTGGTGGTTGGTACGAAGGAAACCGGCAGCGGCGGCAGTTTTGAAGCCACTTTCGATATTCCCGAAAGCCTGAAAGGCAGCCAGCGGATTGCCATACGCATGGATAGCCCGCAGGGGTATTACGCCTACAACTGGTTCTGGAACAATACCTATCCCTAAAAAATAACCCGTTCAAAGTCCGCCCCTTGCTCCGGTCGCAGGGGGCGGACTGACTGTTTAACGCAAAATTGCGTCCGTCATGCGGGCGGCGCGTGTAACGGCTTCCACATCGTGCACCCGTAAAATGTCAGCACCGCGTTGAATGCCGATCACGCAGGCAGCCAGGGTTCCTTCCAGACGTTGGTCGGGGGGCAGGTTGAGGGTGTAGCCGATGAAGGATTTTCGCGAAACTCCCAAGAGTAACGGAAACCCCAGTTTCTTGAATTCATCCAGGCGGCGCAAAATTTCCAGATTCTGGTCAACGGTCTTACCGAAGCCGATGCCGGGGTCGAGAATGATGCGGTCAGTGGGAACACCGGCAAGCTGAGCCAGCCGAACGCTTTCCAGCAATTCATTGCAAATGTCTTCAATCAAATTCTGATACTCAATTCCCACATAGCGTCCGCCCAGCCGTTCTTCCAGTTGGGCATTGGAGGGTTTGCTACGGTTGTGCATGAGAATCAGGGTGGCATGATGGCGGGCAGCCACTTCTGCCATTAACGGGTCGGCGCGCAAAGCCCACACATCGTTGATCCAGTCTGCACCGGCCCGCAGGGCTGCCTCGGCCACTTCGGATTTGTAGGTATCCACCGAGAGGATGACATCCGCTTCAAGGGCTGCCAGCAACTCAATCACCGGCAGAACGCGGCTCATTTCCTCCTCCGTGCTGACGGGCTGTGCGCCGGGGCGGGTGCTTTCTCCCCCAATATCCAGAATATCGGCGCCGGCAGCGATGAAATCCAATGCCTGCCGGCGCGCTGCCTGAAGCAGGTCGGTCTGGTTGAGCAGTCCATCTCCCGAAAAACTGTCCGGTGTGATATTGAGTATGCCCATGATGTACGTCCGGCTGCCAAAAGAGAGGCTTTTCATGATACGCTCCGTCAGGGTGTCAATGGGGGATTAATGACCTTCGGCGAGTGATTCAACCATTTTTGCGATGCGATGCAAACGGGTATCTGCCCGGCGAGCTTCCTGAATGTGGTTTATCCAACGCTGGCGGTGCGAAGAGGGCAGGGTATAAAATGCCGCCGCCGCCCGATCGGAATCTTCCAATGCACCGCGCAGGTCGGCTGGCAGGTTGTACCAGCCGTCATAGGGCAGCAACTGAAAACCGGCTGGCAGGGGCTGAGGGATGATCCCGCTCAGGTCGCTGGTTTTCAACAAAGCCGTGATGGTTTTCTTCAGGAGCGGGTGTTGAAAACCGGGAATGAGGTCGTTCAGCGGGAGCAAAACGAAGGAGCGTTCGTGCAGACGGGGATGGGGGATTTGAAGCGTCTCCTCCGAGAGAACTTGATCCTCATAAAACAGGATGTCCATGTCAATCAGGCGCGGTCCGTACCGCACATTCTCAACCCGCCCCAGTCGTTTTTCCAAAGTTTTCAGGTAGTTTAATAACTCCACTGGCGGCAGGGCTGTTGCCGTTTCAATGACCATGTTCAGGAAACGGGGTTGGTCTTCAATTCCCCACGGGGGAGTTTCATAAACCTGTGAGGCGCGGAGGGGCAGTACAGCCGGAGGCAGTTGGAAGATTGCCTGCTGCAAATTGTGCAGCCGGTCGCCTAAATTAGTTCCCAAAGCCAGAAAAACCTGTTTCAATCTCATCTTCTTTCGATAAATAACGCCAGATGAGGCGGTCTTTCATCTATCCATAACCCCTCACCAGCCGAAAGGGAACGGGCGGTTTCCAGTCCGGCTGCCAACTGTTCGATACAGGTATCCGAATACGGGGGTAGGATGCGCTCTGCATGGGGAAAGGAGATCTGTATTGCGGCCTCAGCCGCGGGTGGATAAATCAGCCAGTTGGGAGCGGTTTGGATTTCGGCTTGCAGGTTCAGATGCGACTGCCAGAAGGCGAGCATTTTTGGCCAATTTCCACTGGCGGGCGGCAGTGGCAGAAGGCGGTATTGGGGCGGCAGATTGAACCGGCCAACGGTGACCGGGCTGCCCAGCACAGCCGCGCGGAGGTGGTTGTGCGAGTCCCTTTCAACCCACAGGAGGGTATGACGTTGAGCGTGGATTAATTCGTTCAAAAGCAAGTGTAGCAGTCGCAGCGGATGGCTGAGACGAGGCCATTCAAAGAGAGTGATGGAATGAAACAAGGTCTGATCGGGAGGATTTAAGGCGTTGACCCAGTGAATTTCCTCGATCCAGCCCGGTTGAAATCCCAGCCCTTGCAAGGCGTCCGGCAATTCAGCGGGCTTTTCCAGCCGGAAACCGCCGAACCAGTAGGCTTCGCTCATTGCCCGCGCAGTGCGTTGATCAGGTCGGCCAGCAAGCCGTATGCGGTGGTGTTCGGGCCGGGATTGTTTTCGACGATCCCCAGGCCGGGCAGTACATCGGAGTGAAATTCCACGTAGGAACTGGTACCGTTGATGGCAAACAGGGGACTACCGGCCGAGACGCGCTGAGGTTTAACCGAGGCTTCCAGCAATTCTTTGCCTTTGCGCCGCGCAGTGCAGACCACCTTCCAACGTTCGCCAGCCTGACGAGCTTCGCTGATCATGGCGGGGGTAATTTCGCGGATGCTGCTGCGTTCAACCTGCTGAGGTTTGAGAGGGATGCCAAGCACCACGGTGCTGAGCGCAGCAACCTTTATGGCAGCGTCCCAGCCGTCAATATCCGCCGATGGATCGGTTTCGGCGATGCCAATTGCCTGAGCCTCGCGGACGGCTTCATCGAATGTTTTGCCGTTTTCCATCAGGCCGAGGATGAAATTGGTGCAGGAGTTGAGAATGCCCTGAAACCCGTGAACCTCGATGCATGGTAAAGGCCCGCGGAACAGCGAAAAGATAGGAGCGCCGTCCATGACGGCCGCTTCAAACAAGAAGCGCTTGCCGCGGGTGGCGGCCATGTCCATCAATTCTTGATAGGCATGCACCACCGGCCCTTTGTTGGCAGTGATGGCGTGCATGCCTTTGTCCAGGGCGGCTTTGATGTGATCAATTGCCGGCTGGCCGGTGTGGTGGTTGACCGGTGAGGTTTCCAGCATGGCTTCGGCGGAACTGGCAAACAGAAAATCGAGGGTGTTTTTGGGAGCCGGCATTTCGGAGAGGATGTCCAGCGATTGACCACGGCTGATCACTTCCAGCGCCCGCGTCAGGCTGATGCCGCCGGAACTGATGGCACTGCCGTGACGGCCGGTAACGATGCCGGTGACAATGAACTGATAACCGAACTGCTGGGCGATTTGCTGTTCTTTTTCCAGCAGCAGACGGGCAAAAGCCTGTCCAACATTCCCAAAACCGACTAAAGCCAGCGCTACCTGTTTCATGGCATCTCCCTGTTTTTGTGATTTTTATCAATCTTATCCGTCTTTATGTCAATGGACAAGGGGTAGGCCTTTTTCGTATAATTTATTCGTGCTATTGAATATTTTTTTACGGAGTGTTGACCTTTGATGAGTCAAAAGCGCTATTGGGTGCGGGTGAATCGGGAGGGGAAACTGGAAATTCCTGCGGCGGTTGCTGAGCGGTTCGGTTTACAGGCCGGTGAACAGACCATCTTGGAAGAAAACGGACGGGAGCTCATTCTCTATCGGCCGGTTACATTTCTGGAACGGGTCTATGTGGAGGTGACCAATGTGTGCAATTTGCAATGCCGTACCTGCGTTCGAAATGTATGGGACGAAGCGGCCGGTTTTATGAGCCAAGAGATTTTTGAACGATTGTTGGAAGGGGTGGAGACTTTTTACCCCCGCCCAACCCTCTATTTCGGCGGATATGGAGAACCGCTTGCCCACCCCCGCATTTTTGAGATGATTGCCGAAGCTCGCTCAATCGGTGCAGAGGTGGAGATCATCACCAACGGTACCTTGCTGGGAGAAAGTGCCTGCCGGGCTTTACTGGATACGGGGGTCAATGTGCTGTGGGTTTCACTGGATGGGGCCACTCCGCAGGCTTACATGGATGTGCGGTTGGGCGATGCACTTGAACAGATTTTGAGCCATTTGCGTCGTTTTCATCAACTGCGGCAGGAAAGCCGAGCAGTCACTCAATTGGGAATCGCTTTTGTGGCCATGCGCCGCAATATCCATGAACTGCCCCGCTTACTCGAATTGGGGCGCGAGTTGGGTGCGGCCTGCTTTTCGATCAGCAATGTGCTGGCACACACCCGCGATTTACGCAGAGAGTCGCTGTATGATCGTGCCCAGTATGAACCAGAAGCGCAGAAAGCCAGTCTGCTGCCGGTTATCAACCTGCCGCGAGCGGATTTCCCGCCGGAAGTGCAGCAATCCTTAGCCGCGGCAATTCAGGATGGGTTTCGAGTGGAAGTTAGCGGTTTGAATCCGTTGCGGACGGGTAATCGTTGTCCGTTCATAGATAAGGGCAGTCTTTCCGTGCGATGGGATGGTAAGGTCAGTCCCTGCCTTTCACTGCTGCATACCCATGACAGCTACCTGGATGATCATCTGCGCCGATCCACGGCTTATTTTTGTGGGGATTTAACCACGCAGAGTCTTGCTGCAATCTGGCGAGACCCGATTTACATGGATTTGCGTCGGCGTTTGCTGACTTTTGATTTTGCTCCCTGTGTCGTTTGCAATGCCTGTGAAATGGCCGATCAAAATTTAGAGGATTGTTTTGGTAATACCCAGCCAGCCTGCGGGGGCTGCCTGTGGGCGCAGGGGTTAATTCAATGCCCTTGACCTCTGCTTTTTAATCGTCCAATAAAGGAATGTTATACCCTTTTTAATCAAATCGCTGGTGGTTTATGTTATTCTGGTTAAAAAGTTTTGAATAAACCTTATTCCGTATTCGTCAAAAGAGGTAACGATGAGCAAAGCGAGAGTCCTGTTTTTATGTACAGGTAATTCAGCACGCAGCCAGATGGCCGAGGCTTTGTTGCGTAAATACGCCGGGGATCATTTTGAAGTCTATAGTGCCGGTTTAGAGCCGAAGGGATTGAATCCCTACACGGTCAAAGTTTTGGAAGAAATTGGGGTAGATACCAGCCAGCATTACTCCAAAACCCTGGATACTTTTATGGGTAAAGTTCATTTTGGCTATTTGATTACCGTATGCAGCAACGCCGAGGAAAATTGCCCGATTTTTCCGGGCATGGGAATGCGGATGCACTGGCCGTTTGAAGACCCGGCAGCGTTTGTTGGTAGCGAGGAGGAAACCCTGCAAAAATTTCGGGAAATACGCGATCAAATTGATGCGCGGGTGCGCGAGTGGCTGAAGGAAATGAACATTCCGGTTAACTAGATCATAGCTTTTGGCTTGTTCAGCACCAGAGCATAAAACTGGTGCTTTCTCTTGTTTAAACGTCGCTATGGACATGGAATTGCTGTACCCTCTACGAATTGTCTTTGATTCTCTGAACGGCTTGTGATAAACTTGCACAGGAAAGATTGCAGGATATTGTTGAAAAAAGGAAATTCTTAAGAACATGCCAGTCATCTACCCATTTACTGCCATTGTCGGTCAGGAACGCATGAAGCGCGCGCTGGTCTTGAACGCGGTTGATCCGCGCATCGGGGGGGTTCTGATTCGCGGAGAGCGCGGCACGGCCAAATCCACCGCGGCACGGGCGCTGGCAGCGCTTTTACCGCATGTGCGGGTGGTGGCCGACTGCCGTTTTGGTTGTGATCCGGATAGTCCTTCTACATGGTGTACCGAATGTCGTGAGCGGCACGCTCGTGGGGAGGAGCTGCCGGTTGCGACCCGTGCCACTCCCTTCGTCAATCTGCCCATTTCGGCGACCGAGGATCGAGTGGTTGGGACACTGGATATCGAGAAAGCGATTCAGAAGGGCGAGCGTGCTTTCGAGCCGGGCGTGCTGGCGGCTGCCAACCGCGGTCTGCTCTACATTGACGAGGTCAACCTGCTGGATGACCATGTGGTGGATGTGCTGCTCGACTCGGCTGCCATGGGGATGAACATCATAGAGCGCGAAGGCATCTCGTTCAGCCATCCGGCCCGCTTTATTCTGGTGGGGACGATGAACCCCGAAGAGGGTGATTTACGCCCGCAACTGCTGGATCGGTTTGCCCTTTCCGTAGAGATATACGGTATCCGGGATGCGCGCGAACGGGTGCAGATCATGGAACGCAATCTGGCTTTTGAAGCCGATCCCGAAAAATTCCGTCAGCAGTGGCTGCCAAAAGAGGAAGAACTCTCCCGCCAGATTGAACGCGCTCGCCGGTTGATTGATCAGGTTGGTTATACCAGTCGCGATCTGCTTTCAATTGCTCAATTGACCGCTTCTTTGAATGTGGACGGACACCGCGCCGATCTGGTCATTCTCAAAGCCGCCCGGGCGCAGGCCGCCTTCGATGGGCGCACGGCAATCAACGGGCGGGATATTGCGCTGGCAGCAGAACTGGCGCTTCCGCACCGTCTGCGCCGCGGGCCTTTCTCTCAGGAAGAAGTGACTATGGAAGAACTGCAAGACCGGATTGAGCAATTACAGGGAGCCAGTTCTACCGGTCAGCGGCGCGAAGAAGTTGAAAGGGTTGAGGAAGAGAAGAATCAGCAAAAAAAAGTCTGAACGAGGGAGCGGAAAGTCCGGAAACGCTCCCTCAGGGAACTCCTCAACCCGGACAGACGGAAGAAATTTTTGGAAAACAGAACGCTCAATGGTGGGATGGCGGTGAGCGGGTAAAAATCGGTCAGTCTTTCGACCCGCGCCGGCTGGACACACCCTTGGATAAAATGGTGCGTCGTTTTGCCGGGCGTCGGTCACGTACCCGCACCGAAAGAAAACGCGGCCGTTATATCCAATCGCGGCCTTCTTATGGCAAGGCTGATGATCTGGCTTTTGATGCTACTTTACGGGCGGCTGCTCCCCATCAGCGGGAACGTGAGGAAGACCGGCAGAGAGTGGCTTTTTCGGTGCGCCCCAGCGATTACATGCGCAAAGTGCGGGTGCGCCGGGCGGCAAACTTAATCCTCTTTCTGGTGGATGCCTCGTGGTCTATGGCGGTGGCGGAGCGGATGCAGGCGACCAAGGGAGCCATCCTTTCCCTCTTGACGGATGCTTACCAGCGTCGTGATCGGGTCGGGTTGATCGTTTTCCAGAAAGACCGCGCCACGCTGGTTCTGCCACCCACCAATTCGGTTACGCTGGCACAGCGGGCACTTGCCGATATTCCGGTAGGAGGCAAGACGCCGCTTTCGGCCGGCCTGAAACTGGCTTACGATGTGCTGATGCGCGAACGGATGCTGCATCCCGATGTGATGCCGCTGCTGATCGTCCTCACCGATGGCGCCGGGAATGTTTCAATGGGCAAGCTTCCGCCCCATGAAGAAGCCTATCGAATTGCCCGGCAGATTGCCGAGGAACACATCCACAGTGTGGTCATCAACATGGAGCATGTGGCGTTTGATCAGGGACTGGCGCAGGCCCTGGCCGATCAACTGCAAGCACCCTGCTACACGATTGGGGAGTTGAAAGCCGAGAACCTTTACCAAACCGTCCGCAAGGAGATGCAAACGACCCAGTTGAATCCCATGCCGGATGAACGCCGCTGACTTGTCCGTTACTCGACTTGCCACATCCATAAGGCCGTGATATTATCGAGGAGTACTGGGAGAACTTCTGGATGGCCTTTCGCGCCGAACGCCGCACTCGGATCCGATCCATTCTGGTTTTTATCATACTGGCAACCATACCCTGCTATTGCTTGGGGTTTTTTATTCTGCAGCTCAACGGGAATGTGCCTGAGCCAACGCCAACCCCGACGGTCACGCTTACCAATACGGCTGAACCGCCCCAACCTCCCACCCTGACCCCCACATTTTTCATCCTGCCGAGCGACACATTTACGCCGACCCCAACCCAAACGTGGACGCCAACCCAGACGTTTACGCCATTTGTGCCGCCGACCCGTACTCCGACTCTCACCGAAACGCCGACGCTGACCGTGACCCTGACCCTGACCGAACCCCCCCTTCTGCCAACCGATACGCCGGTGGTGGCTACGCCGACCCCCACCGATACTCCAACTTCTCCATAACCTCAAGGGAACCATTCAAAAATGATGAGTGAAATCAAGGATTTTCTCAAAGATCTGATTTCTCTGCCGGGGCTTTCCGGTTATGAAAGCCCGGTGGGCGAGCGGATTCAACAGGAATGGCAGCCGCTGGTGGATGAAATATCGTTCAGTCCGCTGGGCAGCCTGCACGCCCTCAAACGCGGCAGTGGTGAAGAACCGCGCCCCAGCATTTTGCTGGCCGCCCACATGGACGCCATTGGAATGATGGTGACGGAAATTGTGGACGGCTGGCTGCGTTTTACCCCGATCGGCGGAATTGACCCGCGCATTTTGCCCGGTCAGCAGGTGATTGTGCATGGGCGAGAGGACTTGCCAGCCGTTGTGGTGCAGCCGCCAGCCCACCTGCTGCCGGACGAAGTTTCGCCGCGGCAATCGGTGGACCTGAAATACCTGCTGGTGGATACCGGCCTGCTGCCGGAGCAGGTTCGGGAACTGGTGCGGGTTGGTGATCTGATTTCGTTTGCCCAGCCTCCGCTGGAATTGAGCAATGACCTGTTGGCTGGTCACAGTCTGGATAACCGCGCCTCAATTGCAGCCCTGACTGTTTGCCTCAGGGCGTTGCAGCCGGTACATCATGTGTGGGATGTGTGGGCTGTAGCCACCGTGCAGGAAGAAATTACCCTGGGCGGCGGGTACACCTCGCCGTTTTCGATCCGCCCGGATCTGGCGGTGGCAGTGGATGTAACTTTTGCAAAAGGGCCGGGAGGACCTTCGGATTACCGCACCTTCCCGTTGGGCAAGGGGCTGACGATTGGGTGGGGGGCAAATATTCATCCGGCGTTTTACCGTGCCCTCAAAGAGACGGCGGAGCGCTTGGACATCCCCTTCCACAATGAAATTTTACCGGCTCGCTCCGGCACAGATGCCTACGCCATGCAAATCATCGGGGAGGGCATCTCAACGGCGGTCCTGAGCATACCCTTGCGTTACATGCATACACCGGTGGAAATCATCTCCATGAAAGATGTGCAGCGTACCGGTCACTTGCTGGCACAATTCATCGCCAGCCTGCCGGCGAATTTTATGGAACAAATGAAATGGGATGAGTAACTGATTCTCAAGATGATCAAACATCTAATTACACCAGATGAACCATTTATAGTAGATAATGCTAAAAAGCTTGAATCCAAATCATTGGATTTTGCCTTACTGATTTCGGGCGGGCTTGGTCAAGAGACCCGTCGGTCCATTTATAATATTTTGGATAATCTGGTGCGTGCCTTGAAACCTGGTGGAATATTGTTCGTCCAGGGTTTGCCGTTTAATTTGCCCTCGCTTGGGGTGTATCTCGATCAGCGCTTGAACTTTAAGTACTGGATTGCTCTTGAGTCCAGGGTAAGACAATTTACCAATGGACTACCATCTGTCCACGCCGGTTTATTGATGTTTGTAAAAGGTCATCATTTTGAAATTAACAAAATAAGAACTCCCCATGAGTTTTGCAAAGCCTGCGGTAAAACAGTGAAGGACTGGGGAGGGAAAGCCCACTTGATGAATCCGGCTGGGGCAGCCATTTCGGATGTTTGGAAATCGTTAGATACAGAAGATAACTATACTTCTTTGAGCGAAGCATCCTTTCAGCGGATATTGAGTTTGGTAGATGTCAATGGTAAGGAAATTGTCGGCTGGGCTGGCCCGGCGGGGGCATTACACACAAACTCAACAGTGAAGCAGATTGGGGAAAATAGAATTCAATATCAACCAGGCTTGTTTTCGGTGATTGAACCGCAAAAAACTGCTTCAAACACTGATCGTCTGGATGAGACAATCCCCGGCTTTAATGTGGTATTACAGGGAGATGCGTTAGAGATTCTTAAGAAATATCCGAACGATTCAATTGATTTGGTCTTTGCTGATCCTCCCTATAATCTAGACAAATCTTACAATGTGTATAATGATGAACTGGCTGGTAAAGAATATCTGGAATGGTGTAATCAGTGGCTGGCAGAATATATCCGGGTCTTGAAACCTACCGGTTCTTTGTTTGTTCTGAACCTCCCGCGTTGGTCCATGTATCATGCTGATTACCTGAACCAGCGATTGTACTTTCAAAACTGGATTGTTTGGGATGCACTTTCTGAGCCGCGTGGAAAATTAATGCCTGCTCATTACAGCCTGCTTTTTTACACCAAACAAAAAGAAGGTTTTACGTTTAACTATGAAGCAATCAAGAATATTGAAAGCCGTGTCTATTGTTTACGGGCTTCCTGTATTCGCAATCGGAAGTTAAGGGGTGAAAACCAGCAGGAAATGCTTTCGGATATATGGTGGGATATCCATCGGATTAAGCATCGGCGTGATCGTGACTGGCATCCCTGTCAATTGCCGGAAGCGTTGCTCAAACGAATCATATTACTCACAACGAATCCAAATGATGTCGTTCTCGATGCGCTAGCCGGCACTGGAACCACAATCATCACGGCGGCAAAATTAAACCGTCGTTTCGTCGGAATTGACATTGATCCCTTTTATGTTGAATTGATGCAGAAAAAAATTCAAGAAGTTCAGCAAAATGGGGAAGTGCTTCGTCCTTCTATCCGGCGTTCAAAAACGGAATTGACAAAGAAAGAGCTCCAGCTGGAATTGCGTTCGTTGGCCAGAAAACTAGGAAGACTTCCCACACCGCAAGATGTGGAAACCTACAGCCAATATGATTTGAAAGTTTATCTGGATGTGTTCCCGACATGGGGGAAAGCGATCAAGGCCGCAAAATTGGAGATTGCCGATGACCAGAAGCATTGAAAAAATATCCTTTGAGCAAGTCTGGAAGAGCGCAAGCGTTTTTTATCTAAATCCTTCTTTGGAGGATGAAATTGATCGAGAGGTTGACAATTTGCTGGAACTGGCAGCCCAGGCGCAGCTTTCCGGTGTTCATCCGATTAGAGAAGAAGATTTGCGGAAGAAAATTGTTCAAAACCCCGCAGTTTTGGATGTTATTCTCAGGGATTTGGAGCTTTCCGAAGAAAAATTCTTGAGAATTATTTCTCTCTTGAGGCGCATAGGAAGAATTGAGGGCGGTTTTGATGCAGAATGGTCGCTTGTCAGGATCAAGAGCAGGATTTCACAAGATCCGAATTTTCTGAGTCAAATCGTTTCTTTACTTTTTAACGGTTGCAATGATGGGGAACTGACTGCCTTTATTCCCCGATATTATCTGGAAAGTTTGAATTACGCTGAAATTGGTGCCAGTACACAGGCGGCTCGCAAAGTACGTTACAAGCGCTCATTAATCGGGACTTATGGCGCGAAAAAAGGACATCACGTCGAAGCAGAAATAGAAAATGTTTTGCGGAAAGTTGAAAGCCAGTATGGCATACCGTTTGAACAAGGACGATCACGTTTCGTGGAAACCGACATAGATTTTGCAGTGCCGAGCCTGGATGACCCATGGGTGATTATTATGAGCTCTTTCCAGGAAACCACAAGCAGTGGTCAAACCAATAAGGCGCGGGACATGCTCGCAATTTATGACCGCATTCGTCATAGTAATAGCCGTTATAATGAAAAGCGAATTTTCGTTAATTTTGCCGATGGTGGTGGCTGGCTGGCCAGAAGACGAGACCTTTATCGCCTTTGGGAAAACTGTCATTTCTTCCTGAACCTGAGCAATTTAGGCGATCTTGAAAAAATCGTGTTGGATTTCGTTCCCAAAAAATACCACGAAAAGAATTAGTCTTATGAGCGAATATTCCCCATTTTCACAACCTGTTTCAAAAAGCCAACTGGATCTGCTCGAACGCCTGTCGAATGCGGTGGCTGTTTCGGGTGATGAGCGTGAAGTGCGCGCCATCGTACTGGAGGAAATCCAACCCTTTGCCGATGAAGTGCGCGTGGATGCCCTTGGGAATGTGCTGGCCGTGCGCCATGCCCAGGAAGAAAACCCCCTGCGAGTCATGCTGGCCGCCCACATGGACGAGGTCGGTTTCATCCTCGTTGAAGAGGAAGAGGGCGGTTGGTATCGCTTTGAAGTAGTCGGCGGTATTGACCCGCGCGTGTTGGTCGGCAAGCCGGTTTTAGTGGGAAAAGAGCATCTGCCGGGGGTGATCGGCACGCGCCCCATTCATCTGACGACACCCGATGAGCGAAAAAACGCCCTCACGGTTGAACAATTACGGATTGACCTTGGCAATGAAAACGGCAAGAAGGTCAAAACGGGTGAGCGAGCTGGCTTTGCGACTCGTTTCCGGCAGGCTGGGCCGAGTCTGGTGGGTAAGGCGCTGGATGACCGGCTGGGCGTGGCTGCCCTGATCGAGTTAATCAAAAATCCACCGCCTAACGTGGAATTGCAGGCAGCCTTTACCGTGCAGGAGGAGATCGGCTTGCGCGGGGCTGGCGTGGCGGCTTATGCGTTCAACCCGGATGTGGCGATTGCCGTAGATGCCACCCCTGCCAATGACTTGCCTGCCTGGGACGGGGAGGAAAATACCCGGTATAATACCCGCCTTGGGGGTGGTCCGGCCATCTATGTAGCCGATGCCGCCACTCTTTCCGACCCGCGCTTGATTCGTCATCTGATTCGCACGGCGGAGGAGATGGGTATTCCTTATCAGATTCGCCAGCCCGGCGGTGGCGGCACGGATGCCGGCGCCATTCACAAGCAGCGGGAGGGTATTCCGGTAGTGTCCGTTTCGGTACCGGTGCGCTATGCCCATACCCCCGCCCTTCAAGCGCGCTTGTTGGATTGGGAAAACACCCTGTCTTTGTTGTATCATGGATTGGAGCGGCTCAGCCCGCAGTTATTCTCAGAAGATCGCT
Source organism: Bellilinea caldifistulae (assembly GCF_001306055.1). Classification (GTDB taxonomy): domain Bacteria; phylum Chloroflexota; class Anaerolineae; order Anaerolineales; family Anaerolineaceae; genus Bellilinea; species Bellilinea caldifistulae. The sequence goes on along the minus strand of NZ_LGHJ01000012.1, from coordinate 145,099 downwards.
AAACTGTTCCAGGAGATTTGCATGAAAGCGCTAATTCAAAAACTGGTGGAAACCATTGCCCCCTCGGGCTATGAGATGCCTGTCCGCGAACTGATTTTGGGAGAAGTCAAAGATTGGGCGGATGAGGTACGCGTGGATGCGCTGGGTAATCTGGTCGTGCGAAAAGGTCAAAAAAGCCCGTCCGGCAAGCGCATCATGCTGGCGGCCCACATGGACGAAATCGGCCTGATTGCCACTCATGTAGATGAAAATGGTTTTGTGCGCTTTTCGACCATTGGCGGCGTGCGTCCGCACACACTCTATGGCGGACGGGTACGCTTTTTGAACGGGGTTGCCGGGGTAATCGGCGGTGAACGTCTGGAAAATATGGAGCGCGTCCACAGTTTTGACAAATTGTTCATTGACGTGGGAGCAACCAGCAAGGAGGATTGCCCGGTACGGGTGGGGGATGTGGCTGCTTTTGAACGCCCGTTTTTGGACCTGGGCAAGCGGTTGGTAGCCAAATCTATGGATGACCGCATCTCGGTAGCGGTCATGATGGAAACGCTGCGCCAGTTGAAGAACACCCCGCATGAGGTCTACTTCGTCTTCTCCACTCAGGAAGAGGTTGGGGTGCGGGGCGCTACCACTGCCGCTTTTGGTGTTGACCCGGAAATTGGGATTGCGGTGGATGTAACCGCTACCGGCGATACCCCCAAAGGGTTGAAGATGGCGGTTGCGCTTGGCAAGGGGCCCGCCATCAAAGTCAAGGATAGCGGCATGATTGCCGACCCGCGCGTGGTGCGCTGGATGGCGGATACCGCCGAACAGGCTGGCATTCCCTATCAACTGGAGATTCTGGAAGGCGGGTCAACGGATGCCCGCGCCATGCAGTTGACCCGCGCCGGCGTGCCGGCTGGCTGTCTTTCCATCCCCTGCCGTTACATTCATACGCCATCCGAGATGGTGGATTTTGAGGATGTGCAAAACGCCGTCGGCTTGTTAAAGGCTTTGCTGGAATCACCGGTTGAATTGAAATGACTGGTCTGCTTCCCCGCACCGGTAAAAACCGAAAGGGGGATGGCAACCGAAGGATCTCTCCGGCGCTGATGCGCCTGACGGCGGCGGTTTTGATTCTGGCACTGTTAGGTGGATGTGTCCAGTGGCTGGAACCGATTTTGCCGGGGTTATTCAGCCCCCCTCCGACCAGCACGCCGGAAGCCCCGATCACGCTCACACCTGAGGCAGAAGCGAGCGTTACGCCCGAACCACAACCGACTTTTAGCGGTGCAGTCACCCTCACGCTCTGGCTGCCGCCGCAATTTGACCCGGCTGCCGATACTCCTGCCGCACAATTGCTGCAGCAACGGCTGGATGCGTTCATGGAGGAAAATCCGGGGGTGTTGATTCATGTACGGATCAAAGCCCCTTCCGGGCCGGGCGGGCTGCTCGAATCGCTGACGGCGGCGGCTGCTGCCGCCCCGGCTGCCTTACCCTCGGTGATTGCCTTGAACCGGGGTGACCTGGAAGCGGCGGCTCTGAAAGGCCTGATCTATCCCCTGGAGGGGGTGAGCGAAGAAATCGAAAGCGTGGACTGGTATCCGTATGCCCGTCAGTTGAGCCGGGTGCAGGATATCCCCTTTGCTTTGCCGATTGCTGGCGATGCGTTGATGCTCTTTTACCGCCCGGCCAGCGTAGGCGGCAGCCCGCCGCAAACCTGGCAGGAAGTACTCGCCTTTGGTAACCCGCTTCTTTTCGCCGGCGATGACCCCCAAGCCCTGCTTACCCTGACCCTGTACCGTTCGCTGGGTGGACTGGTGCAGGATTTGCAGGGCAGGCCTGCCCTGCAAGCGGATTTACTGCAACAAGTTTTTGAACTGTATCAGGAAGGCGCCCGCCGGGGAACGTTTCCGCAATCGGTGACCCAGTATCAGAGCGGCGGGCAGGTCTGGCAGGCCTATCTGGAAGGACAGGCGGATTGGGCAGTGACTTTTGCCTCTTTTTACCTGAGCGAACTGCCAGCCGATACGACCCCCATGTTACTTCCCTCGCTGGGTGGAGATGATTTTACTCAGGCAATTGGTTGGGGACTGGCGATTGCCGATCCCGATCCGCAGCGCCGTCAAATGGCGGTGGAACTGGCGGAGTATCTCAACGCGGCTGATTTTCTGGCCGAATGGGCGGTGGCGGCTGGTTATCTGCCGGTACACCCCACCTCTCTCTCGGCCTGGCAGCCGGTCACGCTGCAAAACACGTTGAGCCGCGTGGTGCTTTCGGCACAAATTCGCCCCTCGAACGAAATCCTTGCCAGTCTCGGTCCGGTGCTGAGGGAAAGTGGTCTGGCTGTACTGCGCAACCAGTCCAGCCCGGCTCAGGCGGCACAATCGGCGGTGGAGAAGTTGCTTACACCATGAACCAGGGCTTTGTGGATGGAATTATCCGGCGAATTGCCATCTGGCGGGAGTGGGTGAAGAAGCAAAACCCCCATCTTCTCGGTTTGGTGCTGGTGCTGGCGGCCTTTTGGGCGGCAATGGCGTTCAGCGAGCCGATTTCTCCTCGTCAGACCGCTGCGCCTTCGCCAACGGTTGAGATAACTCCCCTGCCGGCACAGACACCGACCGGTGAGATTCAGGCCGGCAGACCATCCCCCACCCCGATACCGGCGGAATTGCTTGCCAACCGCGAGCAAACTTTTGGGATTGTGTTTGGGGCGGTCGTTCTGGTGTTGATTGTGGTGATCGGGACGTTGAGCGGCATTGCCGCCCAACGTCAAACGTCACAGTCGAAATAGCGGTTTAATCAGGAACTGCGGGCGGTTCTTTGACCCGGTAGGCGGATTTTCGCAAGAGTCAGTACGGAGAACAGGAAAAGCGCCCCGTAGATGGTAAAGATGACCAGATAACCCAGACCGGGTTCAATCTTGTTGAAGAAGTCGGCAATCGGGCCGCCGATGCCAGCCCCCACAATGCCTGCTCCAGCCCCGGCCAGATTGGAAATCCCCAGGTAACGTCCGGCTTCCTGAGGAGGGGCCAGTTCGGTGCCCAGCGCCCAGTTGGAGGCAAAGAAGGTGCCGGTACCCAGACCAATGATGCAGCCGCTTAGAATCACGACCGGGAAGTTTGGAGCAAACAGGAGAATCAGCGTGCCAAAGGCGGCGATCAGCCCGGCGTACAGCACCAAACGTTTTGGCCCAAAGCGGTCTGCCAGGGTGCCGCCGTAAATTGCCGAGGGGATCAGAAAGATGGCTACAGCCGCCAGCAGCAGGGTTGTACTGGTAGCCGGGTTGGGGAGTTGCAGTACATCGCGCAGGTAAAACTGGGCAAAGCCCTGAATGGAGCCGACGGCTGCCAGGAAGAGCAGGCGGTTGATCACCCACCAGATAAAAGAAGTCTGCTGGCGGGCCTCTTTTCCGATCCCGACCGAGGCGCCAAAATAAACGCCAATCAGGATGGAGCCGGCCATGGCTGCCAGCCCGGCCAACCCGATCAGTAAAATCTGGACCTCGCGGCTTACCCCCATTTGGGTCAGGCGGCTGCCGCTGATGCTCACCAGCCAGACCGCCAGCCGCGTAGCCCCAACAAAAATGCCGGTCAGTGCCAGCAGGCGCAGAAAACGGTCTCCAACGCCATCAGCGGGCTTTTGGCGGATGGGGGTTTCTCGGGCAAACAGGACGGTTACTGCCATCGTCACCAGATAACCGACTGCCACAATCCCCATGACCACTCCAACCTGCCCGCGGTCAATGAGCGGGCCGATGAAGATGACCAGAAAGACCGGCAGAAGTTCCATAACTGCTTTGATACCGGAGGAACGCCCACGCTGATTTTCCGGCACCAGGTCGGGAATCAGACCTTGCAGCGCACCCTGGGAAATATTGGATGAAATTTGCAGCAGGACAATTCCTACCAGCAGGACTGCATAAGCGGTTGAAATGCCCAAACTGGATTGAAAGACCTCATCCAAGGGTGAGCCGATGAACAGGGGGGTTGCGCCAATGATGGCAAGGAAAACCACATTGGCCAGCGTACCGCCAAAGATGAATGGCCGCCGCCGTCCAAAGCGTGAGGTACTGCGATCCGATAACATGCCGCCAAGCGGCTGCACCAGCATGGCAACCGTCAGGCCGATGACTCGTACATTGGCAAGGTAGGTGTTTTTTGCTCTTCGGGCATGAACAGCAGCACCAGATAAGGCAGCAGCAATGGCGTAATCACGCCGGAGGCGATGTTTATTCCCAGCCAGCAGGCATTCAGCGCAATGTGATCGAACCAGTTTAATTTTTTCTTGTCCATGGAATTTTCTCCGGCGGGTCAGGCCAGCAGTGCCGGGCGCAATTGCCGGATCACCTGCAGGGAGGATAAAGCCTGTGGAACGGTCAGTTCAAAGATCACCGGGCCATCAAAGCCGGATTCGCTCAAACGATCGAGCAAACGGGCGGTGTCGAGGTCACCGCTGCCGAGGGGTTGATGGTCCATGCCGTAGGAAGGTTGATCTGGCCTGGCCGGGCGGGGACAGTCGTGCAGATGGACTTCGCCCAGATGCGGCAGCACCTGCTCCAACACCGTGAAGACATCCAGCGCCCCGGAAAAACCGGCCAGTACGTGACCGGTATCCAGACAAACCGACAGGTCGAGCCGCTCGGCCATCTCCAGCGTCAGGTCAAAGGGGAACTCAATGGTTTCGATGGCCAGTTTGCGCGGCGGCAGGCCGGTTTGCTGAAGAAGTTCCTGAATGGATTGCAGCGCGTTTTGTTGGAACTGGCGTAAAATCAACCCCTTGCCGGCGGGCGGCAAGCGCATCTGGTAAAACTCGGCGGCCAGCGCGCCAGTAGCATGCAGGACATAACAAGCGGGTTGTAAGGGCAGGGTGGCGTGGATGCAGTCTGTCAGCGCCTGCACCGAGCCGAGTCGTACCGCCTGAAGGGGAGTGGAGGGCTCCACCGACCAGAGCGGCAGGTGAACGGTATAAGCCAATTCCAGTTCGTCTTTCAGTTGAGCCAGTTCTTCGATGACGGTTGGGGAAAAAGCCGTTGGAAACCACATCCCCAGATCACCGCCCAGTTCAATGAGGGAGAAACCGGCTGAATGCAGCTTACGAATCAGCCCCGCATGGCTGAAAGAGGCAACATGCTGCATGGCTTCCTGCGCATTGCTGACCGGCGGGAGAAGGGCTTCCATTTGCATCGCCATGATTCCGAATTTCATCATTGACCTCGCTGCAGGTGGATTCTTAAGGGATTAACCCCAATACGGCTTCATTGTATACAATTCGCGGTAAATTCGCAGCAGAAAAAGGCGGTTTTAACCGGAAGTTAACTCGCGAATAACAAGGCCACCCCGCTTAAGGCCAGCAGAGCGCCCAGCACGGCGCGCGGGGTGATTTTTTGTCCCTGTAAGGCAGCCATCGGCAGGATGAATAACGGGCTGGCCGAAAGCAGAGTCTGGACGATACCGGCCGGGGCAAGCCCAATCGAGACCTGTTGCAGCCACATCGCCAGATAGGTGCCGATGAACGTGGCTGCTGCCAGGGTTCCCCACAGCTGAGGTTGAGCCCGAAAAACGGAAATACTGATGAGCGACCGGCGGCGGATCAGCGACCAGGCCGCCAGTACAACCACGGCGGCTGCCAGGCGCAAAATGGTGCTTTGCAGCGAATCCACGCTGGTGCGGGTCAAAGCCACGCGTGAAAGCACCAGAGCAACCGACTGCGAGAGGGCCGCCAGAAAACCAAACCACAAACCGCGTTTAAGGTCAAATGCCGGTGCTGAATCCGGGGTGCGTTCCAGAATTACCCAGGCAATGCCCGCCACCGTGACAAAGATACCCAGCCAGGAGAGCCACGAGAGGGTTTCACCCAACACTCCCCAGGCGATCAGCCCGACCATGGGCGGGGCAAGCGTGGCTAAAAGCAAAGTTCGGCGCGGCCCCAGGTGTTGAAGAGCTTGCAGATAGGCGCTATCACCCAGCGTAATGCCGACCACCCCGCTGATCAGCAGCAGCCCCAACGCGTTTTTTGGAATGGATTGCAGGCTGCCGCCGCTGCCGTACAGGGTTATCACCAGCAGAATCAACGCCAGCAGCCCTTTGAGGAGGTTGACTTCAATCACCGACAGGTGGCTGCCCAGGCGGGTGAACCACAAGGAGGCCAGCGCCCACAGAAAAGCGGCGGTCAGGGCAGCCAGACCACCGCCGATGGGGGAGAGAAGCAGATCGAGGAGGGCATCCATGGGCTTGGGGGCAATCTTATCACATCTTTGCAGGGCAAGGTAGTGATGACCTGTTCCTGTCCGTTTTTCCGGGTGGGGGCATCCCCCAAATGGCAGAGGCAGAAATCAACCCGCCTAAGTATACTGAAATCAGACAGGTGGATTGCCCTGAAAAGGGCATATCGTTATACTGAAAAAGGAGGTGTTGAATGTCAGGTGAAACGAGCAGCGAGTGGATGAGCAAAGTCTCGGAGGGATGGACCAGCGCGGCCGAGCGGGCGGCCACCTACACGGTGCTGGTGGATGCCCGCAAGCGTCTGCCCGGCAGCGGGTTGGCGTATTCGTCTAATTTGATCCTGACCGCCGATCATGTGGTCGAACGGGAGGAAAATATCCGCATTCTTTTGCCGGATGGCAGTGTTCAGGCTGCTTCGCTGGCAGGCCGTGACCCTGCCAATGATCTGGCTTTGCTGCGGCTGGAAGAAGCGGTGCTGACACCTGCGGTAACCGCCGAAAGCGAAGGCAAAATCGGCCAACCGGCGCTGACCGTGGCGCGCCCGGATCCGGACGGAATTCAGGTGGGTTGGGCGTTGATTTCGGCCATCGGCGGGCCGGTGCGGACGATGCGGGGTGGGCTTCTGCGGCGCTTCTTTCGGCTGGATGCCACCCCTTACCCCGGCTTTTCGGGCGGTGGCCTGGTTGATCTGAACGGCCGGCTGCTGGGTATCAATACCTCCGGGCTGGCGGGCGGTACGTTCCTCTCCATCCCGGTGGCGGTGGCCTGGGAGATTGGCAATGTATTGGCCCGGCATGGACGCATTCGGCGCGGGTATTTGGGCATTCGCAGCCAGCCGGTTGAAATCCCCTCGGCCTTGCAACAAGCGTTGAACCGCACGCAGGAACGCGGTTTACTGCTGGTTGGCGTTGAGGAAGGCACTCCGGCGGCGGAAGCCGGTTTGATGGTAGGTGATATTCTGGCTGCCATCAACACTCGACCGTTGAATGACCCCGAAGACCTGGTTTCGGTGCTTTCGGCGGATGTGGTCGGCAGCACTGTCACCCTTGAATTGCTGCGCGGTGGTCAACGGCTTGAAAAACAGGTCACCGTGGGTGAACGTTGAGATGAACTGATGGCAGCGGATTTCAGGGGCAGGCAAGAAAGTCCGTTGCAGGTTGCACTGCTGAGCCCGGGCGGTACCATCCGTGCCGGGCTTCGGGCGTTGCTATCCGGCAGCGAACGCCTCACCATTACTGCTGAGATGGCAGATACAGCCGAATTAAACCGGTTGGAAGAACCGGTGGATGTGCTGGTGGCAGTTCTTTCGTCCCGCCAGTTAAACGAGGTGGATCACCACCTGCCAAGGGATCATCCGGCGGCAATGTTGCTGCTGCTGACGGATTGGGAAGAGGCGCAAGGCACGCCTCTTCCGTCCGTTTTCCATAACCGGCCGGTCGGCGTGCTGCCACTGGGGGTGGAAGAGGAAGTTTTGCGCGCGGCGTTGGCTGCGCTGGTGGAGGGGCTTTCGGTTGGGCTGCCGGTCTGGTTCAACCCGCGGGGGACATCGGCGGTGAGGGGGTGGATCTCGCCAGCGGGTGAAGAGCGTTTGACCCCCCGTGAGGTGGAAGTGCTGGAGCAGCTGGCGCAGGGATTGACCAACAAGCAAATCGCACTGACGCTGGGCATCAGCGAGCATACCGTCAAATATCACATCTCGTCCATTTACGGCAAACTGGGGGTGATGAACCGTGCCGAGGCAGTCCGTGTTGGGGCGCGCCGCGGCTATCTGCAAATTTAATGGGAGTGGGTGTGTTCTTCTGATCCGGTCTCCGGGCCGAGCCAGCGCCGCCATTTGCCGAGTCGGTGAGAATGAACCGCCGCCAGACAAGCCAGCGCCGTGGTAATTGGCACCGAGGCGAATAAGCCCACCGAACCGACCAGGGTGCGCACCACCTCTTCGGCGATGAAATCGAGGTTGAGCAGCAGAGCGACATTCTGATTGTTGAGCGAAAAGAGCAGCAGCATGGGCAGGGATGCGCCGGCATAAGCCAGCACCAGCGTGTTGACCGTGGCGGCAACGTGATCCCGGCCGATGTTCATTGCCCGGCGGTAGAGAAAACCCAGCGAGAGGGCCGGGTTTGCCCCGTGTAATTCAAACACGGCCGAGGACTGACTGATAACCAGATCATCCAGTACGCCCAACGCACCAATGATCATGCCGCCCAGCAGCAGGCCGCGCAGGTCGAGCGGAGTGGCGGTCATTTGGGCGAGGAACATCACGTTTTCATCGCCGAAGCCGCTCAGGCGGGTGAAGTTGATCGAAACCCAGGCCAGTGTGCCGGTGATGATCAGCGCGATCAACATGCCCAGCACGGCGGCGTGCGTTTTCAGCGTCCAACCGTAGACAATGTAAAGCGAAACGGCCAGAAAGCCAAACGAGCCGATGATGCTGACCAGCACCGGGTTCTTACCGGCCAGAATCTGGGGGATGATGTACAGAACGATGACCAGCAGGCTGAGGGCGATACCGAGCAACCCGCGCAGTCCCTTCCAGCCGCCGATCAGGATGCTGATCAGCACAAACAGCAGAAACAACTGCAAAATGCTGCCGGTGCGGATGAAATCGGTGAAAAAAGCAATGATTTTCCCATCCGGCCTTACCCCAACGGTGATCAACACCACTTCGCCGGGGCGCACATCGGCATCGTTTGAACGGATTTGCTGCAAGCCGTATTCGATCTCGACGATTTGACCGGCAAAATCGCCTTCCAGCACGCGGGCGGTAAAGACCTGATAACGTTGCGGGCGCTCGCCGAGGGTGATTTGCCCGCTTTCGAGGATTTCCAGCACCTCGGCGCGCACGGTGCTGGAATCGTAACCGACCTGACCGGCGGGACGTTCGGTACTCAGCAGCCCGCTGAGCAACGGAACAAGCCAGACAATCAGCGCTACGCCGGCGATCACCGCCAGCAGGCTGAGGATTAAACTCACTCGATTCGGGTTAAAGGTCATGGCTCTGGATGCGAGAGGGATTATAACATACCGTGACGATGGTGCAGTTTCAGGAACAAACTAGCAGTTCCACCCACTTTTATTCTGGCATAAAATGTGCTATTATTTTTTCAGGATTAATCGTAAAGAAAGGTTGTCAACAAATGGAAGACCGCTTATCCCCTTCTAGCGCCAATACCCGCCGTGCCAACCGCATCGTCTGGGAACGCCCGGTGCTGATTGTTGACCCGGTACGCGCCAGCGGCAAGACCATCAACGTCAGCGCTGTGGGCATCTTGCTCTCCACCGACCGTCACCTCAATCTGCCGCTGGGAGCCGAGATTGCCCTGTCCATTCCCCATCTGGAAGGGCGCGATTCGATGGTGGTGCACGGCAAGGTGGTGAGGGTGGAGCGCACCGCGCAGGATATGCGCGTGGCGGTCAACATTTCCTGAGGCGCCGGCAGCACTTCCGGATGTGGAATGGGCTTTTCAGGCTGCCTGCCGTAGAAGGCGGGCAGCTTTTGTTTTTTTATTCAAGAAGGGTGATTCCCAGGTCCGGCGGGGTGATGGTGCGCATCCCCCGCTTGTACGAACTCGATATGAAACCTGTACAGGCTTGATTGACTCCCTTTTGAAATCGTAGTATTATTATCATAATAATATAAATAAATACCCCGAACGGGTGGGGATATGAATATCAAAACAAGAACAAAAAGAAAGGAAATTGAACGATGGCAAAAGTATTTGAACTGCCTCCCCTGAAATACGCCTTCAACGCCCTGGAACCCGCCATTGATGCCCGCACCATGGAGATTCACCACGATAAGCATCACGGCGCGTATGTGACCAATCTCAACAAAGCCCTTGAGAGTGCCCCCGAGTGGTTTGACCATCCAATTGAAGAGATTTTGCGCCGCATCAACGAAGTGCCGGAGAACATCCGCACGGCGGTGCGCAACAACGGCGGTGGACACCTCAATCACACCCTCTTCTGGGACTGGATTGCCCCCGGCGGCAGCAAAACCCCGGTGGGTGAGATTGCCAAGGCGATTGACGCCACCTTCGGTTCGTACGACGCCTTTGTGGAAAAGTTCAGCAACGCTGCCGTTACTCGCTTTGGCTCCGGCTGGGCCTGGCTGGTGCTGGATGGCGAGAAAAAATTGCAGGTCTATTCCACCGCAAATCAGGACAGCCCCTACATGGACGGCCACATTCCGCTGCTGGGGTTGGATGTTTGGGAACACGCCTATTACCTGCATTACCAGAACCGCCGTCCCGACTACGTCAAAGCCTTCTGGACGATTGTCAACTGGGATTTTGTCGAGAGCCGGTATCAGGCTAACCGCTAAACCATTGTGGAGTTACAAGGTGCAAAGGCAGCCGTAAGATGGGCTGCCTTTTAGTTTTTAACCTCGGTCTGTTCTGTCAAGGTGCGGCGCGGTTTGCGCTGGTCAATCGTGGCAGTGAGGTGTGCCCCCAGCAGGATGATGGTGCAGGACAGGTAGATGTAGAACATCAGCGCCAATACCGTGCCGAGTGAGCCGTATAAAATCTCATATTGCGCCAATCCGCTGGATAAATACGCGCTAAATCCGTATTTGGCCAGTTCCCAGGCTACGCTTGTCCACAAAGAACCCCACATGCAGGCCCGCCAGCGCACTTTGGTATTGGGAATCCAGCGGTAGATGATCAGGAACATGAGAAAGGTGAAGAAAGCCGGGATGAGCAGGCGCAGGTAGGGGTAGATGAAGGTGTTTTCCAGATGGTTGCCGTTGAGAAATATGCGGTCGAATACCCGAATCAGGTTGAAAACGGCGGTGGAAAGCAGCGAAAGCACGAGCAGCAGGATGATCATGCCGATCATGCCGAGAGCCAGCAGGCGGGTGCGAATCACATCGCGCGGTTTGAGGTTCAGCCAGGCGCGGTTAATGTTGCGTACCAGCGTATTGAAAAAACCCGAAGCCGACCAGAACGCTCCCAAGAGACCGATGATTCCGATAGTTCCGCGTCGGTTGAGAATGACCTGTAAATTGCGTTCGATGAGCGGTTCGGCGTTGGGCAGGGCCTGGAAAACCAGCGTCAGCACCGCCTGATAGGCATCTTCGCGGTTGAGGACAAAACCGGCTACCGAGATGAGGATCAGCAGCAAAGGGAATAATGAGAAAAGCGCATAGTACGCCAGGCTGGCCGCCGCTTCACTGCCGCGTGCCAGGGAAAAGTTTTTGAGAGTCACCCGGATGATTTCAATGGTCCCACGGCTGAAGCGGTTGAGCCGCAGGTAATAAGGGAGAATGGCTTGTTTCAGATCAACCATGAGTCAGTCAGTGGAAGGGCGGCTTTTTGGATCGGCAGCGGCGTTCCAGCCGTAACGCTCAAAGTCCACGCTGTCGTTTTCGTCAAATTGCACGCCTTCCTCGATCAACAACTGGCGTTGAATGGCCCCGCCGATGCCGGGCAGGCTGATGCGCCCTTTGGCATTGATCACTCGCTGCCAGGGTACATCCGTGCCGGATTTAAGGGCAGCCAGTGCGTAACCGACCTGGCGCGGCCCAACCCCGCCGCCCACCATGCGGGCAATTTGCCCGTAACTGGCCACCCGACCGGGTGGAATCTGGCGCACAAGGTCGTAAATTCGTTGATTGGTCGAGCGGTCGTTGAAGATTTCATCCTTCATACCGGTTTCCCCAGCAACCTCACAGGTCGGAGAATTGCTTTTCTATGATGATACCCCATGGAGGGAAAAAACGGTAGCCAATCCATCGTTTCAGCCATGATTTTGCGGGTAAAATTTGCCCATGCTTCACAGAATTCGATTTGGAGCGGGCTGGCTGCTGGGATTGTCGTTGCTGCTGGCAGTCAGCTGCAGCCCGACCAGTCCGGTTCATGTGCCGCAAACCGCCTCCCCCGCACCCGGATGGACGGCAACTGCCGTGCGGACGGCGGCATTGCCTGGTCCGACCCCCTCCCCATCCCCCACCGCTACCCCATCACCGCAAAGCCGGATTTGTTCGCCGCTGGAAGGGTATGAATTGACGCGGTTGACCGAGCAGATTTCCAACCCCTACAAGCCGCCTCCGCCGGGCAGCGATGATCCTCACTTTGGGGTGGATCTGGCCGATTTCAGCCAACCGGAGCGGATTGCGCGCAGCGGAATGGCGGTTCAGGCGGTTTTGAGCGGGCGCGTCGCCGGTGTCATCGTCAACCGCTTTCCTTATGGGAATGCGCTGATTGTGGAGACACCGTTGAGCGATCTGGACGAACAGGTTTTGGCAAGGCTTAACCTGCCGGAAGCTCCGGAAGATGTGGTTCAACCGCTGGCGCTGACCTGTCCGCCTTATCCGCTGCCCGAGGACTGGCAGAGCCGTCCGCGTTCGCTCTATTTGCTGTATGCCCACCTTCAGGATGTGCCGGCGGTCACGCCCGGCGGGATGGTCGAATGCGGACAGGTGATCGGTGCGGTCGGTGATTCCGGCAATGCGCTGGCGCCGCACCTGCATCTGGAAGCGCGCATCGGCCCGGCGGATGTGAATTTTCCTTCCATGGCGCATTACGATCCTTCCGCGACCAATGAAGAAATGGCGGCTTACTGCCTTTGGCGGGTCAGCGGGTTGTTTCAGAGCATGGATGCGATGTGCCTTCTGGACAAATGTTCCTCTGCGCCGTGAGTCGGCGCGCTGACCTTGTGTTTTTTCGATTTTCAGGCAATAATTGGGCTGTTTTGGTTAGAAAGGTAGAAGGATATTGTGTTTATGAACGGGATGAATTCTTTGGAACTGGTGATTGCCGTGGATATGGACGGCACGATGTTGTTTGCCGAAAACCGCTTTCACCCGATGGATGTGGAATTTTTGAAACAAGAATTACCGCTCACAGTGGTGTTTGCCACCGGGCGTTCGCTGACCGGGATGCGCCTGCCGCTGCTGATCAACGGGTTGATTGCTGAAAATCAGCCGGTGCCGTACCCGCTGGTATTGCACAACGGCGCGCTGGTCTACCTGCCGGGTGAGCGGGTGCACCGTCACTTTGCTTTCGAACCCTCGGTTGCGGCTGTGCTGATCGAGCGGATGCTGGCTTTCCCGCATCCGCTGGCGGTGGTAGCCCAGGGTGAGGGGCGCGAGTGGCTGATTCGCACCTCGCCGTACGGCGGGCCGCGGGCGATTATCTACGGTTATCGTCCCCTGCCGTGGCAGCCGGGAGAACCCGTGCCGGTGTTCAGCAAGTTGTTGTGCATTTCCGATCAACCGCCGGTACTGGAAGAATTGGCGCAAATCCTGAGGGATTTGCCCATCGAGGGTAATTCCAGTCTGGGGGATCTGTACGAGATGACCCCCAAAGGGGTTACCAAAGCGACCGGTCTGAGTGCGCTGCTGCCAGCGCTCGGCCTGCAGGATGTCCCGCTCATTACGGTTGGGGATGGCGAAAACGACTTTACCATGCTGGATATGGCCGATCTGGCCTGTGCGCCCGCCAATGCGCATCCGCCATTGAAAGCTCATGCTCAATTCATCTTCGACCGTAACGAACGGGGCATTTTCCAGCCGGTGCTGGAAGCCGCACTGGAGCGGCTTCCTCTGGCGGAGTCGGTTCAGGGCAGGTTGCGGGCGGTGATGGTCACCTCAGGATAAGCAGCCGAGGGGCTATCCAGCAGCGGGGCGGGCAGGTCTTTCAGGTGGCGATTGAAGAAAGCCAGGCTGTACTGATTGAGGATGCGCACCATTTGATCGCCATTCACTCCGCCGGAAAAGCCCAGAGCGGCATTGAGCGGTGAAACCAGCGTCAGATCGGTGAAGTCATAATGAGCGCTGCCCTGAATGGTGAGCAGGTAGGCAGGGGCGTTAACCTGTTCGTACACCTCACGGCGTACATATTCGCTTTCCTGCGCAGCAAAGAACAGGGACGGCTGTTGCAAGGATGCGGAAAGCACCGGCTCGTACTGCGGGCTGTCGAGGGTGAGGAGCGCATCACAGCGGACTTCTTGCAGGCATAAACGGCTGGCGGCAGAACCGCCAAAGGACATACCGGCGACACCAATTCGTTCCAGGTCCAGTCTGCCAGTCAGTTGAGGCAGGAACTTGCCCTGTTGAAAATCCGGCAGGTGATTGAGAACGAACCGCAGGTCATCCGTCCAGATGGTCAGGCTTTCTTCACGGAAGGCAGCATCTTGCGAAAAGCGTCGGGCGGTTTCAGCCGCAAAGCGGATTAAGTTCCCATTTTCGTCGGGTACTGCCGCCGCCTGATAGGGATGCCCAATGCTGATGACCACATAACCCTGACTGGCAAGGGTTTCCATCAGGGAGGTGTTCTGCTGCAGGTAACCCAGCCGGTAGCCGTGAGAAAAGAGGATGACCGGAAAGGGCGGCTGTCCGCCTGCCGCCGGAGCATCCAAAGCGGCGTGAGTCTGCACCAGCGAGAGGTGATCCAGCAAAAAGAACGGCAGGTTCAGCATACCGGCCAGCTGGCGGCTGATCTGGGGCTGATCCAGCCAGTAAGTAACCGGTCGGGCATTGAGGGGGTTCGCGGCAGGATACCAGATCATCAGCGGGACTTGGCGGAAATCGTCGGTCTGGCTGGTAAAGGTTTCAGGGCGGGTCTCATCGGTGAGTACCACCTGGCTTATGCCCACATCAAAACCGCCGCCCGGCTGTGGAAGGTTGAACACCGGAATCAGTACCGGCAGTTGAGAAACCACAATGAATAACAGCAGTCCACCAAGGACGAGCAGCAAGCGCAGCCAGACCGGCTGTGAGGTGGGACGGCTGGCAGTTGAGCGCAATAAACGGGTGTTGTTAGCCAGCAGCCCGATGGCGAGCAGGTAAGCCGGAAACATTTGCCAACGGGCACCTTCGACCACAAGATGGACGATGATCAGTAAACCGGTCAGGAAGGGCAGGTAGAGGATGATCCGCGAGCGGCGTTGCGGGGGTAAAAATGACCAGGCTAAAGCAAGCAACAACAGAATCAGGATGATGTTTTCCAGAAAGCGCATATCCGAGCATGCTCCGTCAAGAGATTGTGTCCCTGATTATCTCACAGGAAGGTTAGCCGGTCATCCTTTCGTCGAAAGTGATTTGTCTCTAAACTCAAAGACGGCTGGCGCTTTTTGGGTTTGCCCAGCCGTCCCTGGTTCAGTTGCTGCTTCATCCTCAGCGGATGGTAAAGGAGCCAGAGCCTAAATCTTCACAGATGATCACGATTGGATTAGAGGCGCCAGAATAAGAGGCGCTTTCCCACACGCCTTCTTTATCTCTGCCGGAAATGCGATTCAGCCAGGCCGGCAGATTCACGCTCCCCGAACCATCATCGCGAATTTCCAGCCGCAGCGGAATTTCACCAGCCGTGCGGATCTGGATGGCTCCGCTGCTGCCTTCCAGCCGCAGGGTGAAGTTGCCCTCTTTCGGCAGGGTGATTTGCAAACTGCCCGAACCGCCGTTGATTTTGGCAGTATAGGCCGTGGCGCTCGAAGGCAGTTGAATCTGCAATCGCCCCGAGGACTGGTCAATCACCAGACTGGTTAGCTGCAAAGAAGAAAGATCGAATTCCGCCGAGCCGGAGGATGCGTCAATCGTTAATTCCAGCGGGATGGCAGGGGTCAAGCCAATATCCCATCGGGCGGTTGGATCAACCGAAAAGTTGAGCGAGGGATTGGGCTGGATACGTTGCAGGCGGATGCGGCGCAATCTTTCGCCGTTTGAGGTGTAGCGCAGCTCGCCAAAATAATCAATCTCTGCTTCCAGCAGGTTGGTGGAATTGCTGAGGGGGTAGATGCGGGCTGGCTGGCTGCTCAGGTTGAGGGTGATTTCGGCGTGGGCGGCTTCTCGCAGTGGATCGCGGATCGATTCATGGCGCAGAACACCGCTGGTGGAAAGTCCCAACGCCGGCCCGGCTATCAGGACAACCACAGCAATGCCAACCGCTACCACGGCAACCAGTGCGCCTGTCAGCGCCGAGCGGCGCCCAATCAATAAATCAAGCCCGATGACGATCAAGATCAACGGCCAGAGGTTGACCAGCATGGCCAGATTCTGGGGGGGAATCACGCCGAGATTGCTCAGCAGCCAGATGACACCGACGCCGATCAACAACACCGGCCAAAATAGAGAACGGTAGGATTTCTGATGCATATCTTTTTCCATTCAATTGGTCAAGGCGGCTATGGCCTGTCCGGGTTGGGGAAGAAGGGGCCATAGCCGTCCATAAAGCTTGGATTTAAAGCGGAGAAACCGGCTCTTCCGGTACAATCAGCCACATGATCAGGTAAATTAGCAATCCCTGACCACCGAGGAAAAACAACAAAAGAAAAACCAGCCGGACGACGGTGGGGTCCAGGCCCAAATACTCCGCCAGACCGCCGCACACTCCGCCCAGCATTCGATCCTGACGACTTCGATATAAACGTTTGGTTTGCATGGTTCATTACCTCCGTTTTTACTTACGATGGAGGGTCAAAAAAAGTTGCATCGAAAAGTTGAGTTCAGACCGGTAATCGGCTCAGAGTCACCAGCCGGGTGCCTTTGACCTGCGGAAAAGCGGCTCCCTGCTGAATCGTGAGCAGAGCGGCTTGTTCATCCACAATTTGAGTGCCGGAAATCAGGTGAATGCCGAAGTCAAACAGCAAGGGAGTCAGCGGGGTACTGGGGCCAAGCAGCATGACCAGGGAATGCGGACTGCGCCACCCCAGCAGGTCTTCCAGGGTGTGATTGACCAGCGTCATTCCGGTGATGGCAAGAATATCCGCCAACGGAACAACATCCGGTGCGGCTTCGGCGGGGAGGTCTCGTTCGCGGGGTTGCTTTTCGAGAATCAGAACGCGCGCCCCGCTGTGACGTAATTTTTCCACTTGCGGAAAGTGCCCGACCATCACAACCGTTTTTCCGGCTGCGATGGTTTGTAAGTAATCAAAAGCGTTGATTTCCGTCAGCAGATTCTCAGGAGGAGGCGGCAGGAGCGAGTTTACAGCCGCCATGCCCAAACTGGCTTCCAGCGGATTTTCGGATTTCAGCCAGCCGGCCAGCTCTTGAGCGGTTTTGAGGTGAAGGCTGCCCACATCCCGAATGCGGTTGCTGCCGTGTTCCCCTTCATTTCGCAGCGTAGCGGCAAGGCCGCATTGACGACTGCACACAGCCGTCCAGTTTACGCCAACCATTACTTCCCGTACCGCGACCGGTTCGGCTGGCATGGTCTTCAGTAATGCTTCAATCAGTGTCATGGTAACCCTCCCGCCCCGATTATAAACCCAATTCAGATGAGGTGTTTTGAAAAGTACCCTGCCGGAATTGTGGAACAAATTGAGGAAATAAGGTAATCTTATAGTTGAATAAAGTAATCAAAAAAACAGGAGTTGGAATTGTGGCGCGCAAGAGCCTTGGATACACCCAGTTGGAATGGACCTGTCCGCGCTGCGGAACGCGCAACCCAGGTGCCGAGAAGGTCTGTCTTTCCTGCGGCGGGCCGCAGCCGGAAGATGTGAAGTTTGAACAACCCCTCGAACAGGAACTGATTAGCGGGGAAGAAGCCCAACAAATTGCAGCCCGGAAACCGGATATTCACTGCGGATTTTGCGGAACCCGCAACCCGGCTGAGGCTGAAACCTGCCGCCAATGCGGTGCCGATTTGAAAGAGGGTGTTCAGCGCAAGGCGGGTGAAGTCGTGGGGGCGTTTTCAACCGCAGCGGTTGAAGATGTGGCTTGCCCGGCCTGCGGCTCGCCGAACCCCGCGGCCGCCCGCTATTGCCGAACCTGCGGGTCGCCGCTGACCAAAACCCCGCCGCCTGCTCCGGCTGCAGCTGCGCCGAAAACCCGTTCACGCAGCGCTATGCTGGTGATTGCAGCGGTGCTGATTGTGGCAATCCTTGGTTGTTTGCTGGTGATCGGCGGTGTGTTCAATCGTACCAGCGAAGTCGTCGGCACGGTCGAGTCGGCCGGCTGGCAAACCCGGCTGGTGCTGGAAGCCTTGCAGCCGGTTGAGCGGGCCGATTGGCGCGAGAACCTGCCCGGTGGGGCGCAGGTGCTGGGCTGTGAATATCGTTTTGCGTTCACCTCCGATGAGCCTCAGCCGGTTGCCACCGAGGTGTGCGGCACTCCCTACACCGTGGATCAGGGCACCGGTTTCGGCGAAGTCGTTCAGGATTGTGTCTATCAGGTTTATGCCGAATACTGCCGCTATTCCATCCTGGATTGGACGGAGGTGGATACCCTGACCCTGAGCGGCAGCGACTCCAATCCGGTCTTTCCCCAGCCCCAGTTGAGCAGCGACCAGCGGATTGGTTCCCGGCAGGCAGTTTATCAAATCGTTTTCCGCGCCGATGGCGAAACTTACACCTACGAAACCAGTGATGAATCGCTCTTCCGGCAGGCTCAGCCCGGCAGCCGCTGGATACTGGATGTCAACAGCCGCGGCAGGGTGGTGCGCGTTCAACCGTCGCGGTAAACCACCCGGCTTTTCCACACAGGTTGTACAACCTTGTTCAACTTTGCCCGATCTGGTTGACAGCCATGCGCCATGACCGTTAAGATTAACCGACGACGCGGCTAAGGGAGAGGGCAGCATGGAGTGGGATGAGTTCAACGGCTTCAATCAAGCCTATTTGCTGGATTTATATGAAAAATACTGTGAGGATCCGAACGCCGTAGATACGGCATTGCGAATTTTCTTTGACCGATTTCCTCCCGTTTTCGAGAAAAAAAGTGAGACCCTTCGCCCCGAGCTTAGCCAGGACGGTATCCCACCCGAAAAGGCCGTGGCGGTCAGCCGTCTGGCTGAGGCAATCCGTCAGTACGGGCATTTTGATGCCCATCTGGATCCGCTCGGTTCCCCGCCACCGGGTGACCCGTGGCTGGAGGAATCTACCTACGGCCTGAGCAAGGAAGAACTGGCTGCTCTGCCGGCACGCCTGGTGGGTGGAGCGGCTGCCCGGCGCAGTTCGACGGCGCTGGATGCCGTTCAACGGCTGCGATCGCTATACAGCGGCAGGATCGGCCATGATTATCTGCAAATTCGTGTGCCGGAGGAACGCCACTGGTTGCGACAGGCCGTTGAGGAGGAACTCTACCAGCCGGATTTAACCCCGCAAGAGCGTTTGGCTTTGCTGGAACGCCTGACCGAGGTGGAAGTTTTTGAGCGTTTTCTGCAACGCACTTTCCCGGGTAAAACCCGTTTTTCGATTGAAGGGGTGGATATGCTGGTGCCGATGCTGGATGAGCTCATCCGACTGGCTGGGGAGGGCGGAGTCCGGCACGTGCTGATGGGCATGGCACATCGCGGGCGCTTGAATGTGCTGGCGCATGTGTTGGGTATGCCGTACGAAACGATTCTGGCGGAGTTCAAAGACCCGCTGGAGCGCCGACTGCGCAATGATGATGCGCTGGGGTTCAGCGGGGATGTCAAATACCATCTGGGCGGTCGGCAAGCCGCCGAGGATGAATGTGCGGCCTGTATCGAGATCACCCTGGTGCCCAACCCCAGTCATCTGGAAGCGGTCAACCCGGTGGTTGAGGGAATGGCGCGGGCAGCCGGCAGCCAGACCTGCCAACCCGGTTCCCCCCGTTTCGACCCGCTGGCGGCTCTGCCGGTGCTCATTCATGGGGATGCAGCCTTTCCCGGTCAGGGGGTGGTCGCCGAAACCTTCAACCTGTACAAATTGGAAGGTTATCATACCGGCGGTACGATTCATATCATCACCAACAATCAGTTGGGTTTCACAACCGACCCCAAGGACGGGCGCAGCACCATCTTTGCCAGTGATCTGGCAAAGGGCTTTCGCGTGCCGATTGTGCATGTCAACGCCGATGACCCGTTGGCTTGTTTATTGGCGATTCGCCTGGGATGGGCTTACCGCCAGCAGTTTCATCGCGATTTTGTGATTGACCTGATCGGCTACCGCCGCCACGGACACAACGAGGGGGATGAACCCTCATTCACCCAGCCGCGCCTGTACGCAAAAATTGAGCAGCACCCCACCGTACGCCGTCAGTGGGCGCAGCAATTAATGGAGCGAGCCGAATTGACCCCCGCCCAGGAAGAGCAGATCATCCTTGACTGTGAGCAGCGCCTGCAAAACATCCTAAACAGCCTGGATGCCAACGCCGTCCTTCAAACGGAGGCCGAATCTCCCAAACCCGGCCGATTTTCCCTGAAAGACATTGAAACCGGCATTCCTCTTGAACGATTGCAGACCCTCAGCCGGGCTTTGCAGCAATTGCCGGAGAATTTTCACCTGCACCCCAAGTTGACCAAGGCGCGCGAGCGGCGCACCCGATGGATGGAGGACATCCACTGGCCTGCAATTGAGTGGGCGCAGGCGGAAGAACTGGCGTTTGCTTCGATACTGGAGGAGGGTATTCCCATCCGTATGACTGGACAGGATGTCCTGCGGGGTACGTTCAGTCAACGCCATGCCGCCCTGTTTGATTACCAAACCGGCGAAAAGTTCATTCCATTACAGCGCTTGCCGCAGGCAAGGGCTGCCTTTGAAATTTACAACAGCCCGCTTTCGGAGCTGGCTGCGCTGGGCTTTGAATACGGCTACAGCATTCAGTCACCCGACCGGCTGGTGATTTGGGAAGCCCAATACGGTGATTTCATCAACGGCGCTCAGGTGATGGTGGATGAGTTCATCACAACCGCCCGCGCCAAGTGGCTGCTGACCCCGGGGCTGGTGCTGCTGCTGCCGCACGGCTTTGAGGGCCAGGGGCCGGATCATTCCAGTGGGCGTCTGGAGCGCATCCTCAACCTGTATGCGGATGAGAATCTGCAAGTGGTCAACTGCACCACCGCCGCTCAGTACTTTCACCTGCTGCGCCGGCAGGCCCTGTTGATTCAGAAACATCCCCTACCGCTGGTGGTGATGACCCCCAAAAGCCTGCTACGCCATCCGCTGGTGGCTTCGGCGGGAGTGGATTTTACGCGCGGCGGCTTTCTGCCGGTGCTGACCGATAACACCCCGCCGGAAGAGGTCGAGCGGGCGCTGTTGTGCAGTGGTAAGGTGGCGGTGGACTTGACCGTCAGTGAGGTGCGTCGCCAGAACCCCCAAACCGCCATTGTCCGCCTGGAACAACTGGCGCCATTCCCCCTCGAAGAGCTCGCCGCTGTGTTAGATGGCTTTCCCAATCTCAAAGAAGTCCGCTGGGTGCAGGAAGAACCCCAAAATATGGGGGCATGGGAGTTTGTGCGTCCGTACATCGAGAAAGTTTGGGGTGCGCCGGTGCAGGTCATCAGCCGGCCGCGCAGCGCCAGCCCGGCAGAAGGCTCGAATGCCCTGCATCTCTACAATCAACAATGGCTGATCCGGCGCGCTTTTTCGGCAAACCCGCAAGAGGAGGAGTAGATGAGCATAGCGGTCAAAGTTCCCGAAATGGGCGAATCGATTCTGGAAGGCACGGTTGGACGTTGGTTAAAGAAAGAAGGCGAACCGGTACGTGCCGGCGAGGTGCTGCTGGAACTGGAAACCGATAAAATCAACCTGGAAGTCAGCGCACCCGCCGACGGAGTGCTGGAACGGATTGAGAAACAGGCCGGTGAAACGGTAGCGGTTGGGGAGGTGCTTGCGCTGATTGCACCGACGGAGGAGAAACAAACCGCGCCGCCGGTGAGTGAGCCTTCCGCACAAACCCAGCCGCTCATTGAAAAGCCTCAGCCGGCTGCCCCCTCAATCACCCCGCTGGCGCGCAAGTTAGCCGAAGAAGAGGGTGTTCCGCTGGAAGAAATCAGCGGCAGCGGAACGGGGGGACGAATCACTCGTGAGGACGTGCTGACCTACCTCAGTCGCCAGAAAATTGCTCCATCCGAACCGGCCAGGTCGAGCGAACCGCCTGCTCGGCCGGTTCAACCGGCTCCGCAGGCGGCACCGCCCCCCGTCACCGGTGAGCGGCGCGAGGAGCGCATCCGCATGAGCCGCCGCCGCCAGACAATTGCCCGCCGGCTGGTAGAAGCCCAGCAAACTGCTGCCATGCTGACCACGTTCAATGAGGTGGACATGAGCGAGATCATCGCTTTGCGCAAACGTTACCGCGAAGCCTTTCAAAAGCGCCATGGGGTGGATTTGGGCTTCATGTCGTTTTTCGTCAAGGCCAGTGTTGCCGCTCTGCGTGAGTTCCCCAACCTGAATGCCGAGATTCAGGGGACTGAGATTGTCCGCAAATACTACTACGACATTGGCATTGCGGTAGGGGATGCCGAAGGGTTGGTGGTGCCGGTGCTGCGGGATGCCCAAAACCTGAGCTTTGCCGAGATTGAACGCAAGATTGGCGAGTTTGTTCGCAAAGCCGGCGAAGGAAGTCTCACCCTGGATGATTTGCGCGGTGGCACTTTTACCATCACCAATGGTGGCGTGTTTGGCTCCCTGCTGAGTACGCCGATTCTCAATCCACCCCAGGTTGGCATCCTCGGTATGCACCGGATTCAAGAGCGGCCGGTGGCAGTCAACGGGCAGGTGGTCATCCGCCCGATGATGTATCTGGCGTTGAGTTACGATCACCGGATTGTGGATGGCCGCGAGGCGGTTCAGTTTCTGGTACGCATCAAACAGATGCTCGAAGACCCGGGTCAATTGCTGGTAGAGATTGGTTGAAAAGTGCCCCTCGTCCAACGCCCTTTCCCATTATAAAGTTATGTATAATGAAAAGGAATTCCTGATCACGGGAGGGGCTGCCAATGGCTAGTGCGCTTTTTGTTGTTTTGTGTGGGGGTGGTCTGTTTTTGCTCTTTGCCGGCATTGGGGTGTGGTTAATTCTGCGCTATCAGAAGAACAAAGAAAAAGCCCGGCAAAGCCTTGACTGGCCAAAAACCACCGGCCGGATAATCGAGTCGCGCATTGCGGAACATGAGAGCGAAGATGAAGACGGTATCTCAACCTATACCTACTCCCCCGTTGTGCGGTTCGAATATCAGGTGGCGGGGATAACTTATACCGGTGATCGAATGGGGATTGGCCCCAGCGTTGCCATCAGTAACCGCAGGAAAGTTGAAGAGCGGATTGCGTATTACCCCGCCGGGAAAAATGTTCCGGTCTTCTACAATCCTCAAAACCCATCCGAGGCGGTTTTGGAAGCCGGTAAGACCGGCAAAGCCGAATTGGTGGCGGGAATTATCCTGGTGGTGATTGCGGTTACAATCTTATGTATCGGTAGTGTGGTGTTGCTGGCTAATTCGCTGGGATAGAGTCCGGCATCGAATCCTGGAGTGAGGGTGGTAGGTCTTATGGAGATGGTATCGTTCAACGGCTGGCAGGAGTGCATCCGCTTTCGAAATGAACTGGTGGATGTGATTGTCTCTACTCAATTCGGGCCACGGATTTTGCGGTACGGTTTCCTCGATGAGGAAAACGAATTTGCCGAAATCGAGGAAGACCAGGGCCAAGCGGGCAGGGATGGATGGCGGATGTACGGCGGTCACCGCCTGTGGCATGCGCCGGAAGCCGACCCGCGTACCTACTACCCCGATAATGAACCTCTCGTCTGGCAGGATTTGGGGGACGGTGTTCGTGTTACTCAACCGGTTGAGCGCACCACCGGCATCCAGAAGGAGATGGATATCCGCCTTTCGCCGGTGGGAACTCATGTACGGGTGATTCATCGGTTGTATAACCGCGGGTTATGGGATGTGCGGCTTGCCCCTTGGGCGCTCTCGGTGATGCTTTCCGGCGGCACGGCCATTTTACCGATGCCGCCGCGCCTGCCGCATACCGATCCGGCTGGTTTACTGCCGGTCAATTCCCTTGCGTTGTGGCCGTATACCGACCTGAGCGATGCGCGCTTGATTTGGGGCCGTCAGTACTTGCTGGTGCGCCAAGACCCCTTGATCAAAATCGCCCAGAAGATTGGCGCCTTCATCCCCAGCGGGTGGTGTGCCTATGCCCGCCGTGGACATTTGTTCATCAAACGCTTTGCGGTGGCAGGCGAGGCGGTCTATCCCGATTTGGGCTGCAATGTCGAGGTTTTTATCAACGAACGCTTTTTGGAACTGGAAACGCTTGGCCCGCTGCAAACCATTCCCCCTCAGGGCTTCATCGAGCATGTCGAGGACTGGTATCTGTTCCGGGATGTGCCGACACCCCACAACGATGCGCAGGTCGAGCGTCATGTGCTGACCCGCATTGTGGAAACGGTGGTATGAGCCTTTCGGATGACTCGTTTTCTGGTTTCGGGCCTGATCAACATCGAAACAACCCTGCGAATTGAACGCTTCCCGCTGGATTACAATCCGGTTAATTTTCCTTTTTACGGCATCCAGTCCAGTGTTTCAGGGGTTGGCTATAACCTTGCCAAAGCACTCATCTGCCTGGGGAACGAAGTGGAATTTCTTTCAATGATTGGCAGGGACGATGCCGGCCGGCGGGTGCAAAATGCCTTACAGAGAGACCGCATCCCATCAACCAGTGTGCTGGAGCGGCTCGAAGAGACGCCCCAGTCAGTGATCCTCTACGATTCACATGGCAGGCGTCAGATTCACACGGATTTGAAGGACATTCAAGAGCAGGTTTACCCGCCCCGGCTCGCCGCACAGGCTCTGGCGGCTTGTGATGCAGCCATCCTCTGCAACATCAATTTTTCCCGCCCGTTGCTAGTGCAGGCGCGCCGTCTGGGCAAACCGATTGCAACCGATGTACACGCCATCGGGGATTTGGAGGATGATTACAACCGGGATTTTATGCAATTTGCGGATATTCTCTTTATGAGCCATGAAAGGCTGCCCTTACCGCCGGAGGAGTGGCTGCGGGCGATTCAGGCCAGATACCCGGCACAAATTGTGGGGATTGGGCTGGGGGAAAAGGGATGTCTGCTGGGTGAGCGCGACGCCGGAGAGGTCTGCCATGTTCCGGCGGTGAATACCCGTCCGGTGCGCAACACGATTGGCGCAGGCGATGCGCTTTTTGCCGCCTTTCTGCATGCTTATTTTGGTGGAGATACAGCCCAAACGGCTCTTCGCAAGGCGGTGGTGTTTGCTTCGTATAAGATTGGGGCGGTTTCGGCGGCGGATGGGTTTCTGGATGCCGCGGGGCTGGAAGAATGGTACCGACGGGTTTACCCCGCTTAACCGAACCTTAACTTGATTTCTGCCTGCTGAACGGCTACAATCGCGGCATTGCTGTGTGTTAAGGAGATGAAAGTGGAGATAGAGGGTAAAACCAGCCGCGAAGCAAGCATGGATCTGGCCAAATTTTTACGCCTGTTTCGGGTACGGTTGGTGACTCAGGGAGTGCGGGCTACCTTTTGGTGGTTGTTCAATGTGTTCAACCGTCTGGTTTTAGACCGCCCCATTCGTGAGCAGTGCGAAATTACCCCCCATCTGTTTGTCGGGGCGCAGTTTCGTCAAGGCGGCTGGCGGATTTTAGAACGGTGGGGCATTCGAGGCGTCATCAATCTGCGGGCTGAGTTCGATGATCGTCAACTGGGCCTGGATTTTCCCGCTTACCTTCATCTCCCCACGGTGGACGATGCCGCGCCTTCGCTGGAGGATTTGCAGGCAGGGGTTGAGTTTTATCGGCAGATCAAGAATGAGGGTGGTAAGGTGTATATCCATTGCGGAGCAGGGGTGGGACGGGCACCCAGCATGGCAGCCGCCTGTTTGATTTCGGAAGGTTTAACGCCCTCTCAGGCGTGGGCGAAAATTCGGCAGGTGCGGATTTTCATTCGTCTGACCCGCGTTCAGCAGGAACAAATTGAGCGTTTTGCGGAGAGGCTGTCTCAGCAGTAGATTCGTAAATCCAGTACCGGCCAGAACTTGCGGGTGGGGTGACTGCCGGGCAGGGCCGGGTTGATGGCTTTCAATGCCGCCGAATAACTGTTCGGATTGGAGCGAATCTGACGCAGTGCCCGGCGGGTGAGGGCATCGGCTTCGCGGTTGTGCTTGCGTGGAATCCAGCGCCAATCTAAATGGGCAAATCCGGCTGCGATGCGCTGAGCCTTTTCGTACAAGGGGCGAATCTGGTCGGAATGAACCGAGGCGACCCCTTCCATTTGCTCAATGACCGATTTGGCATCCCCGATGATGTGGATGGTTTCACCTTCCACGCCCATATCCCGCAGCGCTTCCAGCCCTTCAATCAACGCCAGGTATTCAGCAATGTTACTGCTGGCATCCCGGCCGCGCAGGTAGCCGCCGTGCCCGCGAGCAATAATGCGGCTGCCGCGCCAGGCAATCCAACCGTAACACATGAAGCCGGCGCCGTGGGCGGGGCAATTCTTTTTGGGAATGCCCATAAAGAGACCGTCAAAGTACAGTGTGAGTGTCATGGTTTCCTCGCTGAACGCAAACCGGCGATGGAGATTTCCATCGCCGGTCGGGAAGAAGAGGGCTCATTGTGAGCCAGAGGGAAGGAAGAAGATGAAAGGTTGAATCTTGTTGCGTGTTGGTTGAGTGAAGACCTCATTGGTTTGCCTGTGCAGCCTGCGTGAGTTTTCAGTTGCTTCACTTATCTATGATTATGCAGGATTTATGTAAAAATGCAATCAATAACTGGTAAAAATTGGATTAAGAAAACTGTTAGGTTTATACCCACGGGCTGGTTATAATACACAAGATGAGTAATTTTTCCGTGGATGGTGAGATTTTATTTGAAAGGGTGGAGAAGGCCCTGCAAGAACGTTTGCCGCGAATGGACGATCAGCATCAAACCGCGCTGCGCCTCTTCAGTGGCTTTTATGAGGGTTTTGCGGATGTGCTGATTGACCTGTATGCCACCACACTGGTGATTTTCAACTACCACGAGAATCCGGTGGTTCTGCGTCCGCTGCTGATCGAATTGCAAAAATGGTTCATCCGGCAATTCCCGTGGATTACCGCGGTGGTGCATAAAACCCGCAGCCTGCGCAACATGGCTTCGCGTTTGGGGGTGATTCGGTTTGGGGATGAGCAGGCACTTGCTACCCGGATTGTTGAACACGGTGTGTCGTATGCGATCAACCTGCGCCTGAATCAGGATGCCAGTTTTTATCTGGATACCCGCAATTTGCGCGGATGGCTGAAAGAACACATGGCCGGGAAAAGTGTGTTGAACACTTTTGCCTATACCGGCAGCCTGGGGGCGGCGGCGCTGGCGGGCGGCGCCCGGCGGGTTGTGCAGACCGATCACAACCCGCGTTTTTTGGAAGTGGCGCGGGAAACTTACCGTTTGAACGGCTGGCCGGTTAACGATGAGGACTTCCTGATTGGGGATTTCTTCAAGGTGGTAGATGGCCTGAAGCGCCGCAAACAGTTGTTTGACTGCGTGATTCTCGACCCGCCTTTCTTCTCCACTGGTTTCAACGGTGAGATTTTCCTCAACGAGAAAACCCTGCCGCTGCTCAATAAAGTTCGTCCGCTGGTTGCCCATGACGGCGTTTTGATCGTGGTCAATAATGCCCTTTTTATGAGCGGGACGGGTCTGATCCGCATTTTTGATGAGATTTCCCGGAGCGGCTATCTCTGGCTGGAGGAGATCATCCCCGTACCGGAAGACGTGACCGGTTTTCCAAAAACGCGGGTTTCTCCTCCACCGGTTGATCCATCCCCATTCAACCACCCCACCAAAATCGCTGTTCTGCGGGTGGCGCGCAAAGACCGCGCAGCGGCCAGTTGAGGCGCATCAGCCTTTTTCGTGAAACCGCAAGGCGATTACCCCGCCCAGAATCAACAGGCTGCCCACCACCTGCTCAGCGCTGAAACGCTCACCCAGCAGAAAGTAAGCCTGAACGGTGGTAAAAGTCGGTTCCAAAGTGGCGATGAGGTTGACCACCGAAGCCGGCAGGTAACTCATGCTGAGGGTGTAGAGGCCGTAACCGCCAATGGTCGGGCCAACTGCCAGTAAAATCAATGCTGCCCAACCGGCATTTTCCAGAGAGGGGATGAGAGAATCGCCGGTTGACACACCCCCCAGAAAAGACGGCAAGAGGCGGCTGCCAAAGAAAAGAATGACGGCCGCAGTTCCAAAGGTATAGGCCAGAGCAGTCCATGCACTTATTCCTCGCCGGGCTGATTCTTTGCCGAACAGGCTGTAACCGCTCATCGCCAGCCCGGAGAGCAGTCCGGTCAAAATGCCGAGCGGGTTTAGCCGCCACATTTCCGGCTGTAATGCCCCGGCCACCAGCACGCATCCGCTCAGGCTGGCGGCAATGGCCAGGCCTTTGGCCATGGAAAGGCTTTCACCAAAGAGAAAACGGGCAAGGATGGCCGTGAAAGCAGCCGAGCTATACACCAGTACCACCGAAATGGCTGCTCCGTTGAAAGCAACCGACAGAGTCCAAAGGGCATTGAATAGCGAAAGAACTACCCCGTATCCCAGAATGAACCCCCAAAGAGACCTTGGCAGGTAAAGCAAACGGCGTTTCAAAACCCCCAATACGATCGCCATTGTCAGGCTGGCGAGCAAATCCCGCCAGGCCGCCAGAAGGATGGGGGGAATGAGCTGATAAGCGGTCAGGTAACGGATGAAAATGGCAGTGGTTGACCAGATCAGCACTCCGACCAGGGCAATTGCATAACCTTTGCTGGCCGTGCGGGTATCAACTGCGCTTGCGGTGATGGTCATCGAATTAAGTCCTGAGAAGCGAATTTAAACAACAAGGCGGATTTTACCTGAATTTTACGCGCCCAACAGACGGATTTTATTGGATTTTTACGGGTCAAACCGCTATAACCTAAATGGCGTTAACCCCTTCTTTTTCAATGGATGGAAAGGAGTCGCAAAGGTGGATTTGAGTCGCTTCAATACTCGTACGAAACTGGTTGGATCGGCAATCATGGGGGTTGTGTTTGTTCTGCTGGTTGCAGCCGTGGGTTTTTTCCATTTGCAACAAATTCAACGCAGCGTGGAGGTGATTTACCTTGACCAGACGCTCCCTATAAAAACGCTGGGAACCGCCCATAAAACGCTGTATGAATTGCACGGCAACCTGCTGACTTATGTGATGCTGCCGGAAAACCGTCCTGAAATCCGTGAAACCCTGAAGCGCAACATGGATGCCATCAACGCCTTTTTGGGTGAATACGAGAGGGGAAAAGTCCCGCCGGATGCCGTGCAGGCGTTGACCAATTTCAAGATTTACTGGTCATCGTATCAGCGTGCGGTATTGGAGGCGATGAGCCTGACCGATAGCGGCAACCGCTCGGTGGTGTATGACTCGCTCAATAGCGGCAGCCTGGCTCAGAATAAGAAACTGGTCAGTCAATCCTTCGATGAACTGGTGAAGGCCAGTGAAACCGTTGCTGAAAATGTCTATCAGTCCAGCGAACGCACCTACCGCTCCGCCGCTGCGGTATTGATGATAGCCAGTCTGTTGGCTGCCGGTCTTTCGCTGGTTGCCAGCCTGTCGCTCAGCCTGCACATCACCCGACCCCTGGAGCAAGTAACTGCCCATTTGCATGAAATTGCGCGGGGAGCCTTGCAGATGGACTTCGATCAGATGGAGAAAATTGCCCGGCTGACGCGCCGGCAAGATGAAGCCGGAAAACTGGCTGCGGGTTTGTTGGAAACTCAGACCTACCTGGAGGATGTGGCTGCGGTGGCTCAGGCATTGGGGGAGGGCAACCTTGCCGTTCAATTGGAGCCGAAAGGCGAAGATGACTTGCTGGGAAACACCCTCAAACAGATGGTGGAAAGACTGCGAACGCTGATCGGTCAGTTTGCCAACAGCGCCTTGACGGTCAGCAAAGCCTCGGATGAGTTATCCGGTGCGGCCGATCAAAGCGGACAGGCCAGTTCTCAAATTGCGATGACCATTCAACAGGTTGCCCAGGGAATTTCCCAGCAGGCGACAGCGGTCAGTCAGACCAGTTCGTCTATTCATCAAATGACACGGGCAATTGACGGTGTGGCGCGAGGGGCGCAGGAACAGGCGGCAGCCGTGGGCAAAGCGGCTGAAGTGGCCAATCAAATCACCCAGGCAGTCCGTGAGATTCGGGTTTCCGCCGAGCAGCAGGTTTTGACTTCCGGCCGTGCAGTTGAAACCAGCCAGCATACGGCACGGGTGGTGGAAGATACCGCACGCGGGATGGAGCGCATTCGAAACGTTGTGGATCTATCTACCCAAAAAGTGCAGGAAATGGGCAACCGTTCCCGGCAAATTGGCATGATTCTGGAAACGATTGATGACATTGCCGCCAAGACCAACATCCTTGCGATTAACGCCGCCATTGAAGCCGCCCATGCCGAGGTGCAAAGCAAGAAAATGACCGAAGTGATGCTCGACCGCATGATGACCGCCCAATGTCGGATCATCAACCACTTGCTGCTTTCAGGGTGGGATAAGCGGCCGCTCAGTGACTGGCAAAGACTGGGAGAGGCTGCCCAACTGGATATGATTCTGGCAACCGATGAGGACGGCGTGGTGGTGCTGTCGAACGATTCCAAGTTGATTGGTTGGAAATTCCCCACCGACCCCAAAGAACAGGCTTATCCCTTCCGGCAGTTGATTCACCAAAAAGACGGTGTTTTATGTCAGGAGTCGCAAAAACGATCTTTTGATGATGAGGTGTACAAGTTCGTCGGCGTTTCCCGCGCCGATCGGCCCGGCATTGTGCAGATTGGCTTCAATGTGTCCAGTTTGAAGAAGTTTGAATTACGAATCAACGGTTTCGCCGTGGTAGCGCAGGAGGTATACCAGCTGGCCGAACAAGCCCGCCAGGCAACCCGTGAAATTGCGGCTTTGATTCGCGAAATTCAAAAAGCGGTGGAAGAGGCCGTCCGTTCCATGGCTGAAAGCGGCCGGGAAGTCCAGCAAGGGGTGGGGTTGGCGGATCAGTCGCGCCGGGCGTTGGATGAGCTGCTGCGTGCCTCGCAACAAGGACTGCAATCGGGTGAGGAAATTGCCCGGGCAACTTTGAGAATTGATCAACTGGCGGAGGAACTCGCCAGCGCCATGGACAGCGTTTCGGCGATTGTAGAGGAGAACACGGCGGCCACCGAAGAAATGGCGGCCGGATCCGGCGAAGTGGGCGAGGCCATCGAAAATATCGCCAGCATCAGTGAGCAGAACAGCGCTGCGGTGGAAGAGGTTTCGGCTTCGACCGAGGAGATGAGCGCACAGGTTGAGGAGGTCTCCCGTTCGGCGAATTTACTGGCGGAACTGGCACAAACGCTGATTCAAATGGTGGCTAACTTTCAGACCGACAACGGCAGAGATACCTCACTGCGTTTTCAACTGGTGCGGCAGGCACACAGCGCCTGGCTGCGCCGCTTGCGGATTGCCCGCCTGGAAAATCGCTTGAACAACTACGGCGTGGTGACTCACGAGCAGTGTTCACTGGGGCGCTGGTACTATGGGGCAGGGAAGCAGCATTATGGAAATCTGCCCCAGTTTGAAGCGCTGGAAGAGGTTCATATTCGTTTCCATCAACTGACACGGCAGGCCGTTGAGACTTTCCACAACGGCAATCTTCAGGAATTTGAACACACAGCCCGCGAGGTGGAGGCGGTCACGGCCGAGTTTCTCGGTGCGCTCGATCGGCTGGAAGCAGCGGTACAGGCAGCCGGTAAGTCCCTCAATTAGAAAGGTATATTAACAGACGCGATGACCGGCTAAGCGCAGGGCTGAAACCGCTTTTTCTAAATCGGCTGCCCGCACCAAAATGTAATCCGTATCAAAGGTGGAAATGGCGAAGATGCTGATGCGCGCCTCAGCAAGCGCATCCAACATGGACTTCAAGATGCCAATCTGGTCAAAATCAAATGGGCCTTCCAGCATCAGCGCCCGCCAGCTGCTTTCGCAAAGGATGCCGGGCGGGTTCAGTCCCTCTTCACAGACGATGGAAAGTTCTTCTGCGGTGCGGGTGATGGAGAAGAAGGAGCCGTTTTGTGCCCAGTCGGGGATGGGCTCACCTGCCTCCAACCGGCAGACGACCAGCCGTTGGGGCAGGATGTTCAGCACTTGGGATGGGTTCACAGAAGGTTTCCTCTCTGGCTAAAGCCGGTATTGATATTGGGAAGGGATTTCTGCACGTACTTTTTCTCCCAGCGTAATCACGCCGGGGTGTTCAACCACGGCGACTAACCCGCGCAGACCGCGGGCTGCTTTGACAAATTGCGGGGCAAGGCCCTCTCGTTCGGGGTAGTTCTGCTGAATCACGCGGCCGGGGCCGGTGCAGGGCAGGTTTTCGGCGCTGACGGCCAGTACCACCCCCTGCTCAAAGAACAGACGCGCCGGCGGAGGCAGGCGGGTCAGGTTTGGAATGCCGCTGAGAAGAAGGTTGGCTCCCAGCCATTCCGGCTGTACGGTCAAAATGCTCAGCCTTTGGGCAATTTCCGACAGTTCTTCGCTGGAAACCAGAGAAACCTGGCGGTCATTGCGAATTAGCGTGCCACGCTCGTAATGCGGGGTGCGACTGTCGGAAAGACGCGTCCAGCCGGCGTGTTTATCCCCCACAAATCCCTCAAAGGTGACCTGAACTTCACTGACCGGTGTGGTCACCAGCGAGTCAGCATGCAGGCCGAGAAACAACCCCTCAACGACTCCGGATAGTGAGTTTTTCATCTCCGTTTTCCTTTTGTGAACGACTCAAACGGCTGTTGACCCATCCCGCCAGCAGAGCAAAGCCCGGTAGCAGGGCGGCAGAGGGACAGATGCGGTCAAAACCACGGCGGATCTGACTTTCAATCCAGTTCAAGATCATTTCTTCGATATTTTCCAATTTCTGGCGTGCCCATTCCTGAATTTGAGCTTCCAATTCCTGCTTACGGGCGGCCAGCTCCTGCGGTAGAACGACGGCATTGACCAAAATTGGCCGGGCGCTGATGTTTTGCCCCCCACGTTGAATTGCCCACTGGGAGGTGTACACACCCGGCCGCTTGAAGGGCTGGCTGGTGAAGGAGAACGTGGCCGTTTGACCGGGGGCGACCGGTGTACCGATTTCAAGGCGATTGCCGATGCCCCAATCGTTGCGCAGGTTGGCAAGGTACACTTCTCCCGGCTGCCAGACCTGGCTGCCGTTATTGCGTACCACAATTTCCACCTGTACCGATTCGCCTTGGGTGGCAATCGGCCATTCGGTGTGCCGGACGAGAACCGATTCGTAATCGGCGATGAATCCGGCTGAAATCCCTAATCCGACCGGCAACTGGCGCTCGGCAAAGACAAAGGGAACACCCTGACAATTGATTTGAGCCGCCTCCCCATCCGCCAGCAGGAAAATTTCCTGGGCGCCAAAAGATCGCAAAACCTCGACGGCATCCGACTGACGGGTGGTTTTGGACGCAAAGAACAACACCGTTTCAAAGGCTCCATCCCCGTCCCGGTCTTGTACACCTGCCAGACTGCGGCTGAGGAAGGCCTGGGGCTGTCGTTCGGCTTGCGGGCTAAGGCCGACGATGACCAGCGGGGCAGGTGACTGCTGAAAGGCGGTGTCGGTGTAGGGACTGAGACGGGCAGAATCATCCCACACTTCCAGCATGACCAGCGGTGGAAGCGACTCGCCGGCGGAATTGTCGGCACGGCGCACGACGCTGTTGGCTTTCAGGCCCAAACGGTCGTTGAATGGAGCATCAGGGAAGAAAGGCCCGCCAATTACACAAAAGGCGTCCTTGTTGTTGTTGGCAAATTGTTCCCAAAAGGTATCCATGGGTTGCGGGACGAAAGAAGCGCCAGCGTTGGGATCGTTGGCGGCGGAAGTCTCGCCGGTCAATACCTGCAGGGCGGCGTGGTGAGCGAGATTTACGACCAGTACATAATCCGGTGTGCCGCCGGGATATTCTTTGCGAAAGAGGGTTACGGCAGGCGCTTCGGCAACCGGGTAAAAACCGGGTGGAGCATCTTGGGCAACATGGCTTGCCGCGGCGGGGGCAGCGTTCAGCAGGATGACTGGAAGAACAAGTAGCAGGTTCAGGATGCGCTTGAGAATTATTGGCATTGTCCCTTTAATTATACCGATTTGTGACGGGCTGATGGGTAATTGAAAGGATGGCGTGAAGGGCGGGAATATGACCAAAAATATGACCCATTACACCCTATTTATCTATTTTATCGTTGATTACGGCGGGTTAGAATGAACGCACGGAGAAAACTTCATCACCAGGAGAATCAAAAAATGGCAAAAGCAACAGCCCCATTGGTTATTAATGGAAAACCCTTGCCGAGCATGAGTGAAATCAACCGCGAAATTGCCCCCTACCAGAAAGCGGACACCCGCCGCAGTATCTGGCAGCTGGTGAATACGCTGGTGCCGTATGTGGGTTTGTGGGTTTTGATGGTCTACTCGCTGCAAATTTCTTACCTGCTGACCCTGGCGCTGGCGTTCATTGCGGCTTTGTTTCTGGTGCGGGTGTTTATTTTCTTTCATGATTGTGGACACAATTCCTTTTTCCCGTCCACCCGACTGAACCGATTGGTAGGATTCTGGCTGGGGGTGCTGGTGTTTACCCCCGGTGAACAATGGTGGCATTCCCATTCGATCCATCATGCTACCAGCGGCAATCTCGATAAACGCGGGGTGGGGGATGTAACCACGCTCACGTTAGAAGAATTTTACGACCGGCACTGGTTGCAGCGATTGGGTTACCGCTTCTTTCGCAATCCACTGGTGATGTTCATCCTAGGCCCGATTTTCATGTTTGTGATCATGCACCGCCTGCCTTTGCCCAATTACGGCAAGCGCCAGACCCGCAGCGTATGGTTGACCAATCTCGCTATGCTGGGGATTGCGGTCGGCATCAGCCTGATCATCGGCTGGCAGGCTTATTTGATGATTCAACTGCCGTTGATCTTCTTTGCCGGTTCGATGGGAATTTTCCTGTTCTACGTCCAGCACCAGTTTGAGGATACTTACTGGGAGCGTCAGGAAAACTGGAATTATGTGGCAGCCGGTCTGCTGGGGGCTTCGTATTTCAAACTGCCAAAAATTTTGGAATGGTTCACCGGCAGCATCGGTTATCACCACATCCATCACTTAAGCCCGCGCATCCCCAATTACTATCTGGCAGAATGTCAGCGCAATTCACCGATCATGCAGCAGTGGGCGAGGGTCATTACCATTCCGGATAGTATCAAAACCGTAAGATTGAAGGTGTGGGATGAGCCGCGCAAGAAACTGGTTGGCTTTCCGCGCGTGAAAGTTGAACGCAACCTGACCGAAGGGTTAATCGAAAAGCCGTTGGAGAAAGCCGAACTGGAAAGTCAGTAGATTTCTCCGTCCTTCTGAAAATCAGGCAAAATCTTACCATCCGGCAGGGTTCTCTGAACCCTGCTTTTGTCTGACAATTCAGCCGAAAAGCAGCCCAAAATGCTTGCGTTTCCCCTTTAATTCGTCCATAATAAAGGGGATTGTCCCCATTTTCTTGGATCACCTGAGGAGGAAAAGAATGGCTGTCAAGCAGGCTGTCAAACCCACTCGACTTGAACGCCAGACCCCTGTACCGGCGGATATTGAAATTGCCCAGCAGGCCTTTCTGAAACCGATTACTGAACTGGCCGAAGAACTGGGCCTGCAGCCCGATGAGATTGAGCTGTACGGCCCTTACAAAGCCAAGGTCAAACTGGAAGTTTTAGAGCGGCTGCGGGATGTACCGAACGGCAAGTACATTGATGTGACGGCCATCACCCCAACGCCCCTAGGAGAGGGAAAAACGACCACCACCATCGGTCTGAGTCAGGCGCTGGGGGCGCACCTTGGCAAGTCGGTGATGACCTGCATCCGCCAGCCCAGTCAGGGGCCGACCTTCGGCATCAAAGGCGGAGCGGCCGGCGGCGGTTACAGTCAGGTGGTGCCGATGGAGGATTTTAATCTGCACCTTACCGGCGATATTCACGCCATCACGGCGGCGAACAACCTGCTTGCGGCGGCGATTGATGTACGGATGCTGCACGAATCCGAAGCCACCGATGAGCAGTTGTTCGAGCGCCTTTTCCCCAAGGATAAACAGGGCAAGCGTCATTTTGCAGTGAACATGCTCAACCGCCTGAAAAAATTGGGAATAGATAAAACCGATCCGGATGAAATGACGCCGGAAGAACGCAGCCGTTTCGTCCGGCTGGACATTGACCCCGATTCGATCACCTGGCGGCGGGTGATTGATACCAGCGATCGCTTTTTGCGCGGAATTACGATTGGGCAGGGGCCGAATGAGAAAGGCATGGAACGCAAAACCGGATTCGATATTACCGTTGCCAGTGAGATTATGGCCGTCCTGGCGCTGACAACCTCCCTGGCTGACATGCGCCGTCGCTTTGGGGAAATGGTTATCGGTACCAACCGCAAGGGTGAGGCGATCAACGCCGATGACCTGGGGGTGGCCGGGGCGATGACCGTCCTGATGAAAGATGCTATCAAGCCGACTTTGATGCAGACACTGGAAGGTACTCCGGTGTTCGTCCATGCCGGGCCGTTTGCCAATATCGCCCACGGTAACAGTTCTATCATTGCCGATATGATCGG
Organism: Bellilinea caldifistulae; assembly: GCF_001306055.1. GTDB lineage: Bacteria > Chloroflexota > Anaerolineae > Anaerolineales > Anaerolineaceae > Bellilinea > Bellilinea caldifistulae. The sequence continues at coordinate 108,591 of NZ_LGHJ01000012.1, read as the reverse complement.
CTTAAAACTGGCCGATTATGTGGTGACCGAATCCGGTTTTGGCTCGGATATGGGCATGGAAAAATTCTTCAATATAAAGTGCCGTTACTCCGGCCTGATTCCCAACGTGGTGGTGATGGTGGCAACCGTCCGCGCTCTCAAAATGCACGGCGGCGGGCCAAAGGTGGTGGCGGGTAAACCGCTCGACCACGCCTACACCAATGAAAACCTGGAATTGCTGCGGGCAGGTTTGGGTAATTTACTGGCGCACATTGGGATTGCGCGCAAATTTGGTGTGCCGGTTGTGGTCGCCATCAACGCTTTTGCCACCGATACCCAGGCAGAATTGGACCTGATTCGCAAGGTGGCGGTGGAGGAAGGCGGTGCGGAGGATGCGGTGATTTGCAATCACTGGGCTTTGGGCGGTGAGGGCGCCGTCGAACTGGCCAGGGCAGTTGTCAAAGCTGCCGAAAAGCCTTCCCAGTTCCGTTTCCTTTACCCGTTGGATATACCGATAAAGGAAAAAATTGAAATCATCGCCCGCGAAGTTTACGGAGCGGACGGTGTGGATTACGAGCCGTTGGCCGAACAGCGAATTGCCGAGTACACCCGCCTGGGTTTCGACCGCCTGCCCATTTGCATGGCAAAAACCCACCTCAGCCTGAGCCACAATGCGGAACTGAAAGGTGTACCCAAGGGTTTCCGCATTCCGGTGCGGGATATACGGGCTTCGGTGGGGGCTGGTTTCCTTTACCCCTTATTGGGAACGATGAGCACCATGCCCGGTCTTCCGACCCGCCCTGCTTTTTATGATGTGGATCTGGATCTGGAAACCGGCCGGGTCATCGGCTTGTTTTAACGGTAAAATAGGCCATGTGACCTGCGTGGCAGGTTGCTGACCTTTTGTCAGGAGGTGCCCGAGTGGATTTATTCGGTAAGGAAGCCATTTCGGTGGATGTGGGGCAGCGATTGAAGGCGTTGCGGGAAGAACGCGGTATTTCCATGCGCACGCTGGCGCGTAACAGTGGCCTTTCGGCCAATGCGTTGAGCATGATTGAGCGTGGCTTGACATCCCCATCGGTGAGTACTCTGTTCAAAATTGCTACGGCACTGGGTGTGCCGATCACCGATTTTTTCCGCGAGGGTGCCGAGCGTAAAAAAGTGGTGTTCAGCAAGGCCCACGAGCGAACCCGCATTCCCTTCTTACGGGGGGTGTGGGAGGGTATGGGCAGTGAATCCTTCAGCGGGCGATTGAACGCCTTTACGATCACATTGGAAAACGGCGCCAACAGCGGCCCGCATCCCATCGTCCACACCGGTTCCGAGTTTGTATTCTGCCTGCGCGGGCATCTGGAGTACGAAGTGGATAATGATCGCTATCAGCTGGAGGCAGGCGACAGCCTGATTTTTGCGGCTCACCTGCCTCACCGCTGGCGCAATCCTGGGCCGGTGGTTTGTACGGCGATTGTTGTGATCTCGTGTCATGCCGAGGGTGACAAGGCCGCCGAATTCAAGCACATCCTTGAAAACATCCAATCCGAAGCCGAATAAGGCGTGTTTTTGACCATTTACATGGTGAAACATGGCTTTTTTTGATCTGCCTTTGGACGAATTGCGCCGCTATCAGCCGGCTGTGAGCGAGCCACCGGATTTTGATGCGTTTTGGGCGGCCACTCTGGAACAGGCTGAGCGGTATGCGCTGGATGCCCGCTTTGAAGCGGTTGATTTTGGCTTGCGCACGGTCAAAACTTATGATGTGACTTTCAACGGTTACGGCGGACAACCGATCAAGGGATGGCTGATGCTGCCGGCTAACGCCGCCCAACCATTGCCGCTGGTGGTCGAATATGTGGGCTACGGCGGCGGGCGCGGTTTTCCTACCGAATGGCTGCTCTGGTCCAGTGCGGGGTATGCTCATCTGGTCATGGATACGCGCGGACAGGGCAGTGTCTGGCGGCAGGGAGATACACCGGATGTAGCCGAAGGTAGCAGCCCGCATTCGCCGGGGTTTATGACTTTGGGTGTGCTTTCTCCCGAGACCTATTATTACCGGCGGGTGTTTGTGGATGCCGTCCGCGCGGTACAGGCTGGACGCAGTTTTCCGCTGGTGGATGCCAAACGGGTGGCAGTGACGGGAGGTAGTCAGGGGGGTGGTATCAGCCTGGCGGTGGCCGGCTTGATGCCCGAGGTGAGGGTGTGCATGCCGGATGTGCCGTACCTGTGCCACTATCAGCGGGCGATAGAAATTACCCCCTCCGGGCCGTATCAGGAAATTGCTCAGTTCTGTCAGGTGCATCGTCAGCGTACCGAACAGGTTTTCAAAACCCTGGCATATTTCGATAATGTCTTTTTTGCAACCCGTATCCGAGCCCGTTGTTTGTTTTCGGTGGCGCTGATGGATGAGATTTGTCCTCCCTCGACAATTTTTGCGGCTTATAACCGCATTACGGCTCCCAAAGAGATGCGCATTTATACCTATAATCATCATGAGGGTGGTGGCGCTCATCACGATATTGAAAAAATCCGTTTTCTGGATGCGGCGCTGGCTGATCATTAACCGCCAGATTGAATCTCGACCGCCCCGAACAAGCCTGTTCACTCCCTTGCACGGATTCAGAGAAATGGCATGTTGAAATTCGGTAAAAAAAGAGGCGTAAAACCGCCCCTTCCTCCTAAGAAGAAGGTCAACCGGGCGGATTTGACCATCCCGGAACATCTCAATGAATTACGTCAGCGTTTGCTGCGCGGGCTGCTGGCGATGATTGTTGCGGTATTGATCTGTTTTGCCTTTGGCGAGCGACTGATCGCCATTCTCGCCTACCCGATTGGGGGAATTGACCGGCTGATTTCGATTGAAGTCACCGAAAATGTTTCGGTTTTTATGCGGGTTTCGCTGTTGGGCGGTTTTATCCTGGCCTTTCCTTACATTTTGTATGAAGCGTTGGCTTACATTCGTCCGGCACTGGAAGATCACGAATGGCGTGGTTTGCTGATAGCCATTCCGTTTGCCACCCTTTTATTCGTCAGCGGTGTGTTGTTTGCCTATTTTGTGATGCTACCGGCGGCTTTGCCCTTTTTGATCAGTTTTATCGGTATTACCACCACACCGCGTTTATCCAATTATTTCAGCTTTGTTACCGGTTTGTTGTTCTGGATTGGGGTCAGCTTTGAAACGCCGCTGGCAGTATATCTAATGGCGCGTTTCCGATTGGTGACGGCGGAGGTACTGGCTAAGCAATGGCGGATTGCAGTGGTGGTCATTGCTGTGCTGGCGGCTTTCGTTACTCCGACTCCCGACCCGGTCAACATGGGACTGTTGATGATCCCGCTGTTGGTGCTATACGGATTGAGTATTCTTATGGCTAAAATTGCAAGGCCTGCCGGGGCGGAGAAATGATCGTTTTTTGTGTTAGAATTCAGGAAGAAGGAGCGTGAGAGATGATTCGGAATTTCAGCGGTTGGGAATTACTTGTCGTTCTGGTGATTGTGCTGCTGCTGTTTGGAGTGGGACGAATTTCTAAAATTGCCAAAGAGTTAGGCAGTGGTATCCGCGCCTTTCGGGAAGGTTTGAAAGGCGAAGAAGAACAGCCAGACAGGGATAAAAGCGATACGGAGTGAGAGGGGATTTTCCCTCTCAGCCCTGACTTTCGTCAGAGGGGGGTGTGGATCTTTCGGCCGGCTGCTCAGACGCATCAGCCGGTGAAGGAGGGTTGGAGGAGGACGGTTTGGCGTCCCATGGGATCGGCCGCAGGCGCGGGTCTAATTGTTGAAAATCTGCCTCGGTGAGTTGGCTCTCTTGAGGCAATTCCTCTGAAAACTCCCGCAAGGATTTGCGGGTTTTTTCGTTAAATTCTTCCAGCCCCGCTTCTCGAACCAGGATGGTTGGCATTTCGCGGATTTCGCGGGTGGTATCCATAAAAATTTTCCAAAATGGCGAACGAATGATGGCGCGCACACCTTTGCCGATGGTCAGGCCGGCTTTTTTCATCCCTTCCGGCCCCAGCAAAATCAAGGCCAGCAGGAAGATAAACAGTAATTCGCCAAATCCAACGTTAAAAATTTCCATTGGTGAGACTTTTGGGTCGGTGGTTGTGGGTTGACCTGAATTATAACCCTATTTGGCGTACCGATAGGTCAGGCGGATGCAGGTGCCCTTCCCAGGTGCGCTTTGGACTTGCAGGTCGGCTTTGATGGACAGGGCTCTCTCCCGCATAATTTCCAGCCCAAAATGAGCCGGTGGTACGTTGTGCTGGTCAAAGCCGTGGCCGTCATCGCGTATGGTCAACCTCAGGCTGTCTCCATCATGGATAAGATCTACTCCTACCCGTTGGGCGTGAGCGTGGCGGGCGATGTTGTTCAGGGCTTCCTGAGCGATGCGGTAAAAGGCAATTTGCACATCGGCGGGCTGCTTTGCCACCGGTTGAATGCTGCAGGTGATTTGAAGCCGGGTACGGCTGGTGAATGCATCACACAATTGCTGAATCAACTCCGACAAGTCGGCCTCCAACAGTGAGCCGGGGCGTAATTCCACCAGCAGGGAACGCATCTCCGCCAGGGCGCCACGACTGAGCAGGCGTAGTTCTTCCAACCTGCGCAGGCCTTCCTGGGGATTACGCTGCCAGAGGCGGGGCAGCACATCGGCAATCAGCGTGCTGGCAAACAGGGTCTGGGTCACGGCGTCATGCAGGTCGCGGGCGATTCGGCTGCGCTCGCTGATTTTGGCCAGTTCCTCTGCCTGCCGGCGTAAATTGGCATTGCCGATGGCCAGGGCAGCCTGATCGGCAAGCGTCAGGGCGGTTTTATAATCTTCTTCGGAGAGAGCCCCCGGTTGAGAAAAGGAAAGGATCAACCCGCCATCCACATGATCACCGCTTGCAAGAGGAATGGCCAGCAAAGCCCCATTTTCGCCGGGGAACAAGGCTTTTCGGGGATGCTGCTGGCGGTACTCGCGCATGTCCTTGATTAAGGTGATCTGTCCTTTGAGGGTTTCTTCCACCAAAGCCGCGTAGGCTTGCAGGTTCGGGGGCAGTTCTCCGGCCATTTCCTGAGGCGGCTCACCGGGAGGGTGGTAAAAAATCAGCGCATGGCGGGCATTTACCAATTGGAGAGCCTGATGGATGATGTAATCCAGGCTTTCCTGGAGGGACTGGTTGGTATTCAGGATGGCGATGATTTCGCGCAGGCCCTCGGCAACTTCTCGGCGGCGCTCAATTTCGTGGGTGCGTTCCAGGATGATCTGTTCCAGGGCGCGTTTCTGGCTTTCGACCCGCTGCAGGCGTAAGCGGTAACCGGCATAAACCAGTCCCAGCACGCCCAGCCCGCTGAGCAGGATGAACCAGCCGCGTGTGTAAAACGGGGGAGTTACCTGAAGATTTACGGCAATGCCCGCTTCATTCCAGACTCCGTCATTGTTGGCGGCTTTGACCCGCAGGACATAATCGCCGCCGCGCAGATTGGTGAAGGTCACAAAATTGCGATTGCCCAAATCATTCCAGTCACTGTCGAAACCTTCCAGTTTGTAGGCAAACCGATTTTTGTGCGGGGCGGTAAAGTCAAGGGCGGCAAATTCAAAACTGATGAAGGTGTCCCGATAACTCAATGAGATGGTTTCGCCATCCGGCAGGTTTGTCCGCTCAACCTGATTGTAGAGAGAGAAGGAACGGATTATGACCGGCGGCGGGAAGGGATTATCCTTAACTTGATCGGGGTAAAAACTGATCATTCCGTTGACGCCGCCGAAAAAGAATTCTCCCTGAGGGGATATAAAGGCTGCCCCGGCGTTGAATTCGTTGCCGGTCAGTCCATCACTGACATCATAATTCCGAAAGTTGCGGGTCACCGGATCGAAACGCGAAAGTCCGCGGTTGGTGCTTAGCCACAAATTACCGCTCGAATCGGGCAGGATGGCATAGACGGTGTCATTGGCGAGGCCGTCCTTCTCGGTGAAGACGGTGAAGACGCCGGTTTGACGGTCAAGCCGGTTCAAACCGCCGCTCCATGTGCCGAACCAGGCCGTCTCTTCATCTTGAAGATACATGCTGAGGACGGTATTCGACGAAAGTGAACCGTTCTGGCGATCCCCGGCGTGGTATTGGCGGACGAATTGTTCCGTGCGCGGATCAAAGACAAAAACGCCGTCATATGTGGCAATCCACAGGTAGCCGTTTTCATCTTCGCGGATTGACCGTATCAATTGAGCGGAATTGTTCGCAGATGGAAGTGTGTAACGCACGAAGGTCTGGCTTTCGGGTTCAAAGCGGTGGAATCCATAACCTCGGGTGCCCACCCAAAGCCGCATCTGGGAGTCTTCGAAGAAGGTGGTAATGGAATACTGAGCCGTTTGATTGCGGTTTTGTGGATCCAGCATATAGTGGATGAAGGAGTTGGTTACGGGGTCGAACCGGTCAACGCCGGCGTTGGCTGTGCCAATCCAGAGTGTGCCTGTGTGATCGGTGAACAATGCGCGAATATCGTTGCTGGCAATGCTTTCCGGGTTGTTTGGCAGGTGATAGTAGTAACGCATCCGCCCGCTTTCTCGTTCCAAGCGGTTCAGACCACCGGAAAGCGTGCCAATCCAGATTGTCCCATCCGGCGTCTGGCTGATGGCGAAAACTGTGCTGTCGCTCAGACTGGAGAGGTCGCCGGGGCGCTGGGTGTAGCGCTGAAACTTATTGGCGAAAGGTGCAAACCGATTGACACCCCCGCCAAATGTCCCCACCCACATCACCGCGCCGCGGTCTTCATAAAGGGCAGTGACCACGTTGTTGTTTAAACTGGCAGAGTCGTTACGGTCTTTGCGAAGGTGGCTGAATTGGGTGCTGCCCGGTTGCAGCAGGCTGATTCCCTCGCGGGTGGCAACCCAAATAACTCCCCGCTCGTCCTGAAGAATATCGAACACCTGATTGGAAATCAAAGAAGCCGGATCATCGGGGTCGTTCTGGTAGCGCTCGAATCGTCCGGTTGCCGAAATCATCCGATTCAAGCCGCCGCGCTCCGTGCCAATCCATAAAGTTCCCTCATGGTCAACGAAAAGCGAACGGCAGCGATTATCGCTGAGCGAGTAGGGGTTGAAGCGGTTGTAACGATAATGCGTGAAATAGCCGCTGGTCGGGTCGTAATGGCTCAAACCCCCATCGGTTGCCAGCCACAAACCGCCCAATCCATCAGGAGCAAGGTCGTAAACATCCCGACTGGGCAGGCTTTTGGGGTCGTTTTCAACCGGCATGAAGTGGAGAATTTCTCCGTTTGCGGGGTTGAGGCGGTTCAACCCGCCGGCCTGGGTTGCCACCCAAAGAATGCCGTGTTCATCTTGTAACACGGCTTCAATCGTGCTGCCCCATAAGCCAGCCTGGCCGATTTCAACCAGCGGGTAGTGATCGAATTCATTCTGGCTGATGCGATAGCGATCCAGACCGCTGGTGGTGCCAATCCACAGGTCGCCGCTGCGGTCAAGGTACAGGCTGGAAATAACGTTCGATTGCAGGCTGTTCGGGTTTTGAGGGTCGTGTTTGAAGATTTCAAAACCAAGACCGTCGTAGCGGTTCAGCCCTTCCTCGGTGCCAAACCAGAGGAAACCCTGCCGGTCCTGAACAATTGCCCAAACAGAACTTTGCGAAAGACCGTCTTCAACCGTCAGATGATCGAAGCGGATCTGACCGGTGTACGCTTGAGCGGGGTATGCTGGCGTCCCCAATGAGACAATGGACACCAGCAGGAAAATCAAACCGCGTAGAAAATTTCGGAAGTTCAATCTTTCACGCTTTCAATTTCAGAAACTTGCTCAGAGATTATACCGGTTTGTGAAGATTTTTACGCCCGTCATTCGGGGAGGTTTATTTGCCTGTGTGGAGGTTTTTTTTAATGTATGGTCTGATTTACCCGGAAAACCTTGTACAAGCGTCGAGGGTCTCTTCCCTGATCGCCACCCTCTTCGTAAAATAGAGGTGTAGTTGGTTCAATTGCCAATTGCTCCTCCTGGGTGAAGCGGTGAAAAATGGGAAGCCGCGGGTTGGGTTTGGAATGCTGAGCCGTCCTTAGATGGACGGCTCAGCGCTTTAAACACCTGTAGCCGAAGCGGATAATCAGGAAAGAATGATCCGCCCATCCAGCGCAAGCGCGCCCTGCCGGAAGACCCGCAACGGATTGATTTCCATTTCAGCAATTTGGGGAAAGTCCAATGCCAGCTGACTGAGGCGCAGGATGACATCCACCACGGCCTGCAAATCATAGGGTTCTTCTCCACGAAAGCCGCTGAGCAGTTTTCCGGCATGAGTCTGGTGAATCATGTCCAGCGCCTCGCGGCGGGTGAGGGGGGCAACCCGGAAGGATACATCCCCAAACAATTCCACATAAACACCCCCCAGCCCGAACATGATCAGCGGCCCAAAATTGGGGTCGCGGCGCATGCCGATGATGACTTCCTGCCCTTTGTCCGCCATCCGCTCGACCAGCACCCCTTCAAGGCGTGCCTGGGGCAGGCGGTTGGCGATGCTTTCCATCATTTCCTGATAGGCTGTTCTGACCTCCTGCGGATCGTTCAGATTCAGGCGGATTCCGCCAAAATCCGATTTGTGCAGGATATCCGGGGAAATGATTTTGAGGGCGACCGGAAATCCGAGCCGGCGAGCAGCCTCAGCGGCTTCTTCAGGGCTGTGGGCGGCTTGACCGGCAACCAGCGGGATGCCGTAAGCCTCGAACAGCGGGCGGGTTTGAGCCTCACCGAGGGCCTCCTGCCCGCCAGCCTGGCCTAAAATTTGGGCGGCTGCGGCGCGGTCAAATTCATTGAATTGGGCGGCTTCAAATTCCGACTGCTGCCGCCAGCGTGCATATTGGAGCATGGCGCCCAAGACTCGCCCGGGAATTTCCGGGAAGACGTACATTGGAATGCCACTGCTGTGCAATCGCTGGCGGGCTTGTTGTACACTCCATTCACCCATGAAACAGGTCAGCACCGGTTTTTGGCGGGAACCGCTGACATGAATAATCTTTTCGGCTACTTCCAGTGGGTTAACCAGAGCCTGCGGTACGAGGATGACCACCGCCGCATCCACATTGGGGTCGGCGAGGGCTTGCTGCAGGGCGAATTCGTACTCCGGCGGCTCAGCCCCGCCAAGCATGTCAATTGGGTTGGCAACCTGAGCGGCCGGGTTAAGCCGCCCGCGCAGCGCCGAGCGGGTGTGTTCTTCCAGATCGGCAATTTGCAAACCGTTTTCTGCCAGGCTGTCGGAGAGCAGGGCTGCTGGCCCTCCGGCGTTGGTAATGATCGCAACCCGATTACCTTGGGGCAGAGGCTGATGGGCAAGTGCCATGGAAATATCGAACAGGTCGCTGACCGTTTGGGCTTCGATGACGCCAGATTGCTGAAAGGCGGCCCGATAGGCGGCATGGGAACCCGCCAGTGAACCGGTGTGTGAGGAAACCGCCCGCGCACCTGCGCCGGTGCGTCCGGCTTTCAGCAGAACAATCGGTTTTTGCGGGGTGACCCGCCGGGCTGCCTGCATAAACCGCTGACCATCGCGAATCATCTCCACATATACGGCGATGACGCGGGTATGCTCTTCTTCACTCAGGTATTCGATGACGTCCGTTTCGGTGATGTCGGCTTCGTTTCCGAGACTGGCAAAATTGGCAAAACCGATGAACTTGTCCCGGATGTAATCTACCACTCCACCGCCAACAGCCCCCGATTGGGAGATAAAACCGATGCCACCCCGTTCGGGCACGCCTTGAATGAAGGTGGTGTTCAACCCGGAATACAAATCGAGCGTACCGACACAGTTCGGGCCGATCAACCGCATTTGATAGCGGGAGGCAATTTCCAAAATCTGTCTTTCCAGGGCTGCCCCTTGCTCGCCCACCTCCTTGAAGCCGCCGGAAATGATGATCACGGCCCGAATGCCGCGCTGGCCGCAGGCTTCCAGGGTGGCGGGAATAGCCGGGGCCGGCAAGACGATCACAGCCAGATCCAGCGGGTCGGGAACGGAGGTAATATCCGGGTAACACTTCAAACCGAGAATTTGATCGGCTTTGGGGTTGACCGGGGCAATCTGTCCCTGATAGCCATACAGGGTCATGTTACGAAGGATGCCGTAGCTTAATTTATTGGGTGTGGCCGATGCGCCAATAATGGCAACGCCGCGCGGCGCGAAGAAGGATTTTAAGCCGTGCTGCATGAATTCCTCCTGATTTTCTGACTGGGGATGGCTAATTTATTGTAGCCAATTCGGGATTATTTTGTTAGTGATAAAAATAACCACTCTCGATCAGCGCTCTCGAAATACGAGCAGGCTATCATGAATCTGGATGGTATCTCCATCATTCAGCGTGCGGGCAGATTTGACCGGTTCTTGATTGATCAACACCGGGATGTCGCTGAACATAACTTCCAGATAATACCCTTTCCTGGCCTTGCGGATCCACAGTTCGATATATTCCGCACCGGAAAGTGGAATCTTGACCGGGAAAGCGGGGTCGTTCCCGATGCGCACGATTCCATCGGCCGGCAGCGGCTTTTCAATCGGCGCTTTACCGCTGACGGGGATGAGCAGATGCGGACGCTGGATGCTGCCCCTCCGCGAGATTTGCAGCGGTTTTCCCCCATGCCTCCGGGCAAGGTCATTCACCAGCCAGTTGCTTTGTGCGGCAAAGGAATGGCCGGCTTTCCGGCTCTCGGCGTGCGGACGGGGAGTTTCCCTGGGGAAGCCGAATCGAACGAGCAGACTGCCTGGCCGCAGATTTTTGGACAAGGACTGCCAAAATAACAGCAAACCGGAACACACCAGTAACCCCAAGGAGAGGATGAGCAAGGTCATTCGTTGCTGCCAGATCCAGCCGGCTGCCTTCAGCCAGATGGAAAATCCCCAGAGGAGGTCCTGACGGTAAACCGGCTCAATTTCCTGAAAGATTTGATTGAGCAGGTAGGTGGTGTTAGCCAGTTGAATTTCGACCGACTGGCAGGCGCGACTTAAGCGGATTAAGCTGATGTAGGTTGAATCCGGCAAGGAACTGACCGGTGAAGAGATGGGCTGTTTCAGGGTAAAAGCATTCAACCCGTTGTCGCCCGTCAAACTGTTGATCTGACGGATGAGAGTCAGGTTGGCACGCCGAACGTCGTACAATCTACGCAAGACGGCTGGGGTATTGCGGTAAATCCCTTCAACGGCTTGCAGCCTGAGCAGCGCATCCTCGCTGTTTAATTGACGAAGCCAGACCGCAAGTTGAGGGGTGTTGAGCGGAATTTCGAAGGACTTTTGCAGGGTTAAAATCGAGTGGGCGATTGCTGAAAGCTGCTGCCGGTCAGGGGTGTTGGTCTGCAGTTGCTCTGGGGTGGGGTCGGACAAGCCGGGCGTGCTTTCCTCCGGCAGGATGAGCTGCTCACTGACGGACTGAACCAGGTCGGCTGGCAGCAAGGTGGTTTTGAATTGTTCCAGGGCGGCGAGTTTGTCTTCAAAACCGGGTTGAGAGGCGAGCAGTCCGCTAACCCGCTCGATGACCGGAAGATAGGGATTTAAGGAAAGCGCCAGGCTGGCAAGCGGCAGGGTTGAAAGCAACAACGCGGCAAGCACCAGAATCAACAATCCGGCTTGCTGGCGGGGGGATTGGCGCTGCCAGATCCCTCGCATGTTGAGGGTGATCTGGCCGAGCAGATTTTCCCCGGTCGGATGGGGATGAGAGTTTTTCCTGCCGATGTTCATGGGAGTGGACTCAGTGGTTGTGTCGGTTTTTTCCCCGTTTTTGCGTACACCCGAATGCGAGATGAGGTTGTTGAGATCTTTTCAAGCAAAGCGACGCCGGTAGCGTACTGCGCCAATATTCACCCCATCCCCCGATTGAGAGACAAGTAACACATATAAGTATAGACCATTTTGATCAAAGGGTTGGAAAAAAATCGCTGGTTTAATTGACAGGCGCTTCATGGCGTGATAGAATGTAGCCGTTCTGACCGCCCCCATCGTCTAGCGGCCTAGGACGGAGCCCTCTCAAGGCTCAAACAGGGATTCGAATTCCCTTGGGGGCACAGATTGTTCAAACCGTGATCCCCGGAAGGGGACGTTGTTCGAATTTCCTTGGGGGCACAGATTGTTCAAACCGTGATCCCCGGAAGGGGACGTTGTTCGAATTCCCTTGGGGGCACAATCTATTGTTTTTCTATCGTCCGTTCAGGAGAAATTCCATGCCATCATCATCATTCGTCCCGGAACGAAGCGCCAGTTGCCAGTGTGTGAGAACCCGGCTTTGCGGGAGATTGCCACGCCGCCGCGCTCGTTCGCGGTGAGCTGATCTTGTTAAGGCCATGCCGAGTACAGGGGAGACTGTCCCCTCCCAGGATTGTTTGAGCCTGAACCCACACTCAGAAAATCCTATCTCCTTACGGGACGATGCCGGCACAGGCGACGCCATCTTTGGGGGCTTCGGTGCGTTCGCGCTTCCAAACCCGCCCGTCGAGGGTGATGGTGCAGGACAGCTGACCGGTCTGGCTGGGGTTGGAGGCAGTCAGGTAAACTTCCTCACCGCGCGCCACTACCACCCGCTTTTCCCACGGCGTCGTTACGGTGGTGGTTTTGGAAATCACCTCTTTGCCGGCCTGCAGGGTGATGTTGGCATAACCGCCGGTGGCTTCCACCCGGAAGACCAGCACCGCTTCGGTTGGCGGGGGGCGGAAGACGCCTAAAAAATTCAACAACCAGAGCGAGGCTGCGCACAGAGCGATCACCAGCATAATTTGCAACAGGACCGGGCGGGAGATGGGACGGGGGGATGATTGCATTTTTTTACGCCTTTTTAACGCCAGCGGCTAAAGAAAAAAGCGCATCGGACGATAACTATTATAGCAAATTGAAAGACGGAGGTGTTGAAATATCGAACAGATGAGGAGCAACGGATAGGTAACCAATCGGCGGAGTGCGCTGGTACCGGGTTCCACGCCCAGCGCCGGAACGGTAGAAAGAACCCGGCGGTAACCCAAAAATCACAATCGTTTTCCAAATCTTAATCCACAAGGGGAAGGATCCCCGCCACACACAAACAAGGAGGTTTGAAATGGCTGAGATAGATATCACTCGAATTGCCGGTAATATCGGCGCAATGAACGCCCTCAATTCTTTGCAGGGCATCAACAAGCAACTGGCGATCTACCAGACCCGTCTGGCAACCGGTAAACGGATTAACTCCGCAGCGGATGACCCGGCCGGCTTGTCCATCGCCAGCAAATTGCAGTTCCGTTCAGAAGGTTTGAAAGTTGCCCTTGGCAACATCGGCGATGCCAAGAACCTGCTGGCCGTGGCAGAAGCAGGCGTAAGCCGGATCAATGACATCCTGGTACAGATGCGCAACAAAGCCGCTCAGGCTGCCAGCGACACGATGGGGTCTGCCGAGCGCCAGATCATCAAGACCCAACTGGCTGCCTACGCTGCTCAAATTGATGACATTGCCGCTCAGACAGAGTGGAATGGCAACAAACTCATTGACGCCAGCTACTACTCCACAGCGTTGACCTTCCAGACCGGTTATGGGCAGAATGATTTCACATCCGTCAGCGGTTTGGACAACCTTGCAGCAACCGGCATTAACAATGGGCGAGACAGTCTGAAACTGGCACTCAAGACGGGTACCTCATCTGCCTCAGTTTCTGCCGATGCCAGCGACATCATTGACAATACCAATGGTGTCAGCACCAGCGGAACGATTAACTCTAACTTGAGTGAACTCCAATCCGGTACCTATACGGTGCAAGTACAAGCCAATGGAGCCAGCTCGGTGGTTCGCCTGTTTGACGCTAGTGGCTCAACCCAATACCTGATTGCTCAAAATGCCAATGGGACTGGTGCCGTTGGTTATGGATTAACGGTTGATCTGAGTGGTGGTGATGTTGCCGTCAACTTTGGTAATGGTCTGGTCGTGAATTTGAACGGCGGCCTGGCAAATGGTACTTACACTGCCACAGTGAACTACACCAAAGCCGGCACGTATGATGTGCAGAAGAACGGCGATACGGGTGGCGCTTTGGTGTCCGCCCAGGATTTCCGTGACTACATGACCTACCTGGACGGCAAGCTGGACTATGTCGCACAGCAAATGTCAACCCTCGGTGCATTCATCGGCCGCTTGAATTTCAAGGAAGACCAGGTGGCGGCTGCCCAGATCAACGTTGAAGCCGCTTACAACCGCATCATGAACGCCAACATGGCCGAAGAACAGGTCAATGCCAGCAAGTACCTGATCCTGCAACAGACGGCAACCGCGATGCTGGCGCAGGCCAACACTGCTCCGCAGTTCCTGCTCTCGCTGTTCCGCTAAACCCCGGACCTGACCGTCCGCCGATGGCAGCAAGCGGGGGGCAGCCGTAAGTGAGCCGCCCCCCGCTCACCCCCTGAATGAGGGAGATGCCCATGAGCAGTAACACAATTTCCGCAACCAATTTAGACCCGACCTTTCGCACCATCATTCAGCAGACGCTGGAAGCCGAACGCCAGCCGTTGAAGCGTTTAACCGCCCGGCGCGATGAATTGCAGGTGCAAAAGGGCATTTACACCGATCTGGGCAACCTGCTCAACAACCTGCAAAGCGCGCTGCGCAATCTGATCAGCAGCCAGCCGTCTTACACGCTCGGCGGCGCGCGTTCGGTCAAGGTGACTCCCTCGGTTGCAGGCAGCACGGTGCTGGCTGCCAGCGCCGGCAGCACTGCGGCGGCTGGTCAGTACGAAGTCAGCGTGACCTCGCTGGCCAGAGCGCACCGCGTCCGCTCGGATGCGGTGGAGTACGTCAACCAGGCGCTGGGGTTGAGCGGCACATTTCGCCTGGGTGGGCTGGCATCTGCGCAGGTTTCGGGGGTAACGACGGCGGAAGGCATTCTCGGCTTCCAAACCGCTGCGACACTGGACGGTAAAACGGCTTTGGGTAGCGATACCTACTTTGTTGAGACCCGCCAGCAGGACGGCGTCTGGCAGTTCCGGCTGGTCAACAGTCGCGGCGAGGCGCAGTCCATCCGCCGGGCGGACGGTAGTTACACCAGCGAGTGGCAGTCCGCTCCCACGGAAGCCGGTTGGGTGGATACCGGCCGTGGCCTGCAAATTGAGTTCAACCCGGCGGCTTTGCAGGCGCGTTCGCGCAGCAGTGGAGCGGCTTCGGTCACCTACACCCCGCAGGGGGTTGCCATCACCGTCAGCGCCGGCGACAGCCTCGCCGATCTGGCGCTTAAGATCAATCAGGCGGTGTACGCTGAGGGCAACCGCGTTAGCGCTTCGATTGTCAACAATCATCTGGTACTGACCCATCAACGCAGCGGGGCGGACATTTTGCTTCAAGCCGCCGATGAGAGCGGCACGGTACTGGAGTCGCTGGGTGTGCTGCAGGGCGGGGCGTTCAAAACCGTGCTGCAAACCCCAAGTGATGCGGTCTTCACCGTCAACGGTCTGACCGTCCAGCGCGGGCGTAATGATAACCTGAGCGATGTAATCTACGGAGTCAGCCTCTCGTTGAGCGCCGATGCGGAAGGCAAGGCTGCAACCCTCGTTATTGAGGATGACCTGAGCGCGGATGTCAAAGCCGTCCAGTCTTTTCTGGATCAATTCAACGCGCTGCAAAAGTATCTGGCGGATAAAACCGCCACCGTCAAGAACAGCGACAACACCTACACACGCGGCGCGCTGGTGGGAGATGGCATGTTCCGCAATCTGCGTTTCGACCTGCTGCGTCAGTTTCAGGCTTCTTACGCCACCGGTCAATCATTCAGCCGACTGGAAGACATTGGGCTGAAACTGGACGGCGACCTGAAAGCCGGCATCAGCGACCGCAGCGCGCTGGAAAACGCCCTGCGTAGCGACCGTAACGCCGTGAAAGCCCTGCTGGATGCGGCGCTTGGAGCCCTGGACAGCCGCCTGAACCAGTTTACCGGCGCGGATGGTTACGTCAAGAAATCTCAGGAGTCGGTTGAAAGCCAGATTGAATTGACCCGCAAAGCCATTGACCAGATGAACGAACGGTTGGCGCAGCGCGAACAGACCCTGATTCAACAGTTTGCCGAAATGCAAACTCAAATGACGCTGATGCTGTACACCTCTCAACAAATGAACAGTATCTACGGCAATTTCTTCCGCAGCGGTTGATCTGCGGGACGGATGGAACCGTTGAACCGAATTTTTGGACATGCAAGGATGCAAGAAATGAGGTGACGAGATGAACGAAATGAACGTTACCCCGGTTTCCCCACCGGCTGGCGATTCGTCCGCACGGATTCAGCAGGTGGTGGATTTTTACAGCGAAAAGGCAGCTGCTCCACGCCGCAGCGAAATAGGCGAGTCATCCCCCAGCCCTTCTTCCCAACCGCGTACCTCGGACGTGGTTTTGCGCTTTAATGTGAACCGCGAAACCCACGAAGTGACGGTGTACATTATGGACCGCGCCTCGCGCCAGATTATCCGCACCATCCCGCCGGATGAATTGAGTAAACTCAAAGCCGGCGATTTGATTGAACTGCTGGCGTGAGTTTTTACGCAGAATTTACCGCGCAGGGCTAAAGTTTGCCGCCGGTCAGTCGAAACTAAGGGTAGTCAATACCAAAATCACCCCGGCAAGAACGAATTCAGAGGAGACCCGAATCATGTACCAGACTGCATACCGCACTCAAGAATACCGGCAGCAAGATGTGATGGGCGCCAGCCCGCTCCGTCTGGTGATCATGGCGTACGACCTGGCGATTCAGTCCTGCGAAGTCAAGGACTTTGAGAAAGCGACTAAAGCCATCAGCGTCCTGCGCGATGCCCTCAACTTTGATTATCCCGAAGTGGCGGTTGGTCTGTTCCGCCTGTACCAGTGGTGTCTGGACTGCATCCGCAAGGGTGATTATGACGAAGCGATTCACGTGCTGAAAGAATTGCGAGACGCGTGGAAGATGACCGAAAAACGTTTTGCGCCGCCGCCCCAGCCCAGCGTTCCGGCAACCGCCTATACCTCGACGATTACGCAGGCAGCCTGACTCCCACACCCTGCGATCGGCTTATCGGTAGTGCCACTCCAAACAATTGCATAGCGTTTCTCCCACAGTAAAATACACCCCCCTTCACCGGTGGTGTATTTTACGTTTTTAACGCCTTTTTTATTCAGCCTTCATCTCAACTTTACGGAAATTCGTTTCGGCTTGTGCTATCCTGCTGTCAGGAGTCAAGGAGTGGTGCTATGAGTTTCTGGGAGTCTCTACGAATTGGTGCATCGGGCCTGTTGGCTCAACGTTTAAGGCTGGATACGATTGCCAACAACATTGCCAACGCCCAAACCACACGTACAGCCCAGGGCGGGCCGTATCAGCGTAAGGATGTGGTTTTCATGCCGGAGAACAAACGCGGCTTTCTGCCACCGTTTGTGGCAGCGCGGCGCGGCGAGCCGGCTGCTGTTCAAGGTGGCGTTCGGGTTGCCCAAATCATCACCGATCCCGAACCCGGCCCGCGGGTCTATGATCCCACCCACCCGGACGCGGATGAGGAAGGCTATGTTACCTATCCCAATGTCAACCCGCTGGTGGAAATGACCAACATGATCTCGGCAACCCGTTCCTACGAAGCCAACCTAACGCTGATCGAAGCTGCCAAGCGCATGGCGCTGAGGGCGCTGGATATTGGGAGGTAGCCGTGAACATACCGCCGGTTTCCATTTCATCGGTCTATCGTGCCAGTGAGCCGCAGGGTGTTCCCAAACCGGCTTCCGCCAGCCTGCAGTCGGTCACCAAGACGTTCGAGGAAATGCTCAATTCGCTCAACGAATCGCAGCTGAAGGCGGATGATCTGGTGCAGAAACTGGCGCTGGGCGAGAATGTTGACCTGCACACGGTGATGATTGGGCTGGAAGAAAACGATGTCAATTTCCGTGTGGCGCTGGCAATCCGCGACAAACTGGTGGAAGCCTATCACGAAATCATGCGCATGCAAGTCTAAACGGGTGAGAAACGCTTATGATGGTACCCCTGCAAAACCAATTTCTGAATTACTGGAAGAAACAAAGTCAATCCCAGCGGATTGTGATCATCTCTTTGCTGCTGGCGGCGCTGATTCTGGTACCGGTGCTGATCAACTGGGCGAATACCCCTTCGTATTCAGTGGCTTACAGCGGCTTAAGCGAAAATGACGCTGCCCAAATTGTGCAGAAACTGGACGAAAACCGCATCCCCTATCGCCTGCGGGACAGCGGCACCATTCTCGTCCCCAGCGAACAAGTTTACGAGGTGCGTCTGCGCATGGCGCGCGAAGGACTGCCCAAAAGCGGGACGGTCGGTTACGAATTATTCAGCGGTAATACGCTGGGCATGACCGAATTCACACAAAAAGTCAATTACCAGCGCGCTCTGGAAGGCGAACTGGAACGCACGATTGGCAGCCTGGAAGCTGTGGAAGCCGTGCGGGTACATGTGGTACGCCCCGAACGCACCCTGTTGAGCAGCGAGCAATCGCCCACGACCGCCTCGATTACCATCAAGGAACGCATGGGACAGGCGCTGGATGCGGCTCAAGTACGGGCGATCACCCATCTGGTGGCTAGCAGTGTGGAAGGTTTGCAGCCTGAAAATGTGGTGGTGGTGGACAGTAACGGCAATTTGCTGGCGGGCGGCGGCAACGAAGCCGGTTCGCTGAGCGCTCAAACCGACAGCCAGCGGGCTGCCGAGCAGGCGGCTGCGGCGGAGATCCGCAAACAGGTGCAGTTGATGCTCGACCGCACGCTGGGCCCGAACCGCGCGGTGGTGCAGGCAGCCGTGGCGATGGACTGGACCCAGCGTGAAATTGTTTCCAGCACGATGGAGCAGCAGCCCACCCCGGTGGTGCGCAGTTCACAAAAGATTGTGGAAAATTACACGACATCAGGCGCGGTTGAAGGTGGGGTGCCGGGAGCAGATTCGAACCTGCCAACTCCGCTGCCGCCGGTGACGGGTGAAAACGGGGCGATGACCTACTCGCGTACCGAGGAGACCGTCAATTACGAAGTCAGTCAGGTGGAAGCCCGCGAAGTGCAGTCCCCGGGGCGCATCAGCCGCATCAGCGTTTCGGTGATGGTGGATGGGCTGGATGCCCAGTCGGTCGAGACGGTCAAAGCGGCGGTGGCGGCAGCCGCTGGTGTGGATGAGGCGCGTGGCGATCAGGTGGTGGTGCAGTCCATGCCGTTTGACCGCACTTACTACGAGCAACAGGCGGCTGAAATGGCTCAGGCCGAACAGACCAACCTGTACATTCAAATTGGGCTGGCTGTAGCGGCGGTAATTTTGCTGGCAGCCCTGATCTTCTTCTTCTCACGTCAGATGCGCCAGTTGCGCACAGCCACGGCGCAGGCCTGGCAGCCGGTGATGATGCCGGCCGGTGAACTGGCGGCTTTACAAGGGCAGGCTGCTGTCCCCTTGGGGCAGATTGCTGCGCCCGAAGCCGCCGCCGGATTGCCTCCCATGTCGGCTCAACGGGCGGCTCTCAATCAGAAAACCGAAGATGTGATGGTGGAACTTTCCTCCCGCTTTACGCCGGTCAACACTGCGGAAGATGAACAACGGGCCAAAGTCGTCAGCCGGCTGGCGGAGGAAAGCCCGGCCACCGTAGCGGAAATTATCCAACTCTGGTTGAACGAGGATAACAGGAACCATGGATAATCCATCCACGGCGATTTCGGGAATTGACAAAGCATCGGCGTTGCTGCTGACCCTGGGGGTGGATACCTCCTCCAAAGTTTTGCAGTACCTGACCGAGGGTGAGATCGAAAGGGTGCTGCTGGCATTGGGCAAAACCGGGCCGATCCCGCCGGAGGTACGTCGGATAGCCCTGCAGGAAGCGGTTGAGTTCAGCACGGCGGATGCGGCTTTGCGCGGCGGCGGGATCGAGTACAGCCGTCAATTACTGGCCCGGGCGGTTGGACCGCGGCGGGGTGCTGAGATTTTGGAGCGCATTTCGGTGCATCAACAACTGTCCTCGTTCGAGATGCTGCGGAATGCCAACCCCGAAGAGGTCGCTGCTCTGTTGCAGGAGGAAATGCCGCAGACGATTGCCCTGGTACTTTCTTACCTGGAGGCCAAAGTGGCTGCCGATATTCTCACCAGCCTGCCGCGAGAATTGCAGGTCGAAGTAACCCTGCGGCTGGCGGTCATGGACCGCGTTTCTCCACAAGTGGTACAGGTGGTCGAGCGCAACTTGAAGAACAAGCTTTCCAGCGTGTTGAGCGAGGCCGATTTCCGCGCCACCGGTGGGGTGACTTTTCTGGTCAAAATGCTCAATATGGTGGATCGTGGCGTGCAGAAGACTATTCTGGAAGCGCTGGAAGCCAGCAATCCCAAACTGGTGGAAGAGATCCGCGCCAACATGTTCACCTTTGATGACCTGATCAAACTGGATGACCGCGCCATCCAACGGGTGCTGCGCGACATCAGCAAGTCTGAGCTGGCGCTGGCGCTCAAAGCCGCCCCGGAAAAATTGAAAGAAAAGATCTTCAACAACCTTTCCGAACGGGCGCGCGAAAACTTGAAAGAAGAGATTGAGATCTTAGGCCCGCAACTGGCAAAGAACGTCTATGCCGCCCAGCGCAAGATTGTGGACGCAGTGCGGGCGCTGGAAGAAGCCGGCGAAATTGTGATTGGCGGTGGTGGCGAAAATGAAGTCATCCTCTAGGATTTACAAACACAATCCGTCGGCTGCGGGTTTTTCCCCGTGGCAACTGCCGGATTTTGACCAGCAAGCCGGGGTTGAAACGCGCGAACAGGCTGCCGAGATTCTCAATCTGTTCATGCTTTCCGAGGCACAACCGTCCCTCAGCAGTAGCGTCCGCTCTGGCCTGCTGCGGGGTGAGCAGCTGAGAGGCTTGCAGGTCTGGAATGTTCCCGATTTGGAGCACATCCCGCCGTTTGTGGACGAGGACGGGGGAGGAAATCGCTTTTTTGTCGGCGATCAGCCGCACGAGGCCGGCTGGCGTGAACAGCAAGAGGCCATGTCCCTCATCCAACAGGCTGAGGCGCAAGCAGCTGAGATCCTGCGGCGGGCCGAGGAAGAAGCCGGACAAATACGCCTGCGGGCAGCCGATGAACTGGAAGCCATGCGCCAAAGCGGTTATCAGGAAGGGCTGGCGCAGGCTCAAGAGGAAATGCGGGAGGCCTTGCAAGCCTGTGCTGAATTGATTGCCGAAGCAAAGGCTTGGAAGCAAAATCTGACCACCTCCAGCGAAGGAATTGTGCTGGAAATGATTCGCGAGATGGCGGTCACTTTGTTTGGAGAGGGAGTCGCATTGGATGATCAGGCTCTCCAATTGAACCTGAACCGAATTGTGGAGCAGGCCAGCACGTTGGGCGAGTTGAAGATTTACCTTAATCCCAAGGATGCAGCCTGCCTCGACCCGGAGTGGAAGGAGTATCAGGCGCTGGTGCTGGGGCATAAGGTGCAGGTGATCCCGGCTGAGGGGATCACCCGCGGCGGTTGTTACATTCAGGGGCAGTACGGGGCGGTGGATGCACGGGTTGAAACCCAACTGCGCAATCTTCTGGCATCGTTTGCCGAAGTTCAATCCAATCAGGAGATGCCACTATGAACGAGATCCAGCCGCCCGATCTCACCCGATACCGCACCATGCTGCGCAACCTGACCACGGTGCAGGTTGCCGGACGGGTCACTCAGGTGATCGGTCTGACCATCGAGGTGGTCGGGTTGAATTGCCAGATTGGAGAGGTGTGCGAGATCCAGACCAGCCACCGGGGTAAAGTTCAGGCCGAGGTGATCGGCTTCCGCAATGAGCGGATGCTGCTGATGCCGCTGGGGACGATGGAAGGCATTCAACCGGATAGTCTGGTGCGGCCGGTTTCCAGCGTTTTCAAAGCGCCGGTGGGTATGTCCCTGCTGGGGCGGGTGCTGGATGGCTTGGGACAGCCGATTGACGGTAAAGGCCCGCTCGGCACGGTCGAGTGGAAGATCACCAACCGCGCTGCACCCCATCCGTTGGAACGCCCACCGATTGTCGAACCGCTGGTCACGGGAGTGCGGGTGATTGACGGCATGCTAACCTGCGGCAAGGGCCAGCGGTTGGGCATCTTCGCCGGCAGCGGTGTGGGTAAAAGTACCCTGCTTGGTTCGATTGCCCGCAATTCGCGCAGTGACATCTCGGTAATTGCCCTGATCGGTGAGCGTGGCCGTGAGGTGCGCGAATTCATCGAACGTGACCTGGGAGAGGATGGGCTGGAGCGTTCGGTGGTGGTGGTCTCCACCTCCGATCAGCCGGCGCTGGTGCGCCTGAAAGCCGCCTTTGTGGCGATGACGATTGCCGAGTACTACCGCGACTGCGGGTTGGATGTAACTTTCCTGATGGACTCGGTCACCCGCTTTGCGATGGCTCAGCGCGAGATCGGTCTTTCGGTGGGCGAGCCTCCGGCTAGCAAAGGGTACACCCCATCTGTCTTTGCGCTGCTACCGCGCTTACTGGAACGGGCCGGGCGCAATCAGCACGGCTCGATCACCGGTTTCTTCACCGTGCTGGTGGAAGGAGATGATTTCAATGAGCCGATTTGTGATGCGGTGCGCGGTATATTGGACGGCCACATCATCCTCAGCCGTGCCCTGGCGGCTCGCAATCATTACCCGGCAATTGATGTGTTGAACAGCGTCAGCCGGGTGATGCCGGCGCTCACGGATGAACAGCACCTCAAACTGGCGGCGGCTGCCCGCAAGCACCTCGCCACGTATGAAAAGGCGCGCGATCTGATCAATATCGGCGCGTATGTGTCCGGTTCCGACCCGGACATTGATGCTGCCATTGCGGTGATGCCGATGCTGACAGCCTTTTTACAACAAGGCAGCAAGGAAGTTTCGTCCTTTGAAGAAACCCTTTCAATTTTGCAGATGGCGGTGGGAGAAAAGACGGCTGAGCCGGTAAAGGAGGTTGAATAATGGTACCGCGTTTTAATTTACAAAGTGTGCTGGATGTGCGTCACAGCCGTGTGGAATCTTGCGAGCTGGAATTGAGCCAGCGGCTGATGGAGCAGATGAAGATTGAGAACGCTTTGGAGCATCTCTGCGAGCGGCGGGTACGGCTGATGCGCCAGATTGCCGAAATGCAGATGGGCGAGCTGGACCTGGCAGCATTGGCTCTGCTGCGGGCTGAATTGCAGGATACCGACCGGCAGAAAAAGACCCTGGAAAGCCAGCTGGAGCAGGCCCGCGCGGCTGTGGAAAGCAAACGGGTGGAACTGGTCAAAGCCCGGCAGGAGGAAGAAACCCTCCAAATTCTCAAACGCAAGCACATCGAACACTACACTCAGCTGGAGGCGGAAAAAGAAGCCCGCGCGCAGGACGACATTTACATTGCCCATGCTTACCGCCAGCGGCTTTCGGAGGCGGCTCCCCATGGATAATTCAATTTTCAGCAGTCAATTTCAGGCGGTCATTTACCGGTTGCTGTTCCAGTTGATCGAAAAATTGGCACAGCCGGGGCAGAATCAGGCCGCAACGGGGGCTAACCCCCTGGACGGTGAAGCCGGCGGGGGTTACTCGCCGCAAGGCTTACGGATGGCGGGTTCGCCTTCCGGTTTCGATGCGCTGATTGAGCAGGCTGCCCAAAAATACGCTGTCAATCCGGCGTTGGTACAGGCGGTCATCAAGGCTGAGTCTAACTTCAACCCGCGAGCAGTTTCGGCGGCGGGCGCCATGGGGTTGATGCAGCTGATGCCCGGAACAGCCCGCAGTCTGGGGGTAAGCGATCCATTCGATCCGGCCCAGAACATTGACGGCGGCGTGCGCTTTTTGAGCAATTTGCTCAAACGCTATAACGGCAATGTGCAGCTGGCGCTGGCGGCCTACAACGCCGGGCCGGGGGCGGTTGACCGCTATCAGGGCATCCCTCCCTACCGTGAAACCCAAACTTACGTTCAGCGGGTGATGGGGTATTTTCAGAGCAGTTTATACCGGTGGTCGGGGTGAAGTATGACAAGAAATTGGATCAGTGACGATGCTTTGCAGGCTGCCCGGCTGGCGCTGGATGGTTTGAGCCTGCGCCAGCAGGTGATCAGCCGCAATCTGGCGAATGTGGATACGCCGGGCTACCGTGCCCAACAGGTTAACTTTGAGGATACGCTGAAACAGGTCTTTCAGCGGAAGAAAGGAGTGGAATTGGAAAAATCGCATCAGGCTCATCTGGCATCACCCGCGCGGCGGGTCGGCTTTCAGGTGTCGCAGCGTCCGGGCGGCAGCCTGCGGGCCGACCTGAACAGCGTGGATATTGATGTGGAGCTGCTGGAAATGAACAAGACCGGCATTCAGTATCAGGCGCTGACTCAGTCGGTCAGTAAAAAACTGGCGCTCCTCAAAACTATTGCAATGTCGAGGTGAAAATGGACATCAATTTATTGGAAGTGCTGCCCGTCAGCAAACCGCCTCCTGAAAGCGCGCTGCGTCCGGCCAAACCGCATGCAGAAGCGCACCGTAGCGAATCGCTCACTTTTGAGCAGACCCTGCGGGCGCGCCAGAAGGAGGAAAAACAAACTCAGGCTCAGTCAGAGGCGGCGGCATCTCAAACGGCAGGCACGGCAGCAGCCCGGCAGCCGGCCGTTGAGAACGAAAATCAACCGGATCAGAATCCCATGTCCCCTGCCGAAACCGCTGCCGAACAGCCGACAGCCCGAATCAGCGGCGGCTTACCCGCCCTGCTCAACGAAGGCGTGCTGCTACCGGTAGTGCAGGGAGAGCCGGACGTCCTTGCCGAAGGAGAGATTCAACCGGCGGATGGCGGGATGTTACAGCCTTTGCCTGCGGCCGAAGAAGGCGCCCTCGTCGAGGGCGGAGTTGATTTTGCTTCTGCGCTGGAACAAAGCCTGAGCCAGCCGGCAGAAGAAGAAACCCTCATTCAACCCCAATCCCCTACGGAGGTGAAAAGCGAAAAACCCGTAACCACCGAGATCAAACCTGAAAGCAAAGCAGAAAGTCCGGCCAGAACCAGACTTGCTGAAGAACCGCAGCAAACCCCAACGGTCAAGGTCGAAAGCGTTGTGGAGCACCCTCCAGCGGGGCATTCCTCCACAGCCGAAGCGGTCATTCCAATTCGTGCCGAAACTCCTGCGGTGCATGGACGGACGTTGGTAGATGTGGTCCGCCAGATTGCCAGTCAAATGGAGGCGTCAATCCAGCAGGGGCGTTCCAGCCTGCGGGTGCAATTGCATCCTCAGGAACTGGGCGGTATTGATATCCGCTTTGCCAGCAGTTCACAGGGCGTCCACGTGACGGTTTACGCCGAACAAGCCAGCACCGGACGGCTGCTTGAAGCCCAGTTGAATCAGCTGCGCCAGTCTTTGACAGAAGCCGGGGTCAACCTTGCTCAGTTGAACATTCATCACGAAAACCCGTCCCACCAACCCCAGGGCGGCTTTCAGGGCCACAGCCCGCGCAGCCGCTCGTTCGGCGGACGGGAAACCGAGCAGGGCAGCGGTTCGTTCATCGAACCCGCCGAACGCTGGCAAAACCTTTCGGTCAGCGGGGTGGATTATCGCATTTGAGGAGGTAAAACCATGCAAGTTTCGGAAGTTTCTCCATCGTTGTTTTCCAGTGTGGGTCAGACAAATACCCCCAAAATCGGCAATCAGCCGGGCATGGGCGACTTTTTGACCATGCTGGTGGCGCAATTGACCCATCAAAATCCGTTGGAGCCGATGAAGGATAGTGAAATGATGAGCCAGTTTACCCAGCTCAATTCACTGCAAGAACTGCAAGCGATGCGGGTGGTGCTGGATAGTGCGGCAGCCGCCAACCAGAATGCTTATGCGGCCAGCCTGATCGGCAAAATTGTCAAAGTTGCCCAAAAGGACGGCTCGACGCTGGAGGGGGTGGTCGGCGGGGTCACCAGCGAAAAAGGGGTGCTTTACCTGCAAATTGGTAGCCAGAAAGCTCCGCTGAGCGATGTGATTGAAATTCGTGGAGGTGCTGCATGAGTGAGGTTTTCCGCGTCCAGCTGGAACGCGCTCAAAATAACGCGGCAAACGGGCCAGCCAAACCTGCCCGTCCAGCGCCAGAGGCGTCCACCCCGGCATTTGCGGAAACCCTTGCACAGGTTCAACAGGTACGCTTTTCCAACCATGCCCAAAAACGGTTGCAAAGCCGCGAAATCGCCCTCAGTGACGAACATGTCAACCGCCTTGCCCAGGCCATCGAAAAAGCCGAGCAGCGCGGAGGTAAGTCATCGCTGGTGATGATGGACGATCTGGCTTTTATTGTCAATGTGCGCGAGCGGCTGGTGGTCACGGCAGTGGATGCTCAACATCGCGGAGAAGGGGTCTTCACCCAGATTGACAGCGTGGTGATTGCCGAACCAACCCGTTCGCAACACGGTAAATTAGACCAAACTGCTTGAAGTTCGAGGACTCTCTACAAACACACACAGGTCGGCCCTCTCGGAGGAAGCCTGTGAACAAATCAAAAATCATCCGGAGGCACAAAAAATGTTACGCTCAATGTTTACGGCCATCAGCGCCTTGAATCTGCACCAGAATTATCTGGATGTGGTTGCCAACAACCTCGCCAATGCCAACACAACCGGCTTCAAAGCCAGCCGGGTTCTGTTCCACGATCAGTTTTCGCAATTGATGAACCCCGGCGCCAGCCCCAGTTCTACGCTGGGCGGCACCAACCCCATTCAAATCGGGTTGGGTTTGCAACTGGGCTTCATCTCGCCGATTTTTACGCAGGGGATGCTGCAAAGCACCGGCCGCAACATGGATTTAGCCCTGCAGGGTGATGGCTTTTTCATCTACGGGCGCGGAACGCAGCGCAACTACTCGCGGGAAGGCTCAATTGCCATGGATTCGGAAGGTTATCTGGTTAATTCCTCGACCGGTTTGCGGTTGCAAGGCTGGCAGGCGGACGCGGCTGGAAACCTTGATTTCAACATCCCGATCGGCGATATCCGCCTGAACGCCAACCGCACGCTGGCGCGCGCCACCAACACGGTCAACTACGGGGGTAATCTGAGCGCCGATACGGCCATCGGCGGATCGGTTACCACAACCATGGGGGTGTACGACTCGCTGGGGGTGCTGCACACGGCTTCGGTGCAATTCACCCGCACGGCTGCAAATACCTGGACATGGCAGGTCACTGCCCCGACCGGCGCAACCGGGCAGGGTACCCTCGTGTTCGATGGTGACGGGCATTATGTCAGCAATACGGTCGGGACAGCGGTTTCCATTCCTGCCAGTCCGGGAGCCAACCCGATCAACAACCTGAACCTCAATCTTTCCTCCGCCACCATGCTGTCCGGTTCCAGCAGCATCACCGTCCAGAGTCAGGACGGTCTGCCGACCGGCACCGTTTCGGATGTGTACATCTCGCCGAACGATGGGGCGATCATTCTGGTCTACTCCAATGGCATGCGCGAAAAAGTGGCTCAGATTGCGCTGGCACGCTTCAACAACCCGGCCGGTCTGATTCACGTTGGCCACACCAGTTTCCAGCAGGGTCTCAACTCCGGCGAGCCGGAAATCGGTCTGCCCGGCACTGGCGGGCGTGGTCTGGTGGCGGCTGGCTATCTGGAAGCCTCCAATGTGGACATGGCGCAGGAATTTACCAACATGATTCTGGCGCAGCGCGGTTTTCAGGCGTCCTCGCGGGTGATCACCACTTCGGATGAAATTCTGCAGGAACTGGTCAACCTGAAACGCTAAGCCTAGAAGCATACGGCTGGCGCACCGCACTGGGTGCGCCAGCCAATTGAATTGGATGAAAGGGCTTTTATGAATATCCAGGCGCCCCTCCCGCTCAACCCCAGCCCGAATATAGCCCAACCCGATTCGGGGCTGCGCCTGTTTCAGCGGGTGACGGCCGAGATTTTGCAAATCAACGGCACGCAAGCGGTCATTTCCATAGACGGCCACCCGATTGTAGCGCGGCTGGTCTCCCAGCAGGAAGCCGCTCAACTGGCGGGGAAGAAGGTCGCTCAATTCATCGTGACGGCGATGGATCAGGAGGCGATCACACTCAAGATTTTCAATCCGCCTCAACCCAGCGCGGCAGGGAGTGGAGTCGGTTTACCCGTGCAGGAAATGGCGCTGCGCATTCTGCAGGAGTATGGTTTGCCGGTGCGCCCGGAGTTGCTGCTGCTGGCACGGGCGGCGCTGGCGCAGCACCTTGAAATCAGCCCCGAAAACCTGCAAAAAATGCTGGCTGCGCTGGGGGGCGGGAGTTGGGGCCAGGCTGAAGCGGAAATGGCGGCTGCCATGCTGGCAGCCGGTTTGCCGTTGAATGAGGAAACCCTGGCAGTAGCCCTGCGTGCTCGCTCCATTTACCCGCAGGGGTTGGTTAATCTGATTGGAGGTCTGCAATCCGCTCAGGCCAATCCCTCCCTGACAGCGGAGCAGACAAAGTTGCTGCAAACCTTACAAAATCTTTTTCAGCATCTGCTGCTGCCGGCAGGAGCAGATGCTCAAACGCTTGCCAGCCGCATCCGTGAGGCGGTTCGTTTTGGGGGGAGAACACTCGAAAACATCCTGCTGAGAGCCGGTGAGGGGATCGAGGGACAGCCCGGACAGTCACATTGGATGGAAGCGGTGCGTCTGATTACTGCACTGCGTCAAAACGGTTTGGGTGAAGTTGCCGAGCAGGTTCAACGCTTTCTGGATCAGGCGCGTATGAGCGGGCTGCTCAACCTGCCCCCGCAGCCCGTCCCCGGGGAGGGGGCCTGGGCGGAAGCCAGAATGCTGCTTGCCCGTCCAGTATCGGGGGATGAGCGGGGTTTTCTACCGGTGCGCCTGCGCGTGGCGCGCCGCGAGAAAGGTGGGGCAGCCCGGATTGATCCTCTGCACACCACCTTGAATATTCAGGTCGAGGTACAGCCGGATCGGGTCTTTCAGGTGGCGCTTTCGGTGGTCGGCAGGCAGATGCGGGTGGTTGTGACCGCGCCGGATGTGCAATGGCTGAGCGAAACCCGCAGCGAGATGCCCTCTTTGGAAGAGGCGTTGCAGGATTTGGGCTACAACCTGCAAGACAGCCGGGTGGAAGTGGGGCAGGTGGATTGGATGCCGTCCGCCCTGAGTCCTGCGCCGGCGCGCCCCTCGCTGGCATGGGTTGATCTGGAGGTGTGAGCGGTGAACCGCCGGGTACGCTTTTACAGTGGGGAAAAAAGGGCGGCGTCCCGTCGTCCAACGGCGGCTGCTCTGGCTTACGACCCGCAGACAGATGGGGCGCCGCGGGTGGTCGCCAGCGGCAGGGGGAAAATTGCCGAGCAGATTGTGGCGCTGGCGCGTCAGTATCAGGTGCCGGTTTACGAAGACCCCGAATTGAGCGCAGCACTGGCCATGCTCAATCTTGATGAGGAGATTCCGCCGGAGCTTTATCTGGTGGTGGCGGAGGTACTGGCGTACATCTACCGGGTTGTCCAGAAAAAGGGTCTCTAAACACAGGAAATCTGTAACAAATTTTGTCCTTATTCGTCTTATACTTCAGGTTATGACGAAAGCCGCGCCGCACTTCATCAGCGACGACGACCTGCTGAAACGAGTCTCCTCTGGTGACAAGGAAGCCTATGGCATGTTGTACGAACGCTATCTGGTGCCTGTTTACCGGTACTGCTATTTTCGTATTGGCAGCCAATTGGATGCGGAGGATTTGACGGAAATGATTTTTCTCAAAGCCTGGGAAAATCTGCCCAAAAAGCAGGTTCAGTCGTTTCGAGCGTGGCTCTACCGCATCGCGCATAATCAGGTGGTGGATTACCTGCGTACCCGCAAGAATACCGTCACACTGGAACCATTGGAAATTCCGGCTGATGGGCAGGGTAATCCCGAACAGGTGCTGCTGAACCGTGAAGACGGGCGTGTGCTGGCACGAGCCATTGCCCGGCTGGACGAACAGGATCAGGAAGTGCTGGTCTGCCGGTTTGTCAGCCAGCTCAGCCACGCTGAAACGGCTGCTGTGCTTGGTGTGAGTGAAAGTCATGTGCGTGTTTTGCAATTCCGGGCTTTGAAAAAACTACAAGCCCTGCTGGATAGAGGAGGGAAACAGGATGGATGAAAATCTGGAAGTAATCTTCGATGAGTGCCTGCAAGCGGTAGAAAGCGGCCGATGGAGCATCGAAGAGTGTTTGCAACATTATCCCGCTCAGCGGCAGGAATTGGAAGGTCTGCTGAAGATGGCTATGCATGTGCGCACGGCCGGCATGGTCGAGCCGCGGGCAGCGTTCCGCCGCTCAGCGCGGGCGCGCCTTAGCGCACGTCTCCCCGACGTTCCGGCTGTAACGAATCGCAATCCGTTTCGTCTCTTTAAGCAAATTTCCACTCAACCCCTGCAATGGTCAAGGAGAATGGTGATGAACTGGATAGCGATTGTGGTTTTGCTGGCAAGCCTGTTCGGCGGAGGAGCTGCTGTGCAGGCATCCGGTCAGGCTTTGCCTGACAGCCCTCTGTATCCGCTGAAAACCGGGATTGAATCCCTGCGTCTGGCGGTGAGTAGTGAGCCGGCTCAAACTCAACTGGCGCTGGAATTTGCCAACCGTCGGTTAGAGGAAGCCGAAAAGTTAATTGAAAATCAGGTCTATGATTATCTCCCGGAAGTCGTCGCTGGTTACTGGCAGCTGACTCGACAGGCATTGGAAAAAACCAGCCTGACCGAAGGTTTGATGGAGAATTCGGCGGACAACCCGGCTGAATTGATTGCCCGGCAGGTGGATACGATGACGGCTTTGCTGGATCAACTGCCGGCCGATCAACTGAGCGCGCTTGAACAGAGCCTTGGGGAGGAAACCCCTGCGCCTGAGCCGGTTGAAGGAGAAGAACCTCCCCAAAACGAGCCTCCGTTGGCGGGTTGCACCAACCAGACTCATCCGGTAGGCGTGAAGCTGGCGGCCACCTATGCCGTTCCATACGAAACGGTGATGGGCTGGTTCTGTCAGGGCTTTGGTTTTGGTGAGATTGTGCTTGCCCTGCAGGCCAGTCAGCACAGCGAGTTGACTCCGGAGGAAATCCTGCTGCTCAAAGTCGAATTGGGCGGTTGGGGTGAAGTCTGGCGTCATCTGGCAATGCTGGATCAGCCGGTTGAACCCCTGCCAACGCCTACCCTGCCGGTTGAGGAAACACCATCTGACGCAACCGAAATACCAACTCCCGAAGGTACCGTCACACCGACGCCGGAGCTGGTCAATCAGGGTAATTACTGCTCCGACTTAACCCAGCAGCATCCGGTTGGCGCAAAGCTGGCGGCAGAATATGGCGTGACTTACGAACAGGTGATGGGCTGGTTCTGCCAGGGGTACGGCATGGGCGAGATCATGCTAGCCCTGCAAGCCAGCCAGAAATCCGGCTTGCCCGCCGATCAATTCTTTGCCATGAAACAGCAACAGGGCGGTTGGGGCAAGGTCTGGCAGGAGATGGGCTGGATTGGCAAAGACCGCAAATCACCGCCTGGCGAGGCTGAAGAGCCGGTCACCACACCGCAAGCCACTCCCAGCCCGGAGACGATCAATAAACCCGGCGCACAACCGCCAGCCGGTGGTGGAAAACCGGCGGATGAAAATCCGGGCAAGAAAGTTACCCCGCCCGGCTTGAATAAACCTCCCAAAGACAAACAGCCGCCCGTAAATCCGGGCCAGGGAAGCCCTGATTGAGCGGCGGATCATTCCTCATCAACCGGCAGGCAGTTCCCCCTGCCGGTTGTTTTTTTATAAAAGCGGCGGCAGTCGTCGGTGCCAGTCCGTGTGTTGCTGGTAGTGGTAAGCCACGGAGAAGAGCAGGTCTTCGCGAAAGTGAGAAGCCATGATTTGCATGCCGACCGGCAAGCCTTGCCGGTCAAATCCCACCGGGAAAGCCAGCCCCGGCACACCGGCCAGATTGGTTGGCAGAGTGAACACATCTTCGAGATACATTGCCAGCGGGTCATCGCGGTGTTCACCCACCCGAAAAGCGGTGGTTGGCGTAACCGGCGTGGCGATGATATCCACCTGTTGAAATGCCTCTTCAAAATCCCGACGAATGAGCGTGCGGACTTTCTGGGCTTGTCCGTAGTAAGCCTCGTAATAACCGGCCGAGAGGGCATAGGTGCCCAGCATGATGCGCCGTTTGACTTCTGCTCCAAAACCCCGCGAACGGCTCAGGTTGAACAATTCGCCGAGGGTGTCTGCGCTGGCGCGGTAGCCAAAACGTACACCGTCATAACGCGCCAGATTGGCGGAAGCCTCTGCCGGGGCAATCAGGTAATAAACCGGCAGGGCGTATTCGGTATGCGGCAGGCTGATCTCATGCACCTCGCCACCCAGTTCTGCCAGCATCCGAATGGCTGCGCGGACCTTTTCTTCTACCTCAGGCTGCATGCCCGGCAGAAAGTATTCTTTGGGTACGCCGATCCGCAACCCCTTCAGCGTTTCGGATTCCGGGGTGTGCCAGACCGAAGGCGGCTGTTCGACGGTGGTGGCATCCAGCGGGTCAAACCCTGCCATTGGCCAGAACAAGATGGCAGCGTCTTCGGCGCTGTGCGCCAGCACACCTGCCGTATCCAGCGATGAGCCGTACGCCACCAGCCCGTAGCGGGAAACTCTGCCGTAAGTGGGCTTAATGCCGGTTACACCGCAAAAAGCCGCCGGCTGGCGGACACTCCCGCCGGTATCGGTGCCCAGCGCAGCGGGCACCATGCGGGCAGCCACGGCAGCCGCCGAACCACCGCTGGAACCGCCTGGCACGCGACCGGTATCCCACGGGTTGAAGGTTGCACCGTAGGCCGAGTTTTCGGTGGATGATCCCATTGCAAATTCATCGGTGTTGGTTTTGCCGACAATCACCACTCCCGCATCCACCAGCCGCTGGACAGCGGTGGCCGTAAAGGGAGGAACATAATTTTCCAGAATGCGAGAACCGCAGGTGCAGCGTACACCGGCAACGGTCAACAGGTCTTTGACGGCAATTGGCAGCCCAAGCAAAGATGGCAAAGTCTCATCCGGGTGGCGGTGGGCAGCGATGCGGCGCGCATCTGCCCGACGGGCATCTTCAAGGGCTTTTTCGGCGGTGAGGGTGATAAAGGCGTGAATTTTGCTTTCCAGCCGTTCGATTTGTTCAATACAGGCACGGGTCAATTCCTCACTCGAAAGTGAGCCGTTTTGTAGGGACTGCAACGCCTGCCGGACGGTAAGGGTGAGCCGATCATCCATGCGATTCACTCCAGCACCGGCGGCACGCGGAAGTATCCCTGGTAGGGGAAGGGGGCATTCGCCAGAATCACCTGCTGCGGCAAAGCCGGGCGTGGTTCGTCCTCCCGCAGCCGACTGCGCGGCGGCAGAACGCTGGAAGTGGGTGGAATGTCGCGTGTATCCACCTGCTGCAAACGCGCTGCATAATCCAGAATGGCCGAGAGCTGCTCCCGAAAGCGAATTTTTTCTTCTTCACTCAGGTGCAGGCGCGCCAGCTGGGCAATGTGTTCAACTTCCGCCAGAGTCAGAGTCATGCGGCGTATTATAATAGACAGTATGACTTCACTGCAACCAAAACGGGCAACGTCTGGTGGTCTTTTGGAGGGAGGGAGAGGATGAAAGAGCCGATATCCGCTGAAATGGCGCACCGTTTACGGGGGTACTTCAAGAAGGGCAATTTACTGATGGTGTGGCTGTGGCGCCTGGGACTGGGCAAACACATTAACGCTGCTCCCAAATACGCCGGGCAAGTGATGGTGCTGGAACACAGCGGCAGAAAGAGCGGCAAACGTTACCGCACGCCGGTCAATTACGCCATTGTCAACGGCGAGATCTACTGTGTGGCTGGTTTTGGGCAGGTTTCGGACTGGTATCGCAACATCATTGTCAACCCGCAGGTGGAGGTGTGGCTACCGGATGGCTGGTGGGCTGGAATTGCCGAGGAAGTGCTGGATGCGGATGTACGCCTGCCGATTATGCGGCAGGTGCTGATCGCCAGCGGTTTTGCGGCGCGGTTGTTTGGGGTTGACCCGATCAAACTCAATGATGAAGAATTGGAACGCCTGACCCGCGATTACCGCTTGATCCGTATCCGCCGCACGGTTGCCCGAACCGGTGAAGGCGGGCCAGGCGACCTGGCATGGGTATGGCCGCTGACGACCTTCTTCCTGCTGTTTCTGCTGCTCAAGCGCCGCCCGCGCAAAGGATGAGGTAATCGGCGTGCTTGAGAATCCGACTGCTGTGCCGTTCTGGAAACGCAAATCGCTGGAGGAAATGACCCCTGCCGAGTGGGAATCGCTGTGCGATGGCTGCGGCTGGTGCTGTCTCTACCGTATCGAAGATGAGGAGAGCGGAGCGATTCTGACCACTGCGGTTGCCTGCCGTCTGCTGGATTTGAAAACCTGCCGTTGCAAGGATTACCCAAACCGCTTCCAAAAAGTCAGCACCTGCGTACGAATCACCCCCGAAACCGCGCGCACTTTTACATGGCTGCCGGAGACCTGTGCTTACCGGCGGTTGGCGCTGGGCAAAGACCTGCCGGACTGGCACCCGCTGATCAGCGGCGATCCGCGCAGCGTTCACCGCGCCGGCGCATCTGCTTTGGGGAGGGCAATTTCTGAATTAGGGGTAGACCTGGACGATTTGGAAAATTACATTTTGGATGAGGAGTGAAATGAGTTCTCAACTGGTTCCATTTTTGATTGAAGCCAAACGCCATGCTTACGCTGCCGGCATGACTGCCAGCGTCGAGCCGCTCCTGCCGGGCAGCATTCAACTGGAATACCGCCTGGGAGACTGGTTCTACCGGGACGTGTACTTTGGGGAAGAGTTCTTCGCCGGGCAGGAGATGGTTTATTATCGCAACCGGCCGTGGTGGTCAATGGTCTATGCCGGGGGGGTGAAGCTGGAAGAGCCGCCTGCCGGGCAGATTTTTCAATTCTTGCGGCAAGCCCTGCAACAAGTGGATGCCCAGGCGCCTTTCCGCGGGCCGGATTCCTTTGAGGACGGCGATTTTCGCTATGCCTGTGCATGGCGCGGCACGGTCGAATGGTTCGAGGGAATGGAAGTCATTTTCCATCGCGAACGGATTGCCTATCAGTTGACCTTCAGCGGAGGGATGATCAACTGAGTAAAAGCGGATTCTGGCGCATCCTTGCGCTGCTGGCTTTGATTGCAGGGCTGGCAGGAATGTTCGCGGCGCTGGCGGGTTTCCCGCTGGTGCGTTCTTTGATGGACGGACTTGCAGCCGATGGCGCAATGGATGGGTTCACCCCTGAACGGCATTGGATGCTGCGCCCGGCCTTCGCTCTGGCGGGCCTGTCGGCTTTGGTGCTGGCGTGGATGATTGACCGTAAACCGCACTGGTTGAAGGAAAGTTCCCTGAAACTCCGCCGCGGATGGCAGGATCTGCGGACTGATTTCCGTCCGGCGGGGGCGGAAAGGGCGGAGTGGCTGCGCCTGGGGTTGCTGATTGCCGCTGCTATCGCCTTGCGAATTCCGTTTCTGGATCAGCCGCTTGGGCATGACGAAGCCTATACCTATATTGGCTTTGCGCGCCGTTCCCTGTGGGCGGTGATCAGCGATTATCATTTGCCCAATAATCATGTGTTTCATAGCATTCTGGTTCACCTTTCAACCCGTTTGCTGGGAGATGCCCCGGCGGTGATGCGCCTGCCGGCTTTTTTGGGCGGAGTTTTGAGTGTGGCGGCTGCCTACGGACTGGGCAGGGTCTGGTACAACCGCCGGGCTGGCTGGCTGGCAGCCGGTCTGGTAGCGGTTACGCCCCTGCTGGTGGGCGGTTCGGCTGACGGGCGGGGATATACGTTGCTGGCTTGCTTCAGCCTGGCAGCCTGGACACTGGCGACGTATCTCAAAACGCATCCCAATTGGGCGGGATGGCTGATTTTCTCATGGATTGCTGCGCTGGGTTTTTACACCGTGCCGGTCATGCTCTATCCGCTGGGGGCGTCGTATCTGTGGTTATTCCTTTCTGCATGGGTGGAGCCGCAAATCTCTCAGGCATACGGCAGCCGTCAGCGATTTTGGCTGGCGTTGATTGTCAGCGGTCTGCTCGGTGGAGTGGGGATTTACGTCCTTTACCTTCCGGTTTTGCTGGTCAGCGGCCCGCAAAGTCTGTTTGGCAATCCCTTTGTTCAACCACTGGGGTGGGATGTTTTCTGGCCAACCCTGTTGACTCGCTTGAGTGAAACATGGCGGGAATGGCAGATGGATGTACATCCCTTCTTCACTATTTGGGCGGTGGCGGGGGTGATTCTGGCGTTGATGTTTCATCCGACGGCCAGCCGTCAGCGTGTGCCGGTATTATTTCCAGTAGGGTTGTGGGTGGGTTTGCTTTTAATTGTTCAACGGCCGAACGCCTGGCGAAAGATCTGGATCTGGTTGTTGGTGCTACTGCTGGTGCTGGCAGCCGCTGGCTGGGTGGCGTTTTTCGATTGGTGGAGCAAACGAAAAAAATGGCCTGCGAATTTGAGTGGGATTGTGGTCCAGGGCTGGGTGATCGTTTTGATCCTGCTGGCAATGCCCTGGGCAATTCAGAAAGGGATGCAACTGGCCAAGCCGGCCGCCCCCGAACTCACGGCGGTCTGGCTGGCGGAACATCTGGGGGCGGACGGCGTGGTGATTGCCGATGGAATGGACGCACCGCCGATCTGGTATTATCTGCTGCGAGCCGGCGGCCAATCCGAATGGTTTGATAAACTCAACCAGCGCGATTCTATTATGCAGGCGTTTGTGGTGGTCAATACCCGTGACCCAAACCAGAGCCTTGAATCGCTTCTCGAACGGACAGAGGATTGGCGCCAACCGCTCACCAGCGCGGGATGCCAGCCGGCGATGATGATCGAACCGTACCGGATTTACCGGTGTGCCCCACCTTAGAAGTACAAATCGGCAGCCGTTTGCGGCTCCATCTGTTCGTTGATCAAGTCATCCAGCTCGTTCAAAATTTCCAGCTTGCGGCGGACGATGTAATTTTCAAGCCAGCGGGTTTGCTCTTCGCTGGGGAAAATTCGTACACCCAGATACATCATCGTCGAACCAACACGGCGGCGGCAAACCACCTGTCCGTGCACGTCCATGGGAGTGGTGGGGGTCAGGTCAAAGCGCAAATCCACCGGTGTGTTGACCAGCACATCGAACTGCGGTTGATCCCCAATGTAAAGCATCAGCCCGGCACCGTGCAGAGAAATATCCCGCAGGCTGGCTGAGTAGATGCGGTTGTGGAGTTTCAGCATGACCTCGATGGGTCGGTCGGGTTGGACGCGCTGCTCCATGCGGTCAAACCACAAGTTGCCGTTGAAAGAAAAGTCGCTCAGCCTTAATTCCTGCGGATTGGTATTGAGCAGTTGAGGTTTGGCGCGTACTGTTTCGGGCAGCACCCGCGAATACAGGTACACCGGGTCTCGCAAAGTCACGCACACTTGCAGGCGGGGAGCGCGGAACGTGATGGAATCCACTCCAATTTTGATTGGCTCAATCCGTTCGATGAAATGTACCCCTTTGTAGGTGCTGACCAGATTGAGCGGTACACGCTGAAAAGCCAGCGACTTGACGGCCTGTAAGGCATCATTCAGAAATGGGTATGACATCACAACCACCTCCCTGAAACTGAGTAAAAAAAGACCCTGACTTTTTGACAGGGTCACCTGGGATGAATGATCAGATGCGCAAATTCAGGCGACCCGATGACGAGCGCGGCGAATCAGTACGAATAACGCGTGGGAGCGGATTGGTATGGACAACTTGTACTCCACGATTAAAGTATAGCAAAAATCTCTTTCAATTTCTATCCATTTGCCGACTTTTTAAGATTTGGAACGCCAGGGATGAATTGAAATCCCACGCCGGGTTGTGTGGGTCTTAATCATTTGTTAGCCG
Organism: Bellilinea caldifistulae; assembly: GCF_001306055.1. Lineage (GTDB taxonomy): Bacteria > Chloroflexota > Anaerolineae > Anaerolineales > Anaerolineaceae > Bellilinea > Bellilinea caldifistulae. Next base: position 70,851 of record NZ_LGHJ01000012.1, on the reverse strand, counting down.
GGTTATAACACCCCCTTATCAAAAAGTTGAATGGCTCTTAAATCTGGCAAGGATACTTAATGTAGGGAATTTTCATCCGGGTTATATGGCGGAGGAAGCAGGGGAATGGCGAAGAGAATTTTACTGATCGGCGGATCGCTCAATCAAACCATGATGATGCACAAAATTGCCCAGGCTTTACCGGAACATGAATGCGTGTTCACGCCTTTTTACGCCGAAGGGCTGATGGGCTGGGCTGCCCGCCATGGGCTACTGGATTTTACCATTTTGGGCGGGCGGCATCGCCGGGAAACAGAGGCTTACTTGCAGCGCCATCATCTGCCGGTGGATTTTGGCGGCCAGCGGGGTAATTACGATCTGGTGGTGACCTGTACGGATTTGATCGTTCAGCGCAACATTCGCAAAAAGCCGATTGTGCTGGTGCAGGAGGGGATGACCGAGCCGGAGGGCCTGCGTTATCAGCTGGTCAAAGATTTACGCCTGCCGCGCTGGCTGGCGAACACAGCGGCAACCGGGCTTTCTGATCAGTACGAGGCTTTTTGTGTGGCCTCCACCGGTTATCGGGATTTGTTCATCCGCAAGGGAATCCGCCCCGAAAAGATCTTTGTCACCGGCATCCCCAATTACGACAATGCCCGTCAGTACCTTGAAAACGATTTTCCCTACCGCGGGTACGTACTGGCGGCTACTTCTGCCAGCCGTGAAACCGGTAAACTGCACAACCGGCTGGCATTTTTGCAACGGGCATTGCAAATTGCCGACGGGCGGCCGCTGTTTATCAAACTGCACCCAAACGAAAATGTTGAACTGGCCATGTTGGAGATCAAATGGATTGCACCGTTTGCGCGGGTTTTCACCGATGGTAATGTGCACCACATGATTGCCAATTGTGATGCACTGGTCGTGGAAAATTCGACGGTGATCTACACAGCGCTGGCGTTGGGTAAGCCGGTGTATGCGGAAGTGGATGTGGAACAGGCGCGCCGGCTACTTCCGCTTCAGAATGGGGGAACCTCGGCGGAAAAGATTGCAAATGTTTGCCGGTACATCCTTGCTCTGCCGGAACGGAAGCGCCGGCAGGTGATGCGCCGCTATCGGCTGCAACTGGCCCGTCAGGCTTCGCATGTCCGCGCATGACCACCGGCGAGATTCCCATGCTCACCTCCCCCCTCAGCGTAAAATCGTTGACCTGTATACTGCGCTGGAATATGAAATCTTTCGGGTTTCCGGCTGGTCAACCGAGGATTGGCGCAGGCGCATGGCAAGCAGGTTGTTGAAGCGCCCGCTTTACCGCATGGCGGAGGTTCTGGCGGGATTGGATGATGATATCCGCCGCTTTGGGCTGAGGGTGGGGTTGACGCGCTTTCTAGGGCAGTTTACCTGCAACATCGAGTGGGCCGCCGAGCAGTCCATTCCGCAGTGTGGTCCGCTGATTGTGGCTTGCAACCATCCCGGTACTTTTGACGGGTTCATTTTGGCTAAATTACTGCAAAGAGAGGATGTTAAGGTGATTGCCCGCGACATGCCCCTGTTGCGGGGTTTGCCGCATGTCAGCCGACATTTGATTTTTTCAACCCGCGATACGGCACAGCGGGTGAATGTGTTAAGAGAGGTAATTCAACATTTGAAGAACGGCGGCGTGCTGCTGACCTTTCCGCGCGGCACCATTGAACCGGATCCGGCTACCATGCGCGGAGCGATGCGCGAGGTGCGTGCCTGGCTGCCCAGCCTCGAATTATGGTTACGCAAAGTGCCGGAGACCAGGTTGGTCATTGGTATCATCAGTCAGGTGACTTCTCCGCTGGCTTTGAGGATGGGACGGCTGTTCTTCCGCCAGCAATGGAACGCTCAGGTAGCGGCAGAGATCGTACAGGTGGCTTTTCAGGCGCTATTCCCACAGCGCTGGAAGATTCAACCGCGGGTCACCTTTTCTGTCCCGTTGAGTTGGAATACTTTACAAAACGAGTCTCCTGGGGAAAGTCGCATCTTCCCCATGATTCAAGCGCATGTGCTGCGTTCGATGAGTGAACACCAGCGTTTATTTTATGGCGTGGAACTACCCGGTTGAGCCTGCTTCGCTCAAATGGAATCGCCATGGCATGGATTTCCACGGTTCTGGCACACGCTCGATGCCGATACGGGGGGAGGTTCGAATGACGGCGTTTAGGGGCAGGGGCGCTTCTTCAATCCACAAACCGGCTGCGGGGGTGGTCAGGTCGGCCCCGTTCAGGCTGCCGTCAATTTCCAGAGCGGCAGTGAGCTTTGCCGGCCCGTTTGTCCATTGGGGGGGCGGTTGACCGCGGCGCCGGCTGGCAATGACTTCGATCCCCTCAACCGGTTGAATGGCGCGAATCAAAACAGCCGCCGGGTAACCTTCAGCCATGCAGACAACGTTCAACAGCCAGTGCATCCCGTAGGTAAAATAGATATAAGCCCGGCCGGGTGGCCCGTACATCACCCGCGTTCGCGGGGTGTATCCGGCACGGGCGTGGCAGGCGAGGTCTTCCTCACCCCGGTAGGCCTCGGTTTCAACGATGATACCGCTCACCCGTTGACCGTTCAACCAACGCACCAGCCGCTTGCCCAGCAACTGCTGAGCAGCACAAACCACATCCTGTTCGTACCAGTTTGGCGGTAAAATGGACATAGACAGCATGAGCGTATTTTACCTGATTCTAAACTGTTGCTCAGCAGGAGGTGCAGCATGAACCTTCGCCCGGAGACTGGCTTAACTTTCGATGATGTGCTTCTGGTGCCAAAAAAATCTTCCATCCGTTCCCGTAGCGAAGTGTCCACCAAGACCACGCTTACCAAAGAGATTGAATTGAACATCCCCATCCTGTCAGCCAACATGGATACTGTGACGGAGTCATCCATGGCGATTGCGATGGCGCAGCAGGGCGGTCTGGGTATACTTCATCGTTTTATGAGTATCGAACGGCAGGCCGAGCAGGTGCGCAAGGTCAAGCGGGCTGAAAGTCTGGTGGTGTTGAATCCACTGACCATTTGCCCTTCCGCAACGGTTGCGGAGGCGCGCCAGATCATGAAGGCGGAGGATGTCGGCGGTCTGGTAGTCGTGGATGAGCAGAAGCATGTGCTGGGGCTGGTGGCAACCCGCGATGTGCTGCTGGCAACCGATGAGATGGCCTCCGTCAGCACAGTGATGACGCCGCGTGAACGGCTGGTGATGGCGCAGGCGGGGGAATCACTCGAATCGGCCCGCCAGAAATTGTATCAGGCACGGGTAGAAAAACTGCCCCTGCTGGATGAGGAAGGGCGGCTGGCAGGGCTGATTACCGTGCAGGACATCATCAAGATTCAGGACCATCCTTTTGCTACCAAAGACCAGCATGGCCGTTTGCGGGTGGGCGCTGCTGTCGGTGTGCGACCGGAGGATCTGGAGCGTGCGGCGGCCTGTGTGGAAGCCGGTGCGGATGTGCTGGTGGTGGATATTGCCCACGGCCATTCCCAGCATACGCTCGAGATGGTCAGCCGTTTGAAAAAGACTTTTCCGGTGGTTGCGCTGGTGGCAGGAAATGTGGCTACCCCGGAAGGCGTGCGCGAACTGGCGGAAGCCGGCGCCGATGCAGTCAAGGTGGGTGTGGGGGCCGGTTCAATTTGCATCACGCGGGTGGTTACCGGCTTTGGCGTGCCGCAACTGACGGCGGTAGCCGAATGCGCCGAGGAGGGTCACCGCCTGAATGTGCCCATTATCGCTGATGGCGGGATGCGCACTTCCGGTGATGTGACCAAAGCCCTGGCAGCCGGCGCCAGCGCGGTGATGTTGGGTTCCATGCTGGCCGGTACGGACGAAGCTCCCGGCGCTGAAATTGTGCGGCAGGGCCGGCGTTATAAGGTCGTGCGGGGAATGGCATCTCTTTCTGCCAATGTCGAGCGGCGCAAATTGGACAAACCGCTGCAGGAGGAGGAATACTCCGAGGAATTGTGGAGCGAAGTGGTGCCGGAAGGGGTGGAAGCGTTGGTGCCCTACCGTGGCAAGGTGCGGGATATTCTGCATCAAATTGTGGGCGGATTGCGTTCCGGGATGAGTTACGCTGGCGCTCATACCTTACAGGAACTATGGCAAAACGCTGAATTCATCCGCATTACCCCCGCCGGTCAGAAAGAATCCGGGGCGCACGATGTGAGCTTGATATAAGGAGGATTGGTGCTATGCGGCGTGGTTTGTTGTTGTGGATGATTCTGCTGGGGTTGGCGTCTGCCTGTAATTTGCCGGTTGCTTTCAATCCGCCGGCTGCAGCCACAGAGACGATCATGCCCACTCCCTCTCCCACCCTGGCGCTGACCACTACCCCGGTATTGCTAAGCCGAAACCACCTGGAGAACATGGAATATACCCTGCCGGTTGGGTTGGAAGGGGAGCAGGTTTCCTTCCGCCTGACGGATGGCGTCTTTCAGCGGGGCGAGGATCCGGCAGCGGTAGATTTTATGGAGGTACGGCTGGGAGATACGCTGGCTTTTGGGGATTTGAACGGTGATGGTCTACCGGATGCGGCTGTTGTGCTGGCAGCCAATTACGGGGGGACGGGCGTATTTGTATGGATTGTTGCGGTGTTGAACCGGGACGGCAGCGGCGAGCAAGCCGGTCTGTATTTTGTGGATGACCGCCCAAGGGTTGAAAGTCTGCAAATCGTAGATGCCAGAATCGAACTTGAAGGGCTGATTCACGGCCCCAGTGATCCGGGCTGTTGTCCCAATCAACCGGTGCGCTGGTCACTGCGGCTGATTCCGGCTGGCTTGAAGCCGGTTTCCATTTCAACCCGGATTGGGGATTTGTGGCGCGAGATCAACCTGGAAGCACCCCTCGAAAACAGCCGGGTGGGTGATCGGGTGGAGGTAAGGGGTGGTGTACCGGTCATGCCATTCGAAGCCACCCTGAACTACCGGATTTATTCCGAAGAAGGGGTTGAGTACCGGTACAGTTATCTGATGGTGGATGCCCCGGATTACGGCTACCCCGGCACTTTTCAGGAGCAAATTGACTTGAGCAGTGTACCGCCGGGGGTGATCTACCTGGAGGTATTTGAATTGAGCCCCGCCGACGGCAGTGTGCTGGCGCTCAAAGCAGTTCGTTTGATTCGCGAATAATCCATCCACATTTGGGAGGTAGCATGTCCATTCCAGTCATCGTAGATGCCATCCGCACGCCGATTGGCAATCTCGGCGGGGTGTTGGCTGCCGTTCGGCCGGACGATCTGGCAGCCATGGTTTTGAAGGCCCTCGTGGAGCGCAATCGCCTGCAGGGCATAGAGGTTGACGAAGTGTATTTTGGGTGCGCCAATCAGGCCGGGGAGGATAACCGGAACGTGGCCCGCATGGCCACCCTGCTGGCCGGGCTGCCGCCGGAAGTGCCGGCTTTGACCGTCAACCGACTTTGCGCTTCGGGCCTGGCGGCGGTCAATCTGGCGGCGCGCGCCATCCAAACCGGCGATGGAGAGGTCTTTCTGACGGGTGGGGTTGAGAGCATGTCCCGGGCACCGTACGCTCTGCCCAAAGCCGAGAAAGGTTTTCCCTTCGGCAACCTGACCGCCTGGGATACAGCGCTGGGATGGCGCTTCCCCAATCCTAAGATGGAAGCAATGTATGGAATCGAGGCAATGGGCGAAACGGCCGAAAATCTGGCTGAGATGACCGGTATCCCCCGCAGCGAGCAGGACCGCTTTGCCTTGCAAAGTCACCGGCGGGCGGTTGCCGCGCAGGACGAAGGCCGTTTTGCCGAGGAAATTCTGCCGGTGGAGATTCCCCAGCGCAGGGGCGAACCGCTCCGGGTGGTGCAGGATGAGCGTCCGCGCCGTGATACGACTCTCGAATCGCTGGCGGCGCTGCCGCCCATTTTCCGCAAGGGCGGTACGGTAACGGCTGGTAATTCCTCCGGCTTGAATGATGGTGCCGCCGGGCTGCTGGTGATGAGCGAGAGCAAAGCCCGCCAACTGGGGTTGAAACCCATGGCACGGATCGTCAGCAGTGCCGCCGCGGGGGTGCTGCCACGGATTATGGGCATTGGGCCGGTGCCGGCAGCGCGCAAGGCTCTTGCCAAAGCCGGCCTGACCATCGAACAAATCGGCCTGGTGGAATTGAACGAAGCCTTTGCCGTGCAGGCTCTGGCGGTGATTCGCGAGTTGGGTCTTCCGGAGGAAATCGTCAATGTCAACGGCGGGGCGATTGCGCTGGGACATCCGCTCGGCTGCTCTGGGGCGCGCATTTTGACCACCCTCCTGTATGAAATGCGCCGGCGCGCCGCGGCTCAGCCGCGCCCGTTTTACGGGCTGGCGATGCTGTGTGTGGGGGTGGGGCAGGGCGAAGCCACGATTGTGGAGTGGCTGGATGATTAAAGCGCTGGTGACCGGCGCTACCGGCTTCATCGGTTCGGCTGTCTGCCGGGCGCTGCTGGAAGCCGGTTTTGAGGTGCGTGCTTTTCACCGCCCTGCTTCGAACCTGCTGTTGATAAAAGACCTGCCGGTAGAACATGCTATCGGTGATCTGAGCCAGCCGGAGAGTCTTCTGCAGGCCATGCAGGAGGTTCAGGTGGTTTTTCACACGGCGGCGCTGATGGGCGGAGGTCGAGATCCCGGGCGGCATTACTCCGTTACGGTTGAAGGAACGCGCGCCGTACTTCGAGCTGCACTGGAATCGGGTGTAGAACGCGTGGTACACACCAGCTCGGTCGCTGCGCTGGGTTTACCGCCCCAAATCCCCGGCAGTCACAGCGCAGCTTACACCATGAACGAAACTCACACCTGGAATGACCAGCCGGAACGCTGGCCATATGGATACGCCAAGTATCTGGCGGAACTGGAAGTCCAGCGGGCGGTTGCAGCCGGGTTGGATGTGGTCATCCTCAACCCAAGTCTGGTGATTGGCGCGGGTGATTTGTACCGTCAGTCGCGTTCGGTGGTGGTGCAGGTGGCGCAAGGACGCCTGCCGGTGATCGTTGAAGGGGGGTTGAATGTGGTCTCCTTGAATGATACGGTTGCCGGTCATCTGGCTGCCTTGCAGCGCGGGCGGCGTGGTGAGCGTTACATCCTCGCCGGGCAGAACCTGAGGCTTGCCCATCTGGTTGAGCGGATTGCCGAAGTGGCGGGTGTATCACCGCCGCGCACCGTTCTACCCGCCGGGCTGGTTCGTCGTTTGGCTGGTTTGTACAGGCTATTTGAGAACTGGCTGGCCTTACCGGTTTCCTCCTCCGAACTATATCTGGCCGGGAGGTATTTTTATTATGACCCTCAGAAAGCCAAAAAAGAGTTAGAATGGGCGTGTTGTGTGGAAATTGACCAGGCGATCCGTGAAGCCATTGACTGGTCGCGGGAAAAGGGCATGTTGGCACGATGAAGAAGTCAGAACTGACATTCCGCCAGAATTTCGATCCGGAACGCTCCGGCTTGCGCAGCCTGCAAGTGGTGGATTGGCTGGTGTTGATCGGTATTGTGGTGCTGATTTACGTCGGTGTGCGGCTGGCGGTCAATGCGCCGGAAACGGTTGGTGGACGGCAAATTTCGCTTGACCCGTCCCGCTTACCGCTCTATGCCCTGTACTCGGTTTTAAGAATGCTGGGGGCTTACCTGCTTTCGGTCGTATTCACACTCATCTACGGGCGGGTGGCGGCTTATAACCCCCGCGCCGAAAAAGTGATGATGCCCCTGCTGGATGTGTTACAAAGCGTGCCGATTCTGTCCTTTCTGCCGGTTGTCCTTTTGGGGCTCAGCGCTATTTTGCCGCAAAACATTGCGGCTGAACTGGCTTCGGTCGTGTTGATTTTCACCAGTCAGGCCTGGAACATGACTTTTGCCTGGTACCAATCTCTGACCACCATTCCAAAAGAATTACGTGAAGCCAGCGCCATCTTTCGGCTGAACAGCTGGTTGCGTTTCAAAAATCTGGAACTGCCGTTTGGGATGATCAGCCTGATCTGGAACAGTATGATGTCCTGGGCGGGAGGCTGGTTCTTCCTGATGGCAGCCGAAATTTTCACCGTCGGGCAGCGGGACTTCCGCCTGCCGGGCATTGGGGCATATCTGCATGAAGCCTCAGTTCAGGGCGATTTGACTGCCATCGGTTATGGCCTGGCAACTCTGATTCTGGTGATTGTGGCGCTGGATCAACTGGTCTGGCGGCCGTTGATTGCCTGGTCTGACCGATTCAAGCTCGAAATGGTGGAGAGCGATAACCCGCCAACTTCGTGGTTTTATTCCTGGTTGTCCAATTCATGGTTGTTTCGCTATTTGGGGCAGCGGGTGTTTGCACCGCTTAACGAACGGTTCGATCAGTGGTTGATGCGCCGCTTTCCGGTGGAGCGCGAGAGCCAGCCGACTTCTCAGTGGCAAATCTGGGTTGGGAGGGTGTTCGCAGCCGGCGTGATCATCCTGTTGGGGTTCGGCATGATGCGGGCGGTGACAATGCTGTTGGCATTGAACGGAGCGGAATGGGGGCAGATTGGGCTGGGGGTAGTGGCGACCGCGGTGCGGGTATCGCTGGCTTTGCTGATCGCACTGGCGTGGACGATTCCGGTGGGGGTGTTGATCGGCACCAACCCGCGCTTTGCCAGTGTGGTGCAACCCATTGTGCAGGTAGCCGCCTCGGTACCGGCGACGGCTCTCTTCCCGGTTTTGCTGCTCTTCATTTTACAAGTGCCGGGTGGGTTGAATCTGGCGGCGGTTTTGTTGATGTTAATGGGGACGCAGTGGTATCTGCTTTTCAATGTGATTGCGGGAGCGAATGCCATCCCCCAGGATTTGAAATACACGACGGCTCTGTTGGGTTTGAAAGGCTGGCAGCGCTGGCGCACCCTCATCTTGCCGGCGCTGTTCCCGTACCTGATTACGGGTGCGATCACCGCCAGCGGGGGAGCCTGGAACGCCAGCATTGTGGCAGAGTATGTGACCTTTAGCGGCAAGGTTCAGCAGACAATCGGCATTGGTGCGGTCATTTCTCATGCAACCGATCAAGGGAACTATCCTCTGCTGCTGGCAGGCACTCTGGTCATGGTGGTTGTGGTGGTGCTGATCAACCGGCTGGTATGGCGGCCGTTGTACCGGCAGGCCGAAGAAATTTACCGGATGGAGTGAACCCATGAGCAACGATTCGGTGTTACTCGAACTGAAAAATGTGTCTCAGTTGTACGGCAGCGGCGAGAAACGTTTTGTGGCTGTGGACAAGGTCAACCTGACCGTGCGGGAAGGCGAATATGTTGCTCTGTTGGGGCCGTCCGGCTGTGGTAAAAGCACGTTACTGCGGATTATCACCGGTCTGCAAAAGGCCTCGGAGGGGGATGTGTTTTACCGTGGGCAAAGGTTGATGGGAGTAAACCCCTATGCCTCGATTGTCTTCCAGACCTTTGCGCTCTTCCCGTGGCTGACCGTTCAGGAAAATGTTGAACTGGCGCTCAAAGCCCGCGGGGTGGAGGCGGACAACCGCCGCCGGCTGGCCATTGACCTGATTGACCGGGTCGGTCTGGATGGCTTTGAAAATGCTTATCCTCGTGAACTCTCTGGTGGGATGCGCCAAAAAGTGGGTTTTGCGCGTGCCATGGCGGTTGAGCCGGAGCTGCTCTGCCTGGATGAGCCGTTTTCGGCGCTGGATGTGCTGAGCGCCGAATCCCTGCGGGGCGAGTTGCTTGAGTTGTGGCTGAGCGGCAACATCCCAACCCGTGCCATCCTGATGGTCAGTCACAATATCGAGGAAGCGGTTTTTATGGCAGACCGCCTGGTGGTAATGGATAAAAACCCGGGACGGGTGGTAGCCGATTTTGAGGTGAATCTGCCGCATCCGCGCCAGCGCAAATCACCCGAATTTCAGGCGCTGGTAGACCGAACCTACGGTATCCTTGCCGGACAGACCATGACCGAAGCCGAAGAATTGGGATCGGCGCCGGGTGAGCCGGGTACGACCCGCGCCTTACCGGAAATCAGCATCAGTGATTTGACCGGTATGCTCGAACACATTTTTGAGAACCACAAAGATGGGGCGGATATCTATCGTCTGGCTGAGGAACTTTCGATTGACTCGGACACCTTGCTGCGCTTGACCGAGGCAGCCGAACTGCTGCGCTTTGCGACCATTCAGAAAGGCGATATTACCCTGACGGTGCTGGGCGAAACCTTTGCTGAAGCCAGCATTCTGGCGCGCAAGGAAATTTTTGCAACCCGCATCCGCCGTCTGCCGATTTTCCGCTGGATTATCAACATGCTGCGCTCGGCGGAGAATCAGCAGTTGAAGTGGAATGTGATTCAAACTGCGCTCGAACTGGAATTTCCGCCCGAAGAAGCCGAGAAACAACTGGAAACGGTGGTGAATTGGGGCCGTTATGCCGAGGTGCTGGGCTACGACGATAAGAGCGAGACGATTTACCTCGAAAGCACGCCCGTTGCGGTTTGAGTTAACTGGATTTTATTAACTGCAAGGTGCGCTCGGCAAGAGCCCGGATGGAGAGCCGTTCTTTACCGCGTAAGTAGGTTTCCAGGGTATCTTGCAGCGGTTCCGCCCATTTTGCGGGCGTACCGAACATGATTCCTAAAACCGTCCCTACCAGGCCGGCGTTGCAGTCCACATCCAGCCCGGCGTGGGCCAGCCAGCGGAAAGCGGTCGTCATGTCGCCGTTGCAATGCCACAGGGCAAATAAATCTGCGGCCAGGTTGGGATAGGCGTGAATCCAGTTGTACTCCTCAAAACGCGTGTCCAGTTGCTGCCAGGCTTGCAATGGGTCGGGCGTGGTGGCGAGCGTTTGTAAAATTTCTCGGGCAACTGCCACGTACTCGCTGCGCTGCGGCAAGTAGTTCAATCCTTCTTCCAGCATGGCGCGCAGGTCATCCCGCACAAAGGCAAGCGCAGTCAAGACGGCAGCGTACATTCCACCGTAGACGCCATTAGCCGCATGGGAAACACACCCGTCCAGAAAAGCCAGGCGGGCGGCTTCCAGCGGCCAGCCGGGTGCCAGCATGCCGCATACCATTCCGCGCATTTGCGCGCCAATCCAGTCATTATACGGATTGCGAAAAGCGCCGGAAAGTGGCGGCAAGAAGCCGAGCGAGAGGTTGTTCAGGGCGATCCACTCGGCCGACCAGCCAAACGGAATCTGACGAAGCCATTCCAGCCCGATATCGGTTGAAGTCAGGCTGCGGCCGTGCTTTTCAAACACATCCAGAAATACCAGCTCGTAGACCACATCATCATTAACCGTTTCAGGCTCGATCAGATAGTGGTCAATCACGCCGTACACTTTTTGGATCTGGCTAGAATGATAGCCTTCAATCACCGTACCAAAACTTCCGCCGGCCAGCTGCCCCAGCCATCCATGCAGCAGCTTATCGCCCAGATCCATTTGGGCGCTGCTTTCGGGTTGCGAAGTGGGATTCTTCATGTTGGAGAGGATGCTTTCCCAATCCATCGGGCGCTGATACTGCCAGTAGGGGTGGGTGGGGATGCGCGGGGCGTTGTGCAAGGCGCTGAGCAAACGGGCGGTGTGGGCGCGTAGATCGTCGCGCCGTTTCTCGGCGGCCAGTTGCAGTCCTTGCGGGATGAGCGCTTCCGCTTCGCTGACCTCAAAACCCTGATTGTAGCGGGACTGCACCATTTCGACATACGGGATTTCCGGCGCGCCGGAGCCCGGTACCCGCGCGTTCCAAAATAAGGCAATCAGGTCGTCCCCGTGCGGGAATACGGTGCTGGTGTTGTACCACTGGCTGGGATGGATGCGCCGGTCAAGTGGAACGGCATTCAGGCGGATGGCTCGATCAATTTGCCAGGCGCGTTCAGGCAGGGGGTGGGGGAGTTCGATCATGCTGAGTTTAACCTCCGTTTTCGGGCTGCGTAGAAGTATAACGCAATCAGGGTGGCGATATAAGGCACCATGGCGGTGAACTGGGAGGGAACGCGGTAACCCTGCAGCAATAAACCCAGCCCGTCCGAAAAACCAAACAAAAGCGAAATCAAGGCAATTCCCAGGGGGTTGCCGTTGACCAGGATGATGGCTGCCAGCGAGATCCATCCCCGTCCGGCGGACATGTTCTCGGCGAACAGGTTAACATAACCCAGCGAGAGGAAAGATCCGCCTAATCCGCACAATACCCCGCAGGCAAGTAAGGAAAGGGCACGCATCCGGCTGGAAGGGACTCCGCTTGAATCGAGACGGGCCGGATTGTAACCGGCTGCCCGCAGGCGCAGTCCAAATCGGGTTTGGAAGATGAGAAAATAGGTCAGAATGGTGGCCAGCCCGGCGACCCAGACCATTAGGATTTGTCCGGAGAGAATCTCACCCACGAACGGGATATTTTCTGCCAGCGGCAGACGGATGGCGGGGATGGGCTGGATGGCGGGATTGGAGAAAACCCCTTTTACGCTGAAGATTTTGCGGAGCATGTAGGTGGTGGCACCGACAGCAAACAAGTTCAGGGCGATACCGGTGACAAATTCATCCGTTTTCAACACCACTGCGAAAAGGATGAAAATGAGCGAGAGAAATAATGCGCCCAAAATTGCCAGCAGGACGCCAATCAGCCAGGAGCCGGTGTAGTACGAACCCAGCACGGCAAAGAAGGCACCCGTCAGGAGCATCCCCTCCATGGCGATGTTGAAGACACCGGCGTAGTAGGTGTAGGCGCCGCCGAGGGCGGCCAGTAAAATGGGGGTGGCCCCCGAAATCATGCCGTTGATCAGTCCGATGAGGATTTTCATGTGCGCGCCTCCCGCGCCCGGCGGCGGGCAGCCCGTTGCTCCACAAAGGTATTCAAATACTCGCGGCTGGCAACGATCACCAGTACCAAAACCGCCTGCAAGACCTGAGAAATTTCGTTGGGAACACTGGTGATCAGCTCCATGCCCAGTGCGCCGGTCTGAATGGCGCTGAAAAACAAACCGTATAAAAAGGTGGCAATCAGACCATTGTTAGCCACAATGGCGATCATGACACCGTCCCAGGCATAATTGGCACCCAACCCGCGGATGAAGCGGTGCGGGCCACCCATGACCACCAGTCCGCCGGCCAGTCCGGCCAGTGCGCCGGTCATCAGCATCACCGCCATGAAGTTGCGGTTGATATTACAGCCCCCAAGCCGGGCAAACAGGGCGTTCTGCCCGGTGATGCGCCATTCATAACCGGCTTTCCAGCGGTTGAACACGAACCAGGCAAGGATGACGGCGGCGAACATGAACAAAATCATGGTATTGAACTCGCCCCACTTTGGCAGCCAGCCATTGGGGTTGATTTGGGGGGTCATTGGCGAGAAGGCGGCCGGGTCTTTGAAGGGTTCCGTGATCGCCCAGGCGGTGAAGAAGTCAGCAATCATGTTGAGCATCAAGGTTACGATGAATTCGCTCATATCAAAGAAGCGGCGCAGCAGAGCCGCCACTCCCGCCCATAACAATCCGCCCAGCATGGACAGCAGCGCCAGCACCGGAATCATCAGGGCGGGGGGCAAGTCAAGGTAAAGGCCGCCAACCGTGGCAAACAAGGCTCCCATCACCAGTTGACCGGGCTGCCCCAAATTGACCACCCCGGAGGCAAAAGCAATGGCTGCCGAAAGGCCCGGCAGCACGAGCGGCACTGCATTGCGCAGGGTAGTGGCAAATGGATAGTAACCGAACAATGAATAGCGGAAGAGTGCTTCGTAGGTGGCCAGCGGATCGTAGCCCTGCAACAGGAGCAGAACGGCTCCCAGAAGGAGAGCCACTACAATCCCGATCAAAGCATTGAGGATCTTTTGTCTCATGAGCTTTGAACTTGCCCCTCCAGCATTAAGGATCCGACTTCCTGCGGATTGGTTTGTTCAACCGGCAGGTTGCCAACCAGCTGGCCGCGGTAGAGTACCAGAATACGGTCGGAAAGCAGGAAAATTTCCTCTAAATCCGCCGAAATCATCAATACTGCCCGGCCTTCGGCGCGAATACGGAGGATCTGGTCGTGGATGTATTCCATCGAGCCGACATCCAGCCCACGGGTTGGTTGGTCGAGCAGAACAAAATCGCTTTGCAGGAGTAATTCCCGACCGACAATGACCTTTTGCTGGTTTCCGCCGGAGAGCGTGCGGAAAGGAGCGCGCGGTGAAGGCGCTACAACCGAAAAGTTTTCAATCAAGTCCCGCGTGAATTGCTGGGCAAAGCGGGTGTTGAGCAGCAGTCCGTTCCACTGCGAAAAACGCGGGTTAAGGCGATGATGGGTCATAATCGCGTCTTCCCAGAGCGGTGCTACCAAACTGGCGCCCATTTTGCCACGATCCTGCGGGACAAACGAGATGTATTGGCGCCTTTGCAGAATATCGAAGTGGGTAATGTCCACATTGCGGATGAAAATCCGTCCGCTGGTTGGTTTTTGAATGCCCATCAGGGTGTTGACCAATTCAAACTGTCCGTTGCCTTCTACGCCAGCCACACCGACAATTTCACCAGCCCGTACTTCAAAATTGAGGTTGTTCAGGCGTACCCGCCCGTGATCCTCGCGCAGGCTGAGGTTTTCCACCCGCAGCACGGCTTCACCTGGCGGCTGCGGTTTCCGCCGCGTGGTGAAAATTACATCCCGGCCGACCATCATGCGTGCCAGTTCCTGGCGGGTAGTGGCAGAAGCCGGTACAGTATCCACCTTTTTACCCTTGCGCATGACGGTAATGCGATCACTCAGTTCCAACACCTCTTCAAGCCGGTGGGAAATGAATAAAATGGTGTGGCCGCCGTCCCGCAGGCGGTTGAGTTCGGCAAACAGCTGGGGAATCTCCTGCGGGGTCAATACGGCGGTCGGCTCGTCCAGAATCAGGACTTCCACGTTGCGGTAAAGCAGGGTGAGGATTTCCACCTTTTGACGGGCAGCCACCGAGATGCTTTCCACCCTGGCATCCGGGTCGAGGTTGAACTGGAATTCGTCAATTTTCTGTTTGACCAGTTGGCGGGCGCGCTGGCGGTCAATTTTTCCCAGCCAGTTGACCGGCTCAACTCCCAGCACGATGTTTTCCCAAACGGTGTACTCTGGAATGAGGACGATTTCCTGATGAACCATGCCAATCCCGGCTGCAATCGCCTCACCGGGTTCGCGGAAGTGGACGGGTTCGCCTTTATAAATGATTTCACCGGAGTTGGCCTGGGTCAGGCCGTAGAGCACCTTCATCAGGGTGCTTTTGCCGGCGCCATTTTCACCGACAATCGAATGAATTTCGCCGCGCCGAAAGTCCACTGTCACATCGTCCAGGGCCAGCACACTGGGCGGATAAACCTTAACGATGTGACGCATTTCGATCAAGGTTGGGTTGTTTGTCATGCTGTTGAACGACCTGTTTTAGAAGGATGGGTGAAGATGTCCTTCACCCATCCTGAAAGATTTTCCTGCAAAGTCAGACAGTGATTTACTGCCAGACATTCTGATTGTTGTACAGTTCGATTTTTAGACTGCCGTCAATGATCTGCTGGCGGAGCGCCATGACCTGATCTATGATGGATTGAGGCAGTACCTGGATCTGGGCTTCGAGGGCAATATCCACACCGCCCTGAGCAATGCCGTACTTCAACACCTGACCGGGCTGGTAGGTGCCATCGTTGATGGCTTTGTACACATCTTCAATCGCCTTGCCGACGTTCTTAATGTCGCTGGCGATCACATAACCGGGTTCGAGGTCGTTCTGGTTGGTGTCTACGCCGATGGCATATAACTGGCGTTCGCGGGCAGCTTGCAAAACGCCGATCCCAGCCGCGGCAGCCACCTGAAAGACGACATCGGCTTTCTGATCATACAATTGCAGGGCAGCCTGCTTGCCGCGGGCCGAGTCATCCCAGGCGCCGCCTAACGATTTCTTCAATACCTGAATTTCCGGGTCAATTGATTTTGCGCCGTTTTCGTAGGCAAACACAAATGCGCTGACCACCGGGTCCACATCGCCGCCGACCACACCGATGATTTTATCCGGGTTGATGTTGGGGATGGTGGTATCGAGGGTTGCCAAACCGGCGACTACACCGGCAAGGTAGGCGCTCTCTTCCTCAATGAAATCAACCGAGGTGATGGTCTTTTTGCTGTTTTCGACGACGGTGTCAATGTTGACGAAGATTTTATTCGGGTACTGGTCGGCAAATTCTTTCAATTGATCCTCAAAGCCGTAGGAAATCACAAAAATCACATCGGCGAAGTCCACAGCGGCGCGCAGGGATGGTTCGTATTTGCCGGCATCGAAGTTGCATTCGATGGTGCGGGTTTCTACACCGTACTCCCTGGCGATGTTGTCAATGCCGGCCTTGCCGGAATCGTAGAAGGCATTATCGCCGAGTGCGCCGTTAATCAGGTAGACGACCCGCTTGGGTTGTTCCTGGGTGCTGGTGGCCGGGGCGCAAGCTGCCAGACTGAAGATTAAAGTCACAATGGTCAGCAGAAACACAAATTTCTTCATCTTCTTATTCTCCTTATGGAATTGTGAAGTCAGGTGGACTTACTGATCGGGTTGAAGCGCTAAAAAACGACGGGAGAATTATACTCCCGTCTTGTAGAATGCGAAATAAGGTTGGCAAATGTGTAAATCCGGAGCAGTAATCCAGCCGCAAGTCAATTTTGCGGCTGGCGGTTTGGTCACTCGGTGTATTTGGATTGGTCGAGTAATTCGCGTAGTTTTTCCTCTTCACTTTTCGCATTCGCGGGGCGGAGGGATTTCTCGGCTTGCAATTCGGCAGCTTCGGCAGCCCGCAGCACTTCCAGCGGTTGGCGGCGCATTAAGCTGAACTGGCCGCAGTTCTCGCAGCGATCCCACCTGCCCACTGCCAGATTGATGCTCCACAGGTGGATGGGGGTTGGACGCTGGCATTTGGGGCAAATTGCACCGCCGGCGACTCCGTAATTGCGGGCTTCACCGGGGGCGTACCGTCCGGCTTGCTTACCGCGCAAGGCAAGCATTTGCACCCCGCCGCCCACGAGGGTCAACAGCAGCACCACTCCCAGAAGCGGAACAATGATTTTGACAATCGCTTCTCTTTCGGCCTGACTGCTGGCAAATTCAAAGCGGCGTGGGGTCAACTCCACCGTTGAGCCGTCCTTCAAAATCAACCGGGCGCTCAGTTCGTGAATGCCCTCGGCGTAGTTGCTGGTGTTGAAGCGATAACGGAAAGGCGCCTCGGTGATGGTGGCCATTTCCTCGCCATCCAGCAGGAAGGTGACGGAGACGAGGGCATCCTGGTCCCCTGAAATTTTGAGGGTGAAATCACCGCGAATCTGGCTGCCGGCGGCAAAACCGAAATTGCGGTCAATCAGTAAGCGGTAGCCATCCTGTGCCATGACGGGGGAGGTCAACAGCAGACTGATGATGACGCTGGCAGTCAGGGATATACAGAGAAAGATTGGGAGGGAAAGTTTGGTTTTCATGGTTTACTTCCATCGGGTGAGAATAGTCTCGCGCTGAAACAGGCGTGCGCCGAGATAGATGAGTAAAGCATCTGCCGCGATGAGGGCGGAAATGACGATGAGCATCAATTGCTGATTGATGACCAGCAAACCAGCAACCTGCCCGAAGAGCAATGCCAGCACCGGCACAATCAAAATGGCTGCCATTTGTTCGGCAACGCGGGGATCGTTGACCCGTGAGGATACCATGATGGCAAAATTGACGGCAGCGATGGCCATCAGCGGGCCGACAACCAGCACACCTAACAGCCATGTTGGCCCAAGCACGTAGGCGCGCACCTGCTGGCTGGCACCGGTCAACGGGATCAGGATTTGGAAGATGAAGAAACATAACCACGTAGCACCAACGGCGGGAATGGCAGCCGCAAGGGCTTTGCCGATGAGCAACTCCTCGGTTGAGATGGGAGTGGCCAGTAATGGTTCGAGGCTGCGGGTGGTTTTTTCGCCAACGATGCTGTAAGCAGCGATGGTAATTGGGATGATCAATGGCAGCATCATATACAGGATCAGGAACTGGTTAATCACATACACCTGCATACAGGAAGCCGAGTCCATTTGCCCGCATACCGAGAGAAACATTTCGGGCAGGTCGGCGGTGTCACCACCCGGTATGGTGCTGCCGGTGGTCACATACAGCATGATCAGCGGCAGGGCAGTGAACAATAACGGCATCAACACAATGGTGAATAAAACCATTTTGTTCTTGAATACTTCTGCCCATTCCTTATCAATGATGGTGCGAATATGTCGGAAGGATAACATGGCAATTACTCCTCTGCCTGCAGGGTTTGCAGGTAAATATCTTCCAGCGAATGGCGGATTTCGCCGACAAATTGCAAGTCGGCGCCGCATTCTACCAGTTTGCGAATCAAAACAGGATTGTATTGTTCAGGCTCATCCAGCCGCACCAGCAGGCGGTTATCCACCGGAGTAACTTCTTTGACAAACTCAAAGCGACGCAGGGTTTCAACCCACTCAGGATTAAGGGCGCGCAGGTGGAATACCACTCTCCGCCCGAACAAGCGCTGACGCAGGTTGGCGGGGGTATCTACAGCGATCAGGCGGGATTTGAAAATGCCGATACGGTCACACAATCGGTCGGCCTCATCCAGATTGTGGGTACAAAGGAAGATGGTGCGCCCTTCACTTTTTAACTCTTCGATGAAATCCCGTACCAGTTTGGCCGCTTCGGGGTCGAGTCCGCTGGTGGGTTCATCCAGAAACAGGACGCGCGGCTCATGAAGCAGAGCCCGGGCAATGGCCAGTTTCTGGCGCATGCCTTTGCTGAAACTGCCAACTTCATCCATGCGTCGGTTCCACAAGCCCAACATGCGCAGGTATTTTTCAACCTGTCCCTTCACGTCTGCCACATCATACAAATTAGCATAAATGGACAGGTTTTTTTCAGCGCTCAGGCGTTCGTACATTCCGGGTGTTTCGGTGAGAATCCCGATGCTGCGCCGGATTTGGGTATCATCGCGTCCAATCTGGAATTGGTTAATAAAGGCACTGCCGCTGGTAGGGCGGATGAGTGCGGCTAACATGCGCACGGTTGTGGTTTTACCAGCGCCGTTTGGGCCAAGAAATCCAAAGACTTCGCCTTCCTTAACTTCCAGGGTCAGGTTTTGTACGGCTTGAATGGGCGGTTGATTTTTGCGCAGGGCGAACGTTTTGGTTAAGTTTTCTGTACGAATCATGTCTTTCTCTCCACGGGGTGGTTGATGAAGGCGGTAGGAAACAGTCGAACCCCGATTATTGTATCATTGTATCAGAAAAATGAAAGATGGGAAGGGGTTTAAGACCAAAATCCCCCTGTACCAATTGGGGAATTGAGAACTGGTCAGGTGGGGAGGATTGGCGATTAACCCGGACGGGTTTTTTAACCGCCGATTTCACTCATCGTGCGGTTGGTAGCAAAATCACCTTCGGCGAGGCCATGTCCCCAAGGTTTATGCCAGATGCCGTTGATGATGATTTGACGCAGGTCTTCCAGAGTAGCGCCCTGCCGCAGCGGGGTGAGCAGGTCGACTTCCTTTTCACGCAGCAGGCAGAGGCGGAGTTTTCCATCGGCTGTCAGGCGGGCACGGGTACAGGCGGCGCAGAAGGGCATGGAAACCGAGGCAATGAAACCGATTTCACCGACGGCGTCAGGCAGCCGAAAAACGCGGGCTTCTCCATCCAGTTTTCCGTTGTTGACCGGGTGTAACGGCCCAAGTTCGGCTTCGATGCGGCGGATCATCTCCTGGGTGGTGACCACTTGCTGGCGCTGCAATTCGGTTGCGCCACCGAACGGCATCATCTCGATGAACCGTATCTGCCACGGAAGGGTGCAGGAGAGGCGCGCCATCGGCACGACATCTTCTTCGTTGAACCCGCGCACGATGACTGCATTCAGTTTGATGGGTTGCAGGCCGGCCTGTTCGGCGGCCATAATTCCGGCCCACACTTTATCGAATGATCCCCAACGGGTGATGGCTTTGAAACGAATTGGGTTGAGGGTGTCGAGACTGATGTTGACCCGCTGTAAGCCGGCTTCTTTAAGCGGGCGTGCCAGCTTCTCCAAAAGGATACCGTTGGTGGTCATCGAGAGCGAGCGTACGCCGGGTGTAGAGGCAATTTCGCGCACCAGATCCACAATATTGGCGCGAACGGTTGGTTCACCGCCGGTCAGGCGGATTTTGTCAAAACCCAGGGATGCAAACAGGCGCGTCAGCAGAATGACTTCGTCATCTTGCATCAGTTCTGCATTCGGGCGAAAAGTCATGTCCTCCGGCATACAATACACGCAGCGCAGGTTACAGTGATCGGTCAGGCTGATGCGGAGATAATGGATGTTGCGTCCAAAACGGTCAAGGGCCATACCATACCACTAACAGAACAGGAAGATTTATACATGTAATTGGATAAATTATATCAATATTTTATCACCTCTGTCCAAGGTTAACGATAACTACCTTCAAGAAATAAGGTTATGCCATAATAGCGGCTAAAACAGCAATTTGGGGGATTTTCGGTTAGTAGCAACTTTATGGGATATGTATCACTGTTTTTTAGATTACAGTCTACTTCTTTGTTGTCGATATCCGATACCCATTCCACATCTAACAGATGGTTAAATTTTGGAACCTTAACATAGTCAAGTTTTTGGTTGACTGCATTTTGGATAAGAGTTTCACGGGCATCAAATTCTTTTGCGTACTCTTTAATTTGGTATAGATAATTATTGAGCCGTAATGTACTCGAGATGCTTGTGAAGAGGAAGGTGCAGAGCCATATCGCATAGATAACTTTTGGAGATATTTTCTTTGTCCATTCAAATTGGCCGATCCACAAACCTAGAACAAAATTACCTAATGTCAAAATGAAACCGATAACAAAAAAAGTTCTTAAGGGAAAATAGCCACTAACAAAAGTAAAAGGAAGAATCACCATAAAGGATAATAGAAAAGGCAAGGAAAAAATGAATGGGGCAAGTTTTCTAAAGGAATGGTTTGGCATGAAGGTTTGAAATGGCCTGGATAATCTTGAAAAGACAAGACCGCTGAATAAGCTAAGGAGTGGTATTGCAAGTCCACGCCAATCGGCAAGATATTCTCCAGCCAAAAAGAAAATATACTTTAATAAAAGTAATCCAATACTTGTAAAAAATTTTGATATTTCAGGTGAAGATCCAAGAATCACGGCCCTGTTTATATTGCTGGAAGCTAAAAATACACTGACAATTCCAAGAATTGCTCCAACGATTAGATAAGTAGCGGTTGGTAATTTACTAATCTTTCCCGCTTTGATTTCTAATAGGAAAAAAGACATGTAAAGATATAAGGCTAATAAAGCAATCCCTTCGTGGAAGGAAGTACTGAGTAATGCCAGTATGAGTAACATGAATTTCCATTGAACTTGATTTGGAATTTCCTTAACCATAAGCCGGATAAATAAACCGCTGGCCATCAATGTACAGGTCAATCCACCCACCAAAATAGCTACATGCAATGTCCAAATAGTAGTTAGAAAAAATTCTGGAGAAATCAAAATTACCAATAAAGTCAAGAAGAATGAAATTGAGATAAGTGAAAAAATCTTTTCTCGGCTTTTCCTAAAAACTGGGTAAAGAATAAAACCAATCGCAATCGCAAGAAATGGAAAAAGCAATGGTGCTGCCCGAAGGAAAAATTCATTTGTCGAGTAAAGCAGAAAATTTATAAGATGAGATAACCAACGACCATTTAAGTATTGATAGCTATCGATAATAGAGTTAAACAATCCCCGAGAACGCAACTGTAATAGATAGCAGTAATCATCCGCAAAAAGGCGGTTGTATGAAGCAATTCCCATCAAGAAAATAAAACTGATCACAGAAAACAAAAAAATGGGAATATTAACGAGATAATCGAATTTCCCTTTGGTGTGCATATCTGTTAGAACGAGCGGCATATTTCGAACCAGATACCATTTTATAGGATTGACTATAAAAGACAAGTTCTTTGGAAGGTGATTTTGGATGCTGTGATTCATTTCTTGCTAATTTTTATCTAAATACGGTCAAATTTGAGGAAGTTTGTTTTTCGGACGGGTGATACCTGACACTACCTTTTGAACACAAAGCGAAAGATAATGAATTTGCAGCCATCATCGCCGCTCTCTGTATATTCCTGAAATCCCAAAAAGGAGGAACAGCAATGCCCGTAAAGGGACGAATTGTCGTCAATGAGGCTTATTGTAAGGGATGCGAGCTGTGTGTGGATGCCTGCCCGCAGCAGGTTATCGCTCTAGACCCGGTGCGAATCACTGCCAAGGGCTATCACCCGGCCACGCTGGTGCAGGAAGGCTGCACCGGCTGCGGTATCTGTGCGATTGTCTGCCCGGAAGCGGCGATCACCGTGTACCGTGAAGCGGCAAAAGCCCGTCAAACGGCAGCCGCATAGGAGGCGGATATGGCGAGAGAACTGTGGAAGGGCAACAATGCGATTGCTGAGGCGGCGGTGCGGGCCGGCTTACAGGCCTATTTTGGCTACCCCATCACCCCTCAAACCGAATTGCTGGAGTATCTTTCGGCGCGCATGCCGGAACTGGGACGCGCGTTCGTTCAGGCCGAAAGTGAACTGGGCGCCATCAACATGGTCTACGGCGCAGCCTGCACCGGCGCGCGGGTGATGACCTCCTCTTCCAGCCCGGGTATCAGCCTGATGATGGAGGGGATTTCGTACATCGCCGGCACGGAAGTGCCGATTGTGCTGGTGGATGTCATGCGCGGTGGGCCGGGCCTTGGCAATATTGCCCCCGCTCAGTCCGATTACAACCAGATTGTGCATGGCGGCGGTCATGGCGATTACAATGCAATTGTGCTTGCACCGGCTTCCATTCAAGAGTCCGTTGACCTGACCTACGAGGCCTTCGATTTGGCAGAAAAATACCGCGCCATTACGGTCATTTTGATTGACGGCAGTATCGGGCAGATGATGGAACCGGCTGAAATGCCGCCGATGCGTCCGCTCAAAACCGAATATCCCGATTGGGCGGTACGCGGCATGGTTGAACACCCCGGTGAGCGGCGGGTGTTATCCTCAATTTACCTCGATCCGCCGGATGAGGAAGCCGCCAATTTACGGATGCTGCGCCGCTGGCAGCAGGTGGAAGCCAATGAGGTGCGTTTCAAGGGCTATTATCTGGAGGATGCCCGTTTTGTGGTGGTCGGCTTTGGGTCGGCTGGACGGGTGGCTCTCTCGGCTGTGCGTGCTGCCCGGGCGGAGGGCATTCCTGTGGGTTTGCTGCGTCCGATCACCCTGAAACCCTTCCCGGTTAAGGCACTGGACGAACTGGCCCAACGAGTGGAGGGTATACTGGTGGTTGAAATGAACTCCGGTCAGATGCTGGAGGATGTTCGCCGTGTGGTCGGCGGCCGGGTTCCGGTGGAGTTTTACGGACGATTGGGTGGCATCATCCCCATGCCGGATGAGGTGCTGGAAGAGATCCGCCGCCTGAGTCGGGAGCCTTTGACTCAGGATGGTCACCCCCGCGATCGCTGGCTGGCGCGGATGCCTCGCAGCAATTAGGAAAGGAGCGAAAAACCATGGTGATGCTTGATGAAGTTGTCGTTTATCAACGCCCGCAATCGCTGGAAGAGTGCGCCACCCATTACTGCCCGGGTTGCACACACGGGGTTGCCCATCGCCTGATCGCTGAGGTGATTGATGAGATGGGCCTGCGTGAGCGGATGATTGGGGTTGCCTCTGTCGGCTGCTCGGTGTTTGCCTACAACTATTTTGATTTTGACTTCGTCCAGGCTCCCCACGGGCGTGCCCCGGCCATGGCAACCGGGATTAAGCGCGTCCTGCCCGACCGGATTGTGATGACTTATCAGGGCGATGGCGATATGGCTTCGATTGGCATGGGCGAAATTGTCCACGCGGCTGCCCGCGGTGAAAATATTACCGTGTTTTTCCTCAACAATGCCAATTACGGGATGACCGGCGGTCAGATGGCGCCCACCACGTTACCGGGCCAGCAGACCACCTCCAGCCCCAAAGGACGGGATGTGGAAACTCAGGGCTATCCGGTGCGCGCTTCGGAGTTACTGGCTACCCTGGAAGGTGCCAGTTATGTGGTGCGGCGCAGCTTGCATGACCCCAAAAACATCCGCATGGCAAAGAAAGCCATCCGCACCGCTTTTGAAGTGCAGGTACGCGGGTTGGGTTTCTCGATGATCGAGCTGCTTTCCATCTGTCCGACCAACTGGGGCATGACACCGGTGCAATCGCTGCACTGGTTAGAAGAACACATGATCCCCTACTACCCGATTGGGGACTATAAAGTTCACCCGATTGTCGCGGAATTGAAAATATAGGAGGCGGGCGCAATGCAAACCGAAATCATCATTGCTGGTTTTGGCGGGCAGGGGATTTTGTTTGCCGGTCAGTTGCTGGCTTATGCCGCCATGGACAACGGTCTGGAAACGACCTGGATACCCTCCTACGGGCCGGAAATGCGCGGCGGCACGGCCAACTGCACGGTGATCATTGCCGATGAGGAAATCGGCTCGCCGGTGGTGCGCAACCCGCAGGTTGCTATTGTGATGAACCGCCCCTCGCTGGATAAGTACGAACCGCTGGTCAAGCCGGGCGGCTTGCTGGTGGTCAATTCCTCAATCATTGACCGTACCCCCGAACGAAAGGACATTCAGGCGGCGCTGGTGCCGGCAAATGATATTGCCGAACAATTGGGCGACCGGCGGATGGCGAACATGGTCATGTTGGGGGCTTTCCTCGCGAATTTACCGGTTTTGAGCATCGAAGCGATTGAGAAAGCCTTACAGGAACACCTGCCGGAGCGTCATCACAAATTGCTGCCCAAGAACTATCAGGCGCTGCGTGAGGGGGCGCGCTATCTGGCGGAAAAAGTTTAGGGATGTCTGCCCTCCCTCTTAAGCAGGGAGGGCAGTTTTTTTTTGCCTCATGGCACAAATCCGATGAAAATACCCTCCGTCAGGCGGGTGAGACGGGTGCCATCGCGCTGAACGCGCCAGACTTCCCCGGCGTATTCAAAGCGCGAAAAAGTCTGAATTACGATGGTGTTTTCGTCAACCCAGCCCATGACATGCGGGGCATTAGCCGGGTCGTCGAATAATACTTGAGGGGTCAAGCTGCCGTCCACCGGGGCAAGCAAGACTTGCCCGGCTTCGTCTTCCGGGTTGTTGCGGCCGCAGGCATATGCCAGCCACTCGTCCGAGGGTGAAAATCTTCCGTCCCCGCAGGTGGTCAGTCCAGCCGATGGGGGCAGCAATACCTCAACGCTGCTGCCCAGGCGGCGCACGCGTACACCATTACCGCTGATTGCTGCCATGCTCAAATCATTTGAAATGGAACTGAGGCTCAAGCCGAGCCGCTCCTCGTCGCTGACCAGCACGGTAGTCGTGCCGCTGATCGGGTCGTACAGACGCATACCGTTCCAATCACCATACAGGATGTAACCGCCAATACCGGTCGGCTGGGTGGCATACAACAGCCTGCCATCCGGCAACCAGCGATGGGGGTGGAGAATCAGCCAGCGTTCGCGGTTTTCTTCTTCACCGATTTCATCAATCTTGCGGGCATTGCTGCCATCCAGATTGGCAATCCAGATCTCGGAGGAAGGTGCGCTTTCACCCCAGAACTGATAAGACCAGGCAATCTGAGTCCCGTCCGGACTGATGCGGGCGCTGATCGGGTTTTCGGAACGGATGAAATCGAGTGTGCGCCGGCCGGTGCTGGTGATGACGGTCACCGTGCCATCCTCGAAGCGCGAGTATGCCAATCCATCGCGGAAAATGGAGGTGTTATAAGCGCCAACCCCCTCGATGCCGCTGATGTCGGCTTCAAAACCCAGCGGATTACCGTTGAAATCCAGTGCGACGAACCGTCCGTCCCGCAATGCCACAAAACTGCGATACAACCCGACTGGGGTTGGCACCGCGGTGGGGATGGTTTCTGTGAGGGTAGGGAGAGGCATTTCGGTGGCAGGCGGGCTGTGCGGCACGGTGGTGACTTCCCCCGCCTCGCTGGTCAATTGGGCGTAGACGGTTGCAAACGCATCCGGCGTTGGTTCGCCACCTGACGGCAGACCCGGCAGGCAGGCCGAGAGGGCTATCATCAGTATCATCAACAACCCGATAAAAGAAAAGGATATACTCTGCGTTTTCACGGGACACCTCCGATAAATTACCCACATAAGTGGCTTGGATCAATTGGATTATACATCAGCGAGATGCGCCTGAGTTGCGATAAACTTGCAATTCAAAACAATTTATGATATGATTTTCTCACCACAGCCGAAAATCTCTCCCAGGGAGTGATTTTCTTTCATTTAAGCCTCGTCAGTGGGCGTGTGGGGGAAGCCCGTAACTCACCAACCGCACCGAAAAAGGATTGATAACATGCCAACCTCATTCCTGACCAGAGAGGGTTTTGAAAAGCTACAGGAGGAACTGGAGTATCTGCGTACTCAGCGCCGGCAGGAAATTGCCCAGCGTCTGCACGAAGCCATGGAAGGGGGCGAACTGATCGAAAACGCAGAATATGAAGCGGCAAAAAACGAACAGGCTTTTGTGGAAGGCCGCATCAAGGAGCTGGAAATCCTGCTGGCAACCGCCCGAATCGTGGATGAAATTCCTGCGGCGGATAGCGTGCAGGTCGGCTGCCGGGTAACCATTCAGGAAGAAGGCAGCGATACGCAGGAAACCTACAGTATTGTTGGAGCAGCCGAGGCTGATCCGAGCGAGGGCAAAATTTCCAACGAGTCCCCGCTGGGTAAGGCGTTGCTCAATCATAAGCCGGGTGATAAGGTGCAGGTGGATGCCCCGGCGGGTTCGTTCTGGGTGACCATCGTCAAGGTGGAATAACCCGGGGGTCGGTTAACCGCCCCGCCCGCTGAACAAGCCGGCGGGGCTTTTTTGTGAAATCAAGCAGCGAAAAGAAGGAAACTCATCTCATGGAATTATCTGATCTGGAAAAAATTCGTGTGGAAAAAATGCTCAAACTTCGCCAGCAGGGCATTGAACCGTATCCCACCCGCGCTCATCCCACCCATACGGCTGCCCAGGCCATTCAGGAATTTGAGGCGATGGAACAAAATGCCCAAAATGGCGCTGATCTGCTGCCGGTGCGTGCCACACTGGCCGGGCGCATCCGTTCGGTGCGCACGATGGGCAAAATCACCTTTGCGCATATCGAAGACGGCAGCGGACGGATTCAACTGTTCCTGCGGGTTAATGAACTGGGAGAGGAACAACTGGCGTTCTTCAACGAGTATTTCGACCTTGGTGATTTTATCGAGGCTGAGGGCGTGTTGTTTCGCACCCGCACCGGCGAAATTACTCTGCATGTCCATGCTTTTCGCATGCTGGCAAAAGCCATCTCTCCCCTGCCGGCTGCCAAAGATGAGGTGGTGGACGGGCAGGTGGTTCGTCATGCCGCCCTGACTGACCCGGAAACGCGCTACCGCCAGCGCTACGCCGACCTGGCGGTCAACCCGGAGGTGCGCGAGGTTTTCCGTAAACGGGCTGCCATTGTTCGAGCGATTCGCGAATTTCTGGATGCGCGTGGTTTTCTGGAAGTGGAAACTCCGATTTTGCAGCCCATTTATGGGGGTGCGGCGGCGCGTCCTTTTATCACCCACCACAATCAACTCAAACAAGACCTGTATCTGCGCATCTCTTTTGAACTGTATCTCAAACGCTTGCTGGTGGGCGGGCTGGAGCGGGTTTATGAAATCGGGCGCGACTTTCGCAATGAGGGCGTTAGTTTCAAGCACAACCCGGAATTTACCCAGCTGGAATATTACTGGGCCTATGCCGATTACGAAAAAGTCATGACCCTGACCGAGGAGATGCTGGTTTACATCTGCGATTCGGTGCTGGGCACCCGGGTGATCCAGTTTGACGGTCATACGATTGACCTCAACCCGCCGTGGCGGCGGCTCTCTTTACGACAGGGGCTGATCGAAGCAGTGGGGATTGACATCGCCGAGCATCCCACCACCGAATCGCTGGCGGAAGCCATGCGCGCCCGGAATATACCGGTCAAACCGGATGCCCCGCGCGGTAAACTGATTGATGCCCTGTTGGGAGACTTTCTGGAACCTACCCTGATTCAACCGACCTTTTTGTACGATTACCCCCGTGACATTTCCCCGCTGGCCAAGAACAAACCGGGCGACCCAACCACGGTGGAACGATTTGAAGGGTTCATTGGCGGCATGGAATTGTGCAACGCCTTCACCGAGTTAAACGATCCGCTGGAACAGGAAAAACGCTTTTTGGAAATGGGCCGTGCTTATGAGGAAGAAGACGAGGAACGTCATCCCATGGACGAGGATTACCTGAGGGCGATGTCCTACGGAATGCCGCCCAACGGTGGGTTTGGCATGGGCATTGACCGGCTGGTGATGCTGCTGACCGATCGGCGTACCATCCGTGAGGTGATTCTCTTCCCGCATTTGCGCGAAAGGGACGAGGATTGAGTGAAAGAAAAAAGCAGGGCTGCCTTGAGCAAGCCCTGCTTTTTTTGTTGAGGTTTGAAGCGGATTAGTGCCGTCCGAGACCGTTGAGGATCAGACCGAAGCCGAGCAAGGCCAGACCAAAGTTGATCAGCAGCAGGCTGGTGGAGCCGAAGGGCTTGGGCTGGCTTAAGTCACCACCTGTGACGGGGATCAGCAATGAGGTGTTACTGCCAGAGGGCGGTGCCAGCGTGGCGGGTGGCTGCGGGTCACGGTCTTCATCACGCCCAGAACTGGTCGGTTGGGGAGTGGTCACCGCGGTTTCGGTGATTTCCGGAGTGGGGCTTCCGGGTTCATCGGTGCCTACCGGGGTTACCGTCTTGGTCGGCGGAGTTTCGGTATCGGTTGGTTTCTCGGTTGGCGTCACCGTTTCGGTGGGCTGGTCGGTGGGGGTGGGCGAGGGCGTCTCGGTGACCACCGGGGTTTCGGTGGGCTGGTCGGTAGGGGTGGGCGAGGGCGTCTCGGTGACCACCGGGGTTTCGGTGGGCTGGTCGGTGGGGGTGGGCGAAGGCGTCTCGGTGACCACCGGGGTTTCGGTGGGCTGGTCGGTAGGGGTGGGCGAAGGCGTCTCGGTGACCACCGGGGTTTCGGTGGGCTGGTCGGTAGGGGTGGGCGAGGGCGTCTCGCTGACCACCGGGGTTTCGGTGGGAGTTTCAGTTGGCTCTTCGGTAGGTTTGGGGCAGGCTTCGGAGGTCTGGCTTACCGAGCCGCCTTCATAAGTGACCGTGACGGTCATACTGTCTTCCCCGCTGATAAAGAAATTGTCGGAATCATTGGCGGGGACTGTGCTGCTTCCACTATCACCAGTACTGGAGCTCCAGGTGTAATTCAGGTCAAAATTATTCGGATTGGTAACTTGCCAAAGCTGACCGCCATCGGTGCAAGTGTAGGATAACGAGAGGGGTGAAATCGGCGTTGGTGTTGGGGTGATGGGCGTGGCTGTAGGCAGGCTGCACTGGCCAACACTGCACTGATCACTCCAAAGTTCGCCAGCGCCGGGATGGCCGGGGCGCTGATAGGCTTTGAACATATAGTTCCCGGCTGAACCGTTCGGGTTGGTCTTGGGATCATAAGTCAGTTCGGTGCATTTGCCTGATTCCAAAGCCGGAACGGTGCCTGTGGCGACAATCTTTCCAGATTTCGGGTTGCCGCTGGCCGCCCAGTACACCTCGTAGGTAGTTGAGCCTGCCATATCACCACTGCCGGTGTTGCAAATTTTGGCTTTAACCACTGTACAATTGCCGGTGCAACCAGACTTAAACTTCAATGAGCTTTTGTCCCATTCCGGCGGAACCGTTGCGCTGACCGGTTGGGGGAACATACCCAGCAGCAATCCAACAATCAGGAGGATGCTTCCAATGGAGAATGTCAATCTGGAAAGTGAACGATAAAAATTGGTTTTGTGTTTCATAATGTGTTGCCCTCCCAAAGGCGAACTATGATGATGAAAATTAAAACAACCGACCAATACTGGTGTGGCCGGTTTCGCTACTGGCTCTGCGTATGCCCCTCTCATAACCGAGAGAAGCGACCAGATTATGACATACGCTTCAACGCCTCCAATTCGTCTGGCTTCACTGCCTGATCAGGCCGGTTTCGCTCTGGCTCCCTGCGCATCGTTCCTCCCTACGAGGTTTAGCGACCAGTTTCCTCTGCGCAGATCATCGCCGCCTTCAGGCGTGAACCCTGGTTATTTGGTTTGTTATCCGTATTATAAAGGGTAAGATATAAGCGATCAATAGGAAAATGGTTAGAAAATCTTATAATTTTTATAGAATTTTGGTAAATAATTTGTTATTATTTTTATCAATAATATAAATAATGGATTGACGAATTGCAAAAAGACCGAATCGGGAGGGCGATTGAACCGATTCGGTCTCAGTAAAGTGGATGAACACAAAGTTCGCTGGTTTTTGTTTGGTTTGTTCTAGTCCGAGGATATGCCGCCGGTAATGCTCTTGCGCGAAGCGCTGGCTTTGCGTGCCTTGCGCATCATCTTCTCGTGTTCTTTCTGGGCACGGCGTGCCTCCCGCAGGCGCTCGCGCTCTTCACGGCGCTGGCGGGAGAAATCATCCTCTCTTGCCAGCTCGCTGCCGGTGTGCAGAGCTTCGTAGATGAAGAATACCAAAAGCAACGCTGCTACGAACAGCACAATCGTGTTGTATAACGAGACTTCTCCGAGCGGTGTAATCCAGGCCGGATTGCCGACGAAAAAGACAATGGTGTTGGCGAGGATGGCCATAACGCGGATTTCAGTCGGGCCGATTTTCCACAATGAGATTTTGAATACCCCTTTGGTGACCATGATCAGGTACACCAAAATTGAGATATTGAGGTAACTGATCAGACCGATCAGCGCCACCCGAAAGTCCACGTACGGCGAAAGCCCAATCCCGATGAAGACCAGAATTTCACTGAAGGTATCTGTCACATGATCAATGAAAAACCCGTATCGCGGGCGTTCGATTTTGCGGTAACGCGCCAGTGTGCCGTCCAGACTATCCCCAAACCAGTTGAGGACAAAGCCGAACGAAGCCAGCCAGAGGAAGTAATGGCTGATCGAAGTCAGCCAGTACGAAACAAAAATCAATATGCTGGCGGCAAAACCAATGCCGGTCAACAGATCGGGGGTGACCCAGGCCGGCATTTTGCGCGCCAGCCAGGCAAGGGCTGGTCGTTCGAGCGGACCAAATAGAATGTCGTTGATGCGTTGATGATTTTTGAGTTGTTGTTCGTCCATATGGTATCTCCTTCCTTCCCTCATCCTTATTATAGCCCGCTCCAGCCGATATTGCGACCCCTTAAATTTCTAAAATTATCGCCGATTCTGTCGAACCCGGTGAAATTGCGGATCGTGGACAATTCGAGTAAAATACATCGGGAAGATAGGGAAAGGGTTGTATGAGCGGATTACAATTAACTCGGGAGCAATTAGAGGAACGTTTACTGGCACTCCATCAAGCCAGTTTACAACTGGTTCAGGAAATCTCTCTCGAAACTTTACTGGAACGAATCGCATCGGTGGCCTGTGAACAGGCCGGGGCGCGTTATGCTGCTGTGGGGGTGATCGGGCCGGATGGTGAGTTGCAATCCTTTATTCCGGTTGGGATGAGCGAAGAAGAACTGGCGCGCATGGCCCACCCGCCACGCGGTTTGGGCTTGATTGGAGCGCTGATGCACTCTCAGCAGCCGATTCGAGTGGCAGACATTTCCAGCGACCCGCGGAGTGTCGGATTCCCGCCAAATCATCCGCCCATGTCCTCCTTCCTGGGGGTGCCTATTCGTCACGCCGGCCGGCATATTGGGCAGATTTATCTGACCGATAAAATTGATGCTCCCGAATTTACCCCAGAAGATCAGTTGTTGATCGAAATGCTGGCCGCTTATGCGGCGGTGGCGATTACCAATGCGCGCATGTATCAGGAGCTGATTCAACGTGATCGTATTCTCACCCGCCGCAACGAGAACCTGGCGCTGCTCAACGAACTCGCCTCAACCCTGGCAACCTCGGCGGACATTGACCAGATTGTGGATAAAGCCCTCACGCAGGTGCTGGATTATCTGCAAATCGAGGTGGGCGAAGTGTACCTGCGCATGGAAAACAGCCGCACCCTCAAACTGGTTTTGCACCGTGGACATCAGGCAAAATCCTTGTTTGCCAGAGATCAATACCAGTTGGGGGAGGGGGTGATTGGGAGGGTTGCCAAAAACAACCAGCCTCATATCATCTCCCTGAGCGATACCGGCACAGCCGATTTGCACGCGGATGTTTTGATGGGAGAATTCCATCAGATTGCCTGCCTGCCGATCAACGGCCGCCAGGGTGTTTTGGGGGTTTTGTGCGTGGCATCTTGCCATCCCCGTCCGCTGGATGAGATGGAAGTACAGTTTTTGGCGACGATTGGTTCGTGGGTGGGAACCGCCATTGAAAACGTGCGTTTGAATCTGCAGGGCCGTCGTCTGGCAGTCCTGGAGGAGCGGGAGCGTATTGGCATGGATTTGCACGACGGTATCATCCAGTCCATTTACGCGGTCGGCCTGACCCTGGAACATGCCCGCTTACTGGTCAAAGAGGACCCACAAGGAATGCTCCAGCGGATTGAACAGGCCATCAGCGATCTGAATAGCACGATTCGGGACATTCGTGCCTATATTCTGGATTTACGCCCGCGTCAGCTGCGGAACGAAAACCTGATGCAGGGCATCCGGCGGTTGATTCAGGAATTTCGTGCCAATACCCTGCTGACCGTCAACCTGCAAGGCTCGGATGAGGAAATGGCGGTGCTGGGCGAAGCGCAGGCGGTTGCCCTGTTTCACATTTGTCAGGAAGCCCTGGCCAACATTGCCAAACATGCCCGCGCAAGGACGGTGAACATCACCCTCTGGCTTTCAGCGGAGCGGGCATTGATGGAAATCAATGACGATGGACGGGGATTCGACCTCGAAAAAATGCAGATGACGATTGGACACGGCCTCTCGAACATGCACACCCGTGCCCGTAACGCTGGCGGAGATGTGGAGATCACCTCCGAACCGGGCAACGGCACAACCATTTTAGCCTGGGTGCCGATCCGTAATGAGGAATGACCTGAGCAGCAGCGATAAGGCGTCCCGCGTGCGGGGGATGTTCAGCCGGATTGCCCCGCGTTACGACCTGATGAACCGCCTGATGACCGCCGGTCAGGATGTGCGCTGGCGGAAAGAAATCATCCGCCTGGTACGGCTTCAGCCCGGTGCGCGCTTACTGGATTTGGGGGCGGGCACGGGAGATATTGCCCGCGAAGCCTTGCGTCAGCAGCCGGAATGCCTTTCGGTAGCGGCGGACTTTACCCTGGGGATGATGCTGGCTGGTCAACCGCGCCATCTGCGCGGGCTGGTCTGGTGTGCTGCCGATGCATTGAACCTGCCTTACCCCGACGAAACGTTTGATGCGGTGGTTTCCGGTTTTTTGCTACGCAATGTAGCCGACCTGCCGAGGGCGATTGCCGAACAATACCGCGTGCTTAAACCGGGCGGACGCTGGGCAGCGCTGGATACAACCCCACCACCGCAAAGAAGCCCTTTATCTCCCTTCATCCGCTTTCACATGCGGCAGATCATCCCGCTGCTCGGTCAAATCATCACCGGGGAACGGGATGCGTATGTGTACCTGCCAGCCTCCAGCGAGAATTTCTTAAGAGCTGAATCGCTGGCGCAGACGATAGAAGCAGCTGGTTTTCGACAGGTGACTTTCCGCCGTTACCTGTTTGGGGTGGTGGCCATTCATCAAGCCGTCAAACCGGGCTGAATCAGCCGTACAACTCACGCCGGAAAAATTCCGGCAGCGCAAATGCAGCCTGATGCACTTCGCGGTTGAGGTAATTCAATCCCTGGGGGTAGTCGCGTTTCAGGCCTTCCTGCCATGGCGTATCTGACAGGTACATGAAGCCGATGCCGCCGCCGGGGTAGGTGGGGATGTGAGCGTAGTAGTAGGCAGGATGGCGCGTCAGAGTTCTGGCAAATGAGTAAATTTCACGGATCAGCGCCGTATCGAAGAAGGGCTGTTCGCACTGGGTAGCGATTGCCCCGCCGGGGTTGAGGGCGGCCGACATGAGGCGGTAAAATTCCTCGCTGAACAGACGCTCAGCCATGCCGATTGGGTCGGTGGTATCCGAAATGATCACATCGAATTTTTCGCGGCCGCCTTCCAGGTAGGTAAAGGCATCCTGAATCACCAGTCTGGCGCGCGGATCGCTCCACGGGTCGCCAAATTGAGTGAAGTGCTTGCGGCTGACTTCCACCACTCGCCGATCCAGCTCACAAACGACGGCCTCCTCCACGGAGGAATGCTTCAAAACCTGTTGAAGGCTGCCGCCATCTCCGCCGCCGACAATCAATACCCGCCGGGGGGAACCCTGTGCCAGCATGGGAATGTGGGTGATCATCTCATGATAGCCGGCATTATCCCGCTCGGTTAGCTGGATGATGTCGTCCAGAATCAGGGTTTTGCCAAAAAACTCGGTGTCCAGCACCTGTATGTGCTGGTAGGGAGTTTGTTCGTCTTCTAAAATGGCTTTGACCCGCAAGGCTTTGCGGTAATAGGGGTGTAATTCTTCTGTAAACCAAACGCTGCTCATCTTCATCGCCTCAGATCAATACCGGCTCACTTACTTCAGCAGCCCGATCCAGATGATACACCGAGCAATGTTTTGCACCGAAAAGGTCCTGTAATCGTCCAACGAGAGGAGAAATATCCAGGCTCAGGTTACAAGTGAACAGATCAATCGCACAGTACCCGTATTCCGGCCAGGCGTGTAAACTGGCGTGGGATTCAGCCAATAACAGAAAACAGGTAAACCCGTGCGGATTAAACTTGTAAAATCCTTTATTCACGATGGTCAGACCGCTTTCATCCACAGCGCGGGTGAATAACTCACTGGCGCGTTCGGCGTCCAACAAAAGCTCCCGGTCGCATTCCGAGAGATCGCAAATAAAATGCTCGCCAAGCTTAAGGGTGTTCACTTGAACCGTCACCTCCTGAAAATAGAATGAATTTGAGGGCTACATTTTCGGATAAAACCCCCTGTTTGTCAATCCTTTGGGGAAAATTCGTGGTAGGATTGTGCGATATGGAAAACAGCATCTTGCAAAAAGCCGCCGAACGCGGGGTTCCTTCCCAGGTGTGGCGGGCAGGCCAGGAGCGCCGGTTAGAGATGATCCGCGAGGCTGCCGGCGAACGCCTGAAGGGACGCATCTTTGTGGACGGCTGTGGGGTAGGGATGTACCTGGCCCGGCTTGCGGAAAATGCCGTTCAAGCGGTTGGACTGGATATTGAGCATGAACGCGCCAGAGAGGCGCATCAACGTTCCGAGCAGGTCATTTGCGGGGCGGGGGAGGCTCTGCCTCTGCCGGAGAATACCTTCGATCTGGTATTGAGCCATGAGGTCATTGAGCATGTGCAGGATGACCGGCAGGCGATCATCGAGATGGTGCGGGTGCTGAAACCGGGCGGGCGGCTGGTTTTGTTCTGCCCCAACCGCGGCTATCCGTTTGAAACCCACGGAATTTACTGGCAGGGTAAATACCGTTTTGGCAACATTCCATTGATCAACTATCTGCCGCGCACCTTGCGCAATCGCCTGGCGCCGCATGTGCGGGTTTACAGCCGTTCGGATTTATTACGGTTGTTCGCGGATTTACCGGTCAAGGTGATTCACCGCACCGTCATTTTTGGGGCATACGACAACCTGATTCAGCGGTTTGGTTGGGCGGGCAGGTTGCTGCGTTTTATCTTGCAATCGGTTGAGAAGACACCCCTGCGGATTTTCGGTTTGTCGCATTTCTGGGTGATTGAGAAGACAGCCGGGAGGGGATGAGGTCTATTTCAGCCGAAAATCGTAAATCTGATTTTCGACCGGGTACTGTCGGGCGCAGTTCGGGCAGGTGATCAGCGGTGGGGTATCTTCCAGCGGGGTTTGACAGACCGGGCAGGCAAAGAATCCGTTGACCGGGCGGGATGGAGAGTCTTTTTTCGCGCGGCAACCGACAAAAACGCTTGGGCTGAGCTGCCACCAGTTGCCGCTCCATTGTGCCAGACTGTCCATGCCAACCAGGATTGGCAGCGGGATCAGGCGTTTCAGCAGGTCAAACCGAAAGTGCGAAACCGTCAGGGTTCGTTCAATGGCAAATCCACACTGGTGCAGCCATGAACGAACCGTTGCAGGATGAAAATCAAAATTCAAAGGGGCAAACTCAACCGGTTCCGGGCTGAAAGGACTCCACGTTTGTCTTCGCAACCAGTAGCGCAGAATGGCTTTTAGATTTTGCTTGTTGGCAAATTCCAGGATGAAGACGGCGTTATCCTGCAATACCCGTTGCACATTTTCCAGCGCGCGGCGGGGTTCGGCCATGTGATGCAGCGTGCGGATCATGGTGGCGCCGTCGAACAGGGAAGGAACAAAAGGAAGATGATAAATATCCGCAGCCACAAAGCGATAACGCGGGCCGTCGCCCAGCCGGGCGCGAGCCTGCTCCAACTGAGTGCGGGAGTAATCGAGCAGGACAACCTGTTCAAAACCGGCGTAACGGGGGGTGTTGCGTCCTGCTCCGGCGCCCAATTCCAGCATCAGCCGGCCTTTGGGAGGCAGTAAACGGCGCAGGGCAACCGCCTCAACCGCATCTTCGTAGGCGCGTCCTCCTTGCTCCCAGAAGCGCTGTTGATAGTCTGAACCTTCGTAATCGCAAATGGGGGGTTGTGATGTCATCTTGGCTTAACGAGTGCGCCGGGCAGGTTTGCCGGCGGCGCCCAGAGTGACCACCTTACTGCTGCTTCCTCTCGGACCTGACAGGGTTCGGCGGATTCTGCCGCGCCGGTCCCACCCGGACGCGGGCTTATCATACCGCAGGTGGACTGCTCTGTCAATCAAAAAAATTCGGAAAGCGGCTCAAAATCCAGAATCAACCCACAAAACAACTTTGCTCACAAAAAAGGAGGATGGATCTTTCAGACCGGGTAAATCAGGTAGGTCAGGCTGATGACCAGAAAAATAATCGAAAGCAGGAACAATACACCGGCAGCGATCCAGATACCCAAAAGTGCCAGCAGGTTTCCCGCAATCAATAAAATCGTCCACGCCAGCATCAAAGCGGCCACATTGCGCTGACGGTTCGTCAGGGGTTGGTTGGCTTTGAGATACAACCGCCAGCCGCCGATTGTGCCTGCCAGGGTAATACCGGCCAGCAGCAAGGAAATGTGATTCCCGTTCAGCCACGGCAGATTGACCAGCACAATTCCGCAGGTGGCGGTGCGGCTGGGGAGCGGAAAACTGCGGGACAGGTGCAGGCGTACCAGCACCAGCCGACCCCAGGCTACATCGTCGGCGGTAACATACCATTCCAGTTGACGGCTTTCACGCGGCTGCATTTCCAGCAGGATATTCTCTTCGCGCATGAGAGTCACAAAGCCGTAACTGATGTGAATGCGCGCCGACTGACGCAGGATGCGGTCGGTGGGGTTTTGCACGCGTATGGAAACGGCGGCAATCTCTTCCGGTGTGATATATTGCGGACAGCGAAGGTCATTCAAGACCACATCGGCTGTGATGGAGGCGTCAAATAACGAGGCTTCCAGATCGGCCCAGGCACTACTGCCCCACCAGATTAAACCGGCTGCAAGCCCTGTGCTAAAAAGTACAAACGCCAGTAATGAAGTGATGGGACTGGAACGGTTCATGGCCGAGATAAGTTTACCACTGCTCGCCGTTGGATGGGGGGAGGAAATGTCTCAACTCTTGGTGGACATCTTGTGGCTGAACCTGTTTGGGAAAATATCTGGCTTCCATCGGGGCTGTGGGCAGGATCATGGATTTTTATCGAAGGGTTCAAAGGCGGATTTTCTGGAAGGGCGCAGAAAGGTGCGGAATACCCATCCTGCGATGCCGAAGAACCCCAGCAGGGTTAAGAAGCCTTGAACCTGACCGATTGTGAACCAATCCAAAAACGGATTGAGCTGAGAAAGCGGCGAGAAGGGATGAACATCCCCATGAACCACACTGTCGAAAAGCACATGGCTGAACGCCCCGCTCAATGCGCCCAGCCAGACGGCTGACGGATGCAATTCCAACCGAATCAAATCCTGGCTCAGACGCAGCCATGTCCATGCAGATCTCATCAGCCAGAACAGGACAACGGTCAACAGTGAAGCGACCAGCGCGCCCGGCAAGGTGTGAAGAAAGCGGTGCAGCGGGTACTGGCCCGTAAGGGCGTAATAAAGCGGTTCAACATCAATGATGATATTGGCAGCACAAAAAGCCAGCAGCCCGAATCGGCGTGGTAGCGCCGCTTTGCCAGCCAGACCTGCTCCGAAATGAAAGGGAGTCACCGGCATGGCGGAGTTACCCGATGACCTGCACTTTGGTGCCGCCCGGCATGGAAATGGTCATCTCGCCGACATCGTAGGGTATATGGGGCTCGGACCAGCGGAAGATCCACCTGGCATCATCGGGAGCGGCATTGATGCAGCCGCGCGAACGGGGTGTGCCAAAGTCATTGTGCCAGAAAGTGGAGTGGATCGCCTCACCGTTGCCGGAAAAGAGGATTGTCCAGGCAATGCCGGGTAAATCCCAGCCGCTGCCGCTCACCCCGCCGCTCATGTGGTGTGAAATCAGCTTGCGCCAGGTCGGCATGGTTCCGACCGGTGTTGACCATTTTTCGGTCGGGTTTCCGTCCTTGTCGAATTTTGCACCGGATGAAATCCGGCAGGCGTACACCTCACGACTGCCCTCAAAACAGGACAGCATTTGGTAATTCAAATTGACCACAATGCGCTTGTCTTCCGCTTCCGGGTGGATCGGGTCGAGTTCTTCGCGGGTCAGGGGGCGGAAGCCGAACGCCGGCGCCCACAGAATATCACCGTAGCCGTACTTTTGGGTGACCCGGTAGTACACCTGTCCATCGCTGCCGGTGCGCAGGTCGTCAATCCAGAAAATCTGGCTGTAATACAGACGCGGGAATTGAGCCTCTTTCAACCATGGGGCGCGAGCCGGCGGATTGTGGAGAGTGACATCCAGATAGGGAACAGTGACTTCTGCCCACATGCCCCTACCCAGAGGTCCGGTTGGCAGGTCGCTGACAGGTTCATTGGGCAGGTAGCGCACCGGCTGAAGGCGCGGTGCGTAGATGTAACCCTCCGGTGTTTCAACCCAGCGCCGACTGAGGGTCAGGCCGGGTGGTTCGCCGATGACCTCGCGCAGCCACACAACAATGTGATCGTCGTAGATGGTTTTCAGCTGCTGGCTCTCGGCGGACGGTTTTGACCAGATGGAGACTCTGCCGGAAGTCACCCGGCCCAAGCGTTCGGCATCCGGCCATTCCCCGGTCAGTTGCTGCCAGACCAGCCTGGGCTGAAAAGCCATCCCCGCCAGAGCCGCTGCACTCCATTTTAAAAAATCCCTTCTTGAGAGTGTTCCTCTGTTCATCTGGTTTCCTATCATCTCAAAACAAATAATAAAATGCCTCCAAAAACGAATAATACAATCAGCAGCCATACCCAAACGGGTGTCCGTTCTTCCTGTACGACCGGTGAAAACGAATACTCCGACACGGGTTGGGAGATGATTGGATCCATCCGCGGCGATGAAAAGGGGAAGGGGTCATCTTCGGCTTCTTCCTGACCTTCAAATTCGCTGCGGATGCTTTCTAAAAAGGCATCGCTTTCCTCGCCAAACAGGTTGACCAGTTCTTGATGAGCTGCCTGTCGAACGGGTTGATCTTCCTCATAAAGCGCAAGTTCGGCGAGGGTGCGCAGCGCACTCATCTCTTCGAAACGACTGAGGGCGCGTACGGCTTTCAAGCGCAGGTGGGTGTTGGATTCATGATTCAGGATAAAAAGCAGACCTTCCAATGTCCGGCGTTGTTCGGCGGTCAGGCCGTTTTCCGATATTCGAGAGGGTTCAGGCAGAAAATCATCCATGTCCGAATTGTACCTCAGGGTTGCACCTGCTTTGTCCGGTTTACCACAAACGGAACAACTTCAACCCCAGCCACGCCAAACCGCCCAACAGGAGTGGATAAATCAAAAACAGGAACAGATGACTTATAATTGGGGTCTGGCGCAAGGTGGAAGGCCAGCCTTGCTGAGCGATTTTCCCCAGAAAGGTGTACCAGGTGGTCAGTCCCAGCACCCCAGCCAATCCGTTCAGGATGATTGCCCCAATCAGAATGATCCAACCGATCAAGAGGATTTTCAGTAATATCACAGGTTTATTGTAAAGGGTGAAGATGAAAACGATATTAATCCTTGCCATGCACGGCTCACCACCTAATGATTTTCCCAAACGGGAACTGGCGGAACTTTTTGGATACCACGCGCGGCTTGAAACTGCCCCGCACAGCATGGACGAAGCCAGCCAAATCCGCTATGCGGAGCTGGATCGAAAAATGCGCAACTGGCCGCGGACAGCCGAAAATGACCCCTTTCATGCAGCCAGCCTTTCACTTGCCCAACAGCTCGAAGCCGTAAGCGGGCTGGAAACGCGGGTGTGTTTCAACGAGTTTTGTGCGCCGACGCTGGAAGAGGCGGTGAAAGGAGCAGTGGAAGAGGGTTTTCAACGAATTGCCGTGGTTACTCCCATGATGACCCGCGGCGGTGAACATGCTGAGCATGAGATTCCTGCCCAAATCCAAAAACTTCAATCCGAATTTCCCGCAATCCGTTTGATTTATGCCTGGCCGTTTGAAGAAACGGAAATTGCCCGGTTTTTATCGGCTCAGGTAAGCCGGTTTTTGGAATAGGACTCGTGCCTCAACGGGGGCCAAACGGGTTCTTGAGCCAGTTCAGGAGTGAATCCGGCGGATCGCTCTTACAGAAGACGGCATTGACCTGCCCAATCCAGATTTCCTTACCGGTAATCTGACCGCTGCACAGGGCGGCAATCACCAGATTGGGACAAATCAATTTCAGGGTTTCCAGTAATTCGATTAATCCGCGGTCATCCCGGCATGGTTTCAGGCCGTTCAAGTCTGTATCCAGCAGCAGAATTTCGGGGCAGTACTGAGTGGTGAGGTTCAAGAGCCGAACCACGTTATCCGCTTCATCGAGGACTTGATGATCGGGCTGATGTTCGAGGATCAGCCGGAGCGCCGTGCGGACTTCGGGGTTATCATCTGCCAGAATGATTTTCATGGCTACTCTTTCACCGTTTCAATGTTTCCAACCGGCAGCCAATCGTCCATGTTGTGGAAGGCGCTCCGATTGAATTTAAATGGGTGAATTTTCTGCAAAGAATCCATTTCTACCAGCACCAAATATCTTTTGCCACCCCAACGGTTGAACTGCCTTTCGGAAAGGTTTAGCTGGGACTGATGGTTCTTAAGGATTTCAAAGGAAAGTTCCCGATTGACCGGGCCAAACTGAGTGACTTGTTTTACCAGCGCTGAGGCGAGAATC
Organism: Bellilinea caldifistulae; assembly: GCF_001306055.1. GTDB lineage: Bacteria > Chloroflexota > Anaerolineae > Anaerolineales > Anaerolineaceae > Bellilinea > Bellilinea caldifistulae. The sequence goes on along the minus strand of NZ_LGHJ01000012.1, from coordinate 29,524 downwards.
AACCCCTCACCGTTGTTTTGAGTGAAGAACAAACGATCTCCGTTTTCCACGCGGTTAAAGGGAATTTTTCGGCCGCTGGCGGTGCGCACAATCATGATTTTTTCACCCTTCAATAATTGTTCCATCTCTCGCGATTGGGTATCTACATACACGATGTGATCCATGATATTTTCCTTAAAAGGTATATTTTGCTCAGGTTCAGTGTAGCGGATCATCGGTGATTAATCACCTGCGAGGAGTGGGAATTCAACCTGCCCGGAGGATGGAACTTTCCTTAGCCAAAAGGATAGGATGGATTAAAAAAGCCTGCCCAGCACGGAAAACCGGGCTGGGCAGGGGCATAGGTCGAAGGTCTTCGCGGTTAGATTTTATGCTTGAGTGCCAGCGAGACGGCTTCCGTGCGGGTTGTTACCCCCAGTTTGGAAAGGATGCTGCTGACATGTGATTTGGCGGTCGAAAGGCTGACAACCAGGCGCTCCGCAATTTGCTGATTGTTCAATCCCTCAACCATCAGAGCAAGCACTTCGCGTTCTCGCTCGGTCAGGTCGTCTCCCACTTTACGCTGGTGCGGACGGGAAGCCTCGATCAGCACTTCGGCTGCCTCCGGCGCAAGGGTGGGTTTGCCTTCGTAAGCCAGTCGAATGGCGCGTGCCAGCTCATCGGCGGAAAGGTCTTTGAGCAAATAGCCAATGGCGCCGGCTTCCAGCACGCCTTTGACGAGTTCCTGCTCTTTGAAACTGGTCAGGGCAATGATTTGCGTCTTGGGAAACTTCTCCTTGATGCGGCGGGTGGCGACTGCGCCATCCATCACCGGCATCATCAAATCCATCAGGACAACATCCGGTTGGAGCTGATTGACCAGCGCAACCGCCTGTTCTCCGTTGCGAGCCTCACCGACCAGTTCAAAATCCTCGTAAATGCTCAAAAACGATTTCAAGCCGTCCCGCACTACGCTGTGGTCATCACAAATCAGGATGCGGATTTTTTTCTGCTCGCTCATAAACGATTCTCCCCTCGTTCGTTATTTTGTGCTTTTTGCCAGAAAAGGGTGATGGTTGTGCCTTTGCCCGGCTGGCTTTCCACTGAAAATTGAGCACCTGCCTGAAGGGCTCTTTCGCGCATGATGCCCAGGCCAAAATGGTCTGGTTTTAGTTTGTTCAGATCAAAACCGATGCCGTCATCGCGGATGGTCAAATGCACGCCGGCGGGTGTGTAATTCAAATTAACCCACGCCTGAGTAGCTTCGGCATGTTTGGCAATGTTGTGCAAAGCCTCCTGAGCAACCCGGTAAAAGGCAATTTTGACCTCCAGAGGCAGGGGTTGATTGCCTTCAATGCTCAGCGAAAGGGGAATGCGGGCACGGGCGATGAAGGCATTTCCCAGATGACGGATCAGGTCGTTTAATTCGGCATCCTGCATTGCAGCGGGGCGCAGCTCAACCAGCAGGGTGCGCATTTCGGCCAACGCACCGCGGGTCAGCTCTCGCAATTCTTCCAGTTTTTTCTGCCCTTCCTGTGGATCTTTCTCCCAGATGCGCGGGAGCACCTCGGCGGTCAGGGTGGTGGAAAAAAGGGTTTGGGTGACTGCATCATGCAGGTCACGGGCGAGACGGCTGCGTTCTTCCAGCACGGCCGTTTCCTTGACCTGCTGAATGAGCCGGGCGTTTTCAATGGCCAACGAGGCTTGATCGGCGTAGGTGACGGCCAGTTCCACCTCTTCGGGCAAGAAATTGCGCGGTTTGGCGTAATAAAGTGCCAGCCCGCCGTAAATTTGGGATTTGATCACCATCGGCACGGCTAACACGGCGCCGTAGCGATCGGCAAATTGTTGAAGTTTGTAAACCAGCCCCTCATCCAGTCGAATATTTTCTCCCTCGGCGGATTGCACACTTTTACCGGAAAAAACAGCGGTGGTGTCGTTTACCTGTACAGGCATACGCTTCAGCACGGCAATTCCCAATGCACCCTGCCCCAACGGCAGGTGAATGGAAGAGACATATTCCTGTGAGAGCCCAACGGAAGCTTCGGGGATGAGGAGTTTCTTCTCGGTATCCAGGCGGTGGACGGCAACCGCTTTTGCACCCAGTAATTGTTGAGCCTGAGAGACGATGGCGTGTAACACCTCATCCAGAGGGCGTTCGGTGTTGAGGATGGAAAGAATGACGCGCAGGCTTTCGGCAATCTGACGGCGGCGCTCGGCAACTTCGAACAAGCGGGCATTTTCAATGGCCAGGGCAGTTTGATCGGAAAGCATGCGCGCCAGTTGAATGTCCTCATCGGTGAACTTGCGGGGTTGGGAAAAATGAAAAGTAATTGCGCCAAAAATTTGCCCACGAATGAAGAGGGGCGTCTTCAAAAGACTGTGATAGTACTTGAGCGTGGCGGCAAGGCCGGCGGCGAGAAGCGGGTCATCGCTGGATTCCGGACGTGCCAGCCGGGGGGAGTAGACCGACGGGATATCTTCAATGATGACCACATCCCCATCCATCAAGGCCTGGTCGGTTAAACCCTGATAAAAGGGCGTTTCAGCAATGATGTCAAAATCTGCCGGTAGATCACACTGTGCCACCGTTCGAACGCGGTTTTCCTCGACGAAAGTCTGACGAATCATGGTGGAATCGGCGTGCAGCCATTCTTTGGCCTGCCGGGCGATGACTTGCAAAACCTCAGCCAGCGGATGATGCGAATTGATCAGGCGTAAAATCTCACGCAAACCCTCGGCAACCGCCTGCCGGCGTTCGGCCTCATGGAGGGTGACCTGATTGGTCAGATCAATGATCATTCCGTCAAAGTGAGTGACCCGTCCTTCTTTATCCCGCTGGGGATTTGAAAGGGTATGTAGCCAGACCCACTCTTTCTTCTTTTGATGAAAGACCCGGGCAATTTGATCGTAAGGTTCACCAAAGCGGATCGAGCGCTGATTGGCTTCTTTTACGCGGGCTAAATCCTCAGGGTGGATACCGGCAAACCAATGCTCGAAATTGTATGGATCGTCAATGCCTACAATGTCTTTGAGAGAGGGGCTGACAAAAATTACCTTACCCCCCAGCGGATGGCGTGGATCGAGTTCAATGCGGTAAAGCGCAAAATGACGGGCATTTTCCACCAACAATTTCAGGGCGGTCTGGGTTTCGAGTTCTTTTTCCAGCGCCCGGGCGCGCTCGGTTGCATCGGTGAGGATGTCCAGAATGCCGATGACTTGCTCTTCTTGAAAGATGGGGGCCAAAATCGCATCCCAGCAACTCACCATGCCGCCATTTTCGACCGGAAAAGCCTCAATTCGTAAGGTTTCACCCTGCAAAACCTGTGAAAGGGAAAGATCAAAGAAACCTCGCCCGCCGGGTGTGTATTCGCGCAGACAAAGTCCGGGTTTGAATTCTTCGGGGGTGAGTGAGGTATAACGTTCCGCCATTTGAGCAAAGGCGGGGTTACAGCGCACCAGCCGAAAGCCGGTGTCGAAAATGGCCACACCGATGGGAATTTGGGAAAACACCAATTCCAGCAGAGCAGGGGACAGGGATTCCAGAGGATTTGAGCCGGAAGAAGGACGGGCTTTCATTTTATTGGAAGGGATTTGAGAAGGTCTATTTGAATCATAACATTCGATGGGCTATTTCCGCCCAAAATCGGCTGGGATCTGTCCCCAGTGTTCGGTATCCCATTTGAGGAGGGGGTTTTCAAAGGTGTTTTCCTGCAGCCAGGTTTCGGCACGCCGGATCAGCTCGAACAGGCGGGTATTGGTCTGATCCGGTTTTAGCCTGGTCTTGCACTTTTTCTCTTTCACCCACAGCAAAGCAATTTCCGAATCGGTGTAAATGGGGCTGGTAATGCCTTTCTTTTTCAGCAGCGCCAGAGCGTGCACAATAGCCAGAAATTCGCCGATGTTGTTTGTCCCATTTTCAAAAGGGCCCTGGTGGAAAAGCTCTTTTCCGGTGGAGGTATGGACACAGCGGTATTCCAGCAGACCCGGATTCCCGCTGCAGGCGGCATCCACACAGTAGCTTTCTGCCAGGGGAGGCGCCACCCCGGCGGAGATTTGCGCCTGACGGTAGGTCTGATAAGCTTTGCGGCTCGGAAAACGCAAAGCGGCGTGGGCTTCGGTGAGGGTTGTGACCGAGAGAAACTCCGCCCCCGAAAATCCGGTTACCGCTTCGGCACATTGCGCCCAATTGCTAAAAATGCCGGTTTTCAGTCCTTTCCAGACCACGTAAAATTTTTTATCTGGCATATATAAGATTATACCGGGAAACCTCAAATCAATTCCCGATTCCAGTAACGGTAGATGGCATAAGCCAGAAATATAACGACAAGCACATAACTTCCCCACTTACGGTTTTGCAGTGTGATAGAAGGGCCGCGTTGGAATTGAAGAAGAGTAGCAAAAACGCCGGTGATTAAGCCTGCTACTGGTAAAAAACCACCAAATGCTGTCGGAGTCAACCCGTAGACAAAGGCTTGAAAAGCGCAAAGCATCCCATGGGACTGGGGACTGCCTCCCAAAAATCGAAATACCAGATATATCAATGGGGTGAAAATTATAGTGATGATCAGCATTTCGAGTATGATCAAGCCCATTGCAATCGGATATGACCACATCCCCATTTGGGGTAAAAGAGTATCTTTCCAGTACGGATATACATCCATCTGGGCACCGAGGGATGAATTAATCGGATTTCCGCCATCCACCCCCAAACTCCAGGCAATGACCGAGCCAAGGGAAAGCCAAACCGCAAGCAGGAGGAGATGGGTTAAAGGTAATTTCCAGTTATTTAAGTGGCGAATTTCCTCAAAGAAATCATCTGGTGTGAATATTACTCTGAAAAACGGAGACAATGTAGATTTCATCTTAAATCCTCACCGTAGAAGATCCATCCAGAAAAATTATCGTTGTGGAGCGGAAAGGTTGTTCGGGCATTCAACAAGGGCCGTCTCTAAAACTTTCTGGAATAACTCAGCCTTAAGGAATACGTCTTTATGTATGAGACCACCCGCTACGCGGTATTGTTTGTAGTCAGGAAAGCGCTGTAAATATTCGGGAAGCAAGTCGCTGCCCCAAACTTCATCTTTTTCACCGATAATTTGAATGACCGGTATATTCAAAGTGATATTTTCGTCCAATCCAGCCTGGGATTCATCCAGTGTGGCTTCTAATGCGTATTGAAAAGAGGTCTTGTAAGTTTTCGGTGTGCGTTTCAGTCCTTCGAGATAAGCCTGTACCAGTTGACGCTGGCTGGTTGCCTCATAAGCGGAGTCAAAGTCGGCATAGGCGGGTGGCAATTTACCCAGATACATTGTCGAAGACAGATTGAGCATCATTTTCAGCAACCCGGTTTTGAGCAAAAAGCGGGCAATGCCATTGTTGGAACTGAGGGTTGGTGAGGATGCTACCAGTACTACTCGCTCGATGCGTGAATCAATGGCGGCCAGATCGAGTGCAATGGGTCCACCGTACGATACTCCCATTGCTGTAATCGGCTGGTTAATTTGCAGCGCATCCAGCACCCGTTGCATATCGTGGGCGTGATCTCTGACCGAAAACTTGCGGGGCAAAGGTGAACTGGCGCCGTCACCACGCCTGTCCGGGAGGATGATAGTATCAAAAAAACCTTTGTCAATTAGATGGCGGGACGGTCGTTCGATGAGGGTGTGATTACCGCCGTTTCCGCCGCCGTGAATGTAAATTGCCGTACGATGGCTGACCGGCTCGCAACGGAGAATCTTTACAAACAGGTTCGCATTGGGTTCAATTTCAATGGTGTGGGTTTCGGCGTGGATATTCGGATTTGTAACTCTGGCAAGCATAGACAACACTCCATTTTGCTGAGAATCAGGTATGCTTGCCAGTATAAGTAAGGAGCGTTTTTAACTCATCCGGCGAAAGTGAAATAGGCCATTGGGCAAAAGGTTGATTTTTGCCCCGGACTGTTGGGTAGTATTTCCAAGGAGTATTGGTCAGACGACCTGATAGCCAAGCCGTGCGATTTCTGCCCGAATGGCTTCTTCGCTGGTCAGTTCATCCTGAAATTCAACCGTAAGGAGGGCTTTGTGATAACTGGCTTCGGCGCGGAGAACGCCTTTCAACCGGTCCTCGATGCTTTCCAGCTTCATGGCACAATTGGGGCATTCCATGCCATGAATTTGCAGGGTGATTTTCTTTTTCATGGGTTTTACATATCCTCAAAAAGGATTACTCCGCCATACATCCCCATCGAGCAGGAAAAAGCCAGGCGGGTACCTTCCTGTTGAGGTTGGATTTCAATTTCGGTAATACCGGTGGGTTTCAATAATTCCTGGATGCCAAGCGAGGGCACGGTAAAGGCGAGGGCGCAGGAATACACATCTTTTGAAATCAACCGTAAGCGAGTGGGAACGCCGGCTTCGGCACGGATGAAGGTGGGTTCATACCCGTAATTTTGGACCCGAATGGTGATGACCTGATCTGGGGAATTTCCGCCTTCCAGCGGTTGATAATCAACCAAACCGGGTTGGACATTGCCCATCAACTGTTGGTTAAACCAGCGAGTCAGCGAAACAGGGGAACCAGCCAGAGCAATGCCGCTGTCAATGGTGACGATTGCCAAAAGTAAAACCACAATGGCTACAAAGCGCATAAAGTACCGCTCTAGCCGGGCACCGATTTGGGTTGTGAAGTAGGCAACCGCGAAAAAGAGTGGTGAAGTGCCGAGGGTAAAAGCAAACATCAACGCGGCACTCTGCAGGGGATCGCCGGTAGCCAGTGCGGCTGCCATCATCACCTGAGTGACACCACAGGGAATCAAGACGGTCACCGCGCCGAGCAGAGCAGGGGTAAGTAAAGGTGAATCGGCGCTGCTGCCGGCTTTTCGACGCAGCCAGCGGCGCAAAGCCGGCGGCGGCTCGAAGGCAAAGTAGCGGAAGATGGGATGGACATTCAACATGCGCAGAGCGGAACCGAGCATGAAAATGCCCACCGCAATCAGCAAAAAAGCGCGCATGTAGGGCGAGAGTTGAAGGAGCTGCCCAGCCCAGCCCAAAAACAATCCTAAAATGGTGTAAGCCACCAGCTTTGCCAATAAAAACACAAGGATTGGCCTGGCCAGTCGAGGTTTTGAGCCGGCAGACGGGTTTTGGCGGGAGCGTTTGCGGCTTTGAGCAGTAGACTGCTGGAGGTCTTTTTCAATTTGGCCTGCCAGAGAACTGGCCAGTAAACCGCCCTGAACCGCCAGACAACTCAACCCTCCGGTGGTTAATCCGGTGACAAATGCGAGCAATATGTTCATCTTAAGATCACCTGTAACCTTTTGCGTTGAAGGGAGAAGGGGATTTGTTTTATATAAGAATGCTTTGATGAGATATACGATATTATAACTCGAATTACAGACAGCAGAGATGAAAAACAATCAAGGTAGAGTCGGAAAATGAGTGCATGAAAATCATCTTGATGATATGACCTGTGTCCTACTATCGCTGACAAAGATTATGACCGGAGGTACATTACAGAATGGCAGTTCATGTCGTACACTCAAATTCAAAGTCAATTTCACGACCAAGGAAAATCAAATGAGAACCTTGCTGGTTTATCCCAGGTTTCCGGACACCTTCTGGTCATTCCGATATGCTTTGCAATTTATTCACAAAAAGGCTTCCTCTCCACCGTTGGGGTTGCTGACGGTGGCCGCCTTGCTCCCTGAGGATTGGCAACTTCGACTGGTGGATCTGAATACACGGCTGCTCACCGATGAGGATATCGCCTGGGCAGATATGGTGATGATCTCGGCCATGGTCGTTCAACGCCAATCCACCCGCGAAGTGATCACCCGTTGTAAAGCAGCCGGAAAGTGCGTGGTGGCAGGCGGCCCGCTTTTCTTGGGTGAGTGGCAGGACTTCCCCGAAGTGGATCACTTTGTGCTGAATGAAGGTGAACTCACCGTGCCGCTCTTTTTAGAGGATTTGCAAAGAGGTGTGCCCCAGCGGGTTTATTCCACCAGCGACTTTGCGGACATGAGTCAGTCTCCCGTTCCGCGCTGGGATTTGCTGGAAACCCGTTATTATGATTCGCTCAGTATTCAATATTCGCGCGGCTGCCCGTTCAACTGCGACTTTTGTAATGTTACCGCCATGCTGGGACATCGGCCGCGTACCAAGTCGGCCGATCAGATTGTTGCTGAATTGGACGCAATGTACCGGCTCGGCTGGCGCAGGAATATCTTTTTTGTGGACGACAATTTTATTGGTAACCGCAAACAAATCAAGGAGGAGATTCTGCCTGCGCTCATCGAGTGGAGAAAAGGCAAAAAAGGCTGTCATTTCATTACGGAGGCTTCGATCAATCTGGCGGATGATCCGGGGTTGATGGAGATGATGGTTGAAGCCGGTTTCACCTCGGTATTCGTGGGGATCGAAACGCCAGCCGAAGAGAGCCTGGTAGAGTGTCATAAAGGCCAAAACCTGCGGCGCAATCTGGCAGAAAGTGTTCGGCGGTTGCAACGGTTTGGGTTGCAGGTGATGGGCGGTTTTATTGTAGGGTTTGACAATGACCGGCCCGGTATTTTTCAACAACAGCTGGAATTTATTCAGAAAACCGGCATTGTAACGGCTATGGTGGGTATGCTGCAGGCTCCTTTTGGCACAAAGTTATATCAGCGTCTGGAGGAGGAAGGGCGGCTGTTGTTGGAAATGAGCGGCAGTAACACGGACGGCTCGACCAATATTCTGCCCAAAATGGGGTTGGATACGCTGCGGGCAGGTTACCGCCAGTTGATTGGTGAATTGTACAGTCCCAAGGCTTTTTATGAGCGGGTGCGGACCTTCCTCGAAAACTACAACCCTCCTCGTTTGAATGTTGCAATTCATTGGGAAGAGGTGTATGCCTTCTTTGCTTCGATGTGGCGTTTGGGGGTGCTGGGAAAAGAAAGGAAGGAATACTGGCGTTTGTTCTTCTGGACGTTGTGGAAATATCCGCGCAAATTTGCGCTGGCGATCACCTTTGCCATCTACGGGTACCACTTCCGGCAGGTGTTTCAAAACCAGGTGAAAACTTAATACCCCCTGATGGGGGGGCGCGATCGAAGGTTGTGCTGGCGGGGAGGGTGGGATGCGAATATCACCCCCTGATGGGGGCGCGCGGTCGAAGGTTGTGCTGGCGGGGAGGGCGGGATTCGAACCCGCGGTCGAGGTTTATAGCCCCGACAACCGCTTAGCAGGCGGCCCCATTCGACCACTCTGGCACCTCCCCAATTTGTTAAGGCGAGACGAAAATCTCTGGCGGAGGGAGAGGGATTCGAACCCACGGTGGGTTGCCCCACACCTGTTTTCAAGACAGGCGCCTTAAACCACTCGGCCATCCCTCCGAATTGGAGGTCGTCCCTCCAGCAGGCTTCATTTTATCATAAGAAATCAGCCCTGTACAAGAAATTGCCTCGATGGATTGGGCCGACTGATTTTACCGCTGTTTGGACGGGCGATTCAGGACTGCTGGTTTTGGGGCGGGCCGGGCGGCAGACGATAGGCACGCGTATTTTCCTCAATTGCCAACAGCAGGTAAATCAACTCACCAAAGCCGTATAAAAACAGGCCGCTGATCAACCCACCGATCAGAAAATTAATGCCGGAAAACAAACCCAAACGGCTCAGCCCCAATCCGCGGTGGCTCACAGCGAAGGAAACCACTCCGGCCACGGCAGCGATGATTGCAGCGATGACGATGATGACCGCCAGTACCTTGAACAGTGTTGCAATGACTCGCAATGCTTGAAATTTCTTTTCCATAACCACCTCCGGTAAAGAATTTCCCCTATAATACCCCAAATTTGGGCGAGATGACCAAACTGCCGGGCTTCAGTGCGGCTGCTCCTTGACCTTGCAAAAAAGCAAACCAGCCGTAGTATCGTAACTTTTGGGGTACGATTGGGTTTGAATCAGTGCACTTCCATACTCATTGAAGCAGAGTCTGCCGGGTCACACCGATTGGTTTTGTGAATCGCGTTTTGTATGACCCAATCTGTGACCCTGATCTACCCTGAGGGGGATGTGACAGCCGATAGAGAGAAGTACAATTTCAACATCTTGATCGAACCCTTCGTTTTTCCCCAATTGCAATCATTAACTGAGGTTTTTCCATGCTTTCGGACCAATTGATGTACTGGGCATCCCGCCCGGTTGTGCGTACCTATACGGGTACGATGTTAAAAATGGATGTTTTCAAACACCAGCCTTTGCCATCAGGACCAAAAATTATTGCAGCCAACCATCCGGCGACCACCGATCCCTTTTACGTGGCGGCAATGGTTGGGCAGCAATCGTTTATTTTGATTAATGAATTGCTGTTTCAGGTGCCGATTTTGGGGGAATATCTGCGACGTTCGGGTCATATTCCGGTAGCAGCCGGGCAGGGGCAGCAAGCGATTGATACGGCTTTGCAGCGGCTGGCGGAAGGTAAAACGGTGATCATCTTCCCCGAAGGGGCGCTCAGCCCGGAAGGCGGCGGCTTTGAAAAACCGCGCACCGGGGTTGCCCGACTGGCGCTGGCCAGCGGCGCGCCTGTCATCCCGGTGGGAGTGCATTTACAGTGGGAACGTGTTCATACCATCCGCTCAACCGTGCGCGGCAGGGTTGAATACGGTCGCTGGTACATCCGTGGGCCGTACAACCTGACGGTAGGCAGACCGCTTTATTTTCGGGGCGATGTTGAAAACCGCCCACTGGTACGCTCGGCGGCTGAAACGGTCATGCACCACATCATCGAACTGGCCCGCGAGAGTGAGATTCGCATGAATCAGCGCTTTAACCCGCTGACGCCGCTCCCCGAATCGTTCTGATTGCCGTCCAAGCCCAGTTGAATTAACGCCGAACCAGCGGCAGAAAGACCGACCATGCTGGGGAAGCGAGGTTCAAACCGATGATCAGCGGATCATGATCGCTGCAACGAAACGGTTCAGGGGCATACAGGCTGGTTTGCTGGACGGCCGATTTGTATTCCAGATTGTAGTCCAACACGGCCGGTTCGTCGGCATTGATGTGCCACTCGCCCGCACCGCCGACCTGCCAGAAAAGGCTGGAAGAAGCGAGGGCATGATCGAGCGAACCGGCCTGCCCCGCGAAAACATAGGAGTAGGTATCCAGACCGTGAAAGGCGGGTATGAGGTTGACAAAACCGGACTGCCCCAGTTGGCGGAGAGGATCTTCCATTGCGTAGGCGTTCAAATCGCCCACAATGAGGATATCCGGATCGGCGATGCCGGTAGGGTTGCTGCCCAGCCACTCAATCAATGCCTGAATGGCATTCAATCGGACGGCGTTGCAATCACCCTGCCCGTCGCCGGCATCGGGTGTATCACAGGGGCTGCCTTTGCTTTTGAGGTGGTTGACGCTGATCAAAAACTGCTCACCGCTTGAGTTTTCGGCGAAGGCTTGAAGCAATGAGACGCGGTTACGTGGGGCGGAATCGCCCGCGTACACAAAGGCGCGGCTGTCCAACACCGCTGTTGCCAGCGGCGTAACTACCACCGGGCGGTAGAGCAGGGCTATTTTAATGGCGTCGCTGCCGAGCGCATTGAGTTTGCCGGTCGCAGCATCAGCATCAACGAAGGTATATTTCTTTTCTGGCGGCAGACCGGAATTCAGACGATTGGTCAGGTCGGCCAGTGCGCTATTCGGGCCATGTCCATCATTTTCGACTTCCATCAATGCCACGATGTCGGCGTTCAGCGCTTGCAAGGCGCTGACCAGTTTGGCCGCCTGCCGTTCCAATTCTTCTTGCGAATTTGCACCGCGGCATTCTGTTGCCGCGCCATTCACCCCGGCACGGCAATTGGTAAAGGTGTTGAAGTAATTATGGGTATTCATGCTGACGATCCGCAGACGTCCGGGTATGGCGGGTGGAACGTCAGGACGGGGGTTGGCAGGTTGGAAGTCGGGTAGGTCTGTTCCCCCGGCACCCACCGGGCGAATGCGCCAGGCGTTTGGGCTGGCCGAATGGCCGCCCCAGGTGTAGGTCAGCACTCCGCTCAAACCACTAATCGTATCCCCGCTGCGGAGGGTGTTTTCGGCTGTGAGGGGCTGTTGACCGCGCCCGAATGGAATGGGGTCGGGATTTTGGATTTGGAGGGAATCATCCAGAAGGACGAGATTCAGGTCATTGGCTTGCTGGAGTGAAACCGCAGTTGTGCCCGGCAAGGTTAATTGGGTGGGCTGGTACAGGCGGTCAGTGCCAGAAAGCGTAACCTGTCCGAAACGCCCCAGAAAATAGGTGTCGGTCACGCTCAGGGTTTGATCAAAGCGAACCAGCATCCCTTCATACTGCTCGGGCTCAGCGGGGTGGCTAAAGGGCAGTTGAATCACAGCCGGATGGATGGAAGGTTGCTCTTCGCTCAGAACAATCAATTCGGCAAGTGTAATTTGGGTTTGATTGTAATTTTCTACGACCGTGCCGCTGACCTGTACGGTTTGCCCTGAACGGACGGTATCGAAATTGTCGCCGCGATAGATGAAGATCCCGTCCGAAGTGAGCGGGTCACCATCGCCGGTAGGGTCTTGTAAATAAAAGCCGCGCAGACTGCCGCTGCCTTCAAAGTCGCCGATCACAACTCCACTTGTGGTTACCTCTTGACCTTCAAAGGGGCTTTGCTCCCCATTTCCTTGAATGGTATAAATTGGGAGAATGTGGGGAGGAAGGGAGCAGTCGGTGAGGGTGGTGGTTCGATTGCGCGGGGTGGGTGTTCCAGTACCAAAATCAAGCCAATTATCATCGCTGTCGTGGCAGCCATCTCGCACCCGTTTTGCAGCGGTGGTGTTGGTCAGAGAAGGTGCGGGTTGACTCTCGGAGCAATCGGCTGAGCCGTAACCAACAAGGTCAATAATGCCGGGGTTTTGCGGACAGGGAGCGCTGAGTGGGGTTGGAGAATTGACCAGAGCCACCTTGCCGCTGGATGCATTGAGGTTAATTGAGCCAACCGCATCGGGAGTGGGCAATTCCTGGGTGCCGCCGCTGCCGCCAGCCTGCTGGATGAGGTAATACTGGCCCGGCTCAATCATCCCGCTGAGTAGCGTTACTTGCCAGGTACTGCCGGCAGCGCTGGCATACTGGACGCTCCACCCATTCAGGTTGACCGGCGTTGTGCCGCGATTAAACAGTTCGATGAAGTCATTTTTATACCAAGCGCCGCTGTTCCCGCCCCCGCCATAAACCTGACTGATGACAATGGTCTCGGAAATTCCAGAAATTGAGCGAGGAATTGGGAAAAATCCTATCGCCAGGGCAAAGATGATAAGTGAGTAGATTGCTCGGCGCATGAGAGAGGGTTACAGATGATAAATTCCAGATACGGTTTGAACTGATTATAGAACAGGTTTGAAAAAAGATTTTACCGAAAGGAATGCAGTTGCGAATGCTTGACGGGTTGAGATAATCGGATACAATATAAACAGCAAATGGGGCGGTGGCGGAACAGGCAGACGCAGCGGACTTAAAATCCGCCGGTGGTGACACCTTGTGGGTTCAAGTCCCACCCGCCCTACTGATGGGGGGTGTGTCCACATCACCTGCTCTACCAGAAGGGGCAGGTGAATTTATTTCTGGCGGGTAATCAGCGGGGTTCATTCAGCCAACGGGAGCTGTTCTTCTTTTCTCAGCTCTTCCAGCAAGTGGGCAATCGCCTCTTTGCGCTTGCGCAACATCATTTTGTACATCATATTGTCTGCCGCAATCAACTGCATGCGCACGTCATCGAGGCTGGACTCGAGTACCTGAATGAGCATATCTCGTTCTTCGCGGGTCAGCTCAAGGGTGAACATAGCAACCTCCTCTGATGAAAACAGAGCCGTTCGCGAATGGAAACGGCTCTGTCAGGAAACGACAGGGCATGAGCCTCTGGTTTGCGGGGTTTATTGGATAACTTTTGTACTTTTATTGTACCCTGTCCGGGTGACCTTTTCAAGCAACCTTTAAGAAAATACTTAAGTTAAGCCAAACATGCCGTTTTTGAAAAAGGTAATGGAGAGGGTCGGTTTACTGACAGACAGCCTGGTCAATCTTCCATTCTCCATCAATTACTTTGAGACTCAATTCAATGGAATTGCCAAAACTTGACTTTACGATCACTTTGGCAGTATCCCCATCCAATGATGTGGACTGAACCTCCATCTTTTCAGGGAAATCCTGAGCGCAAATAAACGGTATCACAAACATCCCTTCCTGTTGCTTTTTGCTCAGGCTTTCCGCAAAATCAGGGGATAATTGAGCAATTTCGTTGAAAGGTCTGGGAGGCCAGGTTTGCAGGTATTCTGAATACAGCGCCTCAACTACTTTATCAGGTGGAATGGCAGGCTGACCAACGGTTTGAGGGTCGCTGCTTTGGGTGCAAGCCGCAGTGAGCAAAGTCAGAAACGCGGTGATCAGCAGCATCAAGATCTTGGTTTTCATTTTTTATCTCCTAATTGTTTTATGGCAGTGCCTTTATTTCTTATATGAGCCTTGCGCCAAAGAGTCATCCGTCGTTCGATCGATTCGGATTATCCAAAAGGGTGTATCTGGATGCTCTGCCATTGGTCAGCTTCAGTTAATTCTAACGGGCAGGAGACGATCATCCCATAAAAGGAGGCAATCCGAAAAAAATTTGGTACGCTAAAATAAAGGCCTGGGTACGATGAGTATGGGAGATTGCGGTGCACTGGTTAAGGAAAGAAAATTCTCAGAGCCAATGGTAATCATCCGGGATCTCCACCGGCATTACCGATTGGGTAATGTAGTGGTGCGCGCCTTAAATGGGATCAACTTGACCATTTACACTGGCGAATTTTTTGCGATCTGCGGTTCGTCGGGCTCCGGCAAGTCAACGTTATTGTACTTAATGGGCGGGATGGATCGCCCCACGCGGGGTGAACTGATTGTTGCGGGTCAAAACCTCGCCCGACAGGATGAAAATCAACTGGCAGAGTTTCGTTGTCGGCGAATTGGCTTTATTTACCAAAATTTTCATCTGATTCCATCTTTGACTGCATGGCAGAATGTGGAAATTCCGATGATCTTTAACCATCTGCCGCGATCGGCGCGCCGTCAAATTGCGATGCAGCGTCTTCAAGAAGTCGGCCTGTTGGAACGTAGCCACCATCGGCCAAATCAATTGTCGGGCGGTCAACAGCAGCGGGTGGCAATCGCCCGTGCGCTGGTCAACCAGCCGGCTTTGTTACTAGCCGACGAACCAACCGGAAATCTGGACAATTCCACTGGAAAGGAAGTTGTGGCTCTGTTGAAAAATCTGGTGTCCATTAATCAGGTGACTGTGGTGATGGTCACCCATGACATGAATCTGGTTGAACAGGCTGACCGATTCGTTCGCTTGCAGGATGGCCGGATTGTAGAAAGCAATTAATTTACCGATCAGGCGGGATACAGATCATGTCAATACTGGACTTGATTTATCTGGTACGGGGGAATCTCTGGCGCAGGAAAACACGCGTCCTGATGACGCTGGGAGGCGTTCTAATTGGTAGTACAACCATTATTTTACTGGTTGCGCTGGGGTTGGGAATGCAGAAAAATATGACAGAGAGTATCGGTAAAATTGGAGATCTGACCACAATGACGGTGCAGGTTCCACCAGAGTGCACCCTGCCCCCTCAGCAGCGTCCCCAGCAATGCAAGAATGCTATTTTGAATGATGGATTGATCGAAAAAATCCGGAAAACTCCACAGGTAAGAGGCGTGGCTGCCCAAGTATTTTTGAAAGGTTCTCCCACTTATCTCCGTTTTCAGAATATGGAAACCAATGTTGTGGTGATGGGGGTGGAACCTGCTTTGTTGCCTTCGCTGGGTTATCCCTTAGGGCGAGGAGAGTTGAAAATTTCTGCCAATCAGGTTGTTGTGGGGCCGAAAGTAGCCGAATACATGTTTGATTTGCGAAAGAATCAACCTGTTACACCTGATTTAGATTTGCTGGGAGCGTGGGTTGATCTCAACATTCAACGAACATCTAACCGTGAAGAGGCGGACAGGCTTGTGCAAAACGAAGTTCGGAGGTTGCGTGTGCAGGTGGCGGGTGTCCTGGCCGAAACGGGTGGACAGAGTGATTACGTGATTTATTATCCGATTAATGAAGTGGAACGCTGGAATCGCTGGTTGATGGGTCGTCCGATTCGGCGGGAAGTTGATGGATATGACCAGATTGTGGTCAAAATGGCGGATACGCGTAGTTCTGCCTCTTTGGATGCTGCTCTGACCTCGGCGGGTTATTCCATCAGCACGGCCCGAAAAATCATTGAGCAGTTTAACCGCTTTTTTATGTCCCTTCAATTAATGCTTGGGGGGATTGGGGGCGTGGCTTTGTTGATTTCAGCCTTCGGCATCGGTAATACGATGATTATGGCAATTTATGAACGTACACGGGAAATTGGATTACTCAAATCCCTTGGTGCAAAAAATGGGGATATTTTCAAATTATTTCTTGCCGAGGCGGCTGTTTTGGGACTGCTGGGTGGGATCTTGGGTGCGGGGTTGGCGGTTGGCCTGGGTGAGCTGGCCAATCACAGCCCTTCAAACTGGTTTTCTCAATTCAACGGATTAATGTCCCCAACAGGCACAGGAATTGGCGGTATGGTCGAGGTTGCCATACTGGTTATCCCGGAATGGCTGGTGATTTTTGCAATTGCCTTTACTACTCTGACCGGTGCGCTGGCAGGGATTTATCCGGCATTACGGGCAGCATCCATGCAGCCGTTGGATGCTTTGAGGCATGAGTAATCTTTCACAGGTTAAAGCGGTACAGGTTGGTATGGCGTAATTCAAAGCCAACCCGCTGATAGAGGCGGTTGGCTGCTTCGCGGCTGGGTCGGCTGGTTAAATCCACGGTTTTGGCGCCCAATTCCCGTGCTCGTTCCAGGGCTGCGCGGGTGAGTGCTTCGCCAATGCCTTTTCCACGTGCATTTTCATCTACCACCACATCTTCAATCCACGAGCGAACCCCGGTGGGAATGCGGAAAGTAACCAGCGTCAGGGTTCCCACGATTTTTCCGCCCTGCTCTGGATCACGGGCGATGAAGAGGGATTCGTGATCGGCAATTTCCTGGATTTGCTGAAGGGTTGGAACTTCGGCTGAGGTGCTTAATTGGGGGATCAGGTGCTGAAAGGCTTCGGCAATTTCCTCAGTGACTTGCTTAACAAGCAAAATTTCCATGTTTTGATCCTCTTTTGAACAAAGGGTGGGAGATTGAATGGTGTAATTTTAACCGATTTTGAAGTTGGTGTTTTTCTAATCGTCGAGTTGGGAATATAATGAGGGATGGAAACGAACCTGACAGTGAGGGAACAACCCCATGGAAGCCTTACTCTCTCCCATATACCAGGCCATTCTGGAAGGTAATCAATCCGCTGCCCGGGAGGCCGTTCAGCGCGCTCTGGAAGCCAGTCTCGAAGCGGAGGTCATTCTCAAACAGGCGATGATGCCGGCCATGCAGGAAGTGGGGCGTCTGTTTGAAGAGGGTGAGTATTTTGTGCCGGAGATGTTGGTTGCAGCCCGGGCGATGCAGGCGGGGATGAACCTTCTCAAACCCAGATTGGTGCAGGCTGAGGTGACCTCCTCCGGCAAGGTGGTGGCAGGTACGGTGAAAGGCGATTTGCACGATATCGGTAAAAATCTGGTGTGTATGATGCTGGAAGGGGCGGCTTTTGAAATCATTGATCTGGGCACAGATGTGCCGCCGGAGAAATTCGTCGAAGCGGTTGAGTCCAGCGGCGCTCAACTAGTCGCCCTTTCAGCGCTGCTCACCACGACCATGCCCCACATGAAACAGACCATTGAAGCCCTGCAGCAGGCCGGCCTGCGCCAGCAGGTCAAGGTCATGGTGGGTGGAGCGCCGGTTACCGAAACCTTTGCCCGCCAGATCGGTGCGGATGGTTACGCGCCGGATGCCAGCCGGGCAGTGGCGCTGGCAAAATCGCTGGTAGGAATGGGGTAGACCGGTTCAGTTTTCTTTCTGGTTAAAACGCCAGCGGGTTGCGGTGACGGGAAAACTTGACTCCCGCCAGGCGAGTGCCTTTAGGGGTCTGGCAGCAAAGAAAACCGTTTGGCTGGTCAGTTCGCTTTCGTCCGAAAATACGCCGTACTTCTCGCTGTATGCCAATAGCACACGCTTCAATAATTGCGGTTCATTAACCCGTTCGGCGCGGCATTCGAGAATGACGGCATCATCTCCGCTTTCCAGATGAACCATCAAATAGGGATTGCGGATCAGGTTGCGCCCTTTTATGGATTCGAGATCGGTGCCAAAATAAAAGCACTCATCCTGCCAGATTCCCCAAACCGGCATGACATGCGGTCGCCCATTGGAGCGCGTGGTACAAACCCAATAATTTCTTGCTGCAATCAGCCGATTTTCAACTTCTTCCCATGCCAGCAGGCCGGAGGTGTTCGGTGATAGCCCGTAGCTTTGCGGCATTTGTGGACGATCGGCGGCTGATTGGTCAGGATTTTTCATGTTCGTTTCCTTATTTCATGGATTAAGAGTACCCCTTGGATGACTTATGGGGTTTAATGGATGGAATGTTCCCTATTGTAATCGTTAGCAGAGTAAAATTAGAAGAAGAGGTGGTCTTATGAAGAGTGAAAATATGGGACAGGCGTGGATGACGTGGCGAGGTCTGCAGGCTGAGGATGAGCGGCTCCTAAAAGATCTGGACCGCGCTTGTAAAGAAGCAGACGGCGAGGAGTGGGTCAGTGATCTGGTTGGAGATGCCCTGGCAGCCATGCAGGTGCATGTGGATAATACTTTTTGCGCCGTGGGAGAAGAAATCCTGATGGCGGTGGGGTGGATTCAATTGTTGCCCTCCACCGAGAACGAGCAGCGAGTCCTGCTGGGCGGGCGGGTACATCCTCTCTACCGCCGGAAGGGGTTAGGGACAATGTTGCTGGAATGGCTGGAAAATCGTGCCAACATGGTCAGCGGGTATGAGCGTGTCCGCCGCTTGATAATCCGTAACGAAGCACTTACTGCCGATGCGCATTCCATCTACGTGCAGTCCGGTTTTACCCCAATTTTTGCGGAAAATATGATGGTTTGTTCGCTGGAAAAGATGCCACCCGCCGATTTGCTGCCAGAAACTTATCGGCTGGTCAACTGGAGCGCGGAAACCGCCCCCCTGTTTTACCGGGCTTATTGTGATGCTTTTTATGACCGTGCAGCTTCTTTTGATCCGCTGGAAAAGTGGGTGGGGGAGTATGACTCGGACAGGGATTTTCTTCCCCAATCCTCCTGGCTGGCCATCAATGGAGAGGAGCGGCCGGTGGCGTTTGTGACTGCCGGCCGAGTGGGGGAGATGGCCTGGATCAATCAGACCGGTGTCGTTCCTGAGCTGCGTGGTCAGGGGGTGGCGTTTGGGCTGCTGGCACATGCTCTGCGTCAGTTTCACCACACCGGTTACCGGGAAGTCGGTTTACATGTAAATGTCAACAACCCGGCAGCCATCCGCCGGTTTTATGAACTGGGTTTTCGCCGCCGCCTGACCCGTGCCCGCTACGAGAAAACCCTCCTGTAAATAAAAAGACCCCCGCTTCAAGCGGGGGTCTTGACCCATGGGCTGGTCTAGTGGCTGGCTTCAAATTCCTGCATGCAGTCCACCAGCGCTTGAACGCTTTCCAGCGGCAGGGCATTGTATAGTGAGGCGCGGAAACCGCCCACCGAACGATGCCCCTTAATACCCACCATTCCTTTGCTTTTGGCAAATTCGGCAAACTCGGCTTCGAGTTGCTCGTAACCGGGCGCCATCACAAAGCAGACATTCATCCGCGAGCGATCTTCTTTGGCAACCGTACCGACAAACAA
The DNA here is from genome assembly GCF_001306055.1 of Bellilinea caldifistulae. Lineage (GTDB taxonomy): Bacteria > Chloroflexota > Anaerolineae > Anaerolineales > Anaerolineaceae > Bellilinea > Bellilinea caldifistulae. Next base: position 9,734 of record NZ_LGHJ01000012.1, on the reverse strand, counting down.
CTTGTTGCGGTCAATTTCGTTGTAAAGCAGTTCGGCTTTGGCTTTGTTGCGCCGTTCCATTTCGGCTACACCGCCCTGTTCTTTCATCCAACGCAGGGTAAGCAGGGCCGAGTAGATAATGACCACCGGTGGGGTGTTGTAGAGGGAATTGTTCTTGATGTGGGTGCGGTAATCCACCATGGTGGGCAGCGGGCGGCTGACTTTGCCAAGGAGATCTTCGCGAACGATGACGAAAGTCAGACCGGCCGGCGCCAGGTTTTTCTGTGCGCCGCCGTAAATCAGCCCGTATTTGGAGACATCCACCGGGCGTGAGAAAATGTCCGATGACATGTCCGCAACCAGCGGTACGGGAGAATCAAGGTCGGTCAAAATTTCGGTGCCGTAGATGGTGTTGTTGGTGGTAATGTGGAAATAGTCGGCATCGGCGGGAATGGTGAAGTCTTTTGGAATGTAGGTGAAGTTCTTGTCTTCGGATGAGGCGACCACTTCGACCGGGCCAAAAAGTTTGGCTTCCTTGGCGGCTTTTTGCGCCCACTGACCGGTGATCAAGTAGGCGGCTTTTTTCTCCAAGAGGTTATAGGGCACGTGGAAAAATTGAGTGCTGGCGCCGCCACCAACGAAAATCACCGCATATCCTTCGGGAATGTTGAGGAGTTCCTTGAACAGGGCAACGGTCTCGTTGACAACGGCTTCGAATTCTTTGCTGCGGTGAGAAACTTCCAGAATGGAAAGACCGGTGCCGGCAAAATCGTGAATGGCTTTGGCGGTTTCCTCGACGGTGTACTGCGGAAGAATGGAGGGTCCGGGATTGAAATTATGCTTTTTCATTCGATCCGTCCTTTTGGGAGATTAGGAAAAATTTGCCATCAAACTGGCAGGAAGATTTGACCAACCTTGATTATAGGATGAATTGGGTTGAAAGGGATAGTGAAAGAAATCCCGACTTTTACCATCGTTTATCAGATGTCAGACATTTGCCGCCTAGAAATGACCGGTCTGAGGCAAAAATGTCGGACAAGGGGTTAAAAAACTTCAACCGAAATAGTGAATTTCTCACTAATCCGATGAAATTAATTGACTTTGAATTATCGAGTTGGTATCATTAAAACAACCCATAGGGATACAATTAGTTACGGCGTTGAATTAAAAGCCGTCTAAATGGTTGTATTTGTCCGATTAACCTGATGCCCACAGGAGGTAAGCGTGCCATCATCTCCCTCTGCCGGTCAGCGCTTTCGGGAGGCCGTTCAAAATGAAAGACCTTTACAGGTAGTAGGAGTGATTAATGCCTATGCTGCTTTGCTGGCAGAAAGGGCTGGATTTCGGGCGATTTATCTTTCTGGTGGGGGAGTTGCAGCTGCTTCATTGGGGGTTCCTGATCTGGGTATCACCACTTTAGAGGACGTTTTGATAGATACACGGCGTATAACAGATGCCTGCCCGTTGCCTTTGCTGGTGGATGTGGATACCGGTTTTGGGAGTGCCTTCAACATCGCTCGCACGGTTCGTTCGCTCATTAAAGCCGGGGCGGCTGCAATCCACATGGAAGATCAGGTGCAGGCAAAACGCTGCGGCCATCGTCCCGGTAAAGCTCTGGTTGCGCCGGAGGAGATGGAAGACCGGATCAAGGCAGCGGTGGATGCGCGCACCGATCCGTCTTTTGTGATTATGGCGCGGACAGATGCGCTGGCCGTCGAGGGACTGGAATCGGCGTTGGAGCGCAGCCGGCGTTATGTGGAAGCCGGCGCAGATATGATTTTTGCCGAGGCGGTAACTGACCTTGAGATGTACCGTGAATTCAAGCGGGTTAGCGGTGTTCCAATTCTGGCGAACATGACCGAATTTGGCAAAACCCCCCTGTTTTCTACCCGGCAGCTGGCTGAGGTCGGTGTGGATATTGTCTTATACCCGCTTTCTGCCTTTCGGGCGATGAGCGCAGCGGCAGTCAAGGTGTATCAAACCATCCGGCGTGAGGGAACCCAACAGACGGTGCTGGACCTGATGCAGACACGGGCTGAATTGTATGAGGTTTTGAACTATTACGCTTACGAACAGAAACTCGATCAACTTTTTGCCAAGGAGAGGAGAGACGATGAGTGATCAGGTGGTGGAAAAAAAGGAAGTCAAAAAGAAATCAGTAGCCCTTTCGGGAGTGCCGGCGGGTAATACCGCAATCTGTACGGTGGGGACACTGGGGCATGACCTGCGTTACCGTGGCTATGATATCAATGATTTAGCCGAATATTCGACCTTCGAAGAGGTAGCCTACCTGTTAATTTATGAAAAATTGCCGGTTGCCAACGAGTTCGAGCGCTACAAACGGAGGCTGAAAACACTGCGCGGCTTACCTGCGCCGGTCAAGGCTGTGCTGGAACAAATTCCGGCGGCAGCCCACCCGATGGACGTGCTGCGCACCGGTTGTTCCATTTTGGGAGCGACCCTTCCGGAGCGGGAGGATCACCCGGTTGAAGGTGCGCGCCATATTGCCGACCGTCTGCTGGCCGTTTTCCCCTCGATGTTGACCTACTGGTTTCATTATTCGCACCACGGCCGGCGGATTGAGGTGGAAACCGATGATGATACGATTGCCGGTCACTTTTTACACCTGTTGCATGGGCGTAAACCCAGCGAATTACATGAAAGGGCATTGGATATCACCCTGATTCTCTATGCCGAGCACGAATTCAACGCCTCAACCTTCACCAGCCGGGTGATTGCCGGCACGGGTTCGGACATTTATTCGGCAATTACCGGGGCAATTGGCGCACTGAAAGGCTTTAAGCACGGCGGTGCCAATGAGGGAGCGATGGAGGTCATCGAGCGGTACAAGTCTCCCGAAGAAGCAGCGGAGGATGTCCGGCGCATTTTGGAGAATAAAGGGATTATTCTTGGATTTGGGCATCCGGTGTATACCATTTCGGACCCGCGGGCCAAGATTCTCAAAGGGCTTTCCTGCTCTCTGTGCAAGGATTTTGGCGATGAAACCATGTGCGACATTGCCGAGAAAATTGAAGATGTGATGTGGGAGCAGAAACGTATGTTCCCCAATCTCGACTGGTACAGCGCTGTGGTTTATCACATGTTGGGTATACCGACCTTCATGTTCACGCCGCTTTTTGTCATGTCCAGGACAGCTGGCTGGGCTGCTCACATTATTGAGCAGCGTCAGGACGGTAAGATCATCCGTCCGTCAGCCAATTACATTGGCCCAGATCCGCGTGAGTATGTCCCGATTGAAAAGCGCATCTGAAATATCTCTGAACGGAAGCCATCCATGAGCGAAACGGTGAGCAATATCCGTCCCCAGCCGGATGATGTGCTGGTACAAATTGCCGATTACACCTTGAATACGCCCATCTCCAGCGCGGAGGCTTACGAAACGGCCCGTCTGTGCCTGATGGATACCCTCGGCTGTGGGTTTGAGGCGCTTTCCTATCCTGCCTGTACAAAATTACTTGGCCCGCTGGTGCCGGGGACCATTGTACCCAACGGGGCGCGGGTGCCGGGCACACCGTATGTGCTGGATCCGGTCAGCGCTGCCTTTAACATCGGAGCAATGATCCGCTGGCTGGACTATAACGACACCTGGCTGGCAGCCGAATGGGGGCATCCTTCGGATAATCTTGGCGGCATTCTGGCGACAGCCGACTGGCTTTCGCGCACGGCGGTGGCTAATGGCAAAAAGCCGTTAATCATGCGGGACGTGTTGACCGCCATGATCAAAGCCCACGAAATTCAAGGCGTGATGGCGCTGGAAAACAGTTTTAACCGGGTCGGTTTGGACCATGTCATTCTGGTCAAAGTGGCCAGCACGGCGGTGGTGACTGCGATGCTGGGCGGTACAAGGGATGAGGTGATTAACGCGCTTTCCAATGCCTTCATTGATGGTCATCCGCTGCGTACCTATCGGCATGCGCCCAATACCGGATCACGGAAATCATGGGCAGCCGGGGATGCTACCAGCCGAGGGGTACGTCTGGCGCTGATGGCAATTAAGGGCGAGATGGGCTATCCCTCGGCGTTGAGCGCAAAAACCTGGGGGTTTTATGATGTCCTGTTTCGCGGGCAGCCTTTCAAACTGCCTCAGCCGTTCGGCTCGTATGTGATGGAGAATGTGCTGTTCAAAATTTCCTTCCCGGCCGAATTTCACGCCCAAACGGCGGTTGAGGCGGCTTTTCAGCTCCATCCACTGGTGCGGGAGCGGCTGGATGAGGTGGAGAAAGTGGTCATCACCACCCATGAGTCGGCCATTCGTATCATTGACAAGCGCGGACCGCTCTACAACCCGGCCGACCGCGATCACTGCATTCAATACATGACCGCCGTCGGTTTGATTTTTGGTGAACTGACCGCTCGTCACTATGAAGACGAAGTGGCCGCGGACCCGCGCATTGATGCCTTGCGGGAAAAGATGGAAGTGGTGGAGAATCCCCAATTCAGCAAGGATTACCTGGACCCGGCCAAACGCTCGATAGCCAATGCCGTGCAGGTGTTCTTCCGCGATGGCAGCCACACGGAGCAGGTCGTGGTGGAATACCCGATTGGTCATCGCCGACGGCGGGCAGAGGGTGTGCCTCTGTTGATTGAGAAGTTCAAAACCAACCTGGCGCGGCGCTTCCCACCAAAACAGGCTGGACTGATTTTAAAAGTTTGTCAGGATGCCGAGCGGTTGAATGGCTTGCCGGTGAATGAATTTATGGACTTGCTGGTTATTTAAGGTTTGGCTTGACCAAAGCCGGGTTGTTGAGTAAAATGACAGTTGCAAGGTAAGGCGACGTGGCCAAGTGGTAAGGCAAGGGTCTGCAAAACCCTGATCACGGGTTCAAATCCCGTCGTCGCCTCTGTTTTTTGGACGGGTTCAAACCCCCCGAAGGGGGCGATGTCCCGTCGTCGCCTCTGTTTTTTGGACGGGTTCAAACCCCCCGAAGGGGGCGATGTCCCGTCGTCGCCTCTGTTTTTTGGGCGGGTTCAAACCCCCCGAAGGGGGCGATGTCCCGTCGTCGCCTCTGTTTTTTGGGCGGGTTCAAACCCCCAGAAGGGGGCGATGTCCCGTCGTCGCCTCTGTTTTTTGGACGGGTTCAAACCCCCCGAAGGGGGCGATGTCCCGTCGTCGCCTCTTTTTTTTGGACGGGTTCAAACCCCCAGAAGGGGGCGATGTCTCGTCGTCGCCTCTTTTTTTTGGACGGGTTCAAACCCCCAGAAAGGGGCGATGTCCCGTCGTCGCCTCTTTTTTTTGGACGGGTTCAAACCCCCAGAAGGGGGCGATGTCCCGTCGTCGCCTCTGTTTTTTTGGACGGGTTCAAACCCCCCGAAGGGGGCGATGTCCCGTCGTCGCCTCTGTTTTTTGGACGGGTTCAAACCCCCACAAGGGGGCGATGTCCCGTCGTCGCCTCTGTTTTTTGGGCGGGTTCAAACCCCCAGAAGGGGGCGATGTCCCGTCGTCGCCTCTGTTTTTTGGACGGGTTCAAACCCCCACAAGGGGGCGATGTCCCGTCGTCGCCTCTGTTTTTTGGACGGGTTCAAACCCCCCGAAGGGGGCGATGTCCCGTCGTCGCCTCTGTTTTTTGGACGGGTTCAAACCCCCAGAAGGGGGCGATGTCCCGTCGTCGCCTCTGTTTTTTGGGCGGGTTCCAACTCCAGAAGGGGGCGATATGGGATCAGTTTGGCAAACCCCCAGCAATGCAGGATAACCGGTTCAAAGGGTGTATTTCGGTACATCAGCCTGGTAAGATTTTAGTATTTTAAGGTTTTACAAATAACCATTTCCTGTATAATAAGAAAAGTTTCGGGGTGTTCTTTCGAACCTGTCATTCTGGGTAATCTGATGATTCATCAAGTTCCCATCCTGATTGCAACGCTGGGCAGTGAACCGCAGGTGGTCACCGCCGGGCTGGATTTGCTGCGCGCCGATGGGATTGACATTCAGCGAGTGGAGATAGTCCATACCAGTGCACCCGGCACGCCGATTGAGGAGGCTCTGGTGCGTTTGAAATCGGCTGCGGCCGATTATGCCAGCCCGCCCATCCCCTTTGTTTTCCTCCCTCTGGAGGGGAATGGCAAGCCCTTTGCGGATACCGAAAGCCGTGCTGCCGGAGAGGCTGTGCTGCGCTTGATTTACCAACGGATTGCCCATGCCAAATCCAGGGGTGAAACCGTTCACCTGCTGGTTGCCGGCGGACGTAAGACGATGTCCATTTTCGGCATGGTAGCGGCTCAAATGTTGTTCGATGAAGAAGATCGCCTGTGGCATTTGTACTCCACAGGCGACTTTTTGACCAGCAAGCGATTGCACCCCCAGCCGGGTGATGCGGTGCAGCTGGCTTCCATTCCGGTGGTGCGCTGGGGTGAACTTTCGCCGGCCTGGTTGAGTCTGCGCGGGATCCCCGACCCGTGGGCAGCGCTGCAAGCCATCCGCCGCCTGCAATTCGAGCGCCGCCGTGAAGAGATTCACAGTTTTGTGATGGGGACCTTAACCCCAGCCGAGCGGCAGGTGGTGGAAACGCTGGTCACCACCGGATGGAGCGACCGCGAGATTGCCGCTCACCTGTACCTTTCACCGCGCACGGTGGAGCAGCACCTGCGTGCTGCTTACGGCAAAGCCGCCATGCACTGGGAGATGGAGAGTGTCAACCGCACTCAGTTGGTGGCATTGTTGCAGTTGTATTTTGCGAATAAATTAGGGGAAAACCCGCATGACAATTCCCCTTGAACGACCTACAATCAAAATGCACTGCTGACAGACGGTGGCGGTTGCAGGGGGCAGCCGAGGGGAACCCGGCTGCCAGCAGTGCTTTTTTTACCAAAAAAGGAGGGCATGAATGGAGCAAAAAGAACAGGTTTTTCTGGCAGCGCTGGCCGGTCTATTGCACGACATCGGCAAGTTCGCCCTGCGGGGAGGCGCAGAGGGTGCCAGCCGCAGTTGGGACAGGCAGGCGGAGCAGGACTACAAATACAAACATGCTCTGCTGAGTGAGGATTTTGCCGAGCGTTACCTGCCGCCGCAGTGGCAGGGGCAGGTCAAGTTTGCCATCGGCAAGCACCATCGCCCGCACGACCGGCTGGCCAGCGCCGTAGCACTGGCCGACCGCCTATCGGCCGGTGAGCGAGCGGACAGCCTGTCTGACGATTCTCAGCGTGAAAAACAACCCGCCCGTTTGCTTTCCATTTTCTCCGATGTGCGCCTGGAAGCGGGAGAAGACGAAGTGCCGCAGGTTTACTGGCCGCTCAAGACGCTGGAACTGAGCAAAACCCATCTTTTTCCCGAAAAGGACTACGGTGGGGAGTTATGGAAGGAATATGAAAAACTTTACGGCGGCTTTGTGGCTCAGGCGGAAAAATTAAAAACCGCTTACCAGAATGATGGCGATATTGCCTACTACCTCGAAAGCCTGCTGGCGGAAATGCAGCACTTTCTGTGGTGCGTGCCTTCGGCGTATTACAAAAGCCGCCCGGATATCAGCCTGTATGACCACAGCCGCATGACGGCTGCCCTGGCAGTCGCTCTTTACGATTCGCCCTCGTTGAGTGATGAACAGCTGGCTGCCTTTGCTCAGCAGCCGGAAAGGGTGGAGGATGATCTGGTGACCCTGGTAGGCGGCGATCTGACCGGTGTGCAGAGTTTCCTTTACACCATTACGGCGCGCGGCGCTGCCAGTGGCCTGCGCGGGCGTTCGTTCTACCTGCAGTTGCTGGGGCTGGTGATTGCCCGTTATGTACTGGATCAACTTCACCTGCCGGTAACCAGCCTGATTTACGTCGGCGGTGGTAATTTTTACCTGATTGCCCGGCGCGAGGACGCTGCCAGACTGCCTGAAATTCAGGCACAGGTCAGCCGCGCTCTGTTTAACGAACATCAGGGCGAACTGGGGTTGATTTTGCAGGCGCGCCTCCTGAGCGGCAGGCACTTCTTCAATGGAGAAATTCGCCACCAGTGGGACGGGCTAATCGGACAGATCAACGCTGCCAAATTAAAGCGGTTAGAAGGACTGGAAGTCGACCTTGCCCGGGTATTTGAGCCGCACGGCGTGGGCGGCAGCACACCTCAGCAGTGCGCCGTGTGCGGTCGTGAGCATTCCGGCATCAAACCCAGGCGGGTGGATGAGGGGGTTGAGGAAACCGTCAACAAATGCCCGGTCTGCGAATCCTATGAGGATTTGGGTAAACTGCTGCGCAAAGCCCGCTACCTTGTTTTGCAGCCGGTTGAAGGCGAACCGCCAGCCCAGATTCAAATGCAGGCCGGCCGCGGCTGGCAGGCAATCACCCGCCAGTTTGGTTATGCCGTGCAGGTGCTGGAAAAGCTGGAAAACGAGGCGACCGGTATCCTCTTCGCGCTGAACGATGAAGCCTTCAATCACCGTCTGCCCCGCCCGCAGTGTGCCATGGCGCGCTATCTGCTGGTCAATGTGACGCCCATTCTCAGCGAAAGGGAACATGCCGGTCTGCGCGGCAAGGTGGATCAACTGCCGGTGCCCGGTTCAGTCAAACCGCTTAATGTGCTGGAAGCGCAGGCCAGGGGCATCAAACGGCTGGGTGTGCTGCGCATGGATGTGGACAACCTTGGCAAGATCTTTGCCGAGGGATTGCAGGAGCGCGCCACACTCTCGCGGATTGCCTCGCTCAGTTTCGCGGTCAGTCTTTTCTTCGAGGGTTGGGTGGGGGAAATTGCCCGCCAGATGAACGAGGAGGAAAGTCAACGGCTGTATTCAATTTACTCCGGCGGCGATGACCTGTTCTTCGTCGGTAGTTGGGATATGGTGGTGGAATTTGCCATGCGCCTGCGCCACGATTTGAACCGCTTTACCGGCGGTCACCCCGATATTCACCCCAGCGGAGGGATTGTGCTGGTGGGTGGTAAGTACCCGCTCTATCAGGCGGCTGAGGAAGCCGGCGCGGCCGAGGATCAGGCCAAACACCACCGTTGGGCGAAGAACGGTATAGAGCGGCAGAAGGACGCGCTCAGTTTTCTGAGAATGCCGCTGGCGTGGGAACGTTTCGGCTTTCATGCAGACGCGGAGGAAGAGGAAGATACTGCCCATGCGCTGATGCTCACGCTGAAGCAGATTGTGGAAAGTCACGAAAACCGCGCCCTGATCGGCAAGTTGATTCGCCTGCACGAGTTGTATCAGGCCAGGCTGGAAGAACGCCGCAAGAGCGGCGAGGACCTTAACCGCGCCGGCCAGATCCAGGTGCTGTGGGGGCCGTGGAACTGGCTGGCCGAGTATCACCTCAGCCGGTTGAAAGATGTGCCAAAGGACGATGTGGAGAAAATTCGCCGCCGGCTGAAGCAGGAGAACTTCCGCAGTATCGAATGGATTGGACTGGCTGCCCGCTGGGCAGAGTTGATCACCCGCGAGCGAAGGTGAGGTTCCCTATGGCATGTGACGAATCCTTTCGAAGAAAAATAACTCAACAAGAAGGATTTCTCTTCGATCGAAAGGCGTATGTTAAATTATGGGATAACAGGCTCAAAGCGGAATTTATCAAGGATATTATCGCTCTTGCCAATACCAGTAGGTTTACGGGTAAAGAGTCCGAGTTGATACTAGGTGTTACCGATGATGGAGCAATTTATGGTATTGACCAAATGATTAATCGAGACGTCAGAGGAGATTACGCAACCTTTTTTCTGTAAATTCGAGTCAGAAATATCCATCGTTCTTTAACAATCAAATGACTTGCCAGAGCAATAATGTTTGCCGATCTGCCACTCTTCTGAGATCTCCATCAAGAGGGCT
>NZ_LGHJ01000004.1 GCF_001306055.1 Bellilinea caldifistulae | reverse complement strand
ATGATCCTTTGCCGGTTTCTTCGAAACGCTGCTTTTCCATCCCGCTGATCTCCAAAGTGGTTTGGTTCGATTGTATTAAGGTTTTCCCCTTTTCGTCAATCCCAGTTGTTTGTTTTTCAACAATCTCTCTGAAAGCAAATTCATCCTGTTATACTTATATTGTATGCCCAATCAATTACCTCGAATTGAAATTCCCAAAGATGAAATCGAGTTCGATTTTATCCGTGCTTCCGGCCCCGGTGGACAGAATGTCAATAAAGTGGCAACTGCAGTACAATTACGCTTTAACATTCGAAAATCATCCTTCCTTCCAGAAGATGCAAAAGAAAGGTTGATTCAACTAGCCGGGCAAAAAGTAACCGACGAAGGTATCCTGATTTTGGAAGCCAAACGCTACCGAACTCAAGAGCAGAATCGAATGGATGCCTTAAACCGCTTACATGCTTTGGTTCAACAAGCCCTTTTCTCACCCAAGCATCGCAAACCGACGAAACCGACCATGACAGCACGGGCTGCCCGCCGTTCGGCAAAACAACACCGCAGTCAGGTCAAACGCTGGCGACGTTACATACCCCAAGACTGGGAATAATTTTGAGAGGATGATATGGCACAACATACTTACAAACTGATCGAGATAACCGGCACATCTACAACCAGCATTGAGGATGCGATTCAAACTGCGGTAACCCGCGCTGCTCGAACCATTCGCCACATGCAATGGTTTGAAGTCGTCGAAATTCGGGGTCGTATTGAAGAAGATCAGGTGAAACAATGGCAGGTTACCTTCAAGGTGGGTTTTACCCTGGAAGAATAAAACCCTGATTCCAAAAGACTTCCTGTCATCTCATCCACATCCTCAGGGATTTGATCAATGCCGCTCACACTGAAACCGGGTATTAAGCCTCCCCCGCCGGAACGAATTAAGTCAGACGCAATTCTTCTATTCGTTTCCTTTATTTGGGGCAGTGGTTTTATTGCCCAGAGCATTGCTGCCGAAAGCATGGGGCACTTCACCTTTAACGGTGTCCGTTTCTGGATTGGAACGCTTTTTCTTGCTGCAGTTTTGGGTAAAAGAATCCGTTTGGATCGAAAAAATTGGGCAGGCGTTCTTACTGCCGGCGTTTTGTTATTTACCGCCAGCACCTTTCAACAAATCGGCCTCAAAACCACCACAGCCGCAAATGCCGGTTTCTTGACGGGGCTTTACGTTGTCATCATTCCATTACTACTCTGGCTATTTTGGCGCGAAGTGATTCATTGGACTACCTGGGCAGCGGCTTTATTGGCAGTCATCGGTACCTTGTTGCTCAGCACTGGCGGAGCCTTTGACCCCGCCCCCGGTGATTGGTTTGAATTGGCAGGCGCATTCGTCTGGGCCGGGCATGTGATTGTCGTCGGGAGAATGGCCCGCCGAATGGACAATTTACAATTTGCCATGGGGCAGTTCGCAATAACAGCGTTCCTGAATACCTTTGGAGCAATTCTGTTTGACCGTTTTACGGTGCCTCAACCTCAAGCATGGTGGGCAGTTCTTTACTCAGCAGTGTTTCCGGTAGGCATGGGTTTTACTTTGCAGGTAATCGGCCAACGGAATGCGCCAACGACCGATGCCGCTATCCTTTTCAGCATGGAAGCCGTTTTCGCCGCTATTTTGGGATATTTTCTCCTTGGGGAACAATTACTTCCCCTCCAAATTCTGGGCTGTCTGCTCATTTTCAGTGCCATGCTTTTAGCTCAATTCCGTGAATTTTTACCTGTAGTGTCCCGCCAGAAACAGATTACGGATTAAAATTGAACCGTCCGAAAGACCGTGTTGAGCCAAGTTCATTCTAGTGGTCATCATCGAACTCGTCTTTGGTACAGGTAAATGTTGACCCGACTATGTTATGATGAGAACAGGTTAAGAGAATTCACTCAAAAACCTGTTCCATGCAACTAATCCGCTCGGGTTGCGTATATGGTACTAGAACAAGAGCACAGGAGCCGTTGGTGATCAACCATGAGATGGACATGCTCATCCGAGCACAAAACGGGGATGAGGAAGCCTTTACCAGCCTTGTGTTGCAATACCAGAACCCCGTTTACAATTTGTGCTACCGCATGCTGGGAAATGCGCAAGAAGCAGAGGACGCTGCTCAAGAAACTTTCTGGAGAGCCTATCAGGCAATCCGCCGCTATGACCGCAACCGTTCCTTTGCCACGTGGCTGCTCTCAATCGCCGCCCACTATTGCATTGACCAGCAGCGGAAAAAACGGATCACCACCATGGAAATTGAGGATTGGATGGAGGAAGTCATTCCAGACCACACCCCTGAACCCGAAAAACAAATTCGGGAAAACGAAGAGCGTCAATCCATACAATCGCTGCTATCCTCCCTCAATCCTCAAGATCGGGCTGCTGTCATCCTGCGCTACTGGTACGAGTGCTCTGAAGAGGAAATCAGTCAGGCTTTGCAACTTTCCGTGAGTGCGGTAAAAAGCCGACTGCACCGCGCACGTCTGCGCTTGGCGCAGCAATATCAGAGCCAGCAATATGCCATGACCGAGAGGATTCGTGATGAGTCACCTGCCTTTTGAAAACTGGATCTTCGACCGGGAGAAATTGACCCCCAGCCAGATTGCCGAGCTGGAAGCCCATCTCCAAACCTGTCAGCAGTGCAAACGCATCCAAACTGGCTGGAAGGAAGTGGAAACACTGCTGCATTCTACCCCCCTCATTCCTGCACCCCCCCAGATTGTCAACCGTTTTCAAGCTAGCCTTGCCGAAAGGAAGGCTCAGCGTCAAAAACGGCAGGTGCGAATTGCGCTTTTCGCTCTGGGCGGGGCTTTCGTTTTGGCAAGTATGGTGTTCGTCCTGCGGCTTTTCTGGACGGTTCCGCCTGCCCGCTTACTTTCGGACCTCATCGGCTGGATTACCCTTGCTCCTCAACGCTGGTCAGAATTCCAGTACATTCTTTACTACTGGGGCAGTCAAATCCCGCCGCTCGCACTTGTAGCGCTTGTTTTCCTCCTCACAGGCTGGTCAATCCTGCTGCTTACCCTGTGGTTCTTGACTTTTCAGCGCCTATCCAAATTAGGAGTACGAGGACAATGAAAAAAATAGCGCTCTACACCCTTCTCATCATCACCTTCGTTCTGACACTGGCAACACCGGCGGTTGTGCTGGCCCAAAACCCTCCCCCCGGGGGTGAGCAATTTAATGGTGATCAACTGATTTTCGGCGAAAATTATGTTCTTCGTTCATCCCAAACGCTGAACGGCTCACTGGTCGTTTTGGGCGGTAATGCCGAAATTGAAAACGGGGCTACCGTCAATGGCGAAATTGTGATCATTGGGGGCAACCTTCAAGTGAGCGGCAGGGTCAACGGGGATATCAGCGCGATCGGCAGCAACGTCTATCTGGATAGTACTTCCTTTGTTCAAGGTGATGTCCAAATTATTGGGGGTTCCGTCACCACTCAAGCGGGTTCAACCATCACAGGAAGCATCAATCGGCTAAAACCGCAAACCATGATGTTCGACTTTGATCGGTTCGAGTTCACCCCCTTTGACGACGCCTCACCTTTACGTCTCTTCACGTCGTGGATGAGAGATGCCCTGGCCAATATTCTGCGCATTCTGGCTATGGCAGTTCTGGCAGTGGTGGTTGCGTTGCTGCTGCCGCGCCCGCTGCGGGTAATCGGCAACACTATCGCCGATCAAACCCTGTTGAGCGGCGGGATTGGACTGCTGACCATGGTTGTTGCGCCGCTTATCCTGCTCGTCCTGGTAATCACCATCCTTTTGATCCCCGTAGCACTGATTGCGATGCTGGTACTGGCTGTTGCGGTGCTGATTGGTTGGATTGCAGTCGGCTTCCAGATTGGCGAACGAATTGCCACCATGCTGAAAACCCAATGGGTTGAGGCCGTCTCGGCTGGCATTGGCACCCTCATCCTCGGACTGATTGTCTGGCTGCTTGGGTATTTGTTCTGCCTGGGTGGAATAATGTCTCTACTGGCGGCCAGTATCGGTCTGGGAAGCATCATTCTCACTCAATTTGGTACCAGGCCATATCCGGCCCCCCCGACCGTGGTCTATGTTCCTGCATCCCCCCCGCCAACTCCGCCGGCTGCGCCGTCAACTTCGTCAGAAGAAGGTTCTCCTGCAACCCCAAATGAAAACTGAACCGAGATCGAAACTGTCATGAAAATCCGAAATAAACACCTTTTGATTTTTCCTGTCATTGCACTGCTGGTCAGTTCACTGGCATGTTCCTTTACCGTCAATTTGCCGGAGGCAAAATTGGGCGAAACTCAAACCTTCACCATAAGCGAAGCTCTCCCCGAAGATTCCCAGACCGCCAAAATTTCCATCGAAATGGGCGCCGGCGAGCTGGATATTCAAAGCGGTAGCAAAATGTTGATTGAAGGACAAATTCAATACAACATTTCCGAATGGAAACCGGAAGTCATTCGCGATGGACAGAACCTGATCATTCGCCAGGGCCGCAAAGAAAACCTGCGCATTCCGACACGGGACGTGATCAATCGCTGGCAGTTCAAACTGGGCAGCGCCCCCGTGGATCTGGACATTGCAGCCGGCGCATACAAAGGTACTCTCAATTTGAGCGGAGTCGCACTCACCCGTCTGAACATTCAAGATGGAGCCAGCCAGGCAGAAGTGCGCTTTGACCAGCCGAATCCCGTGCAGATGGAAAGCCTCCGCTATCGAACCGGTGCATCCGAAGTTTCTTTGATTGGGTTGGGTTATGCCAGCCCCGCTTTTCTAAATTTTGAAGGCGGCACCGGCTCCTACACCCTGGACTTTTCCGGTCGGCTCCAACAAGACATGAACGCGAGTATAACAGTTGGTGTGAGCAGCTTGAAAATCGTCATTCCAACCGGCACGCCGGCGCGCGTTGTCATCACCGGTGGACTGAACAATGTTCAACCGAGTGGAACCTGGCGCATCTCGAATAATGTTTATGAAACCGAGGGAGACGGACCGAAAATTGAAATCAACCTGAATATGGGTGTGGGCAATTTGGAATTGGTTACCCAATAAACTCAACGGCAGCCATCTACCGCGAAAATAAACAGGTTTTCAGCGGTTCGTACTGCGATCAACTGCCCGTCAGCCGACCATTTTGACTCGGCTACGGGCAGTGTTTCCATTGGTAGAGCCGATTTTGTGCCAGATGTCAGATCACCAATCCAGGCCACATTGGTACGATCCGTGAAAAACACCCGCCGGGCATCCGGAGACCAGTTCGCATTTCGCCAATTGCGGTTTGGCACCACACCAGGCTGATTGAGGACGATTTGAAGGCTGGTGTCCTGCCCGGGACGGGTTTCCTCTACAACAGTCTTTACACCGCTAACCAGATTGTGTTCCACATAACGCAAACAATCTGCGCCACAACTTTCGGATACCTGAAGGACCTGATCTGAGCCCCAGCCGACAATACCTTTCAGACTGGAAAACTCATCCGTCACAGCCACATCGTACAGGTCAAGTGTTCTTCGATCTCGCAAGGAATATACCCCGATAGAATACTGCGCTTCTGCCGGACGGAGGATCACAAACGCAATCTGCTCGCCGGAAGGCGACCACGTCAAATCCCCGGCAACGCGAATATCTTTGGTGCGTTGTGTTTCTCCGTTATCAACATCCAGAATGACCAGATCTCCCTGGTACCATCCCCAACTATCATTGACAGGGGTAATAAACGCAAGCCGATTGGTGTCCTTCGACCAGGCCAGCATATCCCCCATCAGCCGGTCGGTTTGGATGACCACGGTTCGATCCAACAGACAGGCCCGGCCGGGTACCACCGTCAGACCATCATTGGTCAGGTCAGCGGCAAGTATGGTTGTAGGAGTGTTCTCAATAGCCTGTTCACCCCCCGCCAGAGAGGTGCAAGCCGCCAATATCCAAAACAGAATACCCCAAAGAATGCTTTTTCCTGAAACCAAAGACTTTTTCATGATGCTTCTTGACGGGAAGAAAACGGCAGGTGATAGATGCCCAATTCTTCAATCAAACGGTAAACCGCCGGGGGAACATAATACCGATAAGCACGACCTGCCGAAATCCGCTGACGAATTTGACGTGCCGAAATTTCTAATAATGGCGCCTCAATAAAACAAACTTTGACCGTCAAACCGGGAATTTTTTGCTCCAATTCGCGCAAATCCACCTCATCCCCCGGCCGGCGCATGACCCCCAATCCGTCTATCAAGTGAATCAGCCGCTGGGGTTGATGCCATGTCGGCAGGTCATGCAACGAATCACCGCCGATCAGGTAATAAATTTCCGAGGATGGAAATTGACCTTTTAGAATTTGAACGGTATCCACCGCATAATGCGGCCCGGGGCGCTCCATATCTACCCGGCATAACTCAAAAGAAGGATTATCACCGATTGCCGCCAGCAGTAATTTCATGCGGATGGACAGCGGAGAAATGCTTTGATCCTGTTTATGAGGTGGATCGGGAGTCAAGACCCATAACAAACGGTCAAGTCGTAGCTGATCTTGCGCCTCGGCAGCCAGAATAAGATGTCCGACATGGGGTGGGTCGAACGTGCCGCCAAATACACCAATCCGCTGGGCTTTCATTCCTGCCATTCCAGTTCGTACTCATCCCCAATATAGACGGTATCGCCGTTTTGAATACCCATTTCACGCAGCTTGTCTTCAACTCCCAATCGCTCAATCATCCGCTGAAAACGGCGCACCGAACCTTCAAATTCCCAGTAAGTCATCGCCGCTGCCCGCTCAATGGCTGCTCCCTGGACCTTGAAACCGCCATCCGGTGTGCGGGTGACCGTAAATTCGCGCGGATCATCCCCGGGGCGATACACCGGCAATTTCTCAGGCTTTTGAGTCTCCGGCGCAGTTTTAAGCAGTTCCACGCAGCGCCACAACACCGGTTCCAGTCCAATTTTTGCCAGAGCCGATATGGCATATGGCTCTTGCACTCCTTTTTTCTGCAATTCCGTCTTAATGGTTTCCCAGCGGGCCTGGACTTCGGGCAAATCCATCTTATTGAGCGCCACAATCATGGGTTTTTGCAATAACTGCGGATCAAACAGCGCCAGTTCAGCATTGATCTGACTGAAATCAGCCAACGGGTCGGCAGAAAGACCATCCAGCAGGTGGATGAGTACCCGGGTGCGCTGAATGTGCCGTAAAAAGGCATCACCCAAACCAACTCCCTGATGGGCTCCTTCAATCAAACCGGGGATATCCGCCAGAATCAGGCTGGTATGTTCATCCAAATCGGCAACACCCAGGTTCGGTTCAAGGGTAGTAAAAGGGTAATCCGCAATTTTTGGTTTGGCATTGGTCACGGCCGCCAGAAAACTGGATTTACCCGCGTTCGGCACACCCACAATTCCCACATCCGCAATCAGTTTCAACTCCAATCGCAGATTACGTTCTTCACCCGGTTCACCCTTTTCGGCAATTCGCGGAGCCTGGTTGCGGGGTGTGGCAAAACGAGCATTCCCGCGTCCACCGCGTCCGCCTTTACACACCACCAACCGTTGGCCGGCCTCAACCAGGTCACCGAGCAATTTACCGGAATCAGCATCATACACAACCGTGCCAGGAGGAACGGGAATGATCAAGTCCGGTGCAGATTTGCCGGTCATGTTGTTAACACCCCCTTTAGCGCCGTCCTGAGCAATAAACTTACGCTGATAACGAAAATTTACCAGCGTGTTCAGGGTTGGCACGACTTCCAGAACAACATCACCACCGCGCCCGCCATCGCCGCCATCCGGCCCGCCGCGGTTAACATACTTTTCCCAGTGAAAATGGACAAAACCATCTCCCCCTTTTCCGGATCGAACATAGATTACCGCCTCGTCAATGAACATGGGTTTACCAGACCATCTGCCTTTGCCTTCCCCCATTCTCAAGTTACAGAATGGGGGAAGGTCTCATGATCAGAAAAACAGCCTACTTGACAAACCTGGCTTTTAAAATATCTTCCAGGGTGGGCTGCCCAATTTCCTGTAATTCATAGCGTACGCGCTGCATTGGTTTACGGATCTTAATCACACGGTTCAAGTCAATCGGCGTTGCAGAAATGACCAGGTCCACATCGGATTGATTGATCGTTTGCTCCAGATCACGCATTTGTTCTTCGCCGTAGCCCATGGCCGGCAGGATCGGTCCAGTAGTGGTGTATTTCTGATAGGTCGCAGCAATTGAACCGACTGCAAATGGGCGTGGGTCAACAATTTCGGCAGCTCCGAACCTTCGGGCAGCCACCCAGCCCGCGCCGTAGGCCATCTCGCCATGGGTCAGGGTCGGGCCATCCTCAATCACCAACACCCGTTTGCCGCGGATTTCCTCCGGGCGATCCACGAATAAGGGGGAGGCACCTTCAATAATCGTGGCTTGGGGATTAAGCGCTGACAGGCTTTCCCGCACAGCGATAACCGCATCTGGGCTGGCCGTGTCCACTTTGTTGATGACGAATACATCCGCCCGGCGGACGTTGGTCTCACCGGGGTGATAGCGCACCTCATGTCCGGGGCGGTGAGGGTCGGCAACCACAATCGCCAAATCATCCTGGTAGAATGGAAAATCGTTGTTTCCGCCATCCCACAGGATAATATCCACTTCCTGCTCAGCCTGTCTCAGAATACGTTCGTAATCCACACCGGCGTAAACAATCACGCCATTATCCAGATGTGGTTCATATTCCTCGCGTTCCTCAATTGTGCATTGATGTTTATCCAGATCGCTGTAATCGGCAAAGCGCTGCACCGCTTGTTTGACCAGATCACCATAGGGCATGGGGTGGCGAATCGCCGCCACTTTAAACCCCAGATTGATCAGAATCTTGGAGACACGGCGGGTGGTCTGGCTCTTGCCTGAACCGGTTCGCACCGCACAAACCGAAACAACCGGTTTGCTGGATTTGAGCTGAGTTCCCTTAACGCCCATCAACCGGAAATCCGCTCCGGCTGCCAACACTTCCGAAGCTTTGTGCATAACATATTCATGAGAAACATCACTGTAAGCAAAAACCACCTGGTCTGCTTTCAAAGTGCGGATCAAATCAGTCAGTTCGCTTTCCGGATAAATCGGAATGCCTTCTGGATAGAGGCTGCCCGCCAGTTCGGCCGGGTAGCGGCGGCCTTCGATGTTCGGAATCTGGGTCGCCGTGAAAGCGACTACCTGATAGTCCGAATTGTCGCGGAAAAAGACGTTGAAATTATGAAAGTCTCTTCCCGCTGCACCCATGATGATCGTTCGAATAGCCATACTTTTTGTTTCTCCTTTTTGAATGTGAATGAGATTGAGAATCTGTTCACATCGCTTGTGGGGCTGTGATGCCCAGCAAAGTCAGGCTGTTGGCAATTGCCTGACGTGTTGCCGCTGTAAGGCGCAACCGAAAGTTGCGCACTGCCTCCTCTGCCTGTAAGACCGGACACTGCGTATAAAAATCATTAAACGCTTTGGCCAGTTCGTAGGCATAGGTGGCAATCCAAAGGGGTCGGAGTTCAGCGGCTGAGCGCTGTACCTCAGCCGGTAAACGCGAAATTAAGTTGATTAATTCGACTTCTTGCGGCGTCAGAGGCCCGGTGACTTTGCCTTCCTCTGGAACAGCCTGGCCAGACTTGCGTAATATGCTGCCTGCCCGAACATACGCATATTGTATATAAGGCGCAGCCTGACCGTTAAAATCGAGGGCCGACTGCCAGTCAAAGGTAACCACTTTGGTATTCTCCCTCGCCAGCATTGGGTACTTTATGGCGCCAATCCCCACTGCCTGAGCAATCTTCTGTTTGACCTCATCGCTCAAATCAGGGTTCTTTTCGCGGACTACCGCCAGCGCCCGGGCGATTGCCTCGCGGATTAAGTCTTCCAACAATACAACCGTCCCCTCGCGAGAAGCCATTACCACATTCCCCGGCAAAATCACCAGTTCATAAGGAATGTGTTGGCAGCGCGTAGCCCACTCATAACCCGCCAGCTCCAACGTCTTGAAAACCTGCTGGAAATGCAAAGACTGCCGCACATCCACTACATAATAGGAACGGCTCAGGTCGGGATAATCGGTAAACTTCTTCTTTGCCAGCGCTAAATCTTCGGTAGCATAAAGGGCGGTATTATCTGAGCGCAAGACCACCAGAACACGGTATTTTTCGGTCTTCAAACCGAGCAGCTCATCCAGTTTCACCACCACGGGTCCCTCCGGTCGCTCATCCACCGCAATGCCCTTGGCGATCAATTCGTTCACAATCTCTTTACCGGGATGTTCCACCTGACTGTTGAAATAATACACATCAAAGTGAATATCCAGCTGGCGGTAAATTTCTTCAAACCCATTCAGGGACCACTGGCGTGTTTCTTCCCACAGTGCCACCACCTCCGCATCCCGCTGATCCCAGCGAGCGTAGAGTGCCCGAACCTCGCTTTCCAGTTCCGGGTTTTCTTCCAGCCGCCGATTGGCTTCGGCATAAATATCTCCCATCCAACGAGTAATGTCACTGGTGGGTTTTTCGCCGCGATGAAAATTCATGTAGCACCACAGCCACTTGATTACATGAAGACCAATATCCCCCGGATAATTGGCGCGCACCACAGAGAAACCGGCAAAATCCAGCAACCGGCTGATGACATCGCCCAAAATTGCGCTCCGTAAATGCCCGACATGAAAGGCTTTATGGGTATTAGGCTGAGAAAACTCCACCATCACTCTTTCATTGCGGCGGATGCCTCTACCAAAGTTCTCTCCCTCTTGCAATACCGTATTGATTACCTGTTCCGCATACGTACTTTGTAAAAAGTAAATATTCAAATAGCCATTGACCGACTCAATTTTTTCGAACCCCTGAGGGGTTCCCAGATAAGAGGCTACCTGAGCGGCCAGTTCAGCCGCGCGGGCATTCACATTGATTTTTTTGCCTTGCCGTGCTTCCAGCGCCGCCAGTTGAAAAAAGGAAGTGGAAATCCCCCAGTGACCGCTGAAGGGTATCCATTTCCACTGAAAATCCACCTCGGGCAGCTGATTTTCCTGACAAAAAGCCTTGATCTTCTCTGTGATTGCTTGCTGTTCTCGTTCGAACATGCCTGAACCCTTTAACCAAAGATGCCAAAATGAACGGGAGAATTATAACACGCCCCGACTTCCCGATGGATGCCACAAAATCAAAAGCGGGAGATACAACTCCCGCTATCATTAAATCATCATCAAAAAAAAGGTAATTCTACTTGCTGAGAGCAGCCAGGCGCTTCATCAAGCGGCTTTTGCGGCGCGCGGCGTTGTTTTTGTGAATCACGCCTTTTTCCGCAGCCTTATCTAGGGCTTTAACTGCCAAAACAACGGCCTCGCGGGCTTCGGGAGTTTCACCGCTTTCAATGGCCACCCGGGCTTTGGAAACGGCTTTTCGGGCCGCACCGCGGAAAAAGCGATTGCGAAGACGGCGTTTTTCGTTTTGTTTATTGCGCTTGATTTGTGACTTTATGTTAGCCAAATTACTTCCTCCAAAAAAACGTTCAATCCATTGCGAAAGCCAATTTTACTCGAAAGATGTTTTTTTGTCTAGAAAAAATTTGGAATTCTGAAGTTCTTATCCGTACCAATGAGCGGCTTTCATGGTCGGAGTCAAATGGTAGCAACGTGATTCGACCCCCGCTGCGCGAAAGGCAGCTTGCATCGTCTGGGCTACGGCGTTGGCATTGTCGTTGGCAAAAGCAATCACGCTTGGCCCTGCACCGGAAAGCGCTGCAGCGGCTCCCAGTTCATTGGCGGCTCGAATGGCAGCCTGGCTGCCGGGGATCAAGGGGAAGCGATAGGGTTGGTGCAGACGATCATCCATGGCAGTCATCAACAACTTTCGGTCGCCTTCACGCAGGGCATCAATCACCAGTGCGGTACGATTGAGGTTAAATATCGCATCACAGCGCTCAACCATTGCCGGCAGTAATTTGCGCGCCTCGCGGGTAGACAAATCCACCTTTGGGACAACCACCACAAGATTCAAAGCGGGTAAAGTATACGATCGGACGATGGGAGGATGAAGATCGGAGGCCACAAGTACCAATCCGCCAAAGAGTGCGGCAGCAGCATTATCGGCATGACCCTCAATGTCAATCGTCATGCGCAGCAACTCCAATCGGGTAAGGGGTTGCCCCAGGAAGAAATTGGCAGCGATTAGTCCCGTCAAAATTGCGGCGGTACTGGATCCTAACCCTGACTCGATTGGGATAAGATTATGACATTCGACTTGCAGATCGCGCGGCATGGTCGCTTCCCGGCGAACATACAGGGTTGTAAACGCCTGTACAACCAGATTGCCCGTATCTTCGGGCAATTTACCGGCACCCTCTCCCTCCACATGAACCCTGATTCCATCTCCGCCCAGTCGAAAGGTTGTTGTATTCCACAAATCCAGCGCAAGCCCCAAACAATCAAAACCCGGCCCCAAATTGGCAGAACTTGCCGGTACCGTTACCACCAATTCATTCATGGCTGACCTCCCCCAAGATGATCTCTTCCAGACTTCTTAATTCCGGTTTGACAATTTTGGGGCTGCTGAATTGCCTGACAATAATGTCCGGGTCTTTTAGTCCATGCCCCGTGCAGACCGCCACCACCCGTTTACCCTTGAGATTGAGCCGTTGTTGGCGGATCTCCTGTGCCAGTCCTGCCAAACCAGCTGCCGAGGCCGGCTCAACCCACAACCCATGCAAGGCTAAACGGCGTTGCATTTGCAAGATTTGATCATCACTGACCGCGATGATTTTGCCACCCGACTCCTCGGCTGCCTGTAAGGCTTGTTCCCCGCGTGCTGGCCGGCCGATCCGAATCGCAGTCGCCACGGTTTCAGGATGCTCCACCGCATGTCCCAACACCAGCGGCGCAGCCCCCTCAGCCTGCACTCCCAGTAATTTCGGTAACCCGCTTTGTCTGGCTTGATGATACTGGCGGAAACCCATCCAGTAAGAGGTGATGTTGCCAGCATTCCCAACGGGCAGGCAAAGCCAATCAGGCGCACCTTGAAGCACATCGCAAATTTCAAAAGCAGCCGTTTTCTGCCCTTCCAAACGGTATGGATTGAGCGAATTAACCAGCCCAATCGGATGTTTCTGGCTGATTTCCACTACCAGATTGAGGGCATCATCAAATGAACCGTCAATTTGAATGACATCGGCACCGTAGGCAATCGCGCCAGCCAGTTTTCCGGCTGCCACTTTGCCCTGCGGAATAATCACAATCGCACGCCGGCCGGCGCGGGATGCGTATGCTGCTGCCGAGGCTGCCGTATTGCCGGTCGAAGCGCAAATCACCGCCTTCACCCCCCGACCTACCGCCTCGCTGATCGCCACCGTCATCCCGCGATCCTTGAAAGAACCGGTCGGGTTCATCCCCTCAAACTTTACCCACAGGTCAAACCCGCCACCCAATTCTTCCGCCAGTCTTGGCATGGGAATCAGGGGAGTATTGCCTTCGAGAAGACTGATCACTTGCAGATGATCAGGCACATCCAGCCATTCTCGATACCGTTCAATAACGCCACGATAAGTTTCCAAAATCACCTCAACCAGAACAAGGGGATTTGAAATAGGACATCATTGCGAGCTGGACATACATCACCCTGCTCGCAATGATTGATTCCTTAAAGTTTAATTGTATGTCAAAAATTCGAAACAGCCGCCTTATTTATCCAGCAAAGCCGCAACGCCGGGCAACTCCAACCCTTCCAGCATTTCCAGAGAAGCCCCACCGCCGGTTGAAATGTGCGTGATTTTTTCCGCCAATCCGGACTGATTGATTGCTGCAACCGATTCGCCGCCGCCAATCACGCTGATCGCACCGGAGGAAGCCACTGCCCTCGCAATACCAAAGGTGCCTTCGGCAAACTTGGGGAACTCAAAGACGCCCATTGGGCCGTTCCAAACCACCGTTCCGGCTGCGCTGATAACCTTGGCATACGAGGCAACCGTTTCAGGGCCAATATCGAGAATCCGCCATCCATCCGGCACCGGGCCAACCGGCATTACCCGTGACTCAGCCTCGGCATCAAATTTATCGGCAATCACAACATCCACCGGCAGGCGGATTTTCTCCTTCCCTTCTTCCAGCAACCCGCGGGCTGTTTCGAGGGCCTCATCTTCCACCAGCGAATCGCCCATCGGGTAACCCTGTGCTTTGAAGAAAGTGTTAGCCATCCCGCCGCCGATCAGGATTGTATCGGCTTTTTTGAGCAGATTCTTAATCACACCAATTTTATCGCTGATTTTCGCCCCACCTAAAATCGCCACGAAAGGCCGTTTCGGGTCATCAATCGCCTGCCCGAGGTATTTAATCTCTTTTTCCAGCAAGAACCCCGCCACCGCAGGCAGGTAAGCTGCAATTCCGGCCGTCGAAGCATGGGCGCGATGAGCCGTTCCGAAAGCGTCATTGACATACACATCGGCGAGTTTTGCAAGGGCTCTGGACATGCCCTCGTCATTCTTTTCTTCCTCAGGGTGAAAACGAGTGTTTTCCAACACCAGCACCTCACCCGGTTTGAGGGCTGCTGCAGCCGCTTCGGCTGCCGGGCCAATGCAATCCTCCGCAAAGGCCACCGGCTTGCCCAGCAGGTTGGATAGATGATCGGCAACCGGCTTAAGCGAATATTTGGGATCCGGCCCTCCTTTGGGACGACCAAGGTGGGAAGCCAGAATCACGGCCGCTCCCTGATCCAGAAGATATTCTATGGTGGGCAATGCTGCCCGAATGCGGGTGTCATCCCCTACCACCCCGTCTTTGACCGGCACATTGAAGTCCACCCTTACGAAAACCTTTTTGCCTTTCACATCAATATCGCGAACGGTCTTTTTGTTGAACATAGTTACCTCCCGCTTGGGAATTCAATCAAAAAACGAATAACCGGCTTGCATCAAATGTCATTTGCAAGACCCCTCACGGAGTCTTGCAAATGACTCGATTGTTAATCTTCTCGGATGAAGTTTAGAGTGATTTGGCCATCATCGCAGCCAGATCAGCGGTGCGGCAGGAATATCCCCATTCGTTATCGTACCAGGCCACCACCTTGACCAGATTACCGCCCATCACCATGTTGGAGGGCAAGTCAACGATCGAGGAACGCGGATCACCCTTGAAATCCATTGAAACCAGCGGATCGGCATATGAGCCGGTGGTCACACCCAGAATGCCCTTCAATTTACCGTTGGCAGCCTCAATGAACATTGCATTCAGCTCATCCTTGGTGGTGGATTTTTCAACCGTTGCCACAAAGTCCACAATGGAAACTGTCGGGGTTGGGACGCGCAAAGCATACCCATCGAATTTACCCTTCAACTCCGGAATGACCAGCGCCACTGCTTTTGCCGCACCGGTGGTGGTGGGAATGATGTTCAATCCGGCCGCACGGGACCGGCGCATTTCTTTCTTGTGACCCTGATCGAGAATCACTTGATCGTTGGTGTAGGAATGGATGGTAGTCATCACCGCAGAGATGATCCCCAAATTTTCATGCACCACTTTGGCAGCCGGGGCAAGACAGTTTGTCGTGCAGGAAGCATTGGAAATCACATGATGCTTGGCAGGATCATATTTGTCATCGTTGACGCCCAAGACGATGGTGATATCTTCATTTTTGGCAGGAGCACTGATGATGACCTTCTTCGCTCCGCCGGCGTCAATGTGAATCCGCGCGCCGGGCTTTCCTTTGGCAGGATCACCAACCGCATCGGTGAACACCCCGGTGGACTCAATCACAATCTCCACACCCAGATCCTTCCACGGCAATTTGGCAGGATCTTTTTCCGCAAAGGTCTTCACGGGTTTACCGTCAATGACAATGTCACTGCCAACCACTTCGACCTTGCCCGGATAGATGCCGTAGTTCGAGTCGTACTTAAACAAGTGGGCATTCTGCTGGGGATCAAATAAATCGTTGACAGCCACCACTTCCAATTCATTCGGATAGTATTCCATGATGGCTTTCAAAACCTGGCGGCCAATCCGCCCAAAACCATTGATACCAACTTTGACTGTCATGTTAGAACCTCCTGTTTAGTAGAAAAGAATTGGATCAGCCTCTCGTTTCGATTTTTTCGCTCACGAGAGGCTCTTCATCGCGTTGGGAAAGAGGACCGGTTCGATCATAAAACAGGTCCATAACGACCCTGGCAAGCTTCCTTGAATCATGTCGCCAGGGCTGGACTTCATCCAGCAAATCAGCACAGTAGATCGAGTACTGCTCGCTCAGCCGTTCGTTTGGCAGTACCGGCTCAACTTTTTCGGGCAATTGCTCACTGACCCGATTGTTACAGATGACCAGATCAAATATTCTCCCGCCGAGATGCTTTTCAATAGCCTGAACGTGATCAAGGCAGTCGAAATGATCGGTTTCGCCGGGCTGGGTAGCAACATTGCAGATGTAAAACTTGAACGCGCGGCTGGCATTGACGGCCGCTGCAATATCCGGCACCAACAAATTGGGCAGGATACTGGTGAACAGGCTGCCCGGTCCGATCACGATCAGTTCAGCGTTGAGAATCGCTTGAATTGCCATCGGATAGGCTTTGGGATTGGAAGGCTCCAACCACACCCGCTTGACTCTCCCCGGCGTGGTGGGTATGTTGCTCTCCCCTCGCACCCGAACATCCTTTTGAGTGGAAGGGTCAACCAAATCAGCAACCAGGCGAACATCGTGGAGAGTGGAGGGCATAACCCTGCCGCGCACCGCTAAAACCCGCCCCGATTCAGCAACAGCCTTTTCAAAACTCCCGGTAATATCGGCCAGAGCTGAAATGAACAAATTTCCCAGACTGTGCCCGTTGACTCCCGCGGCTTCACTGAAGCGGTACTGAAAAATTTGGGTCAGCAAGTCCTCATCATCCGAAAGGGCAGCCAGACAGTTGCGAATATCACCCGGCGGCAAAATGCCCAAACTACGCCGCAATGCACCCGAAGAACCGCCATCATCCGCAACGGTAACAATGGCAGTCAGGTTGTGAGTGTACTCTTTCAGGCCGCGCAACAAAGAAGACAAACCAGTACCACCACCAATCACCACCACCCGCGGCCCTTTTTCCTTTCGGCGGTAACTGCTAACGGTATCCACAATCGGCTTATCAGGGCGCATAAAGGGTCTTAAAAGCGAACGATTGAACCCAATGACGCTGTATAAAATCAGACCAATCCCGGCAAGCGTGAAGATCACCACCCGCATGCCACGGTCGAGTTCTTGCAGGGAAAGCAGCGTCAGAACAGGTTGCAGGGTTTCGGGCGCATTTCGGTAAAGATCCAGCGCCACCATGGTCAAACCCAACGCTACCAGCGTCGTGCCAACCAATAAGGGGATCAGCCAGCGTTTAACCCCAATACCCGGAGCCAGCCAGCGTAATTCCTGCCTGACGGTTTGAAAGAAGCGTTGAATTCCGGGCATCTTTTTGGGCTGCATACCACATCTATTTATAATCTTGTTTTCCCTCAGCGTCAACTCACCTGAGGTTGATCAGTCAAATTTTGTGATACTCTTCTGATATAATTTGTGACATGGATAACTTTATTGTAGCAGATATTGGCGGCACTCAAATACGGGTGGCTTTGTTTTCGAGGGGAAGAATTGACCCGCTGAAAGTCCGCAAAATCCGCACTCGTGACAAAGAGCAGACCCCTCTGGAACGATTGATTGCCCTGATTAAAGAGGTCTGGGCAGACATGGATAACGTCCGGGCAATTTGCGTTGCGGTTCCCGGCTTTATTGATGCAGAAAATGGCCTCATCATTGATGCCAACAATATTCCTGGCTGGGTAAATTACCCCATTCGTCAGCTGCTTGCGGAGCATTTCTCGGTTCCAATCCTGATTGGCAATGATGCCAACCTCGCCGCATTGGGGGAATGGCGTTACGGCGCCGGGCAAGGTCATCATCATCTTCTGTATTTGACGATCAGCACGGGCATTGGCGGGGGTGTCATCATCAATGACCAACTACTGGTGGGGGCGCGCGGTTTAGCCGCCGAATTTGGACACATTACCATCATCCCCGAAGGACCCACTTGCAGTTGCGGACAGCGCGGCCATTTAGAAGCGGTCGCCTCTGGGACGGCAATCGCCCGCTGGGTGCAGGAAAAAATTGCTTTGGGTTTCCCGTCCTCCCTTGAGGGAAAAGCCAGTCTCACCGCCCGGGAAGTTGCTGAAGCCGCGCATCAGGGGGATGAATTGGCCTTGCGAGCCATGAGCCGTGCCGGAACATATATCGGTTATGCAATTGCCGATTTTCTGCATTTGTTCAATCCATCAATTGTCATCCTGGGGGGTGGTGTCTCCACTACCGGCCCGTTGCTGATTGATCCGCTGCGCGCTGCTGTTGTGGAGCGAATCATGGACCGTGCCTATCTGAAAGACCTGACCATCACTACCGCCCAACTGGGGGATAATGCCGGGTTGGTTGGCGCACTGGCGCTGGCCGAAAGCGGCATTGATCCGTAAAAGCCCGTCCATTCTCAAATCGCTAACGTCAGTCGGTTCATAAACGATTCCCCCAACGAAAAAGAACCAATCGGATATGGACAACAAAGGTTATCCCATGCGGCGATTTGCTATAATCAACTCAACAACAGTCTCTTTCGAGTTTTTATAAACGCTACCCAAAAATCCCTGACTGCAAAACAATTATGGAGGATTTATGCCAATTAAAAACCTGCCCGGACCCCAGGCGCGGAAGTGGATTGAGCGTGATCATGCCGTAATATCACCATCCTACCCGCGGGGTTATCCCTTCGTCATGGACCACGGAAGGGGTGTCGAAGTCTGGGACGTGGACGGCAACCGCTTTCTGGATTTTTCAGCAGGCATTGCGGTTGTTTCCACCGGTCATTCCCACCCCAGGGTGGTCAAGGCCATTCAGGAACAAGCCGAAAAGTTTATTCACATTTCCTCGGACTTTTATCACCAAAAATGGATTGAACTGGCCGAGAAAATCAACCAGATTGCTCCATTTCAAGAAGATGCCGTCAGTTTTATGACTAATTCCGGCACCGAGAGTATCGAGGCTGCGATAAAACTGGCCCGCTACACGACCAAACGCACGGAATTCATTGGATTTTTAGGGGGGTTTCACGGACGAACAATGGGGGCGGTTACTTTTACTGCCAGCAAAGCATCCTATCACCGGGGTTTCTTCCCATTAATGAACGGCGTAGTCCATGTTCCCTTCCCCGATCCATACCGCCCCATCCTCGCCAGCCGTCCAGGTGAGGATTATGGTGAAACGGTTGTCCGTTATATCGAAGAGGAAATTTTAGGCCGCATTCTGCCGGCCGATGCGGTTGCCGGCATTCTGGTCGAGCCTGTTCAGGGCGAAGGTGGCTACATCATTCCCCCGCCGGGTTTCTTCCCCGCCCTGCGCCGTTTGTGCGACCGGCACGGCATCTTGCTCATCGCCGATGAGGTACAATCCGGCGTTGGGCGCACCGGCAAATGGTGGGCAATTGAGCATTTTGGCGTTGAACCGGATATCTTTTGCGTGGCTAAGGGGATTGCTTCCGGTATGCCGTTAGGTTTAATGGTTGCCCGAAAATCGCTCGTCACCTGGACAAAGGGCTCTCACGGTAATACCTATGGAGGCAATCCACTTTCTTGCGCCGCAGCGCTGGCTACATTAGAAATCATTGAAGATGAACTGCTCGAAAATGCCACCCGGGCAGGCAACTACGCCATGGAAAAACTGCGTGCCATCCAGGAAAAACATCCCTCCATCGGTGAGGTGCGCGGGATCGGTTTGATGATCGGGATTGAGTTCGTCTATGACCGTCAAACCAAACAGCACGCCGATGATCTCCGAGACCGGGTCGTTGATTTGGCCTTTGAAAATGGTTTGTTAACCCTGGGCGCTGGTCGAAATGTCATCCGCATTTCTCCACCGCTCAGCGTCAGTTTGAACGAGCTGGATGAAGGATTGGCCATTTTGGAACAGGCCATCGCACAGGCAGAACAGGAAATGCTGCCGGTGAGTCAGACTCAACCCCAGCCCTGCTAGAAGGAATTTTCGA
This sequence comes from Bellilinea caldifistulae, assembly GCF_001306055.1. Taxonomy (GTDB): domain Bacteria; phylum Chloroflexota; class Anaerolineae; order Anaerolineales; family Anaerolineaceae; genus Bellilinea; species Bellilinea caldifistulae. The sequence continues at coordinate 40,846 of NZ_LGHJ01000004.1, read as the reverse complement.
TGCTGTTGCCTGATTTTCGTGTCCGACAACGCGATTACTTGCTGGAAATCTCCCGCGCCCTGACTCAGGAACTGGATCTGGAAAAATTACTTGGTCGGATTCTGGCAATTTCCATTGAAATGCTGGCCGGACAGGCAGGGCTGATCGCCCTTCGAGATGAACGCGGTAGCTGGACTGTACCGGTGTCCAATGGTCTGCCGCCTTTATTTCTGCGCTACCTTGCGCCCTATCTGGATCAGATCACCGAAGATACCCCCCCTGATGAGTTCGAATTGCTCGAAATCAACCGCCGGTTGCGAGAACTGGCGCGCATGGCCAGTATGGGCTTGTTAAACGGGGTTGTCTTGCCGCTGGTCGCCCGCCAAACCGTCGTGGGTGTGATCTTTATCTTTCGTTCCTACCCGGACAACTTCTCCGCCAACGACCGCGCCCTGTTACGCAGTTTTGCCGATCAAGCGGCCATCGCCGTTCAAAACGCCCAGTTATACACTCAATCCGAGCGCACCAATCAGCGTTTGAACGCCCTGCTGGACTCGGTTGCAGATGGCATTCTCATCCTGGCCCCGGATTTGAAAATTGACCGAAGCAACCCCGCCGCCGCAAGGCTCTTAAACCGGCCCCTTGAAAAAATTCAGGGCAAACCACATGAAGAAATTATCCGCTGGGCAAAACCACCCCGCGACATGACCCTTGAACAGGCGGTGGCCGGCGGTTGGCCGTTAACCGCTCATGCCCATTTGTATGTTGAAGGTGACCTCATTCGCGGCGATTCCTTACCTCCGCTTCCGGTTGGTATTACTTATGCTCCACTGATATCGGACGGCATTTTGCTGAATATCATCGCTACCCTGCGCGATATTACCCACTTCCGACAGGCAGAAGAACTCAAAAGCACCTTCATCTCCATCATCTCTCACGAACTCAAAACACCGCTGGCTCTGATCAAAGGCTATGTCAGCACTCTACGCCGGGAAGATGCCCGTTGGGATCGCGAAATCGTCAACGAGAGTCTGGCAATTATTGAAGAGGAAGCCGATCGTCTGGATTTGCTGGTTGAAAATCTGTTGGATGCCTCCCGTCTGCAGGCTGGTGGATTGGCGCTCAAACTCTCTGATGTTAATGTGCCCGATCTGGCCCGGCGAACCGCCGAACGGATGCAGATTCAGACTACCCGCCACACCATCCTGACCGATTTTCCACCTGATTTTCCAATCATCCTGGCGGATGAAAACCGCTTACGTCAGGTGCTGGCAAACCTGATCTCGAACGCCATCAAATATGCTCCGGAGGGGGAAATTCGGATCAACGGGCAGGTGAGGCCGGATATTGTGATCATCTGTGTCAGCGATCAGGGGCCGGGTATTGCCCCGGATGATATTCCACATGTTTTCGACCGATTCTACCGCTCCGCGGAGGCGATGCGCCAGACCAAAGGAGCCGGTTTAGGCCTGTACCTGACCAAAGCCATTGTCGAAGCCCATGGCGGAAAAATCTGGGTGGATACCGAAAGCGGTAAAGGGGCGAGAATCTGCTTTTCGCTACCCCGTATCGAAGAAACACCCCCTCCGCCGAAAGTGGTATAATGAACCCGTTCGTTCCGCCACCGGCTGAGGCGAGGAATACCCCGCCCCAGATTTTTTATAATGATTTCTTTGATAGAAGGTGAGAAAATTCGCATGGCAAAAATTCAGACCCAATGTCCTCGCTGCAAAGCCCCCGTCGTCGCAGAAATTGAGCAGCTGTTCGACCTGAATGTCAACCCGCAGGCCAAACAGCAATTGTTAAGCGGTCAGGTGAATGTGATTCACTGTCCCTCCTGCGGTTATGAAGGTATGCTTGGCACCCCTATTGTGTATCATGATCCTGACAAGGAATTATTGCTCACTTTTGTTCCCCCCGAATTGGGTTTACCGGCCAATGAACAGGAAAAACTGGTTGGACCGCTGATTAATCAGGTCATGAACAAACTGGCGCCAGAAAAGCGTAAAGCCTACCTTTTACGGCCTCAAACCATGCTCACCTTTCAAACCTTAATTGAACGGGTCTTAGAAGCCGATGGTATTACCCGCCAGATGATTGATGAGCAGCAAAAACGGCTCAATTTGCTCCAGCGGATTCTTTCCACCCCTCAAGCCGAATTGCGCCTGGAAATTATCAAGCAGGAAGAAGCCTTGATTGATGCTGGCATGTTCTCATTGCTCACCCGTCTGATCGAGAGCGCCCTTGCACAAGGCGATGAGCGTGGAGCCAGGGTTCTGGCTGCCATCCAGAAAGAACTGCTGGATAATACCGCTGTCGGTCAGGAAATCAAAAGTCAGTCTGAAGAAGCCCAGCAAGCCGTTCAAATGCTGCAAGAAGCCGCAAAAGAAGGTTTCACCCGCCAGAAATTGCTCGATCTGGTTCTGCAAACCGCCAATAGTGATGTCAAACTCAGCACCATTGTTTCAATGACCCGCAACGGCATGGATTACACCTTCTTCCAAATGCTGGCTGAACGGATTGATCAGGCAAGCGGCGAGGAGAAAACCCGTTTGGAGAATCTGCGTCAAAAATTGCTTGATTTTACGCGCAAAATTGATGAGCAGATTCAACTGCAACTGGAAGACAGCCGAAAACTGTTGAATCAAATTTTAGCCTCAGAAAATATCGAAACTGCCACACAGGAACATCTGGGGGAGATGGACGCCTATTTCGTTGAAGTATTACAGGAAGAAATGAATACCGCTCGTTCCAACGGGGACCTCGAACGAATTGCCAAGCTTCAAAAGGTCAATGGCGTCCTGGAAAAGGCTTCTGCGCCCCCGCCCGAACTGGCCCTGATTGAACAACTCCTCGAAGCCCCCACTTATGACGAGCGCATGAAACTCATGCAGGAAAAAGCCGAGATGGTCACCCCAGAATTTGTTCAAATGCTTTCGGCGCTGATTGCCCAAAGCGAGCAAGAACAGCCCCCTGAGGTGGTCACCGCCTTGAAAGAGATTTACCGCATTGCCCTGCGTGTTTCGATGATGTCAGCCTTAAATCAATAGTTGAGGTCCGGAATTCCACAGGACGCGCTGCTGCGCCTGCCATAAACCGGAATACACACCGCCTGCCGCCAGCAGGCGGTGATGATTTCCGCGTTCGACGATTTGCCCATTTTGCAGCACAAGAATTTCATCCATCTGATCCATCTCAATCAAGCGATGGGTGATCCACAACACACCCTGCTCCCGAAAAAGATCAAAAATCGTTCTTATCAATTGAATTTCATTCAACGAATCCAGGCCCGCAGTTGGCTCATCCAGCAGGATGAAGGGCGCCTGACTCAGCAAAGCCCGTGCCACAGCCAACCGTTGGCGCTCCCCTCCGCTCAGGAACTGACCGTGTTCGCCCACCCAGCTTTCCAATCCATCCGGTAAAGCCTTCAGCCATTCGGTTAAACCCGCCGTTTGAATGGCGTGGTAAAGTGCCTCATCACTGGCATCGGGACGGGCAATCAACAAGTTTTGCCGGACGGTGGCGCTGAACAGATACGGCGTTGCCGAAACAACCCCAAAATAACCCCGGATGTGGGTCGAATCGAGATGTTGATAACCCACTCCATTCAAGCGAATTTCCCCCTCGTCATAATCCCAAAAGCGAAGCAGAAGTTGAATTAACGTGGACTTACCAGCCCCGCTTTCTCCCACAACGGCAATTTTCCTGCCGGGGGAAAGCCAGAAATCAATCCCCCTCAGGGCCGGCAGCGTCAGTTCGGGATAGGTAAAGGTGAGTTTGTTGACCTCCAGCCGAGGATATTCGACCGCAGGCGTCCCTTGCGGGTCAATGGGATCATTCACGGCTGGTGACTGGTCGCTAATTTCAAACAATCGCTTCGCCGATTCGAGATTTCCGCTCAACAGTTGAGCGGCTTGCGGCAGTGAATTGACCGCTTCAAAACTGGCCAGGGTAAGCACGGCAAGGACTGCCAGCCGGTAACCTTCCAATGCACCGGCATTGACCAGCGGAATAGCCAACCACAACACCAGCACGAGGGTGAAATTGCTCAGAAAGGTCATTAGCCCGTTGACCAAACCACTGCCCAGTACCATGTGACGTTGAATGCGAGAAACCGCCGTGAGCGAAAACTCGACATCCCCCTTAATTCTCCCTTCTTGGCTATACGCAACAATATCCGCAAGCCCCTGGATGATTCCCACCATCTCCGCGTTCAACAGCGCCCTTTGCTGAACATAAACTCCCCCCCATTTCTGACCAATCCAGTAAGCCAGCAAAGATAATCCCCCACCGCCTGTCAGCAGCCCCCCGGCCAGCACCATACCCAGCCGCCAATCCACCAGCCCGACAAACCAGCCCATTCCGACAGTAACCAGAATCGCACTCAACGGCGGAGCAATCACCCGCACATAAAAATTTTCCAGCGTTTCAATATCCCCAATCGCCCGCTGAAGGACATCTCCGCTTCGATAGTCCTGCAGCCTGGCCGGGACCAGCGGTTCCAGACGACGATAAAACCATACCCGTAACTGAGCCAGCAGTCGAAAATTGACCGAATGCGACACCAAACGTTCTAAGTAGCGCAGGACGGCACGTGAAATTCCAAAAAAGCGCACTCCAACGATGGACACCTGCAAAGGTGCAATACCGGGCTGTAAAGCCGCTCGCGCAATTAAATCTGCCGAGGTGCCCAACAACCCAACACCTGCAAAAACGGTGGCAGCATTCAACAACACCGACAGGGTGACCCATCCCCAAAATGGCTTCAAAAATCCCAGGAGGCGCAGGATAGCCCTCATAACCTCCCCCCGTAACCCTGCACCAGACGGGCATAGAAGCCATTTTGGTCTATTAATTGAAGGTGATTCCCTTCTTCAATTACCTGCCCATCCTGTAAAACCAAAATCCGATCAGCCCGCATGACAGTCGGCAGGCGATGAGCAATCATCAAAACGGTACGACCCGTGCACAATCGAAGGATGCTTTCTTCCAGAACCTGTTCCAGCGAAGCATCCAGATGCGCGGTTGGCTCATCCAAAATCACAATTGGCGTATTTTTAAGAAAAGCCCGCGCCAGTGCCAGCCGCTGAATTTCTCCGCTACTGAGTTTTGCCCCTTGCTCCCCAATCCGTGTGTCCAGTCCGTCCGGCAGACGCCCAACCACCTCGTCCAATCTCGCCTGTTGAATCGCCCTTTTCAATTCCAATTCATCTGCCTGAGGCGCCACCAGCAGGAGATTGTCGCGCAGCGTACCGTGTATCACGTAGGGCCGCTGTCCAACCCATGCAATTTGCCGACGCCACGAACGCGGATCAATTTCGGCCAGCGAGTGCTGATTGACCCATATATGACCTTGTTGAGGTTGAATGAAGCCGATCATCAAACTGGCCAGCGTGGTTTTTCCGCTCCCGCTGCTGCCAACCAAAGCCACGCTCTCACCATAGCGGATTTCAAAATTCAGGTCTCTCAAAGCGGCCGTTTCTCGTTCCGGAAAACGGAAATGCACATTTTCAAATCGAATGACACCTCCGCTTTGAAATAAAGGAGCAGTTTTAGTAGAGATTTTGTCCAGATGTGGCACGGAGTCAATCCATCCAAAAATTCGATTTGCAGCGCTCACGCCGCTCATGCCGGCATGAAAGCGCTGCCCCAGCAAGCGCAACGGCTGATAAAACTCCGGCGCCAACAACAAAACCACAAAAGCCTGTTCAAACGGCATCAGGCCGTAAAGCAAACGCAACCCAATTTGAACCGCAACGACCGCCGTGCTGATGGTTGCTACCAGTTCTAACACCAGCGCCGATAAAAACGTAACTCGCAGCACCTCCATCGTTTTTTTGCGGTAGTCTTCGGATACTCTGGAAATCCGCTCAGCGTGTCCGCGAGAACGATTCCACTGTTTGAGTTCTCTCAACCCCTGCAGGGTGTCCAGAAAGAAGGCACTCATCCGGCTGAGAGCCTGCCATTGGCGGCGCGTGACATTTTCCGAACCCTTTCCAATCAACACCATAAAAAAGGGAATCAGAGGAGCCGTCAATAAAAAGACCAGACCGGAAAGCCAATCCAGCGGGAAGACCGCCAGCAAAATGGTTAGAGGGGTGATTGCAGCCACAACCAGTTGGGGAAGGTATTGAGAATAGTAGGCATCCAGGGCCTCTACCCCATTGATAAATGTATTGCTGATTTCTCCACTATTTTCCTGCTGAACAAGTGACGGGCTACTATCCAGCAGCAGGTTAAGGAATTTTCTGCGGAGGTTGTCTTTGATCCTGATCGCCAGCCAGCCGGAAATGACCTCGATTCCTCCCACCGCCCCTGACCGCAAAGATCCGATGACGAGCAGACCGCCCAGCCACGGCAGCACTTCGTTCAAATCGCCACCGTTTAAAAATACAGCAGATAAAATTCGACTCAACATGCGTGCCTGCAGAACAATCAGGACCGCCGCTGCAAGACTTACGCTCCCAATCAACACCACCAGCCAACGTTCCGGCCCTAAAAGGCCAAGCAGACGCCTGTCAAGTTTCATCTTTTTTTGTCAGGTCACTGATCCGAAAGCACTACTTTTGAGGACGGGCGTGTTTCAGGGCAAGTTTCAGGGACTCAATTGCCGGAACGGGTGTCGGATCAACCCCATAAGCCATCGCCAGATAGTAGGAAACATAGTCCCCAAAATGGAGAGTTGTCCACATTTGCGCCAAACGGCTTTCACCTTTGGCCTGAAAATAATCCGTACCCAAACCAGCCAGCATAAAAGTTTGCCGGGTCAGATCACTGCGCAGGATGTTCTGAGGATGATCCAGCGAAGCCTTTAAAAAGATGATCATCGTCTGGCTGAGCATGGATGGCGGGTTTTCCACACCGGCAAGGGTGTTATGGTCGGCTTCCGGTAAAAATTCAAATTGTGCCCAGGTCTTGGAAACCTCGCTGATCTGGCCTTTCCAACGCCGCGCTACCGGAGCAAGAAAACCCGATCCCATCACCACTACCCAGCGGTTGATCAATTGACCGGCTAAGCGTTTAGCCGGATTGCTCGTAACCGGTACTTCTGCCAGCAAGGTTTGTTGTTGCTGCCGCATCGCCTGAGTAGCATCCCTCAACTCTGCGGACGGGTCAGGCAACAAACCCAGCCGACTCAACATCGCCAGCAGCAATCCAAAGGAAAATCCCACTGCCGCCCGTGGTTGCCCGGTGTGCTTGAAACGCCAGAGCGGAATTCCCTGACTTTCAGCCAGTTCAGCCAGCTTGCCGCCTGTGCATATGGCTGCCACCGAGCAGCCGGCTGCAATGGCTTGTTCAAAAACCGAGAGTGTTTCTTCCGTGTTACCAGAATGACTGGAAGCAATCACCAGTGTCGCCGGTGAGTTCGCCCAGGCCGGCAGCGTGTAATCGCGTTGAACCACGAAGGGTACCCGTCCAAGCGGTTCGAGATAAGCCCCTAACAGGTCTGCCCCAATCGCTGAACCGCCCATTCCGGCAACCAGCACCTGTTGAATATCACTTACCGGCGGCAGTGATAATTGATTCCCCATCTCCCAGGCTTGTTCCAGTTGGGAAGGCAAGTGATTAATCTCTCCCAACATGTTTTGGGAATCAATTTGGGAAAATTTCTGAAAGTCATCCAGGCTGTTCATCGTGTTCTCCACAATCTTGATGGTATTTGGTCATGGGATTGCCCATGTAAGGAAATCAAAGCGAATCGTCAGCGGTGATGGCGAAATTGAAACTACCCTCAAACTACCCGAAAGCCCCTGATTGGTTCGGTAACAAAGAAAAGTACCCTCCGGAATTGATTCCACGCCGATGCGGTTTGTTGAAAAAATTGCACTGCGGCAATCATTGACGGACGGCTGGACCTCTCCGAAAATCATCAATCCGGCATTCCCGAACACCTCGACCCAAATACTTCCTTCATCGGTTTGTATAAGTCGAATATCCGCCTTTTCCTCGTCGCCGCTCAACTCACCAAGGTCAAGATCAACCCATTCCCCCAATCCGAGGTCAAACCTGCCGCTGGCAAGAGTGATTGGAGTTGGTGTCGTTGTTGGAGTTGCCGTCGGCGTGGAGGTGTAAATCGCGATGACCTGGATACGAGCCCAAAAAGGGGCATTTCCGCCCGGCCCAATCCCAAATAATTTACCTTCTGGATTCCGCAGCATCCAGTAACTGGTGTATAAACCGGGCTGTTGCGGTGCTAACATATCCACCGCAATATCCACGCTTTCACCGGGTTCAACTTTACCCGGCAGGGGCTGTGAGGGGCTGACTCCCAGTCGGTCACCGGAAAACCAGACCACCTGATAATTCCGATTCCAGGTACACGACCCGCGATTGACCAGCCGCCAGATTTTGGTAAACTGCTGACCCGGTAACAAACGGCTGTCATCCGGGTAAGTCACATCCAGCATGCTCCCCGCCCCGGCCCGATCACACGGAATTTCGGCAGGAAATGCTGTGCCAGTATTTTGTAGCGAAGGGGTCGGTGTAAGGATAATCGGCGTGGGGGTAACCGCCGGTTGGGTTACATTCTGGTTCAAAGTCGCCGCTAAACTGGCTGCAATTTGAGTAAGTTGAATTTCCGCGGTTTGAGCAAGTGCGGTCAAGTCCAATGAAGCAGCAGGGCTGCCGGATGGTATGTTGCAGGCAGCCAAAGCAATCATCAAAAACAAGGTAGAAAAAAGGAAAATGATATACCGGATTGATAAATAAAACCCATCGTTCATGGCATGACCAATTCTACCAAGAATTCTGGCTGCACACAGAATCTGGATAATCAAGTAAAATTAGAGAACCTCTGTCCGATAATTACTGTTAGAAAAAAGGGCTCACATGATTAAACATGACGCGGTTCAACCCGTCCGTTATCTTCAATACCGAAGTGGAATCACTTCTCTGGTGGAAGAAGGACTTGTTATTTCCGAAGCCAGTGTCAGTCTGACGGTTAATGGAACACTCTGGCTATCCTGGATGTGCACCCCGCTGGAACTGGAAGATTTAGCCGTTGGTTTTCTATTCAACGAAGGAATCATTCAAAGCATCCATGAGATTGAAATCCTGCGCCCCTGCGATCATGGCGCAAATGTGGATGTCTGGCTCAATCATCCGGTGGAAAAACCCCTCACGTGGCGCAAGACTTCCGGCTGCACAGGTGGTGTGACCAGCGATGATGCTCAAAAACACACCCAGCCCATCCTCAACGGAGATGTCTTTCCGGCAGAAAAACTGGTTATGTGGATGGATTTACTGTTCGATTCCCAACAGTTATACCGGCAAACGCGCGGCGTCCACTGCTCTTTATTAACCGACGGGAATAAGGTCATCGCCCTTGCCGAAGACATCGGCAGGCACAATACTCTCGATAAAATTGCGGGTAAAATCCTGCGTCAATCGCTCCAGCCCAGCCGGCGCATTATCCTGACCACCGGACGGATCAGTTCAGAGATGTTGCAAAAAGCCGCCCGGATTGGCGCTTCGATTGTCATCTCGCGCACCTCGCCCACTTCTCTTTCCATTCAACTGGCTGACCAGTACGGGATTACCTTGATCGGTTATGCCCGCCGCAATCAGTTCAACCTCTACACCCATCCGCAGCGGGTTCGTTTTGACGAATCCTCAAATGCTACCGAAAAACACACTGCTCCCTATTCCATTTCGGCGTGAGCCGCTGCCTCGGCACGGGTTAATTCCTGCGGGGTATTGATATTCCAGAAAATTCGTCCTTGCGGATCAAAAGGCTCCCATTCCGTCTGTTCGATGGTGTAAAGCCTCACCTTTGGAAACCACGCAATCATTTTTCTCTCGCCCATTTGAATTGCCAGCTCAACTGCCTGTTTACATGTCTGGGTGCGATAAACAGCATGGAGAGGCTCATAACCGCCCTCGCCTCTGGGAACCACCGCATCCCAATTCCCCTGTTCCAAAACCTGTAACTGGTACACCAGCAATTCAGCACTGACGAACGGCATATCACAGGCCAGCACAGCTGTTACTGGCGAGTTGGAAACTGATAAAGCGGTCAGAAGACCACCCAAAGCTCCATAGCCGGGCAAAATGTCCGGATATATCGGCAAATTCAAAAAGTCATAATCCGCCGGTTGATTGGCGGTAATCAAGACCTCCCCGGCAATGGGTTTGACCCGTTCGACCACCCGCTCAATCAAAGGCTGCCCCATGAATGGAAGCAAAGCCTTGTTTTTTCCCATCCGACGGGATTCACCGCCTGCTTGAACCACTACCGTCAACTTCATGTATAATAATTATAACCGGTTTAGTAGGAATTATCCGACTTCACCCCCAACCATTGCTCCCCTCTGCTGCTCTTTCCAAAATTCGCTGGTCGAAAAGGAGAACCCATGTCCGACCTGGATTTAAGTCCCCTTCTCCATCGTTTGGAAAGCTATCATTCGCGGGGACGAACGTCCCTGCTGCCTGCCCTGCATGATGCTCAGCAAATTTACGGTTACATTCCCCGTGTGGCTGCCGAAGCCGTCGGACAGGCTTTGAACGTCCCGCTTGCCGAAATTTATGGAGTGATTGAATTTTATTCCCTGTTTTACAGCCAACCGGTTGGAAAAACCGTCATCCACGTTTGCAATGACCCGGCTTGTGCATTGGCAGGTTCCGAAACGCTTTTCAAACAAATTCGCTTTCAGCAAGAGGCTGCCCCAACCGGCAATTCGTCATCTTCTTTGACGATCGAGATGGCACCCTGTTTAGGCCTGTGTGAACACGCACCTGCCGTTCTGGTACAGGGTCAGCCGGTTGCCAGAGCTGACCGCCAAACCTGGCAGGATTTGGTCAGTGGTAGGGGCGAGCGGCCTTCCAGTCTGCTGGGTGGCACGGTCTCAATCCTGACAGCCAACTGCGGGCTGGGTCATACCGTTGAATTATCCGAGTACCTCGACCTGGGCGGTTATCAGGCTCTCCGCAAAGCTCTCCAAACCCCGCCGCGCCAGATCATTGAGGAAATCAAAGCCGCCGGGTTGGTTGGACGGGGTGGAGCTGCCTTCCCAACCGGTTTGAAATGGGAAGCCGCCGCGAATGCTCCCGGATCAGTCAAATATGTTGTCTGCAATGCCGATGAAGCTGAACCCGGCACCTTTAAGGACCGTGTCTTGATGGAAGATGACCCCCACAGCATCCTGGAAGGGATTATCATCGCCGGTTATGCCATTGGTGCCCAAAAGGGCTATGTCTATATCCGCGGTGAGTACTTGTTGCCCTATCAGGCCATGAAGAAAGCCGTGGAAGACGCCCGCGAAGCCGGTTTTCTGGGTAATAATATCCTCGATACCGATTTTAACTTTGACATCGAAATTCGACGCGGTGCAGGCGCTTACATCTGCGGCGAAGAAACCGCTCTATTTGAGTCCATCGAAGGTAAACGCGGCTTTCCAAGGTTAAAACCACCCTTCCCAACCACTCACGGATTATTCGGCAAGCCCACGGTGATTAATAATGTAGAAACCCTCGCCAATGTACCGGTGATCATCCGCAAAGGAGCCGCTCATTATCGCAAATTGGGAACCGAAAAATCTCCCGGCAGTAAATTGTTCTGTCTCTCCGGAGATGTGGTTCGACCGGGTCTGTACGAAGTACCCTTTGGGATACCTTTTCATCATTTATTGTATGATCTGGCTGGTGGTGTCCGGCCCGGTCATCACCTTCAGGCAGCTTTGTTTGGTGGAGCAGCCGGCGCATTTGCCACCCCTGATCACTTGAATGTACGCTTGACCTTTGAGGACTTGAAAGAAGCCGGTTTACCGCTTGGTTCAGGCGTGATCACCGTATTCGATGAAACCCGCGACTTACGGGATATTTGCCTGCGATTGGCGCGTTTCTTTGCGGAGGAATCCTGCGGTAAGTGCTATCCCTGTCAAATGGGCACCCAGCGCCAATTTGAAATTTTGGAACGCATCGCCAGAGGTGAAGTTCAACAGGAAGACTGGGAACGCCTTCAAGATGTCGGCTGGACGATGACCGATTCTTCCCTTTGCGGTTTAGGACAAACTGCTGCTTCTGCCATACTGAGTGCCATGAAGCACTTTCCTCACCTGTTTCAACCCATCTAAATAATACGGAAGGGTAATCCAATGAGCGAAACCATCCGCTTAACCATTGACCAGCAAACCGTTGAGGTACCCGCAGGCAGCACCATTTTACAGGCTGCGCAGCAGGCAGGCATCCAGATTCCGACAATTTGTTACCATGATCACTGCACTGCCAACGGTCTGTGCCGCATTTGTGGGGTTGAAGTAGAAGGAACGCGCACCTTGCAGCCAGCCTGTGTGGTGCAGGTGCGAGATGGTATGGTCATTCACACTCGCAGCGAACGGGTCATTCGCTCGCGGCGCACCATCCTGGAAATGCTGGCTTCCAGCGTGGATCTGAGCGAATCACCGGAGATTCAAGCCATGATTCAGGAATATTCCTCTGATCTATACCGCTTTCCGGATGCCGAAGCGCGCCGCCCAACGGTGATTGATGACAACCCCATGTACATCCGCGATTATGCCAAATGTATTCTGTGCTGGCGTTGCGTACAGGTATGCGCCGAAGATGCCCAGTATACCTACGCCATTAACTTTTCCGGGCGCGGTTATGAAACCCAAATCAGTACCTTTTACGAAATTCCCATGCCCGAATCCACCTGCGTTTTTTGCGGACAGTGCGTTGGGGTTTGTCCGACCGGAGCGCTCAAGCCCAAGCGCCAATGGTTGCTTGAAATGGGCTACAGCCCAGACGAGATCATGAGTCTGACACGCAGCCAGCGTCAACGCCGTAAACGGCGCGAAGAAATTTCCGCTAACCCCTCATAATACAGAGGAGGATAATATCATGTTGAATGCCGAAAAAGTTGTTCCCACCACCTGTCCTTACTGCGGCGTGGGCTGCAACCTGGAATTGCATGTTCGAGATGAATTCATTTACAAGGTAACCTCTCCCTTCGATTCCGTCGTCAATCACGGCAATTTATGCGTTAAAGGGCGTTTCGGTTACGACTTTATTTACAACAAAGAGCGTGTTACTGTTCCTCTTATCCGCAAACAGCCTCAAACACCCGGTCAGCGCACCCAAGCGTTTGATCGTTCGGCATGGCGCGAAGTCAGTTGGGATGAAGCTCTCGACTACACCGCCGACCGGCTGGTGGAAATTTACCAGCGCGATGGCTCAAAAGCCATGGCGGTTTACTGCTGCGCCAAAGCCACCAACGAGGACAACTACCTTCTCCAAAAATTTTTCCGCGCTGTTTTTCGTACCAATAATGTAGATCACTGTACCCGCTTATGCCATGCCGCCAGTGTAGTTGCCCTGCAAATGGCCATTGGATCTGCAGCCATGAGCAACACGGCTGCCGAGGTCAGCGATTGCGATGTGTTCATCTTAACCGGCTCCAACCCAACCGAAAATCATCCGATTATTGCCCTGCAAATGAAAGCCGCCGTCCAAAAGCACGGCGCAAAATTGATTGTGGTTGACCCGCGCCGCATCGAAATGGTCAATTACGCCACCCTGTACTTGCCCATCCGTCCTGGCAGTGATGTGCCGGTCTTTTCGGCAATGGCACATGTCATCTTCAAAGAAAACCTTTATAACCGCCAGTTCATCGAGGAACGCACTGAGAATTTTGAGGCCTTTGCAACCTCCATGGAAAAGTTCACCCCTGAATTCGCTGAGCAGATCTCAGGGGTTGACCGCGGGTTGATTATCGAAGCCGCCCGCATGTATGCAACCGCCCACAACGGGGCTATTTTTTGGGCGCTGGGAATTCCTGAATCCACTCATGGGACAGCCAACGCTTTAAGCCTGATCAACCTGGCTTTGTTGACCGGACATGTCGGTCGCAAGGGCACCGGCTTGAATCCTTTACGCGGTCAAAACAACGTCCAGGGAGCGTCCGACTCAGGTGCAATGCCATGGCACTACCCCGGTTATCAGGCTGTGGACAATGAAGAAAATGCCCGCCGCTGGGAAGAAGCCTGGCACATTGAACCAGGAGGGCTGAACCGGCAGCGAGGACTGACCACCACCGAGATCCTGGCAGCCGTTCATCCTGGTGGCGTGCGAGCCCTCTACATCATGGGTGAAAACCCAATGATGTCCGAGCCAAACCTCAACCACACCCGCAAGAAGATGCAGGAACTGGAATTTTTAGTTGCCCAGGATCTGTTCATCAACGAATCCGGTGCGTTTGCGGATGTTTTCCTGCCGGCTGCCTCCTGGGCAGAGAAAGAAGGCACCTTTACCAACACCGACCGGCGGGTTCAACGCGTTCGACAGGTCATTCCCCCACGCGGTCAATCCCGCCCGGATTGGGAGATCATCTGTGATCTCGCCAAACGAGTTGAACGCCGCTTGAACCGCCCCAATTCGGCCTATTGGGACTATCACCATCCTGCTGAAATCCTTGAAGAGATGGGGCGCTATGTCCCGGATTATGCTGGCATTCGGTATGATCGCATCGAAAAAGTCGGTTTGCAAACCCCGGTTCCAACCCCGGATCACCCCGGTACCCCCTACCTTTATGGCGAGCGTTTTCCACGCGGCAGAGCCAAATTCCACCCCCTGGAATACATACCAAACGCCGAAATGCCGGATGAAGAATATCCGCTGATACTGAGTACCGGGCGAGTGCTGGAACACTGGCACGGCGGAACCCTCACCCGGCATTCATGGATGGATGACCTCTTTCCCGAAGCCCTGATGGACATTCACCCGGCGGACGCCGCCCGTTTAGGAATTCACGATGGCAGCCCGGTGCGGGTTACCTCTCGGCGCGGTTCAATCGTTTTACGCGCAAAAGTGACCACCAAAACAAACATCGGGGTAGTTTTTATTCCTTTTCACTTCCGCGAAGCGGCTGCCAACCTGCTGACAACCGACGCACTTGACCCGCAGGCTAAGATTCCGGAATACAAAGCCGCCGTCGTGCGGGTAACACCCGCCAGTGAGGAAGAACTGACGGCTGTTTTCGAATCCCAGCCGCGTGGCAGATATTAATTACCGTCCATCCGCATCGCGGATAATCGCCCGTGCCAGCTGCAAAAATTCCTCCCACTCCTCGGTGAAGAAGTGCAGAGTCACATTATTTAATTCCAGATGGTAAGTCGTTTCCCCATCCGGTTCTTCGGCCTGCCACGCCATGTAGTTGTCGGTTTCTGCAATCGTTTCAGTTTTCGGATCCATGGCATTGCTCATTTCTTTTCTCCTTGATGATCGGTTTTGGTTTCGAGAATAATTATTTACCGGAATTCGTTTTTTTCTGGGGCGGCACATTTTTTTGCAACGCACGTCCCAACCAGTTACGAAACTCCTCCAGCCAGTTGACCAGCGGAATTCCATTGGGAAATTGTTTTTGAAAACGCCTGTTGATCCAGGCAAACAATTTACCAAACCATTGACTGATCCAGCGGGCCATTGCATTGGGTTCCCGGTCGGCGATCTTCTCCATGCCCTCCCAGGGGTCCAGGTCGAACATTTTGCGAAACACGTAATTGGCAATCAACTTGATCGTTGCCGTGACCGGAGCCGCCAGCAAGACCCCAATCAAACCAAACAGATTGGCGAATATTAATGCTGCCACCATAATCGCCGCCGGGTGAATGTTCAAAGCGCTTCCCATCAAACGCGGGACTAAAAAGTTATCCAGAGCAAAATCAACGACAATGGCCGAGCCCAAGACAATAAGGACATAAACCCACGGTTCAACCCCGAACAGGGTACTGCCCTGTAAGTAAGAAACCAACCCGTAGGTAATCCAGGTTACCCACGGCCCGATGTAAGGTACAAAGCGGGCAAGCCCTGCCAGCAGCGCCAGTCCCACGTAAAAACTCACTCCCAATGCCCCTAACAGCGGGATATACACCAGCACGGTTATGATAAAAATGATCATTTGACCGCGCAAAAAAGCATTCCAGATCCGGTTCAATTCCTTGCCAAAACGGGCAATATCCTCACTGTAACCCGGAATTTGCAGGTTAATCAAACGTTCGCGAACACCGCCAGAATCATTGAGGATAAAGTATGCAATCAAAACCGAAAAGAATAACCAGCCAACAGTGGTCGCCGCACTCGCAGCCAGTTTTCCAACAAGGGAGGTCAAATTAGACAGAACTGGCTGTACCATCCCCAGTAATTGACTTGCCAGACTGGCAAGGTCATACTGAGCAAGATCAATCTGGAATATACCAATTTCAATCGGGTGAGCGGTTAAATCAGCAATAATTTTCGGCAGGTCACGGATGCGGGTATCCAGAAAACGCACCAGATTTTGAACTTGCTCAAAAAGCGCCAACCCGCTGACGGTCAACAATGATAAAAGCCCAACCAGTAAAATCAGAAAGATAATGAAAGCCGCCAGCCGCCAGGAAAGCCTTAACTTACGGTGAAGAAAATCGGTGATCGGATAAAGCAGGTAAGCCAGGATAAACGCCACCAGCAACAGACCCACAATCTGGCGAAAACGGATCAGCAGTCCCGCCAGAATGGCAACCGTCGTCAGAGCCACGACCAGTTTCGTCGTACCGCTCCAACGTGGGGAAATTGATGGTTGCGCAGAATCGCTCATTGACAAATGTCCAGATTGGGCTTCAATTCAATTGTACCAGAGCAAGCCCGCAAATCCACAATCAACCCCTTGGAGCCCCTGCTGGAAGGTCATTGAATTGAAACCCTTTTCGTTCTAGGGAGGGCAAGCTCCCGGTATGAAAAGATTGGTAATCGTATTGAATGGCGAGGTGCAGTACAAATTCAAGGCATCAAAAATTGCAAAAGCAATACAACCACAAGCCAGCACAATCACCACAACGATTAAAACAATCATCAGAGGAGACAGTTTCTTTTTTGCCGTCTGGGTGCTTTTTTGAACAGCCGCCGGTTGCGGCACCTGACCGGTAAAGCTACCCGGTATCGGGGGAGGGCTTGTCATTACCGGCTCATACGCCGTCTGCGGTTCGGCTTCCTCTTCCAGCAGAGAACTACGCACCGCCGCAATGGTCGCATCCGGGTCAAGCTCAAGCGCTTCAAAGAGAAGATGGGTATTTTCCCCAAGTGTGATCAACTCCCCGCCCTGAAGGGCATAAGCCGTTTCCAGCCTGACCCCATTAACCGCCGTTCCATTGGTAGATCCAAGATCTTCGAGATAATACCCTTCGCCCTGCCGGTAAATACGCGCATGCCGGCGTGAAACCTCCGGGTCATTGACCACCAGCATGTTACTGGCATCTCTTCCAATAGAAATTAGATCACCCTCCACAGGGTAGGTCAGACCCGCATTCGGCCCGGACTTGAGTACCAGTTGATATCGGGCAGCCATCTTTTCATCTCCTCTTGGCGATTGAACTATTCATAGTGTAGTCCGATTGAGGAGGGATGTCAACAAAAAATCTCCATGCCGCTGAGCAACAGGAGATAAAAAAACCCCCCGCCGTGCCGTGTGCTGCGTAGTTTTGAACCTGCATTCGCAGGTATGGGATCCTCCACCGAGATCCGCCTTGACCGAAGTCTATCGCGTCACTCAAGTGATATTGGAACCCTCTTAATTGGTGTTGGCTCAAAACCGGTCGTGCTGCATCACGAACACAGCAGGGTTATCTTTCTTATACCACAATTTTTATTCCATGGGTAGGCGTTGACAATTCCACGCAAGGGTGAAATTTCTTAAAATTTTCGGAATTTGAGTTTCCGAAAAACCAATCAGGTGAGCCGGGCAGTCATTCCGACAATCCGTAGCCCCAAAACCGCCTGCCGGTATAAAAGCAGTAGGTTGCCTCAACAAAAATTGCGTCCACCAGCACTCCCACCGCTCATCGCCCTGTGAGAAGACCACCTCGACAATCTCACTGTGGGGACGCAGGTAATCAATATGCCAGTGTGGAGAAGTACGAGGTTTGAAATGATGCTTCAACCGCCCTCTTAAACCGCCGCTGCCCAACGCAGAACCGCAGTAAAAATAAACACCAGCCGGAAATGGAATTCGTCCTGACTTACCAACCAAAATTTCCACAGCATTGGTCAGCCGCAGCACCAAAATATAACTTCCCCCTGTGGAAGGAAATAGATCGAGCTTCATCGTTTTTGTACCAGGAAATCCATTTGATGGGTCAAAAAAACCAGTTCTCCCCTCTGTATTTGGGCATGGCGAATCCTCAACCACTCTTGAAAATCGCCTGGGTCAATTTGCGGGTAGCGCGGAATGGTTTCCTCAAAGAAATGCAGAATGAAATGCAAAAAATAAGCCTCATCAGCCGGATATTGACCACCGCGCGCAAAGACCACCCAATCCGATGATCCGGCATCCAAAATGTCAAAACCTGCCTGACCTGACACCGAAAAAAGAAGCCGTCCCGTCCGACTGCCACCTGAAGGCTTACCGTTGATGCGCCGCTCGTCCATGCTTTGATGGTACACACGAATGATTTGCTCATCCAGGGCAGCATGAATCAACGGCTCAAAAGCCGTCATCCCATCGAAGTTGATCGAAAAGTAGCCCATTCCACCCTGTTTGAGGCTGTTGTTGATCATTGGCAAAACAGCCTGAACGTCCACCACATCCAGCACAGCATTCGCAATCACCAGATCAAAATAATTCTGCCAGCGAGGCTGTTGCAAAAAATCGAACAAATCAGCCTTCAAAAAGCCATAAGCCACCCCATCGTGTCTGGGTTTTGCAGATTGTTGAAAATCCAAACCTTGCACATTCCAGCCTTGCTCCTTTGCCCATGACGGAATAATGCGATTGGCAACGGCAATATTTTCACTTTCAGCATCAATGCCAATATACTCCGCCTGTTCTACTAATCCCCATTCCAGCATCCGTTGAAACATCGTGCCGATGCCCATGCCCACTTCAAGCACTCTAAGCGGCTGCGAGTCGGCCTTATGCTCGATTTCCCGTCTCAGCGACTCCCAGACCTGCCGATTGAGCGCCCGATCATCCACTGACTTCTTAGCGGCTAAATATCGGACAAACGACCATTCCATTTTCTAACTCCATGTTTTACCCAAAAAATTCTCGA
This sequence comes from Bellilinea caldifistulae, assembly GCF_001306055.1. Taxonomy (GTDB): domain Bacteria; phylum Chloroflexota; class Anaerolineae; order Anaerolineales; family Anaerolineaceae; genus Bellilinea; species Bellilinea caldifistulae. Next base: position 21,851 of record NZ_LGHJ01000004.1, on the reverse strand, counting down.
TCAAAAACCGGCGTACCGCTGCCATGCTCTGCTGCCAGGCGGGGAATTGCTCATACCGCTGGCGGGCGGCTTGTTTAATAGCATTCCGCAGACTCGCATCGGCGATTAAGGTCGCCAAAAGATTACTCAACTCTGCTGGAGAATCGGGCCGAACAAGAAAACCATTGATCCCCGATTGGATGATTTCCCCGGCTGCCCCGTCTTTCCCGCCAATTGGGATCACCCCAAAGCGCATCGCTTCCAGATAGACAATTCCGAACCCCTCATACTGAGATGGGACTACCAGCACGTCGGCGGATTGCCATAACCGAACCAGATCCTCATTCAAGACTGCTCCATGAATGTGCACTTTCTCGCTCAAGCCGCTTGCGGCAATTCGATGGCGAATCTTCCGCTCATAGGATGGCATCAAGTTCGTTCTGCCCACCAACGATAACCGCCATGATTGCGAGCTCAGGGGTTGTAATGCCTCTAACAGGATATGCAGGCCCTTCCGGGGGATCCAGTTCCCAACAAACAAAAATTGCACCACCGCATTTGGGTTATGCGGAATGGAATGGGGCACGGTTTTTAAAGGCAAAGCATCGCCGCCGGGAGTTGCAACCACAGCAGGTTTTGGATTTTTGATGAGCCCTTCCACCGTTTCAAGGGTTGTCCGGCTATTGCAAATAAAACCATCCACAGAATTCAGATAAATTCTTTCAACCTGCCGATACCACCACCGCAATAAAGAGGGGTGTTGTTCATTACAGCGCAAGTGATGGACAATGCTCACCAGCGGGTAACGAACCGTCTTTTTCAAATTTACGTTTAGAAGAAAAAGAGAAGGATGATTGAGTTCATCCTGCAGCAGCACATCCACCCGCAATTGTCGCAGACGTTCTCGGAAGGCGGGGTTGAAATTGTCCTGATAATGTCGCAGGTAATCCCGCCAGGGCAGAGAGATGATCTCCACCTCATCTCCCTGACTCCGCAGATACTCCACCAATTTACGGTCGTACAGATACCCCCCGGACAGGGTACTTAACTCCCCGTAAATGATCAGCCCAACTCTCACTTAGCGGTTTACCTCATACCCTGCCCAGGCAAGTGAGTTTTCCCACAATTTGACAGAAATGCGCTCGACCGCCCCATGCAGAAACTGCTGAGCCAACGATTCACACAACACGCGAGCAAAATGCTCCAGAGATGGATTGATCCCCGCAAATTCCGGCAGATCATTCAAGGTATGATCGCGGTAATAAGCAATCAGGCGGTCGAGAGCCTGCTCAATCGCCACGATGTCCACCAGATATTGATGTTGATCGAGCTGCTTTCCGCTCAATTCCAATTCGAGGCGATAGGGATGCGAATGAAGTTGATTTTCTGCTCCCCAATCCCCGCCAATCAGATAATGCTGGGCAATAAAATCCCTCAGCACACCGACCCGGTACATAGTTTCACTCCTTTTACAAAAAGATGACTCAGCCCAAAGCAATCAGCAAATCTACTATAATCTTAACATGATCATGGCTGATGATCAGTCCAGTGAACAAACTTTGGTGGAAATCAACATTGAGGATATGTTGATTTCCTTCGGCATTGAAAAGCGACCTCTGGCACGTCAGATTGCCCGACGTTTATTCGACTATCCGGCCCGCAAGTTTACCCGCCATGTACTCGAATTTGACCGCGAGGTTGCTTCGGGTGGTCTTAATGCCGGTTCACGGAGAATGCTCCCCGAATATGTCCGTTCCCTGAACGTGAGCGGTCAGGAATATCTTCCCCACAGCGGGCCAGTTTTAATCCTCTCCAATCATCCCGGCATGGCAGATACGCTCGCCCTGTTTGCAGCCTTGCCGCGTTCCGATTTACGCGTTCTGGCAGCCGAACGTCCCTTTTTGCGGGCTTTGCCGGCCACCAGCCGCTACTTATTCTTTGTTCCAGAAGCAGAACACCAACGTGGCGAGGTGATTCGTCAAGCCGCTGCTCATCTGCGGGCTGGCGGGGCTGTGCTGACCTTTCCCGGCGGAAAAATTGAACCCGACCCGAAAGTTTTGCCGGGTACGCTCGATTCCCTGGATGATTGGTCAATCAGTACCGGCTTGTTTGTGCGGCTCGTTCCCGGTTTGCCGATCCTGCCGGTGCTGGTCAGTGGTGTGATTGCAGCGCCTTCTTTGCGCCACCCTCTCACGCTGCTCCGCCGCCGGCCAGAAGACAAACGCCGTCTGGCAGCCACTCTGCAAATTTTGATGCGCGAACTTTTCCCAGCATTGTGGCCGGTGGATGTTCAGGTTGATCTCCTTCCCCCAATTGACACCCGTCCATTGGCTGTTTACCGCCGCCCGGAGGAAATCACCCGTCACTTAATGGATCAGATTCGCCCGCTCTACGAGCGAACAATCGAAAAAATCAAGAACTCCGCTGATCACCCACCCCATTTACCCACACGCCAACCCGCCGATCACCTTACCGATATGTAAAAACCGCTTGTAATACTTGCTCGGGCGAATCAACCAGCCATTGAAACACCTGATCGGCCTCAGACAACGGAAAAAGATGGCTGATCCAGTTACCGGGTTTGACTTTCTCCAGCTGTTCAAATACCACCTCAAAACGGCGCCGTTTATCCCATCGTCCGATGAGCGATGGATCAATTGTGCTGACCTGACTGGAAGAGATGCTGATTCGGTTGCGATGAAACGCTCCACCCAATGCCAGAGAAGCCGTTTTCTTACCGTACCAGGAACCGATGATCATCCGGCTGTTGAATCCACACACCTCAATCGCCTGATTGATCACCTCTGGGTTACCACTCAGTTCATAAACCAGGTCTGCGCCAGTGTTGGGTAAACCGGCCGATTCAAGCGCCTGACGGAGCAATCCGGTTTGCGGAAATTCAACAGGGTTGAGGGCAATATCCGCGCCAAGGCTGAGGGCAATCTGTCGTCGGTAAGGGAACAGGTCCAATCCACCCAAAAATCCCAGCGGAAACTGCCCCAGTAAAGCACAAGTCAACAAGCCCACCATCCCCAAACCAAACACCAGGACGGCTTCGCCCAGCAAGGGCTTGCCATCCTGAAGAAAATTGACCGCAGTTTCCATGTTTGGCAAAAACACCGCATCTTCATCCCGCAGGGTATCCGGCAAGAGGATTAAGTCATCCCATGAAACTGTGAAATGACTGGCATGAGGATAAAATGCAAATACCCGCCTGCCCAGCCATGCGGGAGAAATCCCTTTGCCACATTCGATAATCTCTCCCACACAGCAATACCCATATCGGAAAGGATACTGGAATTCTCCCCTCAAAGCTGCCAGATTCTCGTCCAGACTGAGATGTTCGGGAAACAGTCCCTGATAGATCATTGCTTCCGTACCGGCGCTGATTCCGCTGAAACGGGTTTGAACCAGCACTTCATTTTCAGCCGGAGAAGGACAATCTTCTTCTACAACCTCAACTTTCCGGACTGACCGGTGAACCAAAACCTGCCGCTTCATTTAGCGCTCCGACCAATCCAGATCACCGAATACCACCACATCCCTGCCAAACACTTCATAGCGGACATGGTTCAACGAAGGCAATTGATCCGACGCCCGCTGATGACTGATCACATTCACACCGCCCAGCCAGCGCGGAACAATTGTGATCACGGCTAAATCTGCCAGCCTTTCGGTGAGAAACGAAGTTAAGACCTTCGCTCCTCCCTCTACCATCACTGATTCAATCCCTCTCTGCCATAATTCTTGCAATAATTTTTCTAAATCCAATCCGCGATCACCGCGGCGCGGTAAAGGGATCAATTCAACCCCACGTTGAAGCAATCTTCGTTGTCGAGTTTCTTCAGCCGTAACGGCACAGGCCACCCAGACTTTACAATCCTGACGGCGCAGCAATTGACATTCAAGGGGAATTCGTAGCCGAGAGTCCAGAATGATCGGCTGCGGGTTTTTTCCCTTCACCAATCGCACAGTCAACTGGGGATCGTCGGAAAGCACCGTCCCAATCCCGATCAGAATGGCATCATGGCTGGCACGCAAACGATGAGTCAGGCGTTGGGACTGAGGCCCACTCAAACCAATCGGTCTTCCCCGCCGAATGGTCAGGCTTCCATCCAGCGTTTGGGCATAGCTGAGTGTAACCAGCGGCTTCTTCTGATTTTCAGCCAATTTTTTATGCTGGTTCAACCAGTCAATCGCTGCAAGTTCAATATCAGGGATGATTTCCATTGCGATTCGATTCGGAGTGAACAAATTGAAGTACTTCTGCATCCAGCAGGTGATTCATCCGCTTTATTTTGGTCATCAAGTAGGCGGCATTATCCGGATATATGGTGGGGATGAGCGGTATTCGCTCAACAACGCGGATTCCGCGGCTCTCTAAATCGGCAATCTTGTCCGGGTTATTGGTCAACAGACGCACCGACCGCACCCCCAGATCCTTCAAAATGGCCGCAGCCACACTGTATTCGCGTTGATCTTCAGGATGCCCCAAAGCAAGATTTGCATCCACCGTATCCATTCCTTGATCTTGCAGATTATAAGCCCGTAGTTTCTCCATCAAACCAATGCCGCGGCCTTCCTGCCGCAGATAAACAATTACCCCGCAATCCTCCAGGGCAATGTATTCCATCGCATGGTGCAATTGTTCCCCACAATCACACCGGCGCGAACCCAGAACATCACCAGTGAAACATTCCGAATGAATCCGGACAGGCACGTTTTCCTTACCGAACACGTCCCCCCGAATCAACGCCAGATGTTCCTTGTCGTCCCGATTATTGGTGTACAGGCAGAGCTGGAATTCTCCCACTGCGGTTGGGACTCGCGCGCAAACAATTTGATTCAAAATTAATGGTTCTTCCATTACAACACCTCAATGATTTAAGAAGATTGACGATTACCGAATGAACCCCGCCGATAATCCATCCACAAACTGATCAAAAGGGCTATTTCAACGATTTTCGTAGCAAACCCCAACGTTGAGCGCTCACCAATCGCAACCCACAAGAGAATGGTCACCAGAGTGTATCCCATATAAGCCCAGGCAATCCATTTTCTTCGCTGAGTAAACAGCGGTATTGGTAAAAAATATGCTGCAGCCAGCGAAAGGAATCCCAAACCATTCAAGATGAACACCACATCCGGAAAAAGCAATGAAATGTGAATTGCAGCGGTCGCAAGGGTGAGCAAAATAATTAATCCCTCCAAAACCCCAATCTTTGAGCGAGTAGTCATCATGGGTATCTCCATTCTTTTATTACTTAAAATCCTCTTGAATTGAATGGGATGGGCGGGTTAGAAACCAGCCACCCAGCATCAAGCCTGCCAGTCCAATGGACACATCCCTGGCGCGCATCCATAAACTCAGTGCCAACCCCGCTGCTGCCGGCATTCCGACTGATTGCATTGCGAAAACCTGACTGGCTTCCAAAACCCCCAATCCACCCGGTAAGGGTGCCAAAAAGGCAAGCCGCGAAAGAACAAACGCAAACGCAACTTGCTGACCATTCATTTGCAAAGCCAGAAATTGCGCAGCCAGATAGTACTCTAAAATCATCCCCGCCCAGGAAAGCAGAGACACCAAAATTGCCAGGAGCAGGCTTTTTGGATTTTTTTCCAGGAAGATTGCAATTTGACCTTCTGCCTCAACCAGCAGTTGACTGGTTTTCCGCATCCATTGCCGGTTTGAACGGTGGGCTCCACTCTTTTCTACCAGCCACTTGATAGGATATAAGTGGCTTTTCAAGGCAACCAGATGAATCATGGGAACCACAGCCACCAGCAAAACCAGGACCCAGCCATTTTGGCTGGAGAATATGGCTGCCAAAGCCCGCGTTTAAAGTTAGGAAAAGTCCCCCGAAGATGACCAGAATATTCACCAATAACTCCAACAATTTATCCAGATAGACGGACGAAATGGCAGCAGGGGTTTGAACAGGATGATGACGGGTCAAAAAGGCAACCTGCGCCGGTTCGCCGCCAAATTGCGGGCCGGGTGTAAAGTAGCTCACTCCAAAACTGGTTAAGCGGTAACTGACCAGTTTATTCAGAGGCACTTTCATCCCCATGGCGCGCAGAATAATCTCCCAGCGCAATGCAATCAAAAGAAAAACTAGAATGTTGACCCCTGCTAAAATCATGACCTGAGCAAGGTGGAGACGAGAAAATACCTGCACAATCTCATTCAGCGGCGTTGAACCCAGCGACCAAACCAACAGAGGGATTGACGCCAGCAAAATCACCCAAATCCATTTCGAAACGGAGGTTTTTGATTTCATTCTATTCTATTGTACCAACCAGACCAAGTTTGTAAAGTTTTTGTAACGTTAATGTAGAACAGGGCACCCATCTGGGTGCCCTGTTTGTTTGAATTATTCTGGATTTTATTCCACCCTTTTCAGGGCAATGGTCACTTCCTGGTCGTCGAAGGTATCCTGCGTCGTGGGCAGGTTCTCAGCCGGCAGTGAATCAACCATCTCAATACAGAGCGTTTCGGCTTGAATATAACCGGCAAAGTCTTTAACGGCTTCCGCCAGCAAAGGTGTGGCTGAGTAATAAAGCCGGATTCGGTCTGAAATTTCTAAATCGGCTTGTTTACGCAAATCTTGAACCCGGCGTACAAACTCCCGTGCCAACCCCTCTTTGACAAGTTCCGGGGTCAAGTCCGTGACCAAAGCCGCCAGATAGGCACCTTCACTGGCCACTGCAAAGCCTTCACGCGCCATCGCTCGCACTTCCACCTCTTCCGGTAAAATGGTAAAGGTTTCCCCTTCCAGCACCACTTCAAGCGGCTTTCCGGCCAGCAGTCGTTTTGCAGCCGTTTCGGGTTCCAGTTCCAGTAATGCCTTGCGGATCGCCGGAAATTTGCTGCCGTACTTTTGACCCAATTGTTTGGGCAAGGGGTTGAGCGAATAGGCAACCGCTTCGGCGGTTGTATCCAGCACACGCACCTTCTTGACATTTAATTCATCTTCCAGCAAATCCGCGTAGGCTTCGACCACGCGCATTTCCTCGGCCGTGCCAACCGAAAAAGCCGCTTCCGCCAGGGGTTGGCGCACTTTGCGGTTGGCTTTATTTCGCGCAGCATGTCCAACCGAAGCCAGTTTCATCACCAGAGCCATTTCGCGGTTGAGCCGTTCATCAATCACCGCTAAATCGTAGCCGGGCCACTGCGCCAGATGTACCGATTCCGGTGCAGATTCATCCAGACTGCGTACCAGATTCTGGTAAAGCTCTTCTGCAATGAAAGGCATGGTCGGCGCAAGTAATTTGGAAAGTGTGACCAGGGCTTCATAGAGCGTTGCATAGGCTGCGCGCTTGTCCTCATCCGACTCGCTCTTCCAGAAACGCCGCCGTGAACGCCTCAGGTACCAGTTGGATAACTGATCCACAAAAGTTTCAATTGGACGGGTGGCTCCCAACACATCGTACGATTCCATGGCCTCGGTAACATCCCGCACCAGTGTATGCAAGCTGGATCGTAGCCAGCGGTCCAAATCACTGTATTGCGGGAGATGAGAAGCATCCGGTTTCCAACCGTCCAGATTTGCGTAGGTTACGAAGAAAGAGTAAGTGTTCCACAAGGTCAGTGTGAAATTTCGTACCACCTCTGAAACCAGCTCGGATGAATAACGCCGCTCCTGGCCGGGCGGGCTGGCGGTATAAAGATACCAGCGCATGGCATCGGCACCGTGTTTATTCAAAACATCCCACGGATCGGCTACATTCCCGCGCGATTTTGACATTTTTTCGCCTTTGCCGTCTAGAATCAGACCAAGGCAAATCACATTTTTGAAACTGACCTGATCGTTGAGCAGAGTACTGATCGCATGAAGCGAATAAAACCACCCACGGGTCTGATCTACGGCCTCGCAAATGTAATCGGCCGGATACTGTCGGGCGAAAATTTCCTGATTTTCGAAGGGGTAATGCCATTGGGCATAGGGCATTGAACCCGAGTCGAACCACACATCAATCAGTTCGGGTATGCGGCGCATTTTTCCACCACACTCCGGACAAGAGTAGATGATTTCATCCACATGCGGACGGTGCAGGTCCAGGCCGGAAAGATCACGCCCCGCTTTCTGGCTTAATTCAGCCACCGAGCCGATGCACTCCTGATGTTTGCACTGCTCACATTCCCACACCGGCAAGGGGGTTCCCCAATACCGCTCACGGCCCAAGGCCCAGTCAATGTTGTTTGCCAGCCAGTTTCCAAACCTTCCGGTCTTAATGTGAGCCGGATACCAGTTGATTTGTTCGTTCAGCTCGACCATCCGCTCCTTGAACTGACTGGTTCGAATATACCAGGTTGGGCGGGCATAATACAGCAAAGGGGTATCGCAGCGCCAGCAGAACGGATAGGTGTGGGTGTACGTTCCCGAACGGAAAAGTAAACCGCGTTGTCGCAAATCTTCGGTGATCAATGGGTCAGCATCTTTGACGAACATGCCTGCCCAGGGACGCACATCGGAGATAAATGTGCCATTGGGCGCCACCGTCATCAAGATCGGCAAATCATACTCCAGCGCTGCGCTCATATCTTCGGCACCGAAAGCTGGCGCCATGTGAACCAGGCCTGTACCATCCTCGGTAGTCACAAAATCGCCCATCACTACATAATGAGCAGGCTTGTCGGGCGGAACAAAGGTAAATAAGGGTTGATAGCGCTTGCCTTTCAGGCTTTTACCCTTCATCTTCCTTACAACCGTGAACGGCTGGTTGTTGAAGACCTTTTCAAGTAGGGCTTCAGCGAGGATTAATTTTTCGCTGCCGCCTTCTTCCATTTCCCGTTCCACCACCACGTATGTTTCTTCCGGATGAGCAGCCACCGCCACATTTGCCGGCAATGTCCACGGAGTCGTCGTCCACACCAGTAAGGCGGTATCCGGTTCATCAACCAGCGGCATCCGCACATAGACCGAGGGATCGGTTGCTTCATCGTAACCCAGCGACACCTCATGGTCGGAAAGCGGCGTACCACACCGCGGGCAGTACGGGACAACTTTGAAACCCTGATACAACAATCCTTTGTCCCAGAAATTCTTCAAGATCCACCAAACCGACTCGATGTAATCGTTGGTATAGGTTATATAAGCCGTATCCAAATCCACCCAATAAGCGATCCGGTCGGTCAACTTTTCCCATTCCTGAATGTAGGAAAAGGCCGATTCACGGCAAAGTTCATTGAACCGGGCAATTCCAAAATCCTCAATTTGTTGTTTATTGGTAAAACCGAGTTTTTTCTCAACCTCGATCTCAACCGGCAATCCGTGGGTATCCCAACCACCGCGCCGGATGACATGATAACCCTGCATGGTCTTGTAGCGGGGAAATACGTCCTTGAAGGCGCGTGCCAGCACATGATGCACACCCGGTTTACCATTTGCTGTGGGAGGACCTTCATAAAAAACGTATTCCGGGCCACCTTCCCGCTGCTCCATAGTTTTCTGGAAAATTTGATGCTTTTTCCAGAATCGGAGCACACCCTCTTCCATTAACACAATATTGAGTTTTGGAGAAACCGGTCGAAACATGTTCACTCCTTTAATTACTTGAATTTAAGACATAAACCCTCTGCCCACACAGGGACGAGAGGGTTTTCTCGCGGTACCACCCTGTTTCCTGCTGATCCAGCAGGCACTCAGCCGAATACGCCATTTTCAGGAAATATTCGCGCCTTATCTAACGGCTGGCGAAACCGGCGCCCCTACTGACAGGCAACCCTGCGTTCAGTTTGCAGCTCCGGAAGGATTTTCGATTTGTCGCTTTGCGCCCGGCTCACACCCACCCGGACTCGCTGTGGCTGCGTTCAAACCTACTCGTTTCCATCATCGCTTTTATAAAGATGCCGAAATTATGCCACGAATTTAACCGAATGACAAGTGCAAAACCAATCAAATGTTAAGGAGCCCGGTACCGGTAAAGTCTGAATTCCAGAATATCAGTTACGGGTTCAAGGCGTCCATCGAACAGGGAATAATACGGAGCTGAGTCTTCAATCATTCCCGGATTTCCAAACACATAATCCAGGCGCAGTTGATCCAGGAATTCCCTTCCTCGCCCGTTTTTGAGATGTTGAAAGTAATCATAACTGTTGATCAAGCCATCCAGATTAATGATAGTGCGATCGTGGATAAAATAGGCAGTTGTCCCGCCCCCCGGCATTCCAATTAAACTCCCTGCAGGCGTATGTTTTTCCAGTAATTCAACCTCTAGAAGATAGTAGGATTGAGCAGTATTCCGCTGCAACACATACGAATTAAGTAATCTCAAACTGCCCCAAACAAATATCACCATCATACTTAAACCGGCAAAGGCGACGAGCCATTTTTCTTTTCGTTTTATAAAAGAAAATAGGGGAAACCAGCCATCCAGTGAAAAAGCAAATAATAATACCCCGACAAGGGACTCATTCACCCAATACCATGGGCGCAGATTCACATAATAGCTCCCCGTGTAATACATAATTTGCAGCAGGCAAGCAGACAAAACCGGGGTTATCACTAATATTCGAGGATCAAAATTGGATTTTTTGATTTTCCAAATCAAACCAATCAACACCAATACCAGCCAGCCAACCACCAGACTCGCTCTTAACCATGCACTCTCAACCACTCCCCCCATTCCACCTGACAAAGCGTTGCTTATTATTGAAGCCGGCAGAAAGAGCAACCACCACGGGCTTTGACCAATATTCTCAAAAAAACCAAATAAGGCAGGAATGCTATTGACAGGTTGACCATAAACGATATCCAAAATCGTACCCCACCAATGCTTAACCTGACCGCTGACAGGAGTCGGCGTTCCAAACCAAACCAGATTAAGCAGCAGATAAGCGCTCAAACCGATCACAATCGGTAAAGCATACCCAACCCCCCGCCAGACCCACTTGCGAAAATTTTGAAAAAACTCCCGCAGCGGTGAGATTTCCTGATCTTCAATTTTCCCCACCAGCCCAATCGCCAGTCGCCGCGCAGGTAAAAATAGAAGCATACTGTATAAGATATCCAATAAACCCACCATGCGAGGATAGCTTCCGATGACCCCGCTGACATTGAGCATCAGCAACAATATCGCTACAACGGCTGCCGAACTCAGGCTGACAAGGCAAACCCTCGAGAACTCCTTCCGAAGTCCCCTCCACATCGGATCAAACAATCCCATGCTATAAGCCAGAATGATCTTAAGCGGCACACCCAGTCCAATCATCGCATATAGGGTATGTTGAAAATCATTCAGCAAGCGAGGAAAACCAATCCGAGAAAAAAAGGCCAGATAAATTGCAATGAGACCCACAGTAAGATAAAACAGCCAGAAAATGAATCTTCGCTTTTCGCGAAACACGACCACCAGACCGACGGTTAATACTAAAAACACATTATCCAGCCGGGCAAACAAAACCAGGAGTGCAGTCATCCCCAAAAGCAGGCGATCACGCCACGACTCTTGAGCGATTGGCTTCTCTAAAAGGCGGCCAGTCAGGAAAATCAATACCCCTACACACAGTCCATTAAGTGCCGATTCCATCCCCAGTTGAGTGATAGAGCGATGAAGTGGAGGGAAAAAAAACCAGAAAACTGCCGCCAGCATTGCAAGAAACGGATGAACAGTCTTTGAAAGAAAGCGGTACAGAATAATACCGCTTGTCAGAGAAATCAACACCGACAAGCCAACGACCAGACGCAAAGGCACAAAAAGGTCAAGGCGTGCCAACGAGAAAACCGGAATCAAAACAAGCATCCACAAGGGATGATAGCCGTTCGAAGGATGGATGCCGTCAAGGGTAGATCCCCTCCCTTCACTGATGTTGCGCGCCACCTGAAAGTAATAAAAAGCATCATCGGTGGTGAACCATCTTTCCAACAGTAAATCCATTGGAGCAAAAATCACCGTTAAGTGAACGGCGATCACCAATAACGCAAATGCCACCTCAAACCATCTTAGTTTCATTACACCCAAAACGGAGCAGACTACTCAATTACCCCGTAAAACAAAGGTAAGGGCTGAACCGAGGTGGTGCTCCAGCTGTGCGCCGCCAGTAATCGTTGTTTGGCCTGTGCCAGTTTGGAGCGGTCATTGGCATGGATGGTAAAAAGCAGATCCCCCTCACGCACAAAATCCCCAACTTTATGATGGATAACCACACCCACAGCGTGATCAATCGGATCTCCTTTTTTGGTCCTGCCGGCCCCCAAATCTACCGAGGTTTCACCCACTTCCCGGGCGTTAATAGCGGATAAATACCCCTGCTGGCTGGCATAAACCTTTTCAATGAAATCTGCCTTCGGTAGCAATTCGGGTTGATCCACCATGCGAACATCCCCCCCTTGGGCCTGCACCAGTGTGCGGAATTGCTGCCATGCCCGCCCTTCCCGTAAGGCTTCTTCCGCAAGATCGCGCCCTTCGCGCAAATCTTGAACCTTTCCACCAATCACCAGCATGTGGCTGGCAATTTCCATACAATGTTCGTAGAAATCTTCCGGCCCGTTGCCATGCAGGGTATCTATTGCCTCGCGTAATTCCAGTGCATTTCCCACGGCGTACCCCAACGGCTGATTCATGTCCGATAAAACCGCCACCGCTTTGCGCCCGGAAAGACGGGCAATCGCCACCATTAATTCCGCCAGCTGACGGGCATCCTCCAGAGTTTCCATGAAAGCACCCGCCCCAACTTTCACATCCAGAACAATTGCCTGCGCCCCGGCAGCAATTTTTTTACTCATAATTGAAGATGCGATCAAAGGAATGGACGGAACCGTACCAGTAACATCCCTTAAGGCGTATAATTTACCGTCCGCCGGGGCTAAATCCCCCGTCTGACCGGTCAGTACCAATCCATAAGTTCGCAGATGATGGATGAACTCCTCTTTGCTCAAATCGGTGCGAAAACCACGGATTGATTCAATCTTGTCCAGTGTGCCGCCGCTGAAACCAAGTCCGCGTCCGGACATTTTACCAACCGGTAACCCACAAGCAGCCACCACGGGTTCAACCACCAGCGTAGTTTTATCCCCAACACCACCGGTTGAGTGTTTATCCACCGCAATCGGAACAACACCGGTTAAATCCAAAACCTCCCCAGAATAAGCCATTGCCAGAGTCAAATCCGTAGTTTCCTGTTCGGTCATACCGTTCAGCATCACCGCCATAGCCCAGGCCGCTACCTGATAATCCGGTATTTCTCCCCGTGTAAATCCCTGCACAAAAAAATCAATTTCTTCACGGCTCAGCACTTTTCGGTCGCGTTTCTTTATGATGATATCCACTGCTTTCATGAGTTTTCCTCCGTCAGAAAAAGCGAATTTTGGGCCGTTCCAGACGACGATCTTTCCAAGTAGAGGTGCCGCTTATAGTCAGATAGAAAGAGCGCACCGCAATCAAAGTGTTGAAAAGCACCGTCAGGGGATAAAAAATGGCCAGATAAACCGGAAATTTCAGACGGGCATAAACCAAAGCCCAAATCATCAGAGAGAGACCCACTGCCACACCAGCTTTTTGCATTGGAAAGTAATTAGCTTTCAAACCAAACAGGTTAAGAAAAAGAACGACCAGCGGTTCCCAGAAAACCATCATCAACCACGAAAACACAAAACCATATGTTAAGAGATTATACCGAAAAGCCGCAAAATAATTCTTACTAAAACCTTCAATGACCTGAGTTAGAGAACGATACATCCGGCATTTCACCTGCGTCGTCCCATCCGCCAGCCACCAGCGGAAACCCCGTTTCACTGTCAGGCGTCCCAGAGCCAGATCATCCACTGCATCGTTCCGCACCGCCGCATGGCCGCCGATTTCAAAATAAACCTGCCTGTCAAACAGCATAAACTGGCCAATTGTAAAGGTCAACCAGTCAAGCTGCACCTTTCTGGCAATGCCCAGGGGTAAAACCGTGTAAACCGCCCACAAGAAAAAGGGTTGAATCAGCCGTTCTCCACAACTTTTTACAATTTCCTTCGGAACAACGCTAAGCAATTGGACGTGTTCGTGAAAAAAAGTATTTACCGCATGCGTAATGGCTTTTGGATGAAGCACCGTATCTGCATCTAAAAAGAGCAACAATTCACCGCTGCTTTGTTCGGCTAACTGATGACACGCCCAGTGCTTTCCCAACCAGCCGGGCGGGAGAGGTTTCCCTTCCACCAAAACCAACCGCCGATCCTGCTGAACGTAACGACGGGCAATTTCAGCCGTTCGATCGGTAGATTGATCATCCAGAACCCGGATTTCCAAGTTGGGATAATCCTGTCTCAATACCGACTCCAGACACGCCCCAATATTTTCCTCTTCGTTTCGGGCTGGTATGAGGACGGACACGAGCGGTTTTTGAGCAGCTGGCGGATAGCGGTCAATTCGCCGAAACCAAAAAAGATTGAAGACCGAAATGGTCAAAATGACCCCAAGGTAGCCCAGCAAGCCATCCGCATGGGTAGAAACGATGAACTGCCAGATGGTCACATTATCTCCAAAAAGAAAACAGGCTTTTCAAGTTCGCCATTGAAAATGCCTGTTTCTGATAATGATTCATGAATGGTGTTTCTTGAGAAAGATTGTGACCTTTCGGTTTGGTTCCTCACCCACGCTTTCGGTGGTTACTTCCGGATGATCGCGTAGTTCAAGGTGGATCACTCGTCGTTCATTAGCCGGCATGGGTTCAAGGGTGATTTTTCTTCCGGTGTGCACGACCTGTTCGGCACTGCGGCGTGCCAGCACCCGTAATTGACGTTCCCTTCGGGCACGATAGCCCTGCACATCAATAATCAACGGTACCCAATGGCCAACCTCTTTGCTTAGAATCAGGCTGGTGATGTACTGCAAGGCATTCAAAGTCTCCGACCGCCGACCGATGAGAATACTCAAATCCTCGCCCTGCACCTCCACCATCACCGTCGGTTGATCGTTTTCATCCTGCGGGGGAAGCATGCTCGCCTTTAGACGAGCTTTCAGGTGCATTTTTTGCAACAACTCCCCCGTAATTTGCTCAGCGGTGGCCAATACAAATTTCTCATCCCTGTCCAGAGTTCCTTCGGTTGGCTGAGTCGGGTTTGTTGAGAGAGCGGGTTTCCTTTCAATCTTGGCCGGTCGTTTCTTTTCGTTTTCCAGCGGAGCAGTTTGAACGCTCTCTTTTTCTTTGATCCACAAACGGATACGCGCCTGACGGCTGCCCAAACCAAGGAAACCACGGCTACCAGCATCCAAAACTTCAACTTCGACCTCTTCTTCGCGCAGGCCAAGTTGATTCAATCCTTTAGCAACTGCCTCTTCGACAGTTGGAGCAATGATTTCAAGGGTGGTTTTCTCGTGACTCATAGCCTCCTCAAATCTTCCCTTTTCAAATTTAATTAGGGCGATGCTGCACTATTTCGAATAGGATTTTTTCCCGCCGCTGCCGGCTGGCGCTGGCTGTTTGTTCAAAAATGGGAACACGTTTCCCCAATTGACTTTACCTAACATTGCATATTGCAGGATACCGATCAGGTTCGAAGCCACAAAGTACAAAGCCAGACCCGAAGCCAGTGTATAAGCCAGATATCCCATGAAGATTGGCATGTACAGGTTCATCATATTCGACATTGCCGCTGTTTGATCTTTGGGATTGGCGGAAGGGGTGGCAATCAACTTCCCCTGCACATAAGTCGTGATTACAACCACAACCACCAGTACCGGAATGCCAAAACTCAACCCCGGAATGAACAACCGTTCGGGTTGACCCAGATCCATCCACAGGAAACGCGAATTCAGCGGGATCAGCGATTCAACCTGCAAAAGGCCGGGATAAATATGGCGGATCAACCGCAGCAAATCCAGTGGTGTACTGGCCAGCGCAGAGATGATTGCCTGATACAAGCCGAAAATGATCGGCAGCTGGATCAAAGTTGGCAGACAGGAAGCAAACGGATTGATTCCCAACTCTTTGTAGAGTGCCATTTGCTCCTGTGCCAATTTTTCACGGTCACCTTTGTATTTTTCTTGAATTTTGATCCATTTTTCGTTCTTTTGAAGTTCCTGCATTGCCTGCGCTCCCTTGATCTGTTTAACCATCAAGGGGTGGGTAATTAACCGAATCAGCAGGGTGAACAGGATGATGGCAATCCCAAAATTCTGTCCAACAATGTTATAGATGAACAGCAGGGTGTTGATAAACGGCGTAATAATCAAAGCGTCCCACATGACTTTTACCTCTCTTATTTAGGTGGAACAAACGTCCAAAGGTCTTGCCCATCCAGCGAGACCATTTTCAAAAACTCTTTACCGCCGGCAATGCCCACTGCCAGACGGTCGCCGATGACTACCGGCCCGGTGTACAACTTTCCTTCAAAGGTGCGGCTCCACAAACGCTCACCCTCCAGCGTCATGGCAATCAGACTGCCATCCTCGGTCGGAAAAATCACCCGGCTGTCCAGAACTGTTGGTTTACCGGTCACTGGCTGATCCACTTTTTGAGTCCAGATTTCAGCCCCATCCTTCGTCGAGATGGCATAGACTGTTCCCTGCAAATCTCCCATGTAAAGCCGGCCATCATGCAAGGCGGGCTGAGTCCACAAACCGCCTTCGAATTGGCGCTGCCAGCGGATGGAACCGTCCTGCGTGTTGATAGCCATCAGATTGCGCGCCAAAGTGGTCAGATACAACGTACCTTCCTCGGCGTCCAGGGTGGGTGAATAGATCACCGCCCCGCCAACATCCAATGACCACAGCTCTTGTCCGGTTCGAAGGTTTATGGCGTACACCTTGTGATCCATCGAAGCCTGATATACGAACTCCCCGTCACTGACCGGCTGCGCCCACAAGGCCCGGCCGGTTTCAAATTTCCACAGTAGCGATCCATTTTTGGAAAGGGCATAGAGAAAATGATCCGCATT
Organism: Bellilinea caldifistulae; assembly: GCF_001306055.1. Lineage (GTDB taxonomy): Bacteria > Chloroflexota > Anaerolineae > Anaerolineales > Anaerolineaceae > Bellilinea > Bellilinea caldifistulae. Next base: position 5,004 of record NZ_LGHJ01000004.1, on the reverse strand, counting down.
CGGGGCGAGGATTACATCCCCCACCACCAGCGGACTGGCAATCCAATCGGCCTGAGCCTGTGTGAAGATCCACTTTTCTACCCCGCTGTTCGGATCGAGACTGTGCAGGACATTTTCATAATCCCCCACAAGCAATTGATCATCAGCCAGCACCGGTGCGGCGAAAAACATCTGTCGCCCTGCTTTCTCTGGAAAACGCCAGATCATGCTGCCATCCGCTGCCCGAATGGCATAAACGTGCTGCATATAGGCAACGTAGACAGCATCGCCGTTTGAGCTGACCCCCGGCCAGCTGGAGCCTGAAAGCGGTGCGCCACAGGATGTTAACAATACAGCTCCTAACAGGAACAGTCCGATGAGTAAAATTTTTGTATTTTTCATAGATTTTTTTCGTGTCAGTTAGATTTCTCGCTCAACTTCAAGGTACGGGATCATATCCACCGGGATTGAAAGGATTGCAACGCAATACCCGCCACACCGCCATAAGCGTACCTTTAATTGCGCCATGCTTGTAGATGGCCTGATAACCGTAGTGTGAGCAGGTCGGATAAAAACGGCAGGTGTTGGCCGGTAATGCTGGTGAAACCAGTTTTTGATAGAGGCGGATTAAACCCAGCAAAACCCAACGCGGCGCCGTTTTGAAGTTGAACGGTAAATCCCGTAGTCTCGGTTCATGAGAATAATCATGCTCGATCATCGAACCTTGTCCCGTTTTCAACAATCACGTGCGCGCGAGTCAACAATTCCAACACCGATTGAGTCAAGTCTTCAAAATCGGCGGTTAAGACCGGTTTGCGCGCAATCAGCACCACATCCCAGCCGGCCTGCATGCGGGGCAGCAACCCGTCCACCACCGCTCGCAAGCGCCTTTTGGCTCGATTCCGGTCTACGGCACTGCCCACTGCTTTGCTGGCGGTAATACCGATACGCAATTGACCTTCCTCATTGGACAGCACACTTAACACAACAAACGGGTGCGTAAATGATTTACCTGATTGCCGCACCCGCTTGAAATCGTTCGACCGTCTTAGCCTGAATTTGCGCTTCACCCATGAATCCGTCCATTGAAGACCAATGAACGGCAGGTCGCGCCCTAAGGGCATTACCTGCGTAGACAGCACCGATTACCAGCGTACCTTTTTAACATGGCTGTTTGCGGTGACTGTCAGACGGTAGCGGCCGCGCAAGCGGCGGCGTTTCAATACCTGCCGTCCGTCAGCCGTTGCCATCCGGGCGCGAAAGCCATGCACGCGAACACGGCGGCGAATTTTTGGTTGGTATGTCCGTTTGGGCATATCGTAATCCTTTCCTCATTGATTTTTAGCCACTGTGTCCTGCGCAAATTGCCAAACCCCTTTATCGAAATGTTTGGCGATTTCCGCAGTGCACAGGTGATTGCGAAGGGTAGAACCAAATTATACCCTATGCTTGGGTAGTGGTCAAACAAATTTCACTTTGTACGGCCATTGACCGCCTTATTCGGGGAGAGCATTTTAGCCAGTTGCCGGGCACCTTCCGGATCTGCCACGGCTAAAACTTCATCGCCGGGTTCAAAGGTGGTCACACCGCGCGGCACAATCACCTCTCCGTGCCGAATGATAGCCGCAATCACACAATGTTCAGGTAAATTCAGGTCTTTTATGGCAACCCCCAATGCCGCAGCATCCGCAGGGACTTTCTCTTCGACAAGGGAATAATTCCCCCGCCGCAGCTTGATCAGAGTCATCATATCACCCAGCGACATCTCTTCTTCGATGATGGATGCCATAATTTCGGCCTGATTGACCGCCACATCCACATGAAACTTGTGATCAAACAGCCACGCGTTACGAGGATTATTGATGCGAGCAATAGTTCGCGGAACTTTATAACGGCTACGCGCCATGAAACAAATCGCCAGATTAACCTCATCTTCGGTTGTACAGGCTGCCAGTACATCGGCTTTTTCTGCTCCGGCTTTTTCCAACACCAGCGGGTCAATCGGGCGTCCCTCAAAAATCACCTCGGTGGGTAATTCTTTGTGCAAACGCGCCAGTACCTCTGGGCGATTATCAATCAATTGAACATAATGATTTTGGGCAACCAGAATCCGCGCCAACTGGGCGCCGGTTCTTCCGCCACCTGCAATAATGACATACATTCTGGCTACTCCCTTCCTTCCATCAACTTTTGGCGTAAGCAGTTACTGCCATTAAAGGTAGCGCTTACGTGAATGATGTCACCGCCCTTGATCATCAAGCCGGATTGGGGCAGCATTGCCCGCCCAGCCCGTGTAATCGAGATCGGCAGGCATTCTTCATCCGGCAGCAATTCCTCCAACGTTTTACCATCCCATCGTTCAGGGATGACAAATTCGTAGATCTCCACTTCCCCATTTCCGGCTGAAAAGACCGTATGAACGCCCGAATCGTAGAGCATTTCTTCAATCCGCTGCGCCCCCCAACTGGTCGAACTGATCACCTGAAGTTCCAGCTCTTCAAACAACACCCGGCAGCGTGGATCGTAATTGCGCGCAACCACATTGGGGACATGAAAAACCTCCCGGGCAACCCGTGCTACCACGGCATTGATGGCATCCGAGCTGGTAACGGCCGCCAGAGCATCGGCATTTTCGATACCTGCCCGCACCAACACATCCTGCGAGAGCGCATCCCCTTCATGAAGCCGGCCGGTAAAATCGGGGGGCAAATTATTGAACGAAGTTGGCGATGAATCAATCACCGCCACCGAGTGACCGGCTCGAAACAGCCGATAAGCCAGGGCTGACCCCAGCCGGCCGCAGCCGACCACGATGATCTGCATTCTTTTTTGAGATGATTCTTGATCTGCTTTCATTAATCCACCTGATAGGGAACGCTGGTGATGACAATATCTTTATGAAAGAGCAATGCCATACGTAAAGTAAGTGCAGTTTGAGTGTGCAGTAAACTGGCCCACCAATGCCGCGGCACAAACTCCGGCACGACAATGGTGATGATTTCATTGGGCTGACGGAGGGCTTCGATTTCATTGATGTATTCCAACAACGGCTCAATGAATAAGCGATAGGGCGATTCAAGAATGACCAACCTGCGGCCGTCTCCCCACGTTTCCCATTTTTGTCGCACCCGGTCGGCTTCCTGCGGATCAAGGGACACATGCACGGCTGTAATGTCATCCGAGAGCGTACGAGCATACCGCAGAGCCGCCAGCGTACCCCGATGAACACCGCCGATAGGGATGATCACCCGATGACGACCGATCTGCGGTAAGCCGCCGTAATTTTCAAGAGAAAGTTTGGCAGCCAGATGATGGTAGTGCCGCTGAATACCGCTAAAAATCACCACCAGTGTGGGAATAATCACAATCACTACCCACGCGCCATCCACAAACTTGGTTGCGGCAAAGACAATCATCACAACACCCGTGCAAAAAGCCCCAAAGCCATTGATGACCATCTTAAGAAGCCAGTTTGGGTCGTAACGGAGCACCGAGCCGCGTTCCCTTAACTCTTGTCCTTCTTTCAACTTTCCTATTTTCCACCAACGGTGTGCCATGCCGGCTTGAGACAAGGTAAAGGAAAGAAAAACACCAACGGCGTAAAGCGGGATCAAGCGTGTGACCGAGGCTTGAAATACAACGATCAACAAAGTTGCCAGCAAAGCCAGCAGCACGATCCCCCGTGAATACACCAGCCGACTGCCACGGTAGGTCAACTGACGCGGGAGCAAACCATCGGTTGCAGTGATTGCGCTCAACCGCGGGAAATCAGCAAACGAGGTATTGGCTGCCATAATCAAGATGACGGTCGTAGCGATAATCACTGCACCGTACAGGCCACCCCTCCCATTAAAAGCCGTGCGCGCCAGTTGCGAAATGACCGTTTCAGCCTCGGACGGAACAGCCTGAATGTGAGCCGATAAAAACGAAATACTCAACATCAGACTGCCGAGAATGAGCGACATGATGATCAGCGTAGTACCCGCATTTTTGGAGCGAGGCTCACGAAAAGCCGGGATGCCATCGGCAATGGCTTCAATACCCGTCAATGCCGCAGTTCCGCTGGCAAAAGCTCTCAAAATTAGAAAAGCCCCCACCCCATAGGTTGTGTGAAGAATTTCGAGTGGTGGTGGATCGGTAACCACACCCAGCGTACCAAACAGGTATCTTCCCAATCCTACCAGCACAGTAACAAACATGGTAATAATGAAAAAGTACGTGGGAATGGCAAATGTCTTGCCCGACTCCTTAATCCCTCGCAAGTTGACCACCATGATAAAAGCAACCAGCCCAACTGCAATCCAAACTCGGTATTCAAATAGTGACGGAATAGCAGAAACAATTTGGGCAACCCCCGAGGAAATAGAAACCGCAACGGTCAGAATGTAATCTGTCAGCAATGCTGCAGCGGCAACTTTTGAGGGTAAGGCTCCTATATTGTCCCGGGTTACGATATACGCGCCACCGCCATTTGGATACGCATGAACCGTTTGTTCGTAGGAGAGAGTAACGATTCCCAATAGAATTACAATTGCGATGGCCAATGGAAAGACGTACTGATAAGCTTGAGGCCCCAACACCATCAGGATGACCAGCATTTCCTGCGTAGCATACGCCGTCGAGGAAAGCGCATCCGATGCAAAAACAGCCAGCCCAATCAACACCCCAATCGTTTGGTGAGGGGCATCTGCAGTTGGTAAAGGTCTGCCAATCAGCCAAGTGCGCCAGCTTTTCTTGGGCTTGGCCTCGGTTTCACGGCGAAGTACAGTCGTACCGGTTTGATCTTCGATATTCATTTATTCTCAGTAACGCCTTTATTTCCAGACGCAAGAACTCTTATCAACAAAGCCTGTGATTATAATAGCAAATCTTGGCGTGGTCAATTATAATTTTAGTCAGAGATTGTTGAAAAACAAACAACTGGGATTGACGAAAAGGGGAAAACCTTAATACAATCGAACCAAACCACTTTGGAGATCAGCGGGATGGAAAAGCAGCGTTTCGAAGAAACCGGCAAAGGATCAT
>NZ_LGHJ01000023.1 GCF_001306055.1 Bellilinea caldifistulae | reverse complement strand
CATCCGACTCAGGTCGTTTGTGATGTTCTGACCATGATCGAACACGCTCCCGCCGGCAAAAAACTGGAAGATTTTAATGTGACCTTCATTGGAGATGCCACCAATGTACTTTCCTCTCTGATGCTCATTTGTACCCGATTGGGAATGAACTTTACCCACGCCGCCCCGAAAAAGTATCAGGCGCCGGCGGAATGGGTCCGTTGGGCTGAAGAAAACAACAAAGTTTCCGGCGGTACGCTGCGCATCACCGAAGATCCAGTTGAGGCAGTCCGTGACGCCGATTTCATCTACACCGACTTATGGTGGTGGGTTGGCCAGGAAGACCAGATTCCCGAACGCCGGGCGGCTTTTATGCCCAAATATCAGGTGAACAAGGAATTGATGGCAAAAGCTCCCGCTCACTGTAAATTTATGCACTGCCTGCCGGCTTCCCGCGGAGTTGAAGTAACCGACGAGGTCATGGACTCGCCCCAATCCATTATTTTTGATCAGGCTGAAAACCGCCTGCATACCGAGAAAGGCATTCTGGTCTGGCTGCTTTATCCTCGCATGAAACGACCCACCCCCGAACTGTTAACCTACCATCGCGGAAAAATTGAGGAATTCCTGACCCGCTAGTTCACTCACCTTCATGCAGGGAGCTTTCCGACTCCCTGCATGAATATATTTCACCTGTTCAACCGGAGAAAATCATGGAAACTCAACTGACTGTTGAAAAGAAAGGCAACGGCTTCAAGAAAGCCTTCCGTGCCATTGATATGACCCTCTTTACGGTCGCTGCCATCCTTGTAATAGACACACTGGCACCCTCGGCAGCAATCGGGCCTTCATCCATCTCCTGGTGGATCATCACCCTTGTGCTTTTCTTCATCCCCTATGGTCTGATTACTGCAGAATTAGGCACAACATACCCGGAGCAGGGCGGTTTATATATCTGGGTACGCAATGCTTTTGGAGAACGTTGGGCTGCTCGTACCACCTGGCTTTACTGGATCAATGTAGCCTTGTGGATGCCATCGGTTTATGTTCTTTTTGCCGGTATGTTCGCCCAATTGTTCATCCCCGATTTGAGCCTTTGGGGACAAATTGCCATCGGCGTTTTGATGACCTGGGTAACGGTGGTGATCGGAATCGTCGCTCTTGACATTGGCAAATGGGTGCCCAACGTTGGCGCATTGATTAAAGCCCTCATCATGCTGGTGATTGGCTTCGGCGCCTTCTTTTACGCTGCCCAACATGGTGTAGCCAACGATCTCTCTTTTCGCAATATCCTGCCCACATGGGATGCCGGTCTTTACTTCTTGCCGGTAATTGTTTACAACTTCATGGGGTTTGAGTTGATGTCCGGCGCCGGTGAGGAAATGCAAAATCCCCAGCGCGATATTCCACGCGCCATCATCACTGCCGGCGTCTTAATTGCTTTCTTCTACCTGATGGGCACGATCGGTATGTTAATGGCGCTTCCAGCCGAGCAGCTCGGTCTGGTGTCGGGCATCATTGATACCCTGCGCATCCTGTTTGGTGAAACCGGCGTCGGCGGTGTGATCGTTACCATCCTCGGAATCGGCGCGCTCTACACATTTTTGACCAACATGGTAACCTGGACAATGGGCGCCAACCGAACCGCCGCGGAGGCTGCCAATGAAGGAGAATTACCCGCTTTCTTCGGTAAACTTCACCCCATCAACAAAACCCCCGTCGGGGCGTACGTCCTCACCGGCATCGTTTCCAGTGCGGTTTTAATCATCTATGGGTTGATGGCTTCCACAGCCGAAGACCTCTTCTGGTCTCTGTTTGCCTTCTCTTCCATTGTTTTTTTACTGCCCTATCTGGCAATGTTCCCCGCCTTCCTGAGACTACGCCGCACGGATGCCAACCGTCCGCGTCCCTACCGCGTGCCGGGCAATCATCTTACCGCCATCTTGATGACGATCATCTGCGTGCTGTTCATCCTGCAGGCAATTGTGTTCTTCATCTGGGTGCCGGGCGAACCGGTGGACTGGAATTATGCCATTCCGGTGCTGGTCGGTGTTGGGGTCACCCTCATCATTGGTGAATTCATCATCCAACGAAAATAATCCTTTTAGGAGGTAATTGCCATGTCGCATCTGATTGAAAGCACACCCCGCAAGGATGGTTTTCGCATGCCGGCTGAGTTTGAACCTCATACCGGCTGCTGGATGCTCTGGCCGGAGCGTCCGGATAACTGGCGATTGGGCGCCAAACCGGCTCAAAAAGCCTTTGCAGCCGTGGCGAGCGCCATCTCCCGCTTTGAACGTGTCACCATGGGGGTTTCTGCAAGCCAGTTTCAAAATGCCCGCCACCTGCTGCCCGGCCACATCCGCGTGGTAGAACTTTCGTCCAACGATTCGTGGATGCGCGACTGCGGTCCCACCTTTGTCACCAACGGTGAGGTCATTCGAGCTGTGGACTGGGACTTCAACGCCTGGGGCGGTCTGGATGGCGGCCTGTACTTTCCCTGGGATCTGGATGATCTGGTAGCACGCAAGGTCGCCGAAATCGAATGGGTTGACCGCTATAAAGCCCCGCTGGTTTTGGAGGGAGGCTCTATTCACGTGGACGGGCAGGGTACGCTGTTGACCACCGAAGAATGCCTGCTCAACCCCAACCGTAATCCACACCTCTCTAAATCCGAAATCGAAAAACTGCTGATGGAGTACCTGAATGTCGAGAAGATCCTCTGGCTGGGCAAAGGTGTTTACAACGACGAAACCAGCGGCCACGTGGATAACCTTGCCTGTTTCATCCGGCCCGGTGTGGTCGCCCTGACCTGGACGGACGATAAAAACGACCCCCAGTACGACATCTCCGCAGACGCCTACGAGCGGTTGATGCAGATGACCGACGCCCGCGGGCGGCGTTTGGAAGTTCACAAAATCCATCAACCCGGGCCGATTTACATCACCCGTGAGGAGAGCGAGGGAGTGGATGCCGTGGAAGGTACGCTCCCGCGCGAGGAAGGCGATCGGCTGGCCGGTTCCTACATCAATTTTTACATGGCAAACGACGCGGCAATTGTGCCGGTCTTCGACGACCCTCACGACCAACCGGCCTTACAAAAACTAGCCGAATTGATGCCGGAGAGGCAAATCGTGCCCGTCCCTGCCCGCGAAATTTTACTCGGCGGCGGCAACATCCATTGCATCACCCAGCAGCAGCCCAAACCATAAACCGATTTTGGTTAAACATAAATAACCCCCTCCGCCTGTGGGGATTGGCGGAGGGGGTGGATTTTTTTACCGGCCGCAGGGTTTACTTCTTGACCAGTGGCAGGTAAATCGTAATACCACCGGTTTCCGGAATCGTCACGACGAGGGTATTCGCGCTCGCCTGATCATTTCCGGCAACCAGATCCAGGGTTTCGGAGCTGATTGAGGCTGTCGCCGTGATACTGCCGGCCTGATTGGGAGCATTGACGGTGATGGTGACATCCGGCGCGCTGCTGGTAGCTGCCAGCGAGAAGCGGGTGCAGGTCACCACCCCTGCGCTTTGAGAGCAGGTCCAGCCCGTGCCGCCGGCGTTGACAAAGTTCACACCGCCCGGCAGGTTCACCGTCAGGGTCAGGTTGCTGGCAGCCAACGGGCCGAGATTTTGAACGCCAACCGTGTAAGTTAATGCAGCTCCGGTTTCAACCGGGTTGGGTGAAGCCGAGATCGAAACTGCCAGATCCGCATTTTGCGGCAGAACATCAAATAAACCGCCGACAGCCGGATCGAGCGAGGTGGCAATCGCCGCCAATCGGTAATTCTGCCCGGCTTTGCTGATGCTCACACCGCTGAAAGTGGCCACGCCGTTGACGGCGTTTACCAGCAGAGTCCCTTGCAGCGCACCGCCAGCCGGGTTGTTCGCCAGATACAGGATCACCACGCCGTTGAAATTGACTGCCAGATTGCCGTCATCGTCTTCGGCGCGCACCACCGGCTGGGTGGCAAACGGCACATTTTCATAGGCAACGGTCGGGTAGGAAACGAACACCAACCGGGTTGCCTCCGAAGTTGCCGTGCAGGTTGCCGCACCGGTGGCCGGCTGGAAGCCAATCGCTGAAGGCTGGCTGTCCGTGCCATCGCACAACCACGGGATAAAGTCCACACTTCCCACCACCGGCTGACCGCTGCCACCGGGGTTGCCGGCATTTGCCGGCCCGCTCGGGTGTGCCCACCAGTTGCGTTCGGCTTTGATTTGGGCGCCACTATACCACTTAACGGCAGTGGTGTTATCGAGAAAAGCGTTCTCTTCCACCACGAAGGAAGCGCCAACGCTGGAAGCACCGATCCCCTCGATGTTGTCGCTGAAGTAATTGTTGCGGAAGGTCACGTTGGTCTGCCCGTCCGTGCCGGCTCCGGCCCAGTTATCATGGATTTCGTTGTTGATTACCGTGATACTCCCGCTGGTCGGGTTGAGATACAGGCCGCTCACCCACTTTTCAATCTCATTTCCATCTACTAGCAGGCCGCTGACGTTACCGGAGGTCAGAATACCCCGACCACCGACAAAACTCGTTTCCTCGCCGTTCCATGTGCCGATCAGGTGATTATCGCGGATGATTACGTTCTGCGCGCCGCTGATATACACGCCACTCTGTTCCACACCCGTGGAAGCGCGGCCATTTTGGATTTCAAAGCCCTGGATGACGACATTGTTTGTGTTGACCCAGAAGCGCCCGTCCAGAACAGGACGATTCTGACCGGTTAGGGTAACAGCCTTGTTGATTTGGATATCACCGCTGTAATTTCCGGCACCGACAATCACCGTCCCACCGGGGGCAACGTGGTTGAGAGCATCTTCGATAGTGGCGAAGGCGTTATAACCAAACGTTCCGCCATTGGCGCCCAGGTCGCCTTCCGCTTTACCGGCGTTGTCATCATCAGCATAGGTGATGGTGGGGATGTTCAGTGATTGGGTAAGCGCTTCATCCCGCCATGGCTGCCAGTCAACATTTCCATAAACCATCGTTTGAATGCCGCTGACGCTGCCGTAGCCAGCCCAGCTTAATGTACCCCAATAATTGTTTTCCGCCTTAACCTGCTGTTGGGTGTAATTGATTACACCACCGTAAGCGCTGCCATCGTTACCGGTATAACTCTTGGTGTTATTTCGAATAATCGCATTCTGAATAACCACATTACTCGGTCCGGCATTATTCTTCTCCGGTTCACCAAATCGAATACCCCGTTCGTTACCTTCAAAAATCCCACCGTTAATTTGGACGTTGGTTAAAGTTGCTGGATATAGAGAGTAGGTTGATCCGTCATCCCGTGCTTTGATCATCACGCCGGCGCCGTTTTTCGTTCCTTTGGCATTGTTTTTAACCGTCAGGTTATTGAAAATGAGATTCTGATAGGTTTTTCCACCCGCTTCACCCTTGAGATTGATATCAATTCCGGCATTCCACTGGGCATTGAAGAACAATGTGTTCCAGCCATTGTCTTCCACAAGCACATTTGTGAAAGTCGCGTTAGAAAGTTTCTCAACATAAATCCCCTTGCTAGAATTTTCGTTGAAGGTGGTATTCACTACCACGACATTTTCCACATTGCTACTGCCGCTGGTCCAATCTCCGTGTTTGGCAAAGTACCAACCATAATGAAGTTGATCAAATGACGATCCTTCAACCGTTATGTTTTGCAACGAGGCAGAAGTCGCAACTTTTAATCCAACTTCGCTTTCTGTATCGTTAGCAGGTTTAGAGCCAATTACCTTGATATTTTCCAAACTCACATATTCCACTGTACCACTTGGTACATTGATACCATACACGCCCACCGGTTCAATCCGAAAATCCTTCAATAGGATTGGTGAACCTTGCGTCCCGGACGCTGCAAGAGTTACAACAGCAGCATTGGTATTCTTTCTTAAGATGGTATTTGAATTTGAATTCTCCCCACTGCCCGCTCCATTAAGTCTGATTTGCTTGTTAATTGTGATGTTTTCGGTATATACACCCGGTTCAATGTAAATAATACCGCCCGCCTCCGCCAAATCAATCGCCGATTGTATCTTCATTGTATCCAATACATGGAAAGACCCATCTGACAGCTGTTGGATAGCGGCAGTAGGCTTAAATGTCACAGGATCGGCATTGATTAATCCCAGCGCGCTCTGTTTTGTCTTCTGGTAATAAATATACTGGCTAGCCGCTGTGCTCCTGACGACATATGCAAATTCATTCTGAGTGAAATTGCGAATGACGTGAGAGGAGTCGGCAAAATCCATGTACAAAGGATTTAATTCGCCGAAGGAATTCGTTCCCGTCAGGGTGACACCGTCTATTCCCGTTTTTCCATCGCTCAAATTGGCGGTGTAATAAGTATTGTTTGTAAACAAACCGATCCCACCCCATCCATTCGACGATGTCGTAATATCACTCAGAGTAATATTTTGTGAATTAGAAACAGCAATTCCAACGCCACCGTTATCATGAGAATTTATGTTTTCTAACGTAGCGTCTTCGACCCCGATCAAGTCAATCCCGGAGCGAACGTAATTCCTAACTTCAACATTTTCGATGGTTACATTGGCTTTTCCGGATATTTTTAATCCATAAAATGCTCCATTATAATTTTCAACAGTCACATTCTGGATAGTAAAGTAATCTTCCTGAATATCCAATATGGGATCTAACCAAATATACAATCCATATCCGTTAGATGAACCTGCCTGTATGAGTACCCCCTCTTTGCTCTCCCCCTTGATGGTCAAGGGTTTGGAGATATTGATTGTACTACTGGTATACGTACCATTTTTAATTTCGATCACATCCCCCGGGCTAGCCGCATTCACCGCCGCTTGAATGGTGGTGTAGTCACAACTACTGCTGCTGCTGCAAACCGTGATTGTGGTCGGGTCATCAGCAGAAACCGGTTGTACAGCCGGGATTACCGCCCACAGGCCAGCGATTAAACCGAATATCAAACACAATTGAATCAGAATTCGAAAGGTTTTCATGTCTCAATCCTCCACTTTTTTATGGACTTGAAATGATTTGGATGGTTTTGGTTTCTACCCGCAAGAAACAACGATGTTCTCCCCCTGTCTTCACCTCCGTAAAAATCACATAAAAAATTGGTAAATTCCCCGTAAATTCTGCGTAAATTCAACATAAATCATAGCAAAACCGGCGTCTTTCGTCAACTAAAAACTGGTTAAAAATTTCTTAAAAAATCGTTCCAAATGCCGTTCGGGTAATTCGTCACCTTCAGCAGATGACATTTGGCGTCCGCGATCAATGCCAGAGTCCCACCGCGAGGTCAAATCGTGCTAAAATCACCCCATGCCATTTCAACCCGTCTCCCGGCTGGAAGACCTGACTCTGTTCAATAAGCTGACTGAGGAAGAGATCCGCCAGATCCTCAAAACCGCCCGACAGCAGCATATCCAGGCGGGAGAGTTCTACTTCATGCAGGATGACCCCGCCGAAGCTTTTTACGTTCTGACCAAAGGCAAAGTCCGGCTTACTCAATTCACCGCTGATGGTCAGCAAATTCTCCTGCGCATCATCGTCCCGGTCACTCCTTTTGGCGCTGTGGCTCTGGCGGATCACGAGACCTATCCGGTTTCCGCTCAGGCGGTAGAAGCCTGTACCGCACTGGTGTGGGGGAAAACCGTTCTGAGTCAGCTGCTCGGCAGGTTTCCGCAAATGGCGGTCAACGCCGTCAAAATCATGGCGGAGCATGTCCAGGAATTTCAACAACGCTTCACTGAAATTGCCACTCAGCGGGTAGAACGCCGGCTGGCGCGTATGATCCTGCGCCTTGCCCATCAAACGGGGGTAAAGACCCCACGCGGAGTGGAGGTCAACCTGCCGCTCTCCCGGCAAGACCTTGCCGAAATGGTCGGTACCACCCTCTACACGGTCAGCCGCACACTTTCACAATGGGAATCCCAGGGTCTGATTCAGGCCGGCCGCGAACGCATTCTCATCCTTCATCCACACGGTTTGGTCAAAATTGCCGAAGAAGAAACCTGAAATTATCCTTGGTAAGTTGCTTTGGCGCAAAGTCTTCTACCATAAAAAGGTGTATTCTGAATAAAGTTATGATGACTCACCCTTCCGGTTTAATTCTCCCCGAATCACGCCTCAGCGATTTAATGCGTGAGCACCCCCATACCATACCCGTATTCCTTCGCCATCACATGGTCTGTGTCGGGTGTTGGATGTCAAAATTCGATACTGTAGCCGACGCAGTATGGAATTACGGACTGGACATGGAAACTTTTTTGAGAGAATTAAATCAATCGGCCCAATCCATTCCGCCGCAGGGTACAGATTGAGAGGCTTACTTACCAATAAAACAATTTTTCAATTCTTCATAATTCAATAGTTTTCCACCGAAACCCATTTGCATTCTTTCGGCATCCCCCCGATCAGCAAACGCCAGCACACTCGGCACACAGCAGACTTTGATTTGGGGTTCATACAGGTAATATCCGCGTTCCAAGTCAATTACGGTTTCGTATAAAAAATCTACCGTCAGTCCGGCGCTTAATTCCCTCTCATGGCGCAGCAACCCCATCCCGCAATGCACGCAGCAAGCAGGTACAGCCTGCCCCGAACCCCCAAAAAGCATCACCCGGGTTCGGGCAGGCAGCGCTTTACCGCAATACCCGCATATTTCCTCTTTGGTCTCATCGGGACGACCGATTACGACCCCGCCACGCACCCGTTGAAGGATGCCTTTTTCCTCCAGCAATCGTAAATCCCTGTGGATGGTCATGGCGGAGACCTTCAGGAGACTGGTCAATTCTTGCACCGTTATTCCCTGCTTTTGGGTGACCACCTCGATGATTTTCTGGTGTCGAAGCTCACGGATCATTGGACATCTTTCCGGTTTTTTCCACAAATGAGATATATTTTGGTAAAATTATAACATATTTTAACAAATTCCATCAACTTCAGGAGAGTACAATAATGAAAAAGGCCTTGATTTTGACAACCTTACTGGTCATCCTGACAGCCTGTGCGGCTCCGGTACAGAGCGGAATCACTGTCGAAAATGCCTGGGCACGCGCCGCATCTCAATCGCCCTCCGGCGATATGGGAAACCATTCCGAAAACATGGGCAACTCCGGAAGCATGGGAGAGGGAGAAAATTCCATGGGCGGTTCGAATAGCGCAATTTACATGGTAATTTATAATCAATCTAATCAGAATGATCGCCTGATCGCCGCCAAAACGGACGTTGCCGAAAGTGTCGAAATTCACCAAACCCGCATGGAAAACGATATCATGATGATGCAAAAAGTGGATGGTGTGGATATACCCGCCGGCAGCAAAGTTGAACTCAAACCCGGCGGCTATCACATCATGTTGATCAATCTCAAAAAAGATCTGAAAGCGGGAGAAAAACTGGCCTTTACTCTGGTTTTTGAAAAACAGGGTGAAATCAACCTGGAAGCCGAAATACGCACACCATAGGCAAAAAAACCGCCGGGGAGTGAATTTAGAAAACACTTTCACTCCCCGGCATCAAAATTGCACCATTGCAGGGGGAAAATCAACCATGAGCGAAATCCAACCCAACCAACAACTTGAACTGAACCCTAACGCAACTGCTCAAAAAATCGAAGCGCTGCTTCGCAGAACCGGCCCATTAACCCAAAGCAACCCCAAACGTGCACTCGAGCTTGCCCGCGAAGCGGCTCGTCTGGCAGGAGAAAATGCGCCTTCCAGTCTGGAGCACCGCAAAGTTCTCGGTCGGGCGTTGATTGCCCAGGGTAAAGCACTGCTGGAGCTGGATGCGTATGATCAGGCCATTCCCTGCTACATCAGCGCGTTGGAGTGCTTCAATCCGGCGGTTGACAGTCATGAAACCGCCGAAGCATTACTCGGTCTCGGCAGCGGAATGATGATCATGGGGTCGTATCCCGAAGCGCTCCAATACCTGATGCGCGCCCTTTCCGCCTTTCAGAACCTGAAGAATCAAAGCGGCGAGGCCGCTGTCCGGGTCAAACTCGGCAAACTTTACCTGCTGCTTGGCGAAGCCGAGAAAGCCCTCCCCCACCTTGAAACGGCGCTTGATCTGGCTCAGTATCTGACCGATTTGAAGCTGGAAGCCCCGGTTCAGATCTATCTCAGTCAGGCATTTTCCGAATGTGGCCGGCATCAAAATGCAGTTCAGGCTGGTCTCCGCGGTGTTGAAATCTACCAGAACTTAGGCATTCATCGCGGTGAGGTTGAAGCGCTGAATACCTTGGGAGAGGTTTATTTCAGAAGAAATGAATTTGGACTGGCCCTCAATTTCTTTCATCTTTCCGCCGATGTCGCTAAAAAGTTTGACAAACGCCTTGAATTGGCTAGAGCCCATCGAAAAATTGGTATCATTCACCTTTCCATGGGGAACATCTCCGCGGCGGTAGAAGCCTTGCAGTCGGCATTAACCATCGCGAGCGAAATCAACGCCCAGTACGAATTGATGGAATGTCACCATGCATTAGCACAGGCCTATAAAAAAACTGAAAATTACCCAAAAGCCCTCGAAGCCTACGAAAATTATATTGCGGTCTATCAAATCGTTTACAACGAGGAAAAAGATCGCCGATTAAAAACCCTCGAGGTCATTCACGAAGTCGAAAACGCCCGAAAAGATGCCGAAATTTATCAGCTCAAAAATGTAGCGCTTCAAAAAGAAATCGAAGAACGCAAAAAGGCTCAGGCAGCTCTGGAACGGCTGGCCACCCAGGATTCCCTGACCGGCATAGCCAACCGACGTTACTTTTTAGAGATTGCTTCACGCCTCATTGAACAGGCCTGCCGCTACCACCGCCCGGTTTCTTTGGTGATGATTGACGTGGATCACTTTAAGGAAATGAACGACACCTTCGGGCATAAAACCGGCGATAAAGTGTTAATTCAGATCACCCGCAGCATGCAAGCCGTCTTGCGCAAGGTGGATATCCTCGGGCGCTACGGGGGAGATGAATTTGTGATACTTCTGCCTGAAACCACTCCGGAAGGCGCCAGAAGGATGACTGAACGATTAAAGCAAGCCGTTGCTCAACAGCCCGTTACCGCCGGGGGAGTTTCTATTCCGATCACATTGAGCATCGGTTTGGCAAGCAATGTAAAAGAGCCTGATTTGTCGCTGGATGAACTCCTTCAGCGGGCAGACCGGGCACTTTATGACTCAAAAATGAACGGCCGCGATCGGATTACTTTTTACGAATAAACAAGGGTCGCCTTAGCCGCAACTTTCGCAGCCGCTGGTTGAACCACAGGTAGTGCATCCACCACCAACCCTGCCCGAAAGCAATTCATCATCCGTGGCTTCCCGCAGACCCGCAATCCGAACAAAAAATCGCAATTCCTTACCCGCCAGTGGATGATTGGTATCAATCTCAACCACGTTGTCCTTCAAACCGATTATTCGCGCATTGAGAATTTGACCTTGATCGGTGCGCACCCTGAAGGGATAACCAATTTCGAGTGGAAAAGAGGGTGGAAATTGCGATTTCGGCATTTCAAACACCGCCTCAGGATGATACTGTCCGTAGGCATCCTCCGGCTTCACAACAATTTCCTTCTCTTCGCCGGCCCTCAAGCCGTTGAGCTGGTTTTCCAAACCGGTGATAATGTTGTTAAACCCATGCAGGTACTCCAACGGTGTCCCATTCGAATCGTCCACAATCTCACCGTCAACCCATAAGGTGTATTCGAGCGCCACAACAACCCCATTTTGTACTGTGTCAAGTCCCATTGGATATTCCTTGAAGTCAAGAAAAATGTTATAAAAGATAAAATCAGCCTGATTATACCCGAATAATTCATCTTAGAAAAAAATGAAGGTATAAAAATGAACCTGAAATTATTGGACGAATCCAGATATTTAGAGTGGATCAATCGAGGATTGCCGAAAACCTCCCAACCCCAAAAAGTACTCATCGCAGGAGCAGGTATTGCTGGCTTAGTGGCAGCAAGCGAATTAATGCGGGCTGGCTATGAGGTTCAAATCATTGAAGCCCAGCAGCGAGTCGGAGGCCGCATTCTGACTTTGCGCCATCCCTTCTCGGATGGATTGTTTGCGGAAGCGGGCGCGATGCGTATTCCCACAAATCATTCCTTAACATTGGCATACATAAACAAGTTCAGGCTAAAGACCATTCCTTTTATCAACCACAATCCGTTGGCTTTTGCTTACTTCAATGGAAAAAAAATCCGAATGCATGAAGCAGAACAAACCATCGAATTTTTTGGATTTGAGTTAACTCAAGCGGAGAGACAAAAAAGTGCCGAACAATTGTGGCTACAAACCATCCAACCATTCATCAGGAAAGTCGAAAAAGAAGGCCCTGACGTCTGGGATTCGATTGTCCAGGAATATGACGAGTATTCCGTCCGCGAATTTTTGGAAATCAAAGGCTGGTCAGAAGCCGCCATCGAACGCTTTGGGCTGCTCTATAATCAGGAAGCCATCATGAACTCCTCTTTTTTAGAGTTACTACGAGAGGAAGTAGGGCAATACTACAAAGAAATGATCACTATCGAGGGGGCTATGGATCAACTACCCCTTTCGTTTTTACCAGAACTTCAAGAAAACATCTGGTTTGGTCAAAAAATTACCGCCATTGAACAATCCGAAACTTCGGTAACCTTTCACCTTCGTTCTATCGCAGGTAAACATAATGTAACGGGTGACTTTGCAATCCTCACCCTCCCATTTCCGGTTTTACGCCACATTGAAATAATCCCTCCTTTCAGCCCTCGCAAGCAAAAGGCAATTCGACAATTACATTATGATGCGTCTGCAAAAATTTTCCTTCAATTTCGCCGACGATTCTGGGAAGAAGAGGGGATTATGGGAGGCGGCACGGTTACTGATCTGGCTATACGCAATATGTATTATCCTCAACCCCGTAAATCAACCCCACGAGGGGTTTTATTAGCCTCCTACACATGGGGTGAAGACGCTCAACGCTGGGGATCGCTCCCGCCGGCTGAAAGACTTCACCAGGCTCTTGAAAATGTCACTGCAATTCACCCGTCCGCCCAGGATGAGTTTGAAGTCGGTGATTCCTACATGTGGCACGATGACGAATTTGCCGGTGGTGCCTTTGCGCTGTTTGACCCCGGCCAACAAACCCTCCTTTATGATCATATCCGTCATCCTGAAGGCCGAATTTACTTCGCTGGCGAACACACGTCGTTATTTCATGCCTGGATCCAGGGTGCTATTGAATCCGGTTTGAGAGCAGCCTTTGAAATTACCCAAACCACTGCCTCTTTAACACCCTGATGGATCTGCTTATTCTTTCGCATTAGACAATCCCTTAAAATCCGGGCAAAAATAGGTTATTGTATATTTGGTGATATACGGAATGAGCACGGAAAAAACCCAATCTCAAATATTCGCTGATGAGGTCATCCCCTCATTATTCCACAGTTCACCCGGACAATTTTTACAACTCTTATACCGTGACGGGAATAAATTTTTGTCCTTCTACTGGAAGCTGGCCGGTGAAAAATGCCCACCCGAATTGAAACGCGACTCTTTTGGATTGAATTATTATTTTCGTGAACCTGCCAGCCGAGTTCTGATAACCATGATTTTGCTGCCAGAACCCAACCGTGATGGTGAGTCCTATTTTTCAGCTTTAATTTATCGTCCCGACCGGCGCATTCTGCTCGTTGCCGACACAACCAAAATCTTCAACCTTGAGAAATACAGTCCGCCAGAAAACCCTACCGGAACACGTTTAGTGGAATGGACCCGCAGAAAAGTCCGCGAGGTAATCGGCAGCGGACCGGTTCCCTTTCAGGAGGAATTCTACCGGATGGTAATTGACCAGATTCGCGAACACTGATTTTGTTTTGTTTCAATTTTTGCGAGTGTAAACCACCTGCGTTGGATAAGCAAACTCGATTCCCATCTCAGAAAATCTTCGAAAAATTTCCAGATTGATTTCTTGCTGTATATCCATAAAGTACCGGTAATCACTGGTTTCAACAAAATAGACTATTTCAAAATTCAGCGAAAATGCTCCGTACTCTTTAAAATGCGCTCTTTCAAATGCAACATCGTTTTTGGACGAAATGATTTCTTCCAGAATCTGGGGAATTTTTTCAAGTTTTTCCAAAGAGGTTTCGTAAGTAACACCCAGAGTAAATAAAACCCTTCTGCGGTCCATGCGCTTAAAATTCTGAATCCGGCTGGAAAGCAGATCCGAATTCGAAAAAATCAATTGTTCGCCACTGATGCTTCTCAAACGAGTGCTTTTCAGGCCTATACTTTCAACCGTCCCGATATAATCCCCGGTTTTGATCGTATCGCCGATCACAAAAGGCTTGTCCAGGGCAATTGAAACTGAACTGAATAAATCACTAAGAATGTTTTGAACGGCTAAACCAACCGCAATACCGCCAATACCCAAACCGGTGATGAGAGTCGTTATTTCGACACCGGGAAGGTTATCCAGAATAATTAAAAAGACAAAAATCCAAACCGCAATTTTCAGGATAATCCCTAAAACATTCAGGGTCGTTTTTTGATCACCCCCCACATCCTCACGCACAGATTTTTGTTCAACCCAATAATCAATTAAACCGAGGGTCCAAAAACCCACTTGCAATAATCCAACGGTAATCGTGATGATCGAACGGACAGATTGGAGGGGCTCATTTAAGTCTATAAATAAACTTCCAATGTAAATACTCAGCCACAACAAAAACCATCCTTTTATTTTTTGGATGATTCGATAGACTACGGAGAAACTTTGAAACCTGGAAAATTCTGATTTTCTTTTGAAAACTGAACCAAGGATTCTCCTCAGTAGTTCGAAAAAGACAAAAGAAGCCAGTAAGGCTCCAAAAGCAAGTAACCAGTTATCCAGATGATTGTTCGAAATTAAAAAATCAAAATCCATCGCAAGGAGATTATAACTTACCTTCGTTCAACATTCGTAAAAATACTTCAACAACCCGCGGATCGAACTGTTTCCCAGACAAACCGGTGATATATTCAATCACATCCTTTTCTTCCCATCGCGCTCGATAGTGGCGATCGAAACGTAGCGCATCCCAAACGTCCACAACCGCAAAAATCCTTGCTGGTAGTGGAATTTGCTCCCCCTTTAATCCCAACGGATACCCATTTCCATCCCAGTGTTCATGATGGAAGGTGGGAATATCCAGCGCAGGCTGCAAAAACTCAATGCCAGAAAGCATGGATTGAGCATACAGAGGATGTTTTCGAAGGATTTTCCAATCCTCAGTCGTCAGTTCGCCCTTTTTTAACAAAATGGTGTCGGGTACAGCCATCTTGCCAATATCGTGCAAAACCGCCCCTCTCCAAACATTAACCAGTTCCGCTTCGCTCAACCCCATTTCACGCGCCAGTTTCACCGTTGCCTCAGCCACGCGTCGCGTATGACCTTCGGTTTCAGCATCGCGCATTTCCAGCGCCATTGACCAACCAAGGATAGTCTGATCATAGGCTGCGGCCAGCTCCCGGTTGGTTTTTTGCAAATCCTCAACCATCCGTGCGTTGTCAATCGCAATGGCCGCACCCGATATGAGGGAATTCAAGAATTCGCGTTTTTCAGCATCCAGCCGTAAAGTGTGCCGCTGGAATACTTCCAAGACACCATGCAGTTGACCTTTGGCAATAATTGGTGTTCCATAATACGAATTTAAACCTTCTTTTTCTAATGGGATAATATGTTCCTTTCCTCCCTCCCATTCGGAAAAATTGGGGACAAATAACGGTGACCGCTGCTGAGCCACCTTTCCAGGTAGCCCCCATCCGATTGGTGCAGGGCTGGTTCGGACTTCCAAACTCCGAAAACCCCATCCTGCCACAAATACCAATCGCTGAGTTTTCGCATCATATAACCAAACATCGGCAGCATCTACATTTAATTGAGAAACGACCTGATCTAACAAAATACTGAGTGTGAAACGAAAATCAAGGCTGGATGTTATGGCAGTTTCAATGGTACGAAGCGCTACCAGCTGCTGCAGCCTTTTTTCAGTCTGTTCGTACAAAGTGATTCGGCGGATCGCTGTGGCAACCATATCCGAAATTGAGGTTATCAACCTTAAATCATCCTGAGAAAATGGACTCTCTCGAACGATTAAGAGACTGCCCATTGCCTGTTCCCGTTCAAGTAGAGGGACACATAAAACAGCATTTGCCCGGTTTTCTATATCTGCAATCAGCAGACTTTTATCCAGGCCAATTTCATCTCCCAAAACCGGTAAACCGCTTTCAATGACTTTCCCAATCAGACCTTCTCCCCGATTGTAACGATACCCTTGAATCGGGCGGAGGATTCCCACAGCCATTTCCACAACACTTAAACCGGTTGGCTCTCGAAAAGCCAGCGCGCCGCCATCAGCATCCAGATGCCGGGCAATTTGATCCAGAACAATGCTGGAAATTTCAGTTTTTCCTCTGGCGGAACGCATTACCGCACTGATCGAGGCGATCACCTCCATTTCCTGTTCTCTCTTCTTAACTTCGGTAATATCGGTGATATATCCCTCAACCGTGTGAATAGTCCCGCCATTATTGATTAAACCAACGCCCTGTTCAAGCACCCAGCGGGTCTGATGATTGGCCGTCCGAATGCGATAGATAACCCGATACGGCTTTCCCCCAACGGCCGTCTCTTCAATTACTTTTGCAACCTCGCCCCGATCATCAGGGTGAATCAGGTCTTGAAATTGAATTAAATTTCCATCCAGTAATTCCTCTGGTGAATAGCCAGTTAATTCAACA
This sequence comes from Bellilinea caldifistulae, assembly GCF_001306055.1. GTDB lineage: Bacteria > Chloroflexota > Anaerolineae > Anaerolineales > Anaerolineaceae > Bellilinea > Bellilinea caldifistulae. The sequence continues at coordinate 55,549 of NZ_LGHJ01000023.1, read as the reverse complement.
CAACCGGAACTGATAAAGGTGATTTTTCTTTCTTTCAAAGAATAACGATAAGCCATCCCCGGCAAATTCCTCAACAAGACCGATAGCATTTGCTGGGTTTCGTTTACCGTTTCTAACGCCTTCTTCTGCTCGCTCAAATCGGCAATCAGATAAGTAACTCCGGCTGCTTCTCCCGCCGTATTTCTCAACAACGCAGCAGAAAGGCCAACGGGAATCTCTCGTCCATCCTTCGTCTGACATTTTATTTCTTGAATTTGTATGGTTTTGCCTGCCAAAACCCGTTTTCGAATAGATTGAAACTGAAACGCATGCTCCGCCGATAGTACTGGCATTTCTTTCCCAATAACCTCGGATGCTGTCCATCCAAAAATCGAAGTGGCCGCTGGGCTCCATTCGATCACCCTGCCTTCCATATTCTCGACAATTATTGCTAACGGCGAAGTGCGGATTATCGCCGCCAGTTTTTCGTTTGATTCCTTCAGCGCTTCTTCAATTTTCCGGTGTGATTTCTCCCGCTCCTCCAGGGCTTCCGCCATTTGATTGAATGTTTTTTCCAATTCCAGTAAACCATCTGCAGTGGCTTTCATCCGCGGCTGAGTGCGAACTGCCAGATCTCCACGGGCAATCTTTTTTGCGGCATTCAACAGGGGTTCGCTTCTTCGTTCCAAAATCCTTCCACTAATCAAATACGCCAGCAAAATACTCAATAAAAACACTGCTACGAACAAAAATCCAATGGTATACAGCAATTTTTGAAACTCGCGGTTGACGTTTTCAAGGGGCAATCCACTCCGGATAATGCCAAAAGGCTGGCCTTCAAGGGTAAGCACTCGATAAGAATATAAGCGGGTTATGCCGTCCATTCCTGTTGTCGTGAACTTACCCTGTTCAACCAGTTCACCACCGAAAATTTTCTGTTGTATAAGGGAATCGGTTTGCCCAATCAAATTCGGGTTTGCAGGAAATATTGCAATGATTCTTCCGCTCAAATCAGTGAGGACAGTTTCGGTTTCAGATGGAATACCAGAACGAATGACTAACTGTTGGATCAATTCGCCAGGAATACCTGCATAAATATAACCACCGCTATGATTGATTTCATCCTGAAACGGGATAACAAATGGTAAAATCATTCTCCCCGTCAACGGGTCTGCCTGCATCGCTCCAATGCTTAAAGATTGGTTTTGCAAAGATTGCGCTACAGCATCTACCTCAAAAAGATCATCAACATCATTGGTGGTAGGCAGCTGACAAAGGATTTTTCCGTGATCATCCAAAATTGCCAGGCTGACAAAACTCCCACGAATGAAGTATTCATTGAGCAGTTTTCTGCATTCTGAAACCTGTAAGGGCAACCACCTGTCAATCCGAGTGCCCAATTCCACCATCACAATTTGGGCGTTTTCCAGGCTCCACAGCTGCCGCTCGGCAATGCTGTTGGCAAGCAACTCGGTTTGATTTTCCAGATTTCGATATATATTTACCCCCCAATTAAACGCAAAAAAAACTGCCGCAAAAATCATTGGCAAAATTGCCAGTAAAATCAGCAGCGTAAGCCTGAAACGTAAGCCCTTAAGAAGATGAAACATCTGAAAAAATAATCATAAAAGTAATTACGAAAGAAAAAGGCGATAAATCCCCGATCACCTTTTTCAGAATGAAGATATTAATATTTTACAAGACATTGGAAATTACACAAGCCCATCACGAGAACGATTTTCACGATTCCAGAAAAGAAAGAGTAAAATTGAATAGACTAGAGACGAGGGAGTTATGACCGATATCAAAACCTTTCTTGAATTTCGACAAGATGAACTAAGCAGCGCCGCAATATATGAATCGCTCGCCAGTATCGAAAAGGATGAACGCATCCGTAAAGTTTACGAGAAGATGGCAGCGGTTGAACGCAAACACGCTAAAAACTGGGAAGAAAGATTACAAGCAGAGGGAATTCAACCACCTCCCTTTAAACCATCCATCCGTGTTCGCCTGATCATCTGGTTGGCCAAACGGTTCGGTCCCGAAATGATCCTACCGAGCCTTCAGGCGATGGAAAAGGATGGCAGCTCCGCTTATCTTAAAGTTGATGCCGATAAGCAAATGGCAAAGGACGAACAAACTCATTCGCTGGTTCTAGCCCAAATTAAGAGAACTGTTCGCGGGGGTATGGAAGGTAGCGCTCTAGCCCAATTGGAAGGCCGCCACCGTTCAACGGGCGGCAACGCTTTACGGGCGGCAGTACTAGGCGCAAATGATGGACTTGTCAGTAACCTTAGCCTGGTCATGGGGGTTGCCGGAGCAACCATGGATAACCGCTCGATTCTGGTAGCCGGAATCGCTGGTCTGTTAGCTGGTGCCTTTTCAATGGCCCTGGGCGAGTGGCTTTCTGTTCAATCCTCCCGCGAACTTTACGCTAATCAAATCAAAATTGAAGAAGGTGAAATTGAACAGGCACCCGAAGAGGAAGCCGAAGAATTGGCTTTAATTTATGAAGCCCGGGGAATACCATCGGAACAGGCAACCCAGATGGCTTTAAAAATTATGCAAAATAAAGACGGAGCATTAGATACCCTTGCCCGTGAAGAATTGGGGATTGACCCAGAAGAATTGGGCGGTTCTGCGTGGGAAGCAGCCATAACCTCATTTATCCTGTTTGCGGTTGGCGCTGTAATCCCCGTAATCCCTTACACCTTTCTTGGCGGTACATCTGCCCTGCTTTTCAGCATTTTATTCAGCGTAATTGGCCTGTTCTTGCTCGGCGCAGCAATCACTTTATTTACCGGCCGTTCAATCTGGTATTCTGGTACCAGAATGGTGATTTTTGGAATGCTGGCAGCCGCAATCACCTTTGGTATTGGCAGATTGATCGGCATCAGTATTACCGGATAAAGGTCATGAAATCTTTTGAACAGTTGATAACTTTCTTGCCTTCCAAAGATCTTCAAACCACCACTAATTTTTACCAGAATGTTTTAGAACTACCCCTGGTAAGGGATCAGGGTGATTGTAAAATCTTCCGCGTTTCTCCTGCCGGATTGATCGGCTTCTGTTCTCGCCCAGAATTACCATCCCCCGCAAAATCCATCATTTTGACTTTGATAACCGATGAAGTAGATGAGTGGTTCAAAAAACTGGTCAAAGCTGGTGCACAGGTTGAAAAACCACCAACGTACAATTTGAAATACGCCATCTATCAGGCCTTTGTGTTTGATCCAAATGGATATCGAATCGAAATCCAGCGCTTTGATGACCCTCTTCCTGGCTAATTAATATGTCACTCACGCAAATTCCCTTTGGGAAGATCAATATACCCCTCCATTTAGCCTTTTCTTTTGACCATTACGAGCCAAAAGATTATCCTCCCGCCACGCAGCCTCTTTCTGTTGTAATACGGGCTTTGCAAAATCCGTTGGGAAATCCTCTGCTTGAATGGCCGAATTTTCCTGAAAGAGTTGCCATCAGCATCAACGATAAAACCCGGCCCGTGCCATACAACTTTATTCTCCCCCCATTACTGGATTGGCTGAATGAACACGGCATTCCGGATGAGCATATTGAATTATTTGTCGCAACGGGCACTCACACTCCAGCAACGATTGAGGAAGTCCAAACCATCCTTCCAGCCATTGTTTTAGACCGGAAGAAAATTCGGATTTTCTCCCACGACTGTGATGACCGGCGAGACCTGGTTTTTTTAGGTAATACGCGGCGTGGAACTCCTGTTTGGGTCAATAAACGCTTTCACCAGGCTGATCTACGGATCGTGACAGGAAATATTGAACCCCACCATTTCATGGGCTACTCTGGAGGTGTCAAGAGTGCAGCCATTGGTTTGGCTGGCCGCCAAACCATCAATCACAATCATGCCATGTTAAATGACCCACTTGCCTTTTTGGGTGAATATGACAACAACCCCATGCGACAAGATGTGGAAGAAATCGGTAGTTTGATGGGGATTCACCTTGCTCTGAACGTCATCCTTAACGCCAATCGTCAAATTCTGGCTGCTTTGTTTGGAACACCCCGTGCCGTTATGGAGAAAGGGATCTCTATATCCGATGATTTATGGAAAGTCGCCGTTTCTCAGCCCTACGATTTGGTGATTGCCTCACCCGGTGGTCATCCTAAGGACATCAATTTATATCAGGCACAGAAAGCCATCACCCATGCTGCTCTTTTCGCCCGCCCTGGCGGGGTGATTATCCTGGCTGCGGCATGCCCCGAAGGAATTGGCAGTCAAAAGGCGCTTGATTTCATTGCCCCAATGACAACACCGGATGAAGTCATATTCAAATTTCAGCAAATGGACTTTCAGATTGGAGCTCACAAAGCCTATCAAATTGCCCTTCAGGTAAAACGGAATCATCTCATCCTGGTTTCTGAGATGCCTCATGAACTCGTGCGTAAGTTTTTCATTACTCCGGCAAATTCCATTGAACAGGCTATAGAAATTGCCCAGAATCTGCTGCCGGAAAAGTTCAGCGCTGTCATTTTACCCCATGCAACAGCCCTGCTACCCAAATTTCAAAGCCGTTAACTAAGCCCATGAAGCGACCCATTTTTGAAAATCCTCACCTGGATGGTTCATCCTTCCTTCTTCAAGGCACGCAGCCGGTCGGAGTCCTGTTGTTGCATGGCTTTACCGCAACGACGGTAGAAGTACGCCCCCTCGCCGAACATCTCAATTCGCAAGGATACTCGGTATTTTGTCCCCTTCTGCCCGGACATGGTACGCGACCGGAAGACATGATTTCAATCCGCTGGCAGGATTGGTACGAAACGGCTCGTAAAGGGTTGGAAAAGCTGAGTCATACCCCCAATGTTTTTGTAGCGGGCGAATCAATGGGCGGATTGCTCTCGCTACTCCTGGCTGCCAATCATCGCTCGCTTAAGGGGGTTATCCTTTATGCGCCCGCTATCAAAATTAATGGGATCTGGCGGGCAAAATGGTTGGCTCCGTTTGTAAAAATCATGCCAAAAAATTATCTGCCCGACGAGGATGAAAATCAAGCCGAAACCGATACCCTCCCATGGCAAGGCTATAACGTCGTCGCTTTAGCCGCTGTGGCTCAGTTAGAAAAATTACAAAAAGAAGTTCTCAGGCAAATTCATCATGTTTATCAACCGGTTTTGATTTTTCAAGGCAAAAAAGACCGCACGATCAATCCTTCAGGTTCTCGATTGCTGTACGAAAAATTACCTTCCAGGAACAAATCCTTGGTCTGGTTGGAAAACAGCGGCCATTGTGTCGTTTTGGACCGCGAATTAGATTTTGTTAAGTCCAAGACTGTGGAGTTTATCCAGAACCTGCTGAATTGAAGAGGATCAAACAGGAAGCCAAATATCCTGCTTGCGATAAAATTCCTTTTTGACAATCCGATTTGAAATTGAAAATTTATTTTGAATGGATTATTTGTGGAAAGGGTTATAATTGTATATGAGCGCGATAACAATAATCCAGCATTTTAGCGGAGGATGAATGACCGAAAATTCCCGCCCACCCGGCAAAACCACCATCGCCCCCGAAGTGCTTGTTTCCGTGGCGCGTCTGACAGCCCTCGGCGTACCCGGTGTTAATCGGTTGGCAACCATTCCCTCGGAAGTCGAGCGTTTTTTCAGCCGCGGAATGAGCGAAGGGATAAAGATTACTGTTGAAAACGACCACGTCTATATTGACCTTTATGTCATTCTCAACCGTGATGTAAAGGTTCGCGAGGTGTGCCGGGCAATTCAGCAACAGGTAGCCCGGGCCGTTTCCGAATTGGTCGGCATGGAAGTTGGGCGAGTTAACGTCCATGTTGAAGATGTAGAAACCGGCGTAACCGCCAATTAATGTCGGAAAACCTGTTGAATTTGGAAAATTAACAACGAAGGTGTTATGAAACCCCGAACCAAGGCAAGAAGCTTAGCCTTGCAGGTGCTTTATGAATGCGACCTGACCAATCATTCTCCTCAGGCTGCCATGGAAGAGCGCCTTAAAGACGAAACACTGGATACGAATCTGGTGAAATTTGCCTACGATATCATCAATGGGGTTTTTCCAATCACTCGTCAATTAGATGATTTCATCGCCCAGCACGCCCCCGAATGGCCATTAGATCAGGTGGCTGTCATTGACCGGAATATTTTGCGGATTGCCTTGTGGGAATTTGCCGTCGAAGGGTGCACACCAGTAAAGGTTGCCATAAACGAAGCCATTGAGCTGGCAAAAATCTTTGGGGCGGACAGCACTCCACGCTTTGTCAACGGCGTATTAGGCAGCCTTGCCAACCGTCAGCAAGAAATCAGGCAAAAATTCAAAAAAGTCACCTCACCAGAGGACGGGAAAACCGCTCACCAGAATTAATTCTCGCGAGCGGTTTCTGTTTTTCATCTTTTAACCTAAACGCTGAGGAAATGCCATGAAAATGACACACAAAATAGGGATTTTTCATAACACCTTAATTATCCTGATTGGTCTGACTTTCTTCCTCAGCGCCTGTTCATTAGATTTTTCCTCCTGGTTCAATTCTTCTCCAACAGCACCCTCTCCGATTACCAGTGATCAGCCGGACCTGAGTTATACCAAAGTCACTTTTCGAGCAAAACCTCCTGCCAACGCCCCAAAAGGGAACATTACCCTCGAAATTCTCGATGAAGTGACCGGTCTGGCAATGAATCCTCAGCGCTATCCGATGATCGAAAATTCGGACGGGTCCTTCCAACTGGAATTGATTTTTCCGATCGGTTCGGTGGTAAAGTACCGATACTTAAGAGGAGATTTTCCTTATTTTGTTGAATACAACGCTCATGGCGAACAGGTTCGCTATCGCATGGCAGCGGTAAATTACCCCCTATTCGTTGAGGACACGATTGCTGGTTGGACTGATTTTCGGTTCAATGGCTTGACCGGTACAATCAAAGGACAGGTTTTTGATGCCAGCACCAAAGCGCCATTTCCAAATGCTCTGGTTTGCGTTGGTGGCATTCAAACACTCACTGCCAGTGATGGATCTTTCATCGTCGAGAACATTGCCGAGGGCATTCATAATTTAGTGGTTTATAGCATAGATGGAAGTTTTCAAACCTTTCAGCAAGGGGCTGTAGTTGCCGCAGATTCAACTACACTTGCTCTTACTCCGCTAACCCCCTCGCGCTTTGTCAATGTGACTTTTATCGTTCAGACTCCACCAACGAATTTACAAGGTGTACCGGTAAGAATGGTGGGAAATATTTATTCGCTTGGCAACACTTTCGCCGAGGTCAACGGTGGATTTAGCGTCATTGCTGCCCGCGCACCCCTGCTGACCAATGTCGCCGAAAATGCGTATGCCATAACCCTGCGGTTACCAGCCGGCTTTGATTTGCGCTACAAATACACCTTGGGCGATGGTTTTTGGAATGCAGAACACGATCAAAGTGGAGGATTTGTCCTCAGGCAACTGATTGTGCCGCAAAACGATACCACAATTACGGATCAAGTCACTTCATGGCAATCGGTCAATACACAACCAATCACCTTTTTGGTCAGTGCCCCCAATAACACACCTCTTGAAGATAGCGTTTCCATCCAATTCAATCCATATACATGGACAAATCCACTCCCAATGTGGCCATTGGGAAATAATCAATGGCTATATGTCCTTTATAGCCCATTGAATATGTTCAATTCATTACAATATCGTTACTGCCGGAATGACCAGTGTGGTCATGCAGATGATTTGGCCACTGCTGGCACACAAGCAGAAGGATATCCCTTGGTCGTCAGCAGCGAATCCCAAATTCGCCGGGACGAAATAAAAGCCTGGTCAAACTGGAATACCACTTCAAGTTCCACTGAAATTGTTGCTCCTACTCCCCAATCCCGTCTTAATGACTTTGTTCGAGGGATCGAAATAAGCCCCAATTACAACCCCACCTGGCAACCTTATTTATTTTGGGGGATGAATAAAATCAGTTTATTAAAAGCCAATACGACCGTCCTAACGCCGGGGTGGTCTTACGTAAATGTTGGCACACCCAATTTTGAACCCGTGGCCGGCAAGGACTCCCTGTGGCTTGATAATATACAGGCAATTCAAACCATCCAGCAAGCCAATATGACCGCATGGTTGTACCCCCACCTTCGCAACGGTAGCGAAGTTTGGTCTGAACCACATTTGGAAAAAGCCTGGTGGGAAAATTGGTTTGAACGCTATCATACCTTTGCGATCCATTTTGCAGATCTGGCTGCCCAAACCAGCACACCGGCTCTCATTTTAGGAGGTCCACAGGTGGCACCTGCCCTCCCAGCCGGAGTTCTTCCAAGCGGTGAGGCCTCAGGTGTGCCGGACTTTGCCGATGAACGATGGCAATCCATTGTCGAAAACGTTCGCCAGCGTTATAACGGAAAATTGGGTTGGAGTATTCAGATCACCGACAAAAGTCCAACAATCCCTGAATGGGTTGTTGAGCGGATGGATTTTCTTTATGTCCAACTTGTAATCCCCTCATTGTATTCCTCTTCAACGCCCCAAGATGACCGACTCAGCCAGGTGGAAGATTACCTCGACACGATTTTGCTTCCAATTCGAGAGTCCACCGGAAAACCTATCGTTGTAGCCATAAATTTACCCTCTGCTATAACAGATTCCTCGATCTGCAACAACGAAAACTGCCTGACCTTGGAAACATTTTTCCCGCCTCTTTCTCCAACCGAACAATTTACCCCCGACCTACAACTTCAAGCAGATAGTTACAGTGCCTTACTTTCCGCGATCAACGAACGCTCGTGGATTGACGGCGTTGTATCGCAAGGTTTTTATCCACCTGCAGCCATTCAAGATGCTTCGTCCTCAATTCACGGTAAACCGGCATCAGACGTTCTCTGGTATTGGTTTCTGGGCTGGTCGGGGAACAATCCCTAATTTACTCAACCCACATATAAGGAGAGATCAATTTGATGCAAGCCTTTGGAATTCCATCAAATTACGGAATTGAGAACCATGGCTTTCAAAATACAGGGAATATTTACTGGAATTATGCATCTGCCGGCTTGATTGAAGAAGGCATTAGACGCAATGAAGTTGCCCTCTCTTGTGATGGAGCAGTGATTGCCTACACCGGTAAACATACCGGACGGTCACCCAATGACAAATTCATTGTGCAATACCCTCACTTAGAGGATGAAATCTGGTGGGGAAAAATCAATCAACCTCTTTCCCCTCACGCATTTGATCAAATTTACCAAAAGTTTCTTGCTTACTTTCAAGGAAGAGATTTGTTTGTCCAGGATGTCTATGCAGGCGCACATCCAAATTATCGGCAAACGATAAGAGTGATTACCGAGAAAGCCTGGCACAATCTGTTCTCACGGAATTTGTTAATCCCCATTCCGGTTTCGCAAATTCCACACACCATCCCCGATTTCATCATCCTCCAGAGCGAAAACTTTCAAGCTGACCCCAAATTGGATGGTGTACGTTCTGGTACCGTTATACTGATTGATTTTGAAAGAAAAATCGTCTTGATAGGTGGAACCGGTTACGCCGGCGAAATCAAGAAATCAATATTCACCATTATGAACTATCTTTTGCCGCGTCAGGGCGTATTGTCCATGCACTGTTCAGCTAATGTGGGTAAAAATGGCGATGTTGCCTTGTTTTTCGGGCTGAGTGGAACCGGCAAAACCACCCTTTCTTCCGACCCCGAGCGTCAATTGATCGGTGATGACGAACATGGTTGGTCAGACGAAGGTGTCTTTAATATCGAGGGCGGCTGTTACGCAAAAACCATCCGCCTGAATCCTAAATATGAGCCAATGATTTGGGCTGCAACCAATCGTTTTGGGGCTGTATTAGAAAATGTAGTTTATGATCCGGTTTCCAGAGTGGTTGATTTCGACTCGGATCAATTTACGGAAAATACGCGTGGGGCCTATCCCTTATCATTCATCCCTAACAGTCTCAGCCAGGGATACGCGGGTCACCCGCAAAACATTTTTTTCCTGACGGCCGATGCATTCGGCGTAATGCCACCAATTGCCCGATTAAATTACGAACAAGCGATGTATTACTTTCTCTCAGGTTACACCTCTAAACTGGCCGGAACCGAAACGGGCTTAGGCAGCGAACCACAAGCCACTTTTTCAACCTGTTTTGGTGCGCCTTTCCTGCCACTCTCTCCAAACCGATATTCCGATCTGCTCGGCGAGAAAATCTTGCGCCATAAGGTTAAGGTTTGGCTAATCAATACCGGTTGGATTGGTGGCCCCTATGGAATTGGAAAACGGATCAACCTCCCCTATACCAGGGCAATGATCACTGCTGCTTTGAACCATGATCTGGATGAAGTACCGTTCCGTCAAGAACCATTTTTTGGATTGAACATCCCCCTCTTTTGTCCCGGTGTTCCTTCAGAAGTCCTGAATCCCCAATACAACTGGAAAGACAAGCAAGCCTATCAGGAATACGCCCGCAATTTGATTGCACAATTTGAAAACAATTGCACTCAATTTGCCAAAAACGTGACAAAAGAGGTGCTCGCCACTGGGCCGCATCTCTGAGTTTGATCAGGCTAGATAAATTAGAATGACCGCAGCAATTACTAAAAACGGCGCATACGGTATTGCTGTAAATGGCCGGTAGCGACGGGCAAGCACGCTTCCCAACAGGTAAAGCCCGCTGAAAACGCCGCCCATTACAACAGAAAAGAATAAGCTTATCGCAATCTTTGGCCATCCCAGCAACAATCCTAACACACCACTAAGGTTCACATCTCCAAACCCCAATGCAACTTCCTCAATTTCTTCTCCCCGCCTTTTGGACATCCAGCGGTTGAAAAGAACCCCAAAGTAATAAAGAATGAACATCAGTCCGAATCCAGTAAGCCCCCCCAGGATGGTTTTCAACCATCCATTCCAGTACAATCCCATCGGTATAGAAATCAATATACCCGCACCAACAACCTCGTATAATACAACCCGGTGTTCGATGTCCATGATAAACACCAGTGCGAAATATAAAAAATAGGGCAAGCTTAACCAAAATCCAAATCGTGCAGGGGGAAAATAAAAGACGATGGGAATCAGGATCGTTGAAAGTGCCTGCACAACTCGCCTTCGTGATGTGGTTTCCGCGCCACAGTTATTGCATTTTCGCAACAGTAGATAGTTCTGTAAGGACACCTTAATTCCACAAGATATGCATTTAGGAGAGCTCAATCGGCGAGTTCGGGGTAAAACATCCGCCAGATAATTCAAAAGAGAACCCGCCAGCCACCCAGCGAGGATCAGAAAAGGAAGAATACCAAAATTCATAATTAATCCTGTGCCGGAGCAGAAACCAATTGATCATTTAAGTTCCCCTGACTCAATGCCATTCTCTCTTTTTCTGCTCTTTGGGCTAATTGCTGGCGCAAATCCCGAATGTCACGTGGCAACAAGTAAATTGCACCCAAAAAGAATAAGAAACACAAAATCCATGCACCCACACATATGATCAGAATCGCATCCTTTAATGACGAATTCACCGCAATCAAACCCGCCAACGCCGGAGCTACTGCCGAACCACCTTGCTCAATCATGTTTTGAACCGAATTTGCAGTAGATCTCACTTCTGGCAAGGTGACATCATAAACCGTTGAAAGGACATTCGGTGCCGCAAAAGGAATGAAAATTGCTGTGATGGCCATGGAGATGGTAAAAAACAGGGTGTTGTTTTCAGGAATACTCAGGGAAAACCACAACAAAAGTGCACCGGTGATGACGCCGAAAGCCGAGACAATCAAACGGCCGCGCACATTGCGTTTGAAAAGATAATCCCCCAATGCGCCACCAATTGGATAACCAGCCGCTAAGAACAATACTGCAATCACCATCGTGATTAAGACTTGATTGGGATTGAAACCTCGTTCCGTTTCCAGATAACGGAAGAACCAGAAAGTAATCACCTGCCACGGAAAGACCCCGAAAAATCCCTGGGTAAAGAGTAGCAGAAGACTCTTTTTCCTGAAAAGCCCTAAAGCGGTCTTCCACTCAAAGCGATAATGAGTATGTTGCTCAATGTTTTCCAGCTCGGGTTCAGATCCCCCTCGTGGCATCTCCTTCACTGTAGTAAAAATGACAGCCGCAAGGACAATTCCCAAAGAACCAGTCAGTATGAAAATTCCTTGCCAGTGAATCAGTTGAGTCAGTGTAATGGCCAGCACCATCCCAATCATATAACCCAGCGGACTGGCAATCTGCAACAGGCCATATACTTTACCCCGTGTTTTTGGGGGAAAATAATCCGAGATCAGGGAATATAAACCGGGATAACTCGCATCGTCAATTCCCGTGGAAGCACGGGTAATTACAAAAACACCAAAGGATTTTGCCAGTGCGCTTAACCAGGTTGTCGCTCCCCAAATTAAAGAGGCCAATGCCAGCAGCTTTGCTCGCGCAAAACGATCATAAAGGTAGCCCCACAGGGGGTAAAAAATTCCTCCAACCAAAATGGCACCCGAAAAAACTACCCCCATTTGAGCTTCATCAATTTGAAAATATTCCATGATCGGTGTGGTCAATGGTCCAATCAATAATTTATCGGCTTGGTGGAGAAGCATGAACACGAAAAACACCCCTACCACAAACCAGCGATACCGAGCAGTTGGTTTCATCCTCTCTCTCCCGATTGAACCAATCTTCTCAAACAAGCAAAGTATAGCCAAAGATGGCGAAAAAGAAAAACGATTTGTCATCCCCAATTTTCAAGATCAATGAAAAGGTATAATGGGTTACGCCAATCAAAAACCATCCTTATAATCGGAAAATTTCGGGTAAATGAAAAAGATTTTAGACTTTTGGCAAAACGATCCATCCCTCTCGCCCAACATCAGCACAATTCATGTCACCAATGCGAATCCGGGACATTTTGTTCCATTACCTGAGAAATTGGATAAAGCATTGGTAGATGCACTTTTACAAGAGAACATTAAAGCACTTTATCGCCATCAATGGGAAGCCATCCAGAACATTACGCAATCTAAGCACACCATCATCACCACTGGAACTGCCAGCGGAAAGTCACTTTGCTATCTTTTACCAATTCTAGACAAATGCTTGAAGGACAACACTGCCACTTCATTGTTGCTTTTCCCCACCAAGGCCCTCACACAAGACCAATTGAATACATTTCTGCGCTTATCCCCTTCTACGTTTCATTCTTCGATCGCAATCTACGATGGTGATACACCATCCTCTCAACGCGCAAAAATTCGCCAAACCGCCCGAATCTTGCTCAGCAACCCGGATATGCTCCACACTGCAATTCTTCCCCATCATCCAAACTGGGAAAGATTTTTTCGTGGTCTGACCTTTGTTGTTTTGGATGAAGTTCACCTTTACCGCGGTGTTTTTGGCTCTCACATTGCCAATCTGATCCGCCGCTTGAAGCGGGTCGGCCAGTTTTATTCCGCGTCTCCAATCTTTATTCTCACTTCGGCAACGGTTGCGAACGCGAAGGAACATGCCGAAAATTTGATTGAAGAACCCTTCCAGCAGATATCGGATAGTCAATCTCCACGCGGCACGAAATATTTTCTGCTTTACAATCCTCCCATTGTTCATGAAGAACTTGGGGTTCGTCGTTCCGCACTCAGTGAAGCCGTGCGGATGAGCGGCGATCTAATTGTAAAAGGTATCCAGACACTTTTGTTTACCCACACTCGTAAAAATGTCGAGATCGGTATGAAATTACTACAAAGCCAGAATCCAGATAAGGCTCACCAAATCTTTGCTTACAGAAGTGGGTATCTGCCGACTGAAAGGAGAAAAACAGAAGAAGCTCTGAAAACCGGAAAAGCCAAAGCCGTTGTCGCCACCAATGCGTTGGAGCTAGGGATTGATATTGGGGGAATGGAAGCGGTCATCATCAGCGGTTATCCGGGCAGTATTGCCGCAACCCATCAACAAGCCGGGCGGGCTGGCAGACAAAAACAAGACTCCCTGGCGGTACTGGTTGCCTCTTCAAACCCTTTGGATCAATATATCCTCAAGCATCCGGAGTACCTGTTTGAAAATCCACCCGAAATGGCGTTGATCAATCCCAACAATCCGCTGATCTTATACCAGCATATTCGTTGCGCAGTCTTTGAATTGCCATTCCGTCAAAATGATACCTTCGGTAAACTCCCCTGGGAGGATATTCATCCTTATCTTCAAGTATTAACCCTGAATCGAGAAGTATTTGCAACCGCAGACCGATTTATCTGGCGTGCAAATCAATACCCTTCTCAAAACGTATCGTTGCGCAGCACCTCTGGTGACTCGTTCTTGTTACAGGTCGAAGAAGATGACCGATTGATCACCATTGGGGAATTAGATCAAGCCAGCGTGGATTGGATGGCACATCCCAATGCGATTTACCTGCATCAAGGTCAAACCTTCATTGTGCAAGAATTGGACTTTGAAAAAAAACTGGTTCGACTATCTTCCTTTAACGGAGATTATTACACCCAACCGTTGATGGATCAAACTATTCGGACAATTTCTGAAGAAAAAAACCAATCTGTCCCCGGCGGAGCAATTCATTTTGGTGAAATTGAAGTGACCCGGCAATTGAAAGGTTTTCGGAAAATTTCGTGGCTAACAAAGGAAATTTTGGCAACCGAAGAACTGGAACTCCCCCCGCGTACCATGCGTACTGTTGGATACTGGATTGAGCTGGATGCCGTCAGTGTCCAAAAACTTTCCGAATACAACTTATGGAGTGGTAAACCTAACAATTACGGACCAAATTGGGAGAAACAAAGAAAACTTGCCCGCCAGCGCGATCAGTATACCTGTCAATTATGTGGTATTCCCGAAAAAGGCACACCCCATCATGTTCATCACAAAATCCCCTTCCGTCAATTTCCATCCTATGAACAGGCCAACCGATTGGAAAACCTGATTACACTTTGTCCGGTCTGTCACCACAAAGCTGAAAGTGTTGTGCGTATCCGCACTGGCTTATCGGGTCTGCGTTTTCTTCTCTCCCAAATTGCACCTTTATTTGTTTTATGCGATCCTGGAGATTTAGGCTCTCACAGCGATCCTCAATCTCCAATCAGCCAGGGCAACCCAATTGTAATGTTATATGATAACTCACCCGCCGGCATTGGATTATCCGAAACCCTTTTTGAGAAACACGAACCCATCCTTAACAGCGCTCTCGAAGTTGTCCAAAACTGCCCATGTGGGGAAGGATGCCCTTCTTGCGTTGGTGTGGGTGGAGAGAATGGCAGCGCCGGTAAAGTAGAGGCGATTGCAATTCTCAAAATTCTCAACGGCCAGCCCCTTCGTTTATAATAAGTTTATGGACGAGTCTTTGCTAAGTCGCTTGCGATCTTTGGGGGTACAACTGGGAAATACCCCGTTTTCGAATAATTCGACCCCAAAACTCGAAAGGTTGATTTCGATTGAAAAAGTTATTGAGGGTAAAAATTACCCAACAATTTTTGGAGATATTTTCATTTCTGAAAAACAATATCCACCGAATTACAACCATGGTATTGTTAATTTTTCAAGCTCAGTTGATCTTTCGTCCTTAATCGCATGGTCGCGCATACCGTTCGAATCCATCACCTCAATAGATGAATTTGTATTTTTGGACACAGAAACTTCTGGACTGGCCGGCGGGACCGGTACATTTATTTTCTTGGTTGGCTTGGGGTACTGGAAGAACGGCCAATATTTTCTTAATCAAATATTCTTGCGGGAACCGGACGAAGAACCCGCTTTTCTGACTGCACTGGAAGAATTTCTCACACCTTTCAAAATTCTGGTTACTTACAACGGTAAATCTTTTGACGCCCCGTTATTAAACAACCGATACATCTTAAACGGTTTTCGATCGCCGGTAAGAAATCTGCATCATATTGATTTGCTTTCTCTCACACGGCGTATCTGGCGAAACCGGCTTGATGATCGTTCATTGGGTAATTTGGAACACGAAATTCTCAATCTGGGTCGTGCGGAAGAAGAAATCCCCGGCTGGATGGTTCCACAGATTTATTTTGAATATCTACAAACCCAAAACGCGACACCCCTAAGGGGCGTTTTTTATCATAATGAAATAGATATCCTGTCTCTCTCTGCCCTGTTCTTGCATTTGGCCAACTTATTGCGAAATCCCCTTGGTTCTCCCAATCCACAAAGTTTAGATTTGATCGCCATCGCTCGCCTGTATGAAGAATTGGGCGATTACACTGCTGCGGTACAGTTGTATGAAGCCAGTTTGGAAATCGGTCTGCCTACTCATTTTTTTATCCAAACCCTTTACCGCTTTGCCGACCTGCACCGCCGCACCGGTAAAATTGAAGCAGCTCTCGCATTATGGATGAAAGCCTCCGAGTTCAATGAAGTAGACGCCTGCATTGAAATTGCCAAATTTTACGAACACCAGATAAAAGCCTATAAGCAAGCCATCGAATGGACAGATTTAGCACTGACTTATCTCGATCAATCTCCCCTCCCGCGCTACCTGAAGAATCAAAGACGGCTGGAATTAGAACATCGCCAACAGCGATTGCACCAGAAACACAACCGTTCAACCAATCAGAGTAAACCATGATGACATCCGAAACAAACTTACAACAGCAACTCAAACAAATGGTCATCAAACAGAAAACCACCCATCTCGAATCCCCCGATGATCACCTCTACCTGACTTCACTTTATCAATTACTGCATCAATATGAGGAACATGTCAGCAAGTTAGTGATTCAGGCCCTTCAAGGGAGCGGCGAATATACACCCTTCGGATTGATGGACTTACTTCTTGAAGAATTCAAGAAGGCCGAAGCTCGCACTAATTCCGAAAGTCAGCGGCTTTTGCACCAATATCGTCTGCATAAAGCACGCCTGGATGAGGTTTATCAATTGGTCAAAGAAATATTGACCACAAGGAATCTTGGAGAACATGCCAATGGCGGATGAAATTCAAAAAGTATTTACAGCCTATGGTCAATTAGAAGCGGACATGGTTCGTCTGATGCTGGAAGCCGCAGGCATTACTGTGATCCAACGCCGAGAAAGCGCCGGTACGGTTTATGGATTGACGGTCGGCCCATTGGGAGAGGTTCATTTGTATGTGCCTTCGAGCCAGTTTGAGGACGCCCAACAGCTTATTCAGGCCATGCAAGCCGGGGATCTGGAAAATCTCACCAGTGAAGATGAATGGGAAACTGGGATTTCCGATGAGGAAACAGATTAAATAGGCTCTACCATCCGTTTGATTTGCTCCTGATAGCGTTCCATAATTCTTCGGGTTAATTCACCGACTTTTCCAGATCCAATCATGTGATCATCTATTTGACGAACAGGTAAAACCCCTCGGCTGGTACTGGTGATAAATGCCTCATCAAGGTTTTTTAATTCTGCATAAAGAGCACCTTCGCAACGCAGCGGAATTCCCATCTCATTAATAATCTCAAGGACATGTTTTCGAGTAATTCCAGGCAGAACATTCGTGTTGTCAGTAAACACCACTCCGTTCTTAACTGCAAAGAAATTACTGCTTAAACCCTCCAGCATTCTTCCGCTTTCATCAACCATGATTACTTCATTGATTTCTGGCGGTAAGTTTTGACGGATATCATCAGCAGTATGGATGAACGTTGTAGTCTTGGCAGCGGGATTGTCGCGTTGCATCCGTATGGTAATCACTCGCCCCCCATTTTGATAATCTTCAAAGGAAGGCACAACCAGAGTTTCAAAAAAGACATAAATTTCGATTACATGCGGAACGGTAGAAGTAAGCGGTACACTGATGCGTACTCGGGCTTCATTAGCCGGAAAATTTTTAAGTAATTCTCGTAAAGTTCCTCGAATTTCCGCTCGTTTCAGGATGATATCTTTTTGGAGCAGTCTTGCCGATTCTTCTAAACGGTTAAAGTGTCCTTCCAAATCCAGTACATAGAATTTGTCATAAGTACGAAAAGTAGTATAAACTCCATCAGGTATTAAGCGATTAGCTTGATCCAATGAGCGTAAATCAATCCCTTCAAATACTGGCTTGAGAGAAAAATCATCCTTCGTTTGGGTGATACAATACGCAGACACCATGCTATTTCACCTTTGCCTTCCGTTTCTGCCGGATTATACCGGTTTAGAAGAATTATGATCAGATCAAATAAAAGGTTTTCAAGTGAGAACTAAATCATCAAACTTTCGATTCTACACGCTGGTATGGTTGATTTTCCTACTTACCTTTGGTGTTGGACTGGCTATGGGGTATTTGATTCGCGACCGACAAATCGTCCCCATCACCACGAACGCCTTTCCACTATTCCAACAAGCCTACGATTTGCTGGTTGAGCATGGTTCTTATCCCTTACCGGAGCAGAAAAATATCGAATATGGGATGATACGCGGTCTCTTACAAGCATACGATGATCCTTACACGATTTTTGTAGAGCCACCCCAGCACGAATTACAAAGTCAGCAACTACGCGGAAAATTTGGTGGAATTGGCGCTCGAATTGAACGCGATTCCCAAAATCAATACCGATTATTTCCATTCGAGGATTCTCCCGCCAAACGCTCTGGCATACAAGATGGGGATATTTTACTTTCAATTGATGAAGTTGAAATACGCGCCGACATGCCGCAGGATGACGTCCTCGCGCTATTGAGAGGCGACAAGGGTACTTCAGTCCGTTTAGTGATTTTCCGTGAACATGATCAAAGAGAATACCGTTTTCAAATCACTCGAGAGGAGATTGCCCTCCCCTCTGTCACGTGGAATTTACTACCGGAAGATAAACTCGTTGGGCACATTCAAGTTAACTTAATGTCCTCAACAACTCCGGATGAAATCAAAAAAGCGATTGAAGATTTGACCTTGCATGGTGCTGTTTCTTTCATCCTGGATTTGCGCAATAATGGTGGCGGATTGGTAGATACAGGCATTAAAATTGCTGAATTATTCCTACCCGCTGGCAGTCCGGTTTTGACTCAAACTTATCGAGATAAACAACCCCAAACCATTCAAGCCGAGAAAGATGGGCCTTTCACTCAAATTCCACTGGTCGTGTTGATTAATAATTCCACAGCCAGCGCCGCCGAAATCACTGCCGGTGCTCTCAAAGCCCAACAGCGAGCCACCTTAATTGGCACACCAACCTTTGGAAAGTATACGATCCAGCTGGTGTTTGATCTGCCGGATGGTTCATCATTACATATTACTGC
The DNA here is from genome assembly GCF_001306055.1 of Bellilinea caldifistulae. Lineage (GTDB taxonomy): Bacteria > Chloroflexota > Anaerolineae > Anaerolineales > Anaerolineaceae > Bellilinea > Bellilinea caldifistulae. Next base: position 36,381 of record NZ_LGHJ01000023.1, on the reverse strand, counting down.
GGCAGAATGGGAGATTCCGGGACTCATACCGCCCATTCGTGATCATGGTGTTTTACCGGATATCTGGGTCGAGAACGAGACAACCGAAAATCTCAATGGAAGGTATATACAAGCTGCCCTACAGGCTCTTAGATCGAAAAACTCTCCCTGACTCATGAAGGTTTAAACTGCTGATAATCCTGCGGTGTATCTAAATCTTGCAAAACGGTGGGAGTGTCCACCTCAAAATAGTGAATCTCATCCTGATGCTTTCGTAAAAAATCCCGCAAGGTATAAGAGGGATTGAGATTTTCTAATTCACCCCATAAACTCCGATCAATCAACCAGGGGTGCCCCCGTCGAAATTGGTAACTTGGCACAATAATTTTCGAGCCGGTTTTTTGGTAGGCATTCAGAACTCCGCGGATAACTTCTGCCATCATCTGCGGCTGATCACCCAGCACGATCAACACCGCCTCGGCGTCGCGTTGAACGGATTGAATTCCCACCTTAATCGAATCGGTCATTTCTCCATTGGAGTAGTTGGGGTTAAAAATTGTCTCAACCGGGAACGACAAGGAATAAATACATTCTTGGACAGCCTCTCGATTGGCGCCAACAACAGTGTAAATCCTTTCAATACCCGCATTATGCAATGTTTCTAAAACCGTCTGAATAACGGTCTTACCGTCCCAATCGAGTAATAATTTTGGCTGCCCCATTCTGGTTGAAAGGCCAGCCGCCAAAACCACCGCTGCCACTTTATTGGCTATGCGCAATCTGTCATCCATTCCAACCTCTTAACCACTCATAATCTTCTTTACGGTCAATGTCCTTTACCTCTTCCGCGTTACCCCATTCTATTGCTTCAACAGGATATTTTTGGAATAAAACTTTTCCGCCGCGATCCCCTTCCAGTTTCAACAAATCCTCAAAACAACGCCGGTCAAACAAAACCGGATTGATAAATTGACCCTGGGTTGCGGCCGAAAAGATAAAGCCGCTTTTCGTTCGATGTGCAAGAATCAGTTTCTCGATGAGTTGAACCGGAACTTGGGGCACATCACTCATCAAAAAGACCGCTGCACCAATTTGATCGGCAATTTTTTCCAACCCCCGCCGAACTGAGGTGCTTAACCCCCTTTCCCAATCCGGATTATGAACCTGCATAACCGGTAAACCCGAAATGGCATCTTCTACCAATTCGTGATTGGCGCCAGTGACAACCACAATGGGATCCAAGCCGGAAAGAAGTCCCTTGTGAATCACATGCCAGAGAAAGGGTTTTCCCTTCCATTCCAGCAGTTGTTTTGGCTTACCAAACCTTCTTGAACCACCTGCAGCCAGTACAATTCCCCCTACTCGCTCATACCTTTCAACTACCCTTTCTTCAGATTGGGGACGAGCAGCCTCACCCCAAATAACTTGATCAAATCTGTTAAGCAATTCTTTAGAAAGAATTTCCTTTTCCAAACGGCTAATGACCACCTGATCCAGCTGATTGAAAAAGACACTTCTGATGGCATCTTTCGGAATATTTTTTAATCCGCCTTTTTCCGAAAGCAGATAATTTTTTAACATCGCCAAATTAATTCTTTCCCCCATCTGACTGCCGGCAATTTCAGCAAAACGACCCGCCCGAAAAACTACCTCCTCGCTGAGCGCTTTACCCAAGGCTGAAAGACCTGAAACGACCACAACGTGATTGACCCAACCGGGTATCGGCGGTTCATGTTCAGCAGGGGCTTTGAGGGGCAATCGGCGTGAGCCGTCCGCTTCAATGAGTAGCGGCAGGCCGTAACGGTCGCAATTTTCCCGAACCAGGTCAATCTCTTCTACCGACAAACCATGGGTTCGATCCCTTTCCCCCACTGGGCCGGTCAGGAGAATCGTCCCTCGTATGGATTTTTGAAATATCAAACTGACATCGGCAGGCTTTTCAATGACCCGATGCGTATCTGCGAGTCTGAGTTGGTCGGTGCAAAGATGAGCCGTGGCGGCCAGTACCACTGGTGAATCAAATTCTTTCGCAGCATTAAAAAGAATGGTGCTTTTCCCGCCCGCTCCTACAATGGCAGCCCGACTTGTGTGGTCAATTCTCAAGCAATCCCTCAGGCGCATATCTGATTCAACATAATTTACGACGCAATTCAGGGATAGAAAGCACTGCCTCCAGCGCACCTCCGCCCACCGCTAAGGATTTATCGGAAACCAGATTGCATAAACGCGGATCTTTTCGCGGGTCAACATCACCCACTTTCATGCCTTTTGTGACCGGCAATCCTTCCACCACCAGCCCGCGGATTACTCCATCAAATTGTGCAACAATCGGCACGCCGCCCACCTCAGCAACCGGTTGACCCTTGGTAACAAAATCGCAAATTCTTACTAAGGGATTAAAATAGCCATCCCGCGGCGCCCTCAACACCCGCTCCTCCACATATCCGTTGACCCCCTCAGGTAAACCGCTATCCGCTTCAGCTGTACCGTTCCAATACACTCTGCCCAGCGTAGGGCCTCGTTTCGTTTCAACAATGGCATGACAATTCAACCCAACCGTGAACCCCGGGCCCAATCCAATCACCAGTGAGGCAGCTTCCATGTTGATTTCAGGGGGGACTTTCCTCAATCGGGCATCCACGAGAACATCGGGTTTCAACCACTGGATTGTTTCTGCTTGTGGGTCTATCAAAACCGGTACAATTTGTTGTTCCAGCAGGAAAAAAACTTCCTCTTTGGAAGTAGCCTTTTGTGCTTTTACCTCTTCTACAAAAGTTGACCCGCTGATGACCGCTTCCGCAAAAGAAACGAAACGCCGAACAACCAGCGGCATGGCCAATTCGGTAAAAACTACCTGCGCTCCGGCACGATAAAGACGCACCCCAACACCACTACCCAAATCCCCGCCGCCGCGGATGAGCACTCTCAAATCAGACATCGAAAGGCTCGCTAAAGGGCTATTCTTCCAGTCCTGACAAAATTCTTTCCGGCGTGTAGGGGAATTGGTCAAACCACCTTCCGGTTGCATTGCGTATGGCTGCTCCTACAGCTGGCGCAAGCGGAAGATAGGGCATTTCTCCCATGCCACGCGCGCCCCACGGTCCTCGTGGATCAGCATACTCCAATACAATGGATTGGACTTTTTCTGGTATATCCAGAATCGTGGGAATTAAGTAGGTAGATAGTGTTTTGGTCAATACCTGCCCGTCTTGTTGAATGAAGTTTTCTAAAATTGCATAGCCGGCGGCTTGCACCACAGCCCCTTCTACCTGCCCCTGCACCTGTTGTGGATTGACCGCTTTACCCACATCATCGGCACAGATTACCTTCACCAGCCTCACCTGGCCAGTTTCGATATCCACCTCCACTTCTACCGCTTCGGCCACATAACCATAGGCAAAATTGGGTTCCGATTTTCCGGTCTCCGGATCATACGGGGTCGTTTTCGGAGGACGGTATTGAAATTCTGCTCTTGCCGGCCGCTCTTCGTTTTTCCATGCTTCCAAAGCTCTTTCTGCCGCACCCCGGATAGCATTTCCAGCCATGAAGGTCATTCGGGATGCTGAAACACTGCCCGAATTTTTCGTAACAGCGGTATCCGCGGCTACCAGTTCCACCTTTTCCATTGGCAGCCCCAAGGCTTCGGCTGCCATTTGCACCAGCACCGTGTGGGAACCTTGCCCAACTTCAGCCGCGGCATGGTATAACACCGCCTTTTCAATCTCGGCATCTCCGTGCAATTCAACAATAGCCCAGCAATTTTCCGGTGCGCCAAACGAGAATCCAACATTCTTGAAAGCACAGGCAAATCCAATACCACGCTTCAAGGATGGATTTCCGGTTTCCACCTGAAATCCGGCGGGACGGTGCCAGCCATTTTCGCCCTTTTCCCAGCCGGCGGCTTTGGCACACGCTTCCACAACCTTCTTGATACTGACTCCGGGTGGCAGCGGAGTTCCCACAGAAAGCAGGTCTCCTTCGTCCAGTAAGTTGCGCATCCGAATTTCAACCGGGTCAATTCCCAATCTTTCTGCCAGTTTGTTCATTTGCATTTCAGCAGCAAAGGCTCCCTGCGGTCCGCCAAACCCGCGGAATGCTCCATTGGGGAGGTTGTTGGTATAAACTGCGTAGGAATCAACCTTGACATTCGGAATCAGATACGGCCCGGTGCACATCAAGGTTGCATTTCCCAAGACTTTTGTAGAAGTATACGCATATGCTCCGCCATCGGCGATAACTTCCATTTCGGCTGCAATCACCTTACCATCCCGCTTCGCCCCCCACTTAGCCCGGATGAAGTAGGGATGACGTTTGTGATGACCAATGATCGATTCTTCTCTTGACCAGATAATCTTTACTGGACGGTTGATTCCGCGTTGATGAAGCCGCCAGGCCGCCAGAGCCAGTACAACCTGAACCGACATATCCTCTCGACCGCCAAAGGCCCCACCAATCGCCGGGTAAATTACCCGCACCTGATCCAGCGGCAAAGCCAGCGCATGGGCAATTTGTTCCTGATCTTCATGCGTCCATTGCCCCCCAACGATAATAGTTACTCTGCCTGCTTCATCTATAAAACTTAAACCCGCCTCCGGCTGGAGATAAGCGTGTTCCTGCGCTGGCGTTTGATAGTAACCCTCAACAATCACATCGGCTTGTTGAAACGCTTTTTCCACATCTCCCTTACGAATACGATAACGTCCAAACACATTGGATCCCTTGTCCGGATGCATCAGGATCGCATCTGCCTTCATGGCTTCACGTGGATCGGTGATCACCGGCAAGGCTTCATACTCAATCTCAATCAATTTCAAGGCTTCCGCGGCAATTTGTTCGGTTTCGGCAATCACCAGCGCAACCTGATCCCCAATAAACCTCACTCGATCGGCAAAAGGTTTTGTCGAGCCAGGGCCACACAATACCGGTTGATCCGGCATGATTAAACCGTACTCGTTATTGGGAACATCCTTTGCCGTAAATACAGCCAGCACACCCGGATATTGCTCAGCTTTCGAGGTATCCAATCGTTTGATGATCGCGTGGGGGTGCTGGGCAAATAAAATTTTCATGTAAGCTTGGTTGGGTAAATTAAAATCTCCCGGATACAATGTTTCTCCGGTGACTTTGCCAATCGCATCAACCCGGACAACAGACTCGCCGACTATGCTCATGGTTCAACCTCCACTTTACACTTCATCGCCGGTATTTTTTTCCACGATAACTGACAGGGGGTACATCATACGGACCATACCGAGAAGGTCCCAACAACCTGAACAAAACCATGCTGATAAATTGAAACAAGAAATAGAAGAGAAATGCCAAAATCAGGGTCATCCCTATTTTGACAAATAACAGAGGATCGGCTCCCGGAGCAAGCAAATCAACCGGGATAACAAACCATTTTTGGCGAGCGTTCTCTTCCAGCAAGGCAATTGTTCCAAAGTACCCCAAAATTGGCGTCAGGATGATCAGAATGAAGCCAACCCCCCGCCAAATCGGGTGGACATAATTGCGCGATTCGCGCATCATCTCTTGTTGCTTGGCTTGTAAATTTCCATATTTATTGGGCATGATTTTTTCCTCCCTTATTCGCCAACTGAGCAGCATCCTCTACGGCCTGAATAATTTTATAATAACCCGTACATCGGCACAAATTTCCGGTCATTGCCTGCCGAATTTCCTCTTGAGTAGGTGTCGGGCGCTCTTCAAGCAATTTGGCTGCCGACATCAAGAAACCCGGAGTGCAATAACCGCACTGAACAGCTCCATCCTGGACAAAGGCCTTTTGAACCGGATGAAGAGTTCCGTCACTGGCTAACCCTTCAACCGTGATGATCTGCGCGCCATGCGCACGGGTAGCGGGCACCATGCAGCTCATCACCGCAGTACCATCCAGAAAAACGGTACACGCTCCGCACTCTCCCTCGGCACAACCCTCTTTACTTCCAATCAGACCAACATCCTCGCGGATAAACCTCAAGAGTGATTTCTGATGCCCGCCTCGAATGGAATAAGGTTTACCATTGATGGTTGTTTCAATAGGCACACCTTCTTCATGGAGAATGGAGTGATCCAAATGTCCTCGTGGAGGATTTTCGCTTCCCCATAACAACACCGGGCGCTGTGGAAACCCTTCCCTTTCTCGGTGGGCAGCCAACGCCGTCAAAGATCGTCGGGTGATCACCCCTACTATCCTGCGGCGGTATTCAGCGGAGCCGCGCACATCCGAAATAGGCCGGGCGGCTTTCATGGTTAATTGCCCAGCCTGTTGAATCACTTCCGGTGAGAGGGATTTACCAACTAAATATTCTTCCGCCTCTGGCGCGTGAATAATGGTAGGAGCCACTGCCCCCAAAGTGATACTGGCTTTTGAAACTCGCTCTCCGTCAAAAGTCAAAATCACGGCAACATTCACCAGAGAAATCGCTTGCGCCCGGCGAAGAGCATACTTAATAAACATCCCCCGTTCATCAGGCTTGAGGGCAGGGAAAGCAATATCCACCAACATCTCGTCGGGCTGCAAATCCACCCGTCGAACCCCCTGATAAAATTTTTCCAGCGGAAGTGTACGAGTTCCCTTCAAGGATTGGAGGGTAATACGCGCCCCCAAAGCCATCAAGGGAGTAATCGTGTCATTAGCCGGAGAAGCAGTGATCAAATTGCCGGCAATCGTTCCGCGGTTGCGAATTTGTGGAGAACCGACTTCCCAGGCTGCCTGTGCAAGCGGGAATGCCAGATCCACAATCATTTTTGAAGCAACACAATGATTGTGGGTCACTAATGGGCCAAGATGAATCCACCCATCTTCATCCAGAATAATTTGATCCTGATTAGGGATGCGTGAAACATCCACCAGCGTTTCAATGCCATGGCGCACCCCCCGTTCTATCTCTAAAATCAAATCGGTTGCTCCGGCAATGATCCGCGCTTTCTCCTTTTTTTCTGCGAGGAGGTTTAAAACTTCTTCAATTGATACTGCACTGAAAACGTTCTTCCACATGGACGCCCTCCTAAATCCGCATCCTCTCTCCACTTCCGCCGTTCCGTAGCATGATAATTTCTGCCATGATGCTGACCGCAATTTCCTCCGGAGTCTCTGCATTTAATTCTAAGCCCATTGGTGAATGGACGCGATTGAGTAATTCCTCAGAAACTCCTTTTTCAAGCAAAGCTTTACGGGTTACCAGCCAACGTCGTTTTGAACCGATCACACCAATGTAGGCTGCCTCGGTATGAAGCAGTGGTTCCAAACCCTCCACATCAATGTTACTACCGCGGGTCGTCAACACCAGATAGGTATAGGGAGTGATTTTTAAGTGCTGAGGTAATTCCGCCATTTTCACCGGGAAAAATAAATCCGCTCCGGGGTTCGCTTCCGGGGTACAGAACTCCGGACGGTCATCACTCACAGCCACCGTGAATCCCAGCCACTTGGCAAGATGTACAACCGCCCTGCCGACATGTCCACCGCCGATTACAACCAGAGTGGGCTTGGGTAAGATTGGTTCCACGTACACCTCCAGCGTCCCACCGCAAACTCCCGGATCGCCTTGTTCTGGATCAACCATATTGTAGCGGAGGTTGCGTATTTTTCCATCCTTCAAGGATTGAAGAGCCTCCTGGATCACCCGATTTTCCACCTCTCCGCCCCCCACTGTCCCAATGAAGGATCCATCCGGGAAAACAAGCATTTTGCTGCCTTCGTGGCGCGGCACCGATCCGCTGGTTTCAATAATCGTACATACGGCAGCCGCATTCCCTTCCTCAATTATTTTGGCAATTTCACGATAAATAGCCAGCATTTTTCCTCACCCATTTTAATGATGATCTGCAACAGATTGTTTTTCCTTAAGAGCCCGCCAGAGACGTTCGGGTGTGATGGGATTTTCAAAGACATCCGCACCGCAAGCATCTAAAACGGCATTACCAACCGCCGGGGCAACCCCATCCATGGGAATTTCCGCAACAGCCTTGACCCCAAACGGGTGAGAAGGTTCATAAGTCTGCACAAACACCGTTTCCAACTTTGGCATTTCGTTTGCACGGAAGATATGATAATCCACCAAATCCTTCTCACGCGCCCGACCGTATTGATCATAAACCATTTCTTCACATACGGCATATCCCAGCGCCTGCGTCATTCCTCCCTCAATTTGACCCGAAGCCGTCACCGGGTTGACAATGACACCCGAATCCACAGCCATCACCAAACGATCAACGGTAATTTGCCCGGTTTCAACATCCACTGTTACTTCGGCAAATTGAGCCGCAAATGGCGGGGGTGAAACCGGCGAATAATACGAACCAATCCCCATAATCTGTTCCTGATCCGTGTGATGCAGAGCATTCAAGGCAACCTGAGCCAGGGTGACGTATTCCCCGCCAGGGGCAATCGCTTTACGATCTTCGAGCAAAATATCTTCAGGCGAAACCTGAACACTGGGATGCTGTTCCTTTATCATTCGGGCAGCTCGTTTTTTGATTTTTTCAGCAACATCTTCAGCTGCCTTGACGACTGCTGCACCGGATATGTAAGTCGTTGAAGAGGCATAAGCCCCTTTGTCGAAGGGGGTGAAGTCTGTGTCCGATGAATAGACGATGATATCATCCACCGGCACACCCAGCACCTCAGCCGCCATTTGTGCCAGAACCGTGTCCGAGCCGGTGCCGAGATCGGTTGCCCCAACCAGAAGGTTGAATGATCCATCGTCGTTCATCTTGATACTGGCACCGCCCATGTCCAGATAGGGAATCGCCGTACCCTGCATGACCAGCGCAACACCGATCCCGCGCCGTAAATAGGGTTTACCCGCCACCACATGCCATTCGGGATTGCCAAATTTTTGATCCCAGCCGATGACGGCCTTTCCCTGGCGGACACATTCTTCCAGCCCAACCGTTTGAATAATTTCCGGGCGTGGTTCACGGCCTTCACTCCATGCCGTGCTAAAAGGATGCAATTCACCTTCGCGGATGGCATTTTTTAACCGGAAGGCAATCGGATCAAGCCCCAGGTCTCGACTGATCCGCTCCATGTGCCTTTCAACCGGCCAGAATCCCTGCGGTACACCATAACCCCGGTAAGCCCCGGCCGGTGGGGTATTGGTATAAACAACATCCGCATAGAAACGGATATTCGGGGATTTACGATATGGGCCATCTCCGACATACAATGCCATAGATTTGTGACCGGTATTTCCGGTGACCGTCAAACCATGACAGCCGTACGCACCGGTATCCGAAAGCACCCGCATTTCATTGGCGGTTATTGTGCCATCCATCTTTACGCCTGTTTTCATACGGATTCGCATGGGATGGCGGGATCGAGCAGCGATGAACTCCTCTTCACGGGTGTATTCATACAACACGGGTCTTCCGGTAGCAATGGTCAAATGAGCAGCAACATCCTCGATCAGAACTTCCTGTTTTCCACCAAAACCGCCACCAATGCGTGGTTTAATGACTCGAATCCGTTTTACCGGCAGCCCCAGCACAGGCGCCAAAATTCTCCTGACGTGGAATGGCACCTGCGTGCTGGTGCGAATCACCAGACGATCATCCTCATCCCAGTAGGTTACAACCACATGCGGCTCAATATGGGCTTGCTGCACTTTTGGAACAACATACTCGGCTTCATAAATTCGATCGGCTTCTTCAAATCCTTTTTCAACGTCCCCAATATCAATGTGAATTTGTGCTGCCAGATTTCTTTGTGGATTCGACTCTCCGAAATTGACGTATTCCGGTTCGTCGTGGATAATCGGCGCATTGGGTTTCATGGCATCACGGGCATCCAGAATTGCCGGCAGGGGTTCGTATTCAACTTCAATCAGATTGAGTGCCTGTTCAGCAATTTCCTCAGTTTCGGCGGCAACAAACGCCACCCGGTCGCCCACAAAACGCACCTTTGAATCCAGTGAAAAAGTATCTAATGGGCCGGGTATCGGATCCGACTGACCAGCGGTTGAGTAAACCACCCGCGGTATATCTTTGTAACATAGCACCGCTGCCACACCCGGTAATGCCCGGGCTTTACTTAGATCAATGTGCTTGATACGGGCATGAGCCACCGGACTGTGCAGTACTTTGGCAATCAGCATGCCGCGTTTTTCCATGTCCGCTGCAAACGCAGGCTTTCCCTGTACCAGCTTGATGGCATCTACTTTTAATTCAGGCTTTCCAACTCGCGAAAGAGTCTTTTGGCGAACCTCAGGTGTAATGAACATGCGCGGCATGAAGACCTTACGGCGGGTAAGCACCAATTTTTCAGGTGAACCGAAGTCGCCGGCTGGCGCAGGTGATTGGTCTGCTCCCGAAGGCCAATCCACAGGTAAAGGAACACCCGTATCCTCGATCCAATCCTGCTCGTCCACTTCTCCCCGCAAAATCGAAGCCGCCTTGAGAATGGCCTGGACAGGTTTCAAGTAACCGGTACAACGACAGAGGATTCCAGCGATGGCTTCCCGCACTTCCTCTTCACTGGGATTGGGATTTTTTTCCAGCAAGGCTTTTGCGGCCAGAGCAAAGGCGGGGGTACAATATCCACATTGGATAGCACCGCTTTCCACCAGCGCCTGTTGAATGGGGTGTAATCCGGCGGTCTTCTTCCAGCCCTGATCGGGATGTTCTCCCATTCCTTCAATGGTCTGTACATGGCAGCCTTCCACCTGCACAGTCAACAGAGAGCAAGAATTGACTGGCTTCCCATCTAGCAGTACGGTACATGCACCGCACTCGCCCTTTTCACATCCACCAAATTTAACCCCAAAATATCCTTCACGCCGCAGGGAGGCCAACAAAGTCTCACCATCGGCAACTTCCCAGTGTTGAACAATTCCGTTGAGAGCAAAGGAAACTTTCTTCATTGCCTGGCTCCTCATTTACTCTGAAGACCTGACGAAATTCGATCCATGATTCGGCGTACGAACACTTGACCTACTGCTTGCCGATATTCCGCGGTTGCCCATTCATCTCCACTGGCACTCAAAGCATTCCTGACCGCTTCAATCACCCCGCCGTCTTCCGGGCCATCCAAAACAAGCAACGGGGCACTCCCATAACCTCCGGCAGCAACTCTGATTCTTCCCGAAGGCCAGCGAGCAGCCGCAATGGCCAGAATCGGCTGATCCATCGGCGTTCTTGCTACTTGTTCATAATCCATCACAAGATTTAAATTCAATTGAATTGCGTGGATCCAAAACCCACGCGGTTGCCGCAATGAAAACCAATCACCAATGGACTGAGTCTCCTGATTAGGATGCCAGATCAACTTTGCGTCCATGGCCATTAAGGCAATTGCCAGTGGCGATCGTCCATCTGCTGAAACAACATAACCTCCCAGCGTGACCTGATTCCGAAGATTCAAGGTTGCCGATTTTCGGATAACCTCTTTAAGGGTTGCATGGGCAAACTCCGATTCCAGAAGTTGTTGCAAAGTTACGGTTGCTCCAATGTCCGCTCTTTGCCCAACTACCTCAATCCGATTCAGCCCTAAATCCCGTAAATCCACAACACACAGGTCTTCTTTGGATCGGCTGAGCAAACTACCACCACCCAGGGGTACATACTTTTTATCACCCATTTTGAATAATTGTTCCGCTTCCGAAAGCGTCTTTGGGCGATAGTATTCTTTGATCATTGAATCAACCTCCAGATCAGGAAAAACACCTAAAAGAGGGAAAACAACGCTATTATTGCTGGGCAAATGTGTCAATCAAGAGTTTGACATCACCACCCACCGGGTAAAGAATCGGGCAGGTGCAGCCGTATTTGCGATACTCATCCACTTTTGCGCGCGCTTCCTCGGGCGTTCCGGAAGCGGTAATTTGGTGGATCAAGTCTTCCGGCACGAGATGTTTTGCCTTTTGAATCTGCTCATGGGTTGCCGGCCATCCCAATATGGATTGAATCTCAGCCACTACATCCTGGGATACACCCGAAGCCTTGGCAATATGTGGTTGTTGAGCCAGATACTGTGTCAGCAATTCACGGGTGGTATCAATCGCTTTTTCGCGGTCGTGATCAACCGAGCAAACCACCAGCTGAGGTCGGTCAAGGTCATCCAGCGTGCGTCCTGACTTCTTTGCACCTTTTTCCAGCAATTCCAATGCGCGAATGTTATATTCGGGCGGCACACAGTAATTCAACACGGCTCCATCCGCAATTTCCCCTGTCAATTCCATCATTTGATCGCCGGTTGCACCAATCATGATCGGCACATTTCTGGGTTCACGCCGACCGTGCACCACATCCAATTCAATCCCCTCGACATGCACAAACTCACCATGGAAGGTAACCCGTTCCATATTCAATAACCGGCGCAAAACGATCACCGTTTCCCGCATGGCGGTCAGTGGTTTTCGCCTCTCGATACCCACATTCTTTGCCAAGGGATCCCACCATGCCCCAATGCCACAGATGATCCGATTCGGGGCAAGGTCATCCAGAGTCAAAAATGTGGCAGCCAGCAGGCCGATATTGCGAGTCCAGTTGTTGATGACCCCTGAACCCACTTTAATCCGCTCCGTTACGGCTGCATATGCTGCCATGGGAACAATCGCATCCCTCACCAAACGGCTCTCTGCCTGCCAAACCGCTTCAAAACCGCGTTTTTCGGCGTATTTGACGTACTCAAGGCCGTCCCGCAAATCGTGGGCATCCTGCAAATAAAGCGCTACTCTTTCGGACATGGTTTCCTCCCGGTGAAAAAAATTTTTCTCAAGGTTCAATTTGCATGGCTTCGATTTGTTTTAGCAAGTCCAAATCTTCGGGTAAGTCCAAATCCAAGCTCAAGGTGGAAAGCTGACAAACTTCCACCCGAACCCCCTTCAACCGTGCCTGTTCTACATGCTGATGAAAAGAGCCCGGCCCGTAGCGATATTCGATAATCCCCGCCGGATTCATGTAAAGAGCGTTAGTGCCATCGTTACGTCGGTCAGGCGAGATTACGACAACCGGTGGATTTTTAGCACGCTGAAGAATTCGGTGAATATCGCTCACAGAGAGCAGCGGCAGGTCAGCCGGCAAAATCAGAATTTCCTGTGCAGCATACATTTGTGCAACAACCGTTGCACGTTGCAAAGCAGTGTTCAACTCTGGCTGGCCATCCTCCTGAACCGTTCTGGCTTTATATTCCCTGGCCAGTGATAAAGCCGCGGGGTCGCGGCTGACCACCAGAATCTGGTCAATTTCCTCGACCTCCTGTAAAGTGCGCAAGGTGCTGCTCAACATCGTAAAATTTAATAACGCCCGTTCGTCTTCCGATAATACACTTGCAAGACGTGATTTACCGCGACGCAGGGGTTTCACGGGGACAATTGCCCACAGGCCCATTCGTCAAAACTCCCTTCTTGGCATCTGATTTGGATTGCGGTCTTGGCTGAATGTGAGGATTTCTCGCGCCAAACTGAGACGATCCTGCTCATTTTGCATGATCGTTTGTGTACTTAATACCATTATACCTGACGACATCAGGGTTGATTCAAATCCTCGGTCTAATTCATCCATGACCAACCCCCACAGCAAGGTACTGTAATGTTGAGCGACTGCCACAGGGGAAGGTTCAATCCCCATTTCACGATACATTTTTGCAGCCGGGCCTTTGAGGGTTTGCCCTTGAATAATCGGTGATACCGCAACCGCCTTTTGGGATTGGATCATTGAGGCAATCCCATTGACCGATAAGATGGGTTGAATACTTACCCAAGGGTTGGAAGGTGCAATCACAATCAAATCACTGTCCTCTAATGCTTCCAAAACACCTGCGGCCGGTAATGCCTGCTCAATCCCTTCAAATGCAATCTTTTGAATAGTAGGTCGGCAGGCATGGCGGACAAAATAATTTTGAAAGTCAAGCCAGCCATATTCACGGGTATCCACCATCGTACGCACCGGATCATCGCTCATGGGCAACACCCGTGCTTTGATCCCCCAGGTGCTGCAGAAAGCGGTCACCACATCGCTCAATCGCTGACCCTCGCTTAGGCGACGGGTTCGCTCAAGGTGAGTGGCAAGGTCTTTATCCCCCAAACGAAACCACGTCGGTCCGCCCAGTTCGCCAACACACCGCAGCACTTCATAGGTTTCGTCTTTGCGTCCCCAGCCAGTTTGAGGATTAGCCAACCCTGCCAGCGTATAACAAACCGTATCCAGATCTGGGCAAATCCTCAAGCCAAAGTGGTCAAAATCATCTCCGGTATTGACAATCACCGTCAGGTCAATTTCCGGCTGGCAAAGTGCAAAGCCATGCGCCAGTTTTGCGCCACCCACACCGCCTGCCAGAACCGTCACATTCATCAAGGAAACAACTCCCCTATCGGAACAAATCCAATTCAATCGGCCGGGGCAATTCTGCAAAACTGCCCTCTCGCAAGGGGTAGGGAAATCCCCTGACGTGAACGATTGGCGTTCGTTCATCCGCCTGACCCATCACCAGCGAAGCGGCTGCCGCCAGTTCATCAGCTGCTGCAACCTGAGTAATCCGCAGCTGGTAACCAAACATGTCGGTTTGTCCACGCAAATCAACCAGACCGGGCAATCCCGCAAGACCAATTGCCACACCAACCGTCCCCAACCGCCAGGCGCGCCCATGCGAGTCGATGATCAACACGCCAACTTTTACTCCCGCCCGCTTCTCAATTTCGGATCGGATTTGCTGCGCCGAACGATCCGGGTTTTCAGGAAGCAACAAAACCCACAGGTCGGGGTCACCGTAAGGGCCGCGCACATTCGAATGATCAATCCCGGCATTGGCACAAATAAAACCATGACGATGTTCAACAATAATTGTTCCGGGCCGCTTGCGAATCACCTGGCGCGATTCACGCAGTACCAATTCGATAAAACGGGCATCTTTCTCAACCTCTGCCGCGATTTGAATAGCCTGATCGGAAGGCTGTACCTCGGGTAAATACACCAGCCGGCCCTCGGCTTTGGAAATTATCTTTTGGGCAAATACGAGAATATCCCCATCCAATAATGGAATATTCTCGTGTTTTAGAGCATCAAATGTAATTTTTGCCAGATCATCTCCAGCTTGAATAAGTGGAATTCCTGCGAGCGGAGTCAACTCCAGCTTTTTCATGCGATAGCCTTATGACTTTCGGGGTATGCCGGTAATCCGAATACCTGACGAGGGCACACCATATTGTTTATTCAACCCAATCAGGATCGAGGTTAACCCCTCAACAACCACGGCATTTTCGACCGGACCCGCATTCCAACCAACCAAACCGGCATCTTCAACCAGCTGTAAAACGACCTCCCGGGCTTCTTTGTTGCCGCCGCACACCAGAACATCACATTCTACTTCCTCGTCGTTGAGGAGATGTTCATACGAGATATTTTGAAATGCAGCCACGACCTGCACATCTTCTCCCATAATTTTTTGCGCCTGCTGGGTTGCACTTCCTTCAGGTGGCATTTGAACGCGGGTAACCTTCGGCGGTACCAGTGGCACGGTTACATCAATGATAATTTTGCCCTGGGCAAAAGGTTTCATTCGCTCGCACATCTCAGCATGAGCAGCATATGGAACCGTCAAGACCAGAATGTCGGATTCCTGAGCAGCTACCTCATTTGCTTCCCCGCGAACGAGATGATCGGCGCCCAGCAATTCCATGACTTCCTGGGCTGCTGCCTTTGCCTTCTCTTCCTGCCGCGAACCGATTGTAATGCGATGCCCCGCCTTTGCCCAACGGTAAGCCAATCCTTTGCCTTCTTTACCCGTTCCTCCAATGATTCCGATGGTATATGTTTTTTGTGGCGACATTGCTTATTAACTCCTCTGTTGTAATCAAGATACTTGAAAGAGGTTCTGAAACCGCTGCCAGGTTTGAGAAGATAGATGGCGAGCCTCGTAGGTAATTTTTTCCTCATCCAGTGTCAGCAGTTGGCGATTGCGCATCAGGAATTCACCTGCCACCATGGTAGAAGTCACCATGCTCTCATGAAAACCAAAAACAATGTGCCAGGGCAGATTTCCTTCGTTTAACTCGGTAAATGGATGATAGTCCACAAAGATCAGGTCAGCCTGTGCCCCTTCACAAATTACCCCAAGCGGCCCGATGTTAAATTGCTGCTCTGCGAGAGCCCGGTTGTTATAGACTGCCATTTCCACCACCGTGGTAGCCGGCATTCGCCGAGGATCACGATTCCACAACTTGTGGGCAAGGTAGGCTGTCTTCCACTCCTCCCACATCGCGTTGGAAAATCCGTCATTACCCAAACACACTCTAACACCGGCACGCAGCATCCCTTCCGGTTGCGACATCCCCACTGCATTGTTCATGTTGGAACGCGGTTGATGAGTAACCCATGTCTTGGTTTGCGCCAGCAAATCCACCTCACGAACATCCACATGCACAGCATGAACCGCAATACTTCGTTCACCCAGTATTCCATGGCGGTAAAGTCTGTCCACCACTCTTTCGCCGCACTTATACAAACTATCATATTCATCGGCTGGATCTTCGGCAACGTGGATATGAAACCCGACATCATCTGCTACTGCTTCGCGGCATTTTCTCAGGGTGTCTTCGGAAAGGGTCAAACTGGCATGTAAGCCAAACATCCCAGCCAGTTTCCCCGGCAGCGGATTGTTTCTTTTTATCAGATCAATAAATCGCAGATTTTCACGAATTCCTTCTTCAGCACCCTTCTCACCTTCGCGGTCGGTTACCTCATAACACAAAGAAGCCCGCACGCCGGCCTGAGCCACTGCTTGAGCAATCTCATCCAGCGATCCACGGATGGCGCTCGGCGAGGCGTGATGATCAATCAAAGTTGTTGTGCCATGCTTGACCGCATCAATCAAACACACCAATGCCGAGTACCTTACATCTTCCAAACTGAGTGATTTGTCCAGCGACCACCATAATTTTTCCAGAATCTCCGGAAAATCTTTTGCGGGCATGCCGGGAATGGCCATTCCGCGTGCAAATGCCCCATAAAAATGGGTGTGTGCGCAAATGTTACCAGGCATCACGTACTGTCCGCCAGCATCAACCACTTCTTCAGCAGGAAATGCTCGTTTAATATCTTCAAATTTTCCAATTTTTGTGATCACCCCATTTTGAATTAATAGAGCCATATCCTCAAGAATTTGATTGGGGTTCTGCCATGTTATGATCTTTCCATTTTTGATAATCATATCAACCTCACTCTCTGGAATGGGAGAATGAATTTAAAAAAACCGAAAGGAATCCCTTTCGGTTTGTTCAACTTTTTGACCGGAACAGGTACCGGGCAATGTTGTATTTTGGGGAGATCATTAAATCGGTATTTTTCATAGGATCGGTGGAGGAGGAGGGCGGCACTTTTCGACGGGCTGAACAAAATTACCCGACGCCAGTCAAGATTTCCTTGAACTGACCACCGAACCTTTTCACTTTTATTTTAGCAGAATTTTCGCGTGAAGCAATAATTCTTTCTGGATTGTGACTTTTATCATATAATCAAACCATCTTCTATCAGGAGCCATGGATATGAGCCACCGCCAAAAGGCACTCGAATATGCTAACACAATGCGGGAATCGTTTTTAGAACAGCTCAAAGATTTTGTTCGTATACCATCTATTTCGACCGACCCCGAAAAGAAAGCGGAGATGCAGGCTGCTGCTGAATGGATCACCGCCAAGTTAAGGGATTTAGGTTTAAGGGAGATTTCCATCATTCCCACCGAGGGTCATCCGGTAGTTTACGGCGAATGTCAATGTGCCGACCGGCCTAATGCGCCAACCGTTTTGATTTACGGACATTATGATGTTCAACCTTCCGAGCCTGATGACCTTTGGAAAAGCCCTCCCTTTGAGGCAACGGTACGCGGTGAAAATCTGTATGGGCGCGGTGCATCCGATATGAAAGGTCAGGTAGCTGCAACCCTTTTTGCCGTTGAATCGATTCTCAAAAACGGCAAAATGCCGGTCAACGTAAAATTCATGATAGAAGGAGAAGAGGAAATTGGTTCACCAAACTTAAACTCCTTCATGGAAAGCCATAAAGAGTTACTTGCTTGTGATGTTGCCCTTAATCCCGATTCAGGGATGATTGCAGCTGACCTACCCACCATTACATATGCATTACGCGGTTTAGCCTACTTTGAATTACGTGTATACGGCCCGGAACACGATCTTCATTCCGGTTTATTTGGTGGAGTTGTTCACAATCCTGCCCAGGTCATATCCGAGTTGATCGCCGGAATGCACGATCAGGATGGCAGAATTACACTACCCGGTTTTTATGACCGTGTTCGCCCCCTTTCCGAGGAGGAAAGAGCCGAACTGGCAAAACTGCCTATGGATGAGGAATACTACAAACGCCAAACCGGCGTCCCCGCCCTGTATGGTGAGAAAGGTTTTACGCCCGTTGAACGGGTTGGAGCCCGCCCCTCGCTTGACGTGAACGGCCTTTATTCTGGTTTTACGGGTCAAGGTCAAAAAACCGTCATTCCCTCGTGGGCTATGGCAAAAATTTCCACCCGCCTCGTGCCGGATCAAGACCCAGCGGCGGTATTTGACCAACTCAAACAATACTTGATGGAAAAAGCCCCTAAAACAGTTCGCTGGGAATTAATCCAGATGTCCTATGGAGCCGCATCAATTTCCGATATCCATCATCCGGCTACTCAGGCACTTGCCAATGCATTTGTCTCCGTTTGGGGCAAACCTCCTGTGTACAAAAGAGAAGGAGGCAGTATCCCGGTTGTTGGTAATATGCAGCGTATATTGGGAGTCGAATCGGTGTTGACCGGTTTTGGTTTGTCGGACGATAACATTCATGGCCCAAACGAAAAATTACACCTCCCCACCTGGTACAAGGGGATTCAAACTTTGGTCCATTTCTTTTACAATTATGGTGAACAGGGATAACCCAGAATCGGATCGCGTATGAGCACAGATAAATTAAAACTACCATCCTATGGAGGACAGGCCCTCATTGAAGGGGTTCTCATGCGCGGAAAATATGCATTGGCGGCAGCCATGCGTTCCCCCGATGGTCAGATCATCATTGAAACCGAGGAGTTGAAGGGAATTTATCAATCCTCATTGAGCAAAGTACCCTTCTTTCGCGGATTGATTCTTCTCTGGGATGCTTTGGGATTGGGGACTCGCTACCTGACCCGCTCGGCAAACTTGCAGGGTGGTGAAGAAGAAAAAATTGAAGGCATTTCTTTGTACCTTACCCTTGCCGCCTCTCTGGCAATCGCAATTGGTTTATTTTTTCTGACACCGGCTGCGATTGGTAAAGCAATTCAAAACCTGACGGGTATTTCATCTCTTGCCATGAACTTAATCGAGGGCGTTCTCCGGTTGGGAGGTGTCATTCTCTACATTTGGGGGATCGGTCGTATTCCGGATATCCAGCGGGTTTTTGCCTATCACGGAGCTGAGCATAAAACTATCAATGCCTTTGAAGCCGGAGCCGAGCTGACACCCGAAACGGTCAAGCAATACCCACTGGAGCACCCCCGTTGCGGAACTTCTTTCCTCTTGACTTTGATCATCCTCTCGGTTCTGGTCTTCTCGCTGGTAGGCAACCTGCCATTTGGATTATTGTTGCTTTCCAGAGTGCTGCTTATTCCTGTTTTAGCCATGCTGGCTTACGAATACATTCGTTTCACCGCAAACCATCTGGATCATCCATTAATTCGATGGATGATCCGCCCCAACCTGGCGCTTCAATCGCTGACGACACGAGAACCGGACTCTGCGATGCTGGAAGTCAGTATTGCCTCGTTCAATGCCATGCTTGAATTGGAGAAGAGTTTACAGGAGAAGATTATTCTCCCAAAACCTGAACCTTTAACCGTCTCCGGCGTGGGCGGATATCAAAATCCACCAGAATGATTTGCTGCCACGTCCCCAGCATCAATTGATGATTTTGAACTGGGATGGTCACAGACGCTCCGAGCAGTGCAGCCCGGATGTGACTGTGACCGTTTCCATCGCCCCAGCGGGCATTATGGGCATAATGTTCACCGGAGGGAGCGATGCGTTCAAATACCCTTTTTAAGTCTTGTAAACAACCCGGCTCGTATTCAATAGTTGTGACACCACTGGTGCTGGAAGGTGTAAAAATTAAACAAATTCCCACAGTAACTTCGGCTTCTTTGATAATTTCTTCCACCTTACCAGTCACATCAATGATATCTGTGTTCCCCCGAGTATCAATTTCAATTTCCTGCGTGTAAATTTTCATCATTTCCCTCCCCACACCGGGATTCTAGAAAATCAACCGAAAACTGCTTGACCACTTACCGAACCTCATTATACTGATATTGAAGAATTCAGGAAATGGCAGTAACCACATGGGAAAAACAATTTACTCGATCGTTTTCGGGATTCTGATCGGATTGCTGGCTGCCGGATTAATTCTACTGATCTCAGCGCCATCTGAAAGTGCGCCCATTATAATTTTACCCACACCTACCCCCTCTAACATTGCCGTGCATGTCATCGGAGAGGTACGCCAAGCGGGGGTCTATCACCTTCCAGTTGGCAGCCGGGTAGAAGATGCCCTTCAGGCTGCCGGAGGACTGACCGCTCTGGCGGATGTCGATCAAATCAACCTTGCGGCTCGCTTGAATGATGGGCAAAAATTGGTTATTCCGACAAAGGGCGAGGTTTTATCTATCACCAGCCTGACCCCAACCCTATCCTCAGTCCATGCAAACGAAAACACACCCGGCATCGTTGATCTGAATTTGGCAACTCAACAAGAATTGGAAAATCTTCCCGGAATTGGCATAGCCAAAGCCCGTGAAATCATCGCATATCGGCAAAAAAACGGCAGATTTGTTACAATTGAAGAAATTCAAAATGTACCTGGAATTGGATCGGCCATATTTGAAAAGATCAAAGATTACATCACCGTGTCCAATTCACCTTGAACCGAATTGAGGAAAAGAGATGGAGTTGAAAAATCAAATCGAGACATCCCTTAAAGAAGCCATGCGGTCTGGTGATGAAACACGCAAACGCACACTACGGTTGATCATCGCCAGTATCAAGAATGCCGAAATTGACAAAGGCTCGGCTCTGGATGATTCCGGTGTTTTGGGAATTATTCAAAAAGAAGTAAAAATCCGTAAAGAGGCGCTGGAAGGCGCTGAACAGGCACACCGCGACGACCTCAAGGAAATGACCCTTGCAGAAATCAAAATTCTGGAAGAGTTTTTACCCAAACAATTAGACGAAGCCGAGCTAAGAGAACTTATCAAAACCGCAATTGAAGAAACTCAGGCTAAAAGTCCCGCCGATACAGGCAAGGTAATGAAAATTCTCATGCCAAAAGTACAGGGACGCGCAGCCGGCGATCAGGTTAGCAGGCTGGTAAGGGAATTGTTATCTCAATAAAAGACAATGAACAATAACCGGGGCTGGATTTTTGCCAGGCGGATTAATCGAAATCTCTTTCGATTAGTTTTACTTATCCTCACCAGTATTCTCTCTTGGGGAGCAATGGTGCTGCCAATTGCCATTCGCCAGCCCATTGCCCCTTTACAAATTGGTGATGTTGCCTCTCAAGATATTCAAGCCCCTTATGATCTTTCCTACGTCAGTCAGGTACTGACCGACCAAGCTCGTCAGGATGCACGCAATCGGGTTGCCCCTGTCTACCTTCCCGCCGATCCTGCGATAGCCCGCCGGCAGATTGAAAAATTGAGAGTAACCCTGAATTTCATCACCAACATCCGTTTTGATACTTTCGCAACCCCCGAACAAAAATTTGCTGACCTTTCCGCAATACAGGATATTCAAATTTCTCCTGAAACAGCCGAAGCCATTTTAGAATTAAGCGACTCCCGCTGGCAAACCATCCAACAAGAATCCCTCTCGGTTTTGGAGCAGGTCATGCGGCGGACAATCCGCGAAGACCAGGTAGAAGATGCCCGTCGCAGCATCCCGACCTTGATCAGTTTTTCCTTGCCGGAGGATCAGGCGAAAATCGTTGCGGAGCTGGTAACTCCATTTGTTGTACCCAATAGCCTGTACAGTGCAGAGCTGACCGAACGGGCGCGAGAAGAAGAAGCCCGCAAAGTTGAGCCTATCGTTAAAACCTATCTCGCCGGAGAAACGATCATCCGCCGCGGACAAATCATCACACCACTGGCGTGGGAAGCACTCACCGCTTACAACCTCATTCAACCACGAAGTCAACAGGAAAATTTACTCGCAGCCTTTTCCCTGATCGGACTGATTACTGTTTTCACCGGTCTTTACTTCAACCGCCGTAAAATGCCGCTGGTTGAGAACCTGAAAGGCTTGTTGCTGCTTTCCATCACCTTTCTGATATTTTTATACGGCGCCAAAATTGTCATCCCTAACCGCACCGTACTTCCCTATATCTACCCCATACCGGCATTTGCCCTATCGCTGGCCAGCCTCTTTAGTCTCGAAGCCGGCTTGATCTTTCCAATGATTCTTTCCATTCTGGCAGCTTATGGCTTACCCAATAGCCTTGATCTGACCTTGTATTACATCTTGACCAGCATGATCGGAGTGCTGGTGATGGGTCGAGGGCGTCGCATTGCTAATTATTTTTGGGCTGGTGTTGCCATTGGGTTGAGCGGCACCGCTATTATTCTGGCTTATCGGCTACCAGATACAATCACTGACTTGCTCGGAATTGCTACGCTAAGCGGAGCAGCATTTCTCAATGGTTTGGCATCCGCAAGCCTCACACTCCTGTTCCAGTTCCTTTTCGCTCAATTATTGGGGATTACAACAGCCCTCCAATTGATGGATCTTCTACGCCCTGATCATCCCTTATTGCAGCATATTTTACGAACGATGCCGGGCTCCTATCAGCATTCTCTTCAGGTTTCCAATTTAGCAGAGCAGGCTGCCGAAGCCATCGGCGCTGATGCACTACTGACCCGCGCCGGCGCAATATATCATGACATTGGTAAATCATTAAACCCTTCGTTTTTTATTGAAAATCAAATCGGAAACAAGATTGACTCCCATGATGATTTGGACCCCGAAGAAGCCGCTCAAATCATCATTCGGCACATTACCGATGGCGTTGCGCTGGCTCAAAAATACCGTCTTCCTCGCCGGATTCAAGATTTTATCCTCGAGCATCACGGAACATTGATCACCCGTTATCAGTACTCTCAGGCACTTAAAGCCGCCGGCGGAGATCCATCCAGGGTGGATATTGCTAAATTCCGTTACCCCGGTCCCCCGCCTCAATCGAAAGAAACTGCAATCTTAATGCTGGCCGATGGTGTCGAAGCCCGTGCCCGGGCTGAATTACCCAAAGACGACGAAGAACTTCGGAAAATCATCCGAAGTGTGATTGAATATTGTCAGAAGGAAGGACAACTGGATAACACCAATCTGACCCTGCGTGATCTCAGTCTGATTACCGAGTCATTCGTGAACACCTTGCGAAACACTTATCATCCACGCATTAAGTATCCAGAAATTAAAACTCCTCAACAGGCTGGTACTGCCGAAAAAGAAACAGCATCGGTCGAGTCCTCCATTAACCAACCTACTGAGCCCCTAAAAAGCAACGATGATCATTAATATTCAAATCGAACCTCTATTTGAAAACGAAATTTCAGAAGATTTAGTCTCACAAGTCGGCCGGGCAGTTTTAGCCCAATCGCAGGCCGAAAATGAGGTGGAAACCACCATTGTTTTAACAGATGATGAGACCCTCCGCGAACTCAATTCTCAGCATCTGGGAATTGATGCCCCCACAGATGTCCTTTCCTTCCCTGCGGACGAATTTGACCCGGATGAGCAGACGACTTATATCGGGGATGTTGTTATTTCCGTTCCTCGGGCAAGGGAGCAAGCAAAGACAGCCGGTCATCCCTTGGAAAATGAAATCAGCCTTCTGGTTGTACATGGTCTCTTACATCTTCTGGGTTACGACCATGACGTTGAGGAGCGAAAAGCGCTCATGTGGGAAAAACAAGCCGAGATTCTCACCAATCTGGGAATTCACATCAATCAACTTCCCGAATGACCATGCTGCGATTTTTCGTCGGACGGCGACCAGCCTTCAAACACGCCTTTCAGGGTCTGAAATTTGTGCTGCAGACTCAGTACAACGCCCGCATTCATCTGGCGATGACCATCCTTGTGGTCATCTTTGGTCTTCTCCTGAGATTGAGCAATTTAGAATGGGCAATTATCGTTATCGCAATTGGATTGGTATGGATAACCGAGATCATCAATACCGCACTCGAAGCTCTGGTTGATCTGGTAACCCAACAGTATCACCCACTTGCCAAAATAGCCAAAGATACCGCTGCCGCGGCGGTTTTATTTGCATCCTTTATTGCGGTGCTGTTGGGTATTGCTATTTTTACACCCCACCTCCTCTACTTATTCTTTAAATTCAACCTGAATCCATGAGCCACAGCAGGAGAAAAAATGTCACAATTTCGCTTCGGTACAGTTGGTTCACCCGTTTCAACCCCCAAAAAGCCAGGGGGGAGTGTTGGAGCTGTTCAGCAGATCCACACCCTGGGTCTATCTGCTCTTGAATTGGGGTGGGTTCAATCCGTCAGGGTTTCAGAGGATACTTGCCGGCAGATTCAGGCAACCGCTGCCCAATTGGACGTCGCCATCAGCGTTCACGCCCCCTACTTCATCAACTTGAACGCAGATGATGAGGAATGGCCAAAATCTCGTCAACGATTAATGGATGCAGCTTATTACGGCTTTTTAGCCGGCGCAACGGATATCGTGTTTCACCCCGGTTCTTATTTTAATCACCCGCCCCATGAAGTCAGAGAGAAGGCAATTCAACGCCTTGCGGGTTGTGTGAGTGAACTTGAAGCCAATAATATCCATGTAATTTTACGCCCAGAAACGATGGGCAAATCCGCTATGTTGGGTTCCTTAGAAGACACATTAATAATGAGCCAACAGGTGGAACACGTACAGCCTTGCCTGGATTTTGCTCACCTTCACGCACGTGCCGGTGACGGCTCGATGAATAGTCGTCAAGAGTGGCTGCAGGTACTCAAAGATTACCAAAACGCTTTAGGAGCCGAATCCCTCCAAAAACTGCATATTCACCTTTCAGGAATTGAATACGGCGCTAAAGGAGAAAAAAATCACCTTCCTCTGCGTGAATCCGATTTTGCCTTGAGAGAGTTATTTCTGGCCCTTAAGGAAATGAACTGCTCGGGCAGAATTCTATGCGAAAGTCCTGTTTTGGAAGAAGACGCCCTGTATATGAAACAGGTCTGGGAGGAATTATAGATATTCTTTTAAGTTGTGTTCAACCGCGTAGGCAGCCGCCTCTGCTCGATTGCTGACACCCAACTTTGAGAGGATGCTGCTAACGTAGTTTCTCACGGTGCCTTCTCCTAAAAACAGCACCTTTGCAATTTCTCGATTGGTCTTCCCCTCCGAAACCAGCAGTAGAACATGCTTTTCCTGCTGGCTCAGGTTGGCAAAGGCAGAGGCTTCCTCTTCTTTTACCGCCCGCCGCACTTCTTGAAAAACCCGCTGAGTCACAGCCGGATCCAGTAGTGCTTCACCACGACCAACGGCTTCAATTGCCCGGATCAAATCCTCACCACCAATTTGCTTCAAAACATAACCGGAGGCACCCGCTCGAATTGCAGAAAAGAGCATTTCATCCTCAGCGTAGGAGGTCAGCATAATCACTTTGGTATCGGGATACTTTTGGGTAATTTCTTCACAGGCTTCAATTCCCGATGCCCCCGGCAAACGAATATCCAGCAGCACAACATCCGGTCGAAGTTGAGCCACTTTCTCTAAGGCTTCTTTTGCTGTTCCCGCTTCCCCCACTACTTCAAATTGGGGATGATGTTCCAGTAAGGCTTTCAACCCAAGGCGCACAACTTCGTGATCATCAACCAGTACGATGCGTTGTTTGCTCATAATTGCCTCCACGCGAAAGTATAGCGAATTATCCCTTCTATGGCAAGCAAAATGATGACCGAACGTAAAAGGATTGAAAATTCTTGAAGTATGAAGTTTTGTACAATTTCTAATCTTTTTAATTTGGAATTCTTCCATGGCTGTGGTAAACTAAATATAGGGCGGAATAATAAATTCGCTCACGATGAATGATCAGGGAAATCCTTCAGCAATAATATGAATTCAAGTCTCAACCGCACGGTCATTTATATCGAAGACGATCAGGAAATGATTGACCTGGTATCAATGATTTTAAGCCGGCGCGGCTACACTGTGCAAGGGGCGCAAGGGGGGAAGATTGGCCTGGAAATGGTTAGGCAGGAACCGCCCAATTTGATTTTGCTGGACTTAATGATGCCGGATATGGATGGCTGGGAGGTTTACCAAAATCTCAAGTCCGATGAAAAAACCAAAAACATCCCCGTCATTGTCATTACTGCCAAAGCACAGGCGATTGACCGAGTACTTGGTTTGCACATCGCACACGTAGATGATTACATCAGCAAGCCATTTCGACCTCAGGAATTACTGGAAAGCATCGAAAAAGTACTTTCAAAGGCCGAAAGCAAGGACCGATAAATCACTTCAATGGCCCGCTGGGTTATCGTTCAAAACTTGAATCGCACAGAAACACCTCCCATAAAAGCCCGTCTTTGTGATTCTTTTTGGGCAAAGTTGCGCGGTTTGATGTTTCAAAAGTCTGTAGGGGAACATGAAGGCATCCTGATTGACGAAAATTCAGATGGGGTTGTCACCACAGCCATCCACATGTTTTTCATGCGCTTTCCCATCGCAGCCATCTGGATTAATTCGAATTTAGAAGTTGTGGATACCCGGTTAGCCCGTCCCTGGGCTGCTTATCATGCCCCGGTTCAGCCAGCCCGTTATGTTTTGGAAACCCACCCCAACCGCCTTCTCGACTTCAAAGCCGGTGATCGGGTAAAATTACTTCATGGTTAAAACTCTTCAATTAATTCGTATTATTGTTATCCTTGCTGTTGTATTCACACCCTTTATGAAGGTTGCCGCCCAGTCTTCAAATGATTTGCCGGTTTACATCGTTCAGGCTGGCGACACGATCAATTCTATTGCATTGCGGTTTGGAATTTCTCCTCAAGATTTGATTGCTGTCAATCAGATTTCCAACCCCGATTTGCTTCCAGTAGGCACATCCCTGAAAATTCCCGGATTCGAAGGCGTTTCCGGCACATTAACCCTCAGCATTGCCCCGCTGGGAGCCAATCTGCGAACCATCAGCCGCCAATATGAAGTAGATGAAGACACCATCATTCGATTGAATCAATTAACCAGCCCCGCCCAAATTTACGTAGGGTCAACGCTGATCTTGCCTGAAAAAAATCCATCCGCAAGGATCAAACCCTTGAAAGCGCTTGGCGAGGGAGAATCTGCTCTTGAAACCGCAGCCCAATTTTTGTCCAACCCATGGAAACTGGTCATCTACAATCAAAAAGAAAGTACTGCCCGCTTTCTTAGCCAGGAATTGATTTTCAGCGACATTTCAGGAGATGAGAGTGGATTATTTGGCTCGCCCTGGTTAAAAAACATCGAAATCACACCTCTACCTCTGCGACAGGGCAAAACCCATGTGGTGAGAGTTTACACCTCAAAGCCCCTCAATCTTTCTGGCTCGTTGAATAATGTTCCATTATCATTTTTCAAGGAACAAGAAAATCAATATGTGGCTATTCAAGGAATACACGCCATGGCACAACCTGGCCTGGCCCTGTTAACCCTCAAAGCCCAGGACGATGCGCAAATGAGTTTTGAGATAGAACAACCCATTTTACTGGAACCGGGATATTATCCGCAAGATGTCCCTCTCACGGTCGATCCTTCCACTTTGGATCCGGCCATCACTCAACCCGAAGATGAACTGATCCGAACTGTGACCAAAACAGCCACCCCACAACGCTACTGGACGGAAAAATTCCGGGTGCCGGTAGATGAACCGTGTATTCGTTCGTGGTTTGGCAGCCGCCGCTCTTACAATAACAGTGGCTACATCTACTTTCACACCGGTGTGGATTATGGCGTCTGCGCCAATAATTTAAATATTTACTCACCGGCACCCGGCGTGGTTGTTTACGTCGGTGAATTGACTGTACGAGGAATTTCGACGATTATTGATCATGGTTGGGGGGTTTATAGCGGTTTCTGGCATCAGAGCGCCCCCAAGGTGAATGTCGGCGATTTTGTTGAAACCGGCCAGATCATCGGCGAAATTGGAGGAACAGGACGGGCTACCGGCCCCCATCTTCACTGGGAAGTATGGGCAAACGGCGTTCAGGTAGAACCGCTGGATTGGCTGGAAAAGGTGTACCCATAAAATTGTCAACATTTATCATTATCAGGGTATAATAACACTGTAATGAAGCGCATATTTTAATCCATCGAGCAACAGGAACATGCCAGTTCAGATCGAAAACCTGCAAGAAAAGTATTGGGAAAAGTTTGAAATTCAAGAAGAAGATCTCGAATTTCTTTACAACCATCTTCTGGAAATTGAAACACCACTCACGGCAAAAGAATTAGCAGAAGTTTTAATTCGAGAACGCATTCGCCGCGAGACAGAGCGCCTGTTGGAGCTCCAATCTGCACGGGGTGAAATTTATCAACCCCAAAAAACCTACCAACCGGGCGAACACCTTCAATTTCCCGCCTTAAATTGGGTAAAGGGGAAGGTACTCTCGGTACGACCTGGATTCAACCCAGATTTGCCTGCTTTTGAAGTCATTAAAGTTGAGATGGAAGATGGTAGTATTAGAGAGTTTGCCGCCTCATTACCAGATCATATTCTAAATCAGTCCATCCAAAGCGAAATTAACGAACCGGCGCTCAATCCCGATTTGATCTTAGAAAAATACAGCGATCAGATTGCCGATTTACTTACCCAAACTTTTGAAACCGTTGCGGATCTCGTTCAAATTGCTGGAGCGTGGTTTCCGCGTTCTCTTTTGGTAGATGTCAGCGTTGGGCATCTCAACCTGGCCGAAGCATTGTTGGAGATGTCTGGCGGCGGTCCGCTGCCTACTGAGGTGATTTTAGATCAAATCGAACTGCCTACCGATGTCAATCGCAAACTGACCGAATTCTCGATGAATCTGGCATTGCAGGAGGATAACCGCTTTGACGAGGTCGGTCCTGCTGGCAAGACCCTTTGGTTTTTGCGACGGCTGGAACCGGAGGGAGTGCAAAACACCCCCCTCTATCTCCGCTACCAACCCGTCTCAGTAGACACCAGTGTAGCCAGGTCGGAAATCGAAGCCCTGAATCGACTGGTATTCGATGAACTCGAACCAGAAGGGGATTTACCAAAGAAAGCCGAAGAAATTGAGGTCAGTTTAATTTTTCCACATTGGCGGGCTGGTACAATTCCTCTCTCCAGAAGCATTGCCCGCCTTTTCCCAACAGCGTATGAAGCCCCACGGGTGCGCTTCCTCTTTGTGGATGAAGAGACTGGCAAAGAATTTCCTGGCTGGGTAGTGCGACCAGGCCGCTATGTTTTTGGCTTAAGGGAATGGATTGAAGAAAAAGAATTAATTCCGGGTTCTTTATTCGTGGTTAAGCAAGGTAAAGAACCGGGCAAAGTGATCATTAAAGCACTCAAGAAAAAATCAACCAAAGAATGGTTGCGAACCGTTCTTGTAGGCACCGATGGCGGTGTGGTGTTGACCATGCTCAAACAACAGATTGGGAATGAATATGACGAGCGAATGGCAATTGCCATTCCCGACGTGGCAGCCCTCGATCAAGTATGGGAAACCGGCACTCGCTATAAAACATCACTCGAAAAAACCATCCTCAGCATGATGCGAGAAATGGTTAAATTATCCCCTCAGGGACATGTGCATGCGCAGGAACTTTACGCGGCCGTTAATCTGGTACGGCGCTGCCCGCCCGGTGTATTGGTCTCCATCCTGGCTAATCAACCTAATGTTCTTCATCTCGGTGATTTGTACTACCGACTAAGCGACCAAGACTTAG
The DNA here is from genome assembly GCF_001306055.1 of Bellilinea caldifistulae. Taxonomy (GTDB): domain Bacteria; phylum Chloroflexota; class Anaerolineae; order Anaerolineales; family Anaerolineaceae; genus Bellilinea; species Bellilinea caldifistulae. Next base: position 6,481 of record NZ_LGHJ01000023.1, on the reverse strand, counting down.
AGGTCTGAAAAAATGAGCATTTCCAGCCGCTTCAGTCTCATTAAACCAACCCTGCAAACCCCTTTTCACATAGATTTTGAATGGTGGAAAAGCCATGACCAAAATTGGCGGGTTTTCTTGCTGAGTTTTTTATGCCCTGAACACCAGAGTTTTTTCGAAAGCCTGGGTCAGGAGACCTGGATTGATTGGGTCAACCCTCAAACCGCTGAAGTCACTCGGGTGGATGGTCTCCAGCATACCTTGATGGTACATTGTGCAAAATTACCCGGATTTTTATCTCAAAACACCTCGCTGGTCAATGCAGTTTTTCGGGTTTTCCTCTCCAACGGAAATACCCCGCTGACTCCCGTTGAACTCGCAGAAATCATCGGTAGGCCAGCCGATAAGATCTTACAAACATTCTCCGGTACAACGGTCTATCAAGGAATTCGTCCTTTTCAAAGGGGATAAGTGATTGAATTAGATACAACCTGATAAAGGTTCATGCTGGCTGTGCTATAATTGAATTTGATCAATTTACATCATGATAATTTATGGGTGCTCGCCCATCGTTCCTGATCCATGAACTGCCCCTGTAGCTCAATGGACAGAGCACCGGACTTCTAATCCGTTGGTTGTGAGTTCGAGTCTCACCAGGGGCGCTCAATTTACCAAAGGAGTTGGCGTATGACTTACCTTGAAAGAAACGGTGTAATCACATTTGCAGGGAAAGACGTTACAGTCGTTGGTTCTGACCTGAAAGCAGGTGATTTGGCACCGGAATTTACCGTTCAGGCACAAGATTGGTCCACCGTGTCCGGATTGAGCACAACGGCCGGGAAGGTACGAATTATTGCTTCTGTTCCATCTTTGGAAACTGCAGTATGTGATCGCGAAACCAGACGATTTAATGAGGATGCAGCCAATCTTAGTAAGGATATTGCCATCCTGGTAATCAGTACAGACCTTCCATATACTCAAAAACGGTGGTGCGGTGCCGCTGGTATTGATCAGGTTATGGTCCTGTCCGATCACATGGATGTTGACTTTGGTAAAAAATATGGTGTTTTACTCAAAGAGCTGAGGATACTCAGAAGGGCTGTTTTTGTCGTTGACCGCAATAATCGGATCACCTATGCCGCTTACATGCCAACCATCGGGGCAGAACCGGATTACGATGCTGTTATACAAGCCGCAAAGCAGGCATTGTAGTCATTGTTTTATTTTAGTGGAGGTACGATGGTGACCATCTATTTCAAGTCCAGAAAGTCTCATGCCAGTTTTACAGGTTTGGAAGAAGCCACACCCGCCTTGGGGAAACATCTAAAAAACTGGAATAATAATCATCCCCACCAGTGGCAACCCGCCACTGATATTTACGAAACTGAAGATAAAATCATCGTCCTTATGGAAATTGCCGGGATCAAAGAAGAAGATTTGACCATCCTGCTCCATCAGGGCACTCTGGTTGTTCAAGGCATTCGTCGTTTCAATTACCAGTCACCTCGTGCCATTCACCAGATGGAAATACCCTACGGTGAATTCAATGTGGAATTACATATCAACATTCCCGTGGATGATTCGCAAATCGAAGCCATCTACGATCAGGGATTATTACGAATAGAAATTCCCAAAGCCCGCCCTAAACAAATTCACATCATCAAGGAATAAGCGAGCGGTATGCCAGCATCAAGATGGAACATTGACTTTAATCAATTTTATTTTCAATTTGACGCCGAAGAGGAAGGCTACGAAGAGGTCTTTCTTAGTTCGGACGAAGGGGAAGAAGAAATTTTCATTGAAGAACCGATCGCTACACAACCCGAAAGTAATCAACCCGAAGAAATCGTCAAATTACCAGAAATTTTGCCAATCCTCCCATTAAGAGGATTGGTGGTTTACCCCCAAACCGGGGTTCCTTTGACGATTGGACAACCACGCTCCATTCGTCTGGTGGATGATGTGGTTACCGGCGACCGTTTTATGGGGTTGGTTGCATCAAAACACCCTGAAATTGAAAGCCCCGACCCCGAACATCTTTACAAGGTGGGCACCGCTGGATTAATTCACCGAATGTTCAGAGCCCCGGACGGCACAATTCGATTACTGGTTCAGGGTTTATTCCGTTTTCGCATCATCGAATTTGTGGCAACAGAACCCTATCTCAAAGCCCGCATCGAGGTGATCCCCGAAAAACAGGAAACCGGCTTAGAAGTGGAGGCCTTGGCTCGCAATGTTCGCGATCAATTTGCGCATATTGCGGAAATGATTCCTTCCATGCCGCGTGAGCTGGTGGCAACTGTTACTTCCATTACCGATCCTCTCCAAACCGTTTATACGATTGCCAATCTCCAGCGGATGGATATCGAAGATGCGCAGGAAATTCTTGAACTGGATTCAATTACCGATAAGCTTCATAAGCTGGTAACTCTACTGACACGCGAAAGCGAAGTTTTGGAGTTAAGTCAGAAAATTCAGAAAGAAGCGCGCTCCGAAATTGACAAAGTCCAGCGTGAGTACTTTTTACGAGAACAATTAAAAGCCATCCAGCGTGAATTGGGCGAAACTGATGAACAGGCTGCCGATGTAGAAGAATTCCGCAAGAAGATCGAGGAATCCGGCATGTCTGAAGAAGCCCGCAAACTGGCCCAACGCGAGCTCGACCGCCTCTCCCGTTTACCGACCGCTGCAGCAGAATATGGCGTGATACGCACATTTTTGGATTGGTTAGTTTCGTTGCCGTGGTCAAAAACGACACCGGACAATCTTGATATTGCCCACGCCAGAGAAGTCCTGGATCAAGACCACTATGGTTTGGAGGACATCAAGGAAAGAATCCTTGAGTACCTGGCTATACGAAAATTAAGACTGGACCGTGCGGCTGAATTTGCTCAGGAAACTACCCCGGACGTAATCCGCCGCCAACGTGAGGGGGTGATCTTGTGTTTTATTGGACCTCCCGGCGTTGGCAAAACCTCATTAGGGCAGTCCATCAGCCGTGCAATGGGACGGAAATTCGTTCGGATTTCATTGGGCGGCGTTCGAGACGAAGCGGAAATTCGCGGACACCGCCGCACTTATATTGGGGCAATGCCCGGGAGAATCATTCAGGCTTTACGCAGGGTCGAAACTCGCAATCCCGTTTTTATGCTGGACGAGATTGATAAACTCAGTTTTGACTTTCGGGGCGATCCGGCTTCGGCCTTATTGGAAGTATTAGACCCCGAACAGAATCAGGAATTTCGAGATAACTATATTGAAGTCGCCTTTGATCTCTCACAGGTGATGTTCATCACCACCGCCAACCAGATGGAAACCATTCCCGGTCCTTTGCTGGACCGCATGGAGATCATCCAACTCTCAGGTTATACCGACAGCGAAAAATTCGAAATCGCAAAGCGATACCTGATCCCTCGCCAATTGAAGGAAAATAGCCTCCGGCAAGATGAAATTGAGTTCACGCCCAAAGCATTGACGACCATCATCCGCCATTACACGCGGGAAGCTGGTGTACGTAACCTCGAACGGGAAATTGGATCAATCTGTCGTAAAGTAGCCACAAAAATCACCGAGGGCAAAATCACCCGTCAGGTCGTTGATGAAAACACCATTCGGGAATTTTTAGGCAGACCCAAGTATCTGGGCACTGAGGAAATTCAACGCCGAACCGAAATCCCCGGTGTGGCTACTGGTCTGGCATGGACTCCGGTCGGTGGTGATGTATTATTTATTGAGGCCACCATTATGCCGGGGAGTAAAGGTTTCATCACGACCGGTTCGGTAGGTAAAGTCATGCAGGAATCGGCACAGGCAGCCCTCTCTTATGTGCGTTCCCGCGCCGCTCAACTCGGTATTGATCCAAATATCTTCGAAAAATCCGACATTCACCTTCATATTCCAGCCGGCGCTCAACCCAAGGATGGCCCATCGGCCGGAGTTACGATGGCAACTGCTCTCGTGTCATTGCTTACTGGCAGGCTGGTACGATCAGACGTGGGCATGACGGGTGAAATTACCCTTCGCGGGCAGGTTTTACCGGTTGGGGGCATAAAAGAAAAAGTACTTGCTGCTCATCGTGCTGGCTTGAAAACTGTCATCTTGCCCAAAGGCAATGAGGCCGATTTAGAGGACTTACCCGAAGAAGTGCACAACGCCATCCAATTTATCCTCGTCGAAAGAGTTGATGAGGTTTTAGAACATGCTCTGGAACAAAAAGTTGAGCAGCCCGCCCAAGTTTGAAATTGGGTAGAAAGACGGATTTATGACGAAGGTATTAATCATTGAAGACGATCTCTCGATGCGTTCTTTACTGAAAACATTACTTGAAATTGAGAATTTTCAGGTAAATGTTTTGGAACTCAATGATCCCGTGGATCTGGTCTCACAAATCCAAAATTCCGATCCTGACGTCATTTTGATGGATGTAAATCTCAAAAGCACGGATGGCCTGACCATATTGCGACAAATCCGTCATGGCGCACCGGAACAAAAAAAATTCCGAGTGATTATGACATCTGGCGAAGATAAAAAACAAGAATGTCTGATGGCTGGGGCGGATGAATTTTTACTCAAGCCCTACATGCCAACAGACTTGATTCAGAAACTCAAATTGCATTCTTAAATTTATTCCCAAACAGGAGAAAATGTTTGGCCAAAAAACAATCCCTCACAAATTCGCAATGGTATACCATTGATCTTCACATTCATACCCCCGCTTCGAGCGATTATCAACAACCCGAAGTAACTTTCTTGGACATCTTACAAAAGGCAGAAGCCCGCGGGTTGGATATGATCGCGATTACCGATCATAATACGGTTGCTGGCTACCGAAAAATGATGGAGGAGATTCACTCCCTTGAATTTCTCGATAAACTGGGGAGGCTTCTGCCTGCCGAAAAACAACGATTAGAGGAATACCGTCGTTTACATTCAAAAATACAGGTGTTACCGGGCTTTGAATTTACAGCCACATTCGGTTTTCATATCCTTTGTATCTTCCCTCCAGAAAAATCAATTCGAGAACTGGAACATCTCCTTCTGAGTCTTAACATCCCGCCTGATCAGATTGACGAAGGCTCTCAAACCGTTGGTGCAACGGAGGATGTTCTAACCGTTTATCGAGTGGTCAATGAAAATGGCGGCCTCGTGATTGCGGCTCACGCCAATTCCAGCAATGGTGTAGCCATGCGCGGCTTCAATTTTGGCGGACAAACCAAAATTGCGTTTACACAAGACCCCCATCTCCATGCACTTGAAGTAACCGATCTGGAACAAAAAGGACCTCGCACAACTGCAGCTTTCTTCAATGGAACAAAGCCGGAATATCCGCGTCGGATGCACTGTATTCAGGGGTCAGACGCCCACCGTCTTACTTCCGACCCAACCCGGAAGAAAAATTTTGGGGTAGGCGAAAGAGCCACCGATGTCCTCTTACCAGAATGTACTTTTGAAGCCCTCTTAGAACTCTTCAAAAGCAACGATTTCTCCCGCACGCGCCCCCATCAACACAAAGAAGAAGCTGCCGGGTTTGATTTTGTTCAAAACGCTCAGGAAGAAGGCCCGAACATCATTCAGGATTTTCATGAAAGCATGACCGTTCGGGGTGGCAAGTTGTACGCCATTCTGGCGGATGTTTGTGCTTTTGCAAATACCAACGGCGGGACACTTTATATCGGGATCAGTTCCGATTCTAAGAAACCTCCTGCCGGAATTCAAGATGTTGAACAAAGTATCCATACCCTCGAAAAAGAAATCAATAACCGGATCAGTCCACCTTTGCATTGCACAATTGATGCCCTGGACTATAAAGGGAAAAAGATTATTCGGATATTAATCCCGCGCGGTGAAGAACCCCCCTATGCTGTGGATGACAATAAAATCTACATTCGCGATGAAGCCGAAACCGGCTTAGCTGTAAGAGATGAAATTGTCAGTCTGGTGCTACGCAATAAAATTGCTATTTTGCCTGCACCCAGCGAGATCAACCCATTCGACTCCGTTCAGCCGTCCGAAGGAATCCGTGACGATTTAGGTGTGGAGCCCCGCACCGGCGTGGAGGTTTTACCCCCCGAAGAACGGCAGGGGAAACAATACTTTACCATGCGCGACCTTCGCAACGGCAATGTGGTCAAAAATGTGACCCGGGCTTCGGCCCGTAAACTCTGGCATTACGCCATTGATCGCTATACCGAAACCGTCAAGTCCTTTGAACCCACCAGAATTAAATGGCTTGGGGATTATGGCTTATTACGAAAGCATAAGCAAGGAAATATCACCCGGTTTGATCTTATACTTCGCACGCCTCAGGGCTATCGCTACTTCTTTGGGGTCACTGAAGATGGAATTCACGGGCAATGGCGTAAAGTTACCGGTATTGAGAGAGTTGAAAAATCAAGCGTAATACGCCGAGCAGGCTGTTTGAGGGGTGGAAAAGCCGCACCCGATGGGGTATCCACCCTAAAATAAAGGGGCTGTGTATCTTGATTTGACCTCTTCACCTCCA